>NZ_BNEA01000015.1:0-1462500 GCF_016860525.1 Streptomyces rubradiris
GCGATCTCCTCGGCGATGGCCTTGGCCGCCTGTCTGGCCCCGGGATCGGCCAGCAGCCCGCCGGCTGCCTCGGTGACGGCCGCGGCGGAGACGACATCGCAGCGGCGCCGGTCCTCCCATCGTTGGACCCCCTCGGGCAGCAGCCGCCTGCCGGCACCGGCCGCCGCGACCGCGCCGGCGTTGAGGAACCCGTCGAATCCGATGGGCAGGAACAGTTGCGGTACCCCGGAACCGGCCGCGCCGAGGGTGGTTGCGGAACCGCCGTGGTGCACCGCGAGATCGGCCAGTGACAGCAGTTCCGCCTGCGGCACCCACTGCTTGAGGTGCACATGAGCGGGCAGGGCAGGGAAATCGGCCAGCGAAATGTTCGGCCCGGCCGCCACCACCACCTCGGCGTCCAGGGCGGACAGCCCGTCGACGGCGGCGCGCAGGGCGGCAGCGGTGCCGAGAACGGTGCCCAGCGTCAGGTAGACCAGCGGCCGTTTCCGTCCGGCCAGGACGATCTGCGGCAGCTCACCGGATTCGTTGAAGGGCACCGGGCGCAGCAACATCCGTTCCGGACGGTCCACAAACGACGTTTCCTGCAGCGGGTCCGGATAGATGTCCAGGTACCGGTCACCGAGGAGGTACTGCCCCTCGGGCAGTTCCACACCGTTCTCGGCAGCGACCGCGCGCAGCAGCTGCATGCCGCGCCGCTGCCACCGGTCTGCCGGGTCGATCGCCTCCGCCCGGGCGTTGGCGTGGCATACGGCGGGAATGCCCGCGCGGTGTGCCGCGAGCCCGGCTCCCGGGTTACCGGCCTGGTACACCACCAGGTCGGGCCGCTGTGCCCGCAGCACGGGCAGCAGGTCGGCGGCGAACCGGCGGGGCAGTATCTCGTTTAACACCCGGACCGCGGGCTCGAGCCATTCCTCCGGCGGCACTTGCCCGTTCGTCCCGTCCGTCCCTGCTAAGGCGGCGGCGAAGGCATCCCGGATCGGCATCCCGGCCGGCACGGTACAAAATCCGAGCCCTCGCAGCAGCGGGTGGAATCTCTCACCCGTGGCATACAGGACGTCATGGCCGGCCTGCCGGGCGGCTAGGGCCAGCGGCAGCAAAGGGTGGGTGTGGCCATAACCGGGATGGCTGGAGAAAAGGATCTTCATGGCATCCGCAAAGGCATGATTCTGGACCTCGGCAACCGTTGATCTGTTTTTCCGAACAGGTACCTGGACAGCTGAACCGGGCTGGCTCGCGGCTGAGTTCAGACTAGCCAGCGGTGTCGCGGCGCCCATCCCTCAGATTGACTGCGCGTGGCCGCCGCGCATGAGCGGCGTCCGTGCGCCGCTGTCCCGCGTGAAGAATGCCGCCCGGCGGGGCGTGAGCACCGGGCGCAGGGCGGACGACTACTCACTCAGCCAGCTGCCGGGCCCGGCGCGGCGGGTGTAGGAAAACAGTCATGAAATTCCGAGTACTCGGTCCCTTCGAGAGTTCGATAGACGGCACGCCGAGCACACCCAGCGCGACCCGGGTGCGCTGGACGCTTGCCCTGCTGCTGCTGCGGGCCAACCAGGTGGTCGACCGGGGCTGCATCATCCAGGAACTGTGGGGGGAGAACCCCCCGCGCCGGGCGGTCACCGCGGCGCAGACGTACATCTATCACTTGCGCAAGATGTACCTGCGGTGCGCCGGCCGGCCCGGTGAGGGCGAGTTCATCGAGACCCGCCCGCCGGGTTACCTGCTGCGGTGCGAGGAGTCGGAGATCGACGCGTTCGTCTTCGAGCGGCTCAGTGCGGAAGGTGCCGCCGCCTACGCCGCGGGCGACGCGGAGCGGGCGGCCCGCCGTCTGCGGCAGGCGCTCGCGCTGTGGCGCGGCCGGGTGCTCGCCGACATCACCGCGGGCCCGGTGCTGACCCCGCACATCCGGAAGCTGGAGGAGGTGCGCACCCGGACGGTCCGCACCCGGATCCTGGCCGACCTGCGGCTCGGCCGGCACCACGAACTCATCCCCGAGCTGCGGCTGGCCGCGGCCGAGCATCCCTTCGACGAGTGGTTCCACGAACAGCTGATGATCGCCCTGAGCGAGGCGGGCCGGCGCGCGGAAGCCCTGGACGCCTACCGCGAACTGCGGCGCACGCTGGACCAGAACCTGGGCATCGAACCGTCGCACACGCTCCAGCAGCTCCAGCACGATGTGCTCGTGGGCGCCGTGCGCCGCCCGGACCGGGCCAAGGAGGCCGTAGCGCACGGGGCGGCACACGGCCGCGCCGGACAGCGACACCGCAGGCGAGGGCCGGAAGGCCAGGCCAGGGCGAAGGAGGCCCAGTCATGACCGGTCAGGTGCACCGGCGTTACGGCCCGAGCGCGCAGTGGCTGCACATCAACGAGGCGCACATCACCGAGGAGGCCGTGGCCGACCTCGCCGGGTTCAAGTCGAACGGGGTCAACTTCAAGCTGGCGCTGTGGAACCCGCAGCCCAACGGCGTGCGCTACCTCAAGGCCCTCACCTTCGCCCTGGGCATGCAGCTCAGCCCCGCCAACAGGGAGCGGCTGCAGCGCACACGCAACCGGGAGGTCGGCGACCCCTATGCGGTGCGCTGCAACGGCGAACCGGTGTGCCTGGACTATCTGCAGGCGGTGCACGAGGTCGAGTTCATGGCGGCGAACCTGCCCCTCGACGGCGCCCGCATCATGGAGATCGGCGCCGGCTACGGCCGGACCTGTCACACCCTGCTGTCCAACCACGAGGTCGCCGGATACACGATCGTCGATCTGCCGAACACGCTCGCCCTGTCGCGCCGGTACCTGCACACCGTGCTGGAGCCGGAGCAGTTCGCGAAGATCCGTTTCGTGGGCGTCGACGAGGTGGAGGAGCAGGTGCGCGGCGCCCGCTTCGATCTGTGCCTGAACATCGACTCGTTCGCCGAGATGGACCCCGGCACCGTAGGGGACTACCTCGCGCTCATCGACGCGACCTGCGCGCACTTCTACGTCAACAACCCGGTCGGCAAGTACATCGACAAGACGCTGGATGGCCACTCGCAGGGCGCCGCCGTGGTGGAGCTGGCGCTCAACAGCGGGCTGCTGCGCGACGTCATCGACATCCACGACAGCGAGGCGGTGCTGCAGAAGGTGCCCGCTTTCGTGTCCGCCTACCGGCCCGGCCCGCGGTGGCAGTGCGTGGCGCGGGAACGCGCGGTGTCGTGGAGTTACTACTGGCAGGCCCTGTACCGCGCCGGGGCGGTGCCGCGGTGACGGCCGCGGGGGACGGCGGTCACCGGCCGCTGATCGTGGTGCTGGGCGGTTCGGGCTTCATCGGCGCCGCAGTCGTCGAAGCCCTCGCCCGGCGCCCGGTCCGGCTGCGCACCGTCGGCCGCCGCCCGCAGCCGGTGCCGGCCGGCGCGGTGGCCGACATCGAGACGGTGTGCGCCGACCTCACCGGCCGCGCCGCGCTCGAAGCGGCGGTGGCCGGCGCGGACACGGTGGTCCATCTGCTGATGCACACCGCCGACTGGCGTGAGGCCGCGGGCAACCCGGCCGCCGAAGAAGTGAACGTCGGTGTGATGCGCGACCTCGTCGGCCTGCTCGGCAACACCCGCCGGCCGCCCGCCGTCCTGTTCGCGGGCTCCACCTCGCAGGCCGGCCTGCCCGAGCGGATGCCCATCGACGGCAGCGAACCCGACCGGCCCACGACCGCCTACGACCGGCACAAGCACACAGCCGAGCAGATACTCAAGGCCGCCGACGCCGCCGGGCTGGTCCGCGGCGTCTCCCTGCGGCTGCCCACCGTGTACGGGGACAGCCCGCGGGGACGGCTGACCGGCCGCGGCGTGGTCTGCACCATGGTGCGCAAGGCTTTCGCCGGCGAGGAACTCACCCTGTGGAACGACGGCACCGTCGAACGCGACCTGCTGTACGTGCACGACGCCGCGGACGCCTTCCTCGCCGGGATCGACCACGCCCAGGTGCTCGCGGGCCGGCACTGGCTGCTGGGCACCGGCCGCGGCGTGCCCCTGGGCGATGTCCTGCGGACGATCGCCGACCTGGTCGGCGCCCACCTGGGGCGGCCGCCGGTGCCCGTCGTGTGCCTGCCGCCGCCCGACTTCGCCACGGCCACCGACATGCACAGCGTCACGATCGACTCCTCAAGGTTCCGGGCGGCCACCGGCTGGCGCCCCCGGGTGCCGCTGCACCTCGCGCTGCGGCGCTGCGTCGAGGCGTTCGCCCACAGCGCCCGATAGCGCCGCCGGCCTACAACAGCCCCTCCAGCAGCCCCACGACCGCGAGCAGCGTACGCGCCTGCATGTTCAGGTAGTGGCCATGCCGGGCCAGCGAATGCAGCTGGCCGGGAGTGACCCAGGCGAACCCGGGCGGCGGCTCGGCACCCGCCTCCGCCTCGGTGGCCGCCACCAGCAGGCAGCGGCTGACCGCGTTGTGGAAACGGCCGCCCTCGTCCGAGTGCAGCGCCGCGTAGCGGATCCGGTCCGCTCCCGCACGGCGCACCAGATCAAGGAACGGCGGCTGCTCCCGCTCCGGCAGATGGGCATAGTTCTGCGGGGTGCACTGCACCGTCGGCCCGAGTTCGACGGTGTCGAGGAGGCCCCCCTCCGCCCGGGCGTGGACCAGCAGGTGCACCACCCCGGCGAAGCGGCGGACCAGGAACGCGCACAAACCCACGCCGACCGGCTCCAGCAGCGGCTGCATCCACGAGGTCACCTCACGGTTGCCGGCGACGACGGACACCCCGCCGACCCGGAAATACCGGTTGTCGACGTGGCGGATGTGGTCCTCGGTGCGCACCCAGTCGCTCACCTCGGCCAGCGGGATACGCCGGGCCCGCACCTCGTGCCGGGCCCGCTCGTTGGTGAACCACGACAGCACATCGGTGTCCGAGCGCACCGCGCCCGCCTCCGCGGGCGCCATCGGCGCACAGGCCAGGACACTGCGCGCGTCCATGTTCACGACATGGTCACGGCGCAGCAGGCTGCCGATCTGTCCCAGCGTGAGCCAGCAGAAGTCCTCGTCCGGCCGCACCTCGTCGAACGTCTCGATGATCATGTTGCGGTTGGACTTGCACAAAAACCAGGAACCGTGCTCCGACTGCAGCACATCGGCGACCACCCGGCCCCTTCCCGGCCGCGTGAAGTACTCCAGGTACTTCACATCGGCGCCCCGGTGCACACCGGTGTAATTGCTGTAGGTGGCCTGCACGGTCGGCGAGAGCTGCAGCAGGCCGGGATTACCGGGCTCCATCTTGGCCTGCATCAAAAAGTGCAGGACACCGTCGAACTCCTTGGCCAGAATGCCGAGGATCCCCACCTCGGGCTGCACGATGATCGGCTGCTGCCACGCCCGGCCGTCGATCGCGACATCCAGCCCCTCCACGCTGAAGAACCGCCCGCTGCGGTGCACGACATTGCCGCTTCCCGGTTCGAACGACCAGCCGTCGATCTTCTCAAGCGGCACCCGCTCGACGGTGAAGCGGTGCGCCTGGCGGCGCCCGGCGAGCCAGGCGTCGACGTCCTGGGTCCGCATGCCCGTACCGGCCACGACGGCCCGCCGGGAACGCTCCAGCCGTGCGGGCAGCCGGGTGTCATCCCGCGCTGCCAGCTGTGTCGCGGTCGTCATGCTCGATCCCTTCGATACGAGGTCCGCCAGCGCACCGCGCGCAGCGCGGTGACACCCGCCCTCACCTGGTCAGCCGGGCCACGGCCGGGCCGGTACGCTCGTCGCTCGCGGTGACGGCGGGCCGGGCGGGCCGGCGCCGGCCCGCCCGTAGACCGCTCCC
Organism: Streptomyces rubradiris; assembly: GCF_016860525.1. Lineage (NCBI taxonomy): Bacteria > Bacillati > Actinomycetota > Actinomycetes > Kitasatosporales > Streptomycetaceae > Streptomyces > Streptomyces rubradiris. Next base: position 5,768 of record NZ_BNEA01000015.1, read on the forward strand.
CGCACGGCCGGGACGCCCCCGCCGGCGAGGAACATGGCGGTGCCCCGGCACGACCCGTCCCGGGCAACCGACACATACAGCCCGGCGGGCGAGTGATCCGCCCGCCCCGCGCCCGCGATGCGGGGTGGACGGGCGGGCGCGGCAGCATGCGCGGTGCTCTTCCTGCGGCTCGGTGTGCGGGCCGCCGACCGCCGCCGCGGCCGACGCGGCCGCCGCGGCGGCGATCGGTGCGGGCAGGACGAACCCGGAAGAACGCTGATCACGACGCACTGCGGTCCTCGGCCGAGGAGGTGGCAGGTGCCGTGACCCGCAGCCGGCCGTTGGATATCTCACCGGTGACCGGTGGCCCTCCCCGCACGACGGAGCCGCCCAGGAGAATCGAGTCCCGCACGACGGCTTTGCGCACCCGGCACTGCGGCCCGAGGGCGACATACGGGCCCAGGACGCTGTCCTCGACCACGCTGCCCGCGCCGAGGACGAGCGGCCCGCGCAGCACGGAGCGGGTCACCCGCGCACCGCTCTCCACCGTCACATCGCCGTGCACGACACTCGCCGCGTCGACCACACCGGCGATGTTCGGAGGTAACCCGTCCAGCAGCAGCCGATTGCAGGCCAGCAGGCCCTCGACCGTGCCGGTGTCCTTCCACAGGCCGGTGAAAGGCTGCGCGGAGACGGTACCCCCCGCATCGATCAGGTACTGGATCGCGTCGGTGATCTCCAGTTCACCGCGCGGGCTGGGACTGATCCGGTCTACTGCGGCACAGATCTCCGGCGTGAAGAAGTAGACACCCATGATCGCCAGATCGCTCGGCGGGCAAGGCGACTTCTCCACCACCGCACGGACATTGCCGTCCGCACGGAGGCCGGCCACACCGTACTGGCTCGGATCGGCGACCTTGGCAAGCAGCAGCTTCGCGGCCGGCCGGCTGGACCTGAACTCCTCGGCCGCGCCCGCCAGATCACCGACCACCACATTGTCACCCAGGTACAGGACGAAATCCTCGTTGCCGAGGAAGCCCGCGGCGATACGGACACAGTGCGCGAGCCCGGCCGGGGTGTCCTGCCGGATGTAGGTGAGGTCCAGGCCCAGCGCCGCCCCGTCCCCCAGCGCCGCCCGGATCTGGTCGCCGTGCTCGCCCTCCACGACGCCGACCTGCCGTATGCCCATGGCCCGGATGTTGCGCAAGCAGTGCCGCAGGACCGGCTCGTTCGCGACGGGGATCAGCTGCTTGGGCATCGAGAGCGTCAACGGGCGCAACCGGCTACCGCTCCCGCCGGCCAGCACGAGTGCCTTCATGCCCTGCATCCTGAGCCCTGCCGTTCGAGACCTGCTCAAGCGCCGCTCCCCGACCGGCCCGCACGACGGATACCAGGCCCCCCGGCTCCTCACACGCGCTCGTGACGACGCAGCCCGCCACCTCCCCCGGCACAGCATGCAAAACACCGGCGTCAGGCGGCCGCCCACACGCCCCGCGGCACACAACCGCGAGGGCCATGCCTGAACAGCAGCGCCCACCGGTGCCCCCCTCTTGGCCGAAGAACGCAGAACCGGCCCGGACGCCCCGCGCCGACCTGCCACAGCCGAGCAGGGCAGCACACCCCCCGGTACAGCACAACGAACATCCCCCCCCCCGGCCCGCCGGCCAGGACATCCAGACACCGGCCCGACGGCGCGGGCGGCCGCCGGCTCACACACCCGCGTGCTCAACCCCTCCCCCCCGCCACGGGGCCCGGGGTGCCGGGGTGCCGGGCCGTTCCCCTCGTTACCGGTATCCGCCCGAAAACCCCGAGTGAGGGCGGTCAGTTACGGCCCTCGTCCTTGCGCCCGCTCTCAGCGAATGATGAGAATCACGGCAACGTCTTACACGTATGGGGGAATCACTGTGGCAGGCAACCTCACTCGCCGTGCTGTCCTGAGCCTGACCGCCGCATCGACGGCCGGTGCGGTGACAGGCCTCCTCGGGCCGACCGGATCCGCCGCCGGCAGCACCACCCGGCGCCGCGGCACGGCCGGCTGGAACGCACTGAGCCGTCACCTCGACGGTGATCTCATCCTGCCGTCGGACGCACGCTACGAACAGGCCCGCGAGCAGTCACTCCGCCAGTTCGACACCACCCACCCGATGGCCATCGCCTACTGCCAGAACACACAGGATGTCCAGACCGTCCTGGCGTTCGCCCAGGACAAAGGGATACACACCGTTCCCCGCAGCGGCGGACACAGTTTCGGCGGCTACTCGACGACGACCGGCATAATACTGGACGTCTCCCGGCTGAACCGGGTCACCACCGACCAAACACTCGTCACGATCGGGGCCGGCACCCAGCAAGTCGACGCGCTGGCAGCCCTCACCCCGCACGGGCTCGCCCTGGCCAGCGGCCTCTGCCCCACCGTAGGCGCCGGCGGATTCATCCAGGGCGGCGGCATCGGCCATCAGACACGCAAATACGGCATGGCCTGCGACCGGCTCGTCTCAGCCGAAGTGGTACTGGCGGACCGGCGCGCCGTACGCGCCTCGGCCCAAGACAACCCCGATCTGTACTGGGCACTGCGCGGCAACGGCGGCGGCAACTACGGCGTCGTCACCAGCTACACACTGCAACCCATACGACGCACCACCCTGACCGGCTACAGACTGGTCTGGTCGGCAGGCGACACGGCCACAACGATCGAAAACTGGCAGCAGTGGGTGACAAGGGCACCCAACGACCTCTCCTCGCTGCTCATAGCCGGCTCCGCAAGCCCCCCCTCACCCGACACCATGGTGAGCATCGCCGGCACCTGGTACGGCACCGTGGAAGACCTCGACCGCCATATCGACGAACTCGTCGCAGCAGTCGGCACAAACCCCCTCAACCGGACCGTCGCAGAAAGATCGCTTCAGCAAGGCATGATGCAGATCTACGGCTGCGCGACCCTCACCACCGCACAATGCCACCGGGCCGGCACCACACCCGAATCGATGGTGCCCCGCTGGAACTACTACCGCACCCGGTCCCGGATGTTCGACTCAACGGTGCCCCCCGCCGACATCGAGGACCTCCTGACAGTCCTGACCGACCCCACGCACATGCGAACCGGACAGACCCGCAAACTGTACTTCGAGGCCCTCGGAGGCGCCGCGAACGAACCGGCCCGCACCGACACCGCCTACGTACACCGCACCACCCAGATACTGGCCGGACTCACCGCAGAACTGCCCGACCCCGCCTACACCAGCGAAGACACAGCAGCCTGTGAAAACTGGCTCGCAGACGGCTTCGCCGTCCTCGACCGCCACTCCCTGCCCGAAAGCTACCAAAACTACATGGACCCCGCCCTGGAAGACTGGCGGACCGCCTACTACGCCGAAAACTACCCCCGCCTGGCACGCATCAAGCACGCCTACGACCCGCACGGCTTCTTCCGCTTCCCCCGCAGCATCAGCTGACGAACAACCCCACCCCGACAGCGACGACAGCAACGGCAGCAACGACAGCGACGACAGCGACGACAGCGACGACAGCGACGACAGCGACGACAGCGACGACAGCGACGACAGCGAGAACGACCGACGCCACGACACGTGACCGGCGGCGTTGCCCGGCGGACCGCCCGGCACCGCGCAACGCACCGCCGGACCGCCCTCGGCCCCGGCCGCTCAGCCCGCGTCGCAGTGCTTCGCCGTGCCACAGGCCGCCACGTCCAAAGCGCTCGTGACCCAGTCGGCGAACGGCTTACCGGCGAGCTCGGCGGCAGCCTGCCAGCGCGTCAGCGCTTCACTCTCCACCTGAACCAGCGGCAACCGGGCAAGACCCCGGCGCTCCGCCGAGCCCCGGTGGGCACGCACCCTGCGCCGCAACTCTGTCTTCGACCAGCCGTTGTCATGCGCCCGCGCCAGCCAGACGTCCTGATCACCCGGTCGCAGCGCGGCCACCTCGGCGTGGTGCTGGAAACTCAGCTGAGGGTGACGGCGCGAGACATCGAACTTCCGCGCCACCCACGCATAGTTACGCAGCGTCTGATAATCCAGGCCGGCCGCCTCCACCGCCTGGCGGTACCGGTCACCGTACTTGTCCTGCCCATACACCAGCCAGTCCCCAAGACACCAGGCGAAGGAGTCGGCCGTCTGGAAAAGCTTCCGGCCGGCCGCCTGCCATGTCTCGAACGGCAGCGCCGCCGGCAGGCGCAATCCCACCCGGGTGGTGAGGATCTGGCCCTTGTGACCAGCCCGCGCCCGGGCCGGCACCGGCCCGGCCACAGCCACGCCGGCCGCGTTCTGACCGCCGCCTCCAGCGTCGATAAGCGGAAGCCCCGCCCGGCGAGGAGCAGAACGCGCCATGGCATGACGCCCCCCGCGCACGATGTCTGTCGCTTGCATGCCTGCAGTCACCGATCATGTCCGTCCGTCGTCCCCTGTCCGTCGGCCGGGCCGCGGCCACACAGGCCGCGCGCGGCCGTGCCACCAGCATGAAGGGACCACAAAGCCCAACACCAGTGTTGACCTGTTGACTCCTGAAAGGAAACACCCAACCACCCCGAACCCGCACCAGGCACACCACAAAGGCCACACCCGGCCCAGCCCCACAGCCACGCCCCTACCACCGCACCAGACCATACGCACCCAACAGCCTCAAAGCCGCCTCCGCGTCACACACCGCCGCCTGCACAACCCGGTCCAGCAGACGATGACGCAGCCTCAAAGACAACGGCAAATGCCGCAAAGTGACAGAAAACCGGGGAATATAAGCATGCGTCCGGGCAAAAATCCGGTCCCTCAAACGCCAGGCCCGATGATGGAACCGGTACCCGGAAACCGTGCCCCCCGCACCGAGGAACTCACGCAGGACCAACGCCTCCAAAGCCGCAACAGTCGCAGCCCGCGAACCGACCAGATCCCCGTGGACACAACCCAAACCCATCAGCAACAGCCCGGAAGGCAGACCACGAGCACTGCCATACCGAAAGCACACACGCCCAGACACATACGGGAACGCAGGCTCACCAAGCGGCTCCGCCTCACCCAGCACCTCACGAATATCCCCAGCCGCAAGACCCCCGGCAAACCGAAGCAAAGACCGGTCGTCACCCAAACGCGGCAAATCACCCACCAAACTACCCAGACTCAAAGCCCAACGACCCCGCTCCTCACGCACCAGACAACCCGAACGCGGCACAGCACACGTAGGAGCCACCACCACAGCCAAATCACCCTCAAGCACACCCACAGGCAACCTGTAACGCCGAACAACCTCACTCACACCGAGAAAAGGGACGGCCGAGCAGGTGTCTTTCCCGGGCGTGGGAGGTGGCTCTGCGGGCCGCCGGGCGGTGGCCCACCGGGCCCTGCGGGCCCTGGGCGGTGGCTCTGCGGGCCGCGGGAGGACCTGCTCCACCTAGCCGAAGAGGCGCTTGACCAGGAAGAAGACGACGACACCGATCACGGTGACGACCAGGAAGTGCTTGACGAACCGGCCCGCCACCAAGGTGGCCACGCCGCCGACGAGGGTGGGCACGGCCCACTCGCTGTCGCCTCCGTCCCACATCGGGGTCAGCACCGCGGGGAAGACCAGGGCGGCGAGCACCGCGCCGGGCACGTAGTTCAGAGCGCTCTTGACCACATCGGGCAGTTCCCGGTCCCCGAAGAGGACGAGGGGGACCCAGCGGGTGGCGAACGCGCACAACGCCATGCCGATGATCAAAAGGGTCAGCGTCATCTCACACCGCCTCGGGGGTGTCAGGGGTTTCCGCCCTCTTCTTGTGGCGCTTCTCCGCCACCTCGCACAGCGCGCCGATGACGGCTCCGCCGAGCGTCGCCACGACGACATACAGGTTGTAGGGCAGCGGGTGGGAGATCAGGGCCAGGGCGCCGGCGCCCAGGACCGAGACCCAGATCTTCCAATTGGTCAGGGCCCCGGCCATCATCGCGATGAACAGCGCCGTCATCGGGAATTCGAGGCCCTCGCCGGCGATGCCGGGCACCGCGCTGCCCAACGCCGTACCGATGACCAGGGAACTGATCCAGTTGGCGAACATCGCGGTGACACTGCCCAGGAAGTACCACTGGCGCTCACGGATGCCGGCCGGCTTCTTGAAGCGTTCGATGACGATGAAGAACGTGGCATCGACCAGACCGAAGGCCAGCACAGCACGCCAGCGCTGCGGTAGGTCGCTGAGGTGCGGGCGGAGCATGACGGCGTAGATCATCATGCGCAGGCTGAGCACCAGGGTGGTGAGCAGGATGACCGGCGTCGGCGAGCCGTCGCGCAGGAGCTGCAGGCCGGCGAGCATGGCGGTGCCGGAGTTCACGGCCGCACCCATGCCCACAGTGCCGAGCCAGCCCACACCGCCCGCGATCCCCGCGGCCCCGGCGACGATGCCCATGGGGAACGCGGCGATCATGAAAGGGGTCATCGCGCGGGCGCCGGCCCAGAACTCGGTGCGCGCATCGGCCGCGGCACCCGCACCGGCGTCGGCGGGTGTCTCCTTGTTCACGGCGTCGCTCAACGTCGTACCTCGTTCACAGTCCCGTCTCCATCGCGTGCGCTCGTCACGGTGCAGTTCTACACGACGACCCGACGCGGCCGCGCGGCGATCCGAGCGCGCAGCAACGACGCTGCCTCACCGAGCAGTTCGGCCGGGTAACCAAGCCACAGCGACACGACGGCGGCCCGCCGGTGGAAGAGCTGCGCCGTCACTGTCCTCGGTCATGCCGTGCGCCCCGTGGATCTGCATCGCCTCGCCGGCCGTGCGCCGGGCCATCTGCGCGGCCATCGCCAGCGCCTGCGCGGCCGACAGCCGTACGGTCTGGGCGCCGACGGTGTCCGGGCGGTCCGCCTCCCGGGCCGCCGCGCGCACCACCAGCCCCACGGCATCCACGCGGGCGCCGGCTCGGCCAGCCAGAAGGCGAGAGTCTGCTGGTGGCCGATGGGACGGCCGAACTACCGCCGCTCGCGGGCACGTCCGACCGCGAGCCGCAGGGCGCCCCGGCTCACCCCGGTCAGCAGGCCGGTGTCCGCGGCGTGCCGCAGCAGCACGTCGCACCACCGGGCCGCCTTCGCCTCGAACTCCACGCCGGTGCGCTCCAGGCCCAGGACGTAATTGATCACCTCCCAGCCGCCGTCCACGTCGCCGACGACGTCGTCACGGGTGACCCGGACACCGGCCGGGGTGATGTCACCGAACCGCTCGTCACTGAGGTTCCACAGCGGGCCCACCACGACGCCGGGGGTCTTCAGCGGCACCACGAACAAGGTGATGCCGTGGTACTTCACATCGGACTCGCTGGTCCGGGCGGCGCACAGCGCGAAGTCGGCGAGGTGGGACTTCATGCCGTAGACCTTGCGGCCGCGCAGCCGCCACCCGTCGCCGTCCCGCTCGGCCCTGGTCTCCAGCGCCGCCAGGTCCGAGCCGACACCCGGCTCGCTGAACAGGATCGACGCCGCCCCCTCACTCCGGGCGATTCCGGGCAGCAGGCGCTTCTTCTGCTCGCCGGTGTTGGGCATCAGCAGGGCGAGGCCGACGATGTCGATGCTCAGGGTGTGCACGATGTCCGGGACACCGTGCCCAATGAGTTCCTCCGTCACGACGGTCTTCTGCTGCGGGGTGCCGCCCGGCCCCCGTACTCCACGGGCCAGTTGACAGCGAGGTGGCCGCGCTTACCGAGCCGACGGTTGACGTCCAGCAGTCCCGGTTCCTGGCCCCGCCGGGCTCCGCGCGCACCCGGTACCGGCGGGCGCCGTTCCTGCTGGTCGACGAGGCCGCCAGCGCCCTGGATGCCCCATGCGGAGATCGCCGTCTTCCGCGGGCTGTGGTCCCTGGCCGAGGAAGGGCACGCGGTCGTCCTCGTCACCCACCGGCTCGCCGCGACCGCGCACGCCGACCACATCTACGTCCTCGACCAGGGGCGTGTCATCGAGGACGGCACCCACGACGAACTCATGGCCCGCCCGGGCGGCCGGTATCACGCCATGTTCACCGCCCAGGCCGCCCAGTACGGGCTCGCGCCCCCGGCCGGCCCGCTTCCGGGCCCCGCGGCATCCAGCCGCCCGACCACGGGACGGCGAGCTCACCCGCCATGCCAGTGAGTGCCGCGGAGGGGAAGCAACGTGTCGTGACGGTCGCCACGCCAAGACAAGTCAGCGGTTCCCGACCGGGTGGCGACAAAGAGTCACACCCCGTCCATCTCGGTGTCCCCGTCGTAGTCGACCGGCGCGGTGACGTCGGTCGTCGTCCGTCGCGCGTCCAGGAGCTTCTTCCCCTTGCGGTTGATGGCCTTGCGCAGGTTGTCGCCGTTCTCGCCGGTGTACAGGAACTGCGACATGCTCGGCACGTCGTACCCAGGGGTTTCCCGCAACTCGGCCAGTTTGAGGAGCAGTTCGTCGGGCATCCCGGTGGGCTTGAGGTCGGGTCCGGTCCCTGCCTCGTGCCGCTGCTTCCAGTCCTGGCACCAGGAGCTGTGGGGCAGGAGCCGCTCGATGACAGCCGTGAGTTCGGCCTTGCCATCGTCGTCGATCTTTCCACCCTTGGTGAACTGCTTGTCCGCCGCCCCCGTCTTCACCCGCTTCCGTGGCCGGCTCTCGATCTTGCTGGACCTCGTCGGCACGTGCCGCTGGGGGCCTTCCTTGAGGTGCTTGGCGATCATGCTGCCGAACTTCTCCGGATTCCTCCCGACCACACCGCCCAGGTACTCGTATGTCATGCCCTGCTGCGTGTGATACCGCCCGGCGAGGTCCAGTGCCCGATGCCAGTCGGCCTCGGTGGGGGTCCGACCGTCGGAGCCGAAGTTCCACAAGTCGTGGAGTTCCTGGGCCTGTTCCGGGGACAGGGTCTCGCCGGTGCGGCGCCAGGTGGTCTGTGCCGCGCCCGTGCCGATGCCGATGTGGGCCGTCTCCTCCTCCCAGGTCTGCTCCAGCCTCCGTTCGGGGATCCGCCGGTACGGCATGTCCTCCGGGCCGTCTTCCGCGTCACTGTTCGGGGGCGTGTTGTCGGCCTGCCGTGACGCGTACTTGCCGGGCACCCGGAGCGTGGGACCGCCCCGTCGTTCCTCGGCCCCCTCGGGCGCCGCCTCGTTCCATCCCGCCGGGGTGCTCGTGACCTCCTCCTCGACCATGTGCCGGATGAACCCGAGGTAGTGCTCGTCGATCATGTGCCGGTGGTGCTCGTACAGGGTGTTCACGGAACTCTGGAAATAGTGACCGTAGTTGGGGTTGAAGCTCAACTGCCCGAATCCCAGGCGCTCTTTGTAGTACATGAGCGCCGCGGCGCAGCCCATGCAGGGGCGGTACTTGCCGCTGATCGCCAGAGAGCCGCGCACATCGTGCTGCGGGCGGATACCGGCGGCGCTCAGGGCCAGGAGGAGTTTCTGCTCGGCGTGGACAGACTTGTCCGGCCTTCCCTGTTTCGCCCCACCGGGCCCGGCGCCGAAGCGGAGCAGGAACACCCTGCCCTCGTGGTCGGTGTCGGTGAGCATCTCCCGCAGGTTCTCGCTGTGCAGGTCCAGGACGATGACCGGCTGGCCCAGTTTGGCGTGCAGGGCCTGCGCCGCGGGATCGTCGCCACGACCCTGTTCGCCACCGGGTGTGCCGCGCAGTCCGCCGACGATCGCCTTGTTCTTGCGCCGGTAGCTCGCCAGCTTCTCGCGCAGGTTCCGCTGCTCGTGTTCGCGCAGTCCCTTGTAACGGCCTTCCTCGCTCTGCTCGATCGCCAGCAGCTGCTCGAGGGTCGGGGCCTGTCCCGCCTCCTCGCTGCCGACCTGCACGAGGGTGTCGACCGACGCGTCGAAGTTCGACGCGAAGACCAGGCGGTCGTTGATCAGCATGCCCTGGACCTCGCGGTCGTCGCCCTCGTCCTCGGCCTCCGGGTCCTGCACCTTGGCCCGCTCCTGGGCACCCTTCATGCTGTCGAAGAGGAGGGCGCTGGTCTCGGTGAGCGTCTGCTGGGCTTCCTGTCCCTCCTTGGAACGCGGAAACCGCATGTCCATCTCGCCGTGCGCCCGCCCCTGCCGCAGGCCGCCGTAGTCCTTCATGAGCGGTTCGTCGGCCCCTTCGGGGACCTTCTTGATCTGGCTCCTGATCTCCTTCATGATCTCGCTCGGAGCCCTGCCCGCCGACGAATCCCCCGCCCCGGAACCGTCCTGGGGCATCCGCTGGACGACCGGCCGGGGGACGGCCCCGGACCGGATCATCTGCACGACGGCCGCGTTGCCCGCCGACCTCTGCATGGCCAGGGCAGTCATGGGGGCGCCCGGTACGGATGCCGGGGCACCGGCCGGCCGGCTGTCCCGCCCCCGACCGCGGTCCTGCCGCTCCTCGCCCCGTACCGCCACCTGCCGCTGCCGCATGTGTCCTGACCTCCTGATCCAGCGGTTGACCACCATGATCTCCCGGCCGCGGTGCGCGGCACATGTCCGACGGGCCGCGTCCAGGGGCAGAGATTCTTGCCCGAGCGGCCTCTCTGCGGGGTCAAACGAGCGGCGTACGCGGAGAACTTGTCCCTCCGGGCCGGTGAAGGTCCCGCCGAAGCGAAGGTCTCCTCGCCCCGCCATCATCGGCAGATCACGTCCATCAGCTGGGCGAGGGTGACGTGTTCGGCCGACCGGCAGCGGGAGAAGGTGATCTCGTCCGGTCCGAGATCGTGTGGGTGCGGGACACCCCGACCGCGCGGCCGAGCCGGAACTCCCGTCGCCTCGTGCGGAGTTCCGGGCCGGAGTACACCTCGTCGCCGACGGACCAGCGTGCCGCCGGCCGGGTGCTCCCGGGGCGGCCCACCCGGACTCGGCATGCGCGGGGAACTTGTCGCACTATCCGGCAGGGCGGTGCGAGCAGGAGTCCACGACCGCCACCTGCTGTTCGCCGGGCCGGCGATGGCGGCCGGCTTCTTCCGCCGGCTCTGATGGATGGCGAGTGCTGCAAGGCCGAGCAGCGGCATATGACAGTACGGCATTCTGCTGCACAGCAAGGACCCGCAGAGCCTCGACGACCATGTCCGAGGCGGGAAATGCCGACGCTCAAGCTGTGCCGTAGACGCGGCGGTCGTCGCTCATGGCCTCGTCGCCTCCCCCGGGGCCCGTCCGCGCGGCGAGACGGGCGAGGAAGTGCGTGCGGCCGGTGCACAGCCGGGACGGCGGCGGCTCGGGAGCCCGTCAGCCCGAGGAGAAGGAAGAAGACGAGGCCCTGTCTTCGAACCCCCGCCTGCGCCATGCCCTTCGGGTACACCGCGGTTTCCTGAGCGCAACGCCGCCGAAACACCGCCTTCCTACCGTCACCCCTACACCGGTCATGGCTGCAACGGCCGGTGTGCGTCCGGGGGCGGGGCTTGCCTGGGCGCTAACCAGCCGTCTTCCGCCGAACTGTGAGGAGGAACGATGGCTGTTGTCGAGCATGCCGTCGTGCCCGCACACCAAGGGCCTCACCCCGTCGATGTACGGCCGCCGTGGCGGCGGCTTGTGCCGCTGAGCCTGCAGCATCTGCTCGTCGCGTACGCGGGCATGGCTACGATGCCGCTGCTCGTGGGGACCGCGCTCCATCTGCCCGAGGACCGGACAAGGCTGCTCATCAGCGCGAACCTGCTGGTCAGCGGGGTCGCCACCGTGTTGCAGTCGCTGGGTCCGAAATGGTTCGGGGCGCGGTTGCCGATCGTGATGGGCTCCACGTTCACCGCGATCACCCCCGCCGTCCTCATCGGGCAGCAGCACGGGCTCGCCGCCGTGTTCGGGGCGACCGTCGTGTCCGGCCTGGTGACGCTGGCCGTCGCTCCCTGGTTCGGACGCTGTCTGCATCTGTTTCCGCCGCTGGTCACCGGGACGATCATCGCTGTCATCGGGTTCTCGTTGGTGCCTTCGGCGGCCGGTCTTATCGCCGGGGAGGGGGCCGGCGGCAGCGGTGGCCGCGGGCTCGCGCTCGCCGCCGGGACGGTGCTGCTCGTGGTCGTCGTGGAGCGCGTCGCGCCGCCCGCGCTCGCCCGGTTCTCGGTGCTTCTCGCCATGACCATGGGGACCGTGGCCGCACTGCCGCTGGGATTGTTCGACGGGTCGGGGGTCGCGGACGCGCGCGTCGTCACGGCACCCGATCCGACCGCTTTCGGGGCGCCCGCGTTCGTGGTGCCCGCCATCGCGGCGATGCTGGTCGTGCAGCTCGTGAACATGGTGGAGTCCGTCGGCGACACCCTCGCGGTCGGCCAGATCGTCGGCCGTGGCAACGACGCGCCCACCGTCGTACGGGCGCTGCGCGCGGACGGGGCCGCCACTGTGCTGTCGGGGGCGCTCGCCTCCTTCCCCATCGTGACGTTCGGGCAGTCGGTGGGCCTGGTGAGCGTGACTCGTGTGAGGAGCCGTCATGTGGTGGCTCTGTCGGGAGTGTTGATGGTGGTGCTCGCGTTCGTGCCCGTACTCGGGGCCGCCGTCGCCGCCGTGCCGGGGCCGGTCCTCGGCGGCGTCTCGCTGGTCATGTTCGGGACCGTGGGCGCCGTCGGGCTGCGCATCCTCGCACGCGCCGATCTGACCGAGCCGCGGAATCTGCTGACCGTCGCCCTCGCCTTCGCGCTCGGCATGATCCCCCTCGGCGCACCGGACTTCTACGCGCCGCTCCCCTCGTACCTGCGCACCGTCCTGGACAGCGGCATCGCCGTCACCGGGATCGTGGCGTTCCTGCTCCATCTGCTGTTCTCCCCCACGGGAGCGGCCCGTCACGGGAAGGAGTCCGCCCGATGACTCTCGGGACGATCACGGACGTCACTGTCCACACCGGGAGCCGCTGGTTGCCCGGTATGGACGTGCACATTGCCGACGGACGGGTCACGGCGATCTCGGCACACGGTGAACTCCCGTCCAGGGGTGAGGTCTTGGACGGACGCGGCGGACACCTGACGCCTGGCCTCGTCAACACCCACACCCACCTCTTCCAGACGGGACTGCGCGGCATCGGCGAGGGGCTCGGGCTGCTCGCGTGGCTGAGTGCCGTCGGCGAGGAGGCGGTGCTGCTCACGCCCGAGCGGGCCTACGCGGCCGCCGCCGCGGCGGCGGCCGAAGCACTGCGCAGCGGCACCACCACGCTCGTCGAGCACATGTGGCCGCACCCGTCGCCCGAGGTGCACGACGCAGTACTTCGGGCTCTCAAGGACAGCGGCGTAAGGGCCGTGCTGTGCCGGGGCGTCGCCGACCGGGCCGACCGGAGCCGCAAGTGGGGCTTCGATCCGCGGCTGATGCAGCCGTTGAAGGAGGCCCTCGCGCACACCGACGAACTGATCTCGCAGGCGCGCGGCAGCCGAGTGAACGTCGGCGTGGCCGTGCCCAATCCGCGGTGTCTGACGCCGGAGGGCATGGGCGCCGTGCGCACGTACGCCGAGGAGCGCGGACTGCCCGTCTCGCTGCACCTGCTGGAGACCACCACGGACGACACGATGTGCCGTGACCGTACAGGGGTCGGCGCCGTCGAGTATCTGGAGCGGGCCGGGTTTCTGTGGGAACGGCTGCTCGCCGTGCACTGCGTGGAGCTCGACGCCGAGGGGCGGGCCACCCTCGCCCGGCACGGCGTCGGTGTCTCGTACAACCCGCTGAGCAATATGCGGCTCGGCAGCGGGATCGCACCGGTGCCCGAGATGCTGGAGGCCGGCCTGAGTGTCGGTCTCGGGGTCGACGGGGCCGCCAGCAACGACACGCAGGACATCCTGGAGGCGTTGCGCATCGGCGCGTACCTGCAGCGGGCCGCGCACCGCAAGGCGGATCTGTTCGGGTTCCCCGAGATGTTCACGATGGCGGTGGGTGGCGCGAACCGGGTGCTCGGGATCGAGGAGAACCAGGACGGCGGGGTGTGGGTGGGGATGCGGGCGGACCTCGTCCTGCACCGCTTCGACCGGGACTACGCCTGCCTTCCGGTCCGCGATCCGGGTGCGACGCTGTTGACGTGCGCGGGTAGCAGGACGGTGGCGTCCGTGCTGGTCGGAGGCGAGGTGCTGGTACGCGACGGGGAGCATGTCCGGTTGTCGTCACGGGAGTTGGCGGCAGGTCTCGCCCGTTGGAGCCCGTGCGGCGACTGACCGGCGGAGCCCCGAGACCTCGGTCGGGGCCACCGTGGGCTTTACGGCCGTGTAACAGCGCGATTCCCACCGGTAACACACCCCGTGCAAACTGAACACATCGCGTGCGGGCCCCGGCGACCGGGACCCGCGCCAGCCCACGGCGCCGGGCCCACGAAGGGGTCCGCCGTGACCGTGCACGCGGGCGTCTGAGTGCCCGTGCTGGGGATCGCAGGGGCGGTGACTGCATCCCGTACGCAACTCCGTGTCAGAGGAGCAACAGCCGCGATGGCGAACACCACGTACACACTCGACGAGTTGGCCAAGGAGTCCCGCATGGGCGGGGCCGGGACGGAGACGTCCGCCCGGGAGGTCCGCCGCATCGACCTCACCGACTGCGAGCGCCGCAAGGCGGAGATCACCGGGGAACTGTGGGCCGCCGCCACCGACATCGGCTTCTTTCAGCTGGTCAACCACGGCATCGAACCCGGCGTCGTGGACGGCGCGTTCGCCGACGCCGAGGCCTTCTTCGCCCTGCCGGAGGAGGTCAAGGCGCGGCACGCCTTGAAGAAGGGGCTCAACTCCGGTTGGGAGTCGATGACCCAGGTGCGCCCCTCGACCGGGACGCCCGACCAGAAGGAGTCGTACCAGGTGACCCGCCCGCACATGGAGGGGCTGTGGCCGGACGACGTGCTGCCGGGGTTCCAAGAGCGCGTGCTGGCGTTCGAAGCGCGCTGCCGGGATCTGGCGATGTGGGTGCTGTCCTGCTTCGCGGACAGGCTGGGGCTGCCCGAGGGGTTCTTCGCGCGCGCCCACGACCCGGTGAGCCCGCGGTACCAGTCGACCCTGCGGATGCTGCACTACTTCGCCGTGCCGGACGACGCCGTGATTCCCGCGAACGTGTGGCGGGCCGGGGCGCACACCGACTTCGACTGCCTGACGCTGCTGTTCCAGCGGGACGGGCAGGGCGGGCTGCAGGTGTGCCCGGGTAAGGAGGCCGAGGCGCAGGAGTGGACGCCGGTCGAGCCGGCGGACTCCGTGATCACCTGCAACATCGGGGACATGCTGATGCGGTGGAGTGACGACCGGCTCCCGTCGAACTTCCACCGGGTCAGGTCGCCGGGGCCTGACGAGGACCGGTCGGCCCGCCACAGCATCGCGTTCTTCGCGCAAGCCGACCGTGACGTGGTGATCGAGGGCCCGGAGGGCCGCTATCCGCCGATCACCTCGGGCGACTACATCCAGCAGCGGATCGCTGCGAACTTCGAGCGGCCAGGGCCTGGACACCCCGGCGGGCAAGCGCGCGGCGGACGCCCCAGGCGAGGTTGACGGCGGTGGGACGGGCCTCGGCCAGCCGTGCGGCGTCGTAGCGCACGCCCTCCTCGCCCAGGCCGGTCCCGGCGGCGCCAGAAGGATGCAGATGGGCGGAGAGCGCGACTCGCAGCGCACCGGCGAGCCCGATGGCCGGGGCACGCGGACCGCCAAGCCCCGTATCGTATCGGTGACTTGACCGACGATCTCCATGCGCAGTAGGCGGTACTCGTGCGGCAGCGCCCGCTGGTCGACGGTGACGACGGCGCCGTCGACCAAGTCAGCGACGTCTCGGGCGCGAGGCGGGCCATCGGACCCTCTCTCCCGCGTCGAAGCGGACGAGCCCCGGGAGCGCTTCGCGGATCGTGTCGCTGATCTGGGCGATTGTCTTGTCTGCGTGGCCCTCGGCCACGGACTCCAAGGGGAAGAGGTGACGGGACATTCTGCTTCTCGCGCGGCGCGTACATGAGAGGGCTGACGCGGTTGCGCCGTGGGAAGACGGCACTCGCGCGATCAGCTGGACTCACACTTGCGATTCTTCGCCGTCGCGGAAGGGACCTTTGTCCTTCGAAGGGTCGCCTCAGCCCACGAGGTCTCCGGGCGTCGCCCCTTGCGCCGGAGTGAGGAGCTGGGCCCGGCCCTTGGCGTCGAACGACCCGAGCAGCAGGAACTCGCTCCGGAAGCCGGCGATCCGCTTGGGCTTGAGGTTGACCACGCCGACGACCAGCCGGCCCTTCAGCACATCGCGGTCGTAGTGTGTGACCTGTGCGCTCGTGCGCAGGACGCCCGCCGGACCGAAGTCGACGGCCACTTTGTACGCGGGCTTCCTGGCCTCGGGGAAGTCCTCGACCTCGACCACACGTCCCACCCGCAGCTCGCACTGGAAGAACTGTCCGGCGTCGATCTTCTCCGTGGTCTGTTCGTCCCGGTTGGCTGCGGACTCGGTGGCTGTCATGGTCGTCATCCCTCAATTCATGTGTGCCATCCGCCTGTTGGACGAGAACAGGCGCATCCGCACCCTACTCACGATCGTCGAGGATCAGTAAGCCGACACCGACCAGGACGATCCCGGCCCACCCGAGCGGGTCCACGTGCTCGCCCGCGACCACCACGCTCAACACCGCGGCCATCACCGGTTCCAGCAGGATCAGGGTGGCCGCCGTGCTCGCCGTGACGTGGCCCAGGCCCCGCCCGAAGAGGAGGTGGGCGAGCGCCATGGGGACCAGTGCCGGATAGCCGGCCACCAACAACCCCGAGCGCGTGCTCAACAGCGGTCCTCAGGTGACCACGAGAACGGGCACGAGCATGAGGCCGTCCAGACCGAACATCATCCCCATCACGGAACGGGAGGAGGCCCGGCGGCGGATGAGGCGTCCGGCGCTGTGGGAACAGACGGCGTACGCCGCACCGGCGAGCAGTTCCAGAGCGACGCCGACGGCGGTTCCCCCCGCGCCGTACGGTCCGTCCGCCGGGTGTGTCGCTGTCCGGCGACGACGAGTGCGACGCCTGCCGGGAGCGCAACACCCACCCCCAGTGGGAGGCGTACGCGAGCACTGCCGTGAGCACACCGCCCGTACCCGCTTCCTCCCGACACCGGCCATGCCTTGGCCTTGGTCTTGGCCTTCGCCGAACGCGAGCTCGCTGCGGCTGCCACCGTACTGTTGCCGGGCGCCGCTCTCGTCCCCGGCACCACATCCCGAGCGTGACCAGCTAATGGGTGACTGATGCTCCACCGCCGCCTGGCCCGCGACTACGAGACTCTGCCCGCCCCCTCCGGAGCCGTGATCCACCTTGCCATGACCGACCTCATGGCCCACCGCCTCACCAACGAGAACACCATCTCCTGGCGCACCCCCGCAAAGCCGCACCGACCACGGATTCTGGGATGGAACAACGGGAGACAACGACCTGTTAATGCCCTATCACCACCGAGGCCGTGGCCGTCGCAGAGCGGGAGGCCGCCTTACGCGAGGCGCACCGGGTCGTGATCCGCGCCGACCGGCTCCGGGCGCTGCGCGGGCTTGGCTCGTCGGAACAGGCCGATCTCCGCGAGGACGAGGTGCACGAAGACCGAGGAAGAATAACCTATAAATCTTACTATCTGTACTAAGTCCCTCTTTTTGAAAGCTTTCTGAAGTATTCCATCAAAGGGGACGCTAATCTGACAGGGCCTCATCTCCGATAAGGGGCGCATGTCCGCGTGTCCTGATCAAAGGAGGAACAAGACATATGAGGGAAAGAGAGGCACGTCCAGCACGACCAGAAAGTGAAACGCGCTGGGTACTCGGTTTCGACGGATCGTGCCGCACCTGCGGAGAGATTTCACAGGCGGTCGCCGCTGCCTGCGCCGACAGGCTGGAGGTGCTCCCACTCGAGAACCCGCGGATGAAGGAGTGGCGGGCGGTGGCCTTCGGCTCCGGCGCCCCCTTCGCACCGACTCTTATCCGTGCCGACGAGGACGGGCGGGTTCGCGCATGGACTTCGCACCGCATGGCCCTTCCCCTCACCCGTCGTCTCGGGGTGCGCGCCACCTTCCGGGTCCTGAGCGCTCTCGGCCGGCTGCGCGAGCAGATCCATCAGCCGCTGGTCAGCCCCGCCGATGACACGAAGCGGTTCAGCCGTAAGCAGTTCTTCCGCCTGGGCGCCGGGGCCACCGTCGCCGGGGGCCTGCTGTTCACCGGAAGGGCGCCGGCCTTCGCCGAGGAACGCCGTTCCGCCGCCGCGGCGTGGGTGACGGCCCACCGGGACCGGCTGCCGCAGACATACCGGGAGATCATCGCCTATTCGCCCGACTACCGCAGGGCCATCCACGCCGCGCTGCCAACCTCCACCCGCGCGCGCCTGTGGCGCGAGCACGTCGCGAGCTACCGGGCCGCCCACCCGCCCACGACCTCGGAGCAGAAGCGGGCCCTCGCCGACCTGGAGCGTTACATCTCCGATGACGCGGTGTTCGGCAGCGACAAGTCGGACGCACGGGTCCGGGCGGACCAGGAGATGAGCCGGCAGATGATCGCGGCGTTCGGCGCCGACGAGGCCTACCGCGTCATGGCGTCTCTCGGCCCGGCCGAGCCGGTCCCGGTCAGGGCCGAGTACTGCAGCTGTGCCGACGCGTCGGACTTCTGCCGTATCGGAACGCACTGCCAGTACCGGGTTTCCTGCGAACGGATCCCGAGCGGCTGCGGAGCCTGGTGGGACTACACCTGCGACGGTCACTGCTTCCGGAACGGGTAGGGCCATCGGCTCCCTCTGCCGTGAAACCCTCGGCTCGGCATCCACGGCAGTACACCGGTGTCGACGCCGAGCCGGTGGCACACGCGGCGGCCACCGCGGCGGCGCACGGACGGCATCCCGGCAGGCCTGCTCCGTGCACGCCTGATCTCGCCGCCGGACATAGTTCTCCGCCTCGATGGCGGTCTGCTCGCGCCGCCGCTCCTCCGGGACCCTGGGATGCTCACGGTCGCTCAGGCCGGAAAGCACCCGGTCAACCCAGACCGCGATCTTCGTGCGCCAGGCGCGGCGGATAACGAGACCCAGCACGCGAAGCGAGTCACACCTGCGCCACGTCAACGAAACGGGCTTGGTGCCCTTGGAAGGCGACGGTGATGGTGTGGTGGGGCCGTCGCGGTGTTGCGCCACGATCAGATCGGCCTCGCCCTCACGGGGCGACTCCGCAGGTCAGTTGTCCGGACTCAGGGTGCAAGACGACGGCCTGGACGTGCCCAGGCCGCCCTTCCCATCCGGTCCGTGGCCCGTAGCCGGTCGTCTCGTCGGCGGCCAGTGTGTGCCTGCGCTTCACCAGGACGATGAAGTCGGGCTCGCGAAGCGGGACTTGAACGGCCCGGTTCGCAAGGCGAATCGAAACGGTCAGGTGAACTGACAAAGACGTCATTAACGCTTCTAAGCTCGAAGAAGTCAAGCGCTCAGAGCCGCCGACTTCCTCTCCCCCTGCCCCGCACCCACGGTCGGTGACGGTCATATCCGGCCGGTGTCCCGGAAGGCCGCCTCGATACCGGCCCGCACCTTGTCCGGGTCGGCGCCTGTGGCGTACAGCAGGGTGATCTGCCGGCGCAGATGAGATCGGCGAGCACGTCGCGGCTCGCGGCGCCCCGGTCGACGCCCGGCACCGCGCGAACCGCTCCAGCTCGGCGGGCGTCGGCGCCGACTCGCCGCATGCCGCCTGCCGCCTGCCGCCTGCCGCCTGCCGCCTGCCGCCTGCCGGAGCACGGTCGTCGTCAGTGGCACATTGGCGCGGGTCGTCGAGGCGATCAGGTGCTCACGCCGCGCATCACCAAGCGGCTCATCGACATCTTCGCCGGGCTGGAGTCGGCCGACGCGACCCCCGCCTGGGAACGCTTGTCGGCGCTGACGAGCCGGGAGAACGACGTGGTACGAACCACCGCCAGCGGCCTGTCGAACGCCGAGATCGACCGCGAACTCCCGGTTGGGCAGGCCGAGCTTGGCGAGGGCGGGGGTGACGTGTGCTATCACCGTGCCCTCGCTCATGGCCGGCCCCCGGCCCCCGGCTCCCGGCTCCCGGCTGCCGGCTGCCGGCTGCCGGCTGCCGGCTCCCGGGAGTTTCCCTGCTCGCCGCCCGCCCTTGTGATCAACTCTGTTCGTTTCATTGACATCTCACTCAGACGTCCTACCGTTGGGAGCGCTCCCATAACAGCCTTGCAACTGGAAGGAGTTCCCCCCCACATGCGCAACCAGAGTGCGTTAACCGGGCGTTCGCGGTCGCCCCTCCGCCGGCCTCTCCAGGCGCTCGCCATGCTGTTCGCCGTGGTTGTCGGCGCACTGACCTGGTCGGCACCCGCCCAGGCCCACGGCACCATCGTCGACCCCGCCTCCCGCGCGTACCAGTGCTGGAAGACGTGGGGCAGCAACCACACGAACCCGGCCATGCAGACCCAGGACCCCATGTGCTGGCAGGCCTTCCAGGCCAACCCCGACACCATGTGGAACTGGATGAGCGCGCTCCGCGACGGCCTCGGTGGCCAGTTCCAGGCGCGGACCCCCGACGGGACGCTCTGCAGCAACAACCTCTCGAGGAACTCCAGCCTGGACAAGCCCGGGGCGTGGAAGACCACCACCGTCGGCAACAACTTCTCGGTCCACCTGTACGACCAGGCGTCCCACGGTGCCGACTACTTCAAGGTCTACGTGAGCAAGCAGGGCTTCAACCCCAAGACCCAGACCCTGGGCTGGGGCAACCTCGACTTCATCACGCAGACCGGCCGCTTCGCCCCGGCACAGGACATCACGTTCCCCGTACAGACCTCCGGCTACTCCGGACACCACATCCTGTTCGTGATCTGGCAGGCCTCGCACCTCGACCAGGCCTACATGTGGTGCAGCGACGTGAACTTCGGCTGAGTCGGGGAGCACCGCACACGGTACCGACCTGTGCCGGGCGGCAGGTAACCCGCCGCCCGGCCCACCGAGCTCCGTCGGGGCAGGGGACCGATTTGGTCACCCTGCCCCGACGGGGCTTGCCGCGCTCCTTGGCGTTGTCCCGTAAATGATTTGTCGCATGGTGGTGCCTCCTGCTTGTTCCCTGTCACCGCGCGACGGTGAGGTTGCGCTGCGGGCGATGCCAGGCATGGCGTCGACGACGAGTCGGGGGCCGACGTCGATGACGACCTGGTTGGTTTGTGGGGTACCGAAAGTTCTGCGGCTGCTCGGCGGTCACGCGGGGGCACCCGCGTGCCGTCGACGATCGGCATCGTGTCCTTGGGGAATCACTTGCGTGGCCGCAGGCCGAGCGAGGGCCCAAGGTCGTCGGTGATGCGGTTGGCCGCGGACTTCGAGATCCCCGGCAGCGTGGCGAACTGGCGCAGAGGGAGGTTCGTGCGCCAGTACACCGCGGCGACCAGCAGGACCCGGTCCTCCAGCAGCAGGCTCCAGGATCGGCCCTTGCGGGATGGGGCTGCCGGGGACCTCGACGTCGTCGGACCGGCCACTGGCCCCCGCACACGGTGTTCGGGGCGTGGGGTACGCCTTCTACGACTCTTTCCAGGTCATGCCCCTGGGCCTGCCGGCCGCCTTGGACGTGTGAGGGGTGAGGCATCGGCTACTACGGGCGTCTTTTGACCGCGTACAGCCGTGATGCCTGAGCATCGGCGTTTCGGCCAACCCACCCGGGGGCGGTATCCATGTGCGGCAAGGGTCGATGCAGTGCGCATCTTCGGACAACCGCTCTATTCCGGCGCGCGCAACGCGTCCGAAAGAGCGCGTGTTCGAAATCGTGGCGGCGTCGTTGAACACACCGACACCATCACCACGCCCGGGAGGGAACGCGTTGACGCAAGTCGAACCAGGCAGCGATGACACCATCAAGCCGCCGAAAGTCCCGTGGACCGAGGGCAGCCGGACCGTGCTGAATGGCATCGGCGTCCATCTCCACCTGGAAGACGGTGAGGGCCGGGTGCTCCTGGGCCTGCGCCACCCCGACTCGGCGTACGCGGGGAACTTGTGGCACTACCTGGCGGGGCGGTGCGAGCGGGAGTCCGCTGTCACGTGCCTGATCCGGGAGGCGTGGGAAGAAGCGGGTCTGGTCATCGATCCCGCGGACGTGGAACTGCTGCATGTGCTTCATGTCGTGGACGCCCCAGGCGGGCAGCCGTTGATGCAGATGGTCTTCCGTGCGCGCCGTTGGGAGGGCACGCCGGAGGTGAGGGAGCCGGACAAGTGCCTCGCCTGGCGGTGGTGGCATGTCACGGACTTGCCTGCGCAACTCGTCCCTTACGCGCGAGCGGCGATCGAGGGGATCCGAGTGGGTCGGATCTACACAGAGCTGGGGTGGCCCACTCCGGCTCGTCGGCCGGAGAAGCGTTCATGACGGCCGGCAGCGCCGGCAGCGAGACCGCGTCACGCATCGGGGTACCCGGACCCGGCGTTGCTCTGTGCGGGAACCGGTCGTTCCGCGCGTACTGGGCCGGGGGGGGTGACCCTGGCGCGGTCATCGGCCCACGGTGTCGCGCTCCCGGTCATCGCGGGGTTGAAGCTGGGCGCCCCTCCCGGTCAGGCGTCGCTGCCGGCCGCCGCGGCGACGATGCCCGCGTTCGCCCTCGCGCTGCCCGGCGGTGTGGGCGGTGACGGGTATCCGAAGAAGCGGATCATGGTCGGCACCGGTCTGGCCGCGGCCGCGGTGGTGTTCCGTGGTGCCGGGCTGCTGGACCACGGCGTGCCGTCCGTGCCCGTCCTGTACGCGGTCGCGCTGCTGCTGGGTGCGCTCACCGTGCTGCATCAGGCCGCATCGGTCGCCATCGTGCCCGAGATCGTCGCCCGTTCCCAACCGTTCCCAGGTGCACCCGGCGAACGCGCGGATCGCGGGCGCGATCTCCCTGGCGGACATGGCCGGGGGTCGGTGGCGGGCGGTCACATGACCTCCATGTCCGCCTGCGCCCCCGCCGCCGTAGAAGTTCCCCAGGCCCTCGGGCTCGCGCCGGATCTGCGCTGCCTGGAGCCGGGGTCCGGCCCCGGCGTCTGCCTCGCGGTCGCCGCAGCCATCACCGACCCCGGCTTGGCCACCGGCGTGGAGCGGGTCGGGCACATGGCGGCCTGGGCGCGGCGGAACCTCGGCCGACGCGGCGTCGGCGCGGTGGTGGTCGGGGACGCCGGGTTCAGCGTGTTGCTCGTCCGGCGTCCGGGATGCGGCACGTGAGCGGCGGGCGGCACATGGTGCCGGTCGACGTGCACCTGCTCGCGGTCCGGGACGGCGAGCGCGGCCCCGAGGTGCTGCTGTCACGCCGAGCGGGCGGTGTCTACGCATCGGGGCTCTGGCACCTTCCCTCCGGTCACGTGGACGGACCTTTCGAGGATGTCGTCACCGCGCTGGTCCGGGAGGCTCTTGAGGAAACCGGCCTCGTCGTGGACCCGGCAGACGTGCGTTCCGCAGTCACCGTTCACCACCGCTCCCCCGCCGGAGGAGCACGGATCGGGGTCTTCTTCGAGGTGCGGCGCTGGCACGGCACCCCGCAGGTCATGGAGCCCGAAGTATGTGACGGGATGGGCTGGTTCACGTTCGACGAGCTGCCGGAGCCGATGGTCGCGTACTGCCGGTCCGGGCTGGACGCCTATCGGTCCGGCGCAGGCATGGGCGTGCACTTCCAGGGACCCGGCGATCCGATCGCCTACGACCCGGCCCTCGACCGGCTGGTCCTTGTCCCCGGCCCCGGCACCGACAGCCACGGCACTGGCCCGGACGACGCGGTGCGCGCCTTCGCCGAGCGGGCGGTGGGCCGGATCACCGGCTGGACGGACGTTTCCTGGGCTCGCGAGCAGAGCCGCGTCTGGCGGGCGCACTGCGCCGAGGGCGGCGAGTGGTATGTCAAGATCCATCAGAATCAGCGCTTTCACCAGCGTGAGGTAGCGGCCCTGCGTGGGTGGGTGCCCGCGCTCGGTGCTGCCGCGCCACGCTTGGTGGCCGCCGATGCCGCGCTACGGGCCGTGGTGCTCACCCCGGTGGGAGGCCGGCCCTTGCACGGCGCCGTCCACCCGCCCGAGAAGCAGCGCCGGATCTTCCACCGCATCGGGCACCTCGTGGCGGCCATCCACACCAGCGCCCCGCCCCGGACGGGCGGTACCACGCCGCCCCTGGAGAAGCTGGAACGCCATCTGAACGGAGCCCGGCCCCATCTCGCCCCCGGGGACGAGGAGTTCATCCGGGTCACGGCCGGGCGAGCCGCCGCGCTGCCCACCGTGGACCAAGTGGTGCCCACGCACGGTGACTTCCATCTGCGCAACCTGCGATGGGACGCGACCACCGACACCCTCTACGTGATCGACTTCGAACGGTCGGAAGAAGGCCCCGCGGTACGGGACTTCGTCCGGCTCTCCGATGCCTGGCACGGGCGCCCCGACCTCCTGGAAGCCGTGATGGACGGATACGGCCGCTCCTTCACACCGCAGGAAGAGGCCCAACTCACGGTCCTGTCCGTCCTGGACGCCGTGTCCGGCATTTCCTACGGCGCCTCCCACGGCGATCCCGAGCTGGTGGAACGCGGCCGCCGCACCCTGGCCCGGCTCCGCGCCGCACAGCACCCCTGAACTGCACACCGGGAGCAGCACGTTGGCGTACATCGCCCGCGAACAGTGGGAAGAGCGCTACCGCGGCGGCAAGGGATTCCGGCGGGTCGGTGAACGCGAGCGAGCGCTACGCCCCGGCCCCGCCGCGCGTGGAGGGGTACGAGACCTGGTCGTGGTGCGGCTGTTGTATCCATTCGTGAGGGACCGCGGTCGGGTTCTTCACGGGCTGGGTGAGCGGCTGCGGGACGGCGGTGGCCAGCTCTTCGCACAGCATGGCTGGGAGTAGGACCTCTGGTTGGGGGCCCGACCAGTTGACGCTCACGGTGAGCGGTTCACTGCCGCGGTGATCAGGGCCGCGTGAGCAGGGGGAGGCGGCGCGATGATCTCTGGTCAGGCGTGATCGGGTGCGGTTTGGTCGT
The DNA here is from genome assembly GCF_016860525.1 of Streptomyces rubradiris. Lineage (NCBI taxonomy): Bacteria > Bacillati > Actinomycetota > Actinomycetes > Kitasatosporales > Streptomycetaceae > Streptomyces > Streptomyces rubradiris. The sequence goes on from NZ_BNEA01000015.1 coordinate 30,518, forward strand.
GGGTGAGAATGTCGATCATCTTGGTGGCACGGGTCTTGCCGTAGGTGACGGCGAGACGCTCCTGAAAGTACTTCCACTGGCGGGCGGTGTCGGCTGTCGCGACGGCCACGGCGTTGGCGTAGTTGCTGCGAGCCTGCTTGTTCTCGGCGTCCTTCACGTTGCGGGGCAGTACACCGGTTTTCAGGTCGGCCGCGGCCCGGTCGGTCGTTCCGGTCAGCGTGTCCTTGGCCAGCCCGGCGACCTGGTAGCTGAGCGCCCACGGCGCCTTCTCGCGCTCGGGGTTGTCGAAGCCGTAGTGGCCCAGTTGCCTCTCTTCCCAGCAAATGCGGTTGCCGAGGATGGTCTGCTCCGTGTAGCAGCCGCTTTGCAGACCGCTGTACGCGGTCTCGCTCAGGGGATACCGGTTGCGGTGGGCCTTCAGGTACTGCCGACGGAAGTCGTCGAAGCGTGAGAGGTAGAACAGACGGCCGTCCTGTGAGTTGCGCAGGCCGACCTTCTTCTTTGCTTCCAGGCGGGGCGGGAATTGCCGCCACCCGGTACCGGCCAGACTGGCCGGGCGGATCTGGCTGTGGTCCACCGGCTTGACGCCCAGACGCGCGAAGTCGAACAGGGGGAAGGGGGTGGTGTGTTTGAGTCCTTTGGGATTGGCCCAGGTGCCGATCTTCTTGCTGTACGCGAAGTCCGGTGTGTCCGTGGTGATCTCGCTGTCGGCCCAGTTGCTGTGTGCGTAGAAGTCCTGGACCGCGTGCAGGCCACGGCCGAGCTGCTCGATCACGTTGCACTTGGGGTTGGGCTTCAGCTCGTCGGTGAAGAACGGCTCCGTCGTGTTTGAGTAGGGTCGCATTTTGTACTCTTTATTCCATGAGGGAACCCAGTAGCGCCCCTCTTCGTCGGTGCCGCCGTAGCGTCGGCCGGGCACTTCACGGCAGCGCACATCGCGCAATGTGGCCGGGTTCTGCTTACCGGAGGTGTCCAGCAGGCCGCGGGCCAGGTGCACGGCGAGATTGACGCGGTCAAACGCGTACTGGACACAGCCGAGGAGTTGCAGGTCGGCCGCGCGCCTCGGGGAACGGGCGGTCTGGAAGTCGTAGTAGTAACCCCGGGACGCCCGGAGCTCCACTTTGGTGTCGGGACGTTCCTCGCCCTCCTTCAGCTCGAAATCGCGTACCCGGAACTCGTGCCGGTAGGTGAAGTGGTCGAAGTCGTCACAGTGCGCCTGCCCGTCGGACCAGTAAGGAGGATGGTCCGATACATCGTCGGCGTGGAAGAGCATCTTCAGGGTGCGAGGCTGGATGTGTGGCCGCAGGGCGTCTTCGACCGCATTCCAGTGACCGTCGGGCGCGAAGGCGTGTGCCGGCCCTGCCGAAGTGGCGAGACCTCCGACGAGCGCTGTCGCCAGTACCACGCCACAGGCGGGCACGGCCCGGATCCCACCACGGCGCGCAGACGCTCGACGACCCTGCGTTGTTCGATTCATGCGTCCTCCCAGTGCACGTGATGCCACGGCGGCCCGCCGGGCTCTTTGGTCAGCAGCATGAACCAAAAGAAAGAATCCAGTGCATAAGACATGCCACTCATCATCGGAGAGACCACTCGGTTCCGGGACACCGGGCAGGTCTGCCCCCTTGATTACAAGGGGGGATCCAAACCACGTCGCGTTGGATATGCGAAGGTGCGAGCCTTTTTTGAACCTATGCGCGGAAGGTGGAGCGGTTCGTACACCGCGGATCGGTTGATGTGCCCAACTGGGAGTACGCGGCATCTTCCCGATGGGCTCACCGGCTTTCGGCACATCGTGCGCCGGGCGAACGGCGATGAAGAAACCACCTGAGAGATGGTTTCGGGTGCCAAGCTGTGAACACATACTCGCGTGTCCCGGCGCCGTCTGCTGGGCGCGGCTGCGCTTGCGCCCGTGCTCAGCGGCGTGCCGACCGGGGCGCGCCCTGTCCGCCGGGCGGGAGGGCCGTGCCCGCGTCGAACCGGTGACGACCACGCTGGCGGACTGGGCTGACGTGCGCGGCGTTCTCGGCCGGCCCGGTGACATGCGGCGGTTCATGTACCACACGGCGTTCCCGCGGCGGGACCTCAGAGTCTGCTCCCGCGGGATTCTGATCAGGCCGGCGCTCGCCCTGGGCACACACGTGTCCTTCGTCCGCTACGCGGACGGCAGCACGCTGTTGATGGGTGACATCGTGGTCAGCGAGGGCGAGTTGCAGACGTTCTGCGACCTCCTGCACAGGCACGGGATCATGCAGAGCGCCCTGCACAAGCACCTCCTCGCGCACGAGTCGGATGTCTGGTGGGTGCACGCGCATGCCCACGGGCACGATCCGGTCGCCCTCGCACGCGGTCTGCGCGCCGCCCTGGAGCGCACCGGTACGCCACCTGCCGAACCCGCCGGTTCCGCACCTCCGGTCGATCTGGACACCATCGCCATCGACACGGCCATGGGGGTCAAGGGCGCCGCTGACGACGGGATCTACAGGTGCGCCCCTACGTCGGCCGCGAGACCATCACCGACGGTCCCTTGGTCCTGCCCGCCGGACTGGGTTCCACCACGTCCGCCAACTTCCAGCCGTTGGGCGGCGGGCGGGCCGCCCTCAGCGGCGACCTGGTCATGACCGCCGGCGAAGTCCAGACCGCCCTCACGATCCTGCGAGGCGGTGGCATCGCGCTCGTCGAGCTGCACCACCATCATCTCACCGAGGAACCATGCCTGTTCTTCGTCCACTACTGGTCCGTCGGCGATGCCGTGCGGCTCGCCCGGGCCGTACGCAAGGCCGTGGACGCCACCAATGCCGTACCCATGCCGGGCCCTTGACCACGGTTGTCACCACTCGGGTGGGCTTGCGTCAGGCATCGGCACCAGGGGCATCGGGCGAGCCCCCGTATTCTCGGCGCCGGCGAGGTCGCTACAGCGTGCGGCAGCACCGCCCCGGCCAGGACGGCCTACGACATCATCTCGCTGACTCGATCTGCCTCGGCCACTACCGTGGCTCCGACCTGCCGCTTCACGAACCCCTATGGCTCGAGCCCCTATGGCTCGAGCCACCGGAAGAGGCTCACGGCCGCTCTCTCGACCAGCTCGGCGCGGCCCTGTGGAAGACGCTCCGGATGGACGCCACCGTGTACGGCCCGTTACCCGCGCTCCCAGGTCGCCCCGACCGAGCGGCGCGTCCCCGGCGCCCGCGGATCTGCGGGTTGCCTACCAGCACGGATTGTCCGGCACGAGCCTCTGCCTCGCACTGGAGACCGTCTTGGCTTGCGTGTGCGGCTGCCCGCGGCGTCCTCGACCTGGTGCTGTCCGAGGAACTCGCCGTCCGTGACGACCGCCGCTTCCGTCAGGGCCTGCGGCTCTCACGGCTGCCGCACCACAAGACGCGCGATACGACTTCTCTTTCCAGCCCGACCTCGATCCGCGCAAGGTCATGGGGACCTGGCCACCCTCTCGTTCGTCGATGGCAAGGCGAATGCCGCCCTGCTCGGGCCGCCCGGTGCAGGTCTTCGGCGACGAGGTTCTCGCCACCGCCATCCTTGACAGGCTCCTCCATCACTGCGAAGTGATCTCCAACAACGGCCTCGGCTACCGGCTCAAGAACCGCCTCAAGGCGATCGAGCGGGAGAACGACGTGGCCCGACAACCCACGTCACTTCCGGCGGCCGAACACCTGATCAGTCGTTGATCACCGGCTGAAAGATCTCGGAGAACTCGCCGTTCTCGATCAGTCCGGCGATCACGCCGGTCATGCTGTCGACGCCCGGGTCCCTGACGATCAGGCCGTCCGAGACCCAGAAGTACCGGCCTCCGAGGGCCTCGTCGGTCCCTGCCCAGAGTTTCATCAGGCGCTCGACTTCCGCGACGGTGAACACGGTCGCGGTCCAACGAGATCCATTCTCCAGAGTCACGAAGACATCGACGTTGCAGACTTCGTCCACGTCCTTGCCGTCGCTGGGCAGGAACGACGCCTCGAAACCCTCCATACGGACCCGATACCAGGGCTTGTCCCACCCTCGCTCGATCGGTTCGGACGACGTGCTGCGGCTCATCTCGCAAGTGTCCATGATCGGGACATCGGTCTCCACCGAGATCCCTGCCGCAGTGCCGCCACCCGCGACCAGAGCTGGGATTGTTCGTCCGTACTCAACTGGGGGGAAGAGTCCGTACGCCGACAGGTGGCGATGGGCGGTCGGCGGGGCCGTGGATGTCCACGAGAATGACGTCAGGTCACGGTCGCCGCGCTCGGTGCTGTGGCTCGGTGCCGGCTCGTACTGCTCGTGGCACTCGCCCTGGTCAGCATGGTGCTCACCGGTGTGCCGGCCACGGAGTCGAAGGCGCAGAGACAGGGACGAAAACTGCGGGAGAGAGCGACGTTTCAGCAGTTGCTGTTCCTGAGGTCCGGTCGGTGAGCCGCAGGAGGAACTCGGCGGCCTCTTAGCGGACCTTGCCCGAAGCAGTGCGCGGGTCGTATCCGGGTTCACGCGTCAGTGCGTCGTGCCGCGCCTGGAGGGTGGAGTGGTGCGTGCCAAGCCGGGCGGCCGCGGACCGGAAGGCTGTCCGCTTCGACGAGCGCCCGCAGTACCGGGGTCGAGCCGGGCGTCCAGGCGGGCGAGCGCATGCGGCTCCCGCGGATCGTGCGCCCAGGCGAGCAGCAGTAGCGTGCCCAGGTTCGGCCGGCGGTGCCCGCTGTGGGCGCGTTCGCGGGTTCGGCGGACACTTCTGCGGGTGTCAGCGCGGGCTTGTGCCGGTTCCGGGCGGCCGCGGGGGTCGGCCGCCCGGAACCGGAGCTGCCGGTGTCAGCCGCCCAGGAGGCGGTTGACCCACGCGCGGCGGGCGTTCAGCATCGCCCGTCCCAGGACGCTGTCGGGTGCGACGAGGTCGAAGCCGTGGAAGCCGCCGGGCCAGACGTGGAGTTCGGCCTGGACGCCGGCTGCCCACAGGGCGCTCGCGTAGGCCACGTCCTCGTCCCGGAACACTTCCGCCGAGCCGCAGTCGATGAAGGCCGGCGGCAGCCCGGTCAGGTCGGTCGCCCGTGCCGGGGCGGCGTAGACGGAGACGTCGTCGGTGCCGCGCCGCTCGCCCAGCAGCGCCGTCCACCCCACCCGGTTGCTCTGACGGTCCCACACACCGACACCGTCGAACTGTCCGCTCGAGACGGTCCGGTCGCGATCATCGAGCATCGGGTAGATGAGCACCTGGCCGATCAGCTCCGGTCCCTCGCGGTCGCGGGCCAGCAAGGCGGTACCCGCCGCCAGTCCGCCCCCGGCGCTCGCACCCGCGATCATGATGCGGGCCGGGTCGATGCCGAGCTCGGCCGCGTGATCGGCCATCCACAGCAGACCCGCATAGCAGTCCTCGACCGGATAAGGATCGGGGAACTCCGGCGCGAGCCGGTACTCGACGGTCACCAGCACGGCATCGTTGTCCACGGCCCAGGGGATGGCGTGCTGGATTCCGGCGAAGCGGTCGCCGGTCACCATGCCGCCGCCGTGGGTGTGGTAGATCCCCGGGCCCCGGTGCTGGTGGCCCTTGGGGGTGATGACACTGACGAGGATGTCATCACCCTGGTGGCCGGCGATCGTCACGTCGCGGACCGTCACGCCCATCGCGTCGAAGTCCTCGTCGGTCAGCTGGTACGGCGGGTTGGCTCGGACCACCGGGATCATCTCCGCGGTGAACGTGAGCGGCACTGCTTCGGCCATCTGGCCGAGCGTGTTCTCCAGCTCCGGGTCGAATGGCGGGCGGGGCAGGGACGACATCGTCATGGGTTACTCCTTCGCTTGGGTCGGGCGACTGGCGTGCTCCCGGTGGAGAGGGATCGCAGGCGAGGGGCGGGCCGCGAGGAGCCGTCACCGCGTCGGTGCCCGGGGAGCGGTCAGGGCCGTGGCGCTCTCCTGCGGCCGGGGCGGGTGCGGTAGGGGTGAGCAGGTTGAGAGCGGGGCGGCCGTCGCCGGCTTCGGCCTCGCCTGCGACGATGGGATTTTCCGTGAGCCGTGTCCTGACAGGCGCACGCGCCTCCCGGACCGGAGGCGTCCGCACCGTGCGGTCCGACGGCCCAGGCGGCCACTGAGGCGTGCCTCCTCGGATCACGTCGGCAGGATCGCCGCTGCCCCGGCCCGGACGACCGCGCGGACGGCCTGGGGTGCCGGGGCACACGGCGGACGGCTGCGCGCGGCCCGCAGCGGCTTCCTGCCGCGCCCCGCTCAGGCTGTCACCGGGTCCGTGCCCCCGGCCGGCATCCGAGCGGTCGGATCCGGGCCGTGGCGTCCGTCGAACGCCTCGTAGGCATCCTCGGTCTCGGCGTGCGTACGGCGGACCAGGGCCCTCCACTCACGGTGGGTGACGATGACGAACCGACCGTCTCGGACGGCTTCGACGACCTGTTCGCCGACTCGGTCGGGATCGGCGCCCGCGGCGAGTACCGCGTGGTTGGCCTCGGCGACCGCACGGTTCGGCTGCCGTCCGAGCACTTGGCCTCGGCCTCGCCGGCGGTGAGGTCGAGGCGGGTGGCGACGGTCCCCGGGACGAGCAGGGAGACGCCGACGTCGCTGTCCCGCAGTTCCTCGCGCAGCACCATCGTGAAGCCGACGCCGGCGAACTTCGACGCGGTGCAGGCCCCCACGTTGGCCGTCGGCACCAGCCCGGAGACCGAGGCGGTGTTGAGGATGTGCGCTCGCGTGCCGCGGCTTCTGAACCGGGGCAGGAATGTCGACGCGCCGATGAACTGGCCGTCGACGTTCACCCCGAGCACCCACCGCCAGATCTTGAGCGGCGTCTCCTCGATCGGCCCGCCGCCGTTCACGCCGGCGACGTTGCACAGGAGCGAGATGGGCCCGAGTGCTTCCTCGACCCGGTCGGCCGCGGTCGGCCGGTTCTTCTCGTCGCTCACGTCGAGGCGTACGGCCGTCACGGTGCCGCCCGCGTCCGTCAGCTCCTTCGCGGCCTCGGCGAGCCGGCCTTCGTCGACATCGGCCGGCGCCACCTTCGCGCCCGCGACGACGAGCGCCCGCGCGTTGCCGAGGCCGATCCCGGACGCCGCGCCCGTGACGAATGCCGCTTCACCAGCCGGCCAGTCCATGGTGTGCTCCTTCGCCCTGTCCACCGCTCACATTCCCCCTGTCCACCGCTCACATCCCTCCGGTGAGCCGTGTCCATGGTGGGCGGGGGGCGCCGGAGCCGGGCACCGCCGTTCGCCGCGGATGTCGACCGATCAGCCCGCCGTTCGAGCACACCGCCGTGGTGCGAGGGGCCCTGCACCGCCCGGTCAGGTACCCGACGCCCTTGCCCTTGCCCTTGCCGGACACACACCGGGCTCCCGACTGCGCGAACGGCGGGCAGGAACTCTCGAACCAGCCGCGTCCGGCGGTCGGCGCGAGGCATCGGCGCACGCGACGATGACAGCCGGATGACGCAACAGCGGGGCGGGCGCGCACACGGTCGGCCAGACCGATGCCCATGACCGCGACGCCGCGCTCGGGCCGTGCAGTACCAGGGCGCGGGAGGAGCACCGCCCACGACCACCGAACGGGCACGCCTTCCCAGTGCGCGAGGCGGTGCGCGCCGGCCCCGCCACGGTGACCGGCGACCCCGGCCCCGTCAGGAGAATGGAGCAGAACAATGAAGGCAGCACGGTTCTACGGCAAAGAGGACCTCCGCATCGAGGAGGTGCCGGAGCCCGTTCCCGGTCCCGGACAGGTGAAGCCGCGCAACGCCTACGCCGGCATCTGCGGTTCCGGTCTCCACTTCTTCCTCTGTCCCGAGTCGCTGCTGTTCGCTCTGGACAAGCCGCGTCTCCTGACCGGTGCCATGGTGCCGCAGATCCTCGGCCACGAGTTCTCCGGCACGGTCGTCGAGGTCGGCGAGGGGGTGGCAGACGGGAAGGTCGGCGACCGCGGCGCCGTCTACCTGCTCGCGGTCTCCTGCGGCACGTGTGCGGCATGTCGCAGAGGTCTGCCCTTCTCCTGCCCGCTGATGGGCTCGCTCGGGTCGAACGTCACCGGCGGCGGCCTGGCGGAGTACGTCATCCCCGCAACATCACCGACGAGCAGGCCAGGGAGTGCGCTGCCACGGGTGGGGTCGTTGGCATCACCGGTGTCGGGATCTTCCTCGGCCCCAACGACGCCTCTGTCGACGCGCTGGTACGTCACATCGACTACGCGGTCGAACTCGTCGGCCCGGAACACGTGGGAGTGTCGACCGACTACCCGTTCGACCACGACGACTTCAACGCGATGCTCAAGCAGAGCCCCGAGCTTTTCCCCGACTCCTGCACCCGTTGGGGCTGATCGACTTCCTTCCCCCGGAAGGTCTGCTGACCGTCGAAGACGCGCTGGTTGCTCGCGGATATCCCGACGACGCCGTCACCCGCGATCCTGGGCGGCAATTTCCGCCGCGTCGCCGCCCAGGTATGACAGTAGCCGCCGAGTTCTCAGACCGTTCGCCCTTCCGGGTGGGATCACGTCGCGCCCGGGCCACCGCACCGGCGTGTGGTGGCCCGGGCTGCCGGGGGTCAGGGGGTGGTCAGGAGTTCCTCCAGGGCTCGGGCGGTCCGCGGGTGGCGGGCGAGCAGCACCGCGCCGGTACGGGAGGGTGCGGGCGTGTGCCAGCCGCCCTCGCAGCCCAGCAGGTCCGCCACCGCGTCGCAGGTCGCGGGGTACGCCGAGAGCAGCGGCACACCGCCGGGCGCGGCCGTGCCGTCGCGCGACGGGCGGGCCGTGACCGTCGCCGGGTCGGCGGCCCGCCACGGCGGGACCCAGGTGTCCAGGGCCGCCAGCCGGCCCGGGAAGATCCGGCCGGCCTCGCGGATCAGCAGGGGCGCCAGGTCGGTGCCGCCGCTCCGGACCGTGGTGATCAGCGTCGGCAGCCAGGGCAACAGCACCGGGTCCGGCAGGCGTGCGAAGGCGTGGGAGACGGCCTCGACGGCGAAGTCGGCCAGGCCGGGCACCGGTTCCAGGGCGTGCAGGAACCCGCTGAGGTAGCGCGGATAGGCGGGCAGCGTCAGGGGGTTGCCCAGCAGTTCGTCGCAGCGGGCCCTGAGGTCCGCGCGCGAGAGGTGCCCCAGCTGGGTCCTGGCCGCCCACAGCAGCGCCGTCTTGGCCGCTTCCCCGGGGCGGGACTGGGCGACGGCCAGTTCCAGCTGGTTGCGGTCGCAGCCCAGGGAGAGGGCGAGGCCCTCCATGCTGAACAGGAAGCCCAGCATGGCCGCGACCTGGCGGACGCTCGCGTCGTCGTCGGCGAACGCCGTCGGCAGCAGCGTGCAGTAGTGGGCGTAGCCGGCCTTGACGAAGGATTCGATCCAGGCCGGCAGGGACGGCTCACTGGTGCGGTAGTAGGCCAGCAGTCCCCGTACCCGGCGCAGCACCTCCGGTGCGCCGTCGACACTCCGCTCGGTCGCCAGGACCTGAAGGGCGTGCCGGCCGAGTTCGTCGGCGAGGCGGCGGCTGCGCAGGTAGAGGGTGGCGTCCTCGACGGCCTTGAGGACGGTCGCCGTGGTGGCCTGCGGGCCGTACGCGGTGCGCCGCAGCCGCTGTTCGAGGACCTGCTCGATGCTGACGCCCTCGTAGCCCAGCTCGATCAGGGCGCGCTGGTGGGTGCCGAGGGCCAGGTCCCACGACTCCTGGAGGGAGCGTTCGCCGAGCCGCCGTTCACCCATGACGGTGCGTGCGGCGCCGTGCGGCATCAGGTACCGAAGCATCCACAGAACGTCGGAGCACTGCTGGAGTTCGGGCCGGGACGCCATGTCGAGCAACGCCCGTTGTACGCCGCGCTGCTGGAGCTTGAGGTTCAGCGGGGCGAGCCGGTCGTGCACGTCGCGGGCGAGCGGCGGCAGGGCGTCGTAGCCGACCTGGCCGACGCGGTCGCCGCCGAGCATGATCTCCACGAGGCGGCGCACATCGCGCCGGCCGGGCACGGTGTCCTTCTCGATGCAGGTGACCGCCGCGTCCTGGAAGTCGTACGGCGTGGGTCTGGCCCGGTCGCGCATCCCGGCGAGCAGGATCGACGTCTCGAACACCGCGATGGCGTCGGCGGTGGAGGCGAGGTAGCCGTTGCGGCGGGCGGCGCGCACGATCTCCACGGACCAGCCGAGCAGTTCCTCCTCGTCGAACCGGTCCAGGACGGGGGGCCGCCGCAGGAAGCCGGTCAGCCTGTCGGGGGCCGGGCCTTGGCCGGCCGGCGTCGGGGCGGCCGGCGTCCTGGCCGCCTTCTTCGGCATCCTCGTGCCGGTCTGCCCGGCGAGCCGGTAGGGCTTGACCCGGGTGCGCCTGAGGTTCTTCGCCCACTGGGCCGCGGCGATGGACACCGAGCCGGCGGCGAGGCCGAACTGCGCCTCGATCGCGGCGTGGCTGGAGGGGATCAGTCCGTGCTGCCACTTGGTGGCGCTGGGCGGGCTGATCTCGAAGGTGTCGGCGCCGTGGACGCCGAACTCGGCGACACGGCTGGCCGCGTGGAAGGCGCCGCACACGTAGAGGGCGTCGGCGGGGTCGGTGCCGGTCGCGGTCATGTGTTGACGCATCCGCGTCCACATGTACCGTTCGCGGTCCTCGTCGACGCGGACCCGGTGCGCCTCTCCCGGGGCGAGGCGCCGGAAGAGGCTGCCGATCAGCAGCATGACCTGGCGGTAGGTGTCGTGGTCGCTGTCGCCGAGGGGCAGTTCGACGTACTGGTGCCACCACTCCGACCAGTGCCGCACGCGCCCGTGCCGCAGCAGGTGCTCTTCCAGTTCGGCGAAGCGGGGGCGCAGGTCGCCGATCTCGACGCCGACGGAGTCACCGTGGAGTGCCTCCTCCTCGGCGGGCGGCGCGTCCGGGTCGGCGGGTTCGGCGGACTCGTCCTTGGTCTCCTGCCACTGGAAGACGTGGTCGGAGGAGCGGTCCACGAGGACGAGTTCGACACCGGGGGTGTCCAGGGCATAGGCGATCGCCTGGTATTCGGCCGATGCCTCGGTGAGGGGGGCGACGACCGACAGCGGGGCCCACTCGGCGGGGAAGCCGTCGACCTTGGTCGCGAAGGCCTGTACGGCGACCGGCAGCCGGCAGTTGCGCAGTTCGGTCAGGAGCGGGGCCATGTCCTCGCAGAGTTCGAGGTAGACCACCTTGGGCTGCTTCTCGCGCAGCCGGCGTGCCATGGCGAGCGCGGAGGCGGGCGAGTGGTGGCAGACCGGGAAGATCTCCAGTGGTTCGCGCACCGCGCGGTCGACGTCGTCGACGATGCCGAGGAGGATGCCCTCCAGTGCGTCGGGCCCGTCGGCGAACGCGGCGGCGGCTTCCTGGAGTTGGGTGCGCAGGGCGGTGAAGGTCCCCTCGTTGGGCGTGCTGTCCATGGTGCTGTTCCGGGCGGTCACGACAGGGTGGCGATCGCGTCGCGGCCGCCGTCGAGGAACTCCGGCCAGGAGCCGCCCTCCTCCTTGCTGCGCGGCTCTACGACACCGTGCAGGTACTTGTTGAGGATGGCCAGGTCCTCCGGTTCGCGCCGGGCGAGGGAGCCGACCAGGGAGGAGGCGAGGGTGCGGGCGGTCAGGGTGCGCTCGCCGAAGAAGTTGCTGTGCAGGATCGCGTCCTCCAGGACGCCGATCTGTTCGGCGGTGGACAGCGCGGATTCCAGCTTCTCGTCGTCGCTGCCGGCCGCGGCGGCGGAGGCGCGCAGGTCGGCGAAGCTCTGCAGCAGCACGTCCAGCAGGGTGGGCGGCACGTCCAGTTCGATCTGGTGGCGGCGCAGGAGTTCCTGGGTGCGGAAGCGGACGATCTCCGCCTCGCTCTTCTTGTTGGTGACCACCGGGATGCGGACGAAGTTGAAGCGGCGCTTGAGCGCGGAGGACAGGTCGTTGACGCCCCGGTCGCGGCTGTTGGCGGTGGCGATGACACAGAAGCCGGGCTTGGCGAAGACGATGTTGTCGCTGTCGAGTTCGGGGACCGAGATGTACTTCTCGGAGAGGATCGAGATCAGTGCGTCCTGGACATCGCTGGTGGAGCGGGTCAGCTCCTCGAAGCGGCCGATGACGCCCTGCTCCATCGCGGTCATGATCGGCGAGGGGATCATCGACTCCCTGGACTGGCCCTTGGCGATGACCATGGACACGTTCCACGAGTACTTGATGTGGTCCTCGGTGGTGCCGGCCGTGCCCTGCACCACGAGTGTGGAGTTGCGGCAGACGGCGGCGGCCAGCAGTTCGGCGAGCCAGCTCTTGCCGGTGCCGGGATCGCCTATCAGCAGCAGGCCGCGGTCGGAGGCGAGGGTGACGATGGCCCGCTCCACGATGCTCCGGTCGCCGAACCACTTCTGGGCCACCTCGCGGTCGAGGCCGTCGGCCCGCTCGGACCCCAGGATGAACAGCCGGATCATCTTGGGGGACAGCCGCCAGGAGTAGGGCTTGGGGTTGTCGTCGATCGACTCCAGCCAGTCCAGCTCTTCGGCGTACTTGATCTCGGCGGGGGCGCGCAGCAGGTCGGACATGTCGAATGCCTTTCGGTGAGAAGAGAAGTGAGAGTGCCGAGGCGCGGGACGGCTCAGGTGAGGAACGACTTCAGCTCGTGGACGAGCTTGCGGATGTGTCCGGAGATCACGGGCGTGCCGAGGTCCTTGAAGCGCTCCCGGAACCACGGGTTCACGCTGCCGCGGCCCGAACTGGTCACCGAGCCGACCGGGATGAACTTCGCCCCGGAGCGGTGGACGGCCGCCATCGACTCGAACAGCGGCTCGGACCGCCATTCGTAGAAGTCGGAGATCCACACCACGACCGTGTTGCGCGGTTCGGCGATCTTGGGCTGGGCCAGGGCCATGGCGACCGTGCCGTCGGTACCGCCGCCGAGGTTGGTGCGCAGCAGGGTCTCGAAGGGGTCGCTCACCCAGGGGGTGAGGTCGAGCGCCTGGGTGTCGTAGGCGATCAGGTGGACGTCCACCTTGGGCAGTCCGGCGAAGATGGACGCCAGGATGGTGCAGTTGACCATCGAGTCGACCATCGAGCCCGACTGGTCGACGACCACGATCAGGCGCTGGGGTGTCGTCCTTCGGACGGTGTGCCGGTAGTAGAGGCGGTCGACGTAGAGCCGCTCCTCCTCGGGGTCCCAGTTGGTGAGGTTCTTCCAGATGGTGCGGTCGAGGTCGAGGTTGCGGAAGACCCGCTTGGGCGGTATCGACCGGTCCAGGGCGCCGACGGAGGCCTTTTCGACCTGGGTGCGCAGGACGTCGGCGACCTCGTCGACGAAGCGGCGGATCAGTGCCCTGGCGTTGGCGAGGGCGACGCCGGAGAGGTTGTTCTTGTCGCGCAGCAACTGCTCGATGAGCGACATGCTCGGGGTGAGCTGTGCGGCGAGCGCGGGGTCGGCGAGGACTTCGCGTAGGTGCATCCGCTTGACCAGGTCGGCTTCCAGGGCGCCGAGTTCGGGGCCGATCTCCGGAACGAGCCTGCCGAGGTCGGGGGTGCGGCCGCCGCCTCCGGTGCCGGTCGGGCTCACTTCCCCGCCCGCACCGCCGCTCCCCGTGCCGACTCCCGCTCCCCGGCCGCCGCCCCCCGCACCGTGTCCCGCGCTCCGGCCGCCGCGCAGTTCGCCGGGCTTGCAGCCGAGCGCCCGTTCCAGCCATCCGGCATCCGACTGCCAGCGGGCGAGCTGCCCGGCGGTGACGGTGCCGGTGCCGGTGGCGAAGACGTTGAGCAGCACCTTGGAGGCGAGGGCGGCGCGGCGCACCTCGGCGGCCCGGTCACGGCCCTCCTCGTCCGGCTCGGGCACCATCAGGGCGTCGAGTTCGGTGGCCAGCTCGGGGTGACGCTGCACGATGGCGTCGATGGACGCCTGCGGGTCCAGCAGCGCGGGCGGCAGTCCGATGTCCTCGACGACGGCGAGGGAGGCGGACTCCAGGGTGGCCTGCTCCTCGTGGTCGAAGAGGCGGGCGAGCAGCCGCCAGTACAGGACCTGCCGGCGGTTCTCGTCGGCGCCGGGCTGCGCGGTCTCCTCGACTGCGGGTCCGGTGACGTGTCCGGTGATGTGGTCGGTGGTGTGGTCGGTCATTTCCGCAGCAGCCTTCCGGCGCGTTCGCGCAGCACGTTCACCGCGTCGGTGGCGGCCTTCTCGGCCTTGGCCCCGGCCTTGTCGGTGGTGCCCCCGGCCCAGGCGCCGGCGTGCACCGCGACCGGTTTCCTGCGCACGGTGGTCTCCACGGCGAGCGGCTGGAGACGGAACCGCCCGGCGTCCCAGCGGAGCAGCCCGATGCAGGCGCTGGAGGCGGCGACGGACTGCGGGGTGAGGGGGCCGGCGGCCGGGACGCGGTCGGTGTCGACCGGCAGGCGGTGCGTGGGAAGGGTGAAGGTCACCGTGTCGCCGTCCCGGTCGATGCCGTAGCCCTCCAGGAACACGGGTTCGGCGAGGCGCGCCGGGTGCCGGTCCAGGGGTGCGGCCGACGTCGTGGTGGCGGTGGGCAGGGCGACGCGTGCGGTGGCGAAGGGGTCGGCGGGCTCGCCCGGGCGGGCGTGTTCGTCCTGCCAGATCAGGTCGCCCTCGGCGGTGACGGGCATCTCGGTGAGGTCCATGGAACGGCCCTCGCCGGCCGCGGCCAGGAGCGTCATGTGCGGGCGCAGCAGCTGCCAGACGCCGGCGCCGAGGACGGTGTCGGGCTTCGGTACGGACACACTCGCCCGGACCAGCCGGGCGGCGGTGCCGTCGGCGGGTTCGAACACGGCGTGCACCTGGGCCTGGACGGCGGTGGCGTGTTCGTGGACGTCGACACCGAGGGGCAGCAGCCGGCCGGTGGCGGTGTACGCGGCGGGCGCGGCGGCGGCGCCGGGGAGCGTCAGCAGCATGCCGCGTGCCCAGAGGTCGGCCCACCGGCGCACCGGTATCCGCTCCAGGGCGGCGCCGGGGCAGGACGCGGCGAGTTCGGCGGCGAAACCGTCGAGGAGGGCCGCCAGGCGGCGCAGCCGCGGCTCCGGGAGCATCGCGGAGACGACCTGGGCGGCGCCGGAGACCACGTCGTGGTCGATGCCCTGCCAGCCGGTGCGGGCCAGGTCGCACAGCCAGGAGCGGGCGGCGGCGAGCAGGTTCTGCGCCTGTCCTCCGGCGGCGGGCGGCACGGTGGCCTCCTCGCGGGCGCGCCCGGTGACCTCGTCCGCGCGGGCGGTGAGCGCGTCGTGTGCGGCGCCGAGCAGGGCGGTGCGGGCGGCGGCGAGGGTGACGAAGTGGTCCTCGCTCGCGGCGCCGGCCGCCGCCTTCTCGGCGGCCTCGGCGGCCCGGGCGGCGAGCGGGCTCGCGGCGACCGCGTCGGCGAGCGCGATCAGGCCTTCCGCCTGGGCGGGTCGTGGGCGCAACAGGCCGCCGGTCAGGGCACGGTCGAAGGCGTCGACGGCGGTCAGCGCCTCCGTCAGCCCGTCGACGGGTTCCGTGAGCGTGTCGAGGCATTCCTCCTCGCCCGCGCCGGCCTCCTGCGGGGGTACTTCCGTGCTCTGCGCTCGCGTGGCCGGGAACCACTGCATCTCCGGCAACGGCGCTGTGGTCGGGGGGAGTTCCAGGTAGGTCAGGTGGCGCAGGAACCTGCTGAAGACGGACGCGGCGGCCTTGCTGTCCGCCGGGGACGGGCGGGTCGCGCTCATGCCGGCGTTGATCGTCTGCGCGCTCGCCTCGCCGTCCCCGAGATCGGCCCGCAGATAGCGGGCGACGCGTTCGGCGCCGTACTGCACCACCGCTTCGCTGATCAGGGCGCCGATGTGGTTGCAGAAGCCGCCGCGGGCGCCGCCGCAGGGGCGGTTGTTGTTGGTGCTGCACGCGTAGGCGTACGTCCCGGCGGCGACCGAGGAGACGTAGACCCGCTCGATGGCCGAGCCGCTGGAGACGACGCCCTGGAGGCGTCCGTCGGCCAGTTCCACGAACGGCACCTTGGCGAGCTTGCGCGGCCGGGCGGGCGGGATCACCCGCGCCGTGCTCGACCTCTCGTAGTCGGACAACGCACCATCTCCTTCGCAGCACAAGGGGAGCCCCAACGCCGGATCGGCGGGACATGGATCAAGTTAGCGGGACCCACTGACAACGCCCTTGTCGCGCGAACCGGCCCACGGCTCCCGGCCGGTGAATCCACCCAGGCCGGCGGCTACGTGAGTGCGCGGAGCGTTGGTGGTGGCGGTGTTGCGGGCGAGGTGCCACGGCGCGGGCGGACGACGGTGAGTCGGGCGGCACACAGGTACCCGGGCTCGACTTCGCTGTGGTCGGTCACTTGCCGGCGTGGCGGGTGCAGGTGATGGCCCATCGGGGTTCGGCCGCGGGGTCGTTGACCCAGATGTACTGCGTCGCGCCGCTGTCGGTGACGGTCAGGCCGAAGTCGTACAGATCGGGGCTGCCCAGGTCCAGCCATGTGTCCCAGGCCGCCTCGAGTTCGTCGGCCAGGTGTCGGGGGCCGCCCTGGGTGGCGATCGTCCGGCCGCCGCCGATGGCCGAGAGCACGGCCCAGGACTCCTCGGTGTCGTGCATCCATGCGTTGAGGCCGTCGGCGTCGTGGGCGAGCGTGATCCTCAGATGAGGCAGGACGACGCGCAGCGCGAACCGCAGGTGTGCGTCGTCCTGCAGTGGAGTGAGGTCGCGGAGGAAGGTCCGCTCCCCCTCCGGCTCGCTACGGGCGCGTACCTGTGTGAAGTCGGGTTCGTGGCGCAGCGCGGCGCGGTCGGGCATGAACTGTGCCAGGCCCTGGACCCACCCTGTCGCGGACCGGCCGTCGTCGGCGACCGTGAGCGCGATGTGTCCGAGTCGGCCCCAGGGGGTGACAACGCGTCCGCCCGGCCGTGTCTGTGCGACCCAGGCCCACGGGATTTGCTCGACGGCGTAGGTGGCCACGACCCGGTCGTAGGGTGCCGCGGGGGCCCATCCCCGGTTTCCGTCGCCGACTTCCACGTGTGCGGTGAGTCCCGCTGCGGCCAGTGCCCGGCGTGCCGCCTGTGCCAGGCCGGGGCTCGCCTCGACACTGACGGTGAGGCGCGGGCCGGTTCGCCGGCTGAGCAGGGCCGTGTTCCATCCGCTGCCTGTTCCCAGTTCCAGGACGCGGTGGCCGGGTTCGAGGAGCAGGGAGTCCAGCATGTCGACCACGACGGCCTGGCTGGACAGGCTGGAGGCCGGCAGTCCGTCCGTGACCTCGGTGACGGTCGCCGTGTCGGGGCCGGGATACACCTCGCTCGCCCAGCCGGCCGGATCGGTCCGCTGGTCCACGGGCACGTAGGCGTGCCCGTCCCACCGCCAGACGCGGTCCGGAGCGAACCGGTGCCGGGGCAGGGCGTCGACGGCCTCACGGATCCAAGGGGATCGTTCGGGCCAGTCGCCTCGCTGGTCCATGGCAGCGGCCAGCGATCGCCGCAGCCTGTCGATGCCGGGTGCGGTCGTCAGCACCGTACGGCTACTTCTTGTGCTTGCCGGTACTGGGCGGAGGCGGAGGGACCTGTCCGTCGCTGTTGCCGGGCGGCGGGGTGCCCGTGCCCGGGTCGGCCGGCGGCTTTTCGTGCTTGCCCATCGCCGTCTCCTCATGATCGGCAGGAAAGATGGCCCCTCCATGGTGAGGCCTGCGACGGGCACTGTCCGCCGAACGCCGGGAATGACCAACCAACGGATGAGACCGGCACGTGGGCGCCCGCCGGGTCGAAGCGCTCTTCGTCCAAGGAGCGCGCTGGGCCCGGTCGCATCACGCCGCCGGGCCCGGCCGTTCCGTGTGGATGACCTCGCGTACGGCCGTCGCAGCGCACGGTCCGGCGGCCCGCTGCCGGTCAGTTGGGCCGGGGCAGCCAGACGGGGGCGCTGCTGCCGCGCGGCACGAGGACGGTGCGGAAGCGTCCCGGGGTCCTGGACATGATCACCTGGTCGGTGACGCCCTGGTAGCGGCCGCAGGGGGTGTCGGCGGTGAAGGTGTCCGGGTCGAGGTAGGCGTGCGGGGAGTCCGGGTCCGGGGCGAGAGCGGTTTCCTGGGCGTAGTCCCGGTCGAAGACGCCGAGGCTGAGGATCCAGGTGGCGATCCGCGTGAGGTTGAGGGTGACGCGGTAGCTGCCGCCCTCCTCGGCGCGCCGCATCAGCGCGGCGAGCGCGCCGGTGGTGGCCAGCCAGGACAGGACGTAGTCGTTGACGACCATGATGTACGGCAGGCCCGGGGCGCTGGTCGGACCGGCGGTGACGCCGTCCTCGCCCTCCATCAGCATGATGCCGCTGAGCGCGCCGGCGGTCTGGTCGAAGCCCACCCGGTGGGCCCATGGGCCGGACTCGCCGGCGAGGGAGAAGCTGCAGTGGATGATGCCGGGGCGGACGGCCGCGGCCTCCTCCGCGCTCAGGCCGATCTTCTCCAGGTAGCCGGGGCGGCGGTTGGCGTAGAACACGTCGGCGTCGCGCAGGAGGTGACGGATCCTCGCCCGGCCGTCGCTGCCGTAGGGATCGATGGTGGACGAACGGACCCCGACGTTGGCGCTGTTGTACGTCGAGTCGTGCTCCAGCTCGTTGGGCCGCCAGATGTTCAGCACGTCGGCGCCGTGCTGGGCCAGGTCCCGGCCGACGCCTGCGCCGGCGATGATGTGGCCCATGCCGAGGGCGCGCACGCCGGACAGCGGCTGTTCGGCGCCGGCGCTCAGGGGCTCGGGCTCGCTGTCGCCGATCTTCTCGATCTTGATGAGCGGTTCCCGGGCGATGTACTCGTACGCCGGTTCCCGCAGGAACTCCTCCGTGGTGCGCAGCATCGGCATGACCACGCCGATCTCGTCACCGGCCCGTTCCAGGTCGGCGGCGTCCCACCGGGCGATGGCGTCGGCGACGGCCTGTTTCTCGGGCCATGTGCGCAGCAGCTTGTAGACGGCGTTCTTGATCTTCGGGTAGGGGTTGAGCGGCATCACCCAGCGCCCGTCGCGGGTCTGGTAGAAGTCGAATCCGAGCGGGTTGACGGGGTCCGAGGGGGTGCCGCCGGGATAGCCGTTGAGCAGTTCCCACTTCTTGTCGTAGAAGGGGCACAGCCGGTGCGGGGCCTTGCGCAGGTCCATGGTGATGTCCTGGCCCTCGCCGCCCCGCCGGCGCCACAGCGCGGCCAGCGCGACCGACTTGGCGGTCATCCCCAGGGCGGGGACGGCGCCCAGGCGCATGATGCTCGGCACGACCGGGTCGCTGCCGATGAACGTGATCTTTCCGCCGCTGTCCTCGGGGCGCAGACCGGCCGGGGCCAGCACCTCGCGGAGGGCCTCGTGGATGTCGAAGCCGTCGTCCTCGTGGGTGAGGGGGTGGGCGAGGGCCTTACGGATGCGTGCGGTGATGTCTTCAGTACTCATGTTCAGCCTCTGTGCGGGTGTGGGTCGGGTCAGCCGTCGTAGCCCTCACCGAGGGCGCGCATGACGGCGATCTGCCGGCGGTCGCGTTCGGCGGCGAGGTCGGCGACACAGCCGCCGAAGTCCTTCACCTGCTCGGTCAGCAGCCGCCGGGTGCGCTCGTCGAACGCGACCTGCTCCTCGGCCATGTCCGCCCAGCGGCGCTCCATCCCGGCCCCGAGGTGGCTCATGAAGTGAGGCAGCCCGCCTTCTCCGCCGCCGAGGTGGAACGAGCGGAAGGGACCGGCGACCGCCCAGCGCTGCCCGAGGGAGGAGGTGACGATGTCGTCCAGTTCCTGCATGGTGACCACCCCCTCGCTCACCAGGTGCACGCACTCCCGGAAGATCGCCGACTGGAGCCGGTTCGCGACGAACCCCGGCACCTCTTTGCGCAGCACCTGCGGACGCTTGCCCAGGGCCTGGTAGAAGGCGCGGGCGCGTTCGGTGGTGTGCGGCGAGGTCCGCTCGCCGGGCACGACCTCCACGAGCGGCACCAGGTGCGGCGGGTTGAACGGGTGTCCTACGACCAGCCGCCCCGGGTCCTTCAGGGCGGTGGCGATCTCGGTGGCGGGGATGCCGGAGGTGGAGGTGGCGAACAGCGCGCCGGAGGGGGCGTTCTCCTCGATGACGCGCCACATCTCGTGCTTCACCTCCAGCCGCTCCGGGCCGTTCTCCTGCACCAGGTCCGCCCCGCGGACCGCGTCCGCCAGGTCCGGTACGAAGGCGAGCCGTGCGGTGAGGTCCGAGGTGTCCAGCCCCAGCCCGCCGAGCGCGGGCGCGGCCTGCGCGATGTGCCCCCGCACGGCCTCCTCGATGCCGGGCTGGGGGTCGCTGACCGTGACGGACAGCCCGCGGGCCAGGAACAACGCCGCCCAGGAGGCGCCGATCACCCCTCCCCCGACGACGGTGACGGTACGGATTCCGGCGATGCTGTCGTGCTCTGACATGCGCGCCCTTCTCCTCTCGGTTTCTCTTGCTCCGGGCCGGTTCCTGCTGCTCCGGCCCGTGGGAGCGGTCAGGCGAGGTAGTCGTGGACGACCCGGGCGCGGCCCAGGGTCAGGTCGGTCAGGACGTGGGCGGCGGAGACGACCTCCAGGACCGGCAGGTCCGCGAGCGGGGCCAGCGCGTGAGCGAAGAGCTGGAGCCGCGCGGGACCGCTCCAGGCGCCCTTGACCACGATGTCGGCGATCTGTGTCCGGACGAGTTCGCAGATGCGCGGTGAACCGTCGTAGTGCGGCAGCTTCTTGAGCATGAACGTGGGCCGGGTCAGCTCCTCGCGGGCCTGCTCGGTGTTCAGCGGCCGGTGCTTGTAGCCCATCGTGGCGCGGGCCACGGGCAGTGTGCCGTGGTCGAGGGTGCCGACCAGGGTGTCCTGGTCGACGTACAGCCGGGGACGGCCCGCCTTCTTCGGAAAGGCTCCGGTCTCCCGGCCGCTGGCGATGGCGGGGAAGTTGTCCACGTGCATCGAGATGCTGTACTCGCCCGCCTCGCCCTCGTACTCGACGACGGCGAGCTGACCGGCCTCGGTGTAGTCGCCCAGTCCGGTGACGTCGGGCATGCGCATGACCTCGAAGCGGACCAGCGGCTCGGCCACCCGCAGCGGCTCCGGCACCACGCGGCGCAGGGCCTCGGGGTCCGTGCGGTAGGTGATGTTCAGGTACTCGCGGTCGGTGAACCGGTACGGGCCCGCCGGGAAGGCCGGGGCATCCAGCGGTGTCGACGGTGCACGGACGACGTCCTCGGCTCGCATGACTCTCGCCTGCCTCTCCTGGCCCGCTCCGAACTATCCGGAGCATAAGGGGCCAAAGTGCGGCAAACATCTCGTCCGACTGCCCCTGGAGAGGTTCGGGCGGGGCCGCACGATCGGTGAGTTGTAAATAGCAACTTCAGCCACTGTAACGCCGAGGCGCGAGTGTTGCAAAAGGCAACTCCGGTCCGCATGTGTGATCATGCGTACCGGAACCTCGGGGAAGGACGAACACACGTGACCGACGACGACACGGAGGTCCCGGGGCTCGTCCGGGAGCTGGTGACCCTCTCCCGGCGCTTCCGGGCCCACGCCGAACGGCTCCACCCCGACCTGAGCTTCGTCGAGTATTCACTGCTGTCCGAGCTGTCCGAACGCGACGGGGCCCGGGCGGGAGACCTGGTCGGGCTCTACGGGCTGAACAAGTCCACGATCAGCCGCCAGGTCACCGCCCTGGAGCGGGCCGGCCTGCTGGTACGCGAGCCCGTCCCCGGCAACCGCCGCGTCCAGCTGCTGCGCCCCAGCGACCGGGGCCGGGAACTGCTCGCCCGCGCCGCCGCCCGGATGTACCGCGAGGTCGACGCCCGCACCGCCGGCTGGTCCCCGGACGAGGTCAGGACCCTGCGCACCCTGCTGGCCCGCTACAACGCCGCCGCGTCCGCCGTCGCGGAGGACACCTGACGGGGGCACCTGGCGGCGTTGCCGCCTCGGCCTCCAGGGCACCGGTCGGCCTCTGAGGCACCGGACGCGGAAGTCATCCGGCCGGGGAACCACGGCGCAACGAATCCGCCCGGGCCGGTCAGCTCAGCGAACGCAGGGCCCGGCCGAGCCGTGCCACGCCGTCGGCGATGACACCGGGCGAGCCGGCCGCGTAGCCGAGGACCAGGCCGGGCGGCCCGGGAGACTGGCGGTGCCAGGACAACGGGTGGCACTTCACACCGTGCGCCAGCGCCGCCGCCGCGAACTCGGTGTCCGGTATGTCCCCGGGATACGTGACCGTCAGATGCAGACCCGCCGCCGCGCCGTGCACCACCGCGCCCGGCAACTGCCCGGCCAGCGCGGCGATCATCGCGTCCCGCCGTCTGCGGTGGCGCCCGCGCACCAGCCTGAGGTGCCGCTCCAGTGCCCCGGACTCCATCAGCCGGGCGAGCACCAGCTGCGGCAGCACCGCGTTGCCCAGGTCGTTGAAGCGCTTGGCCTCGATGAGCGCGGAGCGGTACCGGTCCGGTGCCACCAGCCAGCCGATCCTCAGCGCCGGCGCGAGCAGCTTCGAGGCGCTGCCCAGATAGCAGACCCGGTCGGCGAGCAGGGCACGCAGCGCGGGGACCGGGGGCCGGTCGTAGCGGTGCTCGGCGTCGTAGTCGTCCTCCAGGATCAGCCCGCCCGCCCGCGCCCACTCCAGCAGCTCACGCCGGCGTTCACCACTGGTGACCACCCCGGTGGGGAACTGGTGGGCGGGTGTGAGCAGGACGGCCCGGGCGCCGGTCGCCCGCAGCGCGTCCACCCGTACGCCGTGCTCGTCGACCGGCACCGGCGGGGTCACCAGGCCGCCGTTCGCCAGGTGCTGGCGGGCCCCCAGCGAGCCGGGGTCCTCCACCGCGACCGCGTCGACGCCGTCCGCGCGCAGCACCGGGTGCAGCAGCGTGAGCGCCTGCGCGGTGCCCGCGACGATCAGCACGGACTCCGGGTCGACCCGTACGCCACGCATCCGCGCCAGCCAGTCGGCGACGGCCCGCCGCAGCCGGGGCGCGCCGCGCGGGTCACCGTAGCCCAGGTGGTCGGCGGCCGACTCGGCGAGCACCGCGCGCTCGGCCCGCAGCCAGGCCGCCCGTGGGAAGACGGTGAGATCGGGCCGTCCGGGCGTGAAGTCGACGACGGCCGGGGCGGCCCGCAGCGCGTCGAAAACACCAGCCCCGGGCACCCCACCGAACAGCGGCCCGGTTGTGCCGGGGACGGCGGGTGTGTCATGGGGCGGTCCGACAGGGCTTCGGTGTCCGGATGTGCTGTGGACCGGCTCGGCGAGGTTCCGGTGCTCGGGTGCGTTCCGGATGGGCCTGGCCGGGCTTTGGTATGCGGGTGTGTCGTGGGCTGGTTCGGCGGGGCATTGGTGCCCGGGCACGCCCTTGCGCGGTCCAACCGGTCTTGGGCACCCGGGTACACCGTCGATGGGCGCCAGGCTTTCGTGCTCGGATGTGGCGTGGATCGGCCCGACGGGGCATTGGTGCCCGGGTACGCCGTTGACGGGCCTGACCGGGCTCAGGTACCCGGGGGCATCGTGGGTCGGCCCGGCCGGGCCCCTGTCCGTGGTCCCGCCGGGGTGGCCGCCGAGCGTGCCGTCGTGGCCAAGGCCGTCGGCGCCTCCTGTGCCCAGCGGGTCGGCGTATCGTCCGGCGGCACCTACTCCGGGTCCGTGGGTGTCGCCTCCGCCCAAACCTTCGACGTGCCCCTTGGCGTCTTGCGCCCGTGGCCCGTCGGCGCCATCCGTGGCCAGCGGGTTGGCACGCCGTCCGGCGCTGTCCACGTCGAGGCCGTCGGCGTGCCGGCTGGCATCACCCGCTCCCGGCCCGTCGTCACCGCTCGCCCCCAGCCCGTACGCATGCCCGTCGGCGTCCCCCACGCCGAACCCGGCCCCCGGACCCGTAGGTGCGGTGGTGGTGAACGGGGCGGCGACGACGATCGTGCCGGCGCGGCGGCGGCCCGTCACCTGGCCGTCTTCGGCGAGGCGCCGGTACGCCTCCGTGACCACGCCCCGGGACACCCGGAGTTCGGCCGCGAGCACCCGGGTCGGCGGCAGCCGGCCGCCCACCGGGAGCCGGCCGTCCGCTATCGCCGCCCGCAGTCGCCCGGCCAGCCACTCCGCCTTGCCGCCGACGGGCACGTCCGCGACGGCCAGTTGGAGGAAGTCCGATCCGCGCGCCGTCCCGTTCACCGTGTCCCGCCCCTCGTCCACGCCGCTCATGCTGCCACGCGCCCCGGCCCGCCCCGACGGCGACCGGGCAGGCTCAGGAGAGCAACTCCCGCTCCGGTGACCGCCGGTCAGACTCCCGAGTCGAGCTCCGTGATGGGAGCCGGACAGCCCTGACAGACAACTCCCCCTGCAAGGGCACCAGGTCTCCGACGACGAACTTCCGCGGGACGTCACCGACCGCGCGCACCCCGTGCCGCTCGGCGAGCCGATCACCGGCCACCGGGGCACGATCCGCCTGGAAGCAGCGCGACGACGCGGTCCTCCAGCGGCGGCCGGCCGGACACCGCAGACCGACGCCCACTTTGATGGTGACCGGCCAGTACCCGAGGACCGACTCATGCCCCGGTGGTCTCCGGTCAGGTTCGAAGGCGAGCCCCGTGGCGGCGGCTGGCCAGGCCAGAGGGCAAACTCCCGTCCCTGCAAGCGTGACCGGTCAGGTCGCGAAGACGAAGTCCGGGGCGTCCGGCGTGAGGACGGCCGTCGTCGTGGTGGCCGTCCAGTGTGATGCCATCTCCTCCTCGACCGTCTTCAACACCTCCGCCACGGTGTCCGCGCCGCCGTCATGCATCGCTTCCGTCACCACCAGCACCCGCCCGGTCCCCGCGCCGACCGCCGAGTGCCCGCTCTGCCGGTGGGTCCAGCGGCGGGCGTGGGCCCGGCCCGCCGAGTCGACGAAGGTCACCTCGCCGGGCGCGGGATGCTCGTCCCCGCCGCCGAAGCGCGTGTACGTCTCGTCGCCGCGCGCCGGCCGGACCTCCAGCAGCGGCCCGTTGATCCGGTCGACGTCGAGCACCGCGACCGGCACCGCGTACGCCACTGAGACGGCGTTGCACAGGTCCACCAGGGGATGGATGCGCGGCAGCCCGCCCTCCTTGCGCAGCCGACGCAGCAGCGACTCCGAGGCCGACCGCACCTGCGTCGGCTTCACCCCCATCCGGCTGAAGGCCCGCCGCCAGGCCAGCACCTCGGGAAACTCACCCTCGGCGGCCCGGGCCAGCCGCGCCACGGCCCGCGCGGTGTACACGGCGGCGGCCGGACCGGTGTCGGCCGGGGCAGCGACGCCGGCGGCGTACAGCGCGCCGGCGGACAGTTCGGGATACGCGGCCCGGACCGCGTCGGCATGCCGGAATCGCACGGTCACGCCACCACCGTTCGCACACCGGGATTCGACGGAA
Source organism: Streptomyces rubradiris (assembly GCF_016860525.1). Classification (NCBI taxonomy): domain Bacteria; kingdom Bacillati; phylum Actinomycetota; class Actinomycetes; order Kitasatosporales; family Streptomycetaceae; genus Streptomyces; species Streptomyces rubradiris. Next base: position 55,700 of record NZ_BNEA01000015.1, read on the forward strand.
CACTCAACGGGACCTCCTCGGATGATGATCGACGGACCCCACCCTGTCCGACCGTTGGTCCGGCCACCAGGGCCAAAGAAGGTGCGGCGCACAGGTCCATAACCCGGCGCGCGGCCGACGGCGGACGCCCTGCCCACCGGCCCCCGCACCGCGCGCGACATCTCGGCGCTCCGGAAACAGCCGTACGAAAGCCGAGACCCGCGAGGGACCCCGGGCGCGCGACGGCACGCCGCCGGGCACCCGGATCGACATCACCTTCCTGGCCGGCGAGGACACCGCGACCCGGCTGGCGGCGGCCCGCGCGGTCAAGCGGCTCGGCTTCGTCCCCGTACCGCACATCTCCGCCCACCGCCAGGGCCCCTACGAGAGGGCTGTCCCAGTGATCGAGGGCCAGCCGGGGGCACCAGGCGTGTCCTGGTAATGTTCCCCGCATTTGGGTGGGCCTGGACGAGCCGAGGGCCTCAGATCATATGGAGGCCGTGCGGTGCGGTTCGTCTGCCGGAACTTCGGACTGTCGGATCTGCCGCGGCGCGGGCTCACCCCGCGGGAGGCTCCCCTGGAAGTGCTTCTGCTCGACGTCGAGGCAGAGCTCTCCATCTGGCAACAGGGGCGGGTGGTGTGGTCGGAAGAGGCGTTCCCCGCGGCCGAGTTGGCGTACCACTTGGCGCTCTGACTGCGGAGGCCGACTGCCGCCCAAGAGGACTTCCAGCTCGACTCGATGCAGGCGGCGGAGGGACTGATCCGCATCGTGAACTCCGTCGACGGCTGGCGGGTCGGCTCCATCCTCACGCCGGACGTCTGGACCGCTCCCGTCACCTGGGACGTCTTGGTGGCGGCGATCGAACAGTTCGACCGCTCCGTGCGCGAGGGTGTTGCCGCGATGGGTATCGAGCCTGCCTTCATCCCGGAGCCCTGACGGCCGGGACAGGCCTGTTGCGCACGGCGGAACGATCGCCGCGCTGCGGCCAGGAGGGAGCGGATCGGGTTCGCTGACGGGCGGCCGTGGAGACTGCCGCTGGAGGATCTGGTGCTGCTGGCGGCCGCGTATCGGCGGGCCAACCTTGGCGCTGCGACAGCTCGCTTCCGCTGTTCGTGGTGTCGAAGTCCGCCGCCGGCCGCGTCATCGACCGGGCGCGGCTGCAGGGTCGGGTGACCAGCAGTCGAGCAGGTCAGCCCGCAGACCCAAGGTCATTCACGGGTCGGCCTTCAGGGAGAGCAGGTGGGCAGGATGGTGGTGAGCTGGTTCAGGTCGTCCGGGCGGACGCGGATTCCGGGAAGCCACAGGTGCTTTCCATGCCGTGTGACCTGGATCCAGATGCTGGTGTGTTTGTGGTTCTCGTCGGTGACGGTGACACCGTTGGCGATGGTGCAGCGTGCCTGGAGCAGGTCGTGGTGCCAGACACGGTCGGCGGAGTTGGAGGTCACGTAGGGGCGGTAGGGGTTGTAGGCGAGGGACAGCGCGCATTCGTGCGTACGGGGTTCCTGGCATTTCTTCTCGACATTGTGGACGAGAACACCGGCGGTGCCGCTTTCATCCGGGCTTCCCTTGGCGCTCTGCGCCGCATCGGAGGCACCGCGCGGGAGCAGCGCGAACAGCAGTCCCGCTACGAGCGCACCCCCGGCGGCAGCGGCCACGGCGATGCCGCCGCGACTGGACAGGGCGCCACGCAGCCGACGCCACCAGGCAGGTCGGGAGCGGGAAGACGGACCGGCAGCGCCGGCGGTGTAGGTGCCGGCCGGTACGTCGGGCCGGTTCCGGTCGGCCGCCTCCCACAGCGCGCGGTACTCGGCGGGGTCCGCGCCCAACGCCCGGCACAGGTCCCTCACCACACCCCACGCCGGCACGGTCTCGCCGCGGAAGTAGCGGGAGAGCGACGAGTCGCTGATACGGACCTGCGCCTCCAGGCTGCGGAGCGTACGCCCCGATTGCTGCTGCAGGCTCCGCAGCGCGTCCCCCAGCCGCCGTGCTGCCGCACCCCGGTCTGATTGTTGGCCGGTCATCGATCGGGGCCTTCCTGAAGGGCGGGGCAACAGCGTCCCGCCGACTGACCCATGTCCCGGGACAGGCGTGTCCCAGCAGGTCAGGACTCTATTTATCCCGACATCGGTGAAGCAACCGGGATCTGGTTGTGAAGGTGCAGCTTCCTGCGCAAACTCGGCATACCGGCTGAGCGGATCACCCTGGAGGGTGAGCGTGCCGGTGGTCTGGCCCGTGCCGGCGGATGCCGTACGGACCGACTTCACCCACCCCTACCGAAAGGATGTTCATCATGCGGGTGCGCACCACACTGTCCGCCTTCGCGGCGATCGCGGTGACCGGTCTCGGTCTGGCGTCCGCGGCTCCCGCCGTCGCGGTCCCCGGCACGGCGTCCCACCGGGCGGCCGCTGTCCAGGCGGCCGACAGCCTCGACATCCACCGCGGCAAGTACATGACCTTGAGCGGCTGCCAGACGGCCGGCCAGCAGGGCATCGACCGTGGGCACTGGGACCGTTACCAGTGCGCCGAGGGCAACATGTGGCCCTGGAAGTGGAACCTGTGGACCAACCGCTGACAACGTGACGCTGTCGGTGGCCTCCGCTCATACGGGGGGGAGGCCACCGACGGCCGGCAACCGCTGACCATCTCGGCCACCCGCCTTCCCCGGCCCACTCGCCGGTGGACGGTGGGCACGGCCACGATCACGACGATCCCGCTCAGGCCATCGGGGGCGCCCTGCTCCTCGCTTCCGCCCACGGCGAGAGAGCGGCAGGGCCTCCCGCAATTCCTCGTCGGCGACCCCGTTCTGGCGGGCCAAGCCGTGGTGGAACCGCGACTGGTCCATCTTCCCGAGCGCGGTCAGCGCGGAGATGATGACGAGGCCGCGGTCGCGCTTGGACAGGCCCTCGCGCTCCCAGACCTCGTCGAAGAGGACCCTGCCGGTGTAGTCGACCGGTTCGGCCACCACCAGGGCCGGGTTGCCGTGTTCGGCCTCGGCGTGGACGAACGCCCTTGCCATCCAGCAGTCGGTCATGTGCCGACCGGATCGACACCTGACAGTGCTGGGTCAAGCCGCACGGGCGAGTCCGTGAGTCCCTGGTGGCCCGGCCTCGAACAGCACGGCGGCCGAACCTTCGGGAGTGTCGGCCGTCCGCGTCGCCGCTGCACCACCGGGCGCTTACGGTTTCCGCGCCACGCCGACGTAGAGGGGCACCTGTTCGTCGGCGAACTCCTGGTCAGGCTCCGGGTGCCAGTCGGTGACGACCTGTACGCCCGGGTCGATCAGGTCAAGGCCCGCGAAGAACCGGGCGACTTCGTCCCGTGAGCGTACTTGCGCCGGCACGCCACTCTTCCGGTAGATGTCGACGGCCTTGGCCCACCCGGCAGGATCGAAGTCGCCCGTCACGTGCGAGAGCATCAGGAAGCTGCCGGAGGAGAGCGGGGCCAAGAGGTTGTCTACGAGCTCGTAGGGCCGGTACTCGTCGGAGACGAAATGCAAGAGGGCCACGAGCGAGAGAGCGACAGGTTCCTCGAAGTCGAGGATCTCCTTGGCGCTTTCGATGATCTTCTCGGGCTCGCGGACATCCGCCTCGATGTACTTCGTCACCCCCTCGGGGGTGCTCCGGAGCAGCGCCTCCGCATGACGGAGAACGATGGGGTCGTTGTCGACGTACACCACACGTGCTCGCGGGTTGACCGCTTGTACGACCTGGTGGAGGTTGGGCTCGGTCGGGATACCGGTTCCGATGTCGAGGAACTGGGTCACACCGCGTTCAGCCAACAGTCGCGCAGCTCGGTTCATGAAGCTCCTGTTGGTGCGAGCGGCGGTCCTGACGGCCGGCAGGAACGACATGACCCTCTCCGCGGCCTCCTTGTCGACCGGGCAGCTGTCCTTGCCGCCAAGGTAGTAGTCATACATGCGCGCCGGGTGGGGCCGGCTGGTGTCAATGGGCTTCGATGTCATCGTTATTCCGTGTGCCCTTCATAAGTGGAACCGCGGCTTCAGGGTGCGGATGACGCGGGGCTCAGGAGAGGAGGACCTGGCGCGCCGGCCCAAGACGACGGCCGGCACGGTCGGGGCGGACTTCCGTTCACTCACGCCGGGTTCCCTCTCCCTTCTGCCAGGCGGCAACGTGCTGACGTGTGCCACGGCATCCGCCTGGCACACGGACTGCGGCCCCCGCTGCGCAGGTTGCGGAGTGGGGCTCGCCAACACCACAGACTAGCCAGCTCAGTTGCGTGGCGCCGAGCCGGCTTCGGCAGTTCCTCGGCGCATGGCCCGCCGGGTGCTCCGGACCGGGGGCGAGCCGCGAGGGCGCCGCACAGCTGCCGGTCGGCAGCGGGTCGCCCACGAAGGAGGACCCTATACGTCCTCGGCCGGCTGACGGGTGAGGCGTAGTTCCAGTTCTGCGGTAGCCAGCATGCGTACGATGTCGATCGGGAGAGCGGCGAGTTCCCTCCTGACGATCCGGTCCGGGTCGAGCCGGCGTGTCCGTCCATCGACCCCAGTGGCCTCGATGACGTAACGGTATCCGCCGGATGTGGCGGAGTCGCGTTCCGCCTGCCAACGTGCGCCGTGCCGTCGAATCAGGAAGTCGGAGAGGTGACACAGCAGGTCCTCGTGCAGCGCCAGCCAGTCGGGGTGCCCGAATTCATCGAGTGGCGCCCGCGAGACCCAGCCCTGGAGCGCCGGGATGAGACTCGTGGGGTCGCGGGCATAAGCCTCCGAAGGCACCCCCAGCATGTCCGCTACATCGACGGTGGCCCGGTGTACCTGCTCAGCCCATTCCTGGATGTCCGGTCGGCTTTCTTTGGGCATCTTGTGCGCCTTCTGGTGGATTTCGTCCGCTGAGAGCAGGGATGGTACTTCGCCGTCGCCTTGGCAGAGGGTGTGTCGCGAAGGCGTAGGGAGAATCATGGTTCTCAGGGCCGATCCGCCTGGCCCGGCTCGGCCGCTGCGGCAGCGCACGCGCTGCGTGCCGGTGGGACAACGACTCCGGGCGGCGCGCGCGGTGAGCGTGGGCGCCGCCCGGAGCGACGTGAAGGCGAGGAAAGCGAAAGGACTTGTTCAGTCGAAGAAGGGAGAAGGAAGCCCTTTCATGGCCTCGCCACGGGTGACGTCAACACTCAGCCGGGGATCAGGTCGCGCAGGTTTTCGACGGTGATGACGCGGGAGTGGGGGCGCAGTTCCTCCGGACGTTCCAGACCGATGTAGGTGACGGGCTCGTCGGGGACCGGCCCTCCGTCCCAGAGGTCGACTGCCGTGACGCCGTCGGACATCAGACCGACGAGGTGGCGCACCGTCAGGTACTCGCGCTCCACGACCGCCCGCACCACCGTGGACACCGACGTCTGGTTCTCCTCGACCCGGTTGGCCGAGGAGATGCCCCGCAAGGCGCAGGTGCGGCCACTTCGCGTGCCACCGGCCGTCGTAGTCGCGCCTGAACACCAGGGGAAGCGCCACCCGGCCCGTCCCCCGCAGCTCCTACTTCCTCCGCACCGTTCGCGGCTCGAACGGCCGGCCCTGCTGCTCCCCCTCACGCAGCATCCCGCCGAAGAAAGGTTCTGCGGCCGTCTCGAAATCTTCGCCCGCGTAGATGTTGACCTGCGCTGAGAGACGTGCAGGAAAGCCAGGAGTCGGCGCAGCAGTCGGTGTTGAGCAGCAGGGCCGAGAGGTCGTAGTCGGTTCGCTTCTCGGTCTGCTTCCAGTACACGAAGAAACGAAGCAGCTCGCCTTCGACCGCCGGGACCGTACCGCGCGGGAGCACACCGAGCCCAGCCGGGGCCGCCTTGCCGCTGAGCGGGAGCGCCACGTCGAGGATGTCGGGGTCCACCAGCAGCCGACCGGGCGCGGAGAGTCTACGGCGTACCTCGGCGTCGAGGGCGGCGATCAGGCGGTCGCGGTCGGCGGCCGGGACCGGGGGCCGCATGTCGGGAGCAACCCAGCCGCGGCCCCCGATTGACGAAGACCCGGGGTCTGCCGCTCTCCCGCTCCCGGTTGAGGAAGTGCTCACGGACCGAGAGCACGACCCGGCCGGAGACCTCGGGAGCGACCCGCACCGCGGCGTCCACCACCGCGTCACGCTCGTCCTGGCCGGCGGCGACCCGCAGCAGGTCCAGCGGCTCGGGCTGCCCGCCAAGGCCAGGTACAGGACGGTGAGTTCGCCGTCCAGGTCGCGCCCGAGGTACAGCACGGTCACCCGGTCACCCGGTCACCCGGTCACCCGGTCACCCACCATCGCGGCGCGCGCCTGCCCGGCGTCGACGGGAGGGACGGCCGCCGGGGCACGTCCAGGTGTGCCCTGACCGGTCAGGGGGCCTCCAGCAAGGCGCGCAACGCCGCCTTGTCCGGCTTTCCGCTCGGTGCCACGGGCACCTCGGTGATGCCGACGACACGGACCGGGGCGGCGGCTTCCCCCAGTTCCCGGGCCACCAGTTCGCGCAGCGCGTCCGCGACCGGTACGGCTCCGGGGTGCGGGACCACGAAGGCGTGGATCGCCTCGCCGGTGCGGTCGTCCGGGACTCCGACGACGTATGCCTGGTCGATGTCCGGATGGGCGGCCAGGACCCGCTCTATGGGGCCCGCGTAGTGGACGACGGCGTTGACGATGACGATGTCGCGCGTGCGCCCGGACAACCGCAGATACCCCCGCGCGTCGAGCCGGCCGAGATCCCGGGTGCGGATCCAGCCGTCCCGCAGGACCTCCGCGGTCTCGCGGGGGTCCTCCCAGTAGCCGTGGAACGCGTCCGCCAGGCGGACCCACACCTCGCCCGTCCGGCCCGCGGGGAGGTCTCGTCCGTCAGGATCCCGCACGGTCATCTCGACGGTGTCGAGTGGGCGCCCGACGCTGTCGGCCAGGCCTGGATCGGCTGCCAGTTCCCCGGGTTCGAGGACCGTCAGCATGCCCGTCTCCGTCTGGCCGTAGGCGTGGTGGACCACGGGTCCGAGCAGCCCGGCCGCCTCGGTCAGCCGGTGCGGGGCCAGCGGGGAGCCCGCCACGACGAGGGCGCGCAGGCTGCTGGTGTCGACGGCCCGGTCGCGGACGGCGTCGAGGATGCCGTACAGGCGCGGCACGGTCGTCATGCAGGCGCTGATGCGGTGCTCGGCGAAGACCTCGGGAAACCGCGGGGGCCGGCCGGGGATGACGGCGGTGCCTCCGCCAAGCAGCGACAGACATAGGTGTTCGAACATGACGGCGCTGCTGAGCGTGCCGAAGAGCAGGAAGCGCGCGTACCGTGCCGCGAGGCGCCGGGTGCGGTCGGTCCAGCGGCCGGGTCGCAGCGCCCAGCCCTCCGACAGGGCGCCGTAGGTCACCATCGTGCCCTTGGGCCGGCCGGTGCTGCCGCTGGTGAGGTGGATGACGCCGATGCCGTCGCGGTCGCCCCGGGCGGTGAGGTCCTCGGGTCCGGGCGTGAAGGGTGCCGGGGGCCGTAGCGCTCCGCCGGTGTCCAGCAGCGGTATCCCGCCCGCTTCGGCGGCCAGCGCCGGCCGGCTCGCGGGGTCGTCCGTCACCACGGCGCTGATGTCGCGGGCGAGGATGTCGCGCAGGTGCTCGGGGGTCAGCCCGGGGCGCAGTGCCACCACCTGGCAGCCGACGACATGGGCGGCGACGCGGACGGCGAACGCCTCGGGCGTGACACCGGTGTCGAGGGCCACGCGGGATCCGGCGGTCAGGCCCGCACCGCGCAGGCCTCTCACGAACCCGGCGATCTGTACGAGCACTTGCCCCCTGGTGACCGCGCGTCCCCGGTACTCGAAAGCGGGCAGAGCGGGAGCTTCGCGGAACGCGTCGACGAACGCTTGCGGAAAGACTTCCCCGGGCTTTTCGTCCACTTCGTCTCCACTCTGGGCCGATAACCGATGTAAAGGCAGCGTGAATGACTGGAAAACGACCATGGCCGGCGCGCTCGGCACTCCGGACCGCCCATCACGCCTTCACGTTAGCCGAAGGAGGAAATGCGCCACCCCTGGTGTTGTGTGATCCATATCACACAACACCAGGGGTGGCTCCGTTCTTTAACCGTCAAGTACCGTCCTTCCCACCCCCACGTCAGGCAGGAGAAGGCCATGTCTGATTCAGGACAGGTTGACTATCTCGTCATCGGCGGCGGCCCCGCGGGCCTCCAAGCCGGGTACTTCCTCCAAAAAAGCGGCAGAAACTACCTCATCATGGAAGAGAGCGACGCTCCCGGCGCTTTCTTCACTCGTTTTCCCAGACACCGGACCCTTATTTCCTCCAATAAGGTGCACACCGGTTGGAGCGACCCCGAGATGCGTCTGCGCGTCGACTGGAACTCCTTGCTCTCGGACGAGGGTCCGCTGTTCACCGCTTACTCCCCGCGGTATTTCCCGCCGGCCGACGACATGGTCCGCTACCTCGCGGACTTCGCCCGGACGCACGGGTTGAACATCCGGTTCAACACCCGCATCACCCGTATCTCCCGGCCCGACGGCGGCCTCTTCGTGGCGACCGACCAGAATGGCAACGTTGTCCGGGCCCGCCGCGTCATCGTCGCCACCGGCGTCTCGCGGCCGTACGTACCGCCCATCGAGGGCGCCGCGGCGGCCGAGCACTACGACCAGGTGTCCGTCGACCCCGCCGAATTCACCGACAAGCGGGTACTGATCATCGGGCGGGGAAATTCCGCCTTCGAGACCGCCGACCATCTCATCGAGACCGCGGCCGTCATCCACGTGGCCGGACCCGGCTCGCTCAAGCTCGCCTGGCGGACGCATTTCGTCGGGCATCTCCGGGCCGTGAACAACAACTTCCTGGACACCTACCAGCTCAAGTCCCAGAACGCCGTACTGGACGGCGACATTCTCCGTATAGCACGGAAGCCCGACGGCACCTATGTCGTGAGTGTTAAATTCTCGCGCGTCGCGGAAGTGGTGAAGGACATCCCGTACGACCGGGTCATCCTGGCCACCGGTTTCCGCTTCGACGCCTCGATCTTCAACGACGACTGCCGTCCCGACCTCGTCATCAAGGACCGCTTCCCGAGGCTCACCGACGCCTGGGAATCCGTGAACGTGCCCGATCTGTATTTCGCCGGCACCATCACCCAGTCCCTGGACTTCAAGAAGTCGACCAGCGGGTTCATCCACGGGTTCCGGTACGGCGTGAAGGCACTGCACCGCATCCTCGAACGCCGCTACCACGACCAGGACTGGCCGCACACCACCCTGCCCGCCGCCGCGGGCCCGGTGACCGACGCGGTCATCGAGCGGGTCAACCGGACCTCGGCCCTGTGGCAGCTGTTCGGGTTCCTCGGCGACGCGGTCCTGGTCGGCACCGACGGAACCGTGCGCCACTGCGAGGAGATCCCGGTGGCACACCTGCACCATGCCGCCGCCCGGGGCCAGTTCGGCGATCTGGCCTCCTACTTCACCGTCACGCTGGAGTACGGCGCCGACCACGACCAGGTCGATCCCTTCGACATCACCGTCAGCAGGACTCCCCAGCAGGACACCAGCGGCCTCGACGCGCGCTACCTGCACCCCGTGGTACGGCAGTTCCTGCCCGACGGCACCGGCAAGCCGGTCGCCGAGCACCACATCACGGAGAACCTGGAGAACGAGTGGGACAACCCCGACGTCCATGTCGGCCCGCTGCGCTCCTTCCTCGCCTCCCGGCTGCCCGCCGGGGCCGACCTCCCGGCCGGCGAGGACATCGCCGCGCCCCGGGCATGACCGGCTCGCGCCCCGGCCCGCCGCACGACCCGGCCGAGTCGGCACGCGGGAAACTCAAGCCCGAGCACTACGACTACTTCGCCGGCGGCGCGGGCGAGGAGACGGCGCTCAGGGAGAACGAGGACGCCTTCGGCCGGCTGGCCCTGCTCCCCCGGGTGCTGCGCGGCGGTGGCGACCGCGACACCCGGGTGAGCGTGCTGGGCCGGGACTGGCCGGCGCCGCTCTTCGTCTCGCCCACCGCCTTCCACCGCCTCGCCCACCCCGACGGTGAACCGGCCACCGCGCGCGCCGCCGCCGCTGCCGGCATCCCGCTGGTCACCGGCGTGGCAGCCACCACCGCCGTCGCGGACGTCGTCGCCGCGGCCCGCGAGGCGGACCCGGAGGCCGTGGTCTGGTTCCAGCTGTATCTGCAACCGGAACGCGAGGTCACCGCCGAGCTGGTGCTCCGGGCCGCACGGGCGGGCTGCTCCGCCCTCGTCGTCACCGTCGACTCACCCGTCTTCGGCACCCGCACCCGGGACCTGCGCAACGGTTTCCACGACCTGCCGCCCGGCCTCGCCGCCGAGAACATGCGGGACCTGCCCGGTGTGCCACCCGGCACCACCCGCGACATCGCCATGTGGCCGGCCGGCTGGGACGACCTGGCGCGGCTGCGCGAGCTGACCGACCTGCCCCTCGTCCTCAAGGGCGTGCTGCACCCCGACGACGCGCGGGCCGCCGTCGACCGGGGCGTGGACGCGTTGATCGTGTCCAATCACGGGGGGCGGCAGCTCGATGCCGCTCCGGCATCGGTCGAGGCGCTCCCGGCCGTGGCCGGGGCCGTCGCCGGACGGGTGCCCGTCCTGATGGACGGGGGCGTGCGCCGGGGCTCCGACATCGCCCTGGCCCTCGCCCTCGGAGCCCGGGCCGTCGGTGTGGGCCGGCCCGTGCTGTGGGCCCTGGCCACGGGCGGCGAGGACGGCGTACGCCAGGCGCTGACGGCACTGCGCGAGGACTTCGAGCAGGTGCTCGCCCTGTGTGGCGGGCTCCGGCCGCAGGACCTGACGGCCGACCAGGTGGTCCCGCGCGGGCTGCCGTACCCGCCGTACGGTCTCGCCGCCGGGCAAGGGGCCCCACCTCACCTTCCGTACCGGCTCCGGAGAGGAGAACGCACATGGTGAGCAGGAGAACGGCGGCGGCGCTGGCGGCGGGCGGGGCGCTGCTGCTGTCGTCCCCGTCCTGGCTGCCCGGCAAGGTCGTCGCCCTCCGCACGAAAGTCTTCGCCCGCGTCAACGGCGACGAGGGCATGCTCCTCCCCAACGCCACGTTCGGCCCCGACCGTTTCCAGGAGGTCTACGGCCATCCGTCCGCCGGGGGCCGCAGCAAGGGCGCGGCACTGTCCGACTTGTTCTGGTACTGGCTGGCGCCCGGCGCCGACGTCCACCAGGAGCACCTGGAGGCCGGGCCCCGCTACGACGAGGTCGCCCGCCGGACGCTCGCCCTGCTGTCCGGCCCGTCGGCACAGCTGTACGAAGCCGCCGCACGGCACACGCGGCAGGCCCTGGACGCGGCGGACACGGGCCGCGTGCGCGTCGTACGGCTGCGTGATCTGATGATGCCGGTGTGGGCCGAGTTCTTCTACGGACTGGTCTTCGAGGAGCCCTGCCCGGCCGAGGCCCGGCAGCTGATCGTCGCCCACGCCGAGGACGTCGTCAACGCCCTCAAATGCACCCGTCCACGCCACATGCGCCGCAGGAACCGGCTCACCCGCTACCTGCTGCGCCGCCTGGCGGCCGGGGACGTACCGCACGCGCTGCCCGCCGGCCTGACCCTCCGGCAGCAGGTTCACTACCTCCAAGGCACCTTCTTCAACACGGCCGTCGTGCAGATGTCCGAGGCGACGGCCCACCTCCTGCTGGCCCTGGCCCAGCACCCGGACGTGCAGGAAAGGGTGGCGGCCACCCCCGACGACGACCGCTACCTGACCCAGGTCATGAACGAGACCTTCCGTCTCTACCCGCTGTTCGGAGTGGCCCACCGGATCACCACCGCGGACATCACCCTCGACGGCCTGCCCACGATCCCGGCGGGCTCCGTCCTGGCCTTCAGCTACCCCGACTACCACGCCACCGGCTACGCCGACCCCGACCGCTTCGACCCCGACCGCTGGGCGACGCTCTCCGCGAGGAACGCCCACCACATCCCCTTCGGTGTCGCCGCCAACCGGCCCTGTCCCGCCTGGCGTCTCGCACCCGTCGTCATGCGTGCCGCGACCCGCGAGGTGCTGGCCCGGTACGTGCTCGACTCCCCCGTCGGCCACACCCGCTCCATCCCGCACCGCGCCCCGTGTCTGCTCCTCCCCCGGGACCGGCCGGTCCCGGAGCGTCAGCGACGCGTCCTGCGCACGGCGCTGAGGGTTCGCGACCGCGCCGAGGACGTCGGGCGCAGCCTGCTGCAACTGGTCTTCGGCACCTGGATGGTGCTCGACGCCCGCCGCACCAGGCCCGCCGCCGCGTACTTCGCCCGGTACGACACCGAGGGCCGTCCGCTGGACGGCCCGCACACCCGGCCCGGCCGCGCGGCGGGACCCGGACAGGCCGCTGCCGCCTGCCCGTACACCGGCCGCGGTGCCTGACAGCGGCAACACCCCCCATACGTCTCCTCCTCAAGGAGTCACCGTTGTCGACCACCGAGATGGGCCCGGCGTTCTTCCTCGCCGTGGTCGTCATCCTCACCGCGTGCCGCCTCGTCAGCAGGCTGCTCCGCCCGCTCGGCCAGCCACCCGTCGTCGGCGAGATGGTCGCCGGCGTGGCCCTCGGTCCCTCCGTGCTCGGCCTCCTGTCGCCCGGCCTGGAGAGGGCCGTGTTCCCGGACGAGATCCGTCCCGTGCTGTACGTGGCGGGGCAGGTCGGTCTCGTCGTCTTCATGTTCCTGTCCGGCTACGAGTTCCGCACCGACCGGCTGCGGTCGGTGGGCCGTACGGCGGTGCCCGTCTCGGCGGCCGGCATCGTCGTGCCGCTCCTCCTGGGCACCGGACTGGCCTGGGCGGCACACGACGCGGTGGACCTCTACCCGGACGGGATCTCTCCCTCGGTGGGCGCGCTGTTCGTCGGGGTCACCGTGGCGATCACCGCTTTCCCGATGATGGCCCGGATCATCACCGAGCGGGGCCTGACGAAGACCCGCTTCGGCGCGGTCTCCCTGGCCGCCGGCGCGCTGGACGACGCCGTGGCATGGGTCCTGCTGGCCGGGGTGCTCAGCATGGCGGGCAGCGGTGCGGAGACCTTCCTGCGGGCGGTCATCGGCACGGCCGGACTCGCCGTGTTCCTCGGGATCTTCCTCCGCGTGCGGCCCGGCGCTCTCGAGCGGGCCCGGCGCCTGACCGGGGAACAGATGCTGCTGGTCACCGTCCTGCTGCTGTTCCTCGCCGCGTGGTACACCGACCGCATCGGCCTGTACGCCGTGTTCGGCGCCTTCAGCCTCGGTGTCGCCTTCCCCCGCGACCCGGTGGTGACCCGCGCGGTGGAGGCCGTAGCGCCGGTGAGCAGGATCGTGTTCCTGCCCCTGTTCTTCGCCTACTCCGGCCTCAACACGGACTTCACCCTGCTGTCCGACGGCGGGCTGCTGTTGTTCACGGTGGTCTGTGTCGCGGTGGCGATCATCAGCAAGTTCGGTGCCTGCTGGGCCACGGCGCGCCTGCTGGGTGAGCCGCAGGCCGTCGCCGTCCGCGTCGGCACGCTGATGAACGCACGAGGCCTGATGCAGCTCATCGCCATCAACGTGGGCCTGTCCGCGGGCATCGCGTCCCCCGCGCTGTTCGGCGTCCTCGTGATCGTCGCCCTGGTGACCACGGTGATGACGGCCCCGCTGCTGGCCCTCCTGGACCACCGGGACCGGAGTCGGCGGCCCGAGGAGACACCCTCGGCCGGGATGACCCCGACTACGAGAGAACCATGACACCGTCCATGGATCGCTCAGCGGCTCGGCGGCCCGTCACGTCCCGGTCCGGTGGGCGAGGGGCTGTTACGGGGGCGGCTGGTGGTGTGAAGAGTGCCTGAACGGTTTCGATGGCCGGCTCTCGCAGCCAGGCGTGGGCGCGGCCGTTGTCGCGGCGCTGGTGCCACAGCGGGTAAAGGGGTACGTCGGGCAGCGGGAGCGGCGGCGGCAGTGCGGTCAGGCCGAGTTGGTCCCGGGCCGCGCGGGTGGCCGCCTCGGGGAGGGTGACGACCAGGTCGGTGTCGAGGGCGAGTTGCAGGGCGAAGGCGGTGGCGGGCCCGGCGGCGGCGACGCGTATCGTTCGAGGCCGTGTGCGGTCAGGGCGTCATCGATCGGGTCGCGCAGGCTTCCGCGTAGCGCGCGAGGCTCAGCGGGTCCACGGTGAGCGGGTGGCCCGGGCGGACGGCGACGACCGGCCGGTCCTTGCCGACGAGGCGGTGGCGGATGTCGGGGAGCGTCGGCGCTGTGGAGCTCGATCCGAGGTCGACCTCGCCCCGGCGCAACTCGGCGTCGTCAGTGCCTGGTTCGGCGGACAGGCGCAGCCGGACGCCGGGAGCCTGACGGTGGACGGCCGGGGTCAAGGCGGTACCGCATGCGGCGGTCAGGGCGTCGTGCCAGCGCACGGTGGACGGCCGCGGACAAGGCGGTACCGCATTCAGAGCTGGACCGGCTGCGCCGGGGTCCGGTGCGGATCTTCGGGCGTCAGATGAAGTGGGCGTTGGAACGGGCCGAGGAGGTCGCGGCCTTCGGGGCTGGTCCGCACGGTGACGGCTCCGTCATCCGCGTCGAAGCCGGTCAGCTCCACTCCCCGGCGCACATCGACGCCGAGCTCGCCCGCCCGCCCGTCGAGCAGCCGCTCGATGTCCTGCTGCGCCACGAAAGCGATCTCGGCGGCGGGTCCGGCGTCGCCGAGGCCCGGCTCCGTACGGTCGACCAAGTCGGCGCGCAGCATGATTCCGGCGAAGTGCCCGACGTACCCAAGCCCTTGACCCGCGCCACCACCTCCGTCCCCGCCACTCCGCTCCCGAATGAATGTTTGGAAGCGGTCCATCGCCTGCCGCTGCACCTTGGCCAGCGCGGGCAGCATGCCTCGGCGGTAGAGCGCCTCGGCGCTGGGTGTGGTGATCGCCCCGCCCTTGATCGTCGGGTCCACTTCGGTGAGGCGCTCAAGGACGGCCACCCGCGCACCTCCGAGCCGGAGCTCGCAGGCCAGCATCAGTCCGACCGGGCCGCCTCCGGCCACCACTACGTCATAGTCCATGGCGCCGACTATGACCGAGGGCCCAAAAGGCCAAAAAGGCGCCGCGGCGTCAAGGGGTCGGCCCCGCGAGGAGAATGGGTCGGCGCAGTCAGTGCTGACAACGGTCAAGGAACGAGGCTCATCGGCTGCCGTCGCCGGGAGCGAGCAGGCTCGTGAGCTCGGCGATCGCCTCCGGGGGCGGCTTGAAGTAGCGGCGGACGTTCTCCGGCCTCTCGTGCCGGGACTTCGCCGTGAGCATCAGGAGCGACGAGCCCTGCTCGCCGAGGTGGGTCCGAGAGGAGTGGCGGTATTCGTGCAGGTCCCAGCCCGTACCGGGACCGCGATAGGCAGTGTGCTCGTCCAGCAGTGCTCGGGCCTGCCCTCACGACAGCCTGGCCAGTCCGGTGTCCGGGCAGACGTCGCGGGGGCTGACGACCTTGCCCGGCCCCGGACGGCGGTGGGTGACGAGGCATGCCTGTACGCGGGCCCGCACCGAACCCGTGGGGGTCCGGCTCGTTCTCCCCACGACGACCTGACTCGCCGGACCTTCAGAACGGGAGAGCCCCATGAGTTCCCACGAGCAGTGCCCGTACCAGGACGGCAGGGTGGTCATCGACCACGCCTTCAAGGCGGACTCCCCCGCCCGCTTCGCGCGGCTGCGGGAGCTCGGCCCCATCCACCCGGCCGAGTTCCACCTCGGCCTGAAGGGCTGGGTGGTCGTCGGCTACGACCTGGCCCGCGAGGCGCTGACCCATCCCGACCTGCTCAAGGACGCCACCCCCGCCGCCGAGGCCCTGGCCGCCGCCGGATACGTCCTCCACCGGCCCTCGGTCGGCCTCGGCGCGCAGATGATGGAGGCGGACCCGCCCGAGCACACCCGGCTGCGCCGGCTCGCCTCCGCCGCCTTCACCCCCCGTCGTACGACGGAGATGGCGCCGCGCATCGAGCAGATCGCCCACAGCCTGATCGACGCGATGCCGCCGTCGGGCGAACTCGACCTCGTCGAGGCCTTCAACGCCCCGCTGCCCGCCACGGTCATCGCCGGACTCCTCGGCATCCCGCACCGCCACCACCACGACTTCCGCCGCTGGGCGGGACAGGCGCTCCAGGTGGCCTCACCCGAGCACCGCGCGGCCCTGGCCGCACTGCACGCGCTGCTGGCCGAACTGGTCGCGGACAAACGCCGCCGTCCCCAGGACGACCTGCTGTCCGCCCTGGTGGCCGTGCGCGACGAGGAGGACGGCCGGCTCTCCGAGGAGGAACTGGTGGGCACGGCCCTGATGCTGGTCGTCGCGGGCCACGAGACCACGGTGAACCTGCTGGGCAACGCGGTGCTCGCCCTGCTGCGCCACCCCGGCCAGCAGGAGCTGTTGCGGGCGCGGCCAGAGCTGATGCCGGGCGCGGTGGAGGAGTTTCTGCGCTACGACCCCTCCGTCGAGCGCTCTACCAGCCGCTACGCCGCGCGCGACCTCGAACTGGGCAATGTGGCGATCCCCCGGGGCTCCATGGTCGCCGTGGCTCTGGGCTCCGCCGGGCGCGACGCCCCGCAGCCGGGCGGCGGCGACCCGGACGTGCTGGACGTGACCCGGCCGGGCGCCCGCCATCTCGCGTTCGGGCACGGCATCCACTACTGCCTCGGTGCCCCGCTGGCCCGCCTGGAGGCGACGATCGCCCTGCGCACCCTGCTCGCCCGGATCCCGGAACTGCAACTCGCCGTTCCAGCGGACTCGTTGCGGTGGATCGGCTCCGGGATCGTCCGCGGCGTGCTGTCCCTCCCGGTGCGCTACCGCGTGGGCTGACGGCAACCGCCGTACGACGACGTCCCGGCGGACGCCCGCGGCGTGGCGGAAGTCCGCGAGCCCGACCCTTTCGAAGGCGTCCGGTCCACCCGCCATCCGTCCGTGCACAGCGCGTCGTGGACGATCCGGGTCTGCGGCATCGCGCGCGGATCGCCGAGGGTGTAGGTCTTGGGCCGGTCCACCGGGCCGTCGGCCCGCAGTTCGTACTGTGTCGCGTCCTTGTGCGGCGGCGATCCCCGCGGCGCCCCGCGTCGAACATCGCCCGCCGCCCGACCGGTGCGCCCTCGGGCCCTCCGGTCCGGCTTTCCCGCCGCGTCAGTGCTCCCCTTCGGCCGCCTGTACACATGTGAACGGGCGGCCAGCGGCCCGGACAGGCACGGGAACGACACCTGCTACGCTGCCAGGGACCTGGACCGTGTGATCGAGGAGTCGCAGACGTGGTGGGTGAAGACGACATCTCCGGGTGAGATCCGGATCTGACGGCCACCGGCCGGCGCACAGGAGCGCCGTCGCCGACGTGGCCCGTCTCGTCGTACCCCTTTCCCCGTATCTGCCCAGGGCAGAGGCCTCTGTTCTGCCCTCCGTGCCTTCGAGGTCCCTTCATGTCTCACGCCGCCATCGTCTGCTCCGGCCTCTCTTTCGCCTGGCCCGACGACACCCCCGTCTTCCAGGACCTGTCCTTCACCGTGCCCACCGGACGTACCGGACTGGTCGCCCCCAACGGCTCCGGCAAGAGCACCCTGCTCAAGCTGATCGCCGGTGAACTCAAGCCGGCCGGCGGCTCGGTGTCGGTCGGCGGCACGGTGGGCTACCTCCCGCAGAGCCTCCCCCTGACCGGCGACCTCACCGTCGCCGAGGTGCTCGGCGTCGCCGCGGTGATCCGCGCCTTGGACGCCGTCGAGTCCGGCGACGTCAGCGAGGAGCACTTCACCGTCATCGGCGACGACTGGGACATCGAGGAACGCACCCGCGCGCAGCTGGACCGCCTGGGCCTCGCCGGCCTCGCCCTGGACCGCGGCCTGAGCACCCTCAGCGGCGGCCAGGTCGTCTCCCTCGGCCTGGCCGCCCAGTTGCTCAAGCGCCCGGACGTCCTGCTGCTCGACGAGCCGACCAACAACCTCGACGCCGAGGCCCGCCACAAGCTCTACGACGTCCTCTCGGACTTCACCGGCTGCCTGCTGCTGGTCAGCCACGACCGCGCCCTGCTCGACCGCATGGAACGCGTCGCCGAACTCGGCAGCGGCGAACTGCGCCTCTACGGCGGCAACTTCACCGAGTACGAAGAGGCCGTCCGCGCCGAGCAGGAGGTCGCGGAGAAGAACGTCCGCAACGCCGAGCAGGAACTCAAGCGCGAGAAGCGGGAGATGCAGCAGGCCCGAGAACGCGCCGAGCGCCGGATGAGCAACGCCTCCAAGAACCTCAAGAACGCCGGCCTGCCCAAGATCTTCGCCGGCACCATGAAGCGCGGCGCACAGGAAGCAGCCGGCAAGTCCGGCCAGTTGCACGCCTCCCGTGTCAGCGAGGCCAGGGCCCGCCTCGACGAGGCCGGACGCGCGCTGCGCGACGAGCAGCGCCTCACCCTGGAACTGCCCGACACCAACGTGCCCGCCGGCCGCAACCTCTTCCTCGGCGAGGGCATGCAGGTCCACCACGCCGGCCGTGCCGTCTTCGCCGACGGCGGCGTCGACCTGACCGTCCGCGGTCCCGAGCGCGTCGCGCTCACCGGACCCAACGGCTCCGGCAAGACCACCCTGCTGCGGCTGATCACCGGGGACCTCGCCCCGGACAGCGGGGAGATCAAGCGCTACGACGGCCGGATCGCCTACCTCTCGCAGCGCCTGGACCTGCTCGACCTGGACCGCACCGTGGCGGAGAACTTCGCCGCGTTCGCCCCCGAGCGGCCCGAGGCGGAGCGGATGAACCTGCTCGCCCGCTTCCTGTTCCGCGGCGCCCGCGCCCATCTGCCCGTCGGTGTCCTCTCCGGCGGCGAACGGTTGCGCGCCACCCTGGCCTGCGTCCTGTGCGCCGAGCCCGCTCCCCACCTGCTCCTGCTCGACGAACCGACCAACAACCTGGACCTGGTCAGCGCGGGCCGGCTGGTGAGCGCGCTCAACTCCTACCAGGGCGCCTTCCTGGTGGCCAGCCACGACGAGCGGTTCCTCGCCGAGATCGGCGTGAACCGCCGGCTGCGGCTGGCCGACGGCGTGCTGAAGGAGACCGGAGCCCCCGTGGAGTGAACCCCGGCGTGTGACGTAGCCCGCGTCCGAGGCTCCGCGCCCGGCGGGCCGACCACCGAACACGTCTCGACGGTTCCCCATGCCCCAGTCCGCTCCGCTCGCCCAGGGCCTCGTCCGCGTTCTGGACGGCCGGCGCGTCCCACCGTCGCCACGGTGCTGGGGGAGGCGCTGCGCGAGACCCGCGGGTTCCTCGCCGAACTGGAACGGCTCGGCGAGGAACTCGCCCGCATCCCGCAGCACGACCCCGGCCACCAGGTACTCCTCGACACCTACGGCAGGCGGCTGGAGCAGGCTCAGCACCGCGAGTCCTGGGCCGCCGGCCGCCGCGCGGCCCTGGTGCTGGACGGACCTAAGCCTCGGCACGGTCGGCCACGACCACGCGCTGGGCCGGCTGTCCGGCGGGGGCAGCGCGGCCGGCTCGCCCTGGCCGCGCTGCTCGTACGACGCCCCTGGCGCGCTGCCGCTCGACGGGCCGACCAACCATCTCTCCCCTCGGCCGTGCGATGAACTGGAGGAGGCCCTGGGCTCGGGCCCCGCCGCCATCACCCGTCGCCAACCACGACCGCCGGCTGCGGGGGTGGTGGCAGGACCGGGAGACGGACGGCGGGAGAGCCCGGCCACGGCCCGACCGGGAGCCTGAGCCGCCGGGCGCCGCGGGTGGTGACGGGTTGTCGTACTCCACATCAGTCACCCGTCAAGGCGGCCCCTTGGACACGATCACGCCCGCCGACGAGTCGGACGTCCGGGAGGCGACCACAGCCTATGGAGACGACCCGGGCCCAGGGCGGCGGGGTGTCCGGGACGTAATCGGGGTCCGTCTCGTCGACGGCGTGGGCGGGACGGGGGAACAGGCCGACGACGGTCCGGCAGGCCGGCTCCTCCGAGGGCCAGGGTGTCTGGCCGTCCGTCAGGGCGACGATCACGTCCGGGCGCGGCCGGGAGCCGAGCGCCCGGACGAAGCCGGAGCGCAGGTCGGTGCCCCCGCCTCCGATCAGTTCGATGTTCTCGGCACGGCAGAGGGGCACGGCGATCCCGGCCGCCGCGTCGCAGGAGATCACCGAAACCAGGTCGCGTCGCCCTCCCACGGCCCGCGAGATCGCCGCCACTTCCAGCAGCGCGCTGCCCAGTTCGGCGTCGCTCACCGACCCGGAGGTGTCGATGACGACGCAGACCCGGGGCGGCGTACGACGCAGGCTCGGCAGCACCACGCCGGGGACGGACGCGGAGCGCCGGGACGGACGCCGATAGGTGTGGTTCTCGCCCGCCCCGGGCGCGCTCGCCGCCGAGCGAACCGCCGCCCCGAGCAACTGCCGCCACGGCTGCGGCGGATGGAACACCTCGTCGGCCCATCGGCGCCAGCCGTCCGGCGTGTTGCCCGGCTCGCCCTTGATTCCCTCGGCCACCCGGAAGCGGACCGCGTCACGCTGCTGCCTGGTCAGCCCGTGGGCGCCGGCAGGCCCCAGCTCCCACGGCCGCTGTCGGCCGTCGGCGCCGCTGCCACAGTCCAGCCAGGCCAGGTCCGCGGCGAGCGAGGACATCGACGCCGTCCGCAGGTACTCCTCCATCAGCATCCCGGAGGGCAGCCGCAGCAGCGACGGCAGCACCGCTCCGGTGGGCCGGGGCAGGCCGTCGCCGTAGATGTCGTCGTTGATCTCGAAGTCCGCGGCGATGTTCTGTCGCAGCCGCTCGCCCGGCCCGTGCCGATCATGCTCCCGTGCGTACCGCTCGCTCCGCTCGTGGTGGTCGCGCAGCAGATGGGAGACCTCGTGCACCCAGACGCCCGCCAGTTCCTCCACCGGGGTGCGCGCCACGAAGCCGGGCGAGACGTAACAGCGCCAGTACGCGTCCACCGCCATCGTCGGGACCGAGCGGTCCGCCACGATGTGCAGCGCGAAGAGCGCGTCGGCCAGATAGGGACGGACCTTCACCGCGTGCAGCCTCGCGGCCAGCAGCTTCTCCATGTCCAGCGGGAGCCCGGGCCGGCCGTCCGGCCTTGGGGAGCCCGCCGGTCCGCCGGGTGCGGCCGACGCCTCCTCCGGTGCGGCCCGCACCGGGCGCGGCGCCGGGGGCGGGGACATGGGGCGTGGCACCGGGCGGGACAGCGGGCGCGCGGGCACGGAGTCTCCCGTGGCCCCCGTCACCGGCGCGCCCCCGTCGTCTGTCCGGCGTCGGCCGCCGTGGCCCGCGCCACCGACCGGTCCGCGCGCCGGGCGAGGCCGACCACTGCGGCCAGCCGCTCGACCGCCTGCGGCACCTCCCAGTCGTCACGGCGCAGGGCGGCCAGCGTCCTGGCCGGGGCGACGAGCAGGTCGGGAGCGCCGGTCTCCATGGCGCGGACGAGCACCGCCCAGGCCGCCTCCCACCGCTGCCGCTCCGGACGTGCCCCGACGGCGGCGACCACTGCCTCCAGTGCCGCCTGGCGCAGATCACCCCGCTCGGGGAGTGCGGCGGAGGACGGATCGGCGAGCAGTGTCTCCGGATCCGGGAGGTCCATGCGGTCCAGGTGGGCGAGGAGTTCCAGCCCGGGGCCGTCTCCCACCGCACCGCGCACCAGCAGCGCCATCACCTCGCGGGAGGCGGAGGCCGCCGTACCGAAGGCCAGCAGGGTCAGCGCGGCCTCCCAGCTGCGGGGCGAGGGCCAGGCGCCCCCGCGCCGCGTCTCGGTGCTCGGCAGCCGGTGGATCAGCGTCGGCCTGACCTCGAGAAAGCCGCAGACCGCGCGCCGTGCGAAGGCCACCGCTTCCGGCAGCCGCTCGGGCGCCAGCCGTGGCAGCTCCGCGCGGGGCCAGACCCCGCCCAGCCCGCGCACCACCACGTCCCGGTCGTGCACCCAGTGGAGGTGGACGAACCGGTTGGCCAGCGGCGGGCTCAGTTCCCATCCGTCCGCGGCCGACGCCCGGGGATTGGCTGCGGCCACGATCCGCACGCCGGGCGGCAGTCGCAGTTCCCCGACCCTGCGTTCCAGGACCACTCGAAGCAGGGCGGCCTGGACGGCCGGAGTGGCGGTGGACAACTCGTCCAGGAAGAGCAGCCCCCGCCCGGCCCGTACCAGTTCCACCGCCCACCGCGGCGGTGCCATCGGCACCCCTCGCACCGCCGGGTCGTCGTCTATGACGGGCAGCCCGGAGAAGTCGGACGGCTCGTGGACGCTGGCGATCACGGTCGTCAGCGGCAGGTCGAGGGAGGCGGCGAGCTGGGTCAGAGCCGCGGTCTTGCCGATGCCCGGCTCGCCCCAGAGCAGCACGGGCAGGTCGGCGGCGACGGCCAGGGCGAGCGCGTCGAGTTGTTCGTCGGGGCGCGGCTCGGTGGTGGTCGTCCGCAGGAGGGCGAGGAGGTCGTCGGCGAGGGCGAGCTGGGCGCCGGTTCCGGACGCGGCGGCGGCAGCGGGGGCGGGCGCGGACAGCAGGGTGCTGCGGGTCATGGGCATCACCTGGGTGAAATGAGGGAACGGCGGAGCCCGTTCCGGAGGTCGTGGAAGGCGTACGGCACCGAACGTGCCGTAGGCGTGGGGGACTTCTGTCGGTGCGCGGTGGTCAGTGGGTCAGGCCGGTGCGGGGACGGCCCCGGCCCGCGCGCTTGCGGCGCAGTTCGTGAGGCGTGCGGCGGTCGAGCCGGGGACGGTGGTCCGACTCCGCGTGGCCGCCGCCCGCAGTGGTCCCGCCGTCCGCTGCCGCGGCGGCGGGGTGGACGGCGACCAGTCCCGAGCGGAAGAGCCCGTGGTCGACACGGCGCTCCGCGGCCGACTCCAGTTCCTCCCGGAGCGGCCCGTCGCGCAGGACCGCGGCGGGACCGAGCAGACCCTCGACCACGGCCAGCGCCCCGGCGACGTCACCGTGGCGGAGCCGCTCCCGGACCGCGGGCAGTGCTTGCGGGCTGCGGTGCACCGCGTCGATCGCTCGCAGGCAGGGCAGTGCGGGGCCGCCGAGCGCCACCAGCAGTTCCTCCCGGCGCAGTTCGGCCGGGTCGTGGTCGACCGCCGTCAGCACTCCGCCCCGCAGCGCGATCCGGTGGACCTCGCCCCGGCATGCCACCCGGTGCGGATCAGCGGGCTCGGCGGCCGGGCCGGCCACCGCCGCGCGAGCGGACACCGGCAGTGCCGCGGCGACGAGCGGATGCAGCCGCTCGGGCGCGATCAGCCCGGCCCGCAGCAGCTCCAGGTCCGGCAGGACCCGGGCCGCCGCCTCCGGCAGCAGCGGGAGCGCCGCGGCCTCCCGCGGAGGCAACGTCTCCCGCAGCGGTCGGCACACCGGGGCATGGCTGTCGTCCGGGGCGACGAGTTCGAGGACGGCGCGGCGGCGGGCGTCGAGTCGTACGGTGAACGCCCCGCGCGGACGCCCTTCGGACCGCAACAGCAGTTCCGCCTCGGCGGCCCAACGCCCCACCGCCCAGGGGGCGCCGGGCACAGGGAGCGGGTCGGACCGGCCGCGCTCACCGGGCGGGAAGGGCAGGACCGGGGGCGCCGTGGAGGCCGCTCCGTATGCCCCGCACCGCCGCGCCAGTTCCCCGCTCCGTCCGGCGTCCCAGAGGTGCCGGTGCAGGTCGAGCCGGAAACGCCGGTCGGGATGCGGATGCGGGTGGTGCCGTGGTACTCCGTGCGCCGGCCCCTCCCACAGGGCCAGGGACATCCGCTGCCCGGCGTCAGCCCAGGCCGGCGGGGTGCGCACCACCAGTTCCAGCGGCGGGGCGCCGGCCGCCCCGTAACGGGCCAGCGACAGGGTGAGGCCGGGTCTGAGCCGCCCGTCGGGGGCGATCCGGGGCATGTGCCAGCGGAGCAGGTCCGGCGAGAGCCGCCGCAGATCCGCTCGGAGGAGGTGGACGAGGTCGGTGCCGTGGCGGTCGCGCACGGCGCGCAGATCGAGATCGATGTCGATCCGGGCAGCGGCGCAGGCCCCCGCCCAGTCACCGGCAGCACGCCGTGCGGCCGCGGTCTCGATCATGGACGGTGGCACGGCGTACTGACGCACGCGTTGCCACATCGACAGGCGGGACGGGAAGTCGTTCGCGAAGTGATGTGCCATCAGCCATCACCTTGCGTGGACGATTCCCCCAATCCGTACGAGGAGAAGTTCATCATCGCGGACATCGTAACCGTCCCGACGGTGATCCGCCTCTCCTTTTTCCGCCCCGCGCGTCCGCGTCGGCGACGGGCTGAAAAGGCTGTGTTGCCGCGGGACTTGGGAATGCCGGGTGGGGCGGCGCCCGTACTACGTGCTCAACGCCCCCTGAGGCCGTTCATGACCCGACAGTCTGCCCACGTCCGGGTGAAGACGGCCGGAAGCCCTCTGTCCGCACCGTTCCCGAAGGGATGCACTGGGACCAGCAGCCCCACCGGACCCACTCATCGTCAACACCGGTCACCGCAGCCGTTGAACGCGCGTCGGCAACCGCCGTCCCCCGCCATCCTGGATCCCCGCCTTCCCGCCCCCGACCCGTGGCCCCGCCGCCGCGGGGAACCGGGGCCCGCCCAGAAGAGGTGACGCAGCAATGAACACGGAACGGCAATCCGCCGCCCGCCTGATCGACGAAAGCCTGGGCTTCCTGTTTCCAGCGGCGCTGCGCGCTGCCGCCGCCGTGCGGGTGGCCGACCACATGACGGACGGCGACGAGAGCGTCGAGCGGCTCGCCGAGGCGACGGGCACCGACCCCCGCAATCTCGGGCGGGTCCTGCGGCTGCTCGCCACTCGCGGCGTGGTCGAGGAAACGACCACGGGACGTTTCCGGCTGACCACCACCGGTCAGGCGCTGCGCTCGACCGCCCCTCATTCCGCCCGCGCCGCGATCCTCATGCTCACCGACGCGACCATGTGGCGCCCCGCCGGGGAGATGCACCGCTGCCTGACCGAGGGCGGCTCCGCCTTCACCGGCATCTTCGAAACGACGTTCTTCGACTACTTCGCACGCGACGCGGAAACCGCCGCCGTCTTCCACGACGGCATGGCCGCCATGTCGGACCACGAGAACGAACCCATCGCCGAGGCCTACGACTTTCCGCCCGCCGGCACCGTCGTCGACGTCGGCGGCGGCCACGGCGGTCTGCTTCTCGAAGTCCTCCGCCGACAGCCCGGCCTGCACGGAATCCTCCACGACCAGGCACACGTCCTCGCCGACCACCGGCTGCGCGACCACGACGACATCACCGGCCGATGGTCCACGGTCGAGGGCGACTTCTTCTCCTCGGTCCCGCCCGGGGACATCTACCTCATCAAGCGCATCCTCCACGACTGGAACGACGAACAGTCCGCCCTCATCCTGCGCAACTGCCGGCAGGCCATGGCACCCGGCGGCCGCATCCTCGTCATCGACGCCGTCGTACCACCCGGCAATCAGCCCCACCAGTCCAAGACCCTCGACCTGATGATGATGAGTTCCCTGGTGGGACGCGAACGCACCGAAGAGGACTTCGTCCAGCTCCTCAAGGAAGCAGGACTGCACCTGCGACGCATCGTGCCGACATCAACCGTGCTGTCCGTCATCGAAGCCGTGAGCACTGACTAGGAGAGACACGGAGAAAGAGGTGAGAAGGCGGGCGCGTGCCTCCTGTACGGGGTACGCGCCGCCGACGCCGCCCGACTCAGGCCCGGACCAGGCACCGCGCCGGGTTCGGGCCCGCGCGCTCTCACGCCGCGGAATCGTCCGGTCGGAACCTGGCACTCCGGTGCCAGGCCCGCCTGTCATCCGCGCAGCACCTGCCACGTGTGCGGGCCCACCACGCCGTCCGCCGGCAGTCCGGCCTGTTTCTGCAGACGCATCACAGCGGCGATGGTCTGCTGACCGTAGACACCGTCGACGACACCGGGGTCCATCTCGCGGTGGCGCAGCAGGCATTGGGCCTCCACCACGTCCCAGCCGGGACCGGCGAGGACGGCGGTGCGTGTCGTGCTGTATCCGGCGCTCAGCCCGCCGGCCGCGCCGGCCCGGCGAACCTTGCACGGGTAGGTCCGGCCCGGTCTGAAGACGTACCGGCCCGGCCCCGCGCTCGCGGTGGTGCTGCCGCTCGGCCGTGCGCTGGGCGTGCCCTGCGCCGTAGGCGGGCCGGCGTCTCCGCCGCCGCCCAGGGGCAGGCCGATCAGGATGCCGATGCCCGTCCCGAAGAGCGCGGCGAGGACGACGGCGACGAGGACGACCGGTCTGCGTACGCCTGGCCGTTCGGCAGCCGTCGCCGTCGCTCCCCGCTCAGGGTCGTCCGGCCGCCGGTCCGGCTCGCCGGCCCGGCCGTCGGCCGCCGCCTCCTCCTGGCCGGGGCCGGCCGGCGCCGGGGCGCGTTGCTGCCACACCTCTTCGGCCACTTCGTGCAGGGCCAGCAGCCGAGCCACGTCGGCCCCGGTGGCCCGCGCGAGGTCCTCCACGGCTCGGCGTGGCGGCAGGGCCTTGCCGTTGAGGTAACGCTCCCAGGACGAGCGGCTGTAGCCGGTCTTGGCCGCGAGCGACGTCAGGCTCATGCCGCTGCGGTCTTTCAGTCTGCGCAACTGCACGAAAAGCTGCCGGACCCGCTGGTCGTGCATGTCCGGTAGTTCTTTCCAACGCGCCATGTGACACCCCCGTAGGCATCGGGCTCCGGCAAGGCCCCCCGGCCCGGCCGCCCCTCGCTTGATATACCGAGTGGCGCTCGCCCGGGCCAGGCCCTGACGCCGGTGGTTTCGGCCATGTTCCACGGTCGGCGCGGCGTCCCACCGGCTCCCCGTCCCGTCCGGCGTCCCAGCAGGTCAGGGCGGCAGGCGTCCCATGGTGTCCCATGAGGGCCGATGCCGATGGCGGCCGTGCGGACCGGGCGGCGAACCTGTGGGAGCAAGCACGGCGGACGGGGCGGGACACCCGGAGCCGCCGCCTGTCCGGAGATCCACAGGAGCATCCGCGGAACCGGACGCACGTCGTCCCACTCATCGGGGAAGGAACCACGACCATGGAATTCCGCAAGACCCTCGCACTCTCGACAGCCACCCTGACGCTCGGCTCCGGCCTGGCGCTCGCCTCCGGCACGGCCGTGGCGGACACCGCGCCGGCCTCCTCCGTCAAGGAGGTCTCGGCTCGGGCCGGATGGCACACGATCTGGGGCAACACCTGGGTCCCCGCGCAGCGCAGCGGCAAGTGGACGTCGGGGAAGTACCGCTCGCCGAGCAAGACGACCCGTGCCGTGCTGCGGTGCTACAACTCCCGCGCCTCCATGCGGGTGCGCCTCTTCGAGAAGAAGGGCGGCCACTGGAAGCAGATCGCGAGCAGCGGCTACAAGCGGTGCAACGCCGACGGGCACATCATCGCCAAGGGGAAGGTCAGCAACACCCGTCACTGGCTCAAGGTGCGCCTCGACGGCCGCCAGGGCTCTTTCGTCCGTGCGGAGAAGTGGTCCTGAGACCGGCCGGCCGGGGCCGCGGGCCGGCTGGGCGGAGGCTGTCCAGGCGCGTGGCACTCGGGCAACGGCCGCACTCGCCGACGGCGGGGGGCCGGTGAGCCGCGGGGTGTACCAAGGCGAGTGGTCCACCGGCTGCCGGGCGATGTCCCGGCAGCCGGTTCCTGCGGGAGCGCAGGATGCCTTACCCGGGCATCGGCAGCGCACCCGACGGGAACCAACTCGTATTTCACCAGGGCGAACACGAGCGTTCCGCAGCCATGCGGCGCACGCCACGGCCGCCTCCGGTGCCGAACAGGGGACGGTGCCGGGGGCGGTGGCGTTGCCCGGGGTCGTAGGTGATGTCCGCTACGGGAAGCGGAGCGGCGGCGCGCGATGACTGATGGTGTGCTGCCAGATCTTGCATCACCTGTCCGACGTGGCGGGACTGATCCGACGGGACGTGGGGCGTTCGATCACTGATCGGCCTCAAGTGCCGTGGCTTTCCTGGTCGGTGTCCAGGTCGGTGTGCAGCAGGTCGTGGTCCGAGTACGGGGTGGGGTGCACGCGGTGGCCGAGCGGTGTGATGCCCCGTAGGAACACGTAATCGAACTTGCTCTGCCAGTCGGTGGTCGGGGTGCAACCGACGGTGTACGTGGGACGGCACCGGGGGTCCGCGTCCGTGGCCAGTTCCCACATGGGGGCGAGTTCGGGGGCGTCCGGCACGGCGTTGAAGTCGCCGAGGACGATCACGCGGTCGTGGCGGGAGACGGCTGCGGCGAGCACTTTGGTCTGGCCTGCCCGGACCGCTTCCTGGCGTCGTTGGGCGAGGTGTGTGTTGAAGACGCGGACGGACCGGCCGTCCACCGTGGTGGTGACCGCCATGTACCCACGGTCCTCGGAACCGCCGTCGGGATATTCCACGCTGACGGGGTCCGTCATCGGCGCCGCCGAGAGGACCGCCTGGCCGTAGCCCCCGGGATTCCACGGCACTCCCCCGCAGCGGCCCCAGTCCTGGAGAACCGTCCCGTACTCGACGTGGTAGACCAGCCCGTAGAACCTCCTCAGATGGATCCGTATCCGCTCCACGTCCCGCACGCAGGCTTCCTGCACGCCGATGACCTGGGGCGCGTAGGTGGCGATCTCCCGTGCCCGGTCGAGGTTGCTCCTGTCGCACGGGTTGCAGAGGTTCCACGTCATGACCCGGTTCGGTACGACGCCCTTGACGGCTCCGGCGGGCAGTGGCCGGGCGAAGAGGGCACCGGTCGGTGCGCTGGGGCCCATGAGCATCACGCAGGCCACGCCCAAGGCGCCCGCCCACATACGCATGCGTCTACCGAACACCATCGCCCCCTCGCCCCGCGTTTCCCCGCCATCCTGTCTGAACATGTCGAGCCAGTATGACCAGCCGCGGATTCTCGGGGCACTGGTGGACCGGTCGTTCGACCGCCGTCGCGCCCACGCGCGGAAGCAGTCGATTTGCCGGGGGTCTGCGCGGCCGAGGACGTCACTGCCGTGAACAAGTCCTCACCAGCCGGTTGGTCCGAAGCCGCAGCCGGTGGCCGCACGCACGAAGCGCCCCCGCCGGCCTGCCGGCCGACGGGGGCGCCATCGTGGGAGGGAGCGTCAGGCGGTGACCGGCAGGGTCACCTTCTGCTCGGCGTCGCGCACGCCGTAGTCGTCGTCCACCGGAGACGCCGAGGCGGAGTTGTACGCGTCGACGTCGAGGATCTTCTCGCGGGCGGCGACGACGACCGGGACCAGTGCCTGGCCGGCGACGTTGGTGGCCGTGCGCATCATGTCCAGTACCGGGTCGATCGCCATCAGCAGGCCCACGCCCTCCAGCGGCAGGCCCAGCGTGGACAGGGTGAGCGTCAGCATGACCGTGGCACCGGTCAGACCGGCGGTGGCCGCGGAGCCGACCACGGAGACGAAGGCGATCAGCAGGTAGTCGCCGATGCTCAGCTGCACGTCGAAGATCTGGGCGATGAAGATCGCGGCGAGGGCCGGGTAGATCGCGGCGCAGCCGTCCATCTTCGTCGTGGCGCCGAACGGGACGGCGAAGGAGGTGTACTCCTTCGGCACGCCGAGGCGCTCGGTGACCTTGACCGTGACCGGCATGGTGCCGACGGACGAGCGGGAGACGAAGGCCAGCTGGATGGCGGGCCAGGCGCCCTTGAAGAACTGGACCGGGTTGACCTTGGCCACGGTCGCCAGCAGCAGCGGGTAGACACCGAAGAGGACCAGGGCGCAGCCGATGTAGACGTCGGCGGTGAAGGTGGCGTACTTGCCGATGAGGTCCCAGCCGTAGTCGGCGATGGCGTAGCCGATGAGGCCGACGGTGCCGAGCGGGGCGAGGCGGATGACCCACCACAGGGCCTTCTGCAGCAGTTCCAGGACCGACTCGCTGAGGGTGAGGATCGGCTGCGCCTTGTCACCGAGCTTCAGGGCGGCGATGCCGGCGACGGCGGCCATGAAGACGATCTGCAGGACGTTCAGCTCGGTGAAGGGCGTGATGACGTCCGTCGGGATGATGCCGGTGAGGAAGTCCAGCCAGGAACCGGCGTGCTTGGGCTTCTCGCCGTCCTTCGGGGTGAGGCCGGTGCCCGCGCCCGGGTTGGTGATCAGGCCGATGACGAGGCCGATGGCGACCGCGATCAGCGATGTGATCATGAACCAGAGCAGGGTGCGGGAGGCCAGCCGGGCGGCGTTGTTCACCTTGCGCAGGTTGGTGATGGACACCAGGATCGCGAAGAAGACCAGCGGGGCGACGGCCAGCTTCAGCAGCTGGACGAAGATGTGGCCGATCTTGTCGAGCGTGGTGTACAGCCACTGCACGTCATGGCTGCGGGTGATCCAGCCGAGGACGACGCCGAGGACGAGACCGGCGACGATCTGGGCCCAGAAGGGGACCGCGGGTATGCGCCGGGCGGGCTTGACGGGGGTTTCGGTGCTCGCGGACGCGGACACGGACACACTCCAGTGAGGGCGTATCGGGGAATACGGAAGGACGAAACAAGTACGGCGCACCCGCGCTGGGGGCGGCGCCGCTGCTGCTTGATGCCGGTCACACGGCGCAACAACAGACCGCGGACATACAGCGGCACAGGTCGACATGCAGGCGCGCCACGAGTAGGGGGCTCATGGCTTCACGGTGGCGCACGGATGTCTTCACATCGAACACGTTAACACTTGTACTTTGAGACTCTCAAAGCACTGCTTTGGGGGCGAGGGGGTGATCCTCCCGGAACGCCGGCACTCCGGCGCGGAAGCACGGCTTCGGCGCGGGGGTGCGTACGTTCAGGTGACCCACGTCACGACGCGATGGTGTCCTTCTGGCAGCTGCGGGCGATGCCTCCGGCTTCGCCCGCAGGACGAGGTGGATCGGGCATACCTCATCGTTCATGTGCGCGCGGTGCACCCACGCGCCTGGCCGCACGCCTCCACCCATCCGTGACCGGTCGAGTGCCGCTCCGGCGGCCCCTCCCAAGTGGTGGCGGCGTCGGCGCGCGTGGGCAGGTGTTCCTCGGACCGGTTCCCGGCGGGGGCATCGGGCATCAGGGCGTCCTGCTGCCTCGGCAGTCCTGCGGGGAACTCCGGGGCAGGTGCTCGCAGTGTAGGTTCCGGCCATGACTGGTGACTGGCGGACGGACCGGATCAGGGCTGCGCTGAGCGGCGCGAACCCGACCGTGCTGCGACGACTGACGTCGGGGTTCGCGGTGATCGGGGACGTGCAGTTCCTGCCCGGCTACTCGGTCCTGCTCGTGGATCAGCCGGATGTACAGCGGCTGTCGGACCTGCCGAGAGCGAAGCGGCTGTCGTTCCTGTCCGACATGGACCGGCTCGGTGAAGCGGTCGAGCGTGCCTGCCGGCGGCTCGATCCGGCTTTCCGCCGGGTCAATCTGGAGATCTTGGGGAACACGGACCCGTTCTTGCACGCGCATGTCTGGCCGCGGTACGAGTGGGAACCGGCCGATGTGGTGGGCAGGCCAGTGTGGCTCTATCCGCCTGAACGGTGGGTTGACCCGCGGTTCAGGCTCGGTCCGCAGCATGACGTGCTGCGTGAGGCGATCAGCGACGAACTGGACGAGCTCCGTTCGGCGACTTGACGGCCGATGCGCACACCAATCCTCCTGGAACCGGTCGGCGGGCGCCGGACGACGCCCCTCGCTCGGTGCAAGTCCTCCGACTCGGCATCCGAACTGACCGGCCGACGAGTCCCTCGGCCCGCAGCCCCGCCGCCAACATCCCCCCTTACGACCTTCCTGGCGAGAGGCGTCGTGACGCGACAACCGCTGAACTGGTCGGCGTTGTCAGTACTTCGGTGGCGTTCAGGACTGGATGCGTGAGGTAGAACAGGCGGAGTTCGTCCACTTCGCCGCCGAAACGAGGTGGCCAATGGGGCGAGGGGGTGAAGTCGTCCAGGATGAGAAGGCCACCGGGAGCGAGCAACTCGACGACCCCCTCGGGATCGTCACGCTTGCCTCCGCCGTCGCAGAAGAAGACATCGAACGGGGCGTGCCGCTCAAGCAGCCGCCAGTCCCCGGTGAGAACACCGACACGGTCGTCGTCCGCGAAGACGCCGGCCGCTCGACGGGCCAGCGCCTCGTCACGCTCCACGGTGACCAGGTGGGCACCGGCGCCGAGGCCACTGTGCAGCCAGGCAGTGCCCACTCCGGAACCGGTGCCGCTCTCCGCGATGACCCCGTGGGGCTTCGCGGCCGCGGCCAGACCGAGCAGCCTGCCGACTTCCAGGACGCAACTCTTGTTGAATCCCGCCTCGCCAGCGGCATGCTCCGCGGCTACCACACGGGGTGGCATCGCATGTTCTGCCATGCCCCCCTTCACCGTGAGCATGACGCTATCCGTCAGCAGTGGCGTCCGCACGCAGTTCCGCCTGTCCGCTCCCCGGCGAACCTTCCCGGTCAATGGCGCAAGCGTGGGGCGGCCTCGACCGGTCGTCCCACGCGCTCACTCAGCGAGCCCGAACTCTCCCCTTCGTCTCCGCCACGGCGAGGGCACTCGCCAGTACGAGCGCCGCGGACACCACGGCGAAGCCGGTGGCATGACTCGTGTACTGGGCGATCAGGCCGATGCAGAAGCCGCCGAGGCCGAGTCCGACGTCGAAGGCAAGGTTCCATCGCGCGCTGGCGACGCTGAGCTCCGCGCGTCCCGCCCGGTGCAGCATCAGGGCCAGCGTGGCGTTCTGCGTCGCGCCGACCCCCATGCCGAACACCGCCATCAGTGGCAGGAGCGCGGCGGTAGTGTCGGTCAACATGCCGCCGAGAACGCCCACCGCGGTCATGAGAGTCGCCGGCAGCAGCAACCGCTGGTCACCGAAACGGTCGCCCAGCCGCCCCGACAGGTAGCGGCTGCCGGTCAGCCCCGATTGGACCAGCAGCAGAGCGAGGGGCGTCAACCAGACCGGTTGCCGCGGCGCGGCCAGCGGGAGGAACGTCACCACCGCGCCGGACGCCATCGTCCCCGTGGTGAGCAGGAGGAGCGGCCGCAGAATCGTCGCCCGGGTCGTTCCGGCCAGAACCCTGGGGCGTACGACGGGAGCGGGACGCGGCGCCGTCACCGCGAGCGCCCCCAGAACCCCGACGGCCGGGGCCGCGGCGCCCGCGGCGAACAGCGGGCCGTAACCGAACTCGTGCGCCAGTAATACGCCGAACGGTGTTCCCACCATGCCGCCGAGGCCCGTCGCCACGCCGTACCAGCCCACCCCTTGGCTGCGCCGTCCGGGCGGCGACAGTTCGGCCACCGCGGCACTGCCGGCCACGACGAACACGCCGAAGCCCAGCCCGCGCAGCACGGAGCAGATCACCGTCGTCGCGAACTGGTCCGAGACGCCGAGTACCAGCGCCGGGGCGCCGAGCAGGACCATGCTGGTGATCATCGCGGTGCGGTAGCCGAGGCGGGCCAGCAGGCGGGGAACGGCCGGCTGCACGGCGACCGTGGCAGCCATCAGCGTGCCGGTCACGATGCCGGCCGCGGCCGTACGGCCGCTGGTCTGCGAGGCGTACTCCGGGACGGTCGAGAGCAGCAGATTGAACCCGATGAAGCCGCTCACGGTACAGAGCAGAAGGCCGATCATGGAGCGGCCTAAGAGGGCTGGACTTCGCATTTCAGGTGATATCGGCGGAGACGTCGTCACCCCCCCGATTGCATCAGCCTGCCCAGTCGAAAACAATGTCCGTTCCTCCACCGAACGGTTCTCGCGCCTGGCCGGCACCCTCCCGGTGGGTAAAAGCGTGCGCGGTGTGGACCACAGGTCATCGGGGCCACCCCAGCGCGACGGCATCGAACAGGCCATGCGCTTCCCGACCGTCGAACTCGCCCATCAGCAGGCCGTCCGGGCGACCGAGAACCGGTTCGCCGGCGAGATGCTCGACATGGTGCCGAGCGGGCCGCAACGGACCGGCCAACTCGCCGCACGGCTACGTTCGTTCAGTGCCGCCCCCGACGGCCCGCTCGGCTCACCCTGTGTCTTCAGCCCGAGCGCGTCCAGGCCGCGCGGGCGTCCGGGCTCGGGACCGAACCTTGCCGGCTGTCCACGGCCTGCTTCATCGGCGGTGCGCGCTGTCTCGCGGCATCGTCTGGCCGGCTCGCGGGGAAGGAGCGGCCACGCCGGTGGGGAAACGCCTTCACGACGCAATTCCCCGGCCGTCCGCCGGTTCAGTGGATCGGCGTCCGCAGGCGGAGGCGGCCGTCGTGGACTTCGGCGAGCTGGTCGGCGGCGGTGAGGTGGGTGCGGTCGTGGGTGACCAGGACGGTGGCGGTGGCCTGCTCGTGGGTGAGGCGGGTGATCAGGTCGATGACGGCGGCGCCTCGTTCGTGGTCGAGGGCGCTGGTGGGCTCGTCGACCAGGAGGACGGTGGGGTCGTTCATCAGCGCGCGGGCGATGTTGACGCGCTGGCGCTGGCCGCCGGAGAGCTGATGGGGCCGCCGCGCGGGGTGCCCGGCCAGGCCGACGGCGTCCAGGAGTTCCATCGCGCGGGTACGGGCGGTGCGGGGTTCGCGGCCGGCGATCCGGGCCATGACCTGGAGCTGCTCGGCGGCGGTGAGGGAGGGCAGCAGGTTGGGCTGCTGGAAGACGATGCCGATCTTGTGGCGGCGCAGTGCGGTGAGCTCGCCCCGGGTCAAGCCGGTGGTGGTCTGGCCGTCGATGCTGACGGTGCCGCTGTCGGGGGTGATCAGGGTGGCGGCGACGGCGAGGAGGCTGGACTTGCCGGAGCCGGAAGGGCCGGCCACGACGGTCAGGGTGCCCCTGGGGACATCGAGGCCGACGTGGTCGAGTGCGGTCAGGCGGGTGTCGCCGTCGGGGTAGGTGAGAGTGACGTCGGTCAGGTTCAGGCTCATCGGACGCTCCCCAGGGCGCTCAGCGGGTCGACGGAGGTGATGCGGCGGATGGACAGGGCGGCTCCGAGGACACCGAGGAGGATGATCACGGCGGCCGGGAGCAGGACGGTGGCGGGTGTGAGGAGGAACGGCACGGCGGAGCCGGACACCAGGGCGCCGAGGGCGGCGGCGATGCCGGTACCGATCAGGGTGCCGCCGGCGAGCAGGACGACGGCCTGGCCGAGGGCGTCCTTGAGGAGGCCCGTGGTGGAGGCGCCCAGTGCCTTGAGGACGGCGATGTCACCGCCGCGCTGGATGGTCCAGACGGTGAAGAAGGCGCCGATCACGAGGGCGGAGATGGCGAACAGGAAGCCGCGCATCAGTTGCAGGGAGCCGTTTTCGGAGGCGTAGGAACCGATCGCGGACAGTGAGTCGCCGGTGGAGACCGTTCGGGTGCCGGCCCGCCGGTCGACGGCCGCCGTGTCGGCCTGGGAGGTGGTGTCCAGGGCGATGACGGTGGCGCTCGGCCCTTGGCCGTCGCCCGTGGGCGGCGCGGTCTTCCGCCAGGTTTCCAGGCTGGTCCAGATCACCGGGGTGTGGCTGAAGTGCGCGTCGCCCTCGACGGCGGCCACGTCCAGTCGCCGGCCCGCCAGGGCCAGGGAGTCGCCGGCCCGCACGCCGAGGTCGTCGGCGGCCGCGGTGGACAGCACCACCGTACTGCCGGTGATCTTGTCGCCGTGCGGTGCGAGGCGGGAGCCGGGCTCGACGCCGAAGGCCGAGACCCCGGTGCTCCTGCCTGCTGCGGTGGCCTTGGTGAGGGTGATGCCCAGTGGTTCGGCGCTTTCGACGCCGGGGGCCCCGGCCCACTGCCGCCACTGCCGTTCGGTGACGGTGGAGTCGGCGTACGACAGGTCCTGTCCGCCGCCGGGGGCCTGGAAGGCGATCTTGTCGGCGGGCAGTCCCGTGATGGCGGATACGTTCTGCCGCCCCAGTCCGGCCGTCAGCCCGGACAGCAGCCCGACCAGCAGGGTGATCAGCACGATGACACTTCCCATCAGGGCGAAGCGCCCCTTGGCGAACTTCAGGTCTCTCCAGGCGACGAACACGGCCCTGGCCTGTCCTTTCCGGCGGTGAGAGCGGTACGACCCCACCATCGCCGTCGGCCCCCCGGGCGCGCGTCCCGCGCAGGACGGCACTTCGCGGGCCGGAAGACGGCACCCGGGTTCCAACTTTCGACAGAGGCTTCCGGCCGCCCGTCTCCGTAACCTGGGACGCACTGTGAACACCACTGCTCCCGCCCTGACCCCGACCACCCGGGCCCTCGCCTGGTGCCTGCACCTGCTGGTCATCGGCCTGCTCGCCCTTGCCGCCGGCCGCGCCGTGACCGACGCCCGGCCGCATGCCGGAGTGATCGTCGCCGCGTCGGCCGTGTGCGGCCTGGCGTACGCGGCCGGGCCCGTCCTGCCGTGCGTACGCCGTTCGCGGCGGGCCGCCGTGCTGTGGCTGGCCGTCGTGGGCGCCTGCTGGCTGCTGCTGCTCGCCCTGTCCCCCGACGCCGTGTGGGTGGCCTTCCCGCTGTACTTCCTCCAGCTGCACCTGCTGCCCCGGCGTGCCGGACTGGCGGCCGTGGCCGCCACCGCCGTCGCGGCCGTCGCGGGCTTCGCCGCCCACCAGGACACCTTCGGCCCCGCCATGGCCATCGGCCCGGCCCTGGGCGCCGCCGTGGCGGTCGCCGTGGTGTGGGGATACGAGGCCCTGTACCGGGAGAGCGAACACCGCCGCGGGCTGATCGAGGAACTCACCGCGACCCGCGCCGATCTGGCCGCCGCCCAGCACACCGCCGGCGTGCTCGCCGAACGCGACCGGCTGGCCCGCGAGATCCACGACACCCTCGCCCAGGGCCTGTCCAGCATCCAGCTGCTGCTGCGCGCCGCCGAACGCGCGCTGCCCCAGGCACCACAGAACGCGGCCCGCTACGTCGACCAGGCACGGCAGGCCGCCGTCGACAACCTCGCCGAGGCCCGCCGCTTCGTCGCCGCCCTCACTCCGCCCACGCTGGAGGGCACCACCCTGGCCGGCGCCCTGGAGCGCCTGTGCACCACCACTTCCGCCCGGCACCGGCTCACCGCACGCTTCCGCCTCACCGGCGACCCCGCCCCGCTCACCACCGCCCAGGAGGTCGCCCTGCTGCGCATCGCCCAGTCCGCCCTCGCCAACACCGTCCGCCACGCCGAGGCCACCACCGCCGACGTCACCCTCGGCTGCCTCGGCGACCACGTCGCCCTCGACATCGTCGACGACGGGCGCGGCTTCGACCCCGGCCGGCTTCCCGCCCCCGACCCGGAAGCCGGCGGCTTCGGACTGGCCGCCATGCGCGCCCGCGCCCATGCCCTCGGCGGCACCCTGACCCTCACGTCCGCTCCCGGCCACGGCACCGCCCTGGCCGCCCGGTTGCCCCTCACCCCGCCCACCCGGATCCAGCCCGAGGCCCGCCCGTGACCGACGCCACGCCCATCCGCCTGCTCCTGGCCGACGACCACCCCGTGGTACGGGCCGGACTGCGCGCCGTACTGGAGACCGAACCCGGCCTCGTCGTCGTGGCCGAGGCCGCCACCGCCGAGGACGCCGTCAGCCGCGCCGCCGAAGGGGACATCGACGTCGTGCTGATGGACCTGCGATTCGGCAAGGGCATGGGCGGCGCCGAGGCCACCGCCCGGATCACGGCCCGGCCCGGCGCCCCCCGGGTCCTGATCGTCACCACCTACGACTCCGACGCCGACACGCTGCCCGCCATCGAGGCCGGCGCCACCGGCTACCTCCTCAAGGACGCCCCGCCCGAGGACCTGGCCGCCGCCGTGCGCACCGCGGCCGCCGGACGCACCACGCTGGCCCCCACCGTCGCCGACCGGCTGATGCACCGGCTGCGCGCCCCCGCCACCGCCCTGACCCGGCGCGAGACCGAGGTCCTCGCCCTGGTCGCCGACGGCCTGTCCAACCAGGCCGTCGGCGACCGTCTCCACCTGACCGAGGGCACGGTCAAGTCCCACCTGGCCCGCGTCTACGCCAAACTCGACGTCGACTCCCGCACCGCCGCCGTCGCCGTCGCCACCGACCTCGGCCTCATCCGCCGCTGACCCGAGGCACCGGGGCACCGGAAGCGGTGCGTCAGTCGCCTTCGGACCAGGTGCGTTCCTGGCGGTGGTACGTGCTCCAGTCGGCCGGCGGGTATGTCGCCTGGGGAGCCGCGAGGGCCACGTCGATCGCGATCGCGGTCTCCTCGGGGAAGAAACCGAGGTCCCGGATCAGCTCCATCGCCTGTACGGTGGCCTCGCCGAGCGGACGTGCCATGCGGTCCGCGCCGGACGGGAAGGACAGCGGTTCCCTCCGCGCCAGAGCGAGCGCCCGGGTGCCTCGCTCCTCCAGGCCGAGGGCGAGGTAACCGGCGGCCAGGGCGAGTTGTTCGAGTGCCGTGGACATGGACCGGGAAAGGTCCGTGATGCCGTGCAGTGTCTGCGCGGGACTGCCCGCGATGGCGTCGTACGGTGTCGGACCGTGCTGGTGTTCCAGTCGTTCGCGTTCGGCCTCCAGCAGGGCGTGCGCCTCCTCCAGCGCACGGGCGACACGCGCCAGTTCGGTCAGATCATGGGACATCGTCCATCCTTCCGGTCAACTGGCCCGACTCTACGAGCGTTTGGGGCAGCCGTGGTGGAAGTCGCCCATAGTCGGCCTGATGGGGTGACAGATGGCCGAACCGTGGATACGGCGGTGCCCGCGCCGCCCGGCTGCCCGGTCCCGGCCGCGAACTCGCCCGCCCCGGAACGTCCGCTGGTGCCCGGCGGCGTGGTCAGCACCGTGCGGGACCACGGCGGCCTTCCCGGTCAGCCCAGGTCGAAGGTATTGGGCAGGCCGAGCCGGTAGCGCACCTCGTCGACGCGCTTGAGGGGCTCCAGTTCCTGGGGGCGGTACAGCTCCCAGATCCGGCAGCGTCCGGCGTCGGAGCCGTCCTGGTCGAGCAGCGCGTTCACGGCCCGGCGCGCCGACTCGTTGGCGCCCTCCATCGTCGCCAGGTCCACGTCGGTGCGGACGTAGTCCCCGGCGAGGAAGAAGTTCGGCACGGCCGTCTTCGCCGACGGGCGGTTGTACAGCGTGCCCGCGGGATGGATCAGGAGCGGCTCCCGGTTCTGCGGGTCGGGGCCGCCGAGCCCCGTGACGGCCGGGTCCATGAACCAGGCGATCCGGTCGGTGTCCCTGAGGGTCGTCTTGCCGGAGTCGTTCAGGGCGTCCTTCAGCTGGGCCCAGCACTCCTCGACGACCTCCTCGCGGGTGCACTCGCGGGCCGTCTTGCCGTACAGGATGCCCGGCTTGTCCCACTCCGAGACGATCGCCGACAGGCAGTCGCGGGCGCGTCCGTCGCCGTAGTCCGCCGAGAAGTCCCGTACGTCCCAGAACTGCGCCTGTCCGATCCCGGTCACCGACCACGGGGAGTCGAGGCAGTTGATGTGCCCGTGGACGACGGGTGCCGGCGTGCGCAGATAGAACTGCACACCGGTCATCCAGTCCGTCCGCAGCGCGTCGCACCGGGCGAGCTGCGGGTCGGCCGCGCGCAGCGCGGCACCCCAGGTCCGCCGGGCGTGCTCGACGGGCATGGCGCAGACGTAGTGATCGGCGGTGACGGTGCGTTCGCCGCTGCCGTCCCGGGCCGAGACCCGTACGCCGGTGACGCGCCCACCGTCGTACAGGACCTCCCGCACCTCGGTGCCGAGGACGAACCGGACGCCCAGAGAGCGCAGGTGGACGGTCCAGGGGTCGATCCAGGCCTCGCTGGTCGGGGCGTTGAGCACCCGGTCGATGTCCGCGTCACCGTCCATGCCGCGGCCCAGCAGGCCCCACAGCAGCAGCGCCTCGATGATGACGCGGCCGACGGTGCGGGTGGAGGCGACCTCGGCGCGGGTGGCGACGAGGTTGCGGGTCTGTCCGATGCCGAGGAGCGTGCGGTACTCCTCGCTCATCCGCTCGGCACGGATGAAGTGCCACCAGGGGGTCTTCTCCCACTGGTCCTCGCGGCGCGCGTCGCAGCTGGTGAGGTGGACGAGGACACGGCCGGCGAAGTAGGCGGCCTCGTGCGCGGGCAGTCGGCCGCCGAGGTCGAGGACGGAGAGGATCTGGTCGCGGAGCCACGACGGGGTGATGTCGCCGGGTGCGGGCGGGGTGGTGACCCGTCGCAGGGGGAAGTGCAGGTCCGGGCGGCCGGCTCCGCGGGCGAACAGTGCCTCGGTGCCGTTGCGGAGGTTGTCGTGGACGCCGCCGGCGTTGCCGGGGAAGGGGATGCGGCGCATGGTGTCCGGCAGGTTCCGGTAGAAGCCCGGGAAGAAGCGGAAGCCGTGTTCGCCGGGCAGGGGTCTGCGGCCGTCCGTGCCGGTTCCCGGTACGTCCATCGACCGCGCCTTGCCGCCGAGCACGTCGTAGTACTCGTAGACGGTGACGGTGTAGCCGCGTTCGGCGAGTTCGTGGGCGGCGCTGAGCCCGGCGACGCCGCCGCCGAGGACGGCTACGTGCTTGCCGGCGGGGGCGGCGGCAGCGGCCCGGGCGGCAACCGGTGGTACGGCGAGGGCGCCCACCGTGCCCCCGGCACCCGCGAGGAACCTTCTGCGGCTCGTTCCCTGGTGTCCTGTTGTCATGGATACGGGAGGGTAGAGAGAGCGGGAAGGAGGCAACAGGTCGCCATTCGGTCACCACGGCATCCTCACAACCAGGGTCCGTGGCGGCCGGGAAGGACGAGGGGAACGGGTGCGCAGCGGCCGAGGCCGGTTCCGGTCACCCCCGGCCCGAAGAGAGCGGGCCGGGGGTGACGGCGTCACGGCGGCCGGGGTTCACCGGCCGCCGCTCCGTGGCCTCTTGGTCACCCGCAGGCGGTGCCGTTGAGGGCGTAGGAGCCCGGTCCCGCGGTGTCGCCGCCGTGGGTGGCCTGGAAACCGATGCCGACCGACGCGCCGGGAGCGATGGAGGCGTTGTGGGAGACGTTCCTGGCCGTCACCCGGCCGGAAGCGGGCGAGTAGTCGGCGTTCCAGCCGGAGGTGATGGTCTGGCCCTCGGGCAGGGTGAAGGCGAGGGACCAGCCGTCGATCGCGGTCGTGCCGGTGTTGGTGAGGGTGAGGTTCGCGGTCAGCCCGGTGTTCCACGCGTTGACGGTGCTGGTGACCTGGCAGGCCGCCGTCCCCGGGGGCGGGGTGGTCTGGAACTGCGTGAAGAACTTCCAGATCTCCTGCGGCAGCCAGGTCCTGGAGCCGCTGTCGCCCGGGGCGCCGTCCTGCGGAGCTGCGATGTGCCCTTCGTCGAACGCGGCCCAGACGACCGGATGGCCGGCCGAGCAGCCCGAGTAGGCGGTGACCCGGTGGGTCAGGCTGCCCTGGGCCGGCTCGGGCGGGTTCTGGGCGGTGCAGCCGTTGTTCCTGACGAACCTGTCCCGCATCGCCCGGCCGCCGGAGATGCCGAGGACGTTGTCCCTGAGACCGTGCGCTCCGAAGTAGGCGATGGGCCGGGTGCCGTCGCCGCAGCCGCTGAGCACCCCGCCGCTCTGGACCGCGACCGCGCGGAACACCGTCGCGCGGGAACACGCGAGCGAGTACGACATGGCGGCACCGTAGCTGAACCCCAGGGCGAAGCGCTGTGTCTGGTCGACACACAGGTCCGCCTCGATCCGCCTGATCATGTCGTCGACGAAGGTGATGTCCTGCCCGCCGGTGTTGGCCCAGCCGTTGTCGAGGCCCTGGGGCGCGACGAAGACGGCGCTGTTGTCCGCCAGGCGCTGCAGCCCGTAGTACGCCCAGGTGCCCGGGTCCACGGTGCGGCCGGTGGCGACGTCGGTGGAGGTGCCGCCCAGCCAGTGGAAGCCGAAGACCAGCCGGTAGGCGCGGTCACGGTCGTAGCCGTCGGGGACCCGCAGGATGAAGTTCCGGTTCTTGCCGCCGCTCTGGATCGTGTACGTACCGCTCGTCAAGGTCGGGGCCTTGCCGCAACCCGGGCTCGCGGCGGCGGCACTGACGGGTGCCGCAGTGGTTCCGGCGGGTGCGGCGGCGGCGCGGCCCTGCGCCGTGCCGCCCATGCCGACGACCAGCAGCACCGCGAGCAGGCCGGGCCATAAGAGGGATCTCGTCCTTGTCGTCATGCGACTTCCCTTCTGTTCGGGCAGTGCCTTGTGCCGGGTCAGGACGCGGCAGGGGCGAATCGCCACCAGTCGACGTTGAGCAGGTAGCCGCTGCCGCCGGTGAAGCGCAGGTAGAGGTCCTGGGTCCCCGTGGCGCCGCTGACCGGGCAGGTCACCGAGGTCCACGTCTGCCAGCCGCCGGTGGAGGCCACACCGCACCGGCCCACGAGCGTCCCGTTCGGGGAGCCCAGCCGCAGTTCGACGGTGCCGCCGCCGCTGCCCGAGGCGACGCGCGCGGTGAAGGAGGAAGCGCCCGGCCCGAAGGCCACGCCCTTGACCTTGATGTAGTCGCCGTTGTCGATCCAGCCGACATCCCTTCCGCCGTCACTGGCCGGTTCGGTCTCGATTCCGGATGCCCAGGCGATCGTCTCGGCCTCTTGGCGCACGTACGGGTCGAGCGTGCCGGTCTGCGGTGCGCCGGCGTTCGTCATGCCGATCACCGGGATCGTGCCGTCGGCGTTGTAGGTGAACCGCTCCACCGCGACGGAGCGGGTGAAGCCGCCGCCGCCCGGCAGTGCGCCGTTGTGGTAGAAGAAGTACGAGTTGCCCTTGAAGTCCACGATCCCGGGGTGGTTGGTGAAGCTGCCGCCCTGTGTGGGCATGACCGTCCCGCGGTAGGTCCAGGGTCCGGTCGGACCGGGCGCCGTGGAGTAGGCGATGAACTCCGAGCAGCACTTGGCCGCGAACACCAGGTAGTACAGGCCGTTCCGCTTGTGGACCCAGGGTCCCTCCTCGTACAGCGTGGGACGGTTGGGGTCGCCGGTGCGGGTGCCGAATCCCGCGGTGGTGAGCGGGATTCTGGTGGGGCTGCCCGAGTAGGAGGTCATGTCGGCGTTCAGCTTGACGTACCACAGGTTCGGGTTGCCCCAGTACAGATAGGCCTGGCCGTCGTCGTCGATGAAGACGCTCGGGTCGATCTCGCCGTTCTCCACCAGCGGATGGCCGAGGGCGTCCCGGAACGGGCCGGTGGGGCTGTCCGACACCGCCACGCCGATGGCCATCCGGCCGGTGGCCCGGTTCTTCACCGGCACGTACCAGTAGAACCGGCCGCCTCGCTGCACGGCCTGGCCCGCCCAGGCGTCGGCGGACGCCCAGCTGAAGGTGGCCAGGCTGAGGGGTGAGCCGTGGTCGGTCCAGTTGACCATGTCGGCGGAGGACCACACCCGCCAGTCCTTCATGGTGAAGTACGTGGAGCCGTCCTCGTCGTGCCCGGTGTAGAGGTAGACCCGCCCGTCGTGGACCAGCGGGGCCGGGTCCGCGGTGTAGACGTGCTGCACGATCGGGTTGTCGGCCCTGGCCGGTGTGGGCGCGACCGCGGCGGGGACGACGGCGAACGCCAGCAGCAGACCCAGGGTCCAGGCGAGTGCCCGGCCGAGCCTCGTGCCGCCGG
This sequence comes from Streptomyces rubradiris, assembly GCF_016860525.1. Lineage (NCBI taxonomy): Bacteria > Bacillati > Actinomycetota > Actinomycetes > Kitasatosporales > Streptomycetaceae > Streptomyces > Streptomyces rubradiris. The sequence continues at coordinate 98,880 of NZ_BNEA01000015.1, forward strand.
CGGACGACTGCCGGAGCGGGATCGTCATCGTGGCCTCCTCAGGGTGCCGGCGGACGGCTGCCGCGCGATGTCCCTCATGGGCGGGACCACTTCTGGGCGGCCCGGCCGTCGCAGGTCCACAGGACCAGCGGGGTTCCGTTGGCCGTGGCCGAGCGGTCGGTGTCGAGGCACAGTCCGGCGTGGACGTTGCGGATCGTTCCGTCCGGGCCGAGGGTCCACCTCTGGTTGTCCTGGCCGTTGCAGGGCCAGGTGATGACGCGGGTGCCGTTGGTGGTGCCCCGGTCGTAGGCGTCCAGGCACTTGTCGCCGTAGACCCGGATCTCGCCGCCCGCCCACGTGGTCCACAGCTGGTTCGCGGCCGTGTGGCAGTCCCAGAGCAGGACCGTGGCCCCGGTGGCGGTGGAGGCGTTGTCCACGTCCGCGCAGCGGCCGGACGCCCCGCCGCGCAGCCGCGAGGTGGTGGCGGCCAGCGGGCTGCCACCGCTCACCCGGTACACGGCCACGCCGTGCGCGGGAACGTTCGCCGAGATCTGCCCGGACGTGCTCGACGTACCGCCGGTCCACAGGTCGGTGAGGGTGAACGACCCACCGGACAGACCGACTTGCGCGGCCGAGGCGGAGACCGTCGCGGCTCCCGATCCCCGGTTGAACAGGCCCACCGCGACCGAACCGTCCGACAGCGGCTTGGCGAACACCTCGGTGGCACCGTCGTCGCGCACCCTGCGTCCTCCCGCGCCCAGCGGGTCCTGGTTGACCGCCAGCAGACGCGGATTGCGCAGGACGGCGCTCACGTCGGCGGACATGGTGCGGATGTCGTTGCCGGCCATCAGCGGGGCGCCCAGCAGGGCCCACAGGGCGAAGTGGGAGCGGGACTCGGTCAGCGACAGGCCGGGACGGCCGACGACCAGCATGTCGGGGTCGTTGAAGTGTCCCGGGCCGGACTGGGCCGCCAACGGCGCGGTGACGTCGAGGACGTTGCCGACGCCCATCGGATAGCTGTTGGTGTTGCCGTTCTGCCAGATGTCGAGCAGGTCCTCGGTCGTCCGCCACAGGTCGGCGACCTCACCCCAGTCGTAGGTGGCGCCGGTGATGGCGTGCAGGCTGTTGGGGTTGATGCTGTAGACGATCGGACGGCCGGTGGCGCGCAGCGCGTCCCGCATGAGCGTGAACCGCGCGACCTGTTCGTCACGGGTACCGCTGGAGGAACACCAGTCGTACTTGAGGTAGTCGACGCCCCACGAGGCGAACGCGGCGGCGTCCTGGGCCTCGTGGCCCTTGCTGCCGGTCGACCCCGGGTAGCCGCCGGTCGCCTGCGCGCAGGTGCGCTCGTTCGGCGCCTGGTAGATGCCGAACTTCAGGCCCTTGCCGTGGATGTAGTCCCCGAGTGCCTTCATCCCGCTCGGGAACTTGGTGGGATGCGCCCGCAGGTTGCCCCGCGCGTCACGCTGTGGGTCGAACCAGCAGTCGTCGACCACCACATACCGGTAGCCGGCGTCCCGCATGCCCGAGGACACCATCGCGTCGGCGGCCTGGCGGACCTGGGCCTCGGTGATGCCGCACCCGAAGCTGTTCCAGCTGTTCCAGCCCAGCGGCGGGGTGAGCGCCGGGCTGCCCGGCGCGGCGGAGGCGGTGGAGTGAGAGGCGGCCGTCAGGGACGCGGTGACCGTCAGTGCGGCGGTCGCAAGGAGGCGGAGCAGTCGTCCGCCTGATCGTCTGAGCACCAAGGGCTCCTTGGAATCCAAGTGGTTCGCAATTTCGAACGACATTCGGAAAGTCGGGCCTCCCGGATACTAGAGAGACCTCCGGGCATGTCAACACCGTCGACCTCCAGGCTTTGCCGACCCAGCCGACACGAACCGCGCATGGACGTGGAACTGCGACTTCGCCAACGCACCTGGGAAAGGGCCTCGTTCGAATATTTCGGAGCGGCCGGCGAATTATGCGAGGAGGATTGACGCGCCCTGCCGACCGCCTATCATCCACGTTGCTCGACAGGCCAACCTACGTTCGATATCGCGAACTTACCGCTCGGTCCATGGACGGCAAGCGATCCCGTCGCCTCAGCCATCACTCTCAGAAGAGGACATGTGCATGAGAAAGTCCTGGATTCTCGCCCTGGTCACGCTCGTCGCCGCCGCCCTCGGGGTCATGACGGCCGGTGTGGCCCCCGCGTCCGCCGCCTCGAACACGCCTTTGCGTCTCATGCCGTTGGGCGACTCCATAACCTGGGGCGTGGGAAGCAGCACGGGCAACGGCTACCGGGGGCCGTTGTGGAACAAGCTCGCGGCGGACGGGCATCCACTGGACTTCGTGGGCACGGTGCGCAACGGTTCGATGTCCGACCCCGACAACGAGGGCCACTCCGGATACCGCATCGACCAGATCGCCGCACTGGCCGACGCCTCGCTGACCCGTTACCGGCCCAACGTCGTGACACTGCACATCGGAACCAACGACCTCCAGGGGGCCTCCGAGGCCGACACCGCCATCTCCCGGCTGCGGTCGCTGGTCGGTCAGGTCACCGCCGACGTCCCCGACGCCACCGTCCTCGTCGCTTCCCTGGTCGTGTCCACCAGCGCCTCGGAGGAACGGTTCCGGGGCGCGTACAACCAGGCCGTCTCCCGCATCGTCAGCGACGCGCGGGCCGCGGGCAAGCACGTCGGGTACGTGGACATGAGCGGCCTGACCACGGCCGACCTGGCCGACTCCCTGCATCCCGACGACGCCGGCTACCAGAAGATGGCCGACGCCTTCCACCGCGGCGTCCAGGCCGCGGACAACGCCGGGTGGCTGAAGAACCCCGCCCCCGCCCCCACCCGCGTGCAGTCCGGCATCACCGGCAAGTGCCTGGACGTCAGCGACGCCGACAGCGCCGACGGGACCGCCGTCCAGATCTGGAGCTGCGGCAACGGCGCCAACCAGATCTGGTCCGCCTACACCGACGGCACCCTGCGCTCCCTGGGCAAGTGCCTCGACGCGGCCGGCGGGAGCACGGCCAACGGCACGAAGGTGCAGATCTGGTCCTGCCACGGCGGCGCCAATCAGGTCTGGCAGCCCTACAACGGGGGCTACCGCAACCCCGCCTCCGGCCGCTGCCTCGATGACCCCGGCTTCTCCACGGCCGACGGCACGCGGCTCCAGCTGTGGGACTGCACCGGGGGCGCCAACCAGAAGTGGACCGCGCCGGCCGCCGGTTGACGTCGGAGCCGGGTCGGCCATCACGGGCCGCCACGGACCGGCATCGAGCCGCTCAAGCGGCCGGCGGCCTCAGGCGTAGTGCCGGTAGACGGCCTGGGCGACGCACGCGGGCTTGGCGTTGCCCTCCGCCTCTACGGTGAAGGTGAGCCGCATCTGCACGCCGTCGCCCTTGACGTCCTCCACGGAGTCGACCACGCCGTGCAGGCGGATCCTGGCGCCGACGGGCACCGGGCTGGGGAAACGGACCTTCTCCAGGCCGTAGTTCACGCTCATGGAGACGCCGTCGATGTCCAGCAGCTCGTTGAAGAGCGGGATGATCAGGGACAGGGTGAGGTAGCCGTGCGCGATGGGCCCGCCGAAGGGGCCGGCCTTGGCGCGCTCCGGGTCGGTGTGGATCCACTGGTGGTCGTCGGTGGCGTCGGCGAAGGTGTTCACCCGGTCCTGCGTGATCTCCCGCCAGTCGGTGCGGCCGAGGTCGGTGCCGGCCAGGGCCTTCAGCTCGTCGAGGCCGTGCGCGGTGGTGGGCATGGGGGTCCTTCCGGTCCTTGTGGCGCGGGTGTGCGCCCGCGTGGGTGTGTATGCGCGTGGGTGTGTATGCGCGTTTCAGCGGGGGGCGGACGAGCGGTCGTCGGCGGCGGCCTGGGCGTAGGCCGCGCGCACCGCGGGTTTGACCAGTTTGCCGGAGGCGGTGCGGGGCAGGGCCTCGGCGAAGACGACGGACTTGGGGATCTTGTACTTGGCCAGACGGCCGCGCAGGTGGTCGAGGATGTCCGCTTCCTCCGCGCGGGCTCCGGGTTTGAGGACGACGACGGCGCGGCCGACCTCGCCCCAGTGCGCGTCGGGGACGCCGATGACGGCGCACTCCTCGACGGCGGGGTGGCCGAGGACGGCGTTCTCGACCTCCGCCGGGTAGACGTTCTCTCCGCCGGAGATGAACATGTCCTTGACCCGGTCGACGATGTAGGCGAAGCCGTCCTCGTCGGTGCGGGCGACATCGCCGGTGCGCAGCCAGCCGTCGTCGGTGACCGCGGCGGCGGTCTCGGCGGGCCGGTTCCAGTAGCCCGTCATGACGTGGGGCCCGGACACCAGGATCTCCCCGCGCTCCCCCGGCCCGGCGTCCCGGCCGTCGGGCAGGACCACGCGGGTGTCGGTGAAGAAGTGCGGCACCCCCGCCGAGCCCGCCTTGGCGGAGGTCTGCTCCCGGTCCAGGAAGAGGACGCCGGGGGACGCCTCGGTCATGCCGTAGCCCTGGGCGAAGGCCAGCCCGCGGGCCAGGTAGGTGGCGATGGTGCGTTCGGGGACCGGTGCGCCGCCGCAGTTGAGGCTGCGCAGGCTGGTCAGGTCGGCCTCGGGCCAGCGCGGCCGGGCGGCGAGCGCGTCGTACATGGTGGGCACGCCGAACATGCAGGTCACCCGGTGGCTCTCGATCAGGCGCAGGACGCGGTCGGGGTCGAAGGCGCCGAGCAGGACGACCCGGCCGCCCTTGAGCAGGGTGGGCAGGCAGGTCATGTTCAGCGCCGCGGTGTGGAACAGCGGGGCGGTCACCAGCGTGACCTCGTCGGCGGCCAGGTCGAGGTCGACCAGGACGTTGACGCTGTTCCAGACGATGTTGGCGTGCGAGAGGACGGCGCCCTTGGGGTGGCCGGTGGTTCCCGAGGTGTACATGATCATGCATGGGTCGTCGGGGGCCACCGGCTCGTCCAGCGGTGCGGTGCCGCCGAGGGCGAGCAGGTCGTCGTAGCCGAGGGCGCCGGAGCCGGGCCCCGCGAGGGCGACGCGGTGGGAGACGCCGGCGTCGGCGGCGGCCTGGGCGGCGGCCTCGGCCTGGTCGGGGGCGTTGACGAGGACGGCGGCGCCGGAGTCGGTGAGGTGGTAGGCCAGTTCTGGGGCGGTCAGGCGGGTGTTGAGCGGCACGAAGACCGCGCCGAGGGCGCCGGCGGCGAACAGGGTCTCGAGGAAGGCCGGGTGGTTGGAACCCAGGTAGGCGACCCGGTCGCCGCGTGCCACGCCCAGGGTGCGCAGGGCGTGGGCCAGGCGCAGCACCCGCTCGTGCAGGTGCCGGTAGGTGATCTCGTGGTCCTCGTGGACGACGGCGATCCGGTCGGGGGTCTTGCGGGCTCGGCGTGCGGGCCAGGAGCCGATGCCTTGGTTGCGCACGGCGGCCTCCGTTTCAGTCTGTGGTCAGGCCGAGCAGGCGGGCGGCGTTGTCCTTCAGGATCTTGGGGCGGACCTCGGGTTTGATGTCGAGCTTCTCGAAGTCGGCGAGCCACCGGTCGGGGGTGATGACCGGGTAGTCGGAGCCGAAGAGGACCTTGTCCTTGAGCAGGGTGTTGGCGTAGCGCACCAGTTGCGGCGGGAAGTACTTCGGGGACCAGCCGGACAGGTCGATGTACACGTACGGTTTGTGGGTGGCCACCGCCAGCGCCTCGTCCTGCCAGGGGAAGGACGGGTGGGCGAGGATGATCCGCAGCTCGGGGAAGTCCACGGCGACGTCGTCCACCAGCATGGGGTCGGAGTACTTCAGGCGGATGCCGCCTCCGCCGGGGACGCCCGCGCCGATGCCGGTCTGTCCGGTGTGGAACAGCGCGGGCACGCCGAGTTCCTCGATGGCCTCGTACAGCGGGTAGGCGAGGCGGTCGTCGGGGGCGAAGGCCTGGATGCTCGGGTGGAACTTGAAGCCCCGCACGCCGTGTTCCTCGACCAGTCGGCGGGCCTCGCGGACCCCCGCCCGGCCCTTGTGGGGGTCGACGGAGGCGAACGGGATGAGGACGTCGGCGTGGGCGGCGCAGCTCTCGGCGATCTCTTCGTTGGAGATCCGCGGGTGCCCGGTGGCGTGCTCGGCGTCGACCGTGAAGACCACCGCGGCCATGCGGCGTTCGCGGTAGTACGCGGCCATCTCGTCGATGGTTGGCGTGCGGTGCCCGTGGGCCTTGAAGTACTCCGCGGAGGCGCCGAACAGCTCGGGGCTGAGCGCGCCGTGGCCGTCCTTGGAGATCTCGGCGTGCGTGTGGACGTCGATGGCGACGAGCCGGCCGGGGTCGGGGGATGTCATTCCTCGGCTCACCTTCCGTGGGAGGGCGGGGGGTTCAGGCGCCGGGGGCCTGGGGTGCGGGGATGCCGTACGTCTGCGGCTCGCGGCCGACCGAGACGGGCCAGGCCGCGGCGATGTCGTCGGCGCTCCAGCCGCCGTCCCGGTAGGCGGTGGCGATCTCCTGCGGGTGCGACCACAGGGCCAGCTTGTCGCCACCGATGCCGACGCATTGGCCGGTCACCGAGGCCGCGGCGTCGGAGGCGAGGTAGACGACGAGGCCGGCGACGTCCTCCGGGGTGCCGAAGCCCTCGGCCTTGCGCAGCCGGTCCGGCAGCGGTTCGCCGTGTTCCTCCCACGCCTCGACGTACGGGGCGAAGGCGGGGATGGTGCGGGTCATGCCGGTGGCGGCGACCGGGACCAGGGCGTTGGCGGTGATGCCGGCGCGGGCCAGTTCCATGGCCCAGGTGCGGGTCATCGCGGCGATGCCGGCCTTGGCGGCGGCGTAGTTGGTCTGGCCGAAGTTGCCGCGCTGCCCGGCCGGGGAACAGGCAGTGATGATGCGGCCGCCCTCGCCCTGTTCGCGCATCCGCACGGCGGCGGCCCGTACGCAGGTGAAGGTGCCGCGCAGGTGGACGCGGACGACGACGTCGAAGTCGTCGTCGGACATCTTCCACAGCACGCGGTCGCGCAGGATGCCGGCGTTGGTGACCATGACGTCCAGCCGGCCGAAGGCGTCCACGGCCCGGGTCACCAGCGCCTCGGCGACCTCGCCGGTCCCCACCGGGCCCACCTCGGCCACGGCCCGGCCGCCGGCCGCGGTGATCTGCTTGACCGCGTGCGCGGCGGCCTCGGCGTCCACGTCGTTGACGACCACCGCCGCGCCGGCGCGGGCCAGGGCGGAGGCGTAGGCGAATCCGAGGCCGCGTCCGCTTCCGGTGACGACGGCGACCTTGTTCGAGAGATCCATGTGTGCGCAGTCCTTGCCTTGCGGGTGTGCCGACGAGGGCGACGTTAGGCGTTTCGATTACGGCCGTCAATGGTGTGCCGAACTTTCCCGCCGCCCTACACTGAGCCGCGTGACCGGGAGACAGACCACGCCCTCGACGGGCCAGGAGGAAGGGGCCGCGGCGTCCGCGCGGCCGCAGACGCTGATGCTGAGCTTCCTGGGCCTGTACGTCCTGGAGCACGGCAGCGCGGTCTATTCGGGCAGCGTCATCGACGTGTTCGCGCGCGTCGGGGTCTCCGAGGACGCGGTGCGCTCCACGCTGACCCGGATGGTCAAGCGCGACCTGCTGGCCCGTCACCGCCGCGGCCGCAAGATGTACTTCGGGCTCACCGCGCGCTCCGCCGAGGTGCTGCGCGACGGTCACGACCGCGTCTGGGGCGCGGGCGCCGTCAACCGCGACTGGGACGGCACCTGGACCCTGGTCGGCTTCTCGCTGCCCGAGGCATGGCGCAGCCAGCGCCACGACCTGCGCTCACGCCTGGTGTGGGCCGGCTTCGGCCCGCTGCAGAACGGCCTGTGGATCGCGCCGGGGCACCTGGACGTCCCCGCCGTCGTCGCCGGGCTCGGCCTGGAGGACCACCTCAACGTGCTGCGCGGGCACGCGGCCGAGCCGACCGAGGCCGCACAGCTGCTGCACCGGGCCTTCGACACGGCCGGCATCGCCGAGCGCTACCGTGCCTTCCTCGGCCAGTGGGACCGCCCGGACCCGCTGCCGTCCGCCCCGGACGACCTGGCCCGGCAGCTCCTGCTGCACACCGACTGGCTGCAGCTCGTCCGCTCCGATCCGCGTCTGCCCGCGGAGCACCTTCCCGAGGACTGGCCCGCCATCCGCGCCGAGCACGTCTTCCGCACGCTGTCCGCCCAGTACGACGCCCCGGCCAAGCAGTTGGCCGACGCGGTGCTGGACACCATACCGGCGGAGCCGACGGCCGGGCGGGACTGAGCGGGAGCAGAACCGAGCAGGGCGGGGGCAGGACCGAGCGGCGCGGGAGCAGGACCGAGCAGGGCGGGGGCAGAACCGAGCAGGGCGGGGCAGGACCGAGCGGGGCAGGGGGCGGTGCGACGCCCTACGGGCGCGATCGTCCCAGGGGCCCAACCGCCCCACGGGCGCGATCGCCCCACGGGCACGGCCTCTCCATGGGCCGGGCCTCTCCATGGGCCGGACCTCTCCATGGGCCGGGCCTCTCCATGGGCACGGCCTCTCCATGAATGCGGGCCGTCACACCGGCGCGGTCGCGGGCGGTCGTAGAGCCGGATCACGTAAACGTTCGTCACTTCATTGACCGCCGTCCACGATCGGCCCTATATTCGGCGCACCCGCCGCTGGGACCGGGGCTTCGCGGACCCTTCCGCCACGCCGTCCGCCTGCCCATCGGCGGCTCGCGGACCCAGCACGGCCGGCACAGCCCGCCGAACAGCACACCGAGGCGCCTTCGGCGGTCGTTCCCTCGCATCGCTCACACGCCCCTCGTGCGCACGCCCCTCGTCACGGCCCCACCCCCCGCCGCACAGCCCCATCCGCCGTACAGCCCCCACCCGCCGTACAGAGATGAGCCCGCACATGCCGAAGTTCGCGCTCGGCGCGGCCGCGCTGGCCGCCGCCCTCGCCGTCACCGCAGCAGCACCCGCCACCGCACGGAGCGACACCCCGCAGAACTCCGCGACGGCCACCGCCACCACGCGCCACCTGAACGGGCGCCTCCCGGACGGCGCGAGCTGGATCGCCGACGTGCCCGCCCGCTGGAACGGCACCCTGCTGCTGTTCAGCCACGGCTACGGCCCCACCACCGCCCAGAACGCGCCCTCCCCCGCCGCCGGCCGGGCCCTCCTGGCCGAGGGCTACGCGCTGGCCGGCTCCTCCTACGACCCGAACGGCCCCTGGTGGGCGCTGGAGAGCGCCGAACGCGACCAGCTCGCCACCCAGGAGGCGTTCGCCGACGCCGTGGGCCGCCCCGCCCGCACCCTGTCCGTCGGGCAGTCCATGGGCGGCCTGGTCAACGCCCGGCTCGCGCGGGACGCGGGCGGCCGCATCGACGGCGCCCTGGGCCTGTGCGGCCTGGTCGCCGGCGGTGTCGACCTGGGGAACTACCAGCTGGACGCCGAGTACACCATCGCCTCCCTGCTCGCCCCGGACGAGCACCTGCGGCTGGTGGACTTCGCCGACCAGGCCGCCGCCGTCGCGACCGGTGCCCGGCTCACCGCCGCCGTGGAGCGGGCCCAGGCCACGCCGGCGGGCCGGGCGCGGATCGCGCTCGCCGCCGCGTACCTCAACCTGCCCGACTGGGCCCCGGGGCAGAAGCCGCCCGCGCCCGGCGACGCCGAGGAACAGGAGGCCCAGCAGTACGCCTGGTTCGCCCAGGGCGTGCTGTCCTTCATCGTGCCCGCGCGGTACTCCGTCGAGCAGTCGGCGGGCGGCAACGCCTCCTGGAACACGGGCGTGGACTACGCCGGCCTGCTGCGCTCCTCCGAGCACGCCGACGAGGTCGAGTCGCTGTACCGGACGGCGGGACTGGACCTGCGCACCGACCTCACCGCCCTGACCCGCGGCGCCCGGGTGCACGCCGACCCGCAGGCGGTGCGCCGCCTCGAGCGCACCTCCACCGCCGGGCAGGGCCTGGCCATGCCGCTGCTGGACCTGCACACCACCTCGGACCAACTGGTCCCCGTGCAGCAGGAGAACGCGTTCGCCGCCCGGGTACGGGCCGCCGGCGACGGCGCCTTGCTGCGTCAGGCCTACGTCGCCCGCCAGGGCCACTGCGACTTCACCGCGGCCGAGGTCGTCGCGGGCGTGCACGCCCTGGAGCACCGGGTGGCCACGGGCCGCTGGGACGGCGGCACCACGCCGGCGGCCCTCCAGCGCGCCGCGCAGGCCCTCGGCCTCGACGGAGCGGCATTCGTCCCCTACCGGCCCACGCGCCTCGTCGTCGGCCGCCACCACTCCTGATCCCGCGATCCCCGTCCCGCCGCCGGCCCTCCACCCCTGGACCCGTCATGTCGCTGACTGATCCCCGCTCCTCCGCGCACCCCGTCGGCCCCGCGCCGAGCCGGCTGCCGCTCGGCACCCTCGTCGCCGGCTGTCTCGCGGTCTGCCTCGCCCAGATCGCCCTCGCCGTGCCCGCCACCCTCAACGGCCTCTTCCAGCAGGACCTGCATCCGATCGGCTCCCAACTGACCTGGATCTCCGACGCGTTCCTGCTGCCGGTGACCGTGCTGGAACTCACCTTCGGCGTCCTGGGCGACCTGTTCGGACGCAAGCGGCTGCTGGTGGGCGGCTCCGTCCTGGTCGTCGTGGGCGAGGCCGTCTCCGCCGTGAGCGGCGGCGTCCACCCGCTGTGGGCGGGGCAGGTGATCTCCGGCCTCGGTGCGGCGGCGCTCTTCCCGACCTCGCTCGCCATGATCGCGGCGGGCACGCACAGCCACCGGGACCGGGCGCGCGCCATCACCGTGTGGGCGGCCGCCCTGTCCACCGGCGGGTTCGTGGCCCCCGTCATCGGCGGCGTCACCGGCAGCCACGGCTCCTGGCGTGCGGCGTTCGTGGTGGTGGTGGTGATCGCCGTGGCCAGCACCGTGGTCAGCCTGCTGGGCGCCTCCGACTCCCGGGCCCCCGAGGGCCGCTCGCTGGACCTCGGCGGGCAACTCACCGTCGGTATCGGCCTGTTCGCGCTGCTGTACGCGGTCATCCAGGGCCCCACGGACGGCTGGGGCTCGACCCCGGTCGTCGTCGCGTTCGGGGTCGCCGCGGTGTTCGTCGTGCTCTTCGTCGTCGCCGAGCGGCGCGCCCGTTCCCCGCTGCTGCGCCTGGACCTGTTCGCCAACCGGGCGTTCGCCGTCGCCTCGGTCGTCGCGGTCGTCGGCATGTTCAGCTTCCTGGGCACCGCCTACGCCACCAGCATCCGGCTGGGCCCCGTGCAGCACCAGAGCCCGCTGCGCACCTCCGTGGCCTTCCTGCTGCTCAACGGTCTGACCCTGGTGCTGGCCCCGCTCACCTCGCGGCTGCTGGAGCGGGTCAGCGGGCGCTGGATCCTCACCGCGGGCCTGGCGCTGATGGCCGCGGGCGACTTCCTCGCCGCGACCCTGCCGGTGCGGGACCGGGCGCTGACCTCCCTGGTGCTGCCCCTGGGACTGGTCGGTGCCGGGTTCGCGCTGACCGTCTCCTCGATCACCGCCACCGCCGTGAACACGGTCCCGCTGCGCTACGCCGGCATGGCGAGCGCCTCCACCAGCCTGCTGCGCGACTTCGGGTTCACCCTGGGCCCGGCGGTCATCGGCGCCGTCGCCCTGAGCCGCGCGGGCTCGCTGTTCAGCTCCGACCTGCGCCACTCCGCACTGAGCCCCCAGGTGAAGGCGGCCGCCGCCGAGGTCGCGGCGGAAGGCGGCCCGCTGGCCGTCAACTCCGTCCCGGCCACCGCACCGCCGGGCGGTGCCGCGCCGCTGGCCCTGCGGGCGCTCGGCCACGGGTACGCGCTGGGCTTCACGATCTGCGGCGCGGCGGCACTGGTCTCCTGCCTGCTGGCCCTGATCGCCCTGCGCCGCACGGACACCCCGCGGCACACCGGCACAGCCGCGCCCACGGTGCCCGAGACGGCACCGACCGCCTGAGCCACCCCGGGGAACGCCTGGCGGATTCCTCAACCACCTTGCACAGCAGGTCCGCTGGCTCTGAGGAGCGGCCGGCGTTCGGGGCGTCGCGGTCCCGCAAGCGGCTCGGGTGCGTGGGCGACTGCCAGTGGTGCTCCGCGATGTCATCGGGGTCGAAGCCGGTGCCGCGGGCGACCGGACCGTCCACGGTGACGCTCGCCGCGTGCGCTCCGGAGGCCCGTACCGCCGATCAAGCAGCGTGACCGGAGTCCGCCTTGCCCAGGGAGGCATCGGTCCTTCCTTGTCGGTGCCACGAGCCTGTGGGAGGGTGGGCGGAATGAGGAAGTACGTCGCGCTGCTGCGCGGGATCAACGTCGGCGGGCACGCCAGGATCGCGATGAAGGATCTCCGTGAGCTGTTCGGCGCGCTCGGATTCGACGAGGTCCAGACCTACCTGCAGAGCGGGAACGTGGTCTTCGCCGACCCGGCGGGGGCCGCGCCCGGTGAGGTGCGGGAGCGGATCGAGAAGGGCCTCGCCGATGGACTGGGCGTACCGGCAGGCGTGCTGCTGCGCACCGGCGCGTCACTGGGCCGGACGGTCACCGCCAACCCGTACCTGGACCGCGAGGACGACCCGGCCAGGCTGCACGTCACCTTCCTCGCCGGGACGCCGACCCCCGAGCAGGCGGCCGCCCTGCGCACCCCGGCCGGGGAGAGCGCCGAGTTCGCCCTGCTCGGCGACGAGATCCACCTGCACGTGCCGGGCGGCTACGGGCGGACCAAGCTGAACAACGCGTTCATCGAGCGCCGGCTCGGCATCGCCGCGACCACCCGGAACTGGAAGACCGTCAAAGCCCTGCACGGCATGGCGTCCTGACGGGCAGGACGTGGTGGTGCCGCCCGGCCGGAAGGAGGCGGCGGTCGCTCGACGCCTGCACCGCGCCGTTCCGCGCGCCGGGCGCGACGGGGCCTGCTCCCGCCCGGAACCGCTGTAGGCCGCCACGCGGTTCCGCCCGTCGGAAACCGACGGTTGTCGAGTCGCGGGCTACTCGGGAGTGGTTCACTGCCGGGGTGACTCAGGAGTTGGAGATCCTCTCATTCGGCTCGGCCGAGGCGTTCGAGGCCTGGCTCGCCGAGAACCACGCGTCCTGCCCCGGTATCTGGCTCAAGCTGCGCAAGAAGGGCCCGGGGATCGTCGCGCTGGACTACGCGCAGGCCCTCGACGTGGCGCTCTGCCACGGCTGGATCGACGGCCAGAAGGCCAAGTTCGATGACGAGTGGTGGCTGCAGCGGTTCACCCCCCGGAGGGCGCACAGCAAGTGGTCCAAGGTCAACCGGGACAAGGTCGCGGCGCTGATCGAGCAGGGCCGGATGCGTCCCGCCGGGCAGGCCGAGATCGACCGGGCGAAGGCGGACGGCCGGTGGGAGGCGGCTTACGACAGCGCGAGGACCGCGACGGTGCCGGACGACCTGACCGCCGCGCTGGCCGCCGAGCCGGCCGCCGCCGCGTTCTTCGAGACCCTGGACCGGCGCAACCGTTACGCGATCCTGTACCGGATCCAAGACGCCAAGAAGGCCGAGACCCGGGCCCGCCGGATCGAGAAGTTCGTCGCGATGCTGGCCAAGGGCGAGACACTCTCCCCGTGACCGGCCGGCACCCTCACAGCCCGCTGACACGGGCGTGACGTGTGACGACGGATCCTGAATGAACGGTGCCCCTCGGGGTCCTTCCGGACAGCGGCCAGGTCAGGGGAGGCGCTGCTCGCCGAGGCCGGGGAGCATGACCAGCGGGCGCCCCGGCCGGCTCTCGCGGGCCGGGGCCGTCCCCGCTGCCCCGGCCTGGCTAGGCGGCGAGCAGCGCCTCCGCCGTCGAGGCCGGATCCCACTCGGGGGCGAGGCCGGTCAGCCGCTCGGCGACCCGGCACCAAGCCGCCGGGTCCGTGCCGAGCCGGGAGCGCACGAGGTCCGCGAGGAGGGCGCGGGCCTCGGTGGCCTCGGGCGGGGCGTCCGTGCGGCGGGCGGCGGCGCCCAGGTAGGCGAGTATCCGCGCGGCCGGGGCCGCGAGGCGTATCAGGTCCGTGCCGTCCAGCAGCCCCGCCGTGAGCAGCCCGTCCAGTTGGGTGGTCGGCGCGCAGTGGAAGTCGTCGCCGAGTCCGTGCCGGGCGCGCTCCCGGGTGAGCCGTGCGCTGCCGGACAGGCCGTCGGGGCCCGGCTCCGGCAGCAGCGCCGCGTGTCGCAGCCGTACGTCCTCGGGAACGCCGTCCAGGCGGACGATGTCCTGCCAGTACGGGAGCGGTTCCTGGGCGTGGGCGGCTTCGAGCGCGGCCCAGTCCACCGGCTCGCCCGGCGGGAGCGTCTCGATGAGGGCCCGGGCGTGTGCGGCGTGCCGGGCGCGCCGCAGCTTCCGGACGAGTTTCTCCGGCGTCAGTTCGCGGTCGAGCCGGGCGCGCAGGACGGCGGCGGGGTCGGCGGACGCGAGGGCCTTCGCGCATACGGTGGTGGCGGAGCGCCCCAGCACGTCCCGCGCCGCGAGCCTCGCCAGCCGGTCGGCACCGCCGTACTGCAACAGCCTGAGGCAGCCGAGTAGTTGGTGTCCGAGGCCGAGCCGCGAGCCCTCTGTTTCGAGCAGCGCCTCCACGAGGTCGGGTTCGGCCGAGCACAGCCACATCAGTCCGCCGGCCGGCCGCGCGGAGTGTCCGGCTCGCCAGTCGGCGAGCACTCGTGCGCCCAGGGATGGCCGCCGGGCACCGGGCCGCGACCGGGTCACGATCCGGTGGACGAGGGGCCGGGGGTTCCAGTGCCGCAGCAGGGCGAGGTCGACCTCGGGGTCGGCCAGGCCGACGAGGCGCTCCACCGCGCCGCTGCGCTCCATCCACCGGGACTGGGCGGCCAGGATACGCAGCGCGTCGGGGTCGCGGTCCGCGAGCAGCCGGTCGAGGACGGTGATCGGTGTGCGGTCGTGGCGCAGCAGGTACGCGGCGAGCAGCCAGGGCCCGGCCGGTCCGAGCCGGGGCAGGACCGCGTCGACCACCTCGGCGTCGGCGAGGCACAACAGGGTGCCCTCGGGCCAGGCCCAGAGATGGTCGCCCCGCTCCAGCAGCCTGATCGCCTCGTCGGGGGTGGCCGGTCCGGCCCTGCCGATGGTCGTACCCGCACTCGCCGCCGGTACCTCACCGGACTGCGCTCGCTGTAGCAACTGCGCCCAGGTCAGCCCCTCGGAGGCGGCTTCGGACGCCGTGACGGTCGCGGCCAGGCGGAGCCAGGCGTCGGGGTCGGTACCGAGTTCGGCGCGCAGCCGACGGGCGAGCGCGGCCCGCCACGCGTCGGCGAACGCGAGCCGCTCCCAGTCGTGCGGCAGCAGGAGCAGGCGCCGGGCGGGCAGGAGGGTGAGCAACTCGTCGGCGGGCAGTACGCCCTGCACGTAGGCGTGCTCGATGTGCCGCGCACCGGATCCGTACGTCTCGGGGAGTCGCGCACGCACCTGCGCGAGGCTGGGCGCCCCATACGCGAAGCCGGCCTCGGACGGGGGGATGCCGTGGTAGGCGCAGGCGAGGGCGAACCAGCGGGGGGTGGCGAGGCCGGGCGCGGTCGCCGGCTCGTACTCGGCCAGCGCGCGCAGCACCTCGGGGTCCTTGGGCCGGGGCGCACCGTCCGGGGCGAGGGAGTAGAGCAGGTCGAGCGCGGCCAGGGCGTGCTGACGGTCGCGCCGGTGGAGTGACCGCCGGGGTGAGGGTTCCGGGACGGGGGGTCGGGACTCGGCCGGTGGGTGGGACTCGGACGGTGACTGGGGCCCGTCCGGCGGTTGAAGCCCGGCGGCGCCATCCACCATCGGCTCGAACTGGGACAACAGGACGGCCTGAGCGGGCGGTCGGGGCTCGGCCGATGGGTGGGACCCGGCCGGTGGTCGGGGCAGCGCCGGCGGGTGGGGCTCGACGATCGCCTCGTCCGGGGCCTTGCCCGCCTCGGCGATCAGTTCCGCGACCGTTCCCGCGTGATCGGGCAGCAGCGTGTCCAGCGCGGCCCAGGCACCCTCCCGGTCCCCCAGATGCGCCTGGGTCAACGCCCGCAGTTCGGCGACCGCCGCCGTGCCCAGCAGATCCCGTTCGGTGAGGCGGACGAGTGCGGCGAGGGCGTGGCGGGCGGGGCGCGCGGTGCCGATCAGCTCGACCGGGTCGAGGAACCCCGCCGCCGCCATGCCCTCCGCCCAGCCGGCGGCGCTGTCGTCGAGTTCCTCCTCTGCGAGGCGCCGTGCGGGCAGGGTGGTGTTGCCCGCACGGCGGCCCCCGGCCCGCCACGGCTCGTTGAGGACGGACAACCGGAACGCCCGGCGCTGTGCGTCGCTCGCCGCCTCGTGGCGGGACAGCTCCTCGCATGCCTTGGGCATGAACGGGGTCGCGGCATGGGCCGCGGCGAGGGCGTCGAGATCATGGGCGTACGGCTCGGACAGCAGGTCGCGCAGGGTGCTGGTGCCCCGGGCGGTGGCGAGCAGCGCGGGCAGCCGGGCGGGGTCCTCGTACGGCTCGCCCTGTGCGCGCAGTCGGCGCGGTCCGTCGCCGTCCGGGGCGGCCAGGGCCTCGGCGACCTCCTCCACGGTGGCCCGGCTCAGCCAGGCGGTCGCGGCGGGGTCGTCGAGCAGGGCGCGTACGGCGTCCGGGCCGGTCCGCTCCCAGATTCTCAGCAGGGCGTACCGCTGGGCGACCTGTCGTACTCCCCACCGCAGTGCCGGCACCACGAGTTGTGGGTCTCCCGAGCCGAGCAGCGGGGTGAGCCAGGTGCGCGGGACCTGACCGTGCGGTGCCGTCAGCTCGGCGCGCAGCGCGTTGTCGAGCGGAACGGTGTCGAGCCGCTCCGCGATGGTGCGGCGCAGGGACTGGGTGGTGCGCGGGTTGCGGTAGACGGCCGCGGCGACTTGGGCGTCACCGATCGCGACGAGCCGGGCCAGGACCCGGGTGTCGAGCCGGGGATGGCGGGCCAGGGCTGCCCGGGTGCGCATGTCGCCGTGCTCGACGACGGCGGCGACGAGGGTGGGTGCCGGCAGGGGCCCGCCGGCGAGCAGTTCCGTCGTCACCCGCTCGGGCAGGGCGGCGAGCGCGGCCGCGGCATGCCGGGGCTCCGTGTGCTCAAGGAGGAGGCCGAGCGTGCGGTGGACACTGCGGGGTGCGGGCGGACGGAGCGTGTCGTGCGGCTCCGGCGGCAGCGGTGGCGCGGCGAGCAGCTCGGGCAGGGCTCCGGGGTGCGTGGCCAGCGCGTCGTGCAGCCGGCACCAGCGGGCCGCGTCCCCGCCGAGGTGACGTTCCGTCAACTGCCGGAAAAAGGCGGCGGCCTCGCCGTCGACTCCGCCCGCGGCGGCGACCTTGGCCGCCACCGACCGCGCGGGCCGCGCCCGTTCCACCACTCGTAGCGCGGCACCACTGCGCGGGCCCGAGCCCTCCGCGTCCCGGCCGGCGCCGAGCATTTCGCGCAGCAGCCGCCCTGCCGCCCCCACCTGCGTCTTCGTCATGGCCGCCATGCTAGGAGGCACCACTGACAATCCCGGCCGGTACCGGCACCGGTCTCGTCCACGGGTATCCGGTGACTGGAACCGCGCCGACCCCCGGCGCACTCGACCTGGGTCGTGTCCGTGCCAGGGTCGTCCGCCTGTCGCGACGGCGCCGACGGCATGCCGCGCAGCAGCGGAAGGCATCCCAGGAGCAGCAGGCCCGCCGTGGCCCAGGGGACTCCTGGGCCCACGCGCCCGGCGAGGACGCCGCCGGGCGCGACGCCGACGGACATGGTTCCCCAGGCGGCGAGGAGGCGCCTCATCCTGCGGTGGTGCCCCTCCCCCCGGGCGGTCGGCAGGACGGTGGTGCGGCGGATGCTCCGGAAGAGGAAGATTCCCAGGAGCGTCGCAGGTCTGCCCTGTGCCCGCCAGGGCGAACGTGAAGGAGTGCCGTGCCGGAACCAGTGAACGTGGCCCGTGCCCGCCGAGAGACCCCCGGGTGCGCGAACGTCGTACACCTCAACAACGCCGGTGCGGCACTCGCCCCGATCCCGGTCCTCGAAGCCGTCGTCGAGCATCTGCGGCTGGAGGCGCGGCTCGGTGGTTACGAGGCCGCGGCGGCCCGGGCCGCGCGCATCGACGCCGTCTACCCGTCGATCGCCCGCCTGATCGGCTGCCGGCCGCACGAGGTCGCCGTGGTCGAAAGCGCCACAAGGGCCTGGGACATGGCCTTCTACGCGATGCGTTTCCGGCCCGGCGACCGCATCCTGACCTCCCGCGCCGAGTACGCCAGCAATGTCATCGCCTTTCTGCAGGCGGCCGGCCGCACCGGCGCCCGTGTCGAGGTGGTCGAGGACGACGAACACGGCCAACTGTCGGTGGCGGACCTCCAACGACGGCTGGACGACGACGTCAAGCTCGTCGCCGTCACCCACGTGCCCACCCAGAGCGGCTTGGTGAACCCCGCGGCCGAGATCGGCCGGCTGACCCGCGCCGCCGGCGTCCCGTACCTGCTCGATGCCTGCCAGTCCGTGGGGCAACTGCCCGTCGACGTGGGCGAGATCGGCTGCGACATGCTGTCGGCGACCGGGCGCAAGTTCTTGCGCGGACCGCGCGGTACCGGCTTCCTCTACGTCTCCGACCGGCTCATCGAGAAGCTGGAACCACCCTTCCTCGACTTGCACGCCGCTACGTGGACCGGCCCGCAGACGTACGAAATCCGGTCCGACGCCCGGCGGTTCGAGGCCTGGGAGACCAATTGCGCGGCGAAGATCGGCCTCGGTGTCGCTGTGGACTACGCCCTCGGCTGGGGCATCGAAGCGATCGAGGAACGGGTCACGGCTCTCGCCGCACGGCTGCGGCACCGGCTCGCGCGGATTCCCGGAGTGAGTGTCCAGGACCGTGGCCGGCGTCTGTGCGGCATCGTCACATTCACCGTCGACGGCGTGCCCGCGGCCGAGGTGCGGCAACAGCTCACCGCGGCAGGCGTCAACACCAGCGTGTCGGCGATCGCCTCGGCCCGCTACGACCTGGGTGCGCGCGGCCTGCCCGCCGTGGTGCGCGCGTCGGTGCACTACTACAACACCGACGAGGACATCGAGAGACTGTGCCTGGCGCTGGACTCCCTCGCGGCGGTCTGAGCGCCGTCCGCGTTCCCGGGCGGGGTGCCCCTTCCCCGTGCCGAAGTAGGGGCACCCCGCCGCTCGTCGTCCCGGCCGGGGGCCGTCAGGCGACCGCCTGCCTCTGGCCCTCTCCCGCCTCGTGATGGATCGGCGTGCTGGAACCGGTCAGGGGCACGCCCGTTCCGCCCCGCCGGGTGGCGACGATCTCCGCGACGATCGACAGGGCGGTCTCCTCCGGTGTGCGGGCGCCGAGGTCGAGGCCGATCGGTGAGCGCAGCCGGGCCAGTTCGCGTTCGGTCACGCCTTCGGCCCGCAGCCGCCGGTTGCGGTCCTCGTGCGTACGGCGTGATCCCATCGCGCCCACGAACGCGGCCGGCATCCGCAGGGCCGCCTTCAGCAGGGGCACGTCGAACTTGGCGTCATGGGTGAGCACGCACAGGACCGTACGGGCGTCGGTCCCGGTGCGCCGCAGGTAGCGGTGCGGCCAGTCGACCACGACCTCGTCGGCGTCCGGGAAGCGGTCGCGGGTGGCGAAGACGGGGCGGGCGTCGCAGACCGTCACGTGGTAGCCGAGGAACTTCCCGGCCCGGGCCAGCGCGGCCGCGAAGTCGACAGCGCCGAAGACGATCATGCGCGGGGGCGGCACGTTCGACTCGACCAGCAGCGTCAGGCCGCCGGGGCAGTGCGAGCCGTCCGCCGAGAGGTCCACGGTGCCGGTACGGCCCGCCTCCAGCATGGCCCGGGCCTCGGCCGCCGCCGTCCGGTCCAGGTCCGGGTGACCGCCGAGACCACCCTCGGTCCTGCCGTCGGAGCGGACCGACAGGACCCGCCCGAGGAGTTCGGCGGGGCCGCGGACGACCCGGGCGAGGGCCGCCGGTTCGCTTCGGGCGGCGGCGGACAGAACCGGGGCGAGGACCGTCCGCACCGGAGCCTGCGCCGCCACCGGCGTGATCAGTACCTCGATCGTTCCGCCGCAGGTCAACCCCACCGCGAAGGCGTCGTCGTCGCTGTAGCCGAACCGTTCGAGGACGCTCTGTCCGGTCCGCAGCGCCGCACCGCACAGGTCGTACACCGCGCCCTCGACGCAGCCGCCGGAGACCGAGCCGATGACGGTGCCCTCGCGGTCGACGGCGAGGGCGGCGCCGACACCGCGCGGCGCGCTGCCGCCGACGGCCACCACGGTGGCGACGGCGAACTCCCGGCCCTCCTCGATCCACCGGTGCAGTTCGCCTGCCAGGTCAAGCATCCGGTGCTCCCGCGGCGGCCGCGAGGACGCGGTCCGGCCGGATGGGCAGGCTGCGGTGGCGTACGCCGGTGGCGTGCCAGACCGCGTTGGCGATGGCGGCGGCGGCGCCGACGACGCCGACCTCGCCGATGCCCTTGATGCCGACCGGATCGTCCGGGTCCGTGTCCTCGATCCAGCCGACTTCGATGGGGGGCACGTCGGCGTGGGTGGCCACGTGGTAGCCCGCGAGGTCGGCGCCGACGACGCCACCGGAGGCCCGGTCCCGGGCCGCCTCCTCGTGCAGGGCCATGGAGATGCCCCAGACCATGCCGCCCAGGAGCTGGTTGCGGGCGGTGAGCGGGTTGACGATCCGGCCGGCCGCGAAGATGCCGAGCATGCGCCGCACCCGCACCTCGCCGGTGGTGGCGTCCACGGCGACCTCGGCGAACTGCGCGCCGTAGGAGTGCCGTTCGGCGGGGCCGAGGGCTCCGACGGCCTCGGTGGTGTCCGATCGCACGGTGAGGCCCGGTGCGGGGATCTCGGCGCCGAGGGCCAGTCGTTCGCGCAGTTCGCCGGCCGCCGCCTTGACGGCCCAGGACCAGGAGCGGGTGCCCATGGAGCCGCCGGCGATCATCGCGGGGCCGAAGTCGCTGTCGCCGATGCGCACCCGGATCCGCTCCGGGGAGACCTGGAGCGCGTCGGCGGCGACCAGGGCGAGGGCGGTACGGGCCCCGGTGCCGATGTCGGCCGCGGCGATCCGGACGGTGAAGGTGCCGTCCGGATGCGCGGTCGCGCTCGCGGTCGACGGTGCCGAACCCGCCGGGAAGGAGGCCGCGGCCGTGCCGGTGCCGAGCAGCCAGCGCCCCTCCCGGCGCACTCCGGGGCGGCTGTCCCGGTCCGCCCAGCCGAACCTGCGGGCGCCCTCGCGGAAGCAGTCGGCCACGTTGCGTCCCGCGAACGGCAGGCCCGACACCGGGCCCGTTTCGGGTTCGTTGCGCAGACGCAGTTCGATCGGGTCGATCCCGCACTTCTCGGCGAGTTCGTCGAGGGCCGACTCCAGCGCGAACGATCCGGGAGCCTCGCCCGGGGCGCGCATCCACGTCGGGGTCGGCACGTTGAGCGGCACGGCGTGATTGGCGGTGTGGTGGGCGTCGGCGTCGTACATCACCCGTGCCACCCCGGCACTCGGTTCGACGAACTCGTACACGGTGGAGGTGCGGCTGACGGAGCGGTGCTCCAGTGCGCGCAGCCGTCCGTCGGCGTCGGCGCCGAGCCGGACGCGCTGGATGGTGGGGCTGCGGTGGCCGGCCAGCGCGAACATCTGGCGCCGGGTCAGGGCGACGCGCACGGGCCGTTGCAGGACGGTCGCGGCCATCACGGCGGCCACCTGGTGGGCCCGGACCCCCTTGCTGCCGAAGCCGCCGCCAACGTGTTCGGAGCGTACGCGCACGGAGGCCGGGTCGAGGGAGAAGAGGTTCTGGAGTTCGCCGGCGACCCAGGTGACGCCCTGGTTGGAGTCGGTCACCTCCAGCCGCCCGTCGTCCCAGCGGGCCGTGGCCGCATGGGGCTCCATGGGGTTGTGGTGCTCTTCGGGAGTGGTGTATTCGGCGTCCACGACGAAGGCGGAGGAGGCGAGTCGGGCGTCCAGGTCACCTTTCTCCGTCACCGCGGGCATGTGCCCGTCCACCGGGCGGGCGTCGGGGTGGTCGCTCGTGAACTCGATGTCGTGGGGCTCTTGTTCGTAGTGCACGACGAGTGCTTCGGCGGCCTCCCTCGCCTGCTCGGAGGTCTCCGCTACGACCAGCGCCACCGGCCAGCCCAGGTGCGGCACCCGGTCGTGCTGGAAGACGGCGCAGGTGGGATCCGGCTTGGCCAGCAGACCGGTGTAGTCGGTGTTCACGTGCGGGGCGTTGCGGTGGTCCAGTACGGCGAGGACGCCCGGCATGGCGAGGACGGGTTCGGTGTCGAGGGAGAGGATCCGGCCGCGGGCGATCGTGGACAGCACCAGCCAGCCGTGGGCGAGGCCGGCGAAGGGCACCTCGGCCGCGTAACGGGCCGCTCCGGTGACCTTGTCCCGTCCCTCGACGCGGGTGTGGCCGGTGCCGACGGACGGCGCGTGTGCGGACGTCGTGGTGGTGGCGGTGGTCATCGTGCGGCTTCCTCCGCGAGTTCGGTCAGGACGGTCACCGTGAGGTTGCGGATCAGGTCCACCTTGTAGCCGTTGCGGGGCAGCGGGCGGGCCGCCGCCAGTTCGGCGTCCGCCGCGGCGGCGTAGGTCTCGGGGACGGCCGGCGCGCCGGTCAGGACCCGCTCGGCGGCCGAGGCCCGCCACGGCCGGGAGGCGACGGCCCCGAAGGCTAGGCGCGCGTCCCGGACGATGCCGTCCCGGACGTCGAGCGCGGCGGCGAGGGAGCCGATGGCGAAGGCGTAGGAGGCGCGCTCGCGCACCTTGCGGTAGCGGGAGTTGACGGCGACCGGGTTCGGCGGCAGCGTGACGCCGGTGATCAGCGCGCCGGCCGGCAGGGCGGTCTCCCGGTGCGGGGTGTCCCCGACGGGCAGGTAGAAGTCGGCGAGCGGCAACTCCCCCGGCCCGTCCGCCGTTTCGTAGTGGACCACGGCGTCGAAGGCGGTCAGGGCCACGGCCATGTCCGAGGCGTGTACGGCCACGCAGTGGTCGGAGGCGCCCAGGATCGCGTGGTTGCGGTGCTCGCCCGCGACGGCGGGGCAACCGCTGCCGGGGACACGCTTGTTGCACGGCTGGCTGACGTCGGTGAAGTAGCCGCAGCGGGTGCGCTGGAGCAGGTTTCCGCCGACCGTGGCCATGTTGCGCAGCTGTCCCGACGCGCCGGCCAGCACGGCCTGGGACAGCGCCGGACAGCTGCGCCGGACCTCGGGATGGGCGGCCAGGTCGCCGTTGGTGACGGTGGCGCCGATACGCAGTCCGCCCTCGGCCGTCACCTCGATCCGGTCGAGCGGCAGCTCGCGGATGTCGATGAGCCGTGCGGGACGCTCGACACCCGTTTTCATCAGGTCCACGAGGTTGGTGCCGCCGCCGAGGAAGCGGGTGTCCGGGTCGGCGTCGAGCAGTGCCACGGCAGCGGCGACGTCGTGCGCCCGCTGATAGCCGAACTCCCTCATTTCACGGCCTCCTTCGCCCCGCTCGCGGCGTCCTCGCGGCCTTCGCCGGTGTGGGCTTCCGCCGCGCGGGCCACCGCCTCGACGATCGCCACGTAGGCCCCGCAGCGGCACAGGTTCCCGCTCATCCGCTCCCGGATCTCGTCGGTGGTCAGGGACGGCGGACCCGCTTGCGGGCGGACGTCCTCGGTGACGGCGCTCGGCCAGCCCGCCGCGTGCTCCTGGATCATCCCGATCGCCGAACAGATCTGCCCCGGTGTGCAGTAGCCGCACTGGAAGCCGTCGAGGTCGAGAAAGGCCTGCTGCACGGGGTGCAACCGCTCGCCGTCGGCCACGCCTTCGATGGTGGTGATCTCCCGGCCCTCGGCCGCGACGGCCAGTTGCAGGCACGCCACGGCCCGGCGCCCGTCCAGCAGGACCGTACAGGCACCGCACTGCCCCTGGTCACAGCCCTTCTTGGTACCGGTCAGGTCGAGCCGCTCGCGCAGTGCGTCGAGCAGGGTGGTGCGGTGGTCGACGGGCAGCGTGTGCTTCTCGCCGTTGATCTTCAAAGTGATGACACTGGACGTCGATAAGGCCATGCGCTGCTTCTTTCGCAATTCAGGACAGACGGGTGGGCCGGCAGCCGGCATACAGGCGGCGGGTGGAACGCGTCGTACGGGCCTGCGCCCGGGGTGGGCGAAGCGAAGGTGTCGGGTGCTGGGGGCCGGACAGTGCGGCCGGCGACTGCCACAGGGCCGTTTCCGCCGCTATGGTGGACGCGACCGGACAGCTGTCCGCTTGTCTTGAACCTAACGGACAGCTGTCCGCTTAGCAAGGGCGAGGTTTGGCCACGCCTTGAGGAGGACGCGTGCCTCACCAGAGGGACTCATGCCGGCGCTCCGACGCCCAGCGCAACCGCGAACGCATCCTGGAAGTGGCACTCGCCGAGCTGTCGCGGTGCGCGGACGCCCCGCTGAGCGGGATCGCCAAGAAGGCCGGAGTCGGGCAGGGCACCTTCTACCGCAACTTCCCCAACCGCGAGTCCCTGGTCCTAGAGATCTACCGCCACGAGATGCAGCAGGTCGCCGACAGTGCCCGGCACCTGCTGGACACCCGCGCGCCCGACGAGGCCCTGCGCGCCTGGATGGACCGGCTGTCCGAGTTCGCCATGACCAAGGCCGGACTGGCCGACGCGATCCGGCAGGTGACCGGAGCGCCGGGCGGCCCCGCGAAGCCGTCCCCGACGCCCGTGACCCACGCGGCGGAACTGCTGCTCCGCGCCAACGAGGAAGCGGGCACCATTCGCCCCGGCGTCACCGCGGACGACTTCTTCCTCGCCATAGCCGGCCTGTGGCAGATCGACCCGCACGACGACTGGCGACCGCGCGCCACGCGGCTTCTCGACCTGGTCATGGACGGACTGCGCACGCGGGCACGCCACCGGTGAGGCAGCGCGCCGCCGCCTCCCTCCCGTCCGGGGCGAGGCCGGAGTCACGCGCCACCGGCGATTGGGCCCGACTGTCGCGCCCGAGGACTAGTTTGGTCTAGACCAAGCAGGGTACGCTTCCGTCACTGCACATGGTCGCCCCCACGGCCATGGCGCCGTTGCTTGACATGCTCATGTTCGTCTTTGCGTCCGCATCGACGGACACGAACCCCCACAGGAGTCGTCATGAAGAGCAAGAAGATGCTGGCCGCCGCCATCGGCGCGGGGATCGCCCCGCTCCTGGCCGTGAGCCTGCCGGCCGGCAGCGCGAGCGCGCACGGCTACATATCCACTCCCCCCAGCCGGCAGGCCCAGTGTGCCGCCGGCCTGGTCCCCTGCGGTTCCATCAAGTACGAGCCGCAGAGCGTGGAGGGCCCCAAGGGCCTGATGAGCTGCAGCGGAGGGAACGCCGCCTTCGCCGAGCTCGACAACGACAGCAAGGGCTGGAAGGTCACCCCGGTCAGCCGGACGACCAGCTTCAACTGGCGGCTGACGGCACGGCACGCCACCAGCACCTGGCAGTACTACGCGGGCGGCCGGAAGATCGCGGAGTTCAACGACGGCGGCGCCCGGCCGGGCGAGACCGTCACCCACCAGGTGAACTTCGGCAGTCTGACCGGCAAGCAGAAGGTACTGGCCGTGTGGAACATCGCCGACACCGCCAACGCCTTCTACGCCTGCGTGGACGTGAACGTGAGCTGACGGGTGTGTGATGCCGGTGCCCCTCGGATGATCGTTCCGCCGGGGGCACCGGGGCCGGGTCTCCTCGGGGAAGGACGACCGGGGACCGCGCCCCGTCCGGGAACCGCGGGCGAGGCGGGCGAACCGCGATCGGACCGCCGGTCGGCCCGGGCCCTGACCGATCGGGCCTGGGCCGACCGGGCCGAGCGGCGCGGCGGTCCAGCAGCACGGCCGGGCCAACGGTGCGGGAGATCCAGCAGCGCGGCAGGACCAGCGGTGCGGCCGGGAGGGTGGTCACGAGGGCGCTGCCGTCACGGCCGCCCGCCCGGCCCCCACCTGCCCTCCCCCACCAGGGGGCCCAACCATCCGCTCGCCACATCGAGATGAGGTCCCGTGAACAACAGACAACACACCACCGCCCGCGCGGTCGCCGCGACGCTGCTCACCACCGGCGTCGCCACCGGCGTCGCCGCCGCCCCGGCAGCCGCCGCCCCCGCCGCCACCCGGACGGAGGCCCGCGTCGGCGCCGACTGGGCGACTCGGTCGATCGTCTTCACCGCCGCCCCCGAACAGGCCAACGACCTCCATGTGTTCCCCATGGAGGTCGGCGCCGGGGTCCGGCAGGTCGGCTTCCGCGACGCGGTCCCGCTCGAACCCGGCGACCACTGCGCGTACCTCGCCCCCGGGGACCGCACCTTCGTCGTCTGCGAACTGCCCACCGGCAGCTCCCGGCCGGACAGGATCGACATCTTCCTCGGCGACCGCGACGACACGATCGTCACCAGCGACCCCGCGGTCGGCACCGTCCGCGGCGGGCCCGGGGACGACACACTGCACGCCCACACCGCGCACACGGTACGGGGTGACGCGGGGGACGACATGGTCATGGGACGCGCGGTCCTGGACGGCGGCGACGGCATGGACCACCTGATGGGCGACGACGGCGACCAGCGGCTGTGGGGTGGCCGGGGCAACGACATGATCGAGGCGTACGGCGGTGCGGACACCGTGTACGCCGGCCCGGGCGACGACCACGCCATGGGCGGGGACGGCGGTGACATCGTCCTCGGCGGCCCCGGCGACGACACACTGTCCGGCGAGGGCGGCGACGACCTGGTCAGCGGCGGTCCCGGGAAGGACACCGTGGACGGCGGCCCGGGCCGTGACGTCGTCCTCCGGTAGGAGCACCCGCCCCCTCGCCCGCGTACGCGTCCACACGGATGACGACGCCGGCGAGCGGGAAGGTCACGTCGCTCCCCTGCGCGGCTTCCTGACGCACACCCGCGCCATGCGGGACACAGGGTCGGCTTCACCGTTATGGGGACGGGGTGGTGGGTGACGCCCGACGCTGGCCCTCGCGGCGGTGACCTGCGCAAGCGATCAGGCAAAACCCCCGTCGCGCCTGAACGGGTGACACATCTCCTGACGCGTCGGGTTGCGGGACTGACGGACTGTCGGTTGCCTCGTGAGCGGAACACAGGAGAGGCACCGCTCGGACAGGCCGGGCACTGTCCGTTGGAGGATTCGCATGCGTTACACACACATGGGTGCAAGTATCGTCCTGGCGCTCGGTGCCCTGGGACTGCAGGTTCCGGCCGCTGCCGCCGCCGATGACTCGGACATCCGTATCGATCCATGGAATGCAGCCCCGGGTTCCACGGTCACGGTCAGTACGAGCGCCTGCGACCCCGACGCGGACTACGGCAAGGGCACCTCGGAGGCGGGAGGGGATTTCCACCTGTTCGAAGGTGATGAGGAGGGCGTGCTCACCGGTGAGTTCCAGGTCCCGGAAGGCACCGAGCCGGGCAGTGACACCATCACCCTGAAGTGCCCACCGCTGACCAAGGTCACGGGGACCTACCAGATCACCGGCCGCTCACCCGAGGGCTCGGTCGACGCAGGTTTCGGACCGGCCGACGACTCGGGCACGGGTCTCGCCCTCGGTGGCGGACTGCTCCTCACGGCCGCCGCCGGTGCGGTCTGGTTGTACCGCCGCCCGCACACCGACCGAACCTGACGACACCGCATCCGCCGTGAAGAGAAGGACCCACCGCGATGCCGGCCGGACACCAGACCCGCCCTTCCCGGGGCCCGCTCCTTCCCGCTGTGGTCCCCCTGGGCTGGGCGATGGCGGCGGGTGCCGTGCTGCTGATCAGCGGGGCACATGACGAGGAGCCACCGCGGCCCACGGCCGGCCGTGCCTTCTCCGCCTCCGCGGACCCCGCTCCGCCGACGGTCCGTCCGCTGCCCCCCGCGGACCCGGTCCGGCTCCGGATCGCCGCCATCGGCGTGAACGCCCCGATGACACGAGTGGGCCTCGACGCGGCAGGGGCGCTACGGACTCCCCCGCCCGGCGAACCCGGCCTCGCCGGCTGGTACGGCGACGGCATCGCTCCCGGCTCGGCGGGCACCGCCGTCGTCACCGGGCATGTGGACACACCCGCCGGCGAACCCGGTGTCTTCTACGACCTCGGCGCCCTGACCGAGGGCGCCACCATCGAGATCAGCAGGGCGGACCAGAGGATGGCGGTGTTCACCGTCCGCGCCGTCGAGCTCTACGACAGGAAGCAGTTCCCCAGCAAGAAGGTCTACGGCGGTTCCGGCCGGCCCGAACTCCGGCTGATCACGTGCGGCGGCGGCTACTCCAAGGGGACCGGCTACCTGGGCAACGTAGTGGTCTACGCGACGCTGACCGCGGTGAGGTAGGCGATCCGGCGTGGCGTCTCCGCCGGCGCACGCTCCCTGCGCATTCCTCCCCGTCGCCGATCGACCGAGTGCCCCGAGCCACGCGCGGCACCGCCCCGGTGCCCAGTGTCCGGATCCGTGGGATGCCTGTCCGTGCGGACATGGTGTCGCCCGGTCGCGCGGACAAGACTGAGGTCACGGCGCGAGCCCGCGCGTACGCCTGGCAGACATGGGGTGGAAAGATGACTGACGAAACGCTGGTCGCCGGAGTCGGTGTGCCGGACACAAAACTTGCCCGGGAGGCGACCGAGCTGGTGCGGGACGAGACGAGCGAGCTGATCTACCACCACTCGCGCCGGGTCTACCTGTTCGGCGCCCTCCAGGGCCGTCGGCGCGGCCTCGGCTTCGACCCGGAACTCCTTTACATCGGCGCCATGTTCCACGACCTCGGCCTCGGCCGGCGCTTCCACGACAGTGGCCGGCGCTTCGAGGTCGACGGGGCGGAGGCGGCCCGCCGGTTCCTGCGGGAACACGACGTGCCCGAGGACGGCGTCCGCCGCGTGTGGACGGCGATCGCCCTGCACACCACGCCCGGCGTCCCGGAGTTCATGGAACCCGAGGTCGCGCTGGTCACCGCCGGTGTGGAGTACGACGTACTGGGCATCGGCTACGGCGACATCGCCCCCGCCGACCGCGCGGCCGTGCTCGCCCTGCATCCCCGTCCCGACTTCAAGCGGCGAATCCTGGATGCCTTCACCCAAGGCATCCGCCCCAAGCCGGAGACGACCTTCGGCACCATCAAAGCCGATGTCCTGGAGCACTATGTGCCGGGGTTCGAGCGGGGCGACTTCGTGCGGGCGGTCCTCGACTCGCCGTGGCCGGAGTGAGTGTCCAGCGGCCACGGCAGGTCGTGGTGATCCTGGCCTTCCCCGGCGTCCAGTTGCTGGACGTCGCCGGACCCGCCGAGGTCTTCACGACGGCGAACGCCTACGGGGCCCGGTACGACGTGCGGGTCGTCTCCGCCGCTCCCGGACCGGTGGCCACCTCCGCCCCCGTCCGGCTGGCCGCCGACACCGGCCGGCAGGACCTGCCGGAACAGCTGGGCACCCTGCTGGTGCCGGGGCGGCGGGAGTGGCGCGAGGCCGTCGGCGACCCGGCCCTGGTGGCCATGACGAAGGACCTGGCCGGCCGTGCCCGCCGCGTGGCCTCGGTGTGCGCCGGCGCGTTCATGCTCGCTGAGGCGGGCCTGCTCGACGGACGGCGGGCCGCCACCCACTGGCGCCTGGCCCCCGAGCTGGCGCTGTGCTACCCGAGTGTCACCGTGGAGAGGGACGCCCTGTTCGTCCGCGACGGTCATGTGATCACCTCGGCCGGAGTGACGGCGGGCATCGACCTCTCCCTCGCCCTGGTCGAGCAGGACCACGGGCCCGGCGTGGCGCGGGAGGTCGCTCGGGAACTCGTGGTCTTCATGGCACGCCCGGGAGGGCAGTCGCAGTTCAGCGCGCGGCTGACCCTGCGGGAGTCCACGCATCCCGTCGTCCGGCAGGTCATGGACCTCATCGGCGCGGATCCCGGCGCGGAGCACGACATGACCGCCCTGGCGCGTGGCGCCGGGGTGAGCGTACGCCACCTCAACCGGCTCTTCCGGACGCACGTCGGGACGACGGTCGGGCGCTATACGGAGGCGATTCGCCTCGAAGCGGCACAGGCTCTGCTGGAGTCGGGCACCGAGCCCGTGGACGCCGTCGCGGCACGCGCCGGTTTCGGCTCCGCCGAGGCGATGCGGCGGACCTTCCAGAACGCACTGGGCATCTCACCGACCGTCTACCGGGCCCGCTTCCGCACGACGGCCCCCGGATGAGCCCCGCGCACCCGGGCAAGACCGACAGCACCGTCCGAACGGAGCACGGGCCGAACCCGGGTATGCCATGGCCAACGCCTTCGACGTGATCCGGCACTCCCGTACGGCTCTCCGCATACCCCGGTGCCGGGCACGCGTTCCTCACCTTGCCCGGCGTGGAACCACAGGCCGGGTCCGCCCGGGCCGAGATTCTCCAGTTCCTCCGCACGGCCCCGGTGGGGACGAGCCCGCCCCTCGGTGGCGTCGACTCCGGATCACGCAGGCGGAGTAGCCGCCGGTGTGCTGGTCCGCCCGTGGCCGCGGAGGTGCTCCGCGGCTTCCCGGTGTGCGTGACGGCCGTACCCGACAAAGGCGGTGCGGAGAATGTCGGGTGGCCGGGGCCCGTGCCGCCGCACGATGGGGGCATGGATGACACGACCTTGGTATCCCGCTTCCTCCGCGACGGCTTCGTCAAGCTGGAGGGTGCGGTCGCGCCGCGCGTGGCCGCGGACTGCGCGCGGCTGCTGTGGCGGGAGACGGGCTGCGACCCGGACGACCCGGCGACGTGGACGCGGCCCGTGCACTGGGTGGCCGGCATGGCACAGGGCCCGTTCGCCGCCGCACCCAACTCCCCCGCCCTGCACCGCGCGTACGACCTGCTCGTCGGCGCGGGGCGCTGGGAGCCGCGCTACTCACTGGGTACGTTCCCGCTGCGCTTCCCGCACGAGGAGGAGCCCGACGACGCGGGCTGGCACATCGAGGGGAGCTATCTGCCGGAGGGTGAGAAGTGGTACTTCACCGATCTGCGTTCCCGGGGCCGGGCGCTGCTGATGCTGTTTCTGTTCAGCGAGGTCGGCGCGGAGGACGCCCCGACCCGGATCCGGGTCGGCTCACACCTCGACGTGCCGAAGGTGCTGGAGAAGTACGGGGAAGAGGGGGCGAGCGGGCTGGCTCTCGCCCCCGAACTGGTGGCGGTGTCCGAACACCGGCCGCTGGCCCTTGCCACCGGGTCCCCGGGTGACGTCTTCCTGTGCCACCCGTTCCTGGTGCACGCGGCGCAACCGCACCATGGGGTGCGGCCGCGCTTCATGGCCCAGCCGCCGCTGATGCCGGCCGCGCCGTACGAACTGGAGCGGGCCGACGGCGCGTACTCGCCCGTGGAGATCGCGATCCGCCGGGGCCTGGGGCATGCCACCCCGGGCCCGGACGGGGACGGCACCGGCCGCGGCGCCGAGTAGCCGGCCTCCATGACAACATGCTGGACAAGATCACGTGAAGGACCGGGCGAACCCGGTTCCGAAGGGCCGGGACGAGCCACCCAGCAGGTCACGTCAGCTCCCGGACCACCAGCGGCCGAAGGGGAGGAGCTCCGCCCGCGTCGGGTGCCCGCGTGGTGGACGTCGGAGGAAGGAGAGCGGGCATGCTGGAGCGGCTGAATCAGGCTCTGGAGCACATCGAACGGCATCTCGACCGCGAGATCGCGGTGGAGGAGGTGGCACGCGTCGCCGGCACCTCGGAGTACCACCTGCGCCGGCTCTTCTCCGCGCTCGCGGGCATACCGCTGTCGGAGTACATCCGGCGCCGTCGGCTCACTCTCGCGGCGGCCGAAGTCCTCGCGGCTCGTGAGACGTTGCTGACGATCGCGGTGCGCTACGGCTACGGCTCCGGGGAGGCGTTCGCGCGGGCGTTCCGCGCCATGCACGGCATCGGGCCGGGCGAGGCTCGCCGTACCGGCGCCGCGCTCAGTTCCCAGTCCAGGATGGCCTTCCGCCTCACCATCGAGGGGAGAAGCAGTATGCGTTACCGCGTCGTGGACAAGGCGGACTTCAGTATCGTCGGGCTCAAGGCCCGGGTACCGCTGGTGCATGCCGGGCCGAACCGGGCGATCGAGGATTTCGTCCGGGGAATCGCCCCGCAGACCCTGACGCTCCTGGAGGGGCTGTCGGACGGGGAGCCGCACGGCATCCTCGCGGTCTGTGACGACCTGGACCCCAGCCGGGCCGAGAACACCGAACTCGACTACTACCACGGCGTGATCACCTCCGCCGCCGCGCCCGCGGGTACGACCACGCTGAACGTGCCGGCCGGCACCTGGGCCGTCTTCGCGGCCTCCGGTCCGGTGCCACGAGCCATCCAGGAGCTGTGGCGGGACGTGTTCACCGAGTGGTTCCCGTCGAACCCGTACCGTGGCCGCCCCGGCCCGGAGATCCTGCGCGTCCGCCTGTCGCCGGGGAAGACCGAGGCCGACGCCGAACTGTGGCTCCCCGTGGAACCCGAGCACGGCTGACCGAGGCGAGTACTTCTCGGCGGACCGCGTCCGGTCGTCAGCCGGGGCGCTTGGCCATGACGACCACACCCGGCCCGCTGTACTCCTCGGCGGGGAGCCGGAGTTCGGCGACCGGGCGCAGGCCGGCCCGCTCGATCAGGTCGACGAGTCGCTCCGGTTGCCACTTGTACGTCGTCCAACGAACGGGTACGCCCCCGTAGGCCTCGGTACGCACCGCGTCCTCGTCGCCGACGTGCGTCGCGGTGATGAAGTGCCCGCCCGGCTTCAACGCGCGTGCGAACAGGGCGAGTACCCGGGGAAGCACATCACGGGGGAGGTTGAACAGCGACCACCACCCGAGCACGCCGCCGAGGGAGGCTTCACCGAGGGCGAGGTCGGTGGCGGAGGCGACGCTGAAGCGGCACTGCGGATGGAGGCGGCGGCGAAGGCGTCGATCGACGCCTTGAGCCACGGATGGCGACGGATGTCGCCGACTCCCGTGGTCACCACCATGTGGGCGTAGTTGTCGGCCACCCGGTCGTAGGACTCGCGTACCACGTCAAGGTCGGCCGGGTGGTCGGCAGGGTGTGTGCTCATCGGGCAACTATAAGGATGGGCAACTGACTTGGTGTCGGGGAAGCAGCGGTCGCCAAGATGTCGGTCACAGTTCCGGTGCCTCCGGCGGATGTGGCCGATCACGTGAATTCAGCCGAGATTCAACGATTCAAGGCAACTCTGTTGACCGTACGTAGTGTTGAACCGTCACATACTTGTCATGCACCTGCGGCTCACGGTGAGTCGCGGTCTCATGGAGGTGTGGGATGCACCGAAGACTGTCCGTCGGCCTGGCCGCCTCGGCTCTCGCCGTGATCACCACCGTCGGCGGCGCCACCGCCGCCGACGCCGCTCCTGCCGACAAGTCCCAGGTCCTCGCGAGCTGGACCCAGACCAGCGCGTCGAGTCACAACCTCTGGGCGGCCGCCCGGGCCAATCAGGCCACCTGGTCCGCGTACGGGTTCGACTGGTCGACCGACTACTGTTCTTCCTCGCCGGACAACCCGTTCGGCTTCCCCTTCGCCACGTCCTGCGCCCGCCATGACTTCGGCTACCGCAACTACAAGGCCGCCGGCACCTTCAGCGCCAACAAGTCGCGGCTCGACAGCGCCCTCTACGAGGACCTCAAGCGCGTCTGCGCCAACTACTCCGGTGCCACGAAGACCGCGTGCGACGGCACGGCATGGACCTACTACCAGGCGGTCAAGGCACTCGGCTGAGCCCGGGCGGCGGCTGTGTACCAGGTGGGCGAAGCGGCGCCCGACGGCCGCCGCACGCACGGGGGTCGTCTCCCGGCACCGGGGAGGTCGAGCACACCTTCGGCCTTGCCCGTACAGCGCCGCCGCCTCACCCGGGACACAGCGCCCTGTCAGCCCGCCGCCCGCAACCGTGCCGCCGCACTCGCGGCCCGCTGTCGCGCTCGTGGCGAGCCGGACGATCCGGCCAGTGCGACGAGGCGCCGGACGGCCTCCTCCCAGGCCGTCCGGTAGGCGCTGTCGTGTGCGGTGAGACGCCGGTAGGCTTCGGCCGCCACGGCGCACGCCTCCGCGGCGGCTCCCGGGTCGGGCTCGTACGCGCCCCCGGTACCGGCCAGTTGTTCCGCGACCTGGCGCATCCCCACGGCCAGAGCCTCCACCCGGCCGACCGGCACGCCCTCGATCTCCAGCGCGAAGTACGCCCAGCGCAGGCACTCCGCGAGGTCGCCGCGTTCGTTGAGGTACAGCTCGCACAGCGCGAACACGGACTCCACGTGGCCGGCCCCGGCGGCGAGGGTCCACCATGCGAGCGCGGCGTCGTGGTCGTCCCGCTCCCGGTGCAGCAGCCCGAGGTGGTGGGCGGCGTACACCTCACCCGACTCCGCCGCCCCGCCGACCCGGTAGGCGGCCCCCGCCTCCGGCCCCGAAGGCGTCCTCGAGACGGCCTGACCGGGTGTGCCGAGGTGCTCGGCGGCGCGTTCCCACAGCCGTTCCCCTTCTGCGGCCCGCCCGTCGCGCACGAGCAGCAGCCCCAGGTAGAAGGCGCCCTCCGCGCTGCCCGCATCGGCCGCCGTGCGCCACCAGCGCTCCGCTCCGGCGCGGTCGCCGGCTTCATGGCAGCGGAAGCCGACATGCACGGCCGCCTGGACGTCGCCCGCCTCGGCGGCCCGCGTGAAGAGTTCGCCGGCCTCCCGGTGCCGGCCCTGCCGCTGGTAGAGGACCGCGAGGTTCTGATCCGCGTTCGGCACGTCCCGCTTGCCGGCGAGCCGCCACAGCTCCTCGGCCTGCGCCTCGTCCCCCCGCTTCTCCCGTACGACGCCGAGGCCCACGGCCGCCGCCCAGTCGCCCACGTCCATCCCCCGGCGGTACCAGCGTTCGGCAGCATCGAGATCGCCGCGCAGCATGGCCAGCACACCGAGGTTGTTGTACGCGGCCGGGACACGGCGGGCGGCGGCCCGCTCGTACCAGCGCGCCGCGCCGTCCAGGTCGTCCTGCTCCTGTACGAGCCCGGCCAGCAGGTAGGCGGCCTGTCCGCTGCCCGCCTCCGCCGCCGACCGGTAGGCGTCGGCGGCACCGGAGAGGTCACCGGCGCGGGTCAGGGCGGCGGCGCGCCGGATGGCCTCGGCGGCACCGGGCGGCTCGGGATCGGGGTCGGGACGGGACGGCGTCCCCAGCACTCCCCGGCCGTCCAGCGAGGTGTGAGCCACCATCTGGAACGTGCCGTCCGTCTCCGCGGCGGCTCGCCGTCCCGCCGGGACCCCGGGGTCGTAGTGGTCGGGGTACAGCGCGTGCACGGGCGCGGGCGTCGGTGCGGCGTCGGGGCCGAAGCGCGTCAGGCCCGTGGTGGCGGTGACCGTGAGGTCCCACCAGGGCCGCCAGACACGTCCCGCGCACGCGATCTCCGCCGTCAGCCGCCACCGCACCCACCGCCCGTCGTCCGTCACGGGCGCACAGGCGAGGGTGGCGCTCGTACCCGGCGCGGCGGTCAGCGGCAGGGCCGAGTCCGCTCCGGCTTCCGCCAGTACGGGCGCGGGCGAGGCGTCCAGAAGGACCGCGACATCGGGAGTGCGCAGGCGCCGGTAGGCGCGGACCGCGCGCTGGGCGGACTCCAGCAGGTCGGCGCTCATCACCAGGTCGGGCATCCGGGGCCGGGCCAGCGAGACACCGTCCGCGCGCAGCGGCAGGCGGTCCGTCACCTCGGCCCGCAGCGACCGCAACACGGCCTCGTCGGGGCCCGTCGCGGTCAGGGTGAGAAGGAGATTGTGTCCGGTCAGCGGGATATGCACCGTTTCGGGGTTGCCCAGCAGCCCGGGTGAGGCGAGGTGCGCGACATGGCTGTGGACGGCGGCCCGTACGGTGAACGGCGGATCGTCCGCCAGCCCCTGTACGGGGACGGGGCGGAGGGGCCGCGTCATTTCGTAGACCGACCGCCCCGGCGCGACGGGCGTGCCGTCCGCCCGGTTCTCGGCCACGCTCCCCGTCCGCGATGTGCGGGCGGAGGAGGTCCGTCGGTCGCCGGTGGTGGTTCCGGGGAACCGCGGTGTGCGGCCCGCCGGGTCCGTTGCCGAGCCGCGCCGGCTCCGGCCGTGCCGTGCGAGGGCCGTCAGCCCGGAGAGAGCCGACACGGCGGCCACCGCGGCGTAGGGCACCCATGCGCGCACGTCCGTGGCGGCGAGGACAGCGCCTCCGGTCGCCGCGGGAAGTACCGCTCGCAGGGCGGCCGCGCCGGCACGGCGCCGGTACGGGGCCATCAGGCGCCGCTCGGCAGGCGGGCGGCGGTGCGGAACGCGTGGCCCCGGAGGTCGATACGGGTGCTGCCCTGGCGGCCCGCGGAGGTCCAGTCGAGCCACAGCACCCACCACACGAGGCCGCGCTCGGTGCTGACGAGGAGGTCGAGGACCTCCGACTCGTCGGTGGCGATCCGGTAGGGGAAGTCGCTCTCCGCGAGGGCGCGGACCCGCGGCGGATCGGAGTCGAGGAGGACCTCGAACCGTCGTACCGGCAGCTCTGCGGCGTGCCGGGCGAGATCGCCGGATGCCTCCTCGTGGGACAGCACCTCCGCCCGCAGTCCCGTCAGCACCACGGCCGAGGGCGCCGTCGAGGTCACGACGATCCGGACGGTGTGCCCTGCGGCCGGAACGTCGACGACGCCGTCGCCGAGGTCGACCGTGACGTAGTCGTGGTTCCTGACCTCCACGGCCACCGCCAGTGGGTCACCGTCCGTCAGTTCCCGCGCGGCCCGCCGCCGGGCCAGGGCCTCCTGGAGTTGCTGGGGTGCCTGCTGGCCCAGGTAGGCGGCCGCGGCGGCAGCCACGACGCCGGCGGCCCAGGCCAGCGCCTGCCCGGGGTCCCACAGCAGCGCGGCGCCCGCGACCGCGGCCACCGCCCCGCCGGACCCGCCCCACACCAGTACGCGGCGCCGCCTGTCGGCTCTCGGCATGTGCCCCCCGTTCCAGCCGTATTCGCCGCGCACCCGGCTCGACGCGCTCCGCGCCGGATGCGTGGCGTGCGGCACAGGATAGCCAACAGGCTTGCTGGGCGGACTGGTTGGAGCTCGGAGCCGGTCGGCGATCGACCAGGGCGCGGCGGAGCAGTGGCCGACGTGGAGGGCGGCCGAACGGTCACCGACGTCTTTCGGACTTCCGGTCCGGAGTACTCCCCCGGCGCACCCGGGTCCGCGGGTTCCGGCCACCCGTCGCACGGAAGGCTTGCGGGACCGTACGGCGGGCAACCGGATAGCCCAGGGACCGCCGGACAGGACGACGGCTGGGCGAAGACGGAACCGAGGAGGCCGGTGATGGTGTGGTGGGGCTGGGTGATCTTGTTGATCGCGGTGGCGGGGTTGCTCGTCGCGGCGGCCGTGGCGGTCCAGGCCAGGCGTCGTAGCGGAACGGTGATCGCGGTGCGATCGGACCACCGGGCCGGCCGGGAGGGTTCGCGGTGATCCCCCTCGTGCTCGCCTCCGAACTGACCAAGCGGGTGGTGGTGACGCTGGGCGGCGAGGCCGTCGCCCAGATCAGGGACACCGTCTTCGACGCCCGCGCGGGCCGCGTCACCGGCTTCACGCTGAGCGGGCGCGGTCTGCTGGCCGGTCCCCTCAAGGAGAGCCTGCCCTTCTCGGGAGTGCACGCCATCGGCCCGTCCGCCGTGATGATCCCCGGTGAAACCGTGCTGGAGCGACGGGAGATGGCCGTGGGAGCCGATGGAGCCGGACACGGCGAGATCATCGGCGCGCCCGTGCTCACCGACCAGGGCACGGAGATCGGCACGGTCCTGGACGTCGTGATCGAGACCGGCGCCAGCGGACGTGTGGTCGGCTTCGAGATCGCCGCCGACGAGAACATGGACCGCCACCGGCGCAAGGCGTTCATCCCGCGCGGAGAGACCCTGGCCGTCTCGGGGCGAGCCCTGGTGGTCCCCGCGCACGCCCGTCACTTCGTCGCCGACGACCTGCCCAGCTTCAGCGCCCAGGTCGAGGCGTTCCGCGCGCACACCGCGCAGCAGTACCCGGACAGCCCCGCGACCGGAGCAGGAGGACCGGCATGATGATGTTCACGCAGGTCCAGGGCCTGCCGGTGATCACCGCCGACGAGGCGGAACCGCTCGGGCGAGTGGAGAGCCTGACCATCGACGCGCACACGAGCGGCATCGCCTGCCTGCGCCTCTCCGGAGCCCCGAGGCACGTCACGGCCATCGCCTGGCACGCGGTCGAGGCGGTGGGCCGGGACGCCGTCATCGTGCGCTCCCGTGCCGCCGTCGATCCCGGGCAGGGCAGCCTCCCCGCCCACCAAGAGGTCCTTGGCCGCCGGGTCCTGACGGAACACGGGGTCGCGCACGGCACGGTCAAGGACATCACCTTCGACAACACGACCGGACGCGTCCAGACGCTGTACACCGCCCTCGGCGACATCTCCGGCGACCGTCTGCTCGGCGTCGGCTCCTACGCGGTCGTCGTACGCGCCGAAACCTCCTGACGCCCGGGTCACGGCATGGCCTTTCCCGGCGGGTGAAGGGGCAGGCCGGCGGTCGCGAGGGGCCCTGGCTGTCAGGGTCCCGTAAGCGCTGAGGAGCAGGATGCGCGCCCCGCCCCTCCGGTTCTGCCCCGGAGGGGCGCGGTCCTGTGCCGGGACGGAGGGCGTTCGGGACCTGCTCGCCGGCGCCCTTGCCGACTTCCGCGAGGACAGCGGCCGTCGACGACCTGGCCCTAGCCGCCGTGCAGGGCCGTGCGCAGAGCGTCGACCGCCAGCTTGCGGGCGACGTTGGCGGCGCAGGTGTCGCGCAGGCTGTCCAGGAGGAGGAAGTCGTGGACCATCCCCGCGACGCGGACGGAGGTCACGTCCACGCCCGCCTCGCGCAGCTTGTTGGCGTACTGCTCGCCCTCGTCGCGCAGGACGTCGGCCTCGTCGGTGATGACCAGGGTGGTGGGCAGGCCCTTGAGCTGCTCCAGGGAGGCCTGGAGCGGGGAGGCGTACACCTCCGTACGCCGGCTCGGCTCGCAGTACTGGTCCCAGAACCACTTCATGCCGTCGCGGGTGAGGTAGTAGCCCTCGGCGAACTGGAGGTAGGACGGGGTGTCGAAGCCGGCGTTCGTCACCGGGTAGAGCAGGACCTGCGCCTTGAGGTCGATCCCGCCGCGCTCCTTGTTCATCAGCGCGAACACCGTCGACATGCAGCCGCCCACCGACTCGCCGGTGACGGCGATACGTGAGGTGTCCAGGCCGTGCTCCGCGCCGTGTTCCAGGACCCATTGCCCCACGGCGTAGTTCTGTTCGACCTGGGTGGGGTACTTCGCCTCGGGCGCGCGGTCGTAGACGGGGAAGACGCCCGCCGCCCCGGCGCCGACCGCGAGCTCGCGGAAGAGCCGGTCGTGCGTCTTGTCGTCGCCGAAGACCCAGCCGGCGCCGTGGATGTAGAACACCACCGGCAGCGGTCCCGACGACCCCCTGGGCCGGATGACGCGGGTGCGGACCGTGCCCCACTCGCCGGCCTCCACGTCGACCCACTCCTCGTCGACCTCCGGGCGCGGCACGCCGAGGTCGCTCTGCAGGCCGAGCAGGATGTCACGGCCCTTCTCCGGGGGAACCTCGTAGATCCGCGGATGCGGGTCCGTCGCCTCGCACAACTCCTTCGCGGCCGGTTCGAGGCAGGGAATGATCGGCGGAGGAAGATCGGTCATGTCCGCTCCATGTCACGAGCACGCGGGTGCCCTGTTCACGCGAGCCTCACCGGTCGCGGCTGTCGCGCGTGCCTGCCCGAGGGCGGTCGCGCCTGGCTCCATCGTTCGCGGCGGATCTCCCTGCCGCAACCCGGCCACGAAGCCCGCGAAGGCTCCGCCGCACGGGCGCGGCCCGGCGAGCGTCTCCCGGCGGGCGACGCCACCGCTTCCGCGTACAGACCGGACTACGCCCAGGAATCCGACCTGGACGGACCGTACGCCGTCACCGTCGCGTCCGAGCGCGTGGCCAGAGGCAGCTCGCCGGCGCCGATGAACGGACCGGCCGCCGTGCGATCCGCAGGCCCGGCCACCATGCGCGCGACGTGTGGGGACTACCGTGCAGGTCTCGGCGTCGGCCGGGGATCTCCCGCTTCCCGGGCCGCGGCGCTCAGCGGAGCGACCACCTGCCAGCCCACGGCCTCGTACAGTGACCGGCCTTCCTCGGTCGCGCCCAGTACGGCCGCCCGCGCGCCCTGACGGATCGCGGCCTCGGCGAGCGTTCCCATCACCACGCGTCCGAGCCCCCGGCGCTGATGAGCCGGGTGGGTCTCCACCTGGTCGACCACGGCGGTCGGGCCGGTGACCGCGATCTGCCCGCGTGCGGCGAAGGCTCCGTCGGCGGCGCGCACCACCGCTCGGGTGACGCCGGCCCGGTCCCAGTGGTGCAACCGGTAGCCGTCGGGCAGGCGGGGCGGGGCCTCGACGGCGCTCAGCCGGGCGGCCATGAGGACCGCGTGGCCGTCCAGGAGGACCCAGCCAGGCGGTAGCCACGCCTCCAGGGTTCGCGCCGGCACGAACACCTTCAGAGGTATGCCGCGGGCTGTGGTGTTCTCGGCCAGCTTGCGGACGGTCGGCTCGTCGGCGGCGGTGACGACGTGCCGGGCCATCTCCTTGGGCAGGCCCACCTCCACGGTGAACCCCCAGGACCGGGGCGCGAGACGGCCCATCCCCCCACCCACGCGTGTACCGCCTCCTCGATGGTCTTGAAAGGCACAGCCGCCCCCCGACTTGGTAATAGGTGCAGATTTCTTTCGGGCATTACATCATGGAGGTGGGCGCGCGGTCGGCGCCGGGGGCGGTCCGGCGTCGTAGGGTGCGGGGCTGATGGGTCACCAGGTGGCCGTGAGGGTGTGGG
Organism: Streptomyces rubradiris; assembly: GCF_016860525.1. Lineage (NCBI taxonomy): Bacteria > Bacillati > Actinomycetota > Actinomycetes > Kitasatosporales > Streptomycetaceae > Streptomyces > Streptomyces rubradiris. The sequence continues at coordinate 139,474 of NZ_BNEA01000015.1, forward strand.
TGTTGGCCGGCCAGGTGTCGGGGGTGGTGAGGGTGAGGGCGGGGCAGGCGTCGGCGAGGGCGGCGAGGGCCTGGTGGGTGAGATGGCGGGCGTAGGGGGCGCCGGGGCAGTAGTGGATGCCGGCGCCGAAGGCGAGGGAAGGGGGCTGTACGGGGCGGTCGGGATCGAAGGCGTCGGCTTCGCGCAGGTGGTGGTGTTCGTCGCGGCGCCTGCTGGGACGTACCACGATCGAGTGCTGTGCCGACGAGTACGCCGCTGCCGTCGCCGAGGCACTGACCGCGCCGCACGCCACCGTCGCCGACGGCGGGGGCGACACCGGGGAGCCTCTGGTGCTGGACCTGTTCTGCGGATCGGGGAACTTCAGCCGCAACCTGGCCACCCGCTCGGCGTCACGGTGCACGCCGCCGAGCTCGACCCGGCCGTGCACGACGCCACCGCCCACAATCTCACCCGCGTCGGCGCCCGCACGCGCCTGCGCCTGAGCGACTACCGTGACCTGCTCGGCAGGCATCCCACCCGTGGCCCCCGGGACACCTACTTCGTCGAACCGCCCTGGGGGCCCGCCTTCTCCCCCGCCGCCCCCTCCCCCACGGCGCCCACATGGACTTCCACCTCTTCCGCCTCGACGGCGATTGACCCCGGCGGGCACGAGCGCGAACCCGCGGGTACGGGCGTCGGCGGTGACGGCGGGACCGTGCCGGGCAGGTGGTCATTCGGCCAGGCGAGTCCAGCGTCCGTCCGCCGACCCGAGCAGCGGCGGGGCGGGTGGGTCCGGACGAGCCCGTCGTGCGGACACGGGGTCGGCGCGCGGCCGTGGGTCGTCCGGGTCAGGCCCGTGGGTGCGCTGTCATCCAGATGCCGTCGCGCGCCCACAGCACGAAGCGTTCCGTCGGTGTCACTTCGTGCCCCGGTGCGGGGCTGAAGCGCAGGCGTTTGAGGAGGACGGCCAGGATCAGCTGGGCCTCGACCGTGGCCAGGGCGGCGCCCTCGCAACTGCGGGGGCCGATCCCGAACGGGATGTACGCGTGGCGGGGCCGCTCGGCGACTTTCCGCGGGGTGAAACGTTCGGGGTCGAACCGTTGTGGATCGGGCCAGTGACCGGGGTTCAGGTGTACCGCCCAGAAGGGGTAGAACACGGTCGTCCCGGCGGGGATCTCGTACGGGCCCAGGGTGAGGTCTTCCGTGGTCTCGCGCGCGCCGTACGGGCCGGGCGGGAACAGGCGCATCGACTCTTTGAGCACCATGTCGAGATACGGGAGCCGTCGCAGGTCGCCGTAGTCGGGCGCGGCGCGGTCGCCGAGGACCCGGTCCAGTTCGGCGGCGACACGGTCGGCCGCGTCGGGGTGGCGGCCCAGCAGGTGCAGTGTCCAGGAGACGGCGACGCCGGTGGTGTGGTGGGCGGCGAGGAGAGTCACCATGACGGTGTCCCGGATGCGCGCCGGGCTGTGTCCGGCTTCGACGAGCGCCCCGATCAGGTCGCTGCGGTCGGTTCGGCCGTCCGGGCGGTGCGCCGCCACCACGCGGTCGACCGTCGCGCGCAGATAGGCGAGCGCCGCGTCGGCTCGCTGTGCCGAGCGCGGATCGGCCCGTGGCACCTGGTACAGCCGGCCGAGGTGCTCGGTGAGTACCTCTTCGAACGCGGTGACGACACGGTCCGCGTCCGTGTCGGCGTCCGCGCCACCGAGCGCGAACTCACAGATCATGCGGAGCGAGAGGGCGGTCAGCTCCTTCTGCAGCTCCACGGGTCCGCTTCCGGCGTGTGCGGCCCAGCGGTCCGCGAGTTCCCGTGCCAGGTCGGTGAAGCGGGGGAAGTGCCGCTCGTGGGCCGGGCGTCCGGCGAGCACGGCCAGCAGCAGGCGGCGCCAGGGCGTGTGCTCGTCGGCGGGGAGCACTTGCAGGTTGCCCGCCTCGCACAGCGGGTCCAGGAAGGTGAACAGTTTCTCGGGCCGCTTGTCGATGTGCGCCGTGGCCTCCAGGAGCACGGGGTCGGCGACCGACACGGCCTCGCCCACGCCCGGCAGCTGGAAGCGTACGACGGGTCCGTAGGTGTCGTGCAGGCGCAAGGGGTAGCGGTGCAGACCGCCGGCGGCCGCGACGGCACGCAGCCCGCCGTCCTCCTCGTGGTCGGGGCCGGGAATGCGCATCTTCGTGCCTCCTGTCGGGGGTTGCCCAGAAGTCTGGTCCAGGTGGCCCCCGGTGTCACGTCCCGTGGGTTCGCCCACCGACACGTGCCAACGGCCACGGCGGCCACCTTCGTGGACCAGTGCTCTGAGGGACCACGCCCGTCGACGCCCTCGCTCGGTGCGCCCTCGCTCGCTGCGCCGAGTCACCGCGATGGCCTGGCGGCCGGCTTCAGATGTGCGACTCGGAGGGAAAGCCCGTCCAGCGGAGTTCGGCGGGCAGGTGCCGCATGTCGTTGGAAAGGAGGATGGAGGCGGGCCGACCGGGCGCGTAGCGGATGACCGTGAGTGCCGCGTTGCAGTAGTTCAGGCCGAGCCAACGCCACTTCGGTGCGTGCATGGCGTCCCGGACGAGCCAGGCGACCAGGAAGTTGTGGGTGACGACGAGTTCGTGCCGGTCCTCGTCGGCCGCCACCGCCCCGGTGAACAGATCCAGAGCCTGGCGGGCCAGCACAGGTCCGCGGCTCCGGTCCTCGTCGGTGGCTCCGTCGAGGAAGCGGAGACAGAAGTCTGCCGATTCGGCTGGTAGCTCGTCCTTTTCCGGTATGTGGGGCACGTAGTCGCCGGCGGCTTCCGAGACATGCAGAGGAACACCTTTCAGCTGGTCGCCGATCAGGCGTGCGGTCTGTTCCGCCCGCGGCAGAGGACCGTGGTGAACAGCCGTGAAGGGGATGTCCCGGAGGCGCCGGCCGAGCAGTGCGGCTTGCCGTCGGCCGGCCTCTGTCAACCCGCTCTCGTCCGGTAGCGCCTCGCCGTGCCGGACAAGATAGAGGTAACGGGTGGCTGTGCCGGTCATCTCAAGCTCCTTCGCGCCACTGGCGATGATGTGTCTCAAGGGACACTGTCCCGAGGCCCTCACTGCGCTAGCGTCGAGTCCCGTGATCGTATGGCTCAACGGTACCCATGGCGTCGGCAAGACCACGACCAGTGCGCTCGTGCGGCAACTGATTCCGGATTCGCGGGTGTTCGACGCCGAGAAGGTCGGCGAGACACTCATGGACATCACTCCGGGGCTGCCCGCCACCGACAACTTCCAGCATTGGCCGCCGTGGCGGCCGCTCGTGGTCGAGACCGCCCGGCACGTCCTCGACTACACCGGCGGCACCTTGGTGGTGCCCATGACCGTCCTGGTCGAGCAGTACTGGCGCGAGATCAGCTCGGGCCTTGCCCGGCACGCCATTCCGGTGCGGCACTTCGTCCTCCATGCCGACCAGGACACCCTCCGCGCGCGCATCGCGGGCGACATGGTTCTCGGTCCCGACTCCCCGTTCCGTCTCCGTCACCTCGCCCCCTACGCCGAAGCGGCCCGCACCTGGCTGCACGCCGAAGCCGAGGTCGTCGACACCACGCACCTCACACCGGCCGAAGCCGCGTTGCGGATCGCGGAGGCCGTCAAGAGCTGAGTACGCCCCCGCGACCCGGATTCCCGAGTGCTCGGTATCGGTCGGCGGCGTCCGCGCGGGTGGGGTCTTGGCAGCCGCGTTCCGGAGCGGACACCGGGTTGCCGCCGCCCGGCCGTGCACCGGGCGGCGGCGGTGGGTGGGCGGTCAGGCGACCGCGGGCGCCGGCGCGCAGTGCTCGGCGTCCCGGAGCCACTCGATCAGTGAGGTGCGGGCGCGCGCGACCCGTGAACGCACCGTGCCCACCGGGCAGCCGCTCACGTCGGCCGCTTCGGCGTAGGGGAGTCCGAGCAGTTGGGTGAGGACGAATGCCTCGCGGCGGTCGTCGGGGAGCGTGTCCAGCAGGTCGGCGAGGGCGATGCCGTCCTCGAAGCCGGGCAGTCCGCGTGGCTGGGCGCGTTCCGCGGCCGACTGCCAGTCGCCGGTACCGGACAGGCGAGGGCGGGTGGAGCTGTGGCGGATGCTGTCGATCAGCGCGCGGCGGGCGATGGACAGCAGCCAGGTGCGGGCCGAGGAGCGGCCTTCGAAGCGGTGCAGGCTGCCCAGGGCCCGTAGGAAGGTGTCCTGGGTCAGGTCGTCGGCGGTGTGGGGATCGGCTCCGAGGAACGTCACATAGCGGTGGACGTCCCGGTGCAGGGCGCGGACGAACAGGTCGACGGCGTCGGGGTCACCGCCGCGGGCGGCGAGTGCCCAGGCCGTGATCGCCTCGTCCTGCGGGCCTCGGTCCGAGGCTTCGCGTGGTGTGGTCGGGGCAGGGGTGAGCACCTTGCTGTCTCTCCTTCTCAGGAATCAGGGCACACCGGCTCCGCGGCGGGCGCGCACGGAGCGGCGCGGAGCCGCACCGCGGTACCGGTGAGAGGGGTGAACGGCCGGGCGTGGACGCGCGCGGCCGATGCCCGAGGCGAGGGGCCGACGGCTCGTCGTCTTCGTGTACGGCCTCGGCGATCGGTGCGTGTACGGCTTCGGAGATCCGATTCTGTGTACGGCCTCGGGAATCCGGCTGTCGTCAGGCGACAGCGCACCCCACGGGTGGCCCCCGGGACGTGACCGCACGGGTGAGAAGGAGCCGCCGCAGCGTGCCGTCCGAACGGCCCCGGCGGGCGCGGAGGCGTGGCCGGTAGGGCGGTACGGGCAACCGGAGGGTCAGCCGCAGCGGGGCGACGAGCCACCCGGCGAGGACCCGCAGGATACGGAACGCGGCCCGCTCCCCGTAAGCCAGCCACAGGCCGCACAGCAGCGCGGCCAGCAGGTGGGCGGTGAGCATGCCGGCCGAGGACATGCCGGACATGCTGTGGCCGGGAGGGTGCGCGGCCCCCATGTGGGCCATCGGCCCCATGGAGTGCATACTGCCCATCGTGTGATCCATGGAGGCCATCGATGTCGGCATGACACCGTGCCGCGGGCCCGGACCCGGCGGCGAGCCGTGCAGCAGGTAGCCCAGCCACTGCCGGCCGAGCGATCCGCCGCCCGGGGGCCGGGGGTGTACGACTGCCTGGGTGAGCGTGAACGAGGCGTGGAGTACGGCCTGGGCGGCGACCACGAGGGAGCCGACGGCGGTCGGTCCGCGTTCCCGGGCGGCCAGCAGCCAGGCCGTGCCGCCGGTCATCGCCGCTCCCGCGGCCATGGCCCACCAGGGCACCGCGGCCCCCGACATCACGACGTGGCCCAGGGCGGCGAGCAGCACGCAGACGGCCGCGAACACGGCGGCCCTGAGCGTGCGGGAACACCACCCAGCCCTCATGGCGCCTCATCCTCGCAGTCCGGACCTCACGGGTCACGCGGGGGTGTGCCCGGCGCCTTCTGCCGCCCCGCGGGTCCCGTCGCCGTGCTCCACACCGCGACGACCCACGGGACCGCGGGGGGCGTCAGCGCCGACTTCTGCCCGGGGCCCCGAAAGTACCGCCGTGACGAAGCGGGTTGCCGTACCTCGCGGGAACTCACCGGCCATCCCGAACGACCACTGCCATGCGGGCAGTTCACGGACCGCACGCCCTTCCCCGAAGGCCACTTCGGCTCACACAGGAGGCATACCGATGGAACGCAGGGATTTTCTTCGCCGGACGTCAGCGGCGGGCGCGGCGACTTTGGGGGCCGGGACACTGACGGCCACTGCCTCAGGCACCCGGGCGGCGGCTGCCGAGGCCCGGCGGACGGGGCCGCTGCGGGTCGACATCGTGGTGTTCGACGGGGTCGAGGAGCTGGACTGCATCGCGCCTTACGAGGTCTTCTCAGCCGCCGCCATGCACAGCGCGAACGGTGTCCGGGTCCGGTACGTCACCACCGAACGCCCGGGGCCGATCCGGTGCGCGTACGGTACGGTCCTCCAGGTCAAGCACCGCCTGGCGCCGCAGGAGACGGACCTGATCGTGGTGCCGGGCGGCGGCTACACCCGCAGGGACGGTCCGGGCGTCTGGGCCGAGATCGGCGACGGCACCCTCCCGCGAGCGCTCGCCGCGGCTCCCCGCGAGGGGCTGACGATCAGCTCGCTGTGCACCGGAGCGGTACTGCTGTCCGCGGCCGGCCTGACGCGGGGGCGCCCCTGCACCACGCACCACGGTGCGAAGTCGTACCTCGCGGAACACGGTGGTCTCGTCAAGAACGCGCGCGTGGTCGACGACGGCGACCTCGTCACCGCCGGCGGCATCACCTCGGGACTGGAGCTGGGCCTGTGGCTGGTCAGACGCGAGCTCGGATCGGACGCCGCGACCGGTGTCGAGACGATGCTGGAGTACGAGGCGCGCGGAACGGTCTGGCAGGCGCCCTGACCGCGACCGTCCGCCCTTCCAGCCGCGTCACGGCTTAGTGACTCACATCACACCCGGCTTCTGTCAGGAATCGGGGCGCCGTCCCGTTCAAGGGGCACGCGAACGAGACAGGAGCATTGCCGTGAAGCACCGCATCGTCGTACTCGGCGCCGGATACGCCGGGGCCTTCGCCGCCGGGAACCTGGCCCGTCGGCTCTCCCCCGCCGACGCCGAGATCACCGTCGTCAACGCCGTGCCCGACTTCGTCGAGCGGATGCGGCTCCATCAGCTCGCGAGCGGCCAGGATCTCGCGTTCCGCAAGCTCGCCGACGTGTTCGCGGGTACCGGGGTGCGGCTGCGCCTGGCGCGCGTCACCGGCGTCGACCCCGAGCGCAGGACAGTCGCCGTGGCCGACGCGGACGGCGCGGACGGTGAACTCGCCTACGACACGCTTCTCTACGCGCTGGGCAGTTCCGCGGCGCACCACGGCGTGCCCGGCGTGGCCGAGTACGCCTTCGACGTGGCCGGCCTGTCCTCGGCGCTGCGGCTGCGGGAGCGCCTGGCCGGGCTGGGCGAGGGCGGTACCGTGCTGGTCGTCGGCGAGGGCCTGACGGGCATCGAGGCCGCCACCGAGTTCGCCGAGTCTCGGCCCGACCTCTCGATCACGCTCGCCGCCCGCGGCGAGTTGGGCGCCTGGCTGTCCCCGAAGGCCCGCCGTCATCTGCGCCGGGCCTTCGACCGGCTCGGTGTCACCGTCCACGAGCACACCGGCATCGAAGCCGTCGAGCCGGCCCGGGCGATCGCCGCCGACGGTACGTCCCTCGCGGCCGATGTCACGGTGTGGGCGGCCGGATTCGCCGTACACCCCCTCGCGGCCGCCAGTGGACTGGAGGTCGCCGGGACCGGGCAGATCGTTGTCGACCGCAGCATGCGCTCGGTCTCGCACCCGGACGTCTACGCCGCCGGTGACTGCGTCCACGTGACCGGCGACAACGGCCGGCCGCTGCCGATGTCGTGCGCCTCGGCCGGCTACACCGCCATGCAGGCCACCGCCTCGATCGTCGCGCGCCTGACCGGCGGCGAGGTTCCGACCGTCGCGCTGAAGTACTACGGCAACCACATCAGTCTGGGGCGGCGGGACGCGATCTTCCAGACGGTGGACGGGGGCGCCCGGTCGAGGTCCTGGTACCTGGGCGGCCGTACCGCCGCGTGGTTCAAGGCGAGCATCCTCAAGGGGGCGGGATGGAGCATCGCCCACCCGACGTTCGGCGTGCCGCAGCGCCGGCGCCGCCTGGCCACGGCACCTGACCGGGCCGGTGTGAAGGTCGCCGCATAGGCTGCTGCCCATGGAGAGCGCAGCTGTCGATCGGTTCGAGGCCGGCCGGGCCCGGCTGGCCTCGCTCGCGTACCGTCTGCTCGGCTCGGCCGCCGACGCCGAAGACGCCGTGCAGGACGCGTTCCTGCGCTGGCAGGCCGCGGACCGGGAGCGCATCGCGGTGCCGGAGGCGTGGCTGACCAAGGTCGTCACCAATCTCTGCCTCGACCGGCTCCGCTCCGCGCAGGCGCGTCACGAGCGCGCCGTCGGTGACTGGCTGCCCGAGCCGCTCCTCGAGGGTGACCCGATGCTCGGCCCGGCCGACACCTTCGAGCAGCGCGAATCGGTGTCCTTGGCCGTACTGACCCTCATGGAGCGTCTCTCGCCGGTCGAGCGGGCCGCTTACGTCCTGCGCGAGGCCTTCTCGTACTCCCACGCGGAGATCGCCGGCATCCTCGACATCACGGAGTCCGCGAGCCAGCAGCACGTCCACCGGGCCCGGCGTCACCTCGCCGCCGGGCGCCGTGGTGGCGAGGTGGACCCCGTGTCCGCGCGCCGGATCGTGGAGGAGTTCCTCGCCGCCGCCGTGTCGGGGCGCACCGGTCGGCTGGTGGAGTTGCTCACCGCCGACGCGACCGTGGTGTCGGACGGTGCCGGACTGGCCAGGCGGCTGCTGCGGTACACGACGCGCGAGCGCGTCGCCTCGTTCGCGCGGGCCGGTTTCAAGTCCACTCCGGCGAAGCGGCGGCTGGCCGGCGGCGCCGTCGCGATGCACATCGCGCTGGTCAACGGCTCCCCCGCCGTCCTCGGAGTCGTCGACGGCCGGGTGGCGGGCATCGTGGTGTTCGAAGTCGCCGACGGCAAGGTCGCGTCCTTGCGCGGCATCGCCGCCGCGAACGGGCTCGTGCGCCTCAACGAGACCTGGCGGCAGCACGAAACCGGCGCGCCGGTCATCAGCGCCTGGTGAACCAGAGCCACCGGATCTTTGTCCCCGGTGGCCGGCTGTGAGCGGAAACCGTCGAGCTGCCGCTCGTCGGCGGCGAGGCGGGCGTCGAGTTCCGCCGACTGCGCGAGGGCGCTGTGACGGCCGCCGTCGGCGCGCCGGCGGGCAGCGCGCTCGCCGGTTCCGGCCGGCCACGCGCAGAGCAAGGGCATGAAGCCGCGCGGGCACACCCTGGTACGGCACTCCCAGCTGCCCTTCTGGGTCTGGCGCCCTGGGCCCGTCCCGACAACCACCACCGCCCGGTCCCGCGCGGCACCCGCACTACTGGCGGCTCTTACGGCCGTCCTTGTCGGCGCTTCCCTCTCGGCGACCGTCGTAAGCGGACTGGCACCTGACCACTCGACAGGCCACCCGCCCACCCGGATCCGCTGGGCCGGTTCTTTTCGGGGGTCACCCCCACCCGGTTTCCGGGTTCTCCCGGAGTGTGCCGAGGGGACCGCCCCGCGGCCCGCCGAGGCACCGACCGTGCTCGACAACGACGTCCCCGCCCTCCTCGTCGCCGCCACCGGCGACCCCCGCACCCCCTACGCCGGTGCCGAGACCGTACGCGAGCAGTGGCCCGGTTCCCGGCTGCTCACCGTGGCCGGTGCCCGCCAGCACGGCCTGTACGACGAGTACGGCGACGCCTGCGTCGACGAACGCGTCAACGCGTACCTGCGTACGGGACGGCTCCCGGCGCACGACGTGGCCTGCGCGACGAGGACGGATCATCGGCAGCACGGGGCGCTCTTCCAGGGGCCGGGGGTTCAGGACGGGCGAGCGACGGTGCGGGAAGGGTCGTTCGTGCGCCCTCCGGGCCCGTTCATCCCCTCTCACTCCCCCGCGCTTCCGCAGCCGCCGCCGTCACCTCCACCACCGTCGCCCCCACCCCACACTCCGGCGTACCCGCAATAACCCCAGTGCGCCGACGTGCCGTACCCGGCGGCAGAGGCGTCGCCGAAGGCCGGGTCCCCGGCCCTCCAGGTCTCCGGCGTGACCAACTCCCTGAATTCCGGCTCTTGCGCGGCGGACAGTCCGCCGAGGGCCACCGCGCCCACAGGGGAGACGGCAAGGGCGGCCAGGGCGCCTGTCCGCCGCCACGCTGCCGGACGCTCGCGTTCACCGCGCAGGATGCCGAGGGTCGTCTGGACGCGGTACGGGGCCCAGGCCCCAGACGGCTTGACGAGGATGGCCGTGGCGGCCGCGCCGGCCGACAGGGCCACGCCGGCCCACCAACGGTCAGCGGTGCCGGCGGTGAGTTCCCACACCGTCGCCACGGGCGCGAGGGCCGCCGACCACCACAGCAGGCGCCGGGCGCGATCCTGCGCGCGCCGCAGGGTGGGACGGATCAGCAGGCCCTCCGCCAGGAGGCGGTCGCCTACGGCCCGCACCGCGCGGCTCGCGGCGGTCCGGGCGACCAGCTTGCCCACCCGTTCGCTGCGGGAGATGCCCGCCGCCTCGATGAGCGCCTCCTCCACCCCGGCCGCGTACGCTCCCTCGGGGACGGTGACCGTGCCGTCCTCCGCCAAGGCCAGCCGGCCCTGCCGCACCATCCGGAACAGCACCGTCGCCGCCGCCCGGCGCGGCCCGCCCGCGAGGAAGGCCAACTCCTCCACGGACAGGTCCTCGCGGACCGTCACCTCTGCCCTCAGCATCACCATGATCCGCACGGCGACGACCAGCCGGTACCCGATCGCGCCCGCCGTCAGGACCAGTGCCGCCAGATGAAACCCTTCGTCCGGCATCGCCATTCCCCCGTAGCCCCCGTCCGCTCACCACGGTTGTCCCCACAACGGCAGATCGACAAGCTGAACCCGGGTCACCGGCTGCGGCGGGTGGCCTCAGGTGCGGCGGTTCAGTGGTCCGATGCGGTGGAGGACCTCGTCGTGGTCACCGTCCGGGAGGTCCTCCGTGCGGAACAGCGGTTCGGTGCGGGTGTCGGCTTCGTAGGTCGTCGCGACCATGTGCAGCAGCATCAGGATCGCCTTGTTCTGCCGGGACACACTCGTCTCCACGTACTTCGCGCCCGTGGCCAGCTGGACGTCGATCGCGTGCGCGAGGAGGTCGATGCCGAGGCCCGAGATGCCGGTGCCGGGTTTGACCGCCGCCTGCCAGATGAAGAACGTGTCCGGCGCGTCGGGCCGGCGGGAGCCGGTCAGGAAGCCCACGATGTCGTCGCCGACGGTGGCCACCATGAAGGTCTCGGCGAAGTCCCGGAACCACAGCCGGTAGTGGTACGAGCTGTTGTCGTCCAGCATCGGCTCGTCGAGCACCATCCGCCAGACGGCTACGGCGTTTTCCGGAACGGGCGTGCGGTAGCGGGCGCCGGCGGTGGTCTTCTCCGACAGTGAGCCTGTCATCGTTCTTCCCTTCGCGTCAGGCGAATCGAGTGTTCCTGGTGGTGGCCGGGGCGGACAGCGACCGCGGTGCGACGGCGGTGATCCGGCGCGTGCTGGCGATCGCGGCGATCCGGCCACCCTCCACCCGGACGTCCCGCAGGTGGATCGGGAACGCGGGCCAGTCCTCGGCGGGGCTCCCCTCCGACCGGGCGAGGTCACCCCCCACCTCGATCCGGTCCAGCCGGGCGGCCAGGCCGTGTCCCGTGAGTTTGACGACGGCCTCCTTCCTCGCCCAGAGCCGCGTGAACGCCTCCGCCACCTCCCGCGCGGGCAGTCGGGACAGGGCCGCGCGTTCGCCGGGTGTCGCCGTGCGGGCGATGAGGCGCCGCAGGACACCGGGGTACGGGGAGGTGTCGAGGTCGATGCCCACGAGGCCCTGGGCCACGACCGCGATGAGGACCCGGTGGCGGGTGTGGGTGACCGAGTGGTCGTACCCGCCGTGGACGATCCGGGGGCGACCGTGGCCGGCGCCGCAGCGGGGGCAGGTGCGTTCCGTGCGCAGGTCCCGGGCCGGCCTGCCGGTGTACCGGTGGGCGACCAGGCGCTGCGCCGCGCGCGAGGTGACGGGCTTGAGCTCGTCGTCGGTGAACTCGTCGCCGAGTTCCATGCGTTGGTGGCGTCCGATGCTCATCATGGTGGTCGCACGGTCGCGGAAGTCGGCCACCGACAGGGTGCCGTCCCCGCTGGAGGCGGTCAGCCGGGTGAACCAGCGCCTGCGGTTCAGGCGCCCGTCGTCGGATTCGCTGATGCGCCGCTTCGACCAGAACTCGGGCTCCGGGTCGGTGAAGCAGGCGGAGTCGCCGGAGAGGAAGCAGCGTCCGCCGGAGTACACCTCGGAGTCGTACGACCAGTCCGACGCTGAAGAGGTCGTCCTTGAGCGGGATCATCCACACCCAGCCGTCCTCGAAGGTGATGGAGTACGTCGTCCCCTTGAGGTCGCCCTCGAAGGGGCCGGGGCGGCGGACGTACGACCAGATGGCGAAGCTCTTGTAGAACTCGTCGTAGCGGCGCACATCGAGCTTGCGGGCCAGTGGTCCGTCGGAGCCGCCGGCGTCCATCACGAAGTCGAACTCCAGGCGCTCTGCGGTCTCTCCGCGGCTGGCGGTGAGCGACACCTTGCCGGGGTCCGCTATGTCGACGTGGGACACCGGTGTGTTCTCGTGCACTTCGATGCCGCGTTCCCTGACCTCGTCGAGGAGCAGCTTGTCGAACTCCTTGCGCTGTACCTGGATGGCGTGGTCGAAGACCCAGGGGGGAGGTCCGCGGTGTGGTGAAGGAGAAGGTCCACGTGGAAGATGGACAGCGAACCGGGCGGGAAGGACTCGCCGACCCGGTAGCGGGGGAAGCTGTCGCGCTCGTAGACGACCGGTGTGTGACCGAGCCGGTGCAGGGAGAGGGCGGCGGTGCAGCCGGCGGGGCCGGCCCCGATGATGGCGACGGTCGATCCGTTCATGAGTGCTTCCTTCACGACTCGGTGGACTTGATGGCTTTGATGCGGCTCGGGACGAGGTAGGAGAATCCGCTCGCGGCGTCCTCGAAGAGCGTGAGGCCCGGTCTGCCGTCGGGCCTTCGAACTGGGCCTCCTGATGGAGACGTCGGGCACCCGGAGCGCAGTCGTCGAATTGCTGCCGCCCCTGACCATTTCCGCCGACGAGACCGACGAGGGACTGCGCACACTCGCCCGCGCCGTCCGCGACTGCGGCTGAGGCGCCGTTGCCGTAGCGCCGGAAAGCGGTCACCGCGCGGCGACCCGCCCCCAGACGGCCCCCAACGGCGCTCGGACACCCGCGAGTTGTCGATACTGGCCCGGTGGGAATGCGGATAGCACTGCTCGGGCCGGTCCAGGCCCTCGACGGGGACGGCAGGCCGGTCGGAGTCGGGGGACCGAGACCGCGCATGCTGCTCGCCCGGCTGGCGTTGGCGGCGGGCGACGTCCTGACGCCCGGCGTGCTCATCGACAGTCTGTGGGGCACGCGGCCTCCCGCGGACGCGCTCAACTCGCTGCACGCGCTGGTGTACCGGCTGCGCAGGGCGCTGCCCGCCAGTGGCGTACTGGAGTCGGCGGAGGCCGGCTACCGGCTCGCGGTGCCGAAGGAGCGGGTGGACGCCGCCCGCTTCGAAGCGCTGGCGGCGCGGGGTGGCCGGGAACTCGCCGCGGGGGACCCCGAGGAGGCGGCCTCCCTGCTCGGCGAGGCGCTCGCGCTGTGGCACGGGCCCGCGCTGGCCGACGTACGGCAGGCCCCGTTCGCCGGCCCCGCCGTGGCCCGGCTGGAGGAACTGCGGCTCGCGGCACTGGAGGACCATTGCGACGCGCGGCTGCGGCTCGGCGACCACACCGGGGCCCTGGCCGGTCTGGAGACGGCGTCGGCGGACCATCCGTTGCGGGAACGGCTGGCCGCGCTGCGCATGCGGGCCCTCAAGGCGGCGGGCCGGCAGTCCGACGCGCTGGCCGTCTTCGAGGACGTACGGGGCAGGCTGGCCGACGAGTTGGGGGTCGATCCCTCGGCGGGACTGCGCGAGGCCCACCTGGCGGTGCTGCGCGGCGCACCCGGGCCGTCCGCCGTACGCTCCGGGCCGGCCCCCGGCCGCCTGCCCGCGCCGCTCACCTCGTTCGTCGGCCGGGACGGTGAACTGGCGTTGCTCGACGGCCTGCTGGACGCCAACCGGCTGGTCACGGTCATCGGCCCCGGTGGGGTCGGCAAGACCCGGCTGGCCGTGGAGGCGGCCGCCGGGCACCGCACCCGGCAACAGGGCCGGCTGTGGCTCGTGCCGCTGGCCGGAGCGCACGGCCCGAAGAGCGTGACCGACGCGGTCCTGGGCGCGCTCAGCACCCCGAACGCGGCACGGCCGCCCGCCGACAGCCACGCGGAGCCGCGGGAACAGGTGGTCGGTCTGCTCCGGGGCGGCGAAGCCGTGCTCGTGCTGGACAACTGCGAGCATGTCGTGGACGCCGTCGCCGAGTTGGCGCAGTACCTGCTCGAGCGGCGCCCGCGCCTGACCGTCCTGGCCACCAGCAGGGAGCCCCTTCAGGTCCTGGGCGAGGCGCTGTGCCGCATCGGCCCGCTGCCCCTCCCCCGCCCGGGAGCGGACCCGGCCGAGGCCGCCGCATCGCCCGCCGTGCGGCTCTTCGTGGACCGGGCGACGGCCGTACGGCCCGGCTTCACCCTCGACGGGCCCACTCTGGCAGCGGTCGGCGAGGTGGTGCGGAGGCTGGATGGGCTGCCGCTCGCCCTCGAACTGGCAGCGGCCCGGCTGCGGTCGATGACCGCCGGGGAGATCGCACACCGGCTCGACGACCGGTTCCGGCTGCTGGCCACGGGCAACAGGACGGCCCAGCCCCGTCAGCGCACGCTGCACGCCGTGATCGAGTGGAGCTGGGAGCTGCTGACCGGCCAGGAGCGGACGCTGGCCCGGCGCATGGCCGTCTTCCCCGCCCCGGCCGGGGCCGGCACCGTCGAGGCGGTGTGCGCGGGCGAAACGCTGCCCGCCGGGGATATCGCCTATGTCCTCGGTTCGCTGGTCGACAAGTCGTTCGTGGAACGGGTCGGCGACGGTTACCGGATGCTGGAGACCGTCCGGGCGTACGCGGCGCGGCGGCTGCTCCAGGCGGGCGAGCGGGAAGCGGTCCGGGACCGTCTGGTCCGCCACTTCGCCGACGTGGCCGAGGAGCACGAGCCGCTGCTGCGTTCCGCCCGGCAGCAGGCGTCGTTCGCGCTCCTCACCGCCGAGTACGACAACCTGGTGTTCGCGCTGCGCGCGGCCGTCGACGGACGGGACGCGGACGCCGCGGCCCGGCTGCTCGCTCCGCTGTACTGGTACTGGAACTCGCTGCGCTACGACGCACGTGCCGAAGCCCTGGTGGCCGAGGTCTGCGGACTGGGCGACGCGCTGCCCGAGGACGCGCGGGCCGCGTTCACCGCCCTGCGCCTCGTGGCCGGCTCCGGGCCCGCCCCCGGCGCCCGACAGGTGCGCGCCGTGATCGAGGACTGTGCGCGCACCGGGGCCTTGGAGCGGTATCCGATGCTGCTCCTGGTGACGCTTCCGATGGGTTGTCTGGTCGGTCTGGAGGATGTGGTCCACCGCCTGATCCGCGAGGTGCGCGGGCGCCGGGACCGGTGGGCCGTGGCCTGTACGTTCCTGGTGGAGGCCTTCGCGCGGTACGACCGTGGCGACTGGGCGGGCCTGGCGGGTGCGACGGCCGGCGCCCTGCGCGAGTTCGAGGCGGTGGGCGACCGCTTGTGCACGGCGATGGCGCTGGCCGGCGTGGCACGGGTCCGCTCGGTCGAGGGCAATCATCACGAGGCGGTCGCCGCGTACCGGCGCGGGCTCGCCCTCGTCCCCGGGGACGACATCCAGGCCCGGCTCGGACTCGCCGCCGAACGGATGCGCGGCGGTGACCTGGCCGGTGCCCGGCGCGACATCGACACGGCCGAGCAGGCGGCCCGGGACCGCGGTGACGACTTCACGCGGCTCGCGGCCCTGGCCTGCCGGGCCGAGTGGCACCGGCGCGCCGGGGAACCGGAACCGGCCGGTCGGCAGCTGGACCGGATGGAGGCGCTCGGCCGGGAAGCCGGCCTGGCCGACGAGACCGTGCAGGACTGGGTCGCGCCGGCCCGGGTGGCGAACCTGCTGGCGGCGGGCGATGCCGTACGGGCGCGTGAGCTGCTGCCCAGGGCCGTTCGGGGCGCTTTCGCCCACCGGGATCCCGCTCCGGCCGCCCAGCAGCTGGCGGGGGTGTTGCTGGCCGAGGGGGATCCGGCCGGCGCGGCCGGCGCGCTCGGCATGAGTGAGGTCATCCGTGGTGCCTTCGACGCCGGTGACCCTGAGCTGCGCGACCTCGCCGCCGAGCTCGAGCGGCGGCTGGGCCGGGCGAGGTATGCCGCCGCGTACGGCCGGGGCGCCGCGATGCCGCGGCGGGAAGCGCTCTTCCGGCTGCGCCGGGTGGCCGACGGCTCCTGACAGCGGGCCGTCCGGTCTGTCAGAAGCTGATCAGCGCCTTGTCATCACCGGTCGGCATCGTCGTCCGCGTACCGAGAGACGGGCGGACAGCGGGGCCGGGCAGGGAGCCCGGCGGCGCCCGTGAGGAGGAGAACGACATGACGAACTCCGTGAGCGGCGGGCGCGAGAAGGTCCAGCGGATGCTGGACCGGGCGGTGGCCGAGCTGGGCGTGCCCGGCATCGTCGCCGAGGTCCGCGACGCGAACGGCACCTGGTTCGGCTCCGCCGGGGTGGCCGACCTGGAGTCCGGCCGGCCGCGCCGGAAGGGCGAACACCTGCACGTGGGCAGCGCCGGCAAGGCATTCACGGCGGCCGCGATGCTGCGGCTGGAGGCCGAGGGCAGGCTGAGCATCGAGGACCCGGTGGAGAAGTGGCTGCCCGGTGTGCTGGACGTCAACGGCTACGACGGCGGCAGGATCACCCTCAGGCATCTGCTCAGCAACACCAGCGGGCTGTTCGCCACCGGACTCGCCCCGGAGCTGACGCGCCGCTACGCCACCCGCTCCGCGTTCAACGAGCACCGCTACGACATCTGGACCGCGGACGAGCTGCTGCGGCTCGCGGTCTCCCAGCCCCCGCTGCACGAACCCGGAACGGCCTTCGCCTACTCCAACGGCGGTTTCTACCTCGCCGGCCTGATCATCGAAAGGGTCACCGGCAACAGCTACGCGGAGGAGGTCGCGCGCACCGTCACCCGCCCTCTCGGTCTGGCGCACACCTATGTGCGCCCCGCTGGGGACACCGGTTACCCGGAGCCGCACCCGAGGGCGTACACGGGACTGTTTCTGCGGGACGGCGTCGACCCCGCGGACGTGACCTCGGAGAACTGGCAGTCGATGCTGGAGGAGCCCGGTCTTCCGCCCCTCGACATCACCGAGTTCAACACCTCCTGGGGCTGGTCCGCCGGCAACGTCGTCTCCACGACCGGAGAGATGATCGAGGCGTTCGGCGCGCTCGCCACCGGCCGCCTGCTGCCGGCCGCGCAGCACCACGAGATGTGGACGACGGTCTCCACCGAGGGCGGCCACTGGTTGCCCCATTCCCTCTACGGTCTGGGCGTGTTCGAGCTGGACCCGGCGGTGACCGGCGGGCTGCGGCTGCGCGGCATGGCCGGCAGTATGCCGGGGTCCCACCTCGTCGTCGTCGGCACCACCGACGGCGAACAGACGATAGCCGTCCACACGAACACCGAGGCCAAGGGCTGGGAGGTGGTGTTCGGGGCCGTCGAGGCGCAGTTCGACGTCCCGCCCATCGAGAGGCTGTAGCCGGCTCCCCGGCGTCGTCACCGCCGGGACGCCGGTTCGTCCGAGCGGTACGGACGGCGCGGTGACGCTGCCGGGGTCTCCTGCCTCAACTCCGCGTGGTGTCCCGGCGGTTCTCCTCGTGCTGGGAGAACGCGGCGATCAGGTCGTGGGGTGTGGGGCCGTCGGAGTCGTTCCCGTGCGCGCCACCTCCTTCCAAGGTGGCGGCCTCGGCGCTGCGGGGGAACATGGCCTGCTCGTACGCGCTCAGCGCGGCCTCGGTGTCGTCGGGGTGCGCGGCGAGGGCTTCGCCGAGCTCGGCGCCGTCGAGCATGGCCAGGTTGGCGCCTTCGCCGTTCGGGGCCGCCAGATGGGCGGCGTCGCCGATCAGGGTCACGCCCGGCACCCTGTCCCACCGGTGCCCGGCCGGCAGGGCGTAGAGGCGGCGCAGGACGGGTGCGGTGTCGCTGTCGGTGATCAGCGCGGTGAGTTCCGGTGCCCAGCCGTCGAATTCCCGGGCGATCCGTGTGGTGGCAGCGGCGGCGTCGGTGAAGTCGATGGTGGCGAACCAGTCCTCCGGCTCGGTCAGCCCCACGTAGGCGTGCAGGGTGTCGTCCTTCTCCCGGTGGGCGAAGATGTCCCTGCCGGGGGTGTGCGCGATCATCGACCCGCCGCCGACCGCCCGCGCGGCGGCCGGGTGGCGGGTGCCGGCGTCGAAGAGGTAGGTCTCGACGACCGACTGGCCGGTGTACCGGGGGGTGGCGGCGGACAGCAGGGGCCGCACCCGTGACCACGCGCCGTCCGCGCCGACCAGCAGGCTCGTGACGACGGTGCCGCCGTCGGCGAACACCACCTCGTGACGGCCCCCGCCGAGGGACCGGACGCGGCCGGCCTTGCGCCCCCACCGGACGGTTCCGGGCGGGAGCGAGTCGAGCAGCATCTGCCGCAGTTCGCCGCGCTGCACCTCGGGGCGCCCTCCGGTGCCGTCGTCGGCCTTGTCGAACAGGACGGTTCCGTCCGGGGCCAGGAGCCGCATCGCCTGACGGCCCTCCAGGACGAGGCCGGCGAACTCGTCCATCAGTCCGGCCGTCTTCAGGGCGAGCTGCCCGTTGTAGTCGTGGATGTCGAGCATCCCTCCCTGCGACCGCGCGGTCGGGGAAGGCTCGGCCTCGTAGACCGTGGCCGGTATCCCGTGCAGGCGCAGGACACGCGCCAGCACGAGACCGCCGAGCCCGGCACCGATGATCGTGACGTCAACAGCCATGGGAGGTTTCCTTCCCGGTCCGGACCGCCGGGCGGTCACCCGGCGGTCGCTCCGCGAGCACCGCCGCGGACGGGCCGGGCGATGCGGTACCGGCGGCCGGCCCCCGCTCGGAGTCCTCCGCCGGCCACCAACCTCCGCCCGCCCACCGACAAACCACCGACAGACCACCCATGGCCACCGACAGACCGCCTCCAGGTCACCCGCGGCGGATGCCGGAACAGGAGCCGGCGGGCCGCCCCGCACCTCGGCCGCCCCGCTGCGTCCAGGTGGCGCCTGAGCGACAGGCATGTATCACAGAAGACGTACACATACCCGCCAACCCCGCAAATGGCCAAATTCATGTGATGTGTGCTTCTATCCCGCTGCTGGTCGATCTTTCCTGGAGCACTGGTTGATTGCGATAGCGGCGGTCCTCGCGGACATCGTGCTGATTCTGACGCACCGCGTACGTACCTCGTCGGAGCCCGTCGAGTCCACGCCGTGGCGCCACATGGCCGCCGGACTGGCGGGATGCGCGGCGGGATGGCTGGTCATCGGCCGGCCTCACATCGTCTGGGACGACCTGTCCCTGACCCTGATCTGCGGAGTGGTCCTCGCCTCCGAAGCCGCGCACGCGGCCCGGTCCCTTTCCGGACGGACCTGGGCCGGCTGGACGACGGCGTGCGTGAGCGGAGCTGCCGCGGCCACCTGGCTGCTGCCCGGCCCAATGCCGTTCTCCTGACCCACTCGGCGAGCGACCGCACGTCCCGTCGGGCGGTGCTTCCTGCGCCGGGACGGCAATGGGGCCCTGCGCGTCTCCCTGCGTCGTGAGCGCTGACGTTCACCGTCCCACGGCGGCCTTGCCGTCCGCGGCAAGCCGGCAGTAGGGCACGTCCACGCACACCTTGTCCGCGACCCCCATGCCCCTTTGCCCCGCCGACGGCCCTCGGGCCGCAACCGAGGCCGCCACCGGGTAGCGAGGGCGCACCTCCACACTGGCCGCCGCTTTCACCACCCCATCGACAGGGGCAGGCCCTGACGGTCGACGATCTGTGCGGTGGGTCGGTCGGTCAGCGGTCCAGCTCTCCCTGGGCGCGCCCGACTCGTACGGACCATGAGGTGGAGCTTGGCCCGCACCCCTGTCTCGGTCGACTCGGGGAACCAGCGCACACCGCCGAGGACCGCTGGACGATCTCGGGCCTCAAAGGCGCGCTCGCCTCAACCCGTGATCCGCCGGATCGGACGCTTCCTGACCGGATACCGCAGTGGCGGCGGGCCCGGCATGGGCGGCAGGGGACCCGGCCGGGTATCAGCGCTCGCGGGTGAAGCGGACGCCCAGGTCGCAGGGGACGTCCGGGTCGGACGTGGCGCACAGGGTGTCGCCGTCGTCGACGACCGTCAGCGTGAGCCGGCAGGGCTCGTCGGACGACTCGGTGAAGGACAGGCCGATCTCGGATCCCGAGCGGGCCTGCCGGGAGGTGACGTACAGGCCGTCGCCCTGGTCGGCGAAGAAGGCCCAGTCGCCGTCGGCGTGCCCGGCGGGACAGCCGGTGTCGGTGAGCTTGCCCTCGTTCAGGCCGGAGGCGGTGAAGGTGTGGTCGGCGGTGAGCGCGAGGGTCGCCTGGCCGGCCTTCCAGACGCCGGTGACACGGTCGACGGCGACCGTCGCGGTCTGCACGCCGGAGCCGTCGCACGCCGTTGCCGACACCACGGTGACCAGCACGGCGGCCGTCCAGCGGACGGCGGGTGCGAGGAGTGTTCTGAGCACGGATGAATCCTAGAAGGGTGCCGGAGTGCCGGTGGTCCCGGGGCGGTCGGTCGCCCCGGGACCACCGGCTGTCTGTCATGGGCGTGGTGGTGTTACTCCAGCCACTCGGAGTAGTTCACGCACTCGTTGATGGGCCACTTCTCCTCCCAGGAGAAGTCCTGTCGGACCGCCGCCCCGAAGGTGTCCTCGAACGCGGGGTTCCAGGAGCGTGGGATGACGTGGGTCGCGGAGCGCCAGTCGGAGGTGTTCCAAGCGGTGAACTTGAGGGTGACCGAACCTTCCTTCTTGTTGATCGAGCTGATCTTGGCCTTGCCGCTGTAGGTGCCGAGGAAAGCGTCGGCCTGGTTGTCGGTGCCCACGGCGCCGTTGGTCAGCACGCCGGCGATGTCGTTCGCCGCGCCGCGCAGCGAGTTGAACTTGTACCAGGGGCTGCCGGGCTCGGGGCCCTGGTCCTTGTACTGGAAGTCGACCTCCTTGGCGAAGGCTCCCTTCGTGCCCTTGCGGGCCTGGCCGACCATCTTCGACCGCAGGCCGGAGATGGTCTCGTCCTGCGCCAGGATGGACGTGAAGGCGTCGCCTCCGCGGAAGTCCTGGTGCTCGCGCAGCGGGTAGCCGCCGCCCCACAGCCAGCCGAAGAACATGGAGCGCGACGTCTCCCAGCGGTTGGCGGCCTTGGGGTCGCTGACGATGCCCCAGTCGGGCATGGAGGCGAGCATCTCCTCCAGGCTCTGGGAGGGCGGGTTGAAGGGCAGGTCCCACGACTTGGTGATGTAGTTGTAGGTCGCCCCCGGTGTCCACTGCTTGGTCAGCGGCTGGGTCCAGCCGCCGGACGAGGTCGGCGCCGTGCCGCCCCAGCCGCCGCCCCAGGTGCCGCCCCAGCTGCCGCCCGAGCCTCCGCCCAGCGAGCCGACGGTGGAGATCGCGGCACCGGCCGCGCCGATCACCGCGCCCACGACACCGCCGATGACCGCCCCGATGAGGCCGAGCAGGCCGCCGAGGCCGTCGCTGGTACCGCTCGGGTCGGAATTGGTGACGGGGCTGTTGCTGGCGTAGGCGTAGCCGTTGAGGGTGTTGGGCTTGTCCGCTTCGAGCAGCGGGTCGACGCTGAGGAACCGGCCGGTGCCGGGGTCGTACTGTCGGGCGCCGAGCTGGGTGAGGCCGGTCGTGGTGTCGGCCGGCTTGCCCAGGAAGCCCTTGTCGTCGGGCCAGGCGCCCGAGGCCGTGCCGCGCGGGGCCCCGAACGGCGTCGACCAGCGCTTGACGAACGCCAGGGTGTCGGCGTTGATCGCCAGCCCGGAGGTGCCGTGGTGGTCACCGGCGAGGAAGGTGAGCTTCGTGCCGGTGACGCCCGCGGCGGAGGTGCGGACGGCGATGACGGACGAGCCCGCCTTGTAGGTGCGGGCACCGGAGAGCGCCTTGGTGGCCCCGTCGCCGCTCACCTTGAGGCGGACCTCGGTGGTGCCCAGGTACAGGACGGTCTCGCCGTCCGTGGTGGTGGGGCGGCGGATGAGCAGGTCGCCGGCCGCGTCGTAGACGTAGGCGGTACCGGTGGCAGGCTTGCCGCCCGCGGCGGGCTCGCTCGCGGTGGCGAGTCTGCCCTCGGCGTCCCACTCCAGGGTCTGGGTGGCCTGGACGCCGGGCCGGCTCTCGGTGTTGCCGGTGGCGTCGTAGGTGTACGACGCGGACTTGGCGCCGGTCACGGTGGAGGACAAGGCGTGCGGCTGGCCCTCGGCCGTGCCGTACTTGTACTCGGTGGTGACGTCGCCCGTCGCGCTGTGCTCCGTCTGCCGGGAACGCAGCCCGGAGTCGTTGTACTGGTAGCTGGTCCAGTACGGCGCCGCGCCGCCGAGGTTGGCGGTGGTACGGCCGGCCGTGGAGCAGTCGGCGGTCTTGGGCGTCCACGCCTCGCTCAGCCGGCGGTAGCCGTCGTAGGCGAAGCACTGGTGGTCCGCCTTGCCGGTTCCGCCCAGGGTGGTGGCGTCGGAGACGGAGGTGATGTTGCCGGCGTCGTCCTGCTGGTACTTCAGCTCCTGGAGCATGAAGCCGTGGACGTCGTCGGTGACGTAGGACCGGGTGAGGCGGCGGGTGCCGGCCTCGTAGTCGTTGTTGAGGTAGACCTTCTTCGCGTCGGCCGGGTCGGTGGCCAGCGTCATCTGGCGCAGGTCACCGAGGGGTGAGTAGGCCGCCTGCTGGAGGTAGCCGGTGGTGCCCTTGGCGGTCAGCACCTGGCCGAGTTCGTCGTAGGTGTAGGACACGGTCTCGGCGGACAGGCCGGCCACCGCGGGCGCGGCCGCCTGCTTGACGGTGCCGTCGAGGTTGTACCCCGTGGAGAAGGCCAGCCTGGCGGGCACGCCGGCCGCGACCAGCGGGTCGTCCGCGGGGAGGATCAGCTCGTTGTTGGTGACCTTGTACAGGGGGTCGTAGCGGGTGACCTTCTGGGTGTAGGCCCTGCCGGTCAGGCCGCCCTCGTACCGCACGGCCGTGTCCTGCTGGCCCTTGGCCAGGGTGTCGAAGGTCCAGGCCGCCAGTTTGCCGGCGTCGGTCTTCGACGACTGCCACATGCCCGTCTTGCGGCCCAGCACGTCGTACTCGAACAGCAGCACCTTGCCGCGGCTGTCGGTGGACTTGACCGCCTGGTCGAGCTCGTTGTGCTGGGTGACCGTCGTGCCCTTGTCGGGATCGGTGACGGTCACCTGACGACCGAAGAGGTCGTAGGTGTACGTCCACGCGGACCCGTCGTGCGCGGTGATCGACTTCTGGCGGTCGGCGGCGTCGAAGGCGTACCGGGTGGTCATGTACTCCGTGCCGACCGGGCGGGTGCCCGCGTAGTCACGGCGCTCGACGGTCCGTCCGAACGCGTCGGTGACGACCGCGTTGGCCGAGCCGCCCTCCGGGGCACTGGTGAGCACCAGGTCGCCCTGGTACACGGTGTCGACGACCCACTTGGTGGCGCCGTAGCTCTTCGTGGTCGCCTTGGTGACGCGGCCCATGCCGTCGTAGACGCTGTCGGTCTGCCGGGGTGCCTGGCCACCGTCGATCTGCACGATCGAGCCGGACGGGGCCGCGGTGCTGTCCCAGATGTCCGACTGTGCCGTCACCGGCAGGCCACGGCCGTCGTACAGGGTCTGCGCGATGATCCGGCCGCCCTGGGCGGACGGCGCCTGCACCTGGCGGGTGCGCAGGAGCGAGTCGTAGATCTCGTAGGTGGTGTTGTAGCCGGACCCGTCGCCGTTCAGGGTGGCGCTGGACACCCACGGCAGGGAGGTGGACTTGACGCTGTAGCCGTAGACGTAGTTGGCGGTCTTGCCGAGCGCGCGGGAGCGGTTCGGCAGCCACACACTGGTGACGCGGCCCAGGCTGTCGTAGGCGGTCTCCGTCACCTTCCCGTTGGCGTCGGTGACCTTCAGGTCCGTGCCCAGCCCGAAGTCCTTGACCGTGGTGGTCCGGTGCCCCTTGGCGTTGACGACCGCGGTCGAGGTCAGCGGGCCGGCCGCGGGCGGCTGGTACTCGGTCTTGGAGGTGACCACGTCGTTGGTGTTCTTCACCTGGACCGGGCGGCCCAACGTGTCGTAGTCGGTGACGGCCGTCTGCTGCCACAGCGGCTGGTCGTCGCTGCCGTAGCCCTTGGCGCGGCCGGACCAGCGCGCGTCGCCCTTGGTGGGCTTCTGCGTGGCGGACCAGGTGGTCGTGTCGTAGGCGGTGGCCGTGTCGGAGACGACGTCGCCGGGGCGCGTGGCGTCCGCCGGCAGGTCCAGGGCTGAGTCGGTGACCGAGCAGGCCCTGCTGACGATCCGGGTCCGGGAGACCAGCGCGGTCAGTCCCGCGGCGTCGTTGCGCGCGTACCAGGTGCGCGTGCACTTCTCGTCACCGGTGACGGCGTCGTCGCCGAGGTCCTCCGCCGACACGGGCATGCCGTAGTCGTCGTAGGTGGTCCGGGTGGTGCGGACACGGTCGTAGGGCGTGAGCCGGCTGGTGATGCGGGTGCGGGCGTGCGAGGCGCCGACGCGGACGTAGTACGCCTCGGTGTCGGCGTACGACTTGTGCTGGGTCGCCGTCCGCTTGGACCAGGGGTCGTTGACGGTGCCGGAGATCTCGTTGTCGCCGTCGTAGGCGACGCTCTCGCGCTGGAAGCCGGCCAGTTGCTCGGAGTCGGTGACGGCGGTGGCGGTGACGCCGGTGACCTCCACCTTCCTGCGCCGGTCCGGGTCGGGGGTCTTGCCGTCGCTGCCGAGGAGGCGGTCGCCGTCCATGCCGCGCAGGTACACGGTGACCGTCCTGCCCCGGGTGCCGCCGGACGGCCCGGTGTAGTGGGTGACCTTGCCGTAGCCGCGCCACTGGGACCAGGTGCGTTCCTTGGCCGGGGTCAGCGGGTCGTCGTTGTAGTGCCAGGCACCGCCGCCGGAGTACTCGTAGGTGTGCTGCACGGCTTCGGAGCCACCCAGCGGGTCGGTGGTGCGCACCGAGCTGACGGGGTACTTCTGGAACCAGTCGAGGATCGGTTCCTCCTGGCCGTAGGGCGACCAGTACACCGGGAAGCAGCGCTTGGTGTTCTCGTCCACCTTGGGCATGGTCTGCCCGGCCACGCAGTCCGCGGGCAGGTAGTCGACGATGGTCTGCGCGCCGGTCTCGGAGACGATGGTCTTCAGGCGGGGCCGCTCGAAGGACAGGATGTCGTCGCTGGGGCTGTCCACCCGGTTCGGCAGGAAGACATGGGAGAACTTCACCGGGTCCAGGGAGAGGTCGTCCCCGCGCTTGCCGGTGTGCTTGATCTCGTCCAGCCACAGCGACTGGTCGGTGGAGTCACCGGTGTCGCCCGGGTCGAGGTAGAGGTGCTTGAGGGTCCAGGTGTCGACCGGCGAGAAGGCGGGGGTGGCCGCCGCCGCGTCCCAGGCGTAGGTGGTGACCGAGGTCAGCCGCTTGCGGGTGAAGAACGACGGGCTGTCCAGGTACTGGCACTTCTCGCCGTCCTTGCATATCCGGTCGAACGGCACGTCGGGCCAGTTGTCCCGGGTGTCCTCGGTGAGCGCGTCGCAGCCGGTGCCGGATGCCAGGCAGCGCTCGGCGTAACCGAACACGATCTTGTGCGAGGCGGCGGGAACCGCGCTGAACAGGGCGCCGGCCCGCTGTCCGTAGCGGATCTCCTTCAGGTAGCCGCCGCGGGTGTAGGACGTGCCGGTGTTGTCGTCACTGAGCTTGTCGTAGTTGTTGGTCTCGTCCTCGTACCAGTAGGTCGTGGCGTTGCCGTGGGTGTCCTCGACGTAGTCGAGGTTCCACCGCCATGCCTGCTTCTTGTCGCGCGAGGTGAAGCCCGTTCCGTCGGCGTAGCCGGGCTCGCCCTCGTCGTCGCCGAAGACCGGCACGGTCCACACCGACTTGGTGCGGACGTCGGCGGCGGCACCGTCGAGCTTGTTCAGGCCGAACACGAAGCGGCTGCCGTCGCCCGTGGTGACGGTCCAGTACTCGCCGTTGTCGTCACCGTTGTCGGCGCCGGTGGAGTGGGTGACCTTGGAGGCGTCGTCGTTCTTCAGCCGCCACTGGCCGGTGGTGTCGTCCTTGACCAGCTCGGTCGCCTTGCCGTTGAGGACGAGGGAGGCGTTGTCGTACTTCCAGCACAGGTCGTGCCGGTCCTTCTGCCCGTCGTCGGTGCACGAGCCGTACTTGCGCTCGATGTAGGACGAGGTGATGTCGAAGCCCTCGCCGACCTGGGTGCCCTGGTTGTTGCTGGTGGAGGTGCGGCCGTCGACGCTGCCGGAGTCGTAGGAGATCTCGAGCTTCGGGGCGTCGCCGGCGGCCGGTTCGGGCGCCTTCAGCGGGTAGGACCAGGTGAAGGTTCCGGAGCTGCCGCCCGCCTCCCAGGTCGAGGACGCCGACAGGGGTGTCGCCTTGTAGTCGCCGTCGGCGGAGGCCGTGCCGGCCGCCAGGGCGAGGGTCATGGTCTGCCCGGAGGTCGCCTTGGGGGCGAAGGCGAGATCGGCGGTGAGCCGTTCGTCGCTCCGCGCGTTGGTGAACTCCACCGGCGTCGCGGGCGGGCAGGCGGCGGTCCCGGCGGCGCAGTCGGGGATGCGCAGCACCTGGAGCCGGCCGGCCCAGTCGCCGCCGTAGGCGGAGGCGAACGCCGAGTAGTCGATGCCGAGACGGGCCGCGCCGCCGTCCGTGGGGCCGGTGACCTTCAGGACGACGCCCTTGACGCCGAGGTCGCGGGCGGCCTTCTGGCCGAGGACGTCGACCTTGACGGTTTCGGCGCGCTTGGCCTTCTTCGCCGTCGGCGGGGCGAGGGTGACGGGCAGCCGGCCGGGGGCGGCTTCGGCGGTCCCGGTGCCGGACGTCGTCAGGCGGGCCGAGCCGCCGGTGGGCCAACTGGTGCCGCGGGCCCGGTCCTTGGCGGCGCGGTCGGCGGCCGCCTGGTCGGCGCGGGCGGCGTCGCGCACCACTGCCGCGGTCCTGGCGTCCTGCTTCGCCTTGAACGGCGCGACCTGCTGGCCGCGCGGCGCGGACAGCTCGGGCCTGCCGAGGGGGTCCACGTCGTCGGCTGTGGCGGCGGGGGCGAGCAGCGAAGGCAGCAGGCCGATACCGACGACCGCGCTGACGCGGCGCAGCCAGGGGCGTACGGCCCGCGGCCGGTCGCGGCCGGAACCGGTCCCCGCGCTGGGGACCCCCAGGGGTTGGTGTCTCATGGGATTCCTTGTCCAGAAGGAAACGTAGAAGGAAGCGACGCCGAAGGGACGCGGCGGTCCGCGACGGACGGGCGAGCCGGTCCGAAGGCGCGGGTGACCGCGCCCCCGGACCGGCTCAGGAAGGGAAGGGCGCTGGTCAGACGCCGCCGAGGACCTGCGACCGGACCTGGTCGGCGCTCATCGCGCCGGTCCACACTCGTAGTTCCTCCAGGGCGCCGGGCAGGTGGTGCCCGGTGGTGCCGCCCTGGCTGCCGCGGCCCGCTGACAGGGCCCCGGTGCCGTACTGGGGGGTGGTGAACCCCGATGCTGTCTCCGAGGGCTGGTCGAACTCGCCGACGTAGAGGTGGAGTCTGCCGTAGCGGGTCTCCGACCTCGTCGCGTCGCCCGGGTCGGTCCACTCCCAGGACTCCTGGGCGTCGAAGACCCCGGTGACCTGCACCCAGGTGTCGGTCTCGGCGATGTCGCCGCCCGGCACCTCGGCGGACTGGGTGACCTTGCCGTCGGCGCCGACGGCGGTGCGGGTGAACTTCCACTGGTAGACACCGTCGGCGGGTTTGACCGCCCACAGCGCCCAGGAGGACTCACCGCCGTCGGCCTGCTGCCCGGCGACCAGGGCCTTGTAGCCGACCGGCTTCGCGGCGAGCTTGGCCGAGTCCAGCTGGACCCGGGCGGAGACCGTGAACGAGCCGGTCTCGTCGACCACCGGGCCGGTGGCGGAGGCGTAGCCCGCGGTGCCGTCCAGGACGAGGGCGTTGTTCTCCTCGTCCAGCACCGCTCCGGATGCCGACAGAGTCAGGCTCGGCGCGGGGTAGGCGGAGAGCTCCTTGACCGTGGTGCCGGTGGACGACGCGGCGTCCCACTGCGCGACCAGTTCGTTGGCCGGCACGCCGTCCTCCAGGAGCTGTGCCTGCTGGGCGATCTCGTCCGGGGTCAGCACACGCTGCCAGACGTTCACCTCGTCGAGGCGGCCGCGGAAGTACTCGCCGTAGGTGCCGCCGACCAGGGAACGGCCGATCTGAAGGCCGCCGGTAGAGACCCACGGCTGGTAGGCGGTCGACTGGGTGTTCAGCACCACGGGCCTGCCCTGGGGGCGGCCGTTGACGAACAGCTGGATGGTGTCGTTCGTCTTGTCGGTGTCGTTCTTCGTGTCGAACACGGCGGTCAGCTGCGTCCACACCCTCAGCGGCGGGTTCGTGGCGTCACCGAGCGATCTGAGGTAGACCGGATTGTCCTTGACGTCTCCGGCGGTGCGGTTGAAGACCCACTTCTTGTACGAGGCCGAGTAGTAGAGCGTGAACGCCGAACCGTAGGTGCCGGGGGCCGCCATCACCACCCGGGTCTGGGAGGTGTCGGTCAGGTAGGCCCAGGCCGAGACGGTGAAGGAGTCCTTCGTGTTCACGGCCGGGGCCGTGGTCGCGGCGTAGCCCGAGCGCGCATTCTCGTCCGAACCGTCGTTGAGCCACAGCGAGTTGTCCGCGTCGCCGCGCCGGGCCAGCGTCGACCAGCCCGCTCCCGCGGTGTAGAGGGTGGCGTCGTGGCGGGTGCCCTCGGCGGCGGTGTCCTTGGCGGTCGTCGCACCCGATCCGGGCAGGGCGTCGTCGAAGTGCCAGGTGCCCGTGGCGCCGGCCGCGGGGGCGACCTTGAAACTGAACTCCGACGGGGCGCCCCAGCGGTTGCGGACGTCCTTGGCCTCCACGGACAGCACCTGCGTGCCCGCCAGTGACGGTGTCACGTCGGACACGGTGACCGACTTGCCGGTGACCGCCTTGGCCTCCTTGGCCGAGGTGGTCAGCAGCCGCCAGCGGTAGCCGGTGATGTCGGTGTCGGCGGCATTGGGCTTGAAGGTGAAGGAACCGGGGACACCCGGGGCGCCCTTCCCCTCGCACAGGTCGGCGGTGCACTGGGTGTACGGCGAGCCAGGGGTGATGACCGGGGCCTTCGGCGCCGTCGAGTCGATCTTGAAGTAGCACCACGAGGAGTACGAGGAGAACAGGTCGCCGGACTTGCCGCTGTACGACCAGTGCGACTGGGTGCGCGAGCGCATCCGGTACAGGCCGCCGTCCGCCCGGTTCGAGGTGCGCATCTTCTCCAGCGTCTCGTCGGGATCCCAGCCGGTGGAGGGCCGGTATCCGGACCACACCTCGTGCCAGGCGGCGTCGTCACCTCGCTCGACGACGAACTCGGCCTGGAGGGAGCCCTCTTCGTCGCCCATGTGGTGCTCGACCTTGGTCTGCACGCGGGACTGCACCATGGGGTCGACGCGGGTGACGATCAGCGGGTCGGAGGAGGACGTACGGCAGTAGGCGGTGGTGCCGTCACCGGGGATGACCCCGACGCTGGTGGGCACACCCGGCTTGAAGGCGTAGGTCACCTTCAGCTCGGCGTTGTCGTCGAACCGCTTCCACGCCTCCGGGTCGGACTCGTCCTTGGCCCGCAGCATCAGCGTGAGCCGGCTGATCTGGCCGTCCGCGAACTTGCGCACCGTGGAGGCGAGGTTCTCGTCGGTCTCTTCCGGATTGTCGTTGAACTCGACCCACTGGTCGGGCTGTTCCGGGCTGCACTGGGTGCCGCGGCCGGCCGAGACGTACCGGTCTCCCATCTGGTCCAGCGACGTGGGGCCGGGCCACCGGGTGCCCTCGGAGATGTTGTTGGTGCGCTCCAGGTCCACCCACTTCGGGGAGCAGCTGAACGACCAGGTCTCGTAGGCGCGGAAGGTGGCGTCGAGGACGTACTTGCCGGCGAGCTGGGACGGCGAGAACTCGAAGTACATGCGGTTCGTGTAGTTGCTGCCGCAGTAGTACGGGCCCGACACGCTGCACCGGCCGACGCCGTAGTCGCCGTTGAACTGCCAGAACTTGTCGCCGTCGGACGACAGCACGGTGCGCTCGGACACGCCGAGACCGACCGAGGGGTCGATGTAGACGGGGTAGACGGTGTCCTCACCGCGCAGCAGGCCGAGGTCCGGCTCGACGGTGATGCTGTCGGCGTCGACCTGGACGGGCATGACGGCGCTGGTGTCGCCGGCCCCGGGCTGGGTGCCCTCCTCGACGGGGTCGGGTATCTCGCCTGCGATGGCGGCAGTGGTGAGCTGGGTACGAACGCCTTCGGTAGCCGGACGGTCGTCCTGGCCGGCGGAGTCCCACATCTGACCGGCCGGACCCTTGAAGACGGTGTTGCCGTCGGCATCGACGGCACGCACACCGCCGCCGGCGCCGGGCATCAGCCGCAGGTCGGTGGTGGAGGCGGTCAGCTCGATCTGCTCCAGGGCGGGGTCGGCCGCGGCCTGCGCCGTCTTGACGACCAGGACTTCGCGGTACCCCTCGGCGGTGGCGGTCAGCTCAAGGTCGACCCCGTCGAGCACCTCGGGGTAGATGGCCTTGGCGCCCACCAGGCGGGGCTCGGGCAGCTTACCGGGCCAGTCGATGTGCAGGCTGCCCTCATCGTTGGCCAGGCGGATCAGGCGCGAGCCGTCACCACCACCGGAGAAGGCCAGGTCGACCACGGCCGCCCGGGGCCCGACGCTGCCGTCCGGCCGACGCTCGAGCGTGGGGTCGACGGCACTCCAGGAACCGTCGTCACCCTTGACTCGCTGCGGGACCGCGGACTGCACGAGGGTGAAGGTGCCGTCCGGGTTGGCCGTGGTCGTGGAGTACTCGGTGCGCTCACCGGTGACCTCCACCGGTTCACCACTGGCCGCAGCGCGCCGGGCGGCCGTGGCGTGGTCGATCCCGGCGTCCGAGGAGACCGAGGTCGCCGCCGGGGCCGCGGGAGTCGCGGCGGCGGGTGCGGTAAGCGCGGCCAGGGAGGCCACCAGGGCCACCGAGGTCAGTCCGGCCGTCAGCCTGGCCGGACCGACGATCCGTCTGTGCCGGTTTCTCCCGGCCGAGTTGTCCCAGCGCACTCGTGCGCCCCCTACAAATTCTCATGCGATCTTCACAATGACCGCGTTAGTAAATAGCGTTCCACCCTCCTCGGCAAGAGTGTTCAAGATCACAGTCGCGTCAACTCGTGTCCTATACACATAAAATGACGCACCGCGGCGCCGGCTCACCGCGAACGCGTGGCTGTGGCCGACTCGGTTCCGCAGATCACCAAGCTCACCCGCCGCACATCACCGGGACAGCGGGAGCCTGTCAAGCGAGCGGTGTCACTGGGGTGGTCGGGGGTTACTGACGGGCTGCGGAAAGGCGGCCGTCGAAGGTGAAGGCGCTCAGCGCGGTCTTTTTCCCGTCCTGGCGGGCGGCATAGCGGAAGGAGTTCCGCAGCAGACGGACCACGCAGGTCTGAACGATCGTCCTCGGCGCCCTAGACCTCAGCCGCAGCCCTCGGCCTGGGGCCCGGCCCACCAGTTCGTCGATCAACTGGTCGTCCACGGCCTTCGCCGACACAGCCGGGAGTTACACCGAACGTCCTACAGTCCCGCCTTCTGCCACGGCCTGACGCCGAGCTTTCCGGTGGTTCCGAGGTCCAGGTGCGGGGTCACCGTCACCGGGTCGGCGCCCTCCTTCGCCCGGACCCGCACATGGGGCACGTTCACCGGTGTGCCGAACTGGGTGGTGTTGCGCCAGACCAGGCCGGCGGTCGCAGACTCGCCGGGCTCCAGCTTGACGGGCCGGGGCGGTTCGTCGGGTCCGGCGCCGGTGGTGATCTCACCGCTGCCGTGGAGGATCTCGACGCCGTCGACGGGCCGGAGCGCGTCGTCCAGGAGTTCCAGCAGTGGGTAGCCCTCGACGGTGTAGGCGTGTTTGCCGCAGTTGTCGAGGTGCAGGCCCACGACGCGCAGCCCCATGGCCGCGTCGCCCTTGTCGGCGCTGACCCGGATCCCGGAAGCGGGACACGTGCCCGGATCGGCCGGCGCCTCGTCCGCGGGGACCTTGGTCACTTCGAGCACCTTGGCCCCCGTCACCCGTGGCGTGGTCGGCGGCAGGTGTCCGGCCCGGACCGTGCCCCGTACGGTCCGTCCCGGGCCGACGTCGCGCACGGTCTCGGTTTGGTTGGCCATGGCTCCGCCGTCGGCGCTCGTGAAGGTGAAGACGACCGTGTAGGTCCAGGCCTCGGTGCCGTGGTTGGTGACCTCGTACGCCGCGGAGATCCCCGAGTCCGATTCCGTGGTGAGCCTGTCGGCGGAGACGAGGTAACTGCGGGTGGGCGAGGGGGAGGGAGAGGCCGTCGGGAGGGTCAGCGAGGTGATCCGTACGCCGTCCTTGCCTGGGTCGTCGATCCGCGTGACGTTCTGGGACGCCGACGCGCGGGCGTCGGTGCTCCCGGGCCCCGCGTGCTCCGTCCCGCACGCCGTGAGCAGTAGGGCGGTCGCGGCCAGAGCCGGCAGCAGGGGAAGGGGTGCGGCGGAAGGGCGGCGGAGGTCAGCGGGTCTGCGCATCCGGCCATCTCATCAAGGTACGCAGCCCCGCGCGTGTCGCGGAAGTCACAGATCCGGTCACAAGGGTGTCACAAGAGGGGCGGGGACGGCCCAAGAGGCCGTCCCCTGAGTGTCGTTGACCCGTCTCGGTGCGGTTCGGCCGATGCCGTCGTCAGCGAGCGGGGGCTGAGCGGCGAAACCGGGTCGCCGTGGCTCGGCGCGGTAGTCGATCATACGTTCATGCCCCTGAGTGAGACCCTTGCCCGAGTCGACGCGGACCTGGCCGCCGGCCGCGTTCCCCTGGCGCGGCAGCGCTTGCGCGGTCTCGTGTCGTCCTTCCCGTACGACCTGACGCTGCGCCGGCGTCTGGCCGAGGTGTACCGGCTCTACGGCGACGCCGCCGAGGCCGGACGCTGGATGTACCTGGAGGAGGACCGGGACGCCGAGGAGACCGCCGCCTTCGAGGCGCGCTACGGGTCTGCCGCGCGACGGATGAAGGCCCTCGCCTGGCGCGGCCCCGAGGCGATGGCTGCCAACGCCTTCGCGGAGCGCCGGCTGGTCGCGGTGCGGACCGCCTGCGCCGAGGAGCTGGGGCGCGCCGTCGACTGGGACGACCCGGACTCCTACCGGGACGGCCTGGAGGAGGAGTCCGGGGAGCCCTCCCGGCCGTGGTCCCTGAGCGGGGTGCTGATGGGCGCCGGCTGCCTGGTGGCGGTCCTCGCGTTCCTCGCGGTCTGGGTGGTCGGAGTCGTCGCCCTCTTCGACTGACACACGTGGTTCGCGGGCCTGTCCGCACAGGGGCGGCCCGGCGGTAGCGTGATCGTCATGACGGATGAGGGCGAGGCGCTGGTCGGCGGGATGATGAACGCGGGGGCGGTCTTCCGCCGCGGTGCGCTGGTCGAACGCCCGGCACCGCGCAACGCACGCGCCCTGCACGCCTGTCTCCGCGCGCTGAAGGAGCACGGCTTCGACGCGGCGCCGGCCCCTGTCGGTCTCACCGCGGACGGCCGCGAGCAGTTGACGTTCATCCCGGGGGACGTGGCGCTGCCGCCCTACCCGGACTGGGCGATGACGAAGGCCGCCCTCGCGTCGGTGGGGAGCTTGCTGCGGCGTCTGCACGAGGCCGGCGCGGCCGTCGCGGCCGACCCCCGTGCCGAGTGGCCCATGGACCTGGCCGACCCGGAGGGGGGAACGACGCTGTGCCACAACGATGTGTGCCCGGACAACGTCGTCTTCCGCGACGGCCGTGCCGCTGCCCTGATCGATTTCGACCTGGCGGCTCCGGGCCGTCCCCTGTGGGACCTCGCCATGACCGCCCGCTCTTGGGTGCCCATGCTCGATACCGGGTCCGCGGCCGGCCTCTACCCCTCCGGGCTGGACGCGCCGGCACGGCTGCGGATACTCGCCGACGGCTACGGGCTCTCGGCGCGGGATCGCGCGGCGTTGCCCGGCGTCATCGAGCAGGCCACGGAAGTCTGCCGGGCCTTCGTCGCCCGCCGTGTGGCCGACGGTGACCCCGTCTATCTCCGGGCGCTGGCCGAGCGCGGCGGATGGGAACGCTGGGACCGCGTGCGGACGTGGCTGGTGGACCACCGGGAGGCGTTCACGGCCGCCCTGCTGGACTGACCGGACGGTTGCCGGGGCACGGTCGCCTACTGCGACGGCGACGACCCCGTCAGGACCCGCGCCGTCCGGAGGAGCAGGCGCGGGCTCGTGAGGGCGCGCGGATGTTTGCGCATGTTCACCACGGCCATGAACTCCTCGTTGACGGCTCGGTCGATCACGGAGGCCTCCACGACCTTGTCACCGACCCAGCGGAGCAGCCGGTAGCCCGGCGGGTACGGGCCCGTCACGTGCGGCTGGGCGAGGTCGGCGACCGCGGAGACCTTCCATGCCGCGTCCACGACGACGCCGAGCCGTCGGAAATAGTCCCAGGCCGGCGCCTGCGGGGAGGCCCCCGAGCGCAGATGCGCCGACAGTGACGAGGCGGCGAGCGTGGCGAGGGTGAGCCCTTGGCCGTAGACGGGGTTGACGGAGGCGACGGCGTCGCCGACGGCGACGAGGCCCCCGGGGAAGCGCCCGAGGCGGGTGAAGTCGCGCCGGCGGCTCTCGGGGAAGCGGAATGTCTCGATGGCTCCGTCCCACCGGCAGCGGTCGGCCACTTCACGCAGCGGGGCGACACACCGGCGCATGCGTCGCAGGAATTCCCCGGGGTCCCGTCCGGGCCGGTAGTCGCCGTATCCGACCAGCACCACCGACCACCGGTTCCCCTCGACCGCCACGAGGGCGCCGGGCTCGCTGAGGCGCTGCTCGTAGCCGTTGGCGGGGCCCGGTGTCGCGTGGGCGACCACCGTGCCGGGAAGTTCGTCCCCGCGGTGGAACGTGGCGGTGGCGTACCCGAGGTCCACCTTCATCCGCTCCATGGGCGGACTGTCCCACCCGTGCCCGGCCAGCCACGTGCCCAGCCGGCTGGAGCGGCCCGTGGCGTCGACGACCAGGTCACCGCTCAGGTCGGCGAGGTCGTGTGGCCGCTCGGTGTCCTGGGCGGGCAGCACCCGGACACCGCGGACGCGTGCGCCGTCGAGGATCAGGTCTCGGACCCGCGCGGTCATCACGGTGACCTGGGGCAGGGCCAGCACCCGCCGGCGCACATGCTCCTCGAGGAACGGCCTGGTGGCGCCCAGCAGAGTGTTGTCCGGCAGGCAGGCCTTCAGCGCGCCGTCGACGTAGTACCGCACTTGCGGGCCTCTGCCCACCTGGGCGCCGCCGGCCACGAGTTCCTCGGTGATGCCGGGCAGCCAGCGGTCGAGCTGCGCGTGGCCCATCGACAACAGCGCGTGCAACTGCCGTCGGTGCGGCGCCCCTTGGCCCGTACCGTCCGCGCCATCGGGGTCGACGACGACCACTTCCTCGGCGTGGTCGGCCAGCACGCGAGCCGCGAGCAGCCCGGCGAAACTCCCGCCCATCACGATGGCTCGTCGCACCTCGAACCCCCTTGAAGCAGGCGCGCGCAGACCCGGCTCCGTCAACGCGTCATGCCCCGGCCGGAGTCACGATCGACAAGGACTCCAGGAACCCGTCGGCACCTTCACCTCCACCGTAAGGGCTCCCCGCCGCCCGCGTACGCCTCTCCCTCCGCCGAGTCCGGAATCCGCCCCCCACTTCATCCGGGTGAGTTACCGGTATCTACCGTGTCGGCAATCCGTCTACTGGCCGTGCCGCTCCAGGTAGATGGAGGTGAACACGGCGACCTTGGCGCGCAGGGCCCACGGGTCGAAGGGCTTGCTGATGTAGTCGACGGCGCCGGCCGCGTACCCGCGGGCGGAGTGCTCGGACCCCGTGCCCATCGCCGTCAGGAAGATGATGGGCACGTCCCGCGTCCTCGGGCGGCGTTTGATGTGGGCGCAGGTCTCGTAGCCGTCCATCTCCGGCATCTGCACGTCCATGATGATGACGGCGAAGTCGTCGTGGTCGAGCAGGGCCTTGAGGGCCTCCCGGCCGGAGGAGACGGTGACGAGTTCCTGCTCGAGCGTCGCCAGTACGGCGGTCATCGCCAGCAGGTTGTCCGGCTGGTCGTCCACGACGAGGATCTTGGGCATGCCCTGCCGTCCCGTCGGCAGCACGGCCGTCGTGGCCTGTTCGACGGCGTCCAGCTGGCGTTCGAGCAGATCGCAGCGGTCCTCCGCCGCGGCGCGCTGGGCCTGTGCCTCCTTCAGGGCGGCGCCGAGCCGTTCGACTTCCAGCTGGAGCGCGTCGCGCTCCTGGATGAGGCCGTAGACGTCCGGGTGCGCCTTGGCGAACTCGTCCGCTCGCCTCTGCTCGGCGATGCGGTCGACTTCGAGCTGGTTGAGCCGCGTCTCCAGGTCGGCGATGCGCTGGGTCCGGTCCAGCAGCGCGTCGCCGAGGACGTCCCCGCGGACGCTGGACCGCCGGGACACGTGGTCGGCGTCGGCCAGTTGCCGCTCCAGGATCTCCACCGCGTGCTTGGGCGACGAGGCGGCGTCCACGGCCGAGCCGTACAGGCCCCGCACCAACTCGATGGCCTCGGTGGTGACGGCGGTGCCGCGATGCTCGGCGACGTCGGTGAAGAGGTCGCTGATCACCTGCCAGGGAGGTAACCGGGTGCCGTTGAGGTACCGCGAGACCGTGCCCGGATCGAGCCGGCGCCGGGCCGCGTACCGGCGGACGGACACGTCAAGGCTCTCGAACAGCTCGCGCAGCGCCTCGGCCAATGCCCGGGAGGCCTGGTTCAGGTCCTCGCCGAGTGGTCGCAGCTCACCCATCGCTGTCCCTCCCGGCGGGGCCGGTGCCGACGGAGGCCGGGGGCTGGGGGGCGTCGTCCTCGGCGGCGATGAGGCGGTTGAAGAACGGCACGGCCAGTCCCGTGGCGGCGAGGCCCGCGAGCAGGCCGCGGGCCGTTCCCTCCCCGGCGACGGCCGTCAACCCGCTCGCCGTGGCGCCGGTGAGCAGGGCGAGCAGAAGTACCAAGGCTGATCTCAGTGACAACAGAGGACGGTCCACCGCGCGCTCCATTCGTGCGACCCGCCGCTGTACGACGGGACATGCCCTCCCCCATCCGGCCGATCGCGGACGGTGGAACAAGGATGGACGACGCCGGGGGCGTTGCGGTCCACAACCCGGAAGCGGGGCAGCGCGCACCGCCTGTTGCACGGACGTTGCCCGTCGCTCCTGCCGCCGTCCTGGCCGGTCAGGAGCGGGGCGCGTGATCCGTTGCCGCGGTGTTGCTCTGCAACGGTGCGCGAGGGGCGGTGCCGATGTGCGCCCGCCTCGCGCGCTGAGGACGGCCGTTTTCTCACCCCGGTCCGGCTTCCCGGCCTCGGCCCTCGGCAGCGGGTGAGTCCCGCGGCAACCTGCACGGGCAGGTCCGCGGCCCACTCCTCCGCCAGGAAACGCACCCCCGGCTTACCGTCGTGGTGCCGGACTCGCAGCGGAGCGCGGGCGGGCCGGCCGCCCACGGGTGGGCGGCCGGCTTCTTCGTGTCCCGGCACGTGACAGCCGTGCCGGTGACCGGTCGACGGGTCAGCTGACGACCTTGAGCTGCTTCGGCCAGCCGTACCGGTCGGCCGTGCGGAACAGGTCCTTGATGTGGGCGGGCGTGAGCTTGATGCAGGCGTAGGAGTAGTAGTCCCTCGCTCCGTCCCAGCGGTACGGGCTGTCCTTGCCGGGCAGCTTGGGGCCCTGCTGGCCGTTGGGCTTCATCTCGCTGTGGATGAACAGCTCGGTCCGCTTGGTCCGGCCGTTCTTGCAGACCTTGTCCTGGACGTGGACGGCGTAGCCGTTGACGCCGTTCCTGCCGCCGTTCTTGCGCTTCTCGTGCCCGAGCACCTTGTAGGAGCCGTTGGGCAGCCAGCCGCGCATCGGGGCGCACTCGTCCTTGCTGCCGTTGCCGGAGCCGGCCCGGTAGCTCTTGATCACCTTGTCCTTGCCGGGCACGCTCTTCATGAAGTACAGCTTCGACTTGGTCGGGTTGGACTGGTTCTTGTCGAAGAGGAAGTAGTACTTGCCGGTGCTGCCCGCGGCGGCCTGCGCGGCCACCGTCCCGGGCACCGCGGCGGCCTGCCGGGCCGGGGCCGCCTGGGAGGGCTGGGCGACGGCCGCCACTCCCCCCGTCAGCAGGATGCCCGTCAGCGCCATTGTCGTCAGTCGCTTCACGGTTGAGCTCCTTCCGCGTGAAACCCCCCGTCCGGGGAGCGGTTCCCATCCTGGAAGGCCGGTCGTGTCACAAACCTTGGACGGACCTTGCCGGGAACCTTCAGCCGCTGGTCAGGCATGCGTGGGTAAGTGCCGCGGGGCCCGGCTCCGGCCGTCAGTGACGTGCGTCCGGCTTCTTCGACAGGCCGGCCAGCTCGTCGACCAAGGGCTGGACCCGGTAAGGGATGACCGCGCTCAGCGCGATGACCGTCGTGCTGCGGCGGACGCCGGGCACCTCCAGGACGTGGTCGATCACCTGTTGTACGTGCTGATTGCTCGTACCCGCGATGCGGCACCAGATGTCGCCGGGGCCCGTCACGATGTGGGCCTCCAGGATCTGCGGCACGGCCCGCAGGCGCGCGGCGATCGCTTCACGGGCCGACTGGTCCACTTCGAACGTGGTGAACGCCTCGACCACGTGGCCGAGGGCGGCGACGTCCACGTCCGGCCCGTAGCCGGTCACCACGCCGGAGCCGGTCAGCCGGTCGAGCCGGGCCTGCAACGTGCCGCGCGCGACGCCGAGTTGGCGGGCGATCTCCAGCAAGCCCGCACGCGGGCGCTCCCGGAGCAGGCGCAGCATCCGGCCGTCGAGCCCGTCGAGTCCCTGTCGTGCCACCGCACCTGCCGATCTGCGACCTCGGAGACACTTCCTCGCCTCGTTTCTTGTCAGATTAACAAGGGAGTTGAGGGTCCGTTGCGTATTCGCCTGCCGGTGGCCCACGCTGTGGCTCCCCGTCCACGAGGAGCAGTCGTGAGGCAGCACACCCACCCGTTCATCCCTTACCGGCCCGACCGGTACGACGAGGCCGAGATGGTCCGGCGTGGCGAGGACTTCGTGTCGTTCCTCGAACGCCGGCGCAGCGTGCGGTTCTTCAGCGACGAGCCGGTGCCCCGTGCGTGCGTCGACCTCGCCATCGCCGCGGCGAACACCGCCCCGTCCGGGGCGCACCACCAGCCCTGGAAGTTCGTCGTGATCGGTGACGCCGGGACCAAGCACCGCATCCGGGTCGCCGCCGAAGAGGAGGAACGGGTCAATTACGAGGGCGGGCGGATCCCGCCCGAGTGGCGCGCCGCGCTCGCGCCCCTGGAGACGGACTCGGACAAGGGCTACCTCGATGTCGTGCCGTGGATCGTCGTCTGCTTCGCCGAGAAGAGCACCGCGATGCCGGACGGTTCGCTGCGCAAGAACTACTACGTGAACGAGAGCGTGGGCATCGCCTGCGGCTTCTTCATCGCCGCCCTGCACGCGATGGGGCTGAGCACCCTGACGCACACGCCCAATCCGATGGGCTTCCTCACCGAGATCTGCGAGCGGCCGGGCAACGAACGGCCCTACATCCTCTTCCCCATCGGCTACGCCGCGGCCGACTGCGAGGTCCCGGTCCTCACCCGCAAGTCGCTGGCAGAGGCGACCGTCGAGAGCCCGGGCCCGCACTGAACCGGACCGCCACGCCCCTCCGGTCCGCCTCGGGCGACGGGCGGGCCGCCGTCAACGCACACGCACGGCGTAGATGTCCCGGTGGCCGCCTGCGTCGCCCGGTACCAGGCCGTCGTCGTGGGGGAAGGCGACGGTGCGCCCGGCGGCGTCCGCGGTCACCTCGTACGTCCCGGTGACGCTCTCGGTGCCGTCCGCTGCCACGTCCAGCCGCCGTATCACGCCCGTGCGCAGGTCCTTCGCGAACACGTCGGAGGCGCCGTTGGTGTCGCCGGGTACGAGGTTGTCCGCGGCGGAGACGAAGAACGCCCGCCGTCCGCCCGCGCCGATCAGGCCCCGCCCCGAGCTGCCGCGCGCCTGTGTGCCGTCGGCGGCGGTGCTCACGCGCCGGGTGGTACCGGTGGCCAGGTCACGGACGAACACGTCGGCGGCGTCGTTGGTGTCGTCTTCGACCACGTCGGCCGATGGGGAGGAGAACACCGCGTAGCGCCCGTCCGGGCTGAGGCCCGTCGCGGGCGACGCCGGCATGCCGAGGGTGCCGCCGTCGCGGTCGACGGCCGCGGGCACGGTCTTCCCGGTGCGGGTGTCGTGGACGTAGAACCACCAGGGTCTCGGCGCCCTCGGCTCCCGCCCGGCCGGGCCGCGCGGCGGGTACCACATCCGACGGAACGCGATCCTGGTGCCGTCCGCGCTGATCGAGGGCGCCAGGGACGTGCTGGTTCCCTGGAGGTGGTCGGTGAAGACGCTGACCAGCCTCGTGGTGCCCCTCGCCCGGTCGTGCACGAACACGTCGATCCCGCTGTTGGTGTCCTGCGGCACCAGGTCGTCGCGGTAGGAGGCGTACGCCACGTAGCGGCCGTCCGCGCTGATCACCGGGTCGTAGCTGTTCCCGGGGACCCCGCCCGGGTTGGCCACGAGGGCCTCGGTGCGCCCGGTGGCGCGGTCGTGCACGAAGACGTCCCAGGCGCCGGGCATGTCCCCGGGCGCGAGGTTGCCGGCGTCGGAGTCGA
The DNA here is from genome assembly GCF_016860525.1 of Streptomyces rubradiris. Lineage (NCBI taxonomy): Bacteria > Bacillati > Actinomycetota > Actinomycetes > Kitasatosporales > Streptomycetaceae > Streptomyces > Streptomyces rubradiris. Next base: position 179,934 of record NZ_BNEA01000015.1, read on the forward strand.
ACGCGACGTAGCGTCCGTCCGCGCTCACCGAGACGTGCGAGGCGGTGGCGTCGGCCTGGCCGCCGTCGCCGGCGACGTTGACCCGGTCCACGGCACCCGTACGCAGGTCCTTCACGAAGACGTCGGCGAGTCCGTTGGTGTCGCCAGGCACCAGGTTGTCGGCGTCCGAGAGGAAGGCCACGAAGCGGCCGTTCCCGCTCAGCACGGCGCCTGTCGAGTCCCCGTTGGCCGGGGTGCCGTCCGCCGCCGTACTCACCAGCACCGGCTCCGGAACCCGCACCTCGCCGCGCGCCCGCGGTACGGCCGCCGCCGGAAGCACACTCGCCGCGCATGCCAGCACCACCACCGGCAAGACGGCCGGTCCCCGGAACCGCATGTGTCCTCCCCTGCCCGCCTGAGCCGGCCACCGCCGCCCGAACCGCGGACGGCTCGGGCCGGACGGCACCCCCTGCCGCCCTACGGCCCGAGCCGAGCCAACTCCGGCCACCCGCCCGCGTCAACAGACGATCCGGCCACCTGGCTCCGGGACGCGCGGTTCACCTTGTCCAGCCTCTTGACCGAATCCGGTCTACGACTATGGTCTAGACCTAACACGCAACAGGTCCAGACCTCTTCGGCCGGCGCCTCGACTCCTCCGGCACGGCCGGGCTGCGCCGACAACGGTTCCGACACACACCGAAGGAAGTGGCACGGCATGAACACGAAAAGACGAGCGGCTCTCGCGATCGGCGCGCTGGTCGCCCCGGTGATCGCCGTCAGCCTCCCGGCGAGCACGGCCAGCGCCCACGGCTGGGTCACCCTGCCCACGAGCCGGCAGCAGCAGTGCGCCGAGGGCACCGTCGACTGCGGCCAGATCAAGTACGAACCGCAGAGCGTCGAGGGGCCGAAGGGCCTGCGCAGCTGTAGTGGCGGACACGCGGAGTACGCCGAGCTCGACAACGACAGCAAGGGCTGGAAGGCCACGCCGGTCGGCACGACGGCGACGTTCACGTGGCACAACACCGCCCGGCACGCCACCGCCAACTGGCAGTACTTCATCGGTGGCCAGAAGATCGCCGAGTTCGACGGCCGCAACCAGCAGCCGGCCGCCGACGTCAGCCAGCAGGTGGACTTCGGCGGCTTCACCGGCCGGCAGAAGGTGCTCGCCGTCTGGAACGTCGCGGACACCGCCAACGCCTTCTACTCCTGCGTCGACGTCAACATCGGCGGCGACGACGGCAGCGGCGGAGGCGGTGGCGGTGGCGGTGAAGACACCTGCACCGCGCCGGCCTGGGACGCCGCACACGTCTACAACGGCGGCGACACCGTCTCCTACGGCGGCCACACCTGGCGCGCCAAGTGGTGGGTGACGGGCGACAAGCCCGGCACCACCGGCCAGTGGGGTGTCTGGGAAGACCTCGGGGCCTGCTAGAACGACCGGCGCGTTCGAGGCGGCGCGCGGCGTGGACGCCGAGGCCCTCGCGCTGTGCCGGCGCGGGGCGGCGCAGGCCCCTGCTCGCGGAGTCGCCGGAGCGGTCCCCCGCGGCCCGCTTCCCCATGGGGCGAAAGCCCGCGGAGGTGCTGGTGGTGGCGGAGGAGGCGGTCGCTCACTTCGAGCGCCTCACCGCGGACCGGCCGGCCGGATTCACCGGCCGGCTCCGCGCTGCGCGACAGTCCGCGGCCGGCATCCGCCCGCGCCGCAGGCGCCCGGCCGCGGCACGCCCCCGGCCGCCTGCGGCGCACCGTCCGCCGGGCGGGCGGTCGCGACGACGGTGGCGCACGCCGACCTCCGGCCGCCACCGCAAGACCCCCTTCGCCTGGCCGATCCCCGGCCGGAAGGGGGTGGACCGCCGGTCACCGGGTAACCGGTCACTCGACCCGTGCCCCGGAAGAAGCGGAGCACGACGACGGGAGGAGCGTCATGGCCGGAGTTGTCGAACGCATCAAGCAGTTCGCGAGGAGTCCGCAGGGCCGGCGGACGATCGAACAGGCGCGCAGGACCGCCTCCGATCCGCGCCGCCGTGCTCAGGCGCGGGAACTGGTGCGGAAGCTGCGCGGTCGCCGCTGACCCCGGCGCCGCACACGGGCGGCGAGCCCGCTACCAGTGGGCCGGTCGCCCGGTCGCGAGCAGGACGGCTGCCTGGCAGAAAGCGCTTCGGGCAGGCGTCCTGTTGCGTGATGAACGACAGTTGGCGTGCGGTCGTCCTGTCCGTGACCAGGTGTCCAGCTCACGGTTCCCTGAAGGCAAAGTTCTCCCTCCAAGATCAGCGTGTCCACGACACCAATCAAGGAAGCGCTTGTGAGAACGCATCGCACTCCGCGCAAGGCCGCCACCCTCGCCCTGGGCGCCACCGCCACCCTGCTCGCCCTCCTGACCGCCGCCCCCGCCGGGGCCGATGACAAGGGCCTGCCGACGGTCACCCCGGTCGGCGAGACCCCCGCCCTCTACGACGACGCGGCGGGCGGCGACTCCGACGCGGACGACCCCGCGATCTGGCGCAACCCGGCCGACCCCGACCGCAGCCTCGTCATAGCGACGGCGAAGAAGGGCGGCCTGCGCGTGTACGGCCTGGACGCCCGGCTGGTGCAGTCGTTGCCCGCGCCGCGCCCGCCGGCCGAGGACGACGCCCCGGGCCGCTTCAACAACGTCGACCTCGTCACCGGTCTGAGCACCCCCACCGGCCGGACCGACGTGGCCGTGGTCAGCGACCGGGGCAACGACCGGCTGCGGATCTACCGCATCGACCCGGCCAAGCCGACCGCGCCGCTGACCGACATCACCGACCCGTCCGCCGCCCCGGTCTTCTCCGCCGGGCAGGCCGAGATCAACGACCAGCGCACCGCGTACGGCCTCGCCACCTGGCGGGACAAGGCCACCGGCCGCTCCTACGCCCTGGTCAGCCAGCGGGAGCGGACCCGGCTCGCCCTGCTGGAACTGACCCCGACCGCGCGCGGCACCGTCGGTTACCGCAAGGTCCGCACCCTCGACCTGCCGGCGTCGTTCCGGCTGCCCGACGGCACCACCTGGTCGCCCTGCGCCGAGCCCGGTGAGCTCCCCCAGGTCGAGGGCATGGTGGTGGACCCGGACACCGGCACCCTGTACGCCGGCCAGGAGGACGTCGGTATCTGGCGGCTGCGCGCCGACCTGACCGACCGGCCGGTCCTGGTGGACAAGGTCCGCGAGTACGGCGTCCCCGGCGTCTACGACGAGGCCACCGAGGAGTGCACGGCCGGCGCCGATCCCGGTTTCGGCGGCGAGCACCTGACCGCGGATGTCGAGGGCCTGACCCTGTTCCAGGAATCCGACGGGGACGGCTATCTCTTCGCCTCCAGCCAGGGCGACGACACCTTCGCCCTGTTCGACCGCGAGGTGAGCGAGGACAACGAGTACGAGGGCGGCTTCCGTGTCGGCGCGGCCTCCGCGACGCTCGACGGGTCTCAGGAGTGCGACGGCGCCGCCGTCCTGAACGCCCCGCTGGGCAGCCGCTACCCGAACGGCCTGCTGGTCGTCCAGGACGGCCACGACACCCCGGAGGTGCCCGACGGCGAGGGCGGCACCCGTACGGCGACCGGATTCAAGTTCGTCGACCTGGGCGACGTGGTGGACGCCGCCGACCTGTGACAGACAAGGGTGCCCCGCGCCATGCTCCGGCACGAGCGCGGGGCACCCCGTCCATCCCGTGGGGGAGTCAGTCGTCACCCTCGGACTCGAAGGTGCGCAGCAGATCGGCGGCGACACTCACGGCGATGGTCGCCGGCTCCTTGCCGGTGATGCCGGCCAGCCCGATCGGGGTCTTGATCCGGTCGATGGCGGCGTCCTCGTGGCCGCCCTCGGTGGCCAGCCGTTTGCGGAACCGCGCCCACTTGGCCGCCGACCCGATCAGCCCGATGGAGCCGAGGTGGGGGGTGCGCAGGGCGGCGTCGCACAGCGCGGCGTCCTCGGCGTGATCGTGGGTCATGATCAGGACGTGGGTGCCGCGCGGCAGCTCCTCCAGCACCTCCTCGGGCAGCAGCGGCGTGTGGTGCACGTGCACCTGTGCCACCGCGTCCGCCAGCACGCCGAGCCGCTCCTCGGTGAGGATGTCGGAACGGCTGTCGATCAGGTGGAGGTCGAGGTCCTGGCGGGCCAGGATCCGCGCCAGTTCCAGCCCGACGTGCCCGACGCCGAAGATGGCCACCGCCCGCACCACCGGCAGGGGTTCGAGCAGCACCGAGACCGTGCCTCCGCAGCACTGCACGCCGTGCTGGTTGGTCACCTTGTCGTTCAGGGCGAAATCGATCAGCTCCGGCTCCGGCTTCGACGCGGCGATCATCTCGCGGGCCCGGTCGATCGCGACGGCCTCGACATTGCCGCCGCCGATCGAGCCCCATGTCCCGCTCCGCCCCACCACGAGCTTCGCACCGGCGTCGCGCGGGGCGTGGCCGCGCACGGTCGCGACGGTCACCAGCACGCCGGGTTCCCGGCGTGCCCGCAACCGTGCGACCGCGGCGACCCACGTCATGTCAGGCACCGTGCAGCGCTTCCGCGCCGGTCCGGTCCCTGCCGTCGGCGGCCCGGCCGTTCCCGGCCTGCCCGTTCCCGGCGTGGCCGTTGACGGCGTGGCCGTTGACGGCGTGGCCGTCGACGGCGATCCCGTCGCGGACCTGACCGTTCGGGGAGGCACCGCCCTGCCGAGCCGCCTGGATCGCCCAGTACACCGCCTCGGGTGTCGCGGGCGAGGCCAGCTCGACGCTCGCCCCGCTCGGGCCGAACGCGGCGGCGGCCTGCCGCAGCGCCTCCCGCACCGAGAACGCCAGCATCAGCGGCGGCTCGCCGACCGCCTTGGAGCCGTAGACCGCGCCCTCCTCGGTGGCGTTCTCCAGCAGCGTGACGTTGAACTCCTCGGGCATCTCCGAAAAGCTCGGCAGCTTGTAGGTGCTGGCGGCCTGGGTCAGCAGCCGGCCGCGGTGCGGTCCGTCCCCGGTGTCCCAGCGCAGGTCCTCAAGCGTCAGCCAGCCCGCGCCCTGCACGAAGCCGCCCTCGACCTGACCGATGTCGATCAGCGGGGACAGGCTGTCGCCGACGTCGTGCACGATGTCCACCCGCCGGATGCGGTACGCGCCGGTGAAGCCGTCCACCTCCACCTCGGTCGCGGCGGCGCCATGGGCGAAGTACTTGAACGGCGAGCCCCGGAACGTCCTGGCGTCCCAGTGCAGCCCCTCGGTCCGGTAGAAACCGGCCGCCGACAGCTGGACCCGCTGGAAGTACGCCGTGCGCACCAGGTCGTCCCAGGCCAGTTCCTTGTCGCTGCCCAGCAGGCGCGCGACGCCCCCGACGATGCGCACGTCCGAGGCGTTGCCGCCCAGCTGACTGGCGGCCACCCGCAGCAGTCGCTCGCGCAGCTGCTCGCAGGCGTTCTTGATGGCCCCGCCGTTCAGGTCGGCCCCGGAACTGGCGGCGGTGGCCGAGGTGTTGGGCACCTTGTCGGTACGCGTCGGGGCCAGCCGCACCTTGTGCAGCGGGATGCCCAGGGTGGTCGCGGCCACCTGCATCATCTTGGTGTGCAGGCCCTGGCCCATCTCGGTGCCGCCGTGGTTGATCAGGACCGAGCCGTCCTTGTAGATCAGCACCAGCGCGCCGCCCTGGTTGAAGGCGGTGAGGTTGAAGGAGATACCGAACTTGATCCCGGTGAGCGCGAGCGCCCGCTTGGTGTGCGGGTGCGCGGCGTTGAAGGCGGCGATCTCCCGCTTGCGGTCGGCGATGCCCGCGTTGTCCTTGACCTGCTGCCAAACCGTGGCGATCCGTTCGGCCTGCGTGACCGGCTGTCCGTACGGCGTCGTCTGGCCCTGGCCCGGCCGGTAGAAGTTGCGCTCGCGCAGCTCCGTGGGGTCCAGCCCGAGCCGTGGTGCACAGCGGCCGAGGATGTCCTCGATCACCAGCATGCCCTGCGGTCCGCCGAAGCCGCGGAAGGCGGTGTTGGAGACCGTGTTGGTCTTGGCGATACGGCCGGCGACGCGCGCGTTGGGGATCCAGTAGGTGTTGTCGATGTGGCACAGCGCGCGGGCCAGCACCGGTTCGGACAGGTCCAGGCTCCAGCCGCCGTCCGCGACCAGGGTGGCGTCCAGGGCCTGGATGCGGCCCTCCGTGTCGAAGCCGATCTTCCACGTGGCGTGGAAGCCGTGCCGCTTGCCGGACATGGTCAGGTCCTGCGTCCGGTTGAGCCGGAACCTGACCGGCCGGCCGGTCAGCTTGGCGCCGAGCGCGGCGATGGCCGCGAACCCGTGGGGCTGCATCTCCTTGCCGCCGAAGCCGCCGCCCATCCGCAGGCACTGCACGGTCACCTCGTGGGCGGGCACGCCGAGCACGTGGGAGACGATCTCCTGGGTCTCCGAGGGGTGCTGGGTGCTGCTCTGGATGAACACCTGCCCGTTCTCGTCGATCTGGGCCAGCGCCGCGTGCGTCTCCAGGTAGAAGTGTTCCTGACCGGCGAACTGGAACTCACCGGTGAACACGTGCGCGGAGTCGGCGAAGCCGGCGTCGATGTCCCCCGTCTCCATCAGGGGCTGGGCGCCGTGGTAGCTGCCGGCCGCCATCGCGTCCTGGAGGGTGACCAGGGAGGGCAGTTCCTCCAGCTCCACCTCGACGGCCGCCGCGCCGAGCCGGGCCGCCTCCAGGGTCTCGCCGAGCACCCAGGCGACCGCGTGGCCGTGGAACATGACCTCGTCGGGGAAGAGCGGTTCGTCGTGCTTCATCCCCGCGTCGTTGACACCGGGCACGTCGGCTCCGGTCAGCACGCGCACCACGCCGGGCACGGCGAGCGCGGGCTCGGTGCGCAGTGCGGTGATCCTGCCGTGGGCCTTCATGACCTGGACCGGGTAGGCGTGCAGCACATCCTTGGTGCGCCAGACCAGGTCGTCGGTGTAGAGCGCGGTGCCGGTGACGTGCAGGGCGGCGCTCTCGTGCGGCATCGGGACGCCGACGACGGGGTTCTCGGGGCGTTCGGACAGATGGCTCATGACGACACCGCCTCGGTGGTTCCAGCGTACAGCTTGAGCAGGCTCTGGCCGAGCATCGCGGAGCGGTAGTCGGCGCTGGCGCGGTGGTCGCTCATCGGCGTGCCCTCGGCGCGCAGCACCTGGGCCGCGGCGTCGACGGTCTCCGCCGCCCACGGCTTGCCCGTGAGGGCCTCCTCGGTGGCGAGGGCGCGGATCGGGGTGGCGGCCACGCCGCCCAGCCCGATGCGTGCCTTGCGGACGATCCCGTCCTCGATGTCGAGCGCGAAGGCGACCGCCACGCTGGAGATGTCGTCGAAGCGCCGCTTGGCGATCTTGTGGAAGGCCACGACCGGGGACAGCGGCAGCGGGACGCGCACCGCGCGGATCAGCTCGCCGGGCCGGCGCACGCTCTGCCGGTAGCCGGTGAAGTACTCCGTCAGCGGCACCTCACGCTCGCCGTCGGCGTCGGCGAGCACCAGCGACGCCTCCAGCGCGAGCAGCACCGGCGGGCTGTCACCGATGGGCGAGCCGGTACCGAGGTTGCCGCCGAGGGTCGCGCTGTTGCGGATGAGCCGGGAGGCGAACTGCGGGAACAGCTCGGCCAGCAGCGGGATCTCGCCGTCGAGGCGGCGTTCGATCTCGGTGAGGGTCAGCGCCGCCCCGATCTCGATGGCGTCGGATTCCACGCGCAGTTCCCGCAGTTCGGGCAGCCGGTCGATGGCGACCACGCACTCCGCCCGGCGGGAGCGGATGTTCACCTCCACACCCCAGTCGGTGGAGCCGGCGACCACCACGGCGTCGGGCCGCTCGCGCAGCAGCCGGAGCGTCTCCGCCAGGGTGCCCTTGCGCACGAACGCGCTGTCGTCCTGGGTGTATTCGGTGGCGACCGGCGCGGGCGGGGCCTGCTCGCGGCGCTGCGCCAGCGGGTCCTCCTCGGTGGGCGTACCGACGGCGAAGGCGGCGTCGCGGATCGGGCGGTAGCCGGTGCAGCGGCACAGGTTTCCGCTCAGCGCGTGCAGGTCGAAGCCGTTCGGGCCGTGCTCGGCGTCGGTGTGGCCGGCCGGGTCCGGGTGCGCGCAGCGGTCGGGCCGGTAGTACTCGGCGGCCATGCTGCAGACGAATCCCGGGGTGCAGTAGCCGCACTGGGAGCCGCCGCGGACCGCCATCTCCTCCTGCACGGGGTGCAGGGTGGACGGCTTGCCGGGTTCGCCGGCGGTGGCGAGGCCCTCGGCGGTGACGACCTCCTGGCCGTCGAGCGCCGCGACCGGGACCAGGCAGGCGTTGACCGCCACCCAGTCGGTGGCCTTGTTCACTCCGGGACGGGCCACCAGGACCGAACAGGCGCCGCACTCACCCTCGGCGCAGCCCTCCTTGGTGCCGGTGAGGCCGCGCTCGCGCAGGAAATCCAGCACCGTGGTGTGGGGCGCGGCCGGTGAAATCGGTGTCTCTTTGCCGTTGACCGTGATACGCGCCGCTACCATGACGGGCCTTCAATCCGGTGCGCGATCGATCGATTCATCATGTTCGCCAATTTCAGGCAGCTTTCTGTGCTCAGACGCGCCACGTGAGAGCAGCGGGCGCAAAACGACACGCGTTGACGACGTGCCGGGATGTCGTGAAGGAAAACGCGGGGCGTGCCACGAACGGGCACACGGGTACGGCGCGTTCAGCAGCCGTGCGCGATGCGACCCGGAACCCAGACCGTGCGGCGAGCGAGGCGACCGAGATCAGAGCTGGTGTACATCCGCTGGTCGCCTCCTTTCGGCGGTTATGGTTCGATGTCTATCGCAAAATAGTGGCTGGGGCCACGGAATTCAAGAGACCGGCCCCCGGTTATTCATCCGGCGGGAAGGTTCCGTTTCCGTTGCTCAGTAGTCGACGCGATCGGACTTCGCGATCCACGCGTCGAACGGCGCGGTGCGCTCGGGCAGGTCCAGGTGGGCGACCTCCAGGGGCCACGCTTCGGTGGGCCGCTTCTCGAACAGGTCGTAGAACTTGCGGTCGTCGAAGCCGGCCACCGCGGCGTCGTTGCGGTCGGCGCAGTAGACGAGCCGGTCCAGGCGCGCCCACAGGGCGGCGGACAGGCACATCGGGCACGGCTCGCACGAGGTGATCAGAGTGCAGCCTTCGAGGACGAAGGTGCCCAGTTCCCTGCAGGCGGCGCGGATCGCGTTGACCTCGGCGTGCGCGGACGGGTCGTTCGTCGCGGTGACCTGGTTGTGCGCGGTCGCCACGACCACGCCGTCCTTGGCGATCAGGGCGCCGAAGGGGCCGCCGCCGCTGTTCGCGCTGTCCGTGGCGACGGCGATGGCCTGCCGCATCCATTCCTGCTCGTTCTGCACGATGGTCGCGGTGTTCACGGTCACGGTTGCTCCTTGTCGAATGCCGTGGGGTGGAGTGCGGGTACCGTCGGGGAGGCGGCGGCACCCGCACGAACAGGGGTCCGGCCGGACGCGGCGGAGGCGCTCCGGGGAGACCGGGTGCGGGTGGGGCCCAGGCCCGTGGGCATGACCGACGGCGGTCCCGGCGGGCCTGGTGGGTGCCGACCGGGCAACGTCGTCGACACGGCCTTCCCCCTTCTTCGCCGTTCTGGCTTGTCAGAGCAGTACACAGCGGGCCGGAGGAATCAGCCAGGCGCCGAAAACATGAATCGTGGGCACAGCGGGACCGATGCCTTGTAGGTTCCTACGAGCGCCGGCCCGGCGCGGCACGGGCGATGAAGCCGTCTCGCCTCGAACATCGCTGTTCGCCGGGGGTGGACCGCTTCGTCGGGAAGCATGGACCACCGGCCGCCGTGAGCCCGGCGACCGCCGCGCATGTGCCCGGCTCCGTCGCGGGCGCGGTAGGGCGCCCGGTGCGGGGGTACGCGTGCGGCATGATGAGACGCGCGCTGTGGCAGGGGCTCCTGGCGGGTGCGGCCGGGGTCGTGGTGATGACCCTGGGCGAGAAGGCCGAGCAGCGCCTGACCGGCCGGCCGAGCTCCTGCGTTCCGGCGCGCACGCTGGAGCGGCTGACGGGCATGCCCGAGCGGCCGGAGCCGTCACGCGCGGTGAACTGGGCGATGCACTACGGGCAGGGCGCGCTGCTGGGCGTGGTGCGGTCGGTGATGGCGCATGCCGGGCTGCGCGGGCCGGTGGCGTCGGCGCAGTTCGCCGTGGTGAGGCTGACCAACGACCAGATCCTGGAGAACGCCACCGGGGTCGGCGCCCCGCCGCAGACCTGGCCGCGCGCGGAGCTGCTGGTGGACCTGTTGCACAAGGCGGTCTACGCCTTCGCGACCGGCGCCGTCGCCGATGCCCTGGCCGCCCGCTCCGGCCCCGGCCCCGGACAGCGGCACGCGGCGCAGCGGCCGGGCCGGCGGGCTGACGCGGGACCGCTGCCCCGCCACGAAGCGTACGGACCCTGAGCGAGCAGGGCGGCCGGGGTCTGTGCGCCGGCGGCTCGGGCGGAAGGAGCGGGTGACTTCATGGCCGGCACGGACGGGTTCACCGACGACGCGCTGGATCTGCGGTTCATAGGCAATGCCACGGTGCTGCTGCGGTACGGCCCCCTGGCCCTGCTCACCGACCCGAACTTCCTGCACCGCGGCGAGTACGCCCATCTCGGCTACGGACTGCTGAGCCGGCGCCTGACGGAGCCCGCTCTCGCCCCGGAGGACCTGCCCCGCCTCGACGGCGTCGTACTCTCCCATCTGCACGGCGATCACTGGGACCGCAGGGCCCGGCGGTCCCTGGACCGTACGGTTCCGGTCCTCAGCACTCCCCATGCCGCGCGCCGGCTGAGAGTGCTGCACGGTTTCCGGCGGACGGCGGGACTGCGGACCTGGCAGGCGCTCACCCTCGACCGGAAAGGGGTACGGGCCACGGTCACCGCGCTGCCCGGCCGGCACGCCGGGCACCCGGTGCTGCGAGGGCTGCTGCCGCCCGTAATGGGCAGCATGATCGAGTTCGGTGCCGTGGGCGGACCGGCACGGCTGCGGCTGTACGTCTCCGGTGACACGCTCCTCTACGACGGCCTGGCGGAGATCGGCCGCCGCTTCCCGGCCGCCGACCTGGCCGTCCTCCATCTGGGCGGCACTCGTCTGCCGGGCGGGTTCCTGGTCACCATGAACGGCGCGCAGGGCGCCGAACTCGTCCGGCGGCTTCGCCCCCGGGCCGTGCTGCCGGTGCATTACGAGGACTACACGGTGATGCGCTCGCCCCTGTCCGCTTTCCTGGCCGAGGCCGGCCGGCTCGGCCTCGCGGACCGGATCGTGCCCTGCCCGCACGGCGGCCGGGCGTGCCTGCCCGCCGGCCCCGGAGCGACACCCGTGGTCCGCTGACCGAGGCGGGGCAAGGCGGCGGTCCGTCGGCGGGGGCGGAAAGCGGTTCCGTGGTCGCCGCGATCGCCGTCGTACCCCGGTCGAAGTCCCCCCGTAGAGCAGCCGTGCCGGCTCCAGCCGCGACTCGGGGATGACGCACATGGCCGGACTCTAGAACCAGTCCACCCACTGGCCGTGCGGACCGGTGAAGGCCAGCGGCTGCTCGTCCAGGGCCAGAGCGAACACCGCTCGATCCGGCGGTGCGGGGCGCGGGAGCCGGGCCTCGACGGTCGGCAAGATGTGGGGACCCTCGTTCGTGATCCAGTGGCCTGGCATGCGTCGCATCGTCTCGGTGAAGACGCTCCGGGCTTCACTCGGCAGGTAGACCAGGACCGCGCTGTGGAAGACCACCGGCGTGGCCCCTCGCGGCACCCGGGAGACCAGTTCCGGGAGCACCTGGTTGAGATCACCCCGGACAAGGTGCGGCGGCTCGGCCTGCGCGATGCGCGCGGCGTTCCGCAGCCGGTCCAGCCGGTCCCGCTGCTCGGGCCAGACCAGACATTCCAGCCAGCGCATGTCGTCGGCATCACGGACGTCGAGGGGATCGAGGTCGACGCCGGCCCGCCAGACAACGGTGGGCAGCCGTTCCGGAAGCGGCATGTGACCGGTGGTACGACAGGTCAGCGAGACCGGACTGGCGGACGGCCCCAAGGGAGGCCGGTCGTCGTACCGGTACTGGAAGCGGTCGGGGTACAGGCACAGGCCGGCCGAGGCACCGACCTCGATCAGGGCGAGCGGCTGGGGCAGGGAGGCCAGGAGTGGAAGCAACGTGGCGCATCTGCCGGGTTCGTTGGTCTGCGTGCGACGTTGCCGCATGGTCGCGCTCACCTGGTCCCAGTGGCTGATGACCCATGAGCGGAAAGCGCGATGGCCCGTCACCGGTCCCCCGAGGAACCGCACGGTGGCCAGCAGCAGATTCGGCTGCCTCTTCGGCACGGGCAACCGGTCGATGAGTGCGATCAGTTCCTCGTCATCGGCAACCCGGCCGGCCAATTCCTCGTAGATCGCGGAGTGTCCGTGCGCTTCCCTGGTCGCGAAAGCCCTGTAGCGCTGCGCAGTGTCCATCCTGTGTCCCTTCGCCTGCGTTGATCTTCGCAGGGCCGGGGCGCCGAAGGAGGGGAGATTCCTGGGTTGTGCGGTACCTCACCGTCGGCCGTGTTCCATGGAGTGGATGGGCTCTTGGTCGGGCGAGGCGGCTGTTGTACAAATAGATCTCATGATCTCCGAGCCCCTGGTGCGACGCCTGGTCATCGACCTGTGCCGACGTCCGGGCTCGTGTTGTCGCTGATCCGGCCTGTTGCCGCGCCCCTCGTCGTCCGGTGACGTCACCCGGACGAGGGGCTGTGTCGCGCCCTGCCGGGGTGCTCCGTCCGCATCGTTCAGCATCGCCCACGCCGGGGCCGACCGCCGCCCTCTCCCGTTGAGGCCGTTCCTCCCCGGCGTCCCATGGAGGACGCCCGTGTCCACGACTCCCCCTCTGTCCAAGGCCCCCGCCACCGGGCCGCACGCCGACGCACCGTCCGCCCCCTCCTTCCGGGTACGGCACCTGTGGGCGCGTACCCGCCCTGTGCTGCTGCCGTCCGCCTCCCTCGTCGTCTTCCTCCTGCTGTGGCAGTCGCTGGCGGCGAGCGGCACCTGGAGCCGGACGCTGGTCCCGCCGCCGGCCGAGGTGTGGGACGCGTTCACCGACGTGTCCACGACGCACGACGGAGTGCGCGGGTACAACGGCACCTACCTCGTCGAACACCTGGGCATCAGTCTGCGCCGCATCGCGATCGGTGCCGGTCTGGGCATCACCGCCGGGGTGCTGTTCGGGCTGCTCATGGGCACCGTCGGCTGGCTGCGCGCGTTGTTCGAGCCCTGGATCACCTTCCTGCGGACGCTGCCGCCGCTGGCGTACTTCTCCCTGCTCGTCATCTGGCTGGGCATCAACGAGGAGCCGAAGATCACGCTGCTGGCGGTGGCCGCCTTCCCGCCCGTGGCGGTGTCGACCACCACGGCCGTCGCGGCCGTGCCGAGGAACCTGACCGAGGCCGCTCGTGCCCTCGGCGCCTCGCGGTGGAACGTGGTCACGGACGTCGTCGTCCCCTCGGCGCTGCCGGAGACGCTCACCGGGGTACGTCTCGCCGTCGGCGTGGCCTATTCCTCGCTGGTGGCCGCCGAGTTGGTCAACGGGCTGCCCGGTATCGGCGGCATGGTCAAGGACGCCGCCAACTACAACAACACCCCCGTGGTGCTGGTCGGCATCATCACCATCGGCGTCTCCGGCCTGGTCATCGACGGCCTGCTGCTGCGGCTGGAACGCGCCGTCGTGCCGTGGCGCGGCCGCGCCTAGCACCAGCCCTCCCCACGTCCTCTGGCCTCGTCCGCTCGCCGCTCCCGGCCGCGACGGCGTCGAGCCCGTCGCGGCACCGGCCACTGAGCATGCACGAAGACACCCCGTTCCCAGCACAGAAACGGCCCTGTCATGTCCCCTGTGTCCCAAGGCGCTTCCCGCCGGCTCCTGCTGGCCGGTGCCCTCGCCGCCGTCTCCGCGGCCGTCACCGGCTGTTCCTTCGGTGAGGAGGCGACAGCGGGCGGCTCCCGGCGGCTGAGCATCGGCTACTTCCCCTTCCCCAGCGGTGACTTGCTCGTGAAGAACAGGAAGCTGCTGGAGAAGGAGCTGCCCGGTTACCGCGTCACCTGGATCAAGTTCGACTCCGGGGCGGCCGTGAACCAGGCCTTCCTCGGCAGGTCGCTCGACATCGCCGCGCTGGGTTCCAGCCCGTTCGCCCGCGGCATCTCGGGCGGTTCGCCGATCCCGTACAAGGTCGCGTGGGTCCTGGACGTCGCCGGGGAGAACGAGGCCCTCGTCGCGCGCGAGGGCATCGGCATCCGTGATGTCGCCGGTCTCAAGGGCAGGACCGTCGCCACACCGTTCGCCTCCACCTCGCACTACAGTCTGCTGGCGGCCCTGCGGACGGCCGGGCTGAAGTCCTCCGACGTCAAGCTCGTCGATCTGCAGCCGCAGGCCATCCTCGCCGCCTGGCAGCGGGGTGACATCGACGCCGCCTATGTGTGGCTGCCCACGCTGGACGAGCTGCGGACGACCGGTACCCAGCTCACCAGCAGCAAGGAGATCGGTGCGGCGGGCAAGCCGACGCTCGACCTCGCGGTGGTCTCGGACGACCTCATCGCCAGGGACCCGGCGGCCATCGACGCCTGGCGCAAGGCGCAGGCCCGGGCGCTGCGCCTGCTGACGTCCGACCCCGACGGGTCGGTGGCGGCCGTCGCGGCCGAGCTGGGCATCAGTGCCAAGGACGCGCGGGCGCAGCTCAGGCAGGGAGTCTTCCTCACCCCGGAGCAGGTGGCGTCCCCCGACTGGCTGGGCACCGACGGCACACCCGGCAAGCTGCTCACGTACGTCACCGACACCGCGCGTTTCCTCGCCGAGCAGCGGCAGATCGACGCCGCTCCGGCCGGGGACGCCGTCCGCAAGGCGTTCTACCTCAAGGGGCTGCCCGATGTCCTCAAGTGATGTCTCCGCACAACCGCGGGAGGCCGGCGCCGGGCACGCGAGCGCCGTCCGTCTCGACGAGGTGGTCCACCGCTACGGCCGGGGCGGCGAGACCTTCACCGCCGTGGGGCCGGTCGATCTGACCGTTCCCGCCGGGGAGTTCCTGGTGCTGGTGGGCGCCTCCGGATGCGGCAAGAGCACGCTGCTGCGGCTCGTCGCCGGGTTCGAACGGCCCACGCACGGTTCGGTACACGTCCACGGTGCCGAACCCCGGCCCGGGGTGACCGCCGGCGTGGTCTTCCAGACACCGCGGCTGTTCCCCTGGCGTACCGTGCGCGGCAACATCGACCTGGCGCTGCGGTACGCGGGCGTCGAGCGGGACCGACGGCCCGAGCGGCGGCGCGAGTTGCTGGACCGCGTGGGCCTGGCGGGGGTCGAGGGGCGCCGGATCTGGGAGATCTCGGGTGGCCAGCAGCAACGCGTCGCCATCGCCCGGGCCCTCGCCGCCGAGAACCCCCTTCTGCTGCTGGACGAGCCCTTCGCGGCGCTCGACGCGCTGACCCGGGAACGGCTCCAGGAGGACGTCCGCCAAGTGACCGCGCGGACGGGCCGGACCACGGTGTTCGTGACGCACTCGGCGGACGAGGCGGTGTTCCTCGGCTCGCGCATCATCGTGCTGACCAAGAGCCCGGGCACCGTGGCCCTGGACCTCCCGGTCCCGCTGCCACGCGACGGCGTCGACGCCGAAGACCTCAGAAACTCCGGCGAGTTCGCCGAGCTCCGCGCGCGGGTGTCCCACGCCGTCAAGACCGCCGCGGCCTGATCTCCCGTCCCCCCGATCCGGAAAGGACACACACAGATGAGCCTTCTCAGCGAGCGGCCCGCCCCGGCGCGGCTGCCGGTCACCGCGCTCGGCCCGCACTTCGGCGCCGAGATCCACGGCATCGACCTCGGTCGCCTGGACGACGACGAAGTCCTGGCGCTGCGCGAGGCGTTGGTCGCGTACAAGGTGCTCTTCGTGCGCGGTCAGCACGGGCTGGACGACGCCGCGCAGATCGAGTTCGGCCGCAGGCTGGGCGAGGTCACCGTCGGGCACCCGGTCCACGACTCCGGTGACGTGGCCCCCGAGGTGTACGCGCTGGACAGCCAGGACAACGGGTTCGCCGACGTCTGGCACACGGACGTGACGTTCGTACGGCGCCCGCCGGCGATCTCGGTCCTGCGGGCCGTGGTGCTGCCCCCGGGCGGCGGCGACACCAGCTGGGCCGACAGCCAGTTGGCCTACGAGTCGCTCTCGCCGGGCCTCCGGGACTTCGTCGACACGCTGACCGCCGTCCACGACGGCACGCGCGAGTTCGGGTACTACCTCGCCCAGCGCCGGGGCGGCCGCGGCAATGTGTGGGAGGGCGAGGTGGTCACCGAGCTGACGCCGGTGGAGCATCCGGTGGTGCGGGTCCATCCCGAGAGCGGGCGCAAGGGCCTGTTCGTGAACCCCGGCTTCACCTCGCACATCGTGGGTGTCTCGGAGCACGAGAGCCGGGGCATCCTCGACATCCTCTACGCCCACCTCACCAAGCCCGAGCACGTGGTACGGCACCGCTGGCGGCCGGGTGACGTCGCCCTGTGGGACAACCGCAGCACGGCCCACTACGCCAACCGGGACTACGGCGACCGGCACCGTGTCATGCACCGCATCACGCTGCGCGGTGACACACCGGCCGGACCGGCGTCCGTCCGCCGCTGACGGGGTGTGCGGGAGGCCCGGCCGCGGCCTCCCGCACACGGGTCCCGGCAGGGGCGCGGACGACCGTCGCACGCGGATGTCGTTTGTGAAGTCCTCGTTGCACGGTGCGCATCGGCCTGTCCCCGGGTGCCGGGCCGTGCTTACCTCGTCGCAACTCAAGCGCCGCTCTCCCGCACGAGGAGCACCATGAGCAGCCAGTCCGCCGACTCCGTCACCGCCGGCCACACCGCCGGGGAGCCGTCCACCGGTCCCGGCACCCCGGCCTGGTCCTTCGAGACCAAGCAGGTCCACGCCGGTGCCGTGCCCGACCCGGCCACCGGCGCCCGGGCCACGCCGATCTACCAGACCACGTCGTTCGTGTTCCGGGACACCCGGCACGCGGCCGACCTGTTCTCGCTCGCCGAGCCCGGCAACATCTACACCCGGATCCACAACCCCACCCAGGACGTCTTCGAGCAGCGGCTCGCCGCCCTGGAGGGCGGTGTGGCGGCCGTGGCGCTGTCCTCCGGGCAGGCGGCGGAGACCCTGGCCCTCCTCACCCTGGCGAGCGCCGGCGACCACATCGTCTCCAGCACCTCTCTGTACGGCGGCACCTACAACCTGCTGCGGCACACGCTGCCCCGGTTCGGCATCGAGGTGTCCTTCGTGGACGACCCGGACGACGCCGAGGCGTGGCGGGCGGCGATCCGGCCGCACACCAAGGCGTTGTTCGCGGAGTCGCTGGGCAACCCGCGCGGCAATGTGCTCGACGTGCGGGCGGTGGCCGACGTGGCGCACGCGGCGGGCGTTCCGCTCGTCGTGGACAACACGGTGCCGACCCCGTACCTGCTGCGCCCGCTGGAACACGGCGCGGACATCGTCGTGCACTCGGCGACGAAGTTCCTCGGCGGCCACGGCACGGCCATCGCGGGCGTGGTCGTGGACGGCGGTACGTTCGACTTCGGCGCGCACGCCGACAGGTTCCCGGACTTCACCGAGCCGGACCCCAGCTACCACGGTCTGCGGTACTGGCCCGCGCTCGGCCCCGGCGCCTACGCGGTCAAGCTGCGGGTGCAGTTGCTGCGCGACCTCGGCCCGGCGCTCTCCCCGCACTCGGCGTTCCTGCTGTTGCAGGGCGTGGAGACGCTGAGCCTGCGGATCGAGCGGCACACGGCCAACGCCCAGGCGCTCGCCGAGTGGCTGGAGCAGCGCGACGAGGTCGCCGCGGTGCACTACCCGGGCCTGCCGTCCAGCAGGTGGTACGAGGCCGGGCGGCGGTACCTGCCGCGCGGTGCCGGCGCGATCGTCTCCTTCGAACTGCGCGGCGGCGTCGAGGCGGGCAGGCGGTTCGTGGACGGCGTGGAGTTGTTCAGCCACCTCGCCAACATCGGTGACGTGCGCAGCCTGATCATCCATCCGGCGTCCACCACGCACAGCCAACTGGACGAGGCTCAGCTGGCGGCGACCGGCACCGCGCCGGGGCTGGTGCGCCTGTCGGTGGGCATCGAGTCCCTCGCCGACCTCAAGGCGGACCTGGAGGCCGGGTTCCGCGCGGCCAAGGGCGCGTAGGTGCACGCCGTCGCCGCGGCCGGGGCGCCCCGGCCGCCGGCCACCGGGGCCTGGCGGGAGGGGGACCCGCCCGGCCGGCGCCGGTGGTATGAAGCGGAGTGGCCGCTGCCGTTGGAGGCGGGCGGTGAACTCCCGGGTGTGCGGCTCGCGTTCGAGACCTGGGGGACGCTCGCGCCGGACCGTTCCAACGCCGTCCTGGTGCTGCACGCGCTCACCGGGGACAGCCACGCCGCCGGCCCGGCCGGCCCCGGGCACCCGACGCCGGGCTGGTGGGACGCCCTGATCGGTCCGGGGCGGGCGCTGGACACCGACCGCTGGTTCGTCGTCGCGCCGAACGTGCTCGGCGGCTGCCAGGGCAGCACGGGTCCGGCCGCCCGGCGTCCCGGCGGCGGGAGGCCGTGGGGCGGCGCGTTCCCGTTCCTGACCCAACGGGATCAGGTGGCCGCGGAGGCCGGACTCGCGGACGCGCTGGGCGTCGACCGGTGGGCGCTGGTCGTCGGCGGTTCGATGGGCGGAATGCGGGCCGTGGAGTGGGCGGTGTCGTACCCGGCGCGGACGGGCCGGCTGCTGCTGCTCGCGACAACAGCGGCGGCGAGCGCGGAACAGGTGGCGTGGGCGGACATCCAGGTGCGTGCCATCCGCGCGGACCCGCACTGGCAGGGCGGCGACTACCACGACACCGGCCGCGGGCCGCACGCGGGGCTGGGGCTGGCCCGCCGGCTGGCCCATGTGACCTATCGCAGCGAGCCCGAACTCCAGGTCCGCTTCGGCCGTCTGCCGCAGGGCGGGGAGGATCCGTGGCGAGGCGGGCGCTATCAGGTGCAGTCCTATCTGGACCATCACGCGGCCAAGCTGGTACGCCGTTTCGACGCGGCGAGCTACGTCGTGCTGGCCGAGGCGATGAACGCCCATGACGTGGGCCGGGGACGGGGCGGTGTGCGGGCCGCTCTGCGCCGGGTGACCGCGCCCACCCTGGTCGCCGGGGTGGACTCCGACCGGCTCTACCCGCAGGCCCAGCAGGCGGAACTGGCCGCGCTGATCCCGGGCGCCGACCGGCTCAGAGTGGTCGAGTCGCCGTACGGGCACGACGGGTTCCTGATCGAGACCGGGCAAGTGGCGGCCCTCGTCCGCGAGTTGCTGACCTGAGACCGGCACCCGCGCGGCGGCCCGCTCAGTCCGGTGCGCCGCCGGGGATGGCGAGTTCGCGGCCCCGGTAGAAGCCTTCCCGCTCCTCCACGACGTACGGTGCCATGGCGGCGCGCCGCTGCCCCTCGGTCTCGGACGTCCGCCAGGAGTCGCACGCCTCCTCGGAGTCCCAGAACGACACTCCGGTGACCTCCTGTCCGTCCGCGGACCAGTACGCGAAGGCACGGCGCATTCCCCGCGGCCGGTCCACGGGCCGCCACGCCTGTTCGAAGTCCGCCAGGCTGCCCGGCTGGATGCGGCGGGTCGTCACCCACACGAAGTGCTCCTCCATCGCGTCCTCCTCCGCTACGGCCGTCCGGGGCGTCGGCGCCACTGCGACCACGGTAGATCCCCGGCGCGAAACCCGCCTGGTGTGACCCTCGTCTCCCGCCATCGGGCGATTCACGGTGAATAGGGGTATTTCCATGACGCCAGTGTGAACGCGGAAACATTCCAGCAATCTAATGTCATTCAATCGCTGAACCTTGCAAATGCAGGCGTTGCCGTCGTTTTGATCTTCCGATCTAATGTCTGGTGTCCGGAACGGCGACCCCCGCTTCCGGTGTGATCCAGGGCGCTCCTCCACCACCGGAGCAGCCGAGGCGAGTCGGGAGTGCGACAGCATGGCAGCGGTATCGATGACACAGGTGTTCCGGCGCGACCGAGTCGGGACCGTCTCGCTCGCCGTCGTCGGGTTCTTCGTACTCCTCGCCGTCACCGCGCCGCTGATCACCGCCCTCTACGGCAAGAACCCCACCGAGCACTACGGGCAGAACGAGACCGGCCTGCTCAGCCCGGAGGGCCTGCCCGTACTGCCCAACGGGGGCATCTCCGCCGAGCACTGGTTCGGCATCGAGCCCGGTCTCGGCCGTGACGTCTTCGCCCAACTCCTCCACGGCATCCGCACCTCGCTGCTGATCGCCTTCGCCTCGGCCGCCGTCATCGCCGTCGTCGGTGTGGTGGCCGGGGTGACCGCGGGCTACCTCAGCGGCCTGGCCGACCGGGCGTTCACCTTCGTCTGCAACGTCCTGCTCGCCTTCCCGGCCCTGCTGTTCCTGCTCACCCTGGGCCCGGTCGTCCAGACCCGCTTCGTGGGTCCCGACGAGAGCGAACCCGCCTGGATGCAGTTCACCGTCCTCATCCTGGTCTTCTCCGCCTTCGGCTGGGTGCCGCTCGCGATGGTGCTGCGCACCGTCGTACGGTCCCTGCGCGAACGGGAGTTCGTCGAGGCGGCACGGGCCCTCGGTGCGAGCCGGCGGCACCTCGTCTTCCGGGAACTGCTGCCGAACGTCTGGGCGCCGGTGCTGGTGCACATCACCCTCGCCGTGCCCGCCATCGTCACCACCGAGGCCGCGCTGTCCTTCCTGGGCGTCGGCATCAACGAGCCCATCCCCGACTGGGGCCGCATGATCTCCCGGGGCTCCGAGGTCTTCTACGACGACCCCACCTACATGGTGTTCCCCGGCGTCTCGCTCCTCGTCTTCGTCCTCGCCTTCAACCTCCTCGGCGACGCCGTGCGGGACGCGCTCGACCCGCACACCGTCCGCTGAGCCCCCGCGCCTTCCCGCACCCTCACCAGCAACGCACGCACCACACAACGGAGTTCGTTATGCCCACTGTCACCCCGCGCGCCACGGCCGTCCCGGCTCTCGCCACCGCCGCCGCCCTGCTGCTGTGCTCGTGCTCCGCGGGGGCGGGCACGGACACGCGCGACAACAGCACCGCCGCCAAGAGCGGCCGGCGGCTGACCGCCACCCTCGGCACCGCCGCGGACAGCAAGGGCCCCGCCCCGAAGATCCCCGGCGCCCGCGAGGGCGGCACCCTCACCATCGCCAACACGGCCGACTACACCCACCTGGACCCGCAGAAGATCTACGCCGGCGAGGCGTACAGCACCTCGCTGCTGTGGGGCAGGCAGCTGACGCAGTATCAGGTGATCGACGGCAGGCCCAGACTGGTCGGTGACCTCGCCACCGACACCGGCACGTCCTCCGACAACGGCCGGACCTGGACGTACCACCTGAAGGACGGCATCGCCTGGGAAGACGGCAAACCCGTCACCGCACAGCAGGTCAAGTACGGCATCGAGCGCACCTTCGCCCCCGGCTTCGAGGCCGGCCCCACCTACTGGCCCGAGTGGCTCACCGGCTCCAAGGACCGCACCGAGGCGGTGAAGAAGTACGGCGGGCCCAAGAAGGACGGCGACCTGGAGGCCATCGAAACACCCGACGACAAGACGATCGTCTTCCACTTCCCCGAGCCGCAGTCCGACGTGCCGTACATGGCCGCCCAGTCCTCCTCCTCGCCGGTCCGCGAGGACAAGGACACGGGCACCGGCTACGACGTGAAGCCCTTCGCCACCGGGCCGTACCGGATCGTCGAGCACAAGCAGAACAAGAGCCTCACCCTGGAGCGCAATCCGCACTGGAAGCCGGCCACCGACCCGATCCGGCACGCCTACCCGGACCGCTTCGAGTTCACCTTCGGCAAGGCCGTCCTCAACACCGCCCAGGAGGTGTTCAACGGCCAGGGCACCGGCCCGACCACCCTCACCACCAAGAACACGCTGCCGCCGGAACTGATCTCGACGGTCGAACGCGACCCCGTCAAGCGGACGTTGGTCGTCTCCGGCAGCCAGGGCGCCTACACCTCGGACCTGTACATCAAGAACGACCGGGTCACCGACCCCGAGGTCCGCAAGGCCATCCACTACGTCTTCCCCCGACAGCAGGCCCGCCAGGTCCTCGGCGGCCAGTACGCCGGCGACTTCGCGACCACCCTGTCCTCACCGGCCGTCGTGGGCTGGAAGAAGTACGACCTCTACCCCGTCGCGCCCACCGGGGACATCGCCAAGGCCAGGGAACACCTGGCCAAGGCGAAGACGAAGGTCACCAAGCTGACGTACGCGTACCCCGTCTACAGCCCGCAGGACGACCAGGTCGCGCAGGTCCTCGCCGACGCCTTCGCCAAGATCGGCATCGAGCTGGTGGTCAAGGGCCTCCAGCCGGCCGCGTTCAACGCCCAGGTGTTCCGCAACGACGCCCCGTACGACCTGTGGCTGTCCACCAACTCCGTGGACTGGCCCACCCCCTCGACCCTGCTCCCCGACAGCTTCGAGAGCCACCTCGACCCGCTGTCCAACTCCATCCGCTACGCCAATCCGCGGGTGGACGCGGAGCTGGCCCGGATCGCGAAGATCGGTGACGCGCGGAAGAAGGCCGCGGAACTCATCGACCTGGAGCAGACCATCATGAAGGACGTCCCCGTGGTGCCCTTCCTCTACACCAGCGTCTCCCAGTTCCGCGGCAAGGACATCGGCGGCGCCGCCATCCACCCGATCTACGGCGCCACGGCCGCGGTCGACCTGTACCTCAAGAACGCCTGACCCACGCGACCATGACCCGATACCTCCTCAAGAGGGCCGCGCAGGCCGTGGCGGTGCTCCTCGCGATCACCGCCCTGGCCTTCGCGCTCTTCTACGCCGCCCCCTCCGACCCGGCGCTGATCGCCTGCGGCCCCAAGTGCGACACCGCGCAGGTCGACGCGGTCCGCGCGAGCATGGGGCTCGACCGGCCGCTCCTCGCCCAGTTCCTCGACTACGTCGGCGGCATCGTCACCGGCCGCACCATCGCGGACGTCGACGGCACCCCGATCCCCTGCCCGGCCCCCTGCCTCGGCTACTCCTACACCCTCCACCAGCCCGTGCTCGCCGCCATCGCCGACCGCCTGCCGGTGACCGTCTCGCTCGCGGCCGGCGCGCTGACGGTGATCCTCGTCCTCGGCGTCGGCTCGGGCCTGGCGGCGGCACTGCGCCGGGGCCGGGCGACGGACCGCCTGCTGTCCGGCTTCAGCCTGCTGGGCGCGAGCGTCCAGATCTACTTCCTCGGCTACGTGCTCCAGTTCCTGCTCGTCTACTCCACGGGCCTGTTCCCGCTCCCCCGCTACGTCCCCTTCGCCGGCCACCCCGCCCAGTGGGCCCTGGGCCTGCTCCTGCCGTGGCTGGTCCTCGGCTTCGTCAACGCCGCCGTCTTCGCCCGCCTCACCCGCTCACAACTGCTGGAGACCATGCACCACGGCTATGTGCGCACGGCCCGCGCGAAAGGACTGGGCACCCTGCGCACCCATCTGAAGTACACCGCGCGCGGAGCGGCCGGCCCGCTGGTGCAGCTGCTCGGCCTGGAGGTCGGGGCACTGTTCGGGGGTGCGTTCATCACGGAGACCGTGTTCGGTCTCGGCGGCGTCGGCAAGCTGGCCGTCGACGCGGTGAACGGCAACGACCTCCCCACGGTCGTCGGCACCGTGCTTCTGGCGGCGTTCTTCGTCGTCGTG
This sequence comes from Streptomyces rubradiris, assembly GCF_016860525.1. Classification (NCBI taxonomy): domain Bacteria; kingdom Bacillati; phylum Actinomycetota; class Actinomycetes; order Kitasatosporales; family Streptomycetaceae; genus Streptomyces; species Streptomyces rubradiris. Next base: position 203,550 of record NZ_BNEA01000015.1, read on the forward strand.
TTCGTGGCCGTCGCCGACGTGGTGGTGGCCTGGCTCGATCCCCGAGTGAGGCTCGCATGAGCAGACAACCCGCTTTGCGCGTACGCGACTTGACGGTCACCTTCGGCACGGCACGCGGCCCGGTGCCGGCGGTCCGGGACATCTCCTTCGACGTGGCACCGGGCGAGGTGCTGGGACTCGTCGGCGAGTCCGGCTCGGGCAAGTCGACGATCGGCCTGGCGGCCATGGGCCTGCACGATCCGGCGCACACCCGTGTCGAGGGCAGCGTCCGGCTGGGCGGCGACGGACCGGAGTTGGTGGGAGCGCCGGAACCGGTCCTGAAGCGGGTCCGGGGCGCCAAGGCCGCGATGGTCTTCCAGGACGCCCTGGACGCGCTGTCGCCTTACCACACCATCGGCGCGCAGATCGCCGAGGCCTACCGCCTCCACCACCCGAAGGCGGGCCGCAAGGCGGCACTTCAGCGGGCGGCTGCGATGCTGGAGCGGGTGGGCATCCCGGCCGCCCGGGCCTCGGACCACCCCCACCACCTCTCCGGTGGCATGCGTCAACGGGTGGTCATTGCCATGGCGTTGGTCAACGACCCGGACGTGCTGATCGCCGACGAGCCGACCACGGCGCTCGACGCCAGGGTCCAGCGCCAGGTCCTGGACCTGATCCGCGACCTCCAGGCGGAGACCGGTACGGCCATGGTCCTCATCACCCACGACGTGGGCGTGGTGGCGGCGACGTGCCACCGCATGCTGGTGCTGCGCGCCGGCGAGGCCCTGGAGGAGGGACCCACGACACGCCTGCTGACCTCCGCCGCGCACCCCTACACCCGGGCCCTGGTCCAGGCGGCCCCCACCCTGCGCACCCCGCCCGGCAGCCGTCTGCCCACGGTCGAGGATCCGGAGCCGAAGCCCCGTGTGCCGGCCCGGCCGCGCACGGCGCCGGCCCCCGCCGGTGTGCTGGCCGAACTGCGCGACCTGCGCGTGCTCTACCCGGGCCGGCGCCGCGCCCGCCCGCACACCGCGGTCGACGGCGTGAGCCTGCACGTGAGCCGCGGCGAGACCCTGGGCCTGGTCGGCGAGTCCGGCTCGGGCAAGTCCACGATCGCGAGGGTCCTGGCCGGGCTGCGCCGCCCCACCAGCGGGGAGGTCCGCTTCGACGGCCGGGACATCTCCGGGGCGGCGACCGACACGCGGCTGCGCCGCGAGCTGAGCCGGGACGTCCAGCTGGTCTTCCAGGACCCGTACGCGTCGCTGAACCCGCGCCACACGGTGGAGCAGATCATCACGACACCACTGCGCGTCCACACCGACCTGGACGCGGCACGGCGCAGGGAGAGGGCGGCGGAACTCCTGGAGCAGGTGGGTCTGTCCGCGTCGCACCTCTCCCGCCACCCGCACGAGTTCTCCGGCGGCCAACGCCAGCGCATCGGCATCGCCCGCGCACTGGCCGTCCGGCCGCGCCTGGTCATCGCCGACGAGCCGGTCTCCGCGCTGGACGTCTCCGTCCAGGCGCAGGTCCTCAACCTCCTCATGGACCTGCGTGAGGAACTGGGCCTGTCGCTGCTCTTCATCTCCCACGACCTGGCGGTGGTACGGCACTTCTGCGACCGGATCGCGGTGCTCAAGGAGGGTGAACTGGTGGAGGCGGGACCCCGGGACACGGTCTTCGACACACCGAGTGCGCCCTACACGAAGGAGTTGCTGGCCGCCGTCCTGTGACCGGGCGGCTCCCTGGGCCACCGCCTTGCCCCGGCCCCGCGACCGGCGCACCGGGCACCGGCACGCTCCCCCGGCTCCGCCGGAGGACCCGGCTCGCCCCGCTCGGCGGGCGACCGCCCACGACGCCTCACGCGCCCTCGCACACGCTCTGTCGGCCATCGTGCGCGCTCCGTGACACTGACAGCCGTCGTCCGGTGCCACCGACGGCAGAACCCGCGGAAAGGAAACCACCCCCATGTACCGTGTCACTTCGCTCGCCATCGCCTCCCTCGCCGTCGTCGCCGCGCTCGGCACGGCCCCGGCCGCGTCCGCCACCGCCCCGGCCCCGGCCGGCCCGAGCTCCGCCGCGGCTTTCCGCTGCGACCCGGGGCGCTTCTGCATCTACAGCGGCTGGGACGGCGGCGGCACCCGCTGCCAGTGGTCGCAGGAGAGGGTGGCGAACACCGCCGACCTGTGTTCCTTCATCCGCAACGGCAGGAACGTGCTGTCCGTGTGGAACGGAACCGGCCACCGCGTGCAGTACTACACGCAGACCAACTTCAACAACCGTGTCGGATCGACCGCCGCCGGCCACGGCGGAAACCTCATGGGCACCTACCAGATCCGCTCCTTCCAGAGGCAGTAGGCGCCCGCGGGCGTGTGGGGCCCGGGCGGGGCGGTCCGCCGCCCGCCCCGCCCGGGAGCCGTACGAGGCGCGGGGCGCCGCGGTGCGGCTACCTCAGTCCGTCGTCCAGCGCGGTCATCAGCCGACCGTCCGGTGTGTCGCCGGACATCTCCCAGACGAACCCGCCCAGCAGGCCCTTGGACTTGATCCAGGCCGTCTTCTTCCCGATCGACCAGGCGTCGTCGAACGACCACCACTGGCCGCCCGGACCGGTGTAGCCGTACGTCGAGACGGACTGCTCGTCGTGGCGTACGGTCATGGCGGGGAAGCTGGTGATCAGGTTGTGGTAGCCGCGCACCCCGGCCTCGGTGTCGAACTGGCCGGGCGCGGCGCCGCCCGCGTCCTGCCACTCACCGGCGGCCCCGCCGTCGGTCACGCCCTGCCAGCCGCGCCCGTAGAACGGGAAGCCCACCGTCAGCTTGCGGGGGCTGACCCCGGCATCCAGATAGACCTTGACCGCGTCCTCGACGCTGAAGTGGAAGGGGTACGGGTCCTGGGCGTCGGCGTACAGATTGGAGGCGTGGCCGGCGCGCCCCGGCTCCCAGGAGTTGTCGCTGCCGGCGCCGTGGAAGTCGTATCCCTGCACGTTGGCGTAGTCGAGCGAGTCGAAGATCCGGGTCAGGTCCCAGCCGGCGGAGATCTTCGCGGGGTCGGCGGGGGTGAACGCGGTCAGCAGCCGGTGTTCGCCGCCGAGCGCGTCGAGCTGCTTGCGGAACTCGGCGAGCAGCGCGGTCAGGTTGGCCTTGTCCTGGGTGCCGTAGTGGTTGCCCGGGTGTCCTTCGGAGCCGGGCCACTCCCAGTCGATGTCGATGCCGTCGAAGATCCCGGCGGCCGTGCCCGGACCGCCCGCGCCGTTGTAGACGGGCAGATCGCCCTTGATCCACACGTCGATGCAGGACTTGACGAACTTCTCCCGGGAGGCCTGGGTGGCGGCCGCGTCCGAGAAGAACTTGGAGTACGTCCAGCCGCCGAGCGACACCACCACCTTCAGCTTCGGGTACTTGGCCTTGAGCTTCTTCAACTGGTTGAGGTTGCCCCGGAGTCCGGCCCAGCCGTCGTCGGCGACGCCGTCCACCGACTGGGCGGCCGACATGGGACGCGCGTAGTCGGCGTCCGCGTCGCCCGCGCCGGTGCCCTCGTCGGGGTCCTGGGGGTTGGCGGAGACGCCCTTGGTGACCCCCGCCTGGCAGGTGAGGTTCACCGGGTCCAGGTTCTCGAAGGCGTAGTTGACGACGTCGAGCTTGGCAGCGGCACCCGAGGTGTCCAGGTTCTTCACGAAGTACTGGCGGCCGTAGATGCCCCACTGCGCGAAGTAGCCCACCTTGAGCTGCTTGCCCGGCCCGGCCACGTCGTCGGTGGTGACGGTCAGCGCGCTGGACGCCGGTGAGGTGTTGTCGGCGGTGTCGCGGGCCTTGACGGTGAAGGTGTAGGCGGTGGCCGGGGAGAGCCCGTCGACCGTGGCCGTCGTGGTGTCCGCGCCGACCGACTTCGCCAGCGTGCCGCCGCGGTACACGTCGTAGGCGGCCACGGCCACGTTGTCGGTGGACTTGTCCCAGGCCAGGCCGACGCTGGAGGAGGTCTTGCCGGTGGCGCGCAGCCGGCCGGGCGCGGTCGGCGGTGCCGGGTCGGTCGCCGGGTCGACGGTCTTGACGGTCACCGGGGCGCTCGCCGGTCCGACGTTTCCGCGCCTGTCCTTGGCGCGCACGGTGAACGTGTAACTCGTGGCCGGGGCGAGGCCGGTGACGGTGGCCGAGGTGCCCGTGGCGGCCACGGTGTCCGGGCCGCCGAGCACCTCGTAGGAGGCCACTGGGTGGTCGCCGCCCTGCGCCGCGGCCCAGCTCAGCGCGACCGAGTGCGCCGTGACGGCGGTCGCCCGAGGTGTGCCGGGCGCGGTCGGCGGGACGTCGGGGGTGCCGTCGCACTTGTCGCCGTTGACGGTGCAGCCCGTCGGGGCGGCGATCGGCCCGTTGGCGATGAACCAGTAGCTGTACGGTTCGGTGCTGCCACCGGCCGGAACGCCGGCGTTGTAGAAGGCGTTCTTCACGGTCACGTGCCGGCCGGAGACGGTCGCGTCGCCGTTGTAGTGACCGGTGACCGAGACCCCGGCCGGCAGGTCGAACTCCAGGGTCCAGCCGTCGACGGCGGCCGCGCCGCTGTTGCGGACGACGTAACTGCCCTTCCACCAGGAGCCGTTGTCCTGGCTGGTGAACGTCGCCGTCAGCGTCCCGGCCGCGTGGGCGGGCGCGGCGAGCCCGGCGAGCAGCGCGAGCGGCAGGAGCAGCAGGGCGCCCAGGGCGGCGACCCACCGCCGGGACCTGGCTCCGTGCCGCGGGACACCGGGCCCGGGGCTGCCTCCGGACGGGACGCGGCGAGGGGGTACGAGCGGTGGTCTGCGCCGGTGGAACATGGCTCTCCCTGTGGTCGTGGGGGTGGTACAGGGGTGGGGTGAACCGTGCGTGCGCGTTGCGCGACCGAGCGTTTTCAACGTAGAAGGTCTGGACCAATGCGTCAACGGCCTGTGTGGGGGCGGCCATTGACGCACGGGGACGTCGCGTACATCACTACGGCCACCGGGCCGCCGACTGGTCCGCCAGCAGGAATCCGAGCGTGGACAGTTCGTTCACGGTCTCCTGCAGCCGGCTGATGCGCTCCCGGCCCATCCGGACGAGTTCCTCCCCCGCGGCGGCCCATCGGTCCGGGTCGGGGCACAGGGGCGGGACGCCGGCGAGGATGTCGGCGCTCTCCTTCAGGGTGATCCCCACACGTTGCGCGGCGCGGGCGAGTCTGATCCGGCAGATCGCGTCGACCGTGAAGCGGCGGGCGTTGCCGCTGTTCCGGTGGGCACTGACCACACCGTAGCTCTCATAGAAACGGACGGCGTTGGCGGTCACCCCCGCGGCGTCGGCCACCTGTCCGACCGTCAGTGAGGCGGGGCCCGCTCCCCGGCCGGAGGACAGGGTGTCGGTCATGAGGCACGTCCCGGGTTCGCTGGTGATTCCTGCCGGTCCAGTATCGCGGGGGTGCGGCGCGGGGAACGCAGCCGCACGACCAAGGCGAGCGACATCACGACGAGGGCCGCCGCTTGGGTCAGCCGCTGGGAATCCACGATGGTGGCCGCGTACCCGGCTCTGGCCGCCGCTCCCCCGTCGGTCACCGCCGACAGCGAGGCGCCGCCGGTCATGGCGGCCGTCAGCCCCGTGAAGAGCGCGCTGACCGCCGCCGTGCCCAGGCCGTTCGCGATGGTGCTCACCAGCGACAGCAGCGAGGAGGCCGACGCCAGGTCGGGGCCATGGAGATCGCGGCTGGAACTGGAGATCGTCGGCATCATGACCGCGCCGGTCCCCGCCCCCTGGAAGAACCCGAGCAGCCCGAGCAGCACGTAGGGGGTGTCCGGCCGGAAGACGATCACCTGGGCCAGGCCGGATCCGATCGCGAGGCCCAGACCGCTGCCGACGACGAGCCGGGGACCGAACCGTTCGAGGCAGCGGGCGGCGCACTGCACGCTGATTCCCATGCCGATCGTTCCCGGCACCATCAGCGCCGCCGTGACCGACGCGCTGTCCGCCCGCAGGATCTGGACGTAGGCGGGCATCAGCACCACGGTCCCGAAGTAGGGGGCCGCGTACAGGGCGAGGACCCCGGCGCCCCGGCCGAACGTCGGATCGCGCAGCAGGCCGATCCGCAGCAGCGGTTCCGGGTGACTCAGCGCCCGCACCGCGAACACCGTGACCGAGCCCGTACCGAGGACGGCCGTGGTGATCCGTGCCCAGGCCGGGCCGCCTTGCGCGCTGATGCCGTAGGCCACCGCGACGAGGCCCGGAACCAGCAGCACCGCTCCGCACAGGTCGAGCCGGCTCCGCCGTCCGCGTGCCGCGTCGGCCGGCAGCCAGGCGAGTGTGCCGACCACGCCCAGCAGTGCCGACGGCACGGTGACGAAGAACAGCGGCCGCCATGATCCGGTGCCCAGGAGCACCGCGCCGAGTACCGGGCCCAGGATCGGTCCGACCAGCATCGGCAGGCCGGTGATCGCCATCATCCGGCCGCGGCGCGCGGGCGCGACCGCGCCGAGCCCGATCGTCATCCCGAGGGGCGTCATCAGGCCACCGGCGAGACCCTGCGCCGCCCGGGCGGCGATCAGCCAGCCCAGGCCGCCGGACACCCCGGCGGCGACGGAGGCCAGCGCGAATCCGAGCAACGCCGCCAGGTACACCCGACGGGCGCCCCAACGTGCGGCGAGACCGGCGGCCAGCGGCATCGTCGCGACCATGGCGAGCGTGTACGCGGTGATGATCCATTGGGCGGCGGCCAACGACGTGCCGAACGTCTCCATCAGCCGGGGCAGCGCGACCGCGACGATCGTCGCGTCCAGCACCGCCATCAGTCCGCCGGACGCCAGCACGAGCGCGGCGCGCACTTCCACTCTCGTCAGCTTGTTCGCCTTGTTCGCCTTGTTCGCCTTGTTCGCCGCACGCGCTGCCGGCGCTGTCAGCCCGTTCATTTCCGGCCGGCCGGATCCGCGGCCCGGAGGGAACGCAACGCCTGCGCCCACACCCGCAGTTCGCGTATCGTCGTGTGCAGTGCCTGCTCCGTGCCCGGCGGCGGAACGAAGCGGCCGTCGGCGTCAAGGTGCTCCCACGGCATCGGCAGCAGCACCGACTCCCGGACGGTGGTGGCGCGCAGTTCCGGGAAGACGGCCCGCAACTGCTCGATCGCCCTGATGCCGCCGGAACCCCCGTATCCGACGAACGCGACCGGTTTGTACGCCCACTCGGTCATGTGCCAGTCGATCACGTTCTTCACCGGCGCCGGGAAGCTGTGGTTGTACTCCGGTGTGAGGAACACGAATCCGTCGGCGGCCGCGAGCCGGCCGGAGATCGGGGACGCGGCAGCCCCGCCCGGCTGCATCTCGTGCATCGGCAGGGAGACCGAGGCGAGGTCGATCATGTCGAGGTCGAGCCAGTGCGCCGCGCCGAGCTCGCGCTCCAGCCACGCGGCGAGGGGCTCGGCCATTCTGGGCCTGCGCACGCTCCCGATCACCACGGCGATCCGGAGCCTGTTGTCGAGCGCTTCTTCTGTCATGGCGCCGACGCTAGGCATTCGCCTATAGGTGAACTCAACACGCGTCGAGCCGGAGCCGGCGGCGATCGGCCTGCCGCGCATTGCCGTTGGCGGCGAGACGGGCGCTCAGGTCCGTGTGGGCGCGCTGGGAAACTCCCTGACGCCGGCACCTGGACCATGGCCGCCATGGTGGCCGCGTTGGCCTCGGCATCACCGGCCTCGGCCGGCGCCCGGGCGGCGGCTGTGCGGAGCGGACGCGATGGGAGCGACTGGAGGCGGTGCTGGGCCGCGTGTTCCGTCACGTAACTCCGCCCCTACCACCGCGCCGGCACCCTGTGGGCGAGGGTGCGGACATCAGCCTCCGGCAGCACGGTTGACCACCGTCGCGTGCCATTCACGGTCGAGGATGGCGTGCACCACGGAGTCCCGCCATACGCCGCCCTTCAGGACGTGCTCCCGGATGACGCCCTCTTCGACCATGCCGGCGGCCGCCATGGTCCGGGCGGATGCCTCGTTCCACGGGGACCGCGCGCCCCAGATCCGGTGCAGGCCCAGGTCGTCGAAGCCGAAACCGAGCAGCAGTCGCACCATCTCGACGCCGTAGCCGGCGCCCCAGGACCGCGGGCGCAGCGCGAAGCCCATGATGGCCCCGCGCTGTTGATGAGGGTCGAGGGCCAGCCGTCCGAAGCCGACGAGTTCGGACGTCGCCCGCTCGATGACGGCGAGCGCGTATTCCCCGCGCGGCGTCTCACCGGCTACGGCGATGGAGCGCGCCACGATCCGGCCGACCTGCTCCCGGCTGCGCGGCTCGAAGGACAGGTGCTCCGTCGCCTCCGGGCTGCCGTAGATGGCCAGCACCGCGTTCACGTCCTCAGGGCTCAGTTCCCGGAGGGCCAGACGGCTGCTGGAACGGTCGACCGGATACATGCCCCGACTCTACCCACCGGCCCCGGGCCTCCCCGGGGAAAGCTCTGGCCGCCGGTGACCGTGGCCGCGTAAGGTGCGCGGGTCGTGGTGGAGGAGAGGCGGTCGGTTACGTGGCATTGACGGTGGCCGCGCGGGAGCGGTTGGCGGGGGCGGCGCGGGCCGCGCTGGGCGGCGGGCGGCGGCTGGCACGGGCCGAGCGGGTCACGGGCGGCAGCAAGAAGGGCGTCTACCGCCTGGTCATGGACGACGCGACGACCGCGATCGCCTACCTGTGGGACGACACCGAGAACTACTGGCCGGCGGCCGAGGGCGACGACGACCCCACCGACCCGTTGTCGCCGGGGCTCGGACTCGACCTGTTCGAGGCCGCGCACGCGCGGCTGACCGCGCTCGGCGTCCGTGTCCCGGCGATCCGCCTCGTCGACCGCGCCGTCGGCGACGGTTCGGCCGGCCTGGCCGTCGTCGAGGACCTGCCGGGCGAGAAGCTGGAACAGTTGCTCGCCCGCGACCCGCGTGCGGCGGCCCCGGTCATGGCCCGGCTCGCCGAGGCACTGGAGGCGATGCGCCGGCACCGCGCACCGGCGTACGGCAAGGTGGCCGTGGTCGACCGGGGCGGCATGTCTCGGGGGTCGTCGTGCGAGGAGGTCGTCCTGGCCCGCGCGCTGCGGGACCTCGCCGAGGCGGCGTCGCGCGACCCGCGGATCGCGGCGGTCCGCGACCGGCTGGCCGAGCGGCTGCTGCGCCTGGCGGGCGCGGTGCGGCCCCGCGGGGAGTACGCCGTCGTACACGGCGAACTGGGCCCCGATCACGTCCTGGTGGGCGCGGACGGGCACCCCGTGCTGATCGACATCGAGGGCACGATGTACTTCGACGTCGAGTGGGAGCACGTCTTCCTGCGCATCCGCCTGCACGAGGCGTACGGACCGCTGGCGGCGGACGGACTGGACGAGGACCGGCTCGCGCTGTACCTGCTGGCCCAGCGGCTCTCCCTGACGGCGGGACCGCTGCGCCTGCTCGACGGGGACTTCCCCGGGCGGGCCGCGATGGCGGGAATCGCCGAGCACAACCTGAACGAGGCCCTGCACCTGCTCCGCGACTGAACGCGCCCGCGCCGGGCCCGCCGCCACGTCGATCAGGCCGTACGACGGTCAGTCCGTGCCCTGGTCGCGCTGGGTCCGAGCCGGGATGTGTGTCCGCAGACGACGGCGGGCCCTCGCCATGAGCAGCAGGGCCCGTACGTTGGCCTGGGGCGGTCCGGTCAGGGCCTCGGTCACGGCTATCTCGACGCCGCCGCTGTACTGCGCCGACAGGTTGTAGAGGAAGGCGCCCAGCGTCACCAGGCCGGTGCCCAGGACGACTTCCACGATGACGACCCCGACCGCGACGGCGAGGAAGGTGCTGAAGGCCGGCAGGACGTCCGGCGCCATGGCGTTCACCATGATCCAGGAGACGCCCGCCGTGGCGACCACGAGCACACCGAGCCCGGCCAGCAGGAGGAAGCTCGTCACCATCACCGACCAGGGATCGGCCTCCGACAGGCGCAGCCGTATCGGCCGCCGGCCCGGCCCGGGTGCCCCGCCTCCGGGCACCCGCCGGCTCCAGAGCCCACAGACCGGCCCGGCCCGCCCGGCACGTGCGACGGCTCCGGGGAAAGCGGGCGGACCGGGCGCCCCCGGGGCCCCGGTCGGGCCGGCAGCACCGGAGACGGCGGAGACGGCGGCAGGGTCGGATCGTTCCGGTGCCGTGCCCGTGTCCTCGGGGAGGCCGGGCCGCTTCGGCGGTATGGACTCCCCGTCAGGTACCGACCGCCCGTCGGCCCCGCCAGGCGGCACCGCGCGCCGGCGTCCGGTCGGCCCGGTCGTCGCGGAGGGGCCGGTCGTCCCGGAGGGGCCGGTCGTCGCGGAGGGGCCGGATCCGCCGTCCTGCCCGGGTGTCATCCGTCCGTGGAAGGTGCTGCTGGGCCTGCGCTTGGCTCGGCTCATGCCTGTCTCCCTGACTGGCCTGGCAGCCGGGCCGTGCCGTCCGCCGTCGAACGGGCCATCGCCGACCGCCAGGCGGCCTCTGGGGCCTGCTGGTCCGTGAATCCGACGGTATCGGCACTTTTGCCCGCATGCACCCGCGAGTGGTACGCCGGAGGCACCACAGAACGGGCGCGGCACCCCGGCGCCACGCCGTCCACCGGCGTGGCGGCCCGCTCCCCGAACTACGCGGCCGTCCGGGTGTCCCGCCGGGCCCCGGGTGGGCTGCGCCGGGGCCGGTGCTCGTAGGGGTGCGGGTCAGCGCACGACGTCGAAGACGTTCTTCTGGACGCCGTTGGCGTAGGCCTCGTGCTCGACCAGCCTCAGCTTCTGGGCGTCCTTGTCCGTCGCGCTGAACAGCCGCTTGCCCGCGCCGAGCAGGAGCGGGAAGACGAGCAGGTGGTAACGGTCGATGAGGCCGGCGTCCGAAAGGCTCCGGTTCAGGGCGGCACTGCCGTGGACGATGATCGGGCCGCCCTCGGTGGCCTTCAGCGTGGCGACCTCGTCGAGCGAGCGCAGGATCGTCGTGTCGCCCCAGTCCGGCACCAGGCCGGCCTCGGTGAGGGTGGTGGACACGACGTACTTCGGCATCTCCTTGTACTCCGCGAACTCCGCCATGCCGGGCCACACCGGGCTGAACGCCTGGTAGCTGACCCGGCCCAGCAGCATCGCAGCGGCCTCCCGCTGCTCCCGGTCCTTTATCCCGAAGGCCTCGGGCAGGAACTCGATGTCCTTGAAGGTCCACCCGGAGTTCCGGTAGCCGGGTTCGCCGCCCGGGGCCTCCACCACACCGTCGAGCGAGACGAAGGCGGTGCTGATCAGGGTGCGCATCTGGGGTTCCTCGGTATCTCGTCATCGGTGGTCGCGGCTGATCACGATGACAGCCGCGCGCAGTTCATGATCTTCAGACCGGGGAGCACGCGAAAACTCATCGGTCGCCGTACGGCACGAGCCGCGGCCGTCGTCAACAACCGCCCGCCGGACGCGCCGACGAGGGAATTCACGCCACCGTGGGGCCCCGTGGCGGCGTCGTGTGCCAGGCTGCCAGCGCACGTGCCGCTTCACCCGACCGGGCCGTTTCAACGCAGGAGGCACCGCCCTTGACCACCGACGAAGAGCCGCTTGGCTGGGACACCACGACCGTGGCCGCGGCCTACCGGGACCGCGACATGCGGCTCGCCGAACGACTGATCTTCCCCGCCGTGCTGCGCAGGCTCGCGGAAAGGGCCGGGCCCGGCCGACTGGCCCTGGACATCGGGTGCGGCACCGGCGCGGTCGCGGCGCGGCTCGTGAACGCCGGGGAGTGGGAGGTCCAGGGGCTCGACCCCTCGGCCGACATGCTCGGCATCGCCCGCATGGACCGCCCCCACCCCCGTGTCTCCTACCGGTCGTTCGACGGCCGCACCCTGGACTGGCTCGCCGACGACAGCGTCGACGCGGCCGTGTGCTGCCTGGTGTACTGCACCGACCCGGACGACGGGCGGCTGGCCGCCCTCACCGCCGAGATCCGCCGGGTGCTGCGCCCCGGTGCGCCGTATCTGCTGGCCGACCTCAACCCGGCGGCGACCGGCGTGGCCTTCTCCACGCTGCACTACGGCGAGCCGGGGACGGTCTACGGCGACGGCGACACCGTGCCCACACTGCTGCGGCTGCGTGACGGCACGATGATGACGAGCACCACGCACTACCGCTCCCTCGACCGATACCGGCGCTTCCTGACCGAGGCCGGTTTCCCCTCCCCCGCCGTCGAGCTGCCCACGCTCCCCGCCGACGGCCCGGGTTCCCCGGCGGTCCCGGCGGAGGTCCGGACCGCGCCGTACATGATCCTGGCGACCCACGCGTGACCTGACCGGCTCCGGGTGCGGGGCCGCGCGCCGGCGGGTGGTGTCGGGCCGACTCCCGTACGACCAGCTCCGGTTCGAACACGACCGACGTGGGCTCGGTGCGGGTGCCGTGGATGTGTTCGTCCAGCAGGCGGGCCATCTCGGCGGCCATGTCCTCCACGGGCCGGCGCACGGTGGTCAGAAGGGGTGCCGGTCGACGGCGGCCGGGGGCCGTCGAAACCGACGACCGCGACCTCCTCCGGCACCCGTCGGCCGTGTTCCCGCAGCACCTGGCAGGCGCCCCGGGCCATGAGGTCGTCGGCCGCGAACACCCCGTCCACGTCAGGGCGTTCGGCTGACGTCGAGGTCGTCGAGGTCGTCGACGCTGCCGTTCCCGTCCGTCACGGTCCGCACGGTCCGCCAGGTCTGGCCGTCGTCGGAGGTCTGCACGGCGTACGCCTTGCCGTAGGAGGCCTCCCACAGCAGCCGCACATGGCGGAAGGCGGTGCGGGTGCCGAGGTCGGCCCGGATCCACTGGTGGTCGCTCCAGTCGCTCGCCCAGCGGGTGTCCGGTTCGCCGTCGACGGCGTTGGCGGCGGGCAGAGGCAGTCGCCGTAGCCCGCTGGAGTGTTGGGGCGGCCGCGGGAGGTTGTCAAGGGAGACGACCGAACACGTCGACGACCTCCTCCCCCGGACGCACGATGTGGGACGGCGGCCGACTTCGGTAACGTTGGCCCTCCGTGGAAGGAGGCACGTCAATGTCACGGAGTACGCCCCGTCTTGCCGAGGCCATGCAGGTCGAGGCCTGCCCGGTCACCGAGGTGCTCGACCACGTGGCCGGCAAGTGGAGCATCGGCATCCTGATCGCCGCCGCCCACGGCCCCATCCGCTTCACCGAGATCGAGCGCGCCATCAACGGCATCAGCCGGCGCATGCTCACCCTCAACCTGCGCCGGCTGGAACGGGACGGCCTCCTCGTCCGCACCGTGTACCCGACCGTCCCGCCCAGGGTGGAGTACGACCTCACGCCCATGGCCCGCGAGCTGTACACCTCGCTGACCGGGCTGGTGGACTGGGCCGAGCGCCACCGCTCCGCCATCGCCCGGGCCCGCGCCGCCTACGACGCGACGGAGGAGCGGACGGCGGACGCCGTCTGAACGGGCGGGCCATGGCCGAAGAGGCAGGCCCCCGGCACGAGATGCGCAGGGCCCGCCCCGGAGAGCTCGCCGATGAGGATGGAGGGCGGAGCGGTCGGCAATGGAGGGGTCCTTGCCGGAGAAGGCGCCGCCGCCGTGGCGGGCGTAGCCGCCGTAGGTGTCGATGATGACCTTGCGGCCGGTCAGGCCCGCGTCGCCCATGGGGCCGCCGGTCTCGAACCGGCCGGTCGGGTGCACGAGCAGCCGGTGGCCGTCGGTCTTGAGCTTGATGCCGTCCTCGGCGAGCCGCTCCAGCGTGTGCTCGACGACGTGTTGGCGGATGTCGGGGGTGAGCAGGGTGTCCAGGTCGATGCCGGCGGCGTGCTGGGCGGAGACGACCACGGTGTCCAGGCGTACCGGTTCGGAACCCTGGTATTCGATGGTCACCCGGGTCTTGCCGTCGGGGCGCAGGTAGGGCACGGTGCCGTTCTTGCGGACGTCCGTCAGCCGCCGGGCGAGCCGGTGGGCCGGCTCGACGGGCAGCGGCATCAGGTTGGGTGTCTCGTCGGTGGCGTAGCCGAACATGATGCCCTGGTCGCCGGCGCCCTGGCGGTCGAGTTCGTCGTCGTCGCCCTCGACCTGTGCCTCGCAGGCGGTGTCGACGCCCTGGGCGATGTCGGGCGACCGGGCGCCGATGGACACGGAGACACCGTAGGAGGCGCCGTCGAAGCGCTTGCCGAGGAGTCATAGCCGATGTCGAGGCTCTTCTGGCGCACCAGTTGGGCAATGGGTGCGCAGGCCCCCGTCCTCACTCCCCGGCGACATGCACCTGACCGGTGGTGATCAGGGTTTCGACGGCGGCCCGGGAGGCGGGGTCCTCGCGCAGCAGCGCGTCCAGGATCGTGTCACTGATCTGGTCCGCGATCTTGTCCGGGTGGCCCTCGGCCACCGATTCGGACGTGAACAGACGACGGGACATGACGCTCCAGAGAACAGGGGTTCAAAGGTGCCACGGCACCTCTGACCGTACGGAAAACCTCGTGCGTACAGAACGGGGCGGACCGCAGCCCGGGGAGGCTTCGGGAAGTCCGGGGTGGAGGCCGTCGTCTGCCGGCTCCGGAGGGGAGCCGGATGGCGGGCGGGGAGCCGAGCGGGGGATGACAGCTCCCCGGGGGCCCGCCGTCCGGGGGTTCAGCGGGCCGCGAGGACCCCTTCTTCCTCGCTGCCGGGCGCGGGCACGGCGGCGGGCGCCGGCTGCCGCCGCAGGGCGAGCGTGACGAGCAGACCGACGGCCATGCCGGCCGCGGTGAGCATGACGACCAGGAACTCGCCGTCCGCCTGGGCCGCCTTCAGCGCCCGGCCCGCCTTGCCGTCCGTGCCGATCTCGGCGATGACGGTGAAGATCGCCAGGCCGATGGCGTTGCCGATGTTCAGCGCGGTCGAGGCGATGCCGTTCGCCACGCCCTGCTCCTGCGGGGCGGTGCCGGTGGCTGCCGCGATCCACATCGCGGTCCAGACGATGCCCTGGCCGACGCCGGACACGATCAGGCCGGGCACCAGCATGGTGTAACTCGCGTCGGCGTCGAAGCCGAAGGCGAGGCCGGCCGTGCCGACGACACCGACGACGAAGCCGATGATCAGCGTGGTGCGGGTGCCGATCCTGCTGGCGAACCGCTCGCCGAGCTGGGTGCCCGTGGCGATCGCGAGCGACGGGATCAGGAAGCCGAGGCCGGTCTGCAGGGCGCTGTAGCCGTGCACGCTCTGCATCAGGACGGTCAGGAAGTACGGCAGGACACCGAAGGTCGCCATGTAGAGGAAGGTGACGAGCATTCCCACGGTGAGGTTGCGGTTCTTGAACAGCCGGAACGGCATCAGAGGGTCGGAGCTGCGCGACTCGACCACGGCGAAGAGGGCGAGCAGCACGACGGCGAGGACGAACGCGCCGACCACCAGGCCGTCGCCCCAGCCCCGTTCGGGACCCTGGACGAGGGCGAACACCAGCAGCGTGGCACCGCCGGTGACGGTGAGGGAGCCGGGGAAGTCGAACTTGCGGCGCTCGGTGCGGTCCGGGTCACGCGGGATGACGGACAGGGCGCACAGGGCGACCAGGCCGCCGAAGGGGACGTTGACGAAGAAGACCGACGGCCAGCCGAAGTTCTCCGTCAGCACACCGCCGAGAAGGGCGCCGATGGTCAGGCCGCTGGCCCCGGCGCCGCCCCAGACCGCGAGGGCCCGGTTCCGCTTCGGACCCTCCTCGAAGAGGGTGTTGATCAGCGACAGGGTGGACGGCAACAGCAGGGCACCGGCGACGCCCTGGACGGCGCGGGCCACGACGATGACCCCGGGGCCGGTCGCGAGACCGCCGGCCAGCGACGACACGGCGTACAGCGTCAGGGCGAGGACGAACATCCTGCGCCGGCCGAGCAGGTCCGCCGCGCGCCCGCCGAACAGCAGGAAGCCGCCCGCGAAGACGACGTAGGCGCTGACCACCAGCTGCTGGGTCTGGCCGGGGAAGCCCAGTTCCCGGCCGATCTCGGGCAGCGCCACGAAGACGATGTTCAGGTCGAGGCCGTAGAGCAGCTGCGCGAGAGCCAGCAGCGTCAGGATCCAGCCCAAGTGGCGTGGGGCGCCGCCCGGGCTTCCTTGGTTCAGCGCTGATGCAGAGGACATGGCAGAAGAGCCCCTTCTGGATCTGATGGCGTGGTTCTCGGAGCTGTGGAACGTGCGCTCTCGCAAGGCTCGGAAGCCCGGGCGACGCGCCCGGCAGCCCGGACGGCGCCACATCATTACGACTGTTCGCATTCTTACGTACGTTGATTTGTTCGGCAACCTTAGTACAGTCGAACCATTGCTACCCGCCGGCCGGCCCGGACGGCGGGCGCGCCGAGAGGAGATCCATGCGGCCGAGCAGCTCCCGAGGGGAGCCGGCAGGGGCGTCGGACCGGCGGCCCGGCACCCGGGAAGGGCGCCGACGATCCGCAAGCGCCCAGGTGAGGGAAAGTTTGAATATCGCGGTACTGTGGGAATATGCGCCGCCATCCAGACCGCGACCAGATCCGGATCGAAAGCGTGCTGTCCGCGCTGGGCAGCCCTGTACGACTCGCCGTCGTCCGTGTCCTCGACGCGGGCGGGGAACACAACTGCGGCAGCGTCCTGGGACTGCTGGGGATCACCGCCAAGTCCACGATGACGCATCACTGGCGCGTACTGCGCGAGAGCGGGGTCATCTGGCAGCACCCCTCCGGCAGGGAGAACCTGCTGTCCCTGCGCCGCGACGACCTCGACGCGCGCTACCCGGGCCTCCTGGACGCCATCCTGGCGGGGGCCGACGACGACGAGGCGCTGGAGAAGGCCCGCGCCTGATGTCCGTCGACGGCCGGGACCGATCCGAAACCTGACCTGCGCATCCGGGACCGGCACGGCCCACGCCTCCCCCACAGCGGGTGCGCAGCACAGCGACCTGTCGTCACTGCGACCCCGGTGAGGAGGTGCCCCGTGCAATTCGGCATCTACAGCGCCGGAGACGTCACTCCCCGACCCGACCACGGGCCGTGTCCCGACCGAGCAGGAGCGGATCAAGTCGATGGTCCGGATCGCGCTCAAGGCGGAGGAGGTGGGTCAAGGCGGAGGAGGTGGGTCTTGACGTCTTCGCCACCGGCGAGCACCACAACCCGCCCCATGTGCCCTCGCCCCCGACGACGCTGCTCGGCTACCTCGCCGCGCGCACCGAGCGGATCATGCTGTCCACCGCGGTCACCCTGATCACCACGAACGACCCCGTGAAGATCGCCGAGGACTACGCGTTCTTACAGCACCTGGCCGACGGGCGCGTGGACCTGGTGCTCGGCCGGGGCGACACCGCTCCGGTCTACCCGTGGTCCGGCAAGGACATCCGGCTGGGCATCCCCCTCGCGCTGGAGAACTACGCGCTGCTGCACCGGCTGTGGCGGGAGGGGGAGGTGAACCGGCACGGCAAGTTCCGTACGCCGCTGGGCCACTTCACCGCCACGCCCCGGCCGCTGGACGGCTGCCCCCGTTCGTCCGGCACGGCTCGATCCGCGGCCCGGAGATCGCGGTGCAGGCCGGCCATCACGGCGACGGGTTCTGCGCCGGCAACATCCTGTGGCCCAAGGAGCACTTCCAGGACCTCATCGCGCTCTCCCGGCACCACTACGCGCAGAGCGGGCACGGACGGCCGGAGCAGGCCGTGGTCGGGCTCGGCGGGCAGGCCTTCATGCGCAAGAACTCGCAGGACGCGGTCAGGGCGTTCCGGCCGTACTTCGACAACGCGCCGGTGTACGGGCACGGTCCGTCCCTCGTGGACTTCATGGAGATCACCCCGCTGTCCGTGGGCAGCCCGCAGCAGGTGATCGAGAAGACCCTGCGGTTCCGTGAGTACTTCGGCGTCTACCAGCGGCAGATGTTCGACATGAACCACGCCGGGCTGCCGTTGAAGACCGTGCTGGACCAACTCGACATGCTGGGGGAGGTGGTTCAGGTGCTGCGCAAGGAGTGCGCGAACCAGCGGTCCGCGGGGGTCGCCGAGCCGCCGCTCCACCGGCCGTCGCGGCCCGCCGACGGGAGCCCGCGGCCGGCTACCCGGCGAACCGGCCGCCCGCGCGGGCCGGCGGCCGGGACGAGCGGCGCGGCGGTGGGCAGCGGGCGTCGAAGGTCCGGAGCTCATGAGTGTCGACCGAAGTCGCGCCTAAGGTGCCTGCCGGGATGTCGAAACCTCTCCCCCTGGCATCGGCCGCACCGATGTGCGGTGCGGTGCGGTGCTCGGTGCATATGCGCGATCAACCCCGAGACACAACACCTTCTCGAACGTCGATTTCCGGGGAGCGGTTGACGGCTTTCCAACCTCTCCCCGCCACTCGCGGGAACACACGGTGGCCGCCGGTCCCGCACCGTCCGGCCGGGCCGGGTGACATACAGCCCCGACCGGTCGCACGCACGGTGACCGTTGAGGCGTGCGGGACAGGAGTGATCCGGCCAGTCGGCCGTGCCTTCCCGCGCGACCGGGCCACCTTCCTATAGGGGAGGTGGCAAGCGGTGTCGGTTTCGGACAGCTCATCTCACTCCGCTTGTGGGCCCCGCAGCGTTAAGAAAGGATTTCTTGGGGGTGATTTGTCGATCCGTTCCGGAGCACGAAGGGGCACCGTGATCAAGCAAGACAGGGCACGCAGGACCCATGAGTTGCTGCTCGACGCGGCGACGGGAGAGTTCGCCCGGCATGGGTACATGGGCGCGAACCTGCAACGTGTGGCGCAGGAAGCCCATATGACAAAGGGCGCTTTGTACGCGCACTTCCCGTCGAAGAGGCTCTTGGCCAAGGCGTTGACCGGACCCTTCGAGCAAGCATGGCAGGAACTGCTGACGCAGATCGAACAGGGCCCTGCCGCGCCGCTGGAGAAGCTGCGCCTGCTCGCCGTCAGGCTGGCCGAACGGCCGCAGTCGGACCTGCGTTTCCGCGCCGGGTTCCATCTGCGCAGCGACGCCGCCCGCGCCCACGGCCGGCTGCTGCCCCGGGTGGCCCAGGACCTGTGCGGCACGGTCGCGACCCTCATGGCGCGGGCCCGCCGACAGGGACAGTTGACGGTGTCCCAGTATCCCGCGCGCATGGGAAAGCTGCTGCCGGCCCTGATGCTCGGCGTCTCCTACTCGACGCCCGAATGCCGGATGGATCGCTTCGGCGAACTCCTGTGCACGGCGTGGTGGCAAGCGCTGAACGACGGACAGCCGTCCCGGCCCGCCCGGCACCAGGACGCGCCCGCGCTCTGCCATCAGGCATAGCGGGGGCACAGGCCGCGTGAGCCGAGGGTCACCGTGAGGCGCGCGGCACGGTGCGCGACGGCGGCCCGCGCGGCTTCCGGGAGGTGGCCGCCCACGGGCTCCCGGGTGCCGGCGAGTTCCGCCGCGCGCCCTCCCGGCAGCCGCGCGGGCCGCGGCCGGACCGGCGGACGCCGTTCCGTATGCGGTAGGGCCGGTTCTCGTGCTCACCCGCCCACTTCGACAAGTAAGGCATCGTTCGCGGCGCCGACATGACGCCCGGAGGCTCGGTCCGGTATGCATGTAGCGTTTTGCCGCCACATGGGAGTACATGGTTCACACACATGGCTGTTCTGCCGCCGCTCACCTCCACGCCCGCGCTCCCCGCGCGCGCATCGGCCAAGGGACCCGCTCTGCCTTCGTGGCCGGCGATACCGCTTGCCTCATGCGCCGACGCCGCACCGAACGGCCCGCGCCGACGGGTGGGCACCCTTCCGTTTCCGCGTCAGGGCTCCGCGCGCGTGGGCCGCTCCGCGTCCCGCTCGTACACCCTCCGGTCACGCACGCGGACGGTTGCGCGCGTGCGGCTGCCGCCGGCCCGGGCCGTCTTCCGCGAAGGTTCCCGGTGCGTTCCGCCGCGACGCGTCGTCGATCACGTCAGACAAGGGAGGCCTTCGTGAAACCGCCCCGCAATTCCCCCACGGGCCCCACCACCACACGCACCAAGGAACTCAAACAGGAACGCGCCATCAGGTCACGGCACAACATCCTGCTGGCCGCCGGCCGTGCGTTCGCCGAACGGGGTTACCAGGCCGTAACCATGCATGACGTGGCCGAGCTCTCGGGAATGACGAAGGGGGCCGTCTACTTCCACTACACCAGCAAGGAAAGCCTGGCCGTCGCCGTCAGCGCGGAGTTCGCCGGCCGGCTGCCCGCCCTCTCCGACGCCGTCGCCCAACTCGCCCTGCCCCCGGTGGCCTCGGTGACGGAACTGCTGCTGCGCACCGCCGCCGCACTGCGCGACGAGCCGCTGATGAAGGCCGGGGCGCGCCTCCAGATCGAGCGGGGCCTGATCGACGTCGAACTCCCCCTGCCCTTCGAGGACTACACCGCGCTGATAGCCGCCTGGCTGCAGGGCGCGCTGACCGCGGGCGACCTGGAGCACTCGACGCCTCCCGAGCCGCTGGCCCGCGTCCTGGTCTCAGCGTTCTTCGGTGCGCAGTTGCTGTCCTGGATGGCCGACGACCGTACCGACATCATCGAGCGGACGGTGGAGGTGCTCCACGCCGTCGTCCCCTGCACGCGGGACCCGCGGCACATCAGCCCGTACCTGCGTGAGGCAGCCACGACCCGCGGGCCGCACGGGCACGGCCGCACTGCCGCGCGGGCCACCCCCTGACCTGGAGCGTGTCTCTATGACGGGGTGGCCGGTCGATCGGATGTGCCCGTCCGATCGGTGATCACCGATGCGACGCGGGACCGGATCGAACCGCCGATGCCGGCTGATCCGGCCCGAGGGCGGCCACGGACCGACCACCGCCGCGCTCCCGAGGCCATCGCGTGGCCGCGGACGGCCCCTTGCCTTCGCCGTCACCGCGGGCCGGGGCAGGTGACGCACCTGCCTTCGAGACGGTGACGTCACGCCGTGGAACGGCCGACGGACGGCCGCCGGTGGTCAGTGGCAGATGCGGGCGGTCGTGACGGCGCCGCCCGCGTTCTCGTCGTCCGTACCGAGGACCGCGGTGCCGGAGCCGGACACGCAGTCCAGGGCCTCGACCTTGTATCCCTTGAACTTCCGCAGAATCCCGGGGGACTTGGCCACCGTGAGCCGCACCCGGCCCGAGCGGTCGAGCGTCACCGACCCCGCGTCGCTCACCGCCGAGTCGAACGGCCCGTCGTCCCCCTGGTCCGACGCCGAGGCGATCAGCAGCCGGCCCGAGTCGGTGACGGAAAGGTCGGAGGCGTGCCGGACGTCTCCGGAGGGATACGGTGCGTGATAGACGGCCTTCGTCACGGCGCCGAACACCGACTCGCCGTACGTGTTGAACGACAGTGGTGCCGCGTAGAGCGTCGCGGGCCGGTCCTCGCCTTCGCCCCGGTCGGCCCAGACCGCCGCCAGCTTGCCGTGCCGGGACACCAGCGTGAAGCTCTCGAAGTTGTCGCCCTGGCCGATCGCCGGGAGCGGCGAGAGGTCGCGGACCTCGACCGCGCTTCCGTCGTCGGTGGCCTGGAGGTGGTAGACGATGCCCCGGCTCGCCACGGCCAGGTACTCGTCGGAGGTGCCCGGCACCGCTTCGAGCGCCTCCAGGTCGATCGGCTCGGCACCGCCGTTCCACTCGAGTGGCCGCACGGTGGCCGTACGGCCGGACCCGTCCGCCGAGTAGGTGAGTCGGGCTATGCGATTCTCTCCGCGTCGCTTGTTGTCCAGGGCGATCACGGCCCGGTAGGCACCGCCCCTGGACGAGGTGACGGCGAGTCCGCTGATGCCGCTCCTCATGTCGTCGCCGACCTGTGTCCATCCGGTGGCCGCGTGCGCCGGCGCGTCACTTGTCCGGGCCGCGGTCACTCCCGTGCCGGCGGCCACGGCACCTCCCGCACAGAGCACAGCGATGGTGGTCAGGGCAGTTCTGCGCAACCTCATTGAATTCTCCCCGGCGACGCGACGCGCGTAGATGATCAGTCGAACCGGCAACGTAGTGGTCCGTTCGTCCTCCCGGCAAGAGGCGTGACCATGTGACCGGCAGGAGATCCGGCAGCGGCCGCACCCTCGTGTCATGGCACTTCTCGACCGGCTGGGTGTCCTCGGGCCGGCACGGCCCGCCCGTGGCCGACCGCAGCGCCGGCCCCGCGTACGGCAACGCCGGCCCCCCGTACGGCGACGCCAACCCCGCGTACGGCGACGGCGCACTCTCGTACACGGCACCTGCGTACGCGCCTACGGCATCTGCGTACGCGTCTGCGGCGGCAGCGTCTCCTGGTGCGCCGCCGGCTCCGTCCTTGCCTGCCGGCGGCCCGGCTCCGCCCCCGGATCGAGGTCCGATCGTCGTTCTTCCCGCCCTCGGGCCGCCCGCGACGCCTCGTATCCTGGATCCGGTTGCCGCGTGTGGATGGTCGAGGGGGGAGCATTGAGCAGGTGTGCGCCGCCGGCCCGCACGAGGGCCCGGACGAATGGCCCGACGGCTCCGCGCCGGTTCGCTCTGGGCCTGCCGTGACGGCACCGGGCGGGGGTGGCCGGCGCTTACGCGGCCCGTGGTGGCGAGAGGGAGCGGTCGCGGCGACGGCGTTCGCGTTCTGTCTGCTCGGCGGGGTGGTGCGGGTCGACGACACGCTGTCGGTGCCGCCGGCCGCCGCCTGCGTCATCGCCGTGGTGTCCTGTGCCGTGCTGCCCGTACGGCACCGGGCCCCCTTGGCCGCCCTGGCGGCCACGACCGCGGTGGGCGTGCTGGTGCCGTCCCTGGGCCTCCTGCTCACCCCGCTCATCGTGGCCCCGGCCGTGATCACCGCCTACTCGTACGCGCTCGCCGCGCACAGCGAACGGCGCGCGGCGAGCGCGGTGTTGCTCACGTCCGTGACGCTGGCCGCCTCCGTCCCGCTGTCCGGGGAGTTCTCCTGGAAAGACGCGAGCAGGATGGCGGTGGTGGCGGCGTCCCCGCTGGTGGCCGGCGTGCTCGGTCACTCGGTGCGGAACCGGCGGGCCTACCTGGCGGCCGTTCAGGAGCGGGCCCGGCGGGCCGAGGAGAGCCGGGACAGCGAGGCACGCCGGCGAGTGACCGAGGAACGGGTGCGCATCGCCCGGGAACTGCACGACCTGGTGGCCCACCAGATCACCCTGGCCAACGCACAGGCCATGGTCGCCGCCCACCTCTTCGACGCCCGCCCGGAGCAGGCCCGCGAGAGCCTGCGGGAACTCGTCGAGACCACCGCCGGCGCGCTGGACGACCTGCGGGCCACGGTAGGTCTGCTGCGTCAGTCCGGGGACGCGTCCGGGCCGGCCGAACCGGCACCCGGGCTGTCCCGGCTTCCCGGGCTCGTCGAGTCCTTCCACCGCGCGGGTCTCCAGGTGTCGGTACACCAGGAAGGCACGGCCGAACCGCTGCCGCCGGGAGTGGACCTCACCGCCTACCGCATCGTCCAGGAGGCCCTGACCAACGTGACCAGACACGCCGGCACCGGTAACGCCCGGGTGCGCCTCGTCTGGAGTCGGGACCGTCTGACCATCACCGTCACCGACGACGGGAACAACTCCCCTACAGCGCCCGACGTGCCCGCTCCGGCCGGCCTGTCCGGTACCCCTGGCCGGCCGCCCGGTTACGGTCTGATCGGCCTGCGTGAACGTGCCACCGCGGTCGGAGGAGACCTCGTCGCGGGCCGGCGTCCGCGGGGAGGCTTCCTCGTCCGCGCCCAACTGCCCCTGCAAGCAGCCGCGGACACGACGCGACGATCCGGCGGGACACCTGCCGTCGAGGGAACGCCGGCCCACATGGACACCGGCGACGCGCGGACGGATCACGCGGCGGACGGAGACATTCTGTGACGCTTCGCGTGCTCCTCGCCGATGACCAGGCCCTGCTGCGCGGTGCCTTCCGGGTGCTCCTCGACAGCGCCGACGACATCACGGTGGTCGGCGAGGCCGCCGACGGCAGGGAAGCGGTCAAACTCACCCGCGAGCTGCGTCCCGACGTGGTGGTCATGGACATCCGCATGCCCGAGGCGGACGGAGTCACCGCCACGTCCCGGATCTGCGCGGACCCGGAACTGCGGGCCACCCGCGTCCTGATCCTCACCACGTACGAGACCGACGAGTACGTCGCCCAGGCACTGCGCGCGGGGGCCTCCGGCTTCATCGGCAAAGGCATCCGCGCCGAAGCCCTGCTGGATGCCGTGCGTACCGTGGCCGAGGGCGACACCCTTCTGTCCCCCGCCGCCACCCGCTCGCTGGTCGCCCGTTTCCTGGCCACACCGGAGGCCGTCACACCACACCACTCCGAACAGCTCGCCGCGCTCACTCCGCGCGAACGCGAGATGGTCGCCCTGGTCGCGACCGGCCTGTCCAACCAGGAGATCGCCGGACGCATGTTCCTCAGCCCCTTCACCGTCCGCGCCCACGTACAACGTGCCATGACCAAACTGCACGCCCGTGACCGGGCACAACTCGTCGTCATCGCCTACCGGACGGGCCTCGCCCCCACCACCCCCACCAGCGGCACGGACGCCGACGCGTACGGCCGACCGTAGTCCGGTGCCAGTGGCCCCTGTCGACCGCCGGCCGGCATCCACCGGCATCAGGAGACCGGAGCGGGGCCGGGCAGGGTGAGAGCCGAGTGGGCCGGCCGTGCCGTCGTGGAGGGCATGGTGACGAGGCCGCGCAGCATGGTGTCGCGTTGCGCCAAGGCCCGCGCCGTGGCGGGGAAGAGCGTGGCCGCACCCTTTCCGGCCAGTGCCTGGTTCATGGCCGCGAAGCCGCGCATGCCGCGTTCGTAGGCGGTGAAGGCCGCGGTGTGGTCTTGGTGCGTGGCCAGAGCGTGGGCCAGCATGTAGGCGCCGGCCAGCGCGAGGCTCGTGCCTTGGCCGGTGAGGAACGAGGGGGCGTACGCGGCGTCGCCGACGAGCGCGACGCGACCGCTGGACCAGTGCGGCAGACGGATCTGGCCGGCCGTGTCGAAGAACAGGTCGTCCGCGTCGCGCAGGGCGCGGACCAGGCCGGCGACCTCCCATCCCGCGCCCGCGAAGACCCTGGTGACGAGGTCCCGCTGGGCGTCGGGGCTGTGGAGGACACCGGCCGGCGGCCGGGGTTGACGGAAGTTCAAGAAGGCGTGCAGCTCGTCGTTGTCCGCGACGGCGTAGAGGGCCGCGGCTCTGCCCGGGGTGTTCCACAACACGACCTCGCGGGAGAGCCCGAAGGTGTTGGGCATGGTGAAGAGGGCGAAGCAGTACCCGAGGTAGCGGTGGAACTGTTCTTCGGGGCCGAACAGGCGCTCCCGGGTGTGCGAGTGCGTACCGTCGGCGCCGGCCACCAGGTCGAACGTGCGCCGCCGTCCGCTGCGGAATGTGACATCGACCCCTTGTCCGGACTGGTCGAGGGTGTCGATGGAGTCGTTGAACAGGAATTCCACGTCGTCGCGGACCAGCGCGTGGAGGATCGCGGCCAGATCCCCACGCCGCACCTCCAGGTCCTGTCCCGCGACACCGCCCGCGACGGTGTGAGGGGTGAGCGAGGCGATTTCACCGCCGTCGGCGTCGAGGAAGGTGACGCGGCGCGAGTCGACATGTGCCTCCCGTAGCCGGTGCGCTATTCCCATCCGGCGGACCACCTCCAGCGCGGTGCCGCGGATGTCGACCGGGTAGCCGCCCTCGCGCGGTGCGCCCGCCTTTTCCACCACGGTGACCACGTACCCCGACCGGTGCAGCCAGTACGCCAGTGCGGGTCCGCAGACACCGGCCCCGGAAATCAGAACCGTGCGCCTCATGCCAGTCCTCACATCCGTCGACAGACCGGTAGGTGTCATGCCTGGACTCCCTTGTCTTTCGTGACATGGACAACGAGCAGTGAGAGTGCGGCAACGAGACCGGCGACGGCGAACCCTGTGCCGAAAGCCGATTCGGCCGGCCGGCCCGTCACCGGATCGGCCCCGGCGTCGAGGATCGCGCCGGCCACCTGGGCGCCCAGGGCGACACCGACCACGCGCGTGACCACCAGCAGGCTGGTGGCGATGCCTGTGTCCTCGCTCCGGATGGCGGTGGCGGTGCCGGCCAGCAACGCCGTGGTACCGACGCCCGCGGCGAACGCGGTCAGCACCTTCCCGACGACGAGCTGCCACTGCGCTCTGTGCAGCGACGCCAGGGCGATCATCGTGGCCGCCGTGACGACGGTGCCCGCCACGACCACGGCGCGCGGACCGAAGCGCCGCGCCGCGATCCCGCCGACCGCATCACTCACCGCCCCGGCGACGGCGCCCGGCAGCAGGAGCAGCCCGATGCCGGTGGTGCCGGCCCCGAAGCCGTACCCGTCGGCCGATACCGCGAACAGCTGCGGGAGGAGGAAGAGGACCATGCCGGAACTGGCGGTCATGACCAAGGTGAGCACACACGCACTCCACATCGCCGGCTTGGCCAGCATCCGCAGATCGACCATCGGAGAGGCCACCCGGCGCTCGACCACGACCCACCCGGTCGCGAGGGCGGCCACGCCCACCCCGATGGCACCGGCCAGCAGCGGCGGCGCACCACCCCCCGTCACCGTCACGAGCCCGACCATGAACGCGAGCAGCGTGCCACCCAGCAACACCGCGCCGACCCAGTCGATCCCCTCCTGCGACCGGCCCGGCGGATCATCCGGCAAGAGCCGGGCCACGGTCGCCGTCGCCGCGATGACCACGATCGCCGGCAGCAGGAACATCCACTGCCAGGACAGCGCTTCCGCGACCGGCCCGGCGCATGCCGTCCCCACCATGCCGCCGCCGGTGAACAACGCGACGACCACCCCGATCGCCGCCTGTGACCGTCCTGCCGTGAGGTGTTCGCGCACCAGGATGAACGACAGGGGCAGCGCACCCACCATGACACCCTGCAAGACCTGGCCGAGCAGCAACACCGGCAGCCCCGGTGCCAGACCGGCCATCAGGCCACCCAGCGACACCACGGCCATCAGCCCGACCAGCACCCGCTTGCCGCCGTAACGGTCACCGAGTTTGCCCGCCACGGGAGTGACGACCGCGCCGGTCACGAGAAGCACGTTCCCGATCAAAGCCGCCTCGGCGGTACTGATCCCGAGCTCACGCTGCAACAGAGGCAGCGCGGGCTCCACCACGGACTGCAGAGCGCCAAGAGCCAGTGCCAGGACACCGAGAGCCCCGGCCGACACCCACCCGAGACGGAGACGGACCGTCATCTGCTGATCACCCCAGACACCACCGGAAAGCGAAGCGAGTGCGCGAGAATCCCGCGCACCCCCACGCTCCCCTCCGGCAGCCTCGCGGGCATCGCCCCCCGCAACCGTCCCGCCCTGGTCCTCCCGCACCAGCCACCGACCCGGCCTGGTCCTCCCGCACCAGTCACCGCCCCGGCCTGGTGCCTGCGCACCAGGCTGCGTCTCTTCGGTCAGCGTCGGGTCTGGATGAGGTTGCCGGTGAGGCGGGGTGCGGCCTGGTAGGCGGTCGCGCGCTCGTCGGTTGGTCCGCAGGTGGCCCGCGGACGGCACGTGAGGAACGCGCACGGTCCGCCGGCGTCCGAGCGCACGGTTTCAGGGCCCGGCCACTCCCGACCCTCCGGCCGGGGCCCCGGAGCACGCACCTGTCGCCGCGGCCCCCGCCTACCCCGCGTGCGCATCGGCCGCCAGTGGTCGCGGCCGGCGTGCCGATGATGTGTCCGGGGCCGGGTGGTGCGTGGGCGGGCAGACCGGCACACCGGGAGTCTCCGGGCCGCCGTCCGCCGCGTGCGCGCGCCCGAGCCATTCGCGGTACGCCGGCGCCTCCCACGCCACCGCCCAGTAGGCCTCCTCCAACTCCGGGTAAACGACGTCCAGTTCGCGTTCCGTACGGGCCGCGAGCAGCAGCCGTACCCCGATCGGGTCGCCCTCCAGGGGGCGGATCGCGAGATCGGGACGCAGCGGGGCGGTCGGCTGGCTGACCGTGACCACCTCGCCGATGGCGGCCAGCGAGTACGCGGTGAGGTAGTCGCCGTGCAGCATCTCGGAATCGAGGCCCGCCGCGCGCAGTACCCGGCACAGGGCGTCCCACTCGCCGTCGACCGTGGAGTCGACCATCCAGCGGTCGCCGGCCAGGTCGGCGAGACGCACCTGCGGCCGTGACGCCGCCGGGTGGTCCGCGGCGAGTGTGACGAACTGCGGTTCCCGCTCGACCAGCACCCGCAGACACAGTCCGGGCGGCACGCGCAGCGGACTGCCCTCGACCTCGTGCACGAAGGCCATGTCGAGCCGGCCGGCCGCGACCATGCCCAGCAGCGCGTTGGCGGACACGCTCATCTGCAGCGTCGGCTCGATCCCCGGGCGGCGGGCCCGCAGCAGCCGCAGCCAGCCCGGGATGGCCCGGCTGGCCGTGGCCCCGAGGCGCAGCTGGAACCCGCCGGCGGCACGGGCCGCCGCCGCCCTGGTCTCGGTGACGATCGACGCGAACTCCGCCACCAGCGGCCTGGCCCGGCTGAGCACCGCCAGCCCCAGCGGGGTGGGCCGACAGCCGGTGCGGGCGCGGATGAAGAGCTGAGCGCCGAGCGCGCGCTCGATCCGTCGTAGCTGGGTGCTCAACGAGGGTTGCGCCAGGCCGAGTTCCCGGGCCGCTTTGTGCAGGCTGCCGGTGTCGGCGATGGCGCAGAGCACACGCAGATGTCTCACCTCCAAGTCCATGGGGGGAGCGTAGGGCGGCACGGAACACGACACCAGATGTTCAAGTTACAAGGAAAGCGGACGAGTCGGTCGGCGATAGCCCAGAGCTATCCCCAAGTGCCATCATCCCCCGCCGTGTTGGGCTGCCCGAGACTCACTGGCAACCGATCGTTCAACCCCACAGGACGAGAAGGAGCCCCCACATGACGTCGTTCCGGAAGAGCACCGGATCGAAGAGCACCAGGAGACTTCTGGGCCTGGCCCTCGGTCTCGGGCTGGCCTCGGCCGCGCTCGGCACCGCGAGCCCGGTCAGCGCGCAGGACTCCGCCGCGGCACCCGCCCGCACCGTGGCCGCCGGCTACGTGGGCAGCGCCGAGGACGCCGGCACCAAGGCGTTCTTCGACGCCGTGATGAAGTCGGTCGCCAAGCGGCAGGCCGAGCAGCCCTCCCTGAAGGCGGTGACCGTCTACTACAACGCCTCACAGGCCCCGAGCTTCCGCAGCCAGATATCGAGCTCCGCCTCGATCTGGAACAGCTCCGTGTCCAACGTCAAGCTCCAAGCGACCACCAGCGGCGGCGACTTCGCCTACTACGAGGGCAACGACTCGCGCGGGTCCTACGCCTCCACCGACGGTCACGGCCGCGGCTACATCTTCCTGGACTACGCGCAGAACCGGCAGTACGACTCCATCCGCGTCACCGCCCACGAGACCGGCCATGTGCTGGGCCTGCCCGACCACTACAGCGGGCCGTGCAGCGAGCTGATGTCGGGCGGCGGCCCCGGCCCCTCCTGCACCAACCGCTACCCGAACACCGCCGAGCGCTCCCGGGTCAACCAGCTGTGGGCCTACGGCCTCAGCAAGGCTCTCGCGCAGGTGAACAAGGCGGGCTGAGCACGAGGGAACACCACGGGCCGGCTTCCCCGCGGCCGGCCCGCCACGGACCGCGGCACGGACCCGCGGTCCGTGGCACGGCACCCGCGGTCCGTGGCACGGCACCCGCGGTCCGTGGCACGGCACCCGCGGTCCGTGGCACGGCAGCGACAGAGCGGCGAACGCCCACTGGTGGTCACCGGACGAACTCGCCACCACGGAGCAGACCGTCCCACGGCAGCACACCGCGGCTATGCGGCCGACCGCTCCAGCCGCGGGCCGAGCAGGCGGTCCAGTGCCCGACGGACGCGGTCGGTGGCGTCCGGTGCCGCGAAGAGCTGGATCTCCTGGTTCAGGGCCATGAAGAGGCCGATCAGCTCGAACACGACCTGGTCCGGGTCGGTGCCCGCCGGCAGGTCGCCCGCCGCCATCGCCGTACGCGCCTCGGCGGCCAGCCGGCGCCGCCACACCCGGGACATCCGGGCCACGGCCTCGCGGACGGGGCCGCCGCGGGCGTCGAACTCGACGGAAGCCGTGGTGAAGAAGCACCCGCCGGGGAAGACGGCACGCCCGGCGTCCAGGTCCAGATAGGCGATCCACGCCTCGCAGACGGCCCGCAGCCGGGGCAGGCCCGGTTCCACGTCCGCCGCGGGCTCCCACACCAGACGGGAGAACGCCACCGCCGCGCCCTCCAGAGTGGCCAGTTGAAGAGCCTCCTTGGTGCCGAAGTGCCCGAGCACACCGGCCTTGCTCATCCGCAGATCGGCGGCCAGCCGCCCGATCGTGAGCCCTTCGAGGCCGTCCCGCGAGGCAAGGGCGATACCGCGCTCGACGATGCGCTGCCGCGTCCTGCGGGCTTCAGCCACGGAATTGCGAGGGCTCATACCCACCATCGTAGGCGAGGGGTACCTTTACAGCTTCCGACCGATCGGTTGCTATTCTCCGGGGCATCTGATGCCGAGCCGAGGAGATCACGCCGTGCCGGGAAGCCGTATCGCCGCCCTGGGCCACTACCAGCCGACGCGCGTCCTGACCAACGACGACCTGGCCACCATGGTCGACACCAGCGACGAGTGGATCCGGCGCCGCACCGGCATCGCCACCCGCCGCATCGCCGCCCCCGAGGAGTCGGTCACCGACATGGCGGCGGCCGCCGCGAGCAAGGCGCTGGCCGCCTCGGGGCTGGAGCCCGCCGACATCGGCCTGATCACCGTGGCGACCTGCTCGGCCATCGACCGCTGCCCCTCCATCGCCGCCCAGGTCGCCGGGCGCCTCGGCCTGCCCGCCCCGGTGGCCTTCGACCTCAACAACGGCTGCGCCGGCTTCTGCACCGCGCTGGCCTGCGCCGACCACTCGCTGCGGGCGGGCGCCGCCCGGCACGCCCTGGTCATCGGCGCCGAGAAGATGTCCGACGTCACCGACTGGACCGACCGCCGCACCTGCGTCCTGCTCGGCGACGGGGCGGGCGCCGCCGTGCTGAGCGCCTCCGCCGAGGAGGGGATCGGCCCGGTGTGCTGGGGCTCGGACCCCACCCGCGGTGACGCGGTCCGGCTCGTCGACGACTGGCACCCGCGCTTCGCCCAGGAGGGGCAGACCGTGTTCCGCTGGGCCACCGGCGAGTTGCCCGGCATCGTCCGCGAGGCCTGCGCGCGGGCCGGTCTGACGCCGGCCGATCTGGCGGGCGTGGTCACCCACCAGGCCAATCTGCGGATCATCGACGCCGTCGTACGGCAACTCGACCTGCCGGAGAGCACGGTGATCGCCCAGGACGTCGTGGAGTCCGGCAACACCTCCGCCGCGTCCGTGCCGCTCGCGCTGTCCAAGCTGTCCGAGCGCGGCGAACTGCCCGGCGGCGCCCCGGTCCTGCTGCTCGCCTTCGGCGGGGGCCTGTCCTGGGCCGGCCAGGTGGTCACCTGCCCCTGAACACCGCGTCCGGGCTGCGTCCGCGCCGCCGACGCAGCCGGTTCCCGGCCGGCCCGCCCGTCACATCACTGTTACGGCGGGACATCGCTGTGACGGCGAGACAAAAAAGTGCCTTCTTCCCCGCTCGGGGACGGTTACCCAGGATGGAGCCCGTAACAAAACAGCTCCCATGAAAGGCACACGCATGTCTGCTGAGGCCGTGCCCGCACCGGCAGTCCGGATGTCCCGCTGGTTCGCGCTGGCGATCCTCTGCGCCGGCCAGTTGATGGTGATCCTCGACGGCACCATCGTGAACGTGGCGCTGCCGGCCATCCAGGACAGCCTGGACTTCTCCTCCTCGTCCCTGGGCTGGGTCGTGAACGCCTATCTGATCCCGTTCGGCGGCCTGTTGCTGCTCGCGGGCCGGTTCGGTGACCTCTTCGGCCGCAAGCGGGTCTTCGTCACCGGTCTGGTCGTCTTCACCCTGGCGTCCCTGCTGTGCGGCCTGGCGCAGAGCGCGACCATGCTGCTCGCCGCCCGGTTCGTCCAGGGCGTCGGCGGCGCGGTGACCTCCTCCGTCACCCTCGCCATGGTCGTCACCATGTTCACGGAGCCGGGCGAACGCGCCAGGGCGATCGGCGTCTACAGCTTCGTCCAGTCCGCGGGCGGCACCCTCGGCCTGCTGCTGGGCGGCGTGCTGACCCGGGCCGCCGGCTGGCACTGGATCTTCTTCGTCAACGTGCCCATCGGGGTCGCCGCCGCCGTCCTGGCGCAGCGGGTGCTGGTCGCCGAGCGGGGCGCGGGCCGGGGCAAGAGCACCGACGCGCTCGGCGCCGTACTGGTCACCTGCGCGCTCATGCCGGCCGTCTACGCCATCGTCGCCGCGGCCGACCACGGTTTCGGGTCCGCTCGCACACTCGGCTCCGGCCTGGCCGCCCTCGTCCTGCTCGCCGCGTTCGTCGTACGGCAGGCCAGGGCCGAGGACCCGTTGCTGCCGCCCCGGATGTTCCGCTACCGCGCTGTGTCCGGCGCGCTGGGCACACACGCCCTCATGATCTCGGGCGTGTTCAGCTTCCAGTTCCTGGCCGTGCTGTACATGCAGAAGGTGCTGGGGTTCGACGAGGTGGAGACCGGTGCCGGAGTCGTACCCGTCTCGCTGCTGATCGGCGTCATGTCGCTGTTCCTCGCTCCCCGTCTCATCGGCAGGTTCGGCGCTCGGGCCGTCCTTCTGGCCGGGCTCGTGCTGATCGGCGGCGGCCTGGGCGTTCTGGGACGAGTCGCGGCGGACGGCGCCTATCTCACCGATGTGTTCCCGGCGACCGTGCCGCTCGGGATCGGGTTCGGCCTGGCGATGCCGGCCCTGGCCGGACTGGCCATGTCGGGTGCGACCCCGCAGGACTCCGGCCTGGCCTCCGGGATGTTCAACACCGTGCAGCAGGTGGGCGCCTCCCTCGGTCTCGCCGTGCTGAGCACCCTCGCCGCCTCGCACACCGGCACCCTGCTGCACGACGGCGCCCCCCGCGACGAGGCGCTGACCGGCGGCTACCAACTCGCCTTCCGGGCCGGCGCGGTCTTCGTCCTGGGCGCACTGGTGATCGCCGTGACCGTCCTGCGTACGCCGCGCCGGTCCCCGCACGACGCGTCCGCCGACGGTACCGGGTCCTCCCGGACGGCGGAAGCCGACATCCCGTCGGCGACACCCTGAGCCCTCGCGGCCACACCGCACCGTCACGGTCCACGCGCGCTCGCCGTCCCGGGACGACAGTCCAGGCGTCGACGGACAGACGCGGCACCTGCTCGCGGACCCGGCCTGCGCCGAGCGGGTGCGGCAGGTGCCCGGCCTCGGCGCGGCGAGTCCTGAGGACGCCCGCCCCGGCCCCACCCGGGGCGGGCGTCCTCACCCTGGGGGGACCCGGCCCCGGTGGGCTCTGCGGGGCGGCACCGGCCGTGGCCGGAAGGCCGGTGCCCGCCGCGTCAGGACCGTCGCACGCCCGTGCTCAGACCGCGCGCCACAGAGCCGGTACGGCCGGGGGTTCCCAGCCCGGCTGGGCGGTGTGCGGCTGGAGGCAGACGTAGCCGCGGCCACCGTAGGTGACCTGGTCGCCCGTCCGGTACGCGGTGCCGACGGCCCAGGTGCCGCCGGGCGGCGTGGGGCCGGGGCCCGGGTCCTGGGCCACGTCGAGGACGAAGTCGAACGCCGCCTCCCGGCCGCCGTTGGCGTCGCGCACGGTCATCAGCAGCCGTGGGTCGAAGATCGTGTCCGTGTTGTTGCGCGGCTCGTTCGGGAAGTACAACTGCGTGGTGAGTACGGGCCGGTTGGGCGCCTGCACCTTGACGTGGATGTGCCGGGTGCGCCCCGGGTACAGGCCCGGCACGATCGTGGTGAGCGCGAAGGCGCCGCGCGAGTCGGTGTACTGGTGGCCCCGGAACCGGAACCCGGTGTTGTCGTAGGCGCCGTTGTTGTCGGCCTGCCAGAAGTCCAGCAGGACGCCGGACAGGGGGCGGCAGGCCCGGCCGAAGACATAACCGCTCACGGTGAGCCGGGTACCGGGCAGTCCGGGCTCCAACAGGCTCGTGCGTTCCGGCGAGTTGGGCTTGAAGTAGGGGCCCTCGATCTGCTCCGGGGTGGGGTCGTCGCCGTCGTCGCACGGCGGCGTGAGCTGGGGTTCCTCGCCGTTCGCGGCCAGGGTGCGGGCGAGGGCGGGGCCGCCGGCGAGGGCCAGGGGGATCGCGGCGGTGGCCGCGAGTGCCGCGCGCAGCACGGTCTTGCGGCCGACGAGCCGGGCGCCCCCCGGTGCGTCCGGCGCGTCCGCGCCGTTGCCGACGGTGCCGCCGGTGCCGTTCCGGTCGGTGTCGTGCGTACCTGCTCCGTCCATGTCTCCTCCTCCTGTGGGGCGGACCCGTGTTTCCCTCCGCGAGGGCGGACCTGCGTGGCCCTGTTGTGGGGCTGGGTCTGTACGGGCCTGTGGGGCTGGACCTGTGGGGCCGGACCTGTGGGGTCCCCTCCTGCGGGGGCGGGCGCCCCGGGGCCGGTCGGCAACGAACCTAGGCGTGCGTCGGCGAGGCTTCGAGGGACTGATGAGGGCGGCTGTGGTGTTTTCGGAAGTCGCCGGGGCTGCTGCCGGTCTCCCGCCGGAAGAACCGGCTGAAGTAGGCGGGATCGGCGAACCCGGTGCGGGCGGCGACCTGCCGTACCGACAACTGGGTGTGGGCCAGCAGCCGTTGCGCCTGGTAGGTCCGGGCCTCGATGAGCAGCCGCCCGGGCGGGCGGCCGGTGGCGGCCCGGACCGCCTGGGTGAGGTAGTGGGGGGTCACCCCGAGCCGGTCGGCGCACTCCCGGACGGACCAGGTCGCCGCCTCCGGGCGGGTGATCAGCCGGGCGAACTCGTCGGCGACGGCGGCCGGCCGGCCCTGAGCCCGCGGGTCCCGGCCGGCGCCGCCGGGGCCCGGCAGCCGGGCGGCGCGCACCACGAGCACGTGCAGCAGGGAGCGCAGCACGCTCTCGTGTCCGGGGGCCCGCTCCCGGTGCTCCGCGACGAGTTCGGCCATCAGTCTCCGTACCGACCGGTCCTGTTCGGGGTCCAGGGCGAACCAGCACCGCTCGCCGAGTTCCCGCAGCACCTCGCGGTCATGGGGGTGGTCCACCAGGAAGTCGTCGGTGAACAGCGCGAGCGTTCCCTCCGGTCCCCGGCCGCCCTCCCAGTGGTGCACCTGGCCGGGCAGGATCACCGCCAGGTGCGGGGGGCGCAGCGGCCAGCGCGCGAGATCGACGACGTGGGTGCCGGAACCGGCGCTGACGTGGACGATCTCGTAAAAGGTGTGCCGGTGCGGCCGGTCCCACCGGGACAGCGGTCCCACGGCCTCGAAGGAACCGGCGGCGAAGGGCGGGGCGCCGGGTGCGGCCACCTCCAGCCGGTGCAGGGGCACGTCCCCGGCCGCGGGCGGCGAGCCGGGGGTTCCCGGTAACACGGTGGTGCTGCGCATCGGCCATGCTCCCCTTTCTCCAGGACCTGCCGACACCGCACGGGCGCCGTTCAGGTACAGACCAATCGCGTCGCTGTGACCATGCCACGGACCCCGGCACCGGGAAACCGCGAAACCCGCCCCTCTGGTCTGTACCAGCCTCTTGCCCTGGACCTCCCCACCCCGCAAGCTCCCCTCATGGAGCTGGAGTTGCGGCATCTGAAGACCATTCGGGCCATCGCGGAAGCGGGGAGTCTGACCAAGGCGGCGACGGCCCTCGGACTCGCCCAGCCGGCGCTCAGCGCCCAGCTCAGGCGCATCGAGCGGGCCTTGGGCGGCACGCTCTTCGAGCGCGGACGGTACGGCGTACGGGCCACCGCCCTCGGCGAACTGGTCCTGGAGCGCACCCGGATCGTGCTGCCCGCGGTCAGCGAACTCCAGCGGGAGGCGGCCCGGTTCGCGCGCACCCGGTGCGACGGCGAGTGGCTGCGGCTCGGCGGCACCCACGGTCCGCTGCTGGGCGCGCTGGTGGACCGGCTCGCCGACGCCGTCCCCGGCACCACCGTGACCACCTGCGCCTCCTGGTCGGAGCGGGAGCTGGCGGAGCTGCTGGCCGAGGGGCGCCTGGACTTCGCGCTGGCCGGCGCCTGCGGCTCCGCTCCCCCACCGGACGCACCACAGCTGACCTGGGAGGAGGTCGCCGTCGATCCGGTGTTCGTGATGCTCCCCGACGGCCATCCGCTCGCCCGCGGCCGGGAGGCCGACCTGGCCGCGTTGGCCGGCGAGGAGTGGGCGTGCGTCCCGGGCGACGGCTGTTTCGGGGACTGTTTCACCGCGGCCTGCGCGCGGGCCGGTTTCACGCCCCGCCGCATGTACGAGACGGACACCGCGTCCTGCGTCCATCTGGTGCAGGTGGGCCGGGCGGTGGGTCTGTGCCGGGCCACCTTCCCGCCGACGCCCGGGATCACCACCCGGCCGCTGGCCGGGACCCCGCTGGTGTGGCGGCATCTGCTGGGCTGGCACCGGGCCGGGCAGCGGCCGGACACGGTGGCGACGGTGCTGGCGCAGGCCCGCGCGGCGCACGCCGGCGTGGCGGCCCGCAGCGACAGCTACGCGCACTGGCTCGCGCGGCGCGAGGACCGGGAGGCCCCGGCCCGGCAACACCGCACCGGTCTCGCCTCC
The DNA here is from genome assembly GCF_016860525.1 of Streptomyces rubradiris. NCBI lineage: Bacteria > Bacillati > Actinomycetota > Actinomycetes > Kitasatosporales > Streptomycetaceae > Streptomyces > Streptomyces rubradiris. The sequence goes on from NZ_BNEA01000015.1 coordinate 239,910, forward strand.
TGACCGACCGCGCCTTGCGAGCCGGCCGCCCCCGCTCACGTCCCCGTGCATAACACGGAGGCAGGGGGTCGGCTGATGTCTTATGGGGCGGGGCGGGATCTCCCTACGGTTTCGGCACTCCCACCGAATCCGAGGAGACCTCCCCATGCTCCAACGACACCTCAGAGCCGCGTGCGCCGCCGCCGCGGCAGCGGGTGCCCTGCTCGTGGCCGGGCTCAGCGGCTCCGCGAGCGCCCAGCCGTCCGCCTTCCCCGCCCCGCCCACGGCGGCCGAGACGCTCCGCACCGACGCGACGCCGCCCGCCCTCCTCGGCGCGCTCCAGCGGGACCTGGGACTGGACCACGGACAGGCGGAGCGCCGGCTGGCCAACGAGGCCGAGGCGGGCGCCACCGCCGGCCGGCTCGGGTCCGCGCTCGGCACGGACTTCGCCGGCGCGTGGGTGCGCGGCGCGGAGTCGGACACGCTGACCGTGGCCACGACCGACCCGGCCGACGTGCCGGCGATCCTGGCGCACGGCGCCCGCGCGGTCGTCGTGGAGCACTCCCTGGCCGCGCTGGACGCCGCCAAGGCCCGGGTGGACCGCGCCGCGGCCCACCGCGCCACCGCCGACGCCCCGGTCTGGTACGTCGACGTGCCCACCAACACGCTGGTGGTGGAGGCGATACGGCCGGACGCGGCGCGTTCCCTGCTGGCCGCCGCACACGTCGACGCCTCCCTCACCCGGATCGTGAAGTCCGCCGAGCGTCCCCGTCCGCTGTACGACCTGCGCGGCGGCGACGCGTACTACATCGGCAGCGGCAGCCGCTGTTCGATCGGGTTCCCGGTGACCCGGGGCACCCAGCAGGGCTTCGCCACGGCCGGGCACTGCGGACGGGCCGGCAGCACCACCACCGGCTCCAACCGGGTGGCGCAGGGCACCTTCCAGGCGTCGGTCTTCCCGGGCAACGACATGGCGTGGGTGGCGACCAACTCCAACTGGACGGCGACGCCGTACGTGACCGGTTCCAGCGTCCAGGTCGCCGGGTCCACGCAGGCCCCGGTGGGCTCCTCGGTGTGCCGCTCCGGTTCCACGACGGGCTGGCACTGCGGCACGGTGCAGCAGCTCAACACCAGCGTGACGTACCAGGAGGGCACCGTCAGCGGAGTCACCCGTACGTCGGTGTGCGCCGAACCGGGTGACTCGGGCGGCTCGTTCATCTCCGGCAGCCAGGCGCAGGGGGTCACCTCGGGCGGCTCGGGCAACTGCACCAGCGGCGGTACGACGTACTTCCAGCCGGTCAACCCGATCCTGCAGTCCTACGGCCTCACCCTCAAGACGACCGGGACCGGCCCCGAGGACCCGGAGGACCCGGAAGACCCCGGTGAGCCGGGCGGCACCTGGGCGGCCGGCACCGTCTACCAGGCGGGTGACACGGTGACGTACGGCGGGGCCTCCTACCGCTGTCTCCAGGGCCACCAGGCGCAGGCGGGGTGGGAGCCGCCGAACGCCCCGGCGCTGTGGCAGCGGCTGTGAGCGGCTGATCCGCGGGGCCGCCGAGGGCCCGGGCGCCGGCGACGGGGCGCCCGGGCCACGCGCGCGTCCGGGCCACGCGCGCGTCCGGGCCACGCGCGCGTCCGGGCCACGCGCGCGTCCGGGCCAGGCGCGCGCCCGGGCCCGACGCCAGGTCACGACGACGGAGGTTGAACACCACGGCCTCCGCATCGATCCGACCGCCGTGCCGCGGCTCCCCGCCCGCGCGCGGGTGCGCCCCCTCGGTGTCGGCGAACGCACCCTCGCCCGTCTGTTCCGGCGGCACACCGGCCCGAGCCTCGCGCAGTGGCGGCAGCGCGCCCGCGTCCCGGGCTCCCCGCGGCACCTCGCCGCCGGCATGCCGGTCACCCGCGTCGCGGACCCGCCCGGCTGCGACGACCCCGCCGCGTACACGACCGCGTTCCGCACGCTGCTCGGCCGGCCGGGCCCGCCGTACGGCGGTCACGCGGGTCACCGACCACGAGATGATCACGCGAGTAGTCTCGGGGCCATGGTTGAGCATCGCATGGTTGACGTGAACGGAATCCGGCTGCACATCGCCGAGGAGGGCGAGGGCCCCCTGGTCGTGCTGCTGCACGGCTTCCCCGAGTCGTGGCACTCCTGGCACCGCCAGTTCGGCCCGCTGGCCGCCGCGGGCTTCCGGGTGGTGGCTCCCGACCAGCGCGGATACGGGCGCAGCGACCATCCCGAGGCCGTCGACGCGTACACCATCCTGCATCTGGTCGGCGATGTCGTCGGGCTGATCCGGGAGCTGGGCGAGGAGAAGGCGTACGTCGTCGGGCACGACTGGGGCGCGCCGGTCGCCTGGCACACCGCGCTGCTGCGGCCGGACCTGGTGCGCGGGGTGGCCGGTCTGAGCGTGCCGCCGCCGTTCCGGGGCTCGCGGCCTCCGCTGCCCGCCATGGAGCAGATGTTCGGCGGCCGCTTCTACTGGAACTACTTCAACCGTCCCGGCGTCGCGGACGCCGAGTTCGCCGAGGACACCCGCACCGCGCTGCGCAAGTTCTTCTACTGGGGTTCCGGGGACGCTCCCGGCGCCGGACGGAAACAGCCGCTGGTCGACCCCGAGCGCGGCTGGCTCGCGGACATGGCCGACCCGGAGGTGCTGCCGGAGTGGTTCACCGAGGAGGATCTCGACGCGCTCACGGAGAGCTTCTCCCAGGGCTTCACCGGCGCCCTGAACTGGTACCGCAACCTCGACCGGAACTGGGAGCTGACCGCCCCCTGGCACGGCGCCGTGGTCACCCCGCCGTCCCTGTACATCTACGGCGACCGTGACGTGGTCCCCGCCTTCCCCGGCACACCGGAGCTCATCGAGCGGCTGCCCTCGCTGATGCCCGGCCTGAGGCGGGAGCCGCTGAAGCTGGCCGGCTGCGGCCACTGGACCCAGCAGGAACGGCCGGACGAGGTGAACGCGGCGCTGATCGAGTTCCTGACCTCGTGCCCGTGAACTGATCACTCGGCGTACCGGCCCGGCACCCGGCCCCGGGCCCGTACGCCGTCCGGGGCATCGACCCCCTCGGTGCCACATCCCCGGCCCGCGAGTGGGTACCCCGTGCACAGGAGGTACCGATGTTCGAGGCATCCGATATCCGCGAGTGGCGGGGTCACGACGTGGTCGACACCGGCGGCCACAAGATCGGCGTTCTGGAGTCGGTCTACGTGGACACCGCCACCGACCAGCCCTTCTTCGCCACGGTGACCGTGGGTCTGCCCACCCGTCGCCGGCTGGCGTTCGTCCCCCTCACGGGCGCGACGGTCGGTCCGGGCTACCTGAAGGTCGCCCAGAGCAAGGACCGGGTGAAGAAGGCCCCGTCCATCGAGACCGACGGCGAACTGACCGCCGACGACGAACCGGGGGTCTTCGCTCATTACGAGCTGCCCTACGCACCGGGCGCCGGCGGCGAGCGACGCCTGGCCCGCCGCTGACCCGCCGAACCCGCCGGGAGATCCGATGAGCCTGTTCCTGTTCCTGATCCTCGTGGCCGTCGTCCTGGGGATCATCGGATTCGTCGTCAAAGGTCTGTTCTATCTCCTGGTCATCGGCGTCGTGGTCCTCGTCCTGGCCCTGGTCTACGCCGCCGTGCGCTTCCGCCGGGGCGGGCGCAAGCAACGCGTCGCCCGCTGACGCGGCGGGCCCGGACGCGGCCCGGGTCGCGTGTTCCCACCGGAAGGCGGCAAGCTGGTACAGCTTCTGCTGTGAGCCGTAAGGGAGCGGTCATGGATGGCGCGGACGGCGTGACCGTAGGCGTACTGGGCTCCTACGGGGGCCGCAACGTCGGCGACGAGGCGATTCTCACCGCCCTGCTGGACCAGGTCCGGGCCGGCCGCCCGGACACCCGGTTCGTGGTCTTCTCCCGCAATCCGGCGCACACCCGCTCGGTCCATCCGGACGTCGAGGTGGTCGGCTGGGAGGGGGTCTGCCGGGAGGGCATCTCGGAGTCGCTGCGCCGGCTGAACGTCCTCGTGGTCGGCGGGGGCGGAATCCTCTACGACACCGAGGCGCGCCGGTATCTGCGGCTGGCCGGCACCGCGCAGAGCCTCGGCGTCCCCGTCTTCACCTACGCGGTGGGGGCCGGTCCGCTCACCGACGAGACGGACTGCGCGTACGTGCGCACGGTGCTGTCGGACGCGGTCGAGGTGACGGTCCGCGACGAGGAGTCGAAGCTCGTCCTTGAGGAGGCCGGCGTCACCCGGCCCGTCTGCGTCACCGCCGACCCGGCGCTGTTGCTGGCGCCCGGCGACCGCGGCCGGGCCCTGCTGCGGGCGGAGGCGGTGCCCCGCCGGGGGCGGCTGGTGGGGATGAGCGTCCGGGAGCCCGGACACGCCGCCGAACACCTGGACGAGGAGGGGTACCACCAACTGCTCGCCAGCATGGGCGACTTCCTGGTGCAGCGGCTGGACGCGCACATCGTCTTCATCTCCATGGAGCGCGGCGACATCCGGCACGCCCACGCCGTGGCGTCCCGGATGGCGGCGGCCGACCACTGCACCGTGCTGCACCGCGACCACGGGCCCCAGGAGGTCCTGGACATCGTCGCGCAGCTGGACCTGGCCGTCGGCATGCGGCTGCACTTCCTGGTCTTCGCCGCGCTCGCCGGCATCCCCCTGCTGCCGCTGCCGTACGCCGGGAAGGTCTTCGACTTCGCCCAGCGGATCGGCGCGCCCGCGCTGCGCGGTGTGGTCCGGGAGACGTCCGGGCTGCTGCTGGCGGAGGTGGACCGGCTGTGGGACGAGCGGCACGCACGCGCGGCGGACGCGGCGGGGCGCACGGCCGCGATGCGGCTGCGGGCGGCCGGGACCGGGGAGCGGCTCCTCGCCTATCTGGACGGTGCCGCCGCGCCCGGCGTCCGCCGCGCCGCCACTCCGGTGCCCGCCTCCACCGGCCGCTGACACCGACGGCTGCCATACCCCGAGGGAGTGAACGTGTCCCATCTGATGCCGCCCCGGGTCCCCACCACGGTGGAGCTGCCGCCGCGCCAGGCCCTGCACGCGGGGTCCACCCAGGTGCTGGTGGTCGGTGGCGGTCCGGCCGGCCTCGGCGCGGCCGTCGGGGCGGCCAACGCGGGCGCCGAGGTGGTCCTCGTGGAGCGCTACGGCTTCCTCGGCGGCAACGCCACCGCCGCCCTGGTCATGCCGTTGATGAGTTTCCACAACGAGGTCAAGCAGGCCGTGCCCGGCGACACCACGCGGCTGCTGCCGCCGGACCACGGCGAGGGCGAGCCGGTCGTCGGCGGGGTGCTGTGGGTGCTCCTGGAGCAGCTGGTGCGCACCGGGGCGGCGATCCGGCCCTCGCTGGAGACCGGCTACACCGTGCCGTTCGACGCGGAGCTGTTCAAGCTGGCGGCCTACGAGCTGCTGGCGAACCACGAGGTCCGGATGCTGCTGCACGCCTTCGCCTCCGGCGTCGTCAGCCTGCCCGACCGGGCCCGTGCGGTGTTCGAGACCAAGTCGGGGCCGCTCGTGCTGGACGCGGACGTGATCGTCGACTGCACCGGGGACGGGGACATCGCCGCAGCGGCGGGGGCCGGGTACGAGACCGGCCGGCCGGAGGACGGCTGGACCCAGCCGATGACGCTGATGTTCCGCATGGTCCGCTTCGACCACGAGGAGTTCGCCGCCTACACCCGCGCCCGGCCGGACCAGTGGAAGGGCGTGCACGGGCTGTGGGACCTGGTCCGCGCGGCCACGGACGCCGGTGAGCTGGACCTGCCGCGCGAGGACATGCTCTTCTTCGCCACCCCGAACGCGGGCGAGGTGGCGGTCAACTCCACGCGGGTCACCGAGGTGCTCGGCACCAGCGTCTGGGACCTGACCCGCGCGGAACTCGCCGCGCACCGGCAGATGGCGCAGATCTCCCGGTTCCTGCGCGGCCGGGTGCCGGGCTTCGCCGATTCCTACGTGGTGCAGAGCGGTGTCCAGGTGGGTGTCCGGGAGACCCGGCGGATCACCGGCGAGTACCTGCTGACCGGCGAGGACGTGCTGTCGGCCCGCAAGTTCGACGACGCCGTGGCGCGCGGCGCCTACCCGGTCGACATCCACAACCCGAGCGGTCGCGGCACCAGGCTCGAACGGCTGCCGCGCGGCGAGTCGTACGACATCCCGCTGCGCTGTCTGCTGCCCCGGGGCCTGGAGCGGGTGCTGGTCGCGGGCCGCTGCATCTCCGGGGACCACGTGGCCCACTCCTCCTACCGTGTGATGCCGATCTCCATGGCCACCGGGCAGGCGGCGGGCGTGTGCGCGGCCCTCGCGGCGACCCGGGGGCGGCGGCCGCGGGACGTCCCGGTGAGCGCGGTCCAGCGGGAACTCCGGGCCCAGGGCGCCAGCCTGCCCTGACGCTCCCGCCGTGTCCGTCTCCCCCACGCTTCACCCACACGAAGGAAATACGCTGCGCCGATCAGCCCCCGCGCATGTCCGGGCCGCCGCCGGTGAGACATCCGACATGAGCGAACCGACGACGGGCGCCTCGCCGCCGGCCCCCCGGGATCCACGCCGGTCCGACGTGGTGTTCACGGCGGACTTCGCCTCCACGGCGCAGTGGACGGCGGGCCGTTCCTCGGCCTATCCGGGTGGCGGCCCGGTCAATCCGGGCGACGACAAGCTGGACCATCTGGTGGACGACGCCGATCACAGCCGCTCGGGCGTGTTCCGGGCCACCCGGCGGCCGGACGGCAGGTGGGACACCGGCCTGCTGACCACCGAGGACAGCGAGGAGGAGTTCGTCCTCCTGGCCGGGGACGTTCTGGAGGCCCGGGTCCGGCTGCCCACGGAGACCGGCGCGTGGCCGGCCGTCTGGACCTGGCGGGACGGCGGCCAGGAGGTCGACGTCTTCGAATACCACCCGGACCACCCGGACCTGCTGGAGTTCACCAACCATGTACGCCGGTCCCAGCGGTACGTGCGCCACGACGCGGTCCGGCCGGGCGCCTGGATCGACCTGCGCACCGATTTCGGGCGTCACTCGGTGGACTGGTGGCTGAACGGCGAGCGGGTGTTCGCGGACCGGCGCGGGGTGGGACGCCGCTGGCACGCCTTCCTCATCGTCAACCTCTCGGTCTGCGCCGGGCGCTACCACCCGCCGCCCGACCCGGAGACGACCGAGATGACCTTCGAGGTGAGCAGCCTGGTGGTACGGCGCCCGGCCGGGGACGACGCGTAGCCTCGGGCAGCCGTCAGCCGTCGGACCGGTCCTCCTCGCCGCCCCGCGGCCGGTCGTCCCGCCGCCGGTCCCCGGCCTCCACTCCGCGCAGCGGCTCGCCGGCCGTGGTGCCGCTGTCGGGCTGGTAGCCCTCCTTGGCACTGGACGTGCCCGGCACGGTGCGCTCGCGGGCCTGGCTCTCGGCGCCGGAGTGCGCTCCGGGCTCCTTCTCGTCGCGGGCCCGCCCGTACCGGTCGGCGGGCTCGCCGGTCTGTCCGCTCATGGCGTCCTCCGCTCCACTCCTCGGCACGCCCGGGTTCCCCCGGGCCGGGCGGGAAAACGGGCCCGAGCGCAGGAGACGGCTCCGCACCGCGTCGAGGCGGTGCGGAGCCGCGGGGGCTCGCTTCCCGGGGCCCCGGGCGGGCCGTCAGTCGCGGTCGACGTGCTCCCGGAGGATCTTGCGGTTGGTCGCGTCGATGTCGAAGGTCGTCTTGTTCCAGTCGTCGGTCGTCACGACGTCGACGGACCACTTCGGGTTGCCGCCGTCGGTGTCGTCGAGCTCGACGGCGGTGACGGTGCCCTTCGTCTTGCCCGTGGCGGTCTGCGCGGCCTGCTGCGGGGTGACGGTGGCCTTCTTCAGCAGGTCCGCCAGGTCGCGCTTGTCGTCGCCGTCGTCGTCCTTGGCCCGCGCCTTGCCGGCCTTCCCGTCGACCGCGTCGACGGAGACGGTGTGGGCGGTGCCGTCGTCCGTGGCGACCTCGGCCTCCCAGCGGGGGCTGTCGGGCGAGCCCTTGAGCTCGACGGAGACCGGCTTGGAGTTCGACACCGCCCCCACCGCCGCGCTGAGCGCCTGCTCGTAGCCGGTCTTGGCCTTGGGGACAAGTGCCTTGCGCTCCCGCTGGTCCTCGGTGAGGTTGCCGTCCGCCGTCGGCGTGGGCGAGGTCGCGGCGACCTGGGCAGCCTCGGCGGCGCCGCTCCGCGCGGCCTCGCCGCCGCTGTCGTTGCCGCAGCCCGTGAGCAGCGCTCCGGCCGCGGCGGCAACGACGATCAGGGCGGTGCCGCGGGAGAGCGGCGGACGGTCACGACGCGGAAGTATTTCGTCACTCTTTGTGTCCATGCAGTCAGTTTAGGCGAGATGTCCGTCCGGTGCCTCGTCGGCGCCGACGGCCGGACGCGGTGGCGGGCGGGTACGGGCCGGGTATGTGTCCCCGGTAGGGGCGGGGGAACTTGGTCCGACCGGTGGCCCCGGTGGATCCGCCCGGTGGCCTCGGTGGAGAGGAGGTCGTGTGACAGCGTCGACGTCGGCCAAGGGCGGCCGGGAACCGGACCCCCGCGGGGACGGGTACGAGCCGGATCCGCAGCGGTGGCGCGCCCTGTGGGTCACTTTGGTGGCCGGGTTCATGAGCCTGCTCGACGTCACGATCGTGGCGGTGGCCCTGCCCACCATCCAGCACGACCTGCACGCCTCCCCGGCGCAGGTGCAGTGGGTGGTGTCCGGCTACGCCCTGACCTTCGCCCTGGCCCTGGTCACCGCCGGCCGGCTCGGTGACGCCCTGGACCGGCGCCGCATCTTCCTGCTGGCGCTCGGCGGCTTCGTGGTCTTCAGCGCGGCCTGCGGCGCGGCCCCCGACATCACGCTGCTGGTGGCGGCCCGTCTCGCCCAGGGGCTGGCGGCCGGCTTCATGGCTCCGCAGAACTCCGCGCTCATCCAGCAGATGTTCCGCGGCGCCGAGCGCGGCCGGGCCTTCGGCTTCTTCGGCGCCACCGTGGGCATATCCTCCGCCGCCGGGCCGGTCACCGGCGGCGCCATCCTCGCCCTGGCCTCCGGGGACCAGGGCTGGCGGTGGATCTTCTATGTCAACGTTCCCATCGGCGTCCTGGCCGTCCTGCTCGGCCGCCGTCTGCTGCCGCGCACCCGGCGCTCCGGACGAGGCCGGGTGGACGTGCCCGGCGTGCTGCTCCTCGGGCTCGGCGTACTCGCGCTGATGTGCCCGCTGGTGCTGGCGGAGTCCGGCGGCATCGAGCGGCTGTGGTGGCTGTTCCTCGCCGGTGCCGCGCTCCTCACCGTCTTCGCCTGGTGGCAGCGCCGTCTCGTCGCCCGGGACGAACAGCCGCTGCTGGACCCGCGCCTGTTCACCACCGTGCGCGGCTACGCCATCGGCGCCGGCATCGGCACGCTGTACTTCGTCGGGTTCAGCGGTGTGTGGCTGGTGTTCGCCCTCTTCTACCAGCGGGGGCTGGACTTCTCCCCGCTCCGGTCCGGTCTGGCCGTCACGCCCTTCGCGCTCGGCTCGGCGAGCGCGGCCGTGGTCTCCGGCCGGCTGGTGGAGCGGTACGGCCGCCTGCTCACCGTCTGCGGCCTCGCGGGGGTGATCGCCGGCCTGGGCGGCACCGCGCTGCTGCTGCGGCTCGCGCCCCTGGACCTCGCGCCCTGGGTCGCCGCGCCGGTGCTCTTCCTCGGCGGCGTCGGCGGCGGCTTCGTGGTCTCCCCCAACATCACCATGACCCTGCGGGACGTGCCCGTGCGCATGGCGGGCGCGGCGGGCGGCGCGCTGCAGACCGGGCAGCGGCTGGGAGCGGCGCTCGGCACCGCCGCGCTGCCCGGCCTGTTCTATCTGATGCTTGGCCGCGGCGGCGACTACCGCGGCGCTCTCGTCACCGCGCTGGGCGCCGCGCTGGCCGGCATGGCGGCCTCCCTGGCCCTCGCGGTGTTCGACTGGCGGCGCGACCGGCGGCGCAAGCCGCACCGGAAGTGCCCGGAGGAGGTCGCCAACGCGCCCGTGCACGCCCGGCAGACCTGACGGGCACCGTGGGGAGCCGGGGCCGGCGGCAGGGCCATCAGGGTGGTCCGGGCCCGTGTCGGGCGGCGGGCGCGCGCACGGTTGGCCATGCTGGCCGGGAGCGGCACCCCTCGCGGCGACAAGGAGCACGGCATGCCGACGGACCCGGTCGAACGATTCCTGGCGGCTCTGGACCCCGGCCACCGGGAGGCCGTCGGCGCGCGGCCGCGCGAGGAGCAGGAGCGGCTCGCGGCGGCCTGGACGCGGGAGCTGGAAGCGGACGACGAACTGGACACCCTGGACGAGCTGTCCCCGCCGGCGGCGGAGGCCGAGGCGGCCCGCCGGGTCCTGGAGCGCGGCGCCGGCTGACCCGCCCCCGACAGGGCCTCGACGGGTCTGTCGTCCGTGCCGCTGCCGGCGTTAGGGTCGGCCGATGGCACTCTCGAAACGAGAACGCGAACTGTTCCTGGCCGAGCCCCACATCGGCGCCCTGTCGGTCGTCGAACACCCGGACCGCGCCCCGCTGACGGTTCCCGTCTGGTACCAGTACACGCCGGGCGGCGACCTGTGGGTACGCACCGGGCCCGACTCCCGCAAGGGGCGGGCGATCCGCGCGGCGGGGCGCTTCAGCCTGATGGTGCAGCGCACCGAACCGACCGTGCGCTACGTCTCCGTGGAGGGCCCGGTCGTCGCGACGGACCCGGACAGTCCCGAGCTGTCCTGGGAGATGGCCGCGCGGTACCTCCCCGAGGACAAGGTCGCCGCCTTCGTGGAGTACGACCGGACCCGGCTCGGCAAGCACTTCATCGTCACCATGCGTCCCGAGCACTGGGTGGCCGCCGACCTCGGAGCCTTCTGAACCCACCGGCGGATGCGCGGGGGCCGGGCACGGTGTGCCGTGCCCGGCCCCCGCGCGGGTGGGTCACAGCGCGCGTTCCAGGCGGTCCGCCATCAGCTTGACGAAGCGGGCCGGTTCCTTGGGCTGGCCGCCCTCGGCGAGCACCGCCAGGCTGTACAGCAGCTCGGCGGTCTCGGCCAGCTCCGTGCGGTCCTCGCGCTCCTTGTACGCCTGGTTCAGGCCCTTCACCAGCTGGTGGTCCGGGTTCAGCTCCAGGATCCGCTTGGCGCGGGGCACCTCCTGGCCCATCGCGCGGTACATGTTCTCCAGCGCCGGCGTGAGATCGTGCGCGTCGGAGACGACACAGGCCGGGGAGACGGTGAGGCGGGCGGACAGCCGTACGTCCTTGATGTCCTCGTCCAGCTGCTCCTTCATCCAGCCGAGCAGCCCGGCGTACTCCTCGGTCTGCTTCTCCCGGTTCTCGTCGGCGCTGTCCTCGTCCTTGGCGTCGAGGTCGATCTGCCCCTTGGCGACGGAGCGCAGCTTCTTGCCCTCGTACTCGCCGACGGCGTCGGCCCACACCTCGTCGACCGGGTCGGTGAGCAGCAGCACCTCGATGCCCCGCTCCCGGAAGGCCTCCATGTGCGGGGAGTTCTCGATGCTCTGCCGGGACTCGCCGGTCAGGTAGTAGATGTCCTCCTGGCCGTCCTTCATCCGCTCCACGTACTGCTTCAGCGTGGTCGGCTCGCTGTCGTGGTGGGTGCTGGCGAAGGAGGCGACGGCGAGGATGGCGTCACGGTTCTCCGCGTCGGTGACCAGTCCCTCCTTCAGGACCGTGCCGAACTCCCGCCAGAAGGTGCCGTAGCGCTCCTGGTCCTTGGTCATCATCTCCTTGACCGTGGACAGGACCTTCTTGGTCAGCCGGCGCCGCATCATCTCGATGTGGCGGTCCTGCTGGAGGATCTCGCGGGACACGTTCAGCGACAGGTCGGCGGCGTCCACGACGCCCTTGACGAAGCGGAGGTACGGCGGCAGCAGCGCCTCGCAGTCGTCCATGATGAACACGCGCTTGACGTACAGCTGCACGCCCCGCTTGAAGTCGCGGGTGAACAGGTCGTGGGGCGCGTGCGCCGGGAGGAAGAGCAGGGCCTGGTACTCGAAGGTGCCCTCCGCCTGGAGCCGGATCGTCTCCAGCGGGTCGCGCCAGTCGTGGCCGATGTGCTTGTACAGCTCGTGGTACTCGTCGTCGGAGACCTCGTCGCGGGGCCGCGCCCACAGTGCCTTCATGGAGTTGAGCGTCTCGGGCTCGGGCGTCGAGTCGTCGTCACCGGACTTCTCGGGCACCATCCGGATCGGCCAGGTGATGAAGTCCGAGTACCGCTTGATGATCTCCCGGATCTTCCACGGTGAGGTGTAGTCGTGGAGCTGGTTCTCCGGGTCGGCGGGCTTGAGGTGCAGCGTGACCGAGGTGCCCTGCGGCGCGTCGTCGACCTTCTCCAGCGTGTACGTGCCCTCGCCGCGCGAGGACCACCGGGTGCCCTGGCTCTCGCCGGCCCGCCGGGTCAGCAGGGTGACCTCGTCAGCCACCATGAAGCCGGAGTAGAACCCGACGCCGAACTGGCCGATCAGCCCGTCCTCGCCGGCCTTGTCCTTGGCCTCGCGCAGCTCCTGGAGGAACTTCGCGGTGCCCGAGTTGGCGATCGTGCCGATGAGCTGCCCGACCTCGTCGTACGACATTCCGACGCCGTTGTCGCGCACGGTCAGGGTGCGGGCGTCCTTGTCGATGTCGATCTCGATGTGCAGATCGGACACGTCGGCGTCGAGCGAGTCGTCCCAGAGCTTCTCCAGGCGCAGCTTGTCCAGCGCGTCGGAGGCGTTGGAGACGAGTTCCCGCAGGAAGACATCCTTGTTCGAGTACACCGAGTGAATCATCAGCTGGAGCAGCTGACGGGCCTCTACCTGAAACTCAAACGTCTCGGTCGGCATGTTCGCGAATTCCTCACAGGTCCTGTTGCCCTGAACTGGTGGCAAACACTGTAAAACACCACGTCAGGGCGGTGACCCGAAGACGGTGGCGGTGGCCGGATCCGCACCCTTCCGGCCTGGGCGGAAGCGGCGGGGGCCGGGCGCGGTCCCGGGGGTACCGACGGGCCGGCGGGGATGATCGAAACCGGTGGCCATGACCGTCGGCTCCCCGGGTACCCGGCACTCCCGGCCCGGGCGCGCCGCACGGACGGCCCGCCCGGGACACCCCACCAGTGAGAACGGAGACCTGGAGATGAGCACGGTCAAGGAAGCGGTGGAAGTCGGCGTACCGGTGCACACCGCCTACAACCAGTGGACGCAGTTCGAGAGCTTCCCGAACTTCATGGAAGGCGTCGAGGAGGTCACCCAGCTGGACGACCGGCACAATCACTGGACCACGAAGATCGGCGGGGTACGGCGGGAGTTCGACACCGAGATCGTCGACCAGCTGCCGGACGAGCGGATCACGTGGCGCACGGTCAGCGGCGACACCAGCCAGAGGGGCAGCGTCCGCTTCGAGCGGGTGGACGACACCCACACCAGGGTGGAGCTGGTGCTGGAGGTCGAGCCCAGCGGGGCCGTGGAGAAGGCCGGGGATCTGATCGGCACCATCGACCGCCGTGTCAAGGGCGACATGAAGGCATTCAAGGAGTACATCGAGGGGCGCGGCACGGAGTCCGGCGCGTGGCGCGGCCGGATCAAGCCGGGCGACTCGGGCCGTCCGGCCCTGTGAGAGCCGGTACGCCGGCGCGGGGCCGCCGGTGAGAGCCGGCGGGCACCGCCAGGTACCGAGGGTCGCCCCACGGAGCAGCAGGTCACCGCGTGACCTGACCGTGCCGGGCCGCGGGCACAGCACCGCGGCCCGGCACCGCGTTTCCCGGCCTCCCGGCCTTCCGGCTTCCCGGGCGGCCACGAGACAGGCCGGGACCGCCGGCCCGCCACCATCCGGACGTCAGTTCGGGTTGTCGCCGTGGGTCAGGGTCTCCCAGGCGACGAAGAGGTTGTTGCTGCCCGCCGGGCGGTTCTGTCCGGTGAGGGTCCCGGTGTTGGTCATGGCGATGCCCCGGCGGTTGTGCAGGGCGTTGTAGCCGACCTCGGTGACCGGGCCGAGCCCGCGGTCGACGCTGCCGCCGCACAGCCAGCCCGGGACGGCGGCGCCCAGTTCGTACGTGGACTGGAAGCCCAGCGCCTGTCGCAGCCGCTCGCCGACATCGGTGCCGTACAGGTCCTGGCCCTGGATGCGGCTGGTCTCGGCCACGTGCGAGATGGCGGAGATCCCGTATCCGGTGTGGGTGAAGTCGCGGCAGGTCTCCTGGGTGAGTCCGGTGACGAAGGTCGACTGGCCCTGCCAGTACGAGACGATCTTGTCGCGGGTGTTCAGGTTCTGGCTCGGGACGGTCTTCGGCAGGTCGCCGTCGGAGGCGAGGTACACATAGGCGGCGGTGCGGGTGCGGAACCTCGCCATGGCCGCGTCGTACGCCGTCTTGTCCTCCAGGAAGACGGAGATTCCCACGGCCGCCTCCATCATCGACAACTCCCAGTTGCCGTTGGAGTTCGAGCCGTTGACGACCTCGGGCAGGTAGACGTCGCGCAACATGGTCGCGAACCGGCCCGAGTCGGCCCACGTACCGGTGTACGTGTACTTGATGATCTCGGCGGCCTTCGGCCAGGAGGAGCCCGCCCAGCCCGTCTGGAGCGGCGCGTTGCTGTTGGTGTGGTCCTTGAGCACGGCGGACCAGGCGTCCATCAGCTCGATGGCCTTCTTCGCGTAGCGCTCGTCACGGGTGACGTACCAGGCGAGCGCGTCGGTGTACGCCGCGATCGCGTCCTCGCGCTCGTCCGTGCAACCGTAGTTGGGGTTGGAGTACGAACCGCACTCGACGACGGCACGGGGCTTCGGGGTGCGGCTGAGGCTCGCGTACTTGCTCGCCATCATCTGGTCGTAGGCGCCCTTCCAGGGCTGGACGCCGGCCAGCACCTTGCCACGGGCGAAGTCGAGTTGGGCTCGGGAGACGGTGACGCCGGGGTGCGCGAAGGCGGCGGGTGCGGCCTGCGCCCGCTGACTGCCGGGCCAGGCGAGCAGCCCGGTGGCGAGCAGGGTCGCCGCCGCGGTGAGTGCGAGAGCGGAACGGGGGGACTTACGGCGACGTCGGGCGGGTATGTCTTTGTCCTGCATCTGTTCCGTCCTCGTATGTGAACGCCATACGGCTTCCTGAACGGCCGAGTTGACGAGACGATAGGTACGGACCAACGGCCCGTCAAGGGGCGCCACCAACCGCGCGCCACTGCTCGCGCCAGCGGGGCACCTTGACGCGGACCAGGCGGGCGGCGGCGCGTTGGGAGTCCGGGTAGGGCGCCGCGTCCCGGCGGCCAGGGCCTCGCGCAGCAGTGAGGGCCCCGGGTCGTGCTCGTGAGGTTCGGCGGCCGTCGGCCTCATGCGCCGAAGGCGGGGCGGTGAGTGGGCGGTCCGGCCGAGGTGGTGAGCGGTGTGTCGTCCGGTTACTGTCCGCGCAGCGCGTCGACCTCGCGGGCGAGGGTGAGGCAGGCGTCGATGACATCGCGTGCGGCGCCGGGGGTGACGCCGTAGGAGAGGTGTGGGGCCCGGTCACGCAGACCGCGCAGGCGTGTCAGGACGTCCGCGCTGCCGGCGGGCAGCCCGCACGCGACCAGCGCCCTGCCCAGGGACGCCACGTCCGTCGGCGGCCGGCCCGGACCGTGGGCCGGCACCACCTCCCGGCACAGCCGCTCCAGCACGTCCCACGCCGTGACGACGGCCGCCGCCGGCGCGGAGTCGGCCACGCCCCTGGCGACGCGGAACCCGTCCCGCCACACCGACCCGGGCCTCTGCTGGGGCGCGCCAGGCCCGGAGGGAACCACGACCGGCCCGAACGAACCGGGCTGCCCCGGCTGGGGGTAGCCGTACGCGGGTCCGCCCGGAACAGGCTGCCCTGGCTGGGGATGGCCCTGCCCGGACCCGCCCGGAGCGTGCCCCGGCGGCGGGTAACCGGACCCGGATCCGGCTGGAGCGGGCAGGAGGTAGTCCGTGTTCTGGCCGTTGCCCGAGGGCGGCCCGGCGGGTGCCGGCACACCGTGGGCCTGCTGGGGCCCCCGCCACGCCGGTACCTGTCCTGCGCTGTCACCGACGCTCTCCGCCTGGTTCAGCACGTCGCGCGCCTCGACCGCGAACTCGATGGCCCCGGCCGGTGTCTCCACCCGTGTCATGCGCGCGAACGCTTCTCTCAGGTGTGCGCGCAGGACGTACACGAGGGTGAGCGTGATCAGCGGCCACACGAGGGCCTGCACGTATTCGAGAACGAGCTCGGCGATCTCCACACACCCCATGGTGGCCGACGAGCGGCCCCGGTATGGGCGGAACACCGCAGACCGTCGAAGACCGGCATCGTCCTCACCGCCCCATGGGACAGGGTGTCGCTGCTGTTCATCGAAGTCGGCAATGCCACGACCACGGGACCGAGTTCCGCGTACCGCCGTCAGTTCGCCGGCGCCCGGCGGGATTGTCCACGGGGGGCGTGCCCGGTGCCGGTGTGCGGCATGCCTCCAGCGGTCTGAGGTGTCACGGGTGATGTCGGCGCCGACTTCCACCACCGGCTCGGGTGCGACCGGCGTGGCGTCCGGTGTCTGATGGCTGCCCCAGCCGGCGGAGAACGTCCAGCCCGTCCACGGATGCCCTCGCGAGGGCCGGTCGAGCGTTCTGGCGCGACCGCCGTACCGGCCCGGCAGTGGCATCCGTCGGTCGAGGGCTGGGCACTGGGCCTGTTCACAGCCCGGTGGCCAGCCAGACGGACACGGCCGCGGTGGCGGCGAGCCCGGCGTTGAGCGTGATCCTGCGGTCTTCGCCGGTCAGGTGGACGGTGATCGCGCCGGCCTGCAGGAGTACGAAGCCGATGGCCGCGGCCGTCGCCAGCGAGGGAGCGATGCCGGTCAGCGGCGGCAGGATCAGGCCGGCCGCGCCGAGTATTTCGACCGTCCCCAGCGCCCGGAGGGCGGGCAAGGGCACCCGGTCGACCCAGGCCATCATCGGGCGGAGCTGCTCGCGGCTCCGGCTCACCTTCAGCGTGCCTGCGTAGACGTAGAAGACGGCGAGCAGTCCCGCGACGATCCAATAGGCGATGTTCATGATTCCCGTTCATGGGCCACCGGCTGGCCGGGGACCCGTCGATTGCGTCGATTACCGGAAGAGCCATCGGTGAGGGCCCGACCCGCCACCCGAGGAACCCGGACGTGGCCGTGCCCCGCTGTGCCGTCGGCTTCAGGCGAGGTCTGCCGCGGGCTCGGTGGCGTAGCGGCTCATCACGTCGACAGTGGCCCGCGGCGTCAGCGGCCGGCCACCGGCGAGCACCTCCTGAAGGTCTCGGAAGTACTGCACGTACAGGTCGGGGGTGAAGGTGCTGAGCATGACGGCGGGTCGGCCGGACAGGTTGGCGAAGGTGTGCGGGGTGCCGGGCGGAACCAGCACGAGCGTGCCCGTGGTGGCGTCGTAGTCCTCATCCCCGACGGTGAACCGCACGGTGCCGGAGAGGATGTAGAAGCCCTCGTCGTGTTGGGAGTGGCGGTGCTGAGGCGGTCCCTGGGTGTGCGGGGCGAGGACGGACTCGGCGATCGCGAGGCGGTGCCCGGTGTGGCTGCCGTCCTCCAGGACGCGCATGTGCGTGGTGCCCAGAACGATCGTCTCGCCGTCGCCGGGGCCCACCACCGATACGGCGGGGCCGGCCTGCGGCTCGCTGGTCCTTGTTTCTTCGCTCATGCCCACGAGTGCACCGCCGACGCCCTGCCGGTGTCCAAAACCCGTTCCGCATCGCCGATACCTCGTGGGTATCGTGGCAGCGTGGAGCTACGTACCCTGCGCTACTTCGTGGCGGTCGCCGAGGAACTCCACTTCGGCCGGGCCGCCGCCCGGCTGCACATGAGTCAGCCGCCGCTGAGCCGGGCGATCAAGCGGTTGGAAGCCGATGTCGGGGCCCTGCTCTTCGCCCGCTCGCCCGTCGGCGTCACGCTCACCCCGGTGGGCACCGTGCTGCTCGACGAGGCGCGGGCCCTGCTCGACCATGCCGACCACGTCCGTGTACGGGTGAGCGCGGCGGCCGGCGCCGCGACCATCACCGTCGGCATCCTGGGCGACGGCGCCGACCCGGGAGTGGCCAGGATGGCCGCCGCCTACCGCCGACTCCACCCCGGCATCGACATCCGCATCCGCGACACCGATCTGACCGACCCGACCTGCGGGCTGCGCGCCGGACTGGTCGACGTCGCCTTGACCCGGGCGCCGTTCGACGAGACCGCCCTGACGCTGCGCGCGCTGCGGACCGATCCGGTCGGGGTGGTCCTGCGCGCCGACGATCCGCTGGCCCGCCGCGACCAGCTGCGGCTGGCCGAACTGAACGACCGCCGCTGGTTCCAGTTCCCGCAGGGCACCGACCCCAGCTGGCAGGCGTACTGGAACGGCGGCAGGCCGCGCCAGGGGCCAGTGGTGCGCGCCGTCCAGGAATGCCTGCACGCCGTGCTGTGGAACGGCACGGTCGGCCTGGCCCCGCTCGGACACGACCTGCCCGCGGACCTGGCCGTGGTGCCGCTGATCGACATGGTGCCGAGCCGAGTGGTGGCGGTGTGGAACGAAGGTGACACCAACCCGTTGATCCGATCCTTCATCGAGATCGCGACAGCCGCGTACCGTCGCTGAGCACCGGCAACAGGTGCCGCCGCGTCTCGGGCTCTGGTTCACCGGGATCGTCGAGCCGGGACGCCGAGGACCGGCCCGACGGCACAAAAGCCGTGCCGGAGCCGCGACTTCCCGGGCCGAGCCACCCACGGTGGCCGAGGAGCGGTCTACCGGCGCTGATCTCCACGTTGTATCGGTTGGCCGGCGACGTGAGGGGAGTCCGCCCGGCGCCGGGTGGCGTGGCGGGAGCCGAGCAGGTACAGGGACTGGGCGCCGGGACTTCCTGGTTCGGCGTGGTAGACGACGAGTTGCCGGCCGGGTGCCTCGCGTACGTCGAACGCCTGGTAAGTGCGGGTGAGTTGGCCGATGTCCGGGTGGAGGAAGTGCTTGGCGTCCCGCGTCTTGCCGCGCACGGCGTGGGTCTGCCACAGGCGTGCGAAGTCCGGGCTGTGCTCGGTGAGGGTGCTGACCGGTTCGCGCAGTCGTGGGTTGTCCGGGGCGAAGCCGGTTGCCTCGCGGAGGTTGGCGACGACGGCATGGGCTGCCCGCTCCCAGTCCGTGTAGAAGGCCGGGCCCGCGGGGTCGAGGAAGGTCATGCGGGCGAGGTTGTCCGCCGGGGTGAACGCCGAGTAGAGGGCCTGGGCCAGTGCGTTGACCGCGAGGAGGTCGAGGGTTCGGTTCATGACGAACGCCGGGGTACTGGGGTAGCCGTCCATCAGCTGTCGCAAGGCGGGACTGACCCGCCCGGCGGAGTGGGGGGAAAGCCGTTCGCCGGGCGTGGCCCCGGCCAGCCGGTACCGTCCTGGCGTCTTCGTCGAGGTGCAGCGCGTGGCTGAGGGCGTCGATCACCTGGGGTGAGGGGCTGCGTTCGCAGCCTTGTTCGAGGCGGGTGTAGTAGTCGGCGTTCACTCCGGCCAGGACGGCGACTTCCTCTCGGCGCAGTCCGGCGACTCTGCGGGGCCCGTGGCTCGGCATGCCGACGTCGTGCGGGCTTCATGACCGCACGACGACTTGAGGGCAAGGTGGCCGGGGATCGAGGACACCGAGGAGGACGCGTGGGACCACGTCATCGACGTGAACCAGAAAGGCACCTGGCTCGGAGCAAGACGGCCGCGGTCGAGTACGCCCGGCAGGGCGTACGGGTCGACTCGATACATCCCGGGGTGATCGCGACACCGATGATCCAGGCCCCCCTGGACGAGCAGGGCGACCGGCAACCGGACATCCAGCGCACTCCTCTGCGCCGAGCCGGCCGTACCGGAGAGGTCGCCCCCGCGATCCTCTTCCTCGCATGCGACGACTCCTCCTTCGTCACCGGCTCCGAACTCGTCGTCGACGGCGGCCTCACCGCTTACTGAGAAACCTGCCCGCAGGGCGTCCACGACGCCCCCGCGGCGACCGCTCCAGCCACTCGCACCGCCAACTACGCCGCACCTTGCGCGCGTTCCGGACCCAGGCAGCGGGCCCGCGCCGCCAACACCGGGCCAGGCCCGGCCCGTTCGGCCCCTCGGTGCGGCGTCGCCGCCTCCACCGTGCAGTAAAGTAGGGTAAAGAAACCTGTTACCAGTCTTTACCGATCATGCTGGGCGCCACGACGTCCGATCGCAGCCCGCCCAGCGCCGCACCCAGCCCTCCCCGCCGGTGCGCGACGCCCACCCGGGCGCGGCGTCCCCCTCGCCCTCGGTGCCCGCACCCGCGGGTAGGGGGTCAGCCGGTGAACGACAACCGGTCAAGTGCGGGCGCGGTCACGTTGGGTGAGCGATAGATGTACCTACCAAGCGTCTGTCGCCGAGATCCACGGCCACGCTCGGAGACCAGTGTGAGTCAGGTCACTTCCCGATGCTCGCAGTGGTGACTATCAGTGGACGAAGCATGTCCGCTCGACGTCCGGAAGGTTGATTTCGCGCAACACTGGACGCGCCGGAAGGTGGCCTGAAACAGACCCCCGCGACTTCGGCGGCAGGGGCGGGTGTTGACGCAATGGCGGAACGGATCATTTCCTTTACCTGCCTCTCCGTGACCGGGAGAGACACCTCCCCAAAGGGGGATAAGCAGAGGGGATCGCGCCCTGTGTGCACTTCCACTTTCTCCACGTGACGCAGGGATCGAGCAGTTCCTCCCTGCGGGTAAGCCTGTAGTCCAGCGGTATCGACCTGGCAGATCGTGGCCGTCGGCCATCGATTTTCACGCTCGTACCGTGCTTCTCTCGCTGACATCCTCACCTTCCACGGTCCAGCGGTCCGTGGGCCATGCCGAAAACCGGTCCAGGCAAGCCGGGACAAGGCAGCCGACCCTCCGAGAGCGAGGGGCCGGACATCTGCCGGCCGGCGAGGGAGCACTTTCGTCGACAGGGGAACCAATGAGTATTTCCACCGTAGGAAACGAGACCCGGCTGGCATCCCTGCGGGAGTCGTTCGCCCGAGGAAAGACTGTGCGCATCATAGAAGTGCACAGTCCACTGGCTGCCGTCATCGCGGAACACGCCCAAGGGAAAGGTCCGAACAAAAGGGCGTTCCACGGATTCTGGTCGAGTTCGCTGACCGACTCCGCACTGCGTGGCCTGCCGGACATCGAACTGCTCGACATGGAACTGCGGCTGTCCTGGATCGACCAGATATTCTCCGTCAGCACCCTGCCCCTGGTCATGGACGGGGACACCGGAGGACAGGTCCTCCACTTCGAATACATGGTCAAGGCCATGGAGCGTCGTGGTGTCTCGGCAGTGGTGATCGAGGACAAGAGCGGAGAGAAACGAAATTCCCTGCTGCCCGGTGACGGACTGCACACCATGGCGCCGGTCGACGATTTCTGCGAGAAGATCTCCCGTGGAAAGGCCGCACAGTCCTCCTCCGACTTCATGGTCATCGCACGTCTGGAGGGGCTCATCACCGGCCTGTCGCGACAGGAGATCCTGGACCGCGCCGGCGCCTACGTGGCCGCCGGTGCGGACGGTCTGGTGCTGCACAGCCGCAGCGCGGACGAGCGACCCGTGCTCGACCTGGCCCGCGAACTGCGCGAGCGTCACCCGCACACCCTCCTGGTGGCGATCCCCACCGCCTACCCTTCCGTCACCGAGGAGGATCTGCACGCGGCGGGCTTCAACCTGATCATCTACGCCAACCAGATGCTCCGCGCGGCGACCAGAGCGATGGAAGAGGTCAGCCACCGCATCCTCGACCACGGCCGGGCCCTGGAAGCCGGGGAACTCTGCATCGAGACCTCGAAGCTCCTGTCGATGCCCGACGACAAAAGGCCCATCGTGCGGGCACCCCGCAGCTGATCATCCGGAGCCGACCACATGCCCTCGCAACGCAGGGAACACATGGTCATGGGTGCCTACGTCTCCTACGGCACCGGCCACCACGCCGCCTCCTGGCGGCATCCCGCAAGTGACACCACGGCCACGCGCAACCTCGGCCACTACGTAGAGGTGACCCGGCTCGCCGAACAGCACCTGTTCGACACGCTGTTCCTGTCCGACGCCCCGGCGGTCTTCAACGACGACCGGGCCGGCTTCGGCGGACGGGTGACCTTCTTCGAACCCCTCACGCTGATGAGCGCACTGGCCATGGTCAGCCAGGACATAGGCCTGGTGGCAACGTCCTCGACGACCTACAAGGAGCCCTACAACCTGGCTCGCGAGTACGCCAGTCTCGACATCATCTCGGAAGGGCGCGCCGCCTGGAACCTGGTGACCACATCGAAGCAGGCAGCCGCCCGGAACCTGGGGCTGCCCTCCCACCCCGCGCACGCGGAGCGGTACCGACGGGCGAACGAGTTCATCGACATCGTGCAGGGGCTCTGGGACACCTGGGAGGACGACGCGTTCCCCGCCGACAAGGCGAAGGGCCGGTTCTACGACCCCGCCAAGCGCCACGAACTGCGTCATCGCGGGAGTGTCTTCTCCCTGGACGCGGAACTCAACGTCTCGCGACCGCCGCAGGGTCATCCGGTGATCGTGCAGGCCGGTTCCTCCGAGGCCGGCCGTGAACTGGCCGCAAGAACGGCCGAGATGGTGTTCACGGCCCAGCCGGACCTGGAATCCGCCCTCGTGTTCGCGAAGGACCTCGACCGGCGTGCGTCCCGCTATGCCAGGCTCAACCCGGACGTCATCATCCTTCCCGGCCTCACCGTGTACGCGGGAACGACTGAGAAGGAGGCCCGGGAAAAGGTCGAAGAACTCCAGTCGCTCATCCGGCCGGAATTCGGCTTGAGCATGCTGTCGGACCTCGTCGGCGGATTCGATCTGTCCTCGTGTGACATCGAGGGACCGCTGCCGCGCCTGCCGCCCAGCAACGCGAACACGAGCCGTCGCGCGCTCATCGAGCGACTCGCCTACGACGAGGGGCTGAACGTCCGCCAGCTGTACGAGAGGATGACCACCTCACGCGGGCACATGACTCTCATCGGCAGCTATGACGCGGTCACCGATGAAATCGTCCGGTGGTTCGAAAGCGGCGCCGCCGACGGGTTCAACATCATGCCGCCGTTGCTTCCGGAAAGCCTCGGCGACTTCTCCGAGAACATCCTGCCCCGGCTCCGGCACAGGGGAGTCTTCAAGCGGCGGTACCGACCCGGGACGCTTCGCGAGAAGTTGGGACTGCGTCGTCCCGAGAACCGGTACGTCACCCAGAACGTCACCACATCGGAAGGGGAACACCATCATGCGCGATGACCTGATTCTCGAGGACACCACCCTGCGCGACGGCGAGCAGACTCCCGGGGTGGCACTCTCGGCGAAGAAGAAGGTGCAGATCTTCAACGCCCTCGTGGACGCCGGCGTGCGCTGGATCGAGCCGGGCATTCCCACCATGGGGGGCGAGGAGGTCAAGGCCCTCAAGGAGATGCTGGAGCGCCGCGACGAGGTCACCCTCATCGGCTGGAACCGCGGTGTGCGAAGTGACGTGCAGAAGAGCATCGACCTGGGCTTCCGGGCCGTGCACATCGGTCTGCCCACCTCCGACAACCACCTGAAGAACTCTGTGCGCAAGGACCGCGCGTGGCTGCTGGCCACCGCGCAGGACATGGTGAAGATGGCCAAGGACCAGGGCTGCTTCGTCAGCATCAGCGCGGAGGACATAGGGCGGACCGAGCCCGAGTTCCTCAAGGAGTACGCCGTCGCCGTCGCCGAGGCGGGCGCGGACCGGCTGCGTCTGTCCGACACCATCGGCATCCTGTCGCCCAGCCAGTACGCCGAACGGGTCCGCGCCATCACCGGTGTCTGTGACATCGACCTGCAGGCCCACTGCCACAACGACTTCGGGCTGGCCGTGGCCAACACGCTGGCCGCCATCGAGGCCGGCGTGCGCTACTTCCACGTGACGGTCAACGGCATCGGCGAGCGGGCCGGCATGGCCGACCTCGCCCAGGTGGTGATGAGCCTGCGCCAGTGGTACGACGTCGACCTCGGCATCGACACCACGCAACTCACCGCGCTGTCCCGCCTGGTCTCCCACGCCTGCGGCTTCCCCTCCTCGCCGTGGCAGCCGATCGTGGGACCCAACGTCTTCGCTCACGAATCGGGCATCCACACCACCGGCATGCTCCGGGACACCTCGACGTTCGAACCCTTTCCCCCGGAGCGGGTCGGCGGTGAGCGCAAGCTGCTCGTGGGCAAGCACTCCGGACGCGGCGTGATCGCCCACGCCCTGGGCGAGGAGGGCGCCGAACTGGACTCGGACACCCTGGACGAGCTGCTGCAGGAGGTGCGCACCGAGGCCATCGCCACCGGCGGGACGGTTCCTCCGCACCGTCTTCGCGAGATGGCCGGCAAAGCCCGCGCCGCACAGCACTGAGGACCGGGTGTGACGAAGAAGCTCGAACGCGGCGCCCCGCTGGCCGAACAGATCATCGCCGGCCACTTGGCCGGCGGTGAGGGCCCGGTCACGCCGGGCCGGCTGGTCACCGTCCGTCCCGACCGGGTCTATGTACAGGACGGCAACGCGCCCACCATCGCCAGGCTGTACGAACAGCACGGTTTCACGACGGTCTTCGACCCGGAGCGGGTGAGCTTCGTCTTCGACCACTCCGTTCTTGTGGCCGACGTCGACATGGCCGACCGGATGAAGGACGCGGACAGGTTCGCGGCACGTCTCGGAGTGGACGTACGGGCACGGGGCCAGGGGATCAGCCACGTGCTCGCCGCGGAGGTCGGCTGGTTCTCCCCCGGCGCCCTGGTCCTGGGCTCCGACTCGCACACGTGTGTGGGCGGTGCCTTCGGGGCGCTGGGGCTCGGGATGGGCGCCTCGGACATCGTGGCCGCGATGGTGACGGGGACCACCTGGCTGAGGGTCCCCGACACCGTCGAGGTGAGGTTCACCGGTACGCCGGCACGGGCCACACGGCCGCGTGACGTCCTGCTCTCCCTGTTGCGGGACAAGGGCCAGGAGCCCTTCCTGTACCGGTCGGTGGAGTTCACCGGAGCGTGGGCGCGTTCGCTCTCCGACGACGCGTCCGCCAGCCTGGCCAGCCTGGGCGTCGAACTCGGTGCGAAGTGCGTCTTCGTCCCCGACGAGCAGGGGGCGGTCCCCACGGGGACGGCGCCGGGACTTCCCCGGGTCGACTTCGACATCGGCGGCCTGCAGCCGACGGTGGCGCTCCCCCACCTCCCGGCCCGGACCGTGCCGCTGGACGAGGCGGCGGGCACACCGATCTCGTACGTCTTCCTGGGCAGCTGCACCAACAGCCGGCTGGAGGACATCGCCGAGGCGGCGGCGGTCGTGCGGGGGCGGCGGGTGGGACCGGGAATCCAGTTCGTCGTGACCCCGGGCTCCAACGCGGTCTACCGTGAGGCGATGCGCGCCGGCTACATCGACACCCTGCTGACCGCGGGAGCCGTGGTCACCCCCGCCGGCTGCGGCACCTGCGTGGGAACCCAGGGCCCGCTGCCCGCCCGGGGCGAGAACGTGCTGTCGACCATGAACCGCAACTTCCGCGGCCGGATGGGCAATCCCGAGGCCAACATCTACCTGTCCTCGCCCGTCGTGGCCGCCGCCACCGCGCTGTCCGGTGCCATTCCCCGGGTGGAGGACCTGCCGTGACGCACACATCGACGTACCGGGTACGCCGGGTCACGGGTACGGTCTCGACCGACGACATCATCCCCGCCCGGTACAAGCACATGCACACCGACCCGAAGCTCCTCGCGCCGCACCTGTTCGAAGCGTATCTCCCGGGGTTCGTCGACACCGTCGAGCCGGGGGACGCGATCGTCAGCGACTCGGTCTTCGGTATCGGCAGCTCCCGGGAACAGGCGGTCTCCACCCTCCTGGCCAACGGGATCGGCCTGGTGATCGCCCCCCGCTTCGGGCGGATCCTCTTCCGCAACTGCTGGAACCTGGCGCTGCCGGCCATCGAAACCGACACCGATCGCCTCACCGAGGGGATGACCATATCCCTCGACCTGGGGCGCGGGGAGATCCGGTGCGAGGGGACGGTCCTGGCCACCTTCCCCGAACCGCCGCCCTTCCTCCTGGAGATGATCAGCCACGGCGGTCTCCTGCCCCGTGTCAAAACCCGAGTCACTGGAGCGTAAGCCACTTGTCCACTTCCGAAGCCAAGTTCGACGGACTGGCCAACAACTACGATCAGGCGCGGCCGCGCTACCCCGCCGAGCTGTTCCGGCACGTCGTCGAGTACCTGCCGAAGACCGGCCGGCCGACGGTCGTCGACGCCGGAGCCGGGACCGGCATCGCCCTGGAGGGACTGCTGCCGCACCTGCCCGATGACGCGGCGGTGCACGCGGTGGACGTGTCGACGGACATGATCCGGGTCGGGCGGGAGAAGTTCCCGCATGTCGTGTGGCACGAGAGCACCGCCGAGGGCTACCTCGCCTCGTGCCCGTCCTCCTCCGTCGACCTCGTGGTGGCCGCCCAGTCCTACCAGTGGATGGACCGGGCCGCCTATGCGCGCGAGGCCGCGCGGTGCCTGGGTCCCGCCGGGCTGTGCCTGGTCATCCAGAACAACCGCGACCACGCGGCCGGCGGTTTCGCCGCCGCGTACGAGGACCTGCTGGAGGAGCTCTCGCCCGGCTACAGCCGCTCGTACCGCAGCTTCGACATCGCGGAGGAACTGGGCGTGGTGTTCGCGGAGGTGGTGCGCCGGGCGTCCGACTGGGTGCAGACGCTGACCGTCGACGAATTCGTCACCATGAGTTCGTCCTCCACCCAGGCCCAACGGGCCGTCGCAGCCGTCGGGCCGGTCTTCTACGCCCGCTTGCGCGAGCTGTGCGCGCGGTACGAGGAGGGCGGACGGGTGCGGCTCCCCTACGTCAGCGAGGCGTTCTACGCCGTCCGTCCGCGGTGATCCCCGTCCGGATCCGGCAGGCGCGTGCCGCGGACGCGACATCCGTGGCGGACCTTGTCCACGAGGTCTACCGGCCTTTCGCGGTGGGGTTCCGCCCCACCGCGCTCACCTGGTCCGGCGAGGCAGTCCGGGCTTGTGCCTCCTCCTGGCTGCTGGCACACAGGGAGGACGAGCTGGTGGGCGTGGTGCACCAGACGCCGGATCCGGCGGGACACACCCTGGACGCCCTGGCCGTCTCCGTCCCGTGGCGCCGGCGCGGCGTCGGAACGCAGTTGGTCGCCGCCGTCGAGGACCGGGCTCTGGCTCTGGGGCGACGCCGTATGGTGATCGCCCTGCGCGACAGTCTCGGCGCCAACATCGAGTTCTTCACCTCCTTGGGCTATCGGCCGACGCAGCCTTTTCCCCCAGCCCATCACCTATACGTGAAAGAGATCGGTGCACGAGAGTGACTGTTGTCTGTCTGGGATATCGAGCGGGTTTCGTCGAGGCGGCTCGGCGACGCGGTCTGGACCTCCACTTCGTCGTCGACAAGCTGAAGCCGGGGCTGAGCGGTCTGTCCTACACGAGGGTCGCCGACCTCGCCGACGGCGAGGAGGTCCTGCGTGCCGTGACGGAGCATCCGGGCACCGACGTCAGCGCGGTCGTCACCGGCCACGAACACCCGATGTTCGCGGCGACCGTGCTGCGTTCGGTGTTCGGACTGCCCGGTGACACCGATCTGGCACGGTGCCTGAAGTTCCGCGACAAGCGGATCCAGAAACGCGCGGTGTCCCCGCGCATCCCCACGGCCGAGTGCGTGTACCTCAGGCCCACCGACCCCGATTACGCGGCACTGGCGGAGCGCCTCGGTGCGACCTTCGTGGTCAAGCCGGCGGACGGTTTCGGCTCCCAGGCCACCGAACCCGTCCGCAGCCAGGAAGAACTCGACGACTATCTGCGCCGTCATCCGTTCGTGTCCCATGTCCGGGCGGTGGCCGAATCGTTCGTGGAGGGCCACGAGATACACGTCGACGGTGTGTGGCGGGACGGCCGCCTGGTGTGGGCCGCGGCGTCGAGCTACCTCGCGCCGCTGATGGGCTGGACCCAGGGGGGCGCGGTCGCCGACGCGCCGCTCGGGCCCGCCGAGAGCGAACTGAGCGACCGGGCGAGCCGGTTCGCGTCCGATGTGCTGCGCGAGCTGGACGCCCCCGACACCGTCTTCCACCTTGAGGCGTTCGTGCGGCCCGACGGGGAACTGGTGCTGGGCGAGGTGGGAGCGCGGCCGGCCGGCGCGCTGACACCGGAGGTGCTGCGCATGACGCATGGGATCGACCTGTACGGCGCCACCCTCGACGTGGCGCTCGGCCGGGCGCCCGAGGTGCCGGAACAGGGGAGCGAGCCCACCGACCTGTTCGGCTGGATCTATCTCGTCCGCAACCCGGACCGGGATCTGTCGGAGCAGTCCTTCCGTGATCGTTTCGACCTGTTCGAGGTGGACTACCCCGCGCCGGAGAACGACCGGGTGGGCATCTACGGCCGCTGCGGACACGCCATCGTCAAAGCCGCCACACACAAGGAACTGGTACAGGAACTGCGTGCGATAGCCGACTTCAACCGGAGCGCCTGACGTGTCGGAATCCAGGACCCGCGTCCTCGTGCTCGGACGCGACAAGGAATGGGCCCGCCGGGCCATGAGCATGTTCTCGGACACCCACGAGTTCGTCCGTCTCCCCTCCGGGGCGGAACGGCACGACCGGCTGCCGGGCCCCGGCCTGCTGCGCGCCGCCGACGAACTGATGTCCCGCCGGCCGTTCGCCGCGGTGGTGGCGACGAGTGAGAGCACCATGCTCGCCGCCGGGTTCCTGCGCAGTCAGTACGGCCTGCCGGGGCTCGACTACCAGCAGAGCCTGCTGGTCACGAACAAGTGGCGGATGCGCGGCCGGCTCGGCTCCGTGGTGCCCTCCCCCCGCGCCTGGCTGTCCGGTCGGTTCCTGACGGACGAGCCGGAGCTCACGGCCGGCGCCACCGACGTGGTCGTGAAGCCGATCGCCTCCTCGGCGTCACGGGACGTGCGTCGGATGCCGGTCGACCGGGCTCGCACCTGGCTCGCGGACCAGGACGGTCTGTGGCTGGTGGAGGAGGCCGTCGCGGTCGAGCGTGAGTTCCACTGCGACGGTGTCTTCCACGACGGCCGGGTCTCCTGGCTGGTGATCTCCGAGTACGACCGGCCGGCCCTGCAGACCACCGGGACCTGGGGCACGTCGTTCCTGCGCCGTGACGATCCGCTGCGGCCCCGGCTGACCGATCTGACCCGCCGCGTGATCGAGGCGCTCGACGCCGGCGACGGCGTCTTCCACGTGGAGTTCCTGTACGACGGTGCGCAGCTGTCCTTCGGGGAGGTCGGTGCCCGTCCGGCCGGCGCCGGCTGGGGAGAACTGCTGCGTGTCACGACCGGAGCGGACATCTGGGCCGCCTTCGTGGCCGCGCAACTCGGCCTCGACCACCTCGGTTTCGCGCCCGGCCATCCGGCGGCCGAGATCAGCGGGATGCTCTGGGCCCGCCCCAACGCGGACGGCAGCCTGCCGCTGCCGGCGGCCCAGGCAGGCCGGCTGCCCGGTGTCGTCCTGATCGGCGAGGGGAACATGACCCGCGGGGCCGACCCGACGAACTCCTGCGATTTCGAGTACCGCGCCTACTACGAGGGACTGACCGCGGAGGGGGCCGCCCGGCTGCGGACCGCCATCACGGCCCCGAGCGGCGCCGGACCGGTGCCGGCGGGGATCGGCACGGCCCCATGACGGATGTGGCGACTTCCCGGCCGGCCCGCGGCGCCCGGTGGCTGCTCACCTTCTTCTGCACCAGCAGTGTCGCCGAGACCCTCCAAGCGGTCACCATCATGTGGGCCTCCTATCGCCTGAGCCACAACGCGGCGGTGACCGGGGCGATGAACGCCGCGGCTTACCTGCCGGGTGTCGTTCTGGGGTTGATCGTCCGCAAGAGGGCCGACTCGGGAGACGCGGCCCACCGGCTGTCGCGGACCAACTGGGTGCTGTTCGCCGGCTCCTCGCTGCTCGCCCTGGTATGGCTGGCCGGCTCGCCTCCCGGGCCGGCCCTGGGGGCGTTCGCGGTCGTGCAGTGCAGTCTGAGTTTCGTCAAGACGATGAACAAGGCGCACGCGGGCCGGGTCATCCGTCAGGGCTACCCGGCGTCGGAGGCCGTACGGCTGCGTCAGCGCTCCACCTCGCTGGCCCAGGTCGGCGGGGCGATCGGCGGCGGGGCAGCCGGTGTGCTGCTCGGTGTCGGGGCGGTCGGCTGGTGCTTCGTCAGCGCGGCCCTCCTCTACCTGGCCGGACTGCTGGCGGTGCGACGCGCCGCCCCCTCGCGGCCGCACGAGGAGGACTCGCGGCCGTACGCGGAGCAGACGACGGCCGCCGCGGCCGCACCGGTGGCCCAGGACACCGGGCGAGCGGGGGCACCGGCCGGAAAGCAGCCGGTGAGGAGTTCACCGGCCGGCTCCCGGGTACTGCTCATGATCCTGCTGTACTCGTTCCCCAGCAGCGGCGCGCTCCCGTTCATCTCCACCGTCGCCGTCCCCCTGGCCCAGACGGTGTCGCCCGGATCCGGCGACTTCTACGCGGTGCTCAGCGTGGCCGGCATGAGCGGTGGCTTCCTCGCGGGAACGGCGTTGGCCGGCGGACGACTGACGTCGCACGTCGTCCTGCGGGCCGCCTTCCTCGTCGGCGCGGTGTTGACCGCCGGCATCGCCGTCACCCGCTGGCCGGCCGCCGTCGTGCTGTTGTTCCTCGTGCTCAGCGCCGTTCTCACCACCCATGTGATGGTGATGCAGGTGCTGACCAACCAGGCGCCGCCCGAGGATCAGGTGGGACGGTTCACCGTGGTGCGCAACGCCGTCGCGGGAGCGGCCAAGTGCGTCGCCGCACTGGTGGCCGGCTGGCTCGTGGAGGGCCTCGGACTCACCGCCGCCTGGCTCGCGCTCGCCGTCGTCCTGGGCGCGGCCGGGCTCAGCTGGTGGGGCGTGGGACGGAACAGGGAGATGGAGGAACTGGTCGGTGCCACCTGAGACGACGTTCATCGACTACGTACGGCGCAGGCGCTGGGACCTGGTACGACCGGACGCGCCGGCCGCGGCCGCCGACGAAGTCCTGACCCTGCTGGGACTCGACGACGCCTCGCTGACACGGTGGGCCGCGAGCGGGACCGTCCTGGTGTCGCTGCCGCACGCGAGCCCCAACGTGTTCGACCCGCGCACGCGGGTCTGCTGGTACGCGGGCACCCTCCAGCGACGGCAGGCGGACCCGCCCCACCACCTCCGCGTCGTCCTCCCCCACATCAACTTCTCCGACCTGGGCTGGCGCCCCTACGCCTGGTGGTACCTGGACGAGGACGGGAAGGTGCGCTGTCATCGTCAGTTCTCCCGGAACAAGAAGCGCAAGCACGTGACCGTCGCCAGTCAGCCGCCGATGGACGTCACGCTCGACGGAGCGACCCCGACAGACCTCCACGCGTCCCGGGTCGCCCGATGGGGAGCGGACCTGGCCGTCTCGTACATGCTGGTCGGCTCGGTGGTCGAACGGGCGGCCGGCATGGTGCCCGGACCGGTGGCGACCTACCTGCCGCTCTCCCTGCTCGTCTCCTTCGTACAGGAACACGCGGCGGATTCCGCCGCCGTGACCGGCGAGTCCGGTGTGTCGCTGCTCGCCTGGTGCCGCCTGCTCACCGGCCAGGCGCAGGGGCGGCGGGTGGGGCCCGACGGCGTGCTCGTGGAGTGCCCGGCACGTGAGGCGACCGTGTTCGACAACTACAGCAACCTCGCGATGCTCTCCTTGCTGGGCGACTGCCATGTGCTGGGCGGCGCCAAGATGGCCGGCTACTGGCCGCACGTCCAGCGCCGCGTCGACGCGCTGCGGCAGGTCGCCGTCGAGGACATGCGCGACCCGCGGGTCGTGGTGGTCCCGGATGCCGACCTGTTGCGGTTCGCCGGGCCGTCACCGGCGGTCGCGGAGCAACTGGAGCGCCAGGGTGTTCCGTACAGCCAGGGGTTGGCGGTCGTGGAGCACGGTGGCTTCGCGGAGCGGGTCGACCCGTTCGAGCCGGTCGGATCGGAGGCCGGGTGATGGACGCGGCGGAGCGGACGGCGAAGGGCCCGGCGCGCCGTCGACGGGCGGGCGCCGCAGCGGTCCCCGCGACCATGCCGGTGGTTACCTCGGGAGGAGAACATGGTGCGTGAAGTCGGTGGCGGCGCCCGGGTCCTGCTGCTCGGCGCGAAGCCGGACGAATCCGTGGCGGCGCTGGGCGAGCTGGGAGCAGGGATCACCTGTGTGGCGACGCCCAGACATGCGGTCTCGCTGCGCCGGCGCGGTCTGGTCGACCGCATCGTGGTGGTGGCGGACCCGATGGACGCCGAGCAGGTCCTGCTGGGTCTCGCGCGTGACGGGATCAGCCTGGACGAGTTCGACGTGGTCACCAGCGCCCTGGAGCACGGCCTGGTGGCGGCCGCGGTGATCGGCGCGTCCTGCGCGGCGCGTTCGCTGCCCTTGTCCACGGCGGTGCTGCTGCGCGACAAGCAGGCCCAGAAGACGGCGCTGCGCCGTGCGGGCGTACCGCTGGCGCGGTCCGCGGTCTTCGTGCATCCGGAAGAACTGGCGGAAGCCGTGGCCTCGGTGGGCGGGCTGCCCGTCGTGGTCAAGCCGCCGTCCGGGGCGGGGGCCGCGGATACCGCGGCGCTGCGCTCCGCCGACGACGTCGCCGCCTGGAAGAAGGGACACGGCGCGGGTCCTTGGCTGTGCGAGGAGTTCGTGCCCGGCGACGAACTGCACATCGACGGTGCGGTCAGGGGCGGGCAGGTCGTCGAGATCTGCGTGTCCCGGTACTTCCGGAACCAGATCACCGCCCTGCACGGAGCGCTCAACGGCTCGGTCGCGCTGCACGCCGCTCAGGAGGAATCTCGGTACGCGCGGGCGCGGCGGTTGGTCCGGAAAGCGGCCGACGTCCTCGGTTTCGCCGACGGGGTGTACCACCTGGAGGCCTTCGAGCAGACTGACGGCACACTCGTCTTCGGCGAGTGTGCCGGCCGTATCGCGGGCGGACGCATCGACCGGTCCGTTCTGCTGACCACCGGGGTCGACCTGCATCGGGAGTGGGCGGCGGCGGTGCTGGCCCTTCCCGCCCCCGGGCGAGCCGGTGCGGCGCCCGGCGAGGACCTGTTCGGATGGGTCACGCTGAGCGCTCCGCCGGGACGGGTGCTGTCGATGCCATCGGTCGACGACATCCGGGCCAGGCCGGGTGTGGTCGACGCGGAATTGAAGCTCGCGGTGGGTTCGCTGATGACGACACCGCGGACCACCACCACTCGCGCGGGCCGTGCCGTGGTGCGCGGAGCCGGCGCCACGGAGGTGGAGGCGACCGCGGCGGACGTCGCCGCCTGGTTCAGGGAGGCCGCCCGTTCCGCCGGCGACACCTGAGGCCCCGGCCGGCCCGGGCACCAGTCGCGAAGGTCCGTCGACGCGGAAGGGAGACCCGGTGAAGGGCTGCCGGCCCGACACCTACGACAGGATGATCACCGGCTTGGTACCGCAACGGTGCTCGCCGTGACTGATGGCCCGGTCAGGGGCTGTGTCCGCGGCGTTTGTAGCGGCTGGTGCGGGCCTGGCGTCGTCGGCGGCGCCAGGCCGACCAGTGCGGGATGTGCTCGACGGGTGTGGGCCGGCGGTCGGAGAGACGGGTGATCAGCCGCCGCAGAACGTGCGCCATCGGGTCGGTGCAGGCCCCGGTCCCGGCCTCCGTGCCTCGGGCAGGGGCCGGGATGGGGCCTCGGCGCGGGGCGGGCGGCGGCCTCGAAGGCGGTCGGCCGTCGCGCAGGACGGCGAACGACACCTGGTCGGACCGATCGCCGAGGATCGTTTCCGTCCTGCTGTCGGAAGGTCGTCGTCACGGGGTGACCGACAGCCCACAGGACCGGGGGCGAAATCCGCGCTGGTGGGCTGGGGATGGGTGGAGGCGGACGGTGAAGGCCCGCCAGGACGGCCGCGCGCCAGCCCGCCCCCCTCAGCAGGTGATGGTGCCCCTGCGCAAGGCGTGCCCGCCGTCGTTGGAGTCGTCCGCCCAGTAGACGGGCTTGGCACCCGCTACGCATTCGTCCGCGCCGGCCAGGGTGAAGCCCTCGTTGTTGTAGTCGGGCATGCCCGACGGGCGGTTGAAGAGGCCGGTGGTGGTGAAGACGCCGGTCGCGTCGATCTTCAGGGTGCGGTGCCGACCGTCACAGGTGTCGTCGCAGACCGCCCACAGGCGCGAGGCCTGGGCCTCCCACTGCAGTTCCATCACCCCGGACATGCCGCTGCTGAAGGACGCGACACGGGTGTAGGAGCCGGAGTCGGCCAGCACATAACCGTAGATCATGCCCGTGCCCTCGACACCCACGAAGAACACTCCGCCGCTGTGGCCGCTGTAACGGGCCGGGTCGTAGGCCGCGCCGGTCGAGGCGTCCTTGAACCCGGCGCCGGTCAGTGCGGTGTCCGGGATCCAGGTGATCCCTTCGAAACCGAGGTTGGAGCCGGTCGAGGGCAGGTCGGAGGTGAGGTTCCACTCCTTGGCCGCGGTCAGCGACGAGCCTGACCCGCTGACGTCGTACTTCAGCACCGACAGGCGGCTGGTGCCCGACGCGTCCCCGTCGCGCTCGCCGGCCACGAACGCTCCCGCGGTCGAACCGGCACCGGTCAGGGTGACGCCCTCGCTGTCCGGGGTGCCGGAGCCACCGGGAAAGCGCAGAGTCCTGCCGGAGGACCAGCCGCCGGCGGTGTCCGGCTTCCAGCCGCCGGAGCCGTCACGCACCAGACGCCACAGCCTGCCGCCGTTCTGCGCCGCCCACAGCACGCCGCCCTCCTGGTAGAGGCCGCTGAGGTCCTGGCCGAAGACGTTGGAACCGTCCGCGGTGGCCACGCTGCTGCTTCCCGGCCAAGCGGTCGGCGTCGTGGAGCCGCCTCCTTCACCGCCCGTACCGCAGTCGTCGGGACCGCCCAGGGTCACCGTGGCCGCCCGCTCGAACGCGCCGGTGCCGTCGGGGCAGCGTGACCAGGACGGATCGGAGTGCTCGCTCCAGGAGAAGCTGTCCACCTGGGTCGTGCCGTCCGCGAGGTAGAGGCGGGCCATGTCGTCCGACCCGAGGCCGAACTTGCCGCTCACGTCGAACGCCTTGTACGCGCCCGGCCCCAGGAGGGTCCCGGAAGCGATCTTGTAGGTGTGGTCCTTGTCGTTGTCCTTCAGGATCCAGCCCGACACGTCGACCGTGGCGGTTCCCTTGTTGTACAGCTCGATCGAGTCGTTGACGTCGCCGGTGGTCACCACCTCGTTGATACGGACACCGTCCGCGACGGCCGCGTGCGCCGCCGGTGGGCCGGTCAGGGCGCCTGCGGCCAGGAGGGGTACGGCGAGGAGAAGGCGAGTGAGGACACGAGGGCGCCGGAAAGCGGCCGATGCAGTCACGGGACGGTCCTGACGTTGTCATGGGCAAGGCGGCCTGACAGTCATGGACCAGTCCGAACATGACGTCCCCACCAGGACGGACAGCACATGAACGGCTGACGAACTCGCCCCCGCCCCGTTCGTCCTGGCGGACGGCGCCGACGACCACAGTCAGGACGGGCGAGTCAGGGCCGCCTGGCGTGTCACCTTCGAGACCGCGGTCACATTCGACGACCCCAAGCAGTGACCCAGCGCGCGAATCCAAGCACGCGTCGTGAGCGAGCCGGTGAAGGACCCCACATGACGCACGTCACCTACGACCCGACGCCGTAGCACCTTTTGCCGGATTCACCCCATCCCGTACCCCCTGTGACCTGCGGATTGAGACGCACGCCACATACTTCGCGTCCCTCACTAATCCGGCCACCACTAGTAAAGGGGGTCATTGCGGGCCCCCGGCGGGCCTGCTTATCTGGATGACGTCGCCAGGCGCCACGAGCCCCAAGCGGGCCGCGGCGCCCACGCATGCCGGCCACACCACGTGGCCCACCACATGCGGGCGATCCCCTGCCCCCGACGCAAGAGGTACTTCGTGACCGTCTCCATCATCCGCCGCATCGCCTCCCCGAAGAAGGCCCTCACCACCGCCGCCGTGGCCGCCGCCACCGCCGGCATGGCACTGACCGCCGCTCCGGCTCACGCCGCCCCGGCCCAGGCCTCCTCCGCCCAGGCGATCGCGCACAAGATGATCCCGGACGCCGCGCAGTTCAACGCCTTCAGCAAGATCGTCTCCCACGAGAGCGGCTGGAACCCCCACGCCACCAACAGCTCCTCCGGCGCCTACGGCCTCGTCCAGGCCCTCCCGGCCTCCAAGATGGCCTCCGCCGGCGCCGACTGGAAGACCAACCCGGCCACCCAGATCAAGTGGGGCCTCAACTACATGAACTCCCGCTACGGCAGCCCCGTCAAGGCCTGGGACTTCTGGCAGGCCAACGGCTGGTACTGAGCCGAGCCGACAGCACCCCATAACGCTTCCGCGCCCCCGCCCACCCGGCGGGGGTGCGCGCGTATACGCGTATACAGGCAAAGACACCCGCCGCCCGCCGTCCGCGCCACTTGGCCAGTAAGAGCCCCTACGCCGACGTGGCCGCGTCACTCAGGAGCGACCGATGTCAGGCCGCCGGCATCCGGGCGGATCACCGTGCGGTGAGGTGGGCGCGGCGCGCGGACGCCTGACGGAATGGCCCGCAGCGTGGGAGGCGGCAGCCGACCTGGTCGGTCGAGTGGGCCGACCCGCTCGACCTGTGGTCGACGTCCCGGCCGACGGCGTGCGGATCGTCCCGGGCCCGCGCCTTCCCGGCCCCCTGGCCCCCCCGGCCACGTCGCAGTCGGACCGGCCAGCCCGGTGTGAGACGGCGCTGACCACCGGCACCCGCGTCCACCGCTTGGTCCAGCTCGCCCACCCCGCCGCTGCCGCCTTCGCCGTTGAGCACGGACACCCTGCTGGTGGGCACCCGCTTCGCCCCGCCCGCCGCCGGCCGGGTCGACGCCCACGGGGACGCCCACCGGCTGCTGCCCGTCGCCGCGGCCTGACCGGGCTTCGCGTTCACGGAGGACGCGGCGGACGCCGAACGCGGCTCCCGTCGCTGCGGCAGCGGGAGGCCGGCGGCCCGCTCACGTGGTCGTCGTCGCCCGTCCTCTCGAAGCGGCAACGGTGACTTCGTCATGGGCGGGGAACGGGGACGGTGGTCTTCGGACGCCGCGATGACCTTCCGACCAGGCCGGTGTGTGCGCTCGCGCGTGTGGGTCCTGCCGTGCGGCGACCGTCAGACGGGCTGCCACAGGGCGGGGACGTTCGGCGGCTCCCGGCCGGGGACCGGTGCCCGGCGGGAGCGTGGTCGCCGCCGCGTACCGCTCGGGGTCGGCGAGCACCTAGGGCAGGGAAGTCAACACCGCTTCCCCGGCCTCGGGCAGGCCGCTGTTCCGCATCGGCGCGGTGACGCGCAGCCCACCGCCCTGCACCATGCGGTGGACGGTGCCCGGGGTGAACCAGGCGACCGTGCCCGGCCTCGGGGGGACGTCCCGGCAGCCGTTGGGGCTGAGGGTCTGCACCGCTCCCCGGCCGCGGTGACGACGTACGCCTCGGTGCGCACCAGGTGCGGATGCGGGCTGTCGCCGCACATGCCGTCGGCGGCCTCCCAGTAGTCGTAGGGGTGAGTCAGGCCGGCCGCCCCGGCCAGCGGCGGGGCGGCCGGGGGTCCGGCCCGGTCACCACGGCAGGGTCGTCAGGTGGGCGGTGATCCGGTCCCGGTCCCAGGCTCCGTCGGCGATCACCAGCCGGTAGCGGTAGCCGAAGGACTCCCCCGGCTCCAGGGTGAACTCCTCGAAGAACGCCCAGGAGAACGCGACCGTGGGGATGGGTTCGGCGCGGACGAACCAGTGGGACTCGTGGATGGCCGAGGTCTCGTCCAGGTTCTCCGGCGCGTGCGCGAAGACCAGTGTGGAGTGTCCGTCGGTTTCGTCGTGCTCGGCGGTGAAGGCGAGCCAGGGTCCCTGACTGCCCATCAGTTCACCAGCGTCGGCGGCTCCGGAGCCGGCGCCGGGGGCGAGGACCCGGCCACCGGTGAAGTCGCGCGGCCCGCGCCACTGCAGGCCGGTGTACCCGGCCAGTTCGCGGCCCGCGGTGGTCGGGGAGCCGAACACCAGGGGTTCCGTACGGATGTTGGTGAGCCGGATCGACCAGTCCAGGACCCAGGCGCCGGCCTCCTCGTCGAGCGAGTGCACCTCGATGCCGCGCTCCTCGCGGGCCCACTCCTGCCCGCCGTTCGCGACCCAGGTCAACTCCTCGGTGAAAGCGAGCCGTTCGGACCCGGCGGTGAGGGCGGCGAAACCGTCGTGGCGCATGGAGCCGACCCGGCCGGGCAGCGCGAGGTAACCCCGGCCGGGCACATAGCTGTTGCCGCCCCAGAAGTTCTGGCCGGAGAGGTGACTGGCCGTCATCTGTACGCCCTTGTGCCAGCGGTGGTCGTTCGGGCGGTACCCGGTGACCGTGCGGCCGGACAGGGTGCGGACCGGGTGGGCGTAGGGCTTGGGGGACTCGAAGGGGTCCGGGTCGGGACGGTAGACGTAGCGGAGGATCTCGGTGCCGTTCGGCGCCTGGACCGCGAGGTGCTCGCCGTGGACGTGGCTGACGCGGATGCTCACGCGCGCTCCTCGGGCGCCCAGTCGGGGTGGCCGCCGTGCATGGCCGTGTAGTAGGGATCACCGGGGCCGATCTCGCCGGCGCGCACGGGCCGGCCGGTGAACGCCGCCTTGTACAGAGCGGCGGCGAACTCCACGGCGGCGCGGGCGTCCCGGCCGCTGCCGGGCGGCCGTACCCCCTGGTCGTACGCGTCGAGGAAGGCGCCGAGCTGTGCGGTGTGCGAGCTGGGCACGTTGTGCGCGGGGGCGCGCCAGGCGTCGACGCGCTCGGGGTCGACGTGCGGGGCCGGGGTGTAGACCCAGTCGTCGTTGCCGTGTCCGTACAGGTGGGTCAACTCCACGGTCGCGTCGGCGCAGTCGACGCGGATGCGGCTCACCTCCTGGGGGGACAGCACGCTGTTGACGACGGTGGCGAGCGCGCCGTTGCGGAAGCGGACCAGGGCGGTGGAGACGTCCTCGCTCTCGATGTCGTGGACCAGGCGGGCCGCCATGGCCCGGATCTCCTCCCACTCGCCGAGCAGGTGCAGCAGCAGGTCGTACTGGTGGATGCCGTGGCCCATGGTGGGCCCGCCGCCCTCGGTGGCCCATCGGCCGCGCCACGGCTCGGCGTAGTACGCGGCGTCCCGGTGCCAGGTGGTCTGGCAGTGTGCCACCAGCGGGGCGCCCAGCTCGCCGCGCGCGATGAGGTCGCGGGCGTGTACGGCGCCCGAGCCGTAGCGGTGCTGGAAGACGACCGCGGCGTAGGCGCCGGACGCCTCCTCGGCGGCGGCGATGTCGTCCAGTTCGGCCTGGGACAGGCAGAGCGGCTTCTCGCACAGTACCCAGGCGCCCGCCTTGAGTGAGGCCACCGTCTGTTCCCGGTGGAGGGCGGGCGGGGTGCCGATCAGCACCAGGTCCGGCCGGGCCTCGTCCAGCATGGCCTCCGTCGAGGTGAACCCGGCGACCCGCGCGCCCGCGAGCTGCCGGAAGGCGTCCAGCCTGCCCTCGTCCAGGTCGACGGCGGCGACCAGTTCGACCCGCTCGGCGTGGGCTCTGAGCGCGGGCAGATGGCCGCCGGTGACGATGGCCCCGGTGCCGATCACGGCGACGCGGCGGCGGGGTGCGGGCAGGGGCATGCGGCGCTCCTCGGGAGGGATCGGCAGGACGCAGGCAGCCATGGAAAGCGCTTGCTGTCGTACGGGGACGACCCTAGGGGCGGGGAGTGGCCGGGACAAGCCCCGGACGGAGAAGCCGCGCGAGCGGCGGTCGGGCGCCTTGACGGCGACGCCGTTCCTCGCCCTCCGGGGCCGCGGTCCGGCGCTCGCGCGCGGCACCCATCAGGGAACGCGCCTGGGCCCAGGGCGACTTGCGCGCCGTACGAAGGTGCACACGCGTCGAGGAGAAGCCGGCCGGCGACGGTCGTCCGCCGTCAGGAACGCACCAGGCGTGCGATCGCGTCGGACGCCTCCTTCAGCTTCCGCTCGCGCTCCTCGCCGCCCTCCGCGACCGCGTCGCTCACGCAGGTGGCCATGTGCTCGTCGAGCATCTGCAGCGCGAACGACTGCAGCGCGCGGGTCACCGCCGACACCTGGGTGAGGAC
This sequence comes from Streptomyces rubradiris, assembly GCF_016860525.1. Classification (NCBI taxonomy): domain Bacteria; kingdom Bacillati; phylum Actinomycetota; class Actinomycetes; order Kitasatosporales; family Streptomycetaceae; genus Streptomyces; species Streptomyces rubradiris. The sequence continues at coordinate 279,940 of NZ_BNEA01000015.1, forward strand.
GTCGATGCAGTAGGTGTCCTCGGCCACCAGGCGCTGGAGGCCGCGGACCTGGCCCTCGATGCGCCGGAGCCGCATCATCACGTCATCCTTGTGCTTCTTCTGCCCCGCCATGACTCCGCTTCCCTTCCCTCTCCCGAGGGATGCCCCGCACCGCGGCGAGCTCCCTCCAGAAAGATACCCGCGGCCCGTATGAAGCACCCGAGACCGACCGGCCATGCCCGGCGCGACACGCGAAGCCCGGGAGCACGGGGGCGCCTTGAGCGGGCGTCGAGCGCGCGGGCGGACCCCCTGGCGGGCATACCCCCCGCCTGTATACGGCCAACGATCTTCTCCTGCCTTGCTTCTGTGTGGACGCGGGGGTATACATAGCTTCACCGATACCCCGTAGGGGTATGCAACCGGCCGCGGGCCGCCCCCTGGTCCGCCGGCTCCGCAGTCCCCTGCCGAGGAGCATGATGGCAACAACCACCCCAGACCTGGCCCAAGTTGAGCTGACCATCGGCGGGATGACGTGCGCCTCGTGTGCCGCCCGCATCGAGAAGAAGCTCAACCGCATGGAGGGAGTCGAGGCCACCGTCAACTACGCCACCGAGAAGGCCAAGATCACCTACTCCCCCGTCCTCCAGGTGGCGGATCTGATCGCCACCGTCGAGGCCGTCGGCTACACCGCGGCCCCGCCCGCGCCCGCCGTACCGGAGGGCGGCGAGGCGGGCGAGAGCGGCGGCCGGGCGGACGACGAGCTGCGCTCGCTGCGCGAGCGTCTGATCACCGCCGTGACGCTGGCCGTGCCCGTCATCGTCCTGGCCATGGTGCCCGCCTGGCAGTTCGACTACTGGCAATGGCTCTCCCTCACCCTGACGGCGCCGGTGGTCACCTACGCCGCCTGGCCCTTCCACCGCGCGGCCTTCACCAACCTGCGGCACGGCGCCGTCACCATGGACACCCTGATCTCGGTCGGCACCGCCGCCGCGTTCCTGTGGTCCCTGTGGGCGCTGTTCTTCGGCTCGGCCGGCACCCCGGGGATGACCCACGGCTTCGAGTTGACCATCTCCCCCTCGGACGGCGGCGGGAACCTCTATCTGGAGACCGCGGCCGGGGTGACGGCCTTCCTCCTGGCGGGCCGGTACTTCGAGGCGCGCTCCAAGCGCATGGCCGGCGCCGCCCTGCGGGCCCTGATGGAGCTGGGCGCCAAGGAAGTCACCGTGCTGCGTGGGGGCCGCGAGGAGCGGATCCGGATCGAGGACCTGGCCGTGGGCGACCGGTTCATCGTCCGGCCGGGCGAGAAGATCGCGACCGACGGCACCGTGGTCGAGGGCAGTTCGGCGGTCGACGCCTCCATGCTGACCGGCGAGTCCGTGCCCGTGGAGGTCGGCGAGGGCGACGCCGTCACCGGCGCGACCCTGAACGCCGGCGGCCGGCTCGTCGTCCAGGCCACCCGGGTCGGTTCCGACACCCAACTGGCCCGGATGGCCCAGATGGTGGAGGACGCGCAGAACGGCAAGGCCGCCGCGCAGCGGCTCGCCGACCGGATCTCCGCCGTCTTCGTGCCCATCGTGATCGGCCTGGCCGTGGCCACCCTCGGCTTCTGGCTCGGCAACGGCGCGGGCGCCACGGCGGCGTTCACCGCCGCCGTCGCGGTGCTCATCATCGCCTGCCCCTGCGCCCTGGGCCTGGCCACCCCGACGGCCCTGCTGGTCGGCACCGGGCGCGGTGCCCAGCTCGGCATCCTCATCAAGGGGCCGGAGGTGCTGGAGACCACCCGGAAGGTCGACACCATCGTGCTGGACAAGACCGGCACCGTGACCACGGGCCGGATGAGCCTGCTGGCCGTGCACCCGGCCGAGGGCGTGGCCGAGCGGGAGGTGCTGCGGCTGGCGGGCGCGCTGGAGCACGCCTCCGAGCACCCCATCGCACAGGCCGTCGCCGCCGGTGCCGCCGACCGGGTCGGCACGCTGCCGGCCCCGCGGGACTTTTCGAACCTGCCGGGGCTCGGTGTGGAGGGCGTGGTCGACGGGCACCGCGTCCTCGTCGGCCGGCAGAAGCTGCTCGCCGAGCGGTCCATGGAGCTGCCCGCCGGCCTGGCGCGGGCCGGTGCCGACGCCGAGGCCGCGGGCCGTACGGTCATCACGGTGGCCTGGGACGGTGAGCCGCGTGCCGTGCTGGAGGTCGCCGACGCCATCAAGGAGACCAGCGCCGAGGCCGTTCGGCGGCTGCGAGCGCTCGGGCTGACCCCGATCCTGCTCACCGGGGACAACGAGAGCGTCGCCCGGTCCGTGGCCGCCGAGGCGGGCATCGACCAGGTGATAGCGGAGGTCATGCCCGAGGACAAGGTGGACGTGGTCAAGCGTCTCCAGGGCGAGGGGCACGCCGTCGCGATGGTCGGGGACGGCGTCAACGACGCCGCGGCGCTGGCCCAGGCCGACCTGGGCCTGGCCATGGGCACCGGAACGGACGCGGCCATCGAGGCGGGCGACCTCACCCTGGTCCGGGGGGACTTGCGGGTCGCGGCGGACGCCATCCGGCTCGCCCGGCGCACCCTCGGCACCATCAAGGGCAATCTGTTCTGGGCGTTCGCCTACAACGTCGCCGCCCTGCCGCTCGCCGCGAGCGGACTGCTCAATCCCATGATCGCCGGTGCCGCGATGGCGTTCTCGTCGGTGTTCGTCGTCAGCAACAGCCTGCGGCTGCGCCGGTTCCGGGCCGCCGCCTGAACCACGGCACGGCGGCGGGCGGACCGTGTGGTCCGCCCGCCGCCGTCGTATGTCCGTGCTTGCCGGCAATGTGTCGGGGCAGGGACGCCCGGATGCGGCGCGGGATGTCCTCAAAGATGTGGGCGGCGAAGGCTTCGTACGCCTCGGCTTCGCCACCCCGGCATACGCGTTCTTCCGGGACGAGGCCCGGGACCTTGGGCCGACTCCAGCGCCGGTTCGCGGCGGTCCGGTCGGGGCGAGGAAGGCCGTTTGCCGCATCCGGTGGCCCACCCCAACACCGGCGCGGCGGTACGGGCCGGCACCTGCCGCAGGCGCGCACCCCGGTCACGCCGACATGCGCGCCCGCGCAGTGCGCGCCTGCCCGTTGCACGTCTTCGTGGCGGAGGTCAGGGTCACCGCGCGGCCGGCGGTCGCCGGCAGCGCCAGCACGGTGTCGCTCGCCGTTCCGAACAGCGCCGCACGCTGGACCAGGCGACGGCCACCCTGGCGGACGGCCTGGCCGGCGGGGACCACCCGGTGGCCGCCGTGCGCTGGGCGTGGACCGCGCACGCGCTGGAGGCCGCGTTCTGGCACTGCCTGGCACGCGGCCTCGGCACGGGCTGAGCACACCCGTCCGCAGGCCCTCAGCCCGGCTTGACACCTATACCCCCCACCCGTATTTTCACTGCAATACCCGGTAGGGGTATGCCTGTGTGCCCGGTGGCCGTGCCACGGCGCGGCGCGGTCTTGCCGCAGGTCTCGACGAGGAGAGGAGTGCTGATGTCTTCGGCAGGGAGTCCGCAGTTACGAGCAGGGGGCAAGCAGTGGGCCGCGTTGTGTCTGCTGGTTCTTCCCGCGCTCCTGCTGTTCATGATGCTGACCATCCTGTTCCTGGCCATCCCCTATCTCGCGGCGGATCTGCGGCCCAGCAGCACGCAGACACTGTGGATCCTGGACATCTACGGCTTCCTGATGGCCAGCTTGCTGGTGCTGATGGGCACGGTGGCCGACCGCTTCGGCCACCGGAACCTCCTGATCACCGGGGCACTGCTGTTCGGGCTGGTCTCGGCGACGGCGGCCTTCACCGACTCAGCCGAGCTGATGATCGTCTGGCGCGCGCTGCTCGGCGTGGCGGCGGCCATGCAGATGCCGACCACGCTCGGACTGATCTTCACGATGTTCCAGGACCCGAAGCAGCGGGGCGTCGCCATCGGCACCTGGGCGGCGGCCATCTCGGCCGGTGTCGCGCTCGGCCCGCTGCTCAGCGGTCTGCTGCTGGAGGCGTTCTCGTGGCGGGCGACGTTCTTCGTCGCCGTACCGGTGATGGCGGTCGTGGTGATCGGCGCGCCCCTGCTGCTGCCGGGCCGGCAGGGCCCTAGCGCGGGCCGGCTGGACCTGGTCAGCGCGCTGCTCATGCTGCTGACGCTGCTGCCGCTGATCTACGGCGTGAAGTCGTTCGCCACCAGCGACTCACCGCTGGTACCGGCCCTGGCCGTCGTGGTGGGCCTGCTCTTCGGTGTCCTGTTCGTCGTCCGCCAGCTGCGCTCCGCCGAGCCGCTGCTGGACGTCCGGCTGTTCAAGAACCGGACGGTCAGCGGGGCGCTGGGCGTCTTCGTCCTGTCGGCCATGGGCCTGGGCGGCGTGTATCTGATGTTCACCCAGTACCTCCAGCTGGTGAAGGCCCTCTCGCCGCTGAAGACCGGGTTCGCGATCCTCCCCGCCGCCCTGGCCCTGATCGTGGTCGCGATGCGCTCCCCGGTCCTCGCCCGGCGCGTCCGGCCGGGGTATGTCATCGCCACGGGCCTGGCCGTGCAGGTCGTCGGCTACATCCTGTTCACCCTCGTCGACAGCACCACCGGGCTGCCCTGGGTCATCGTCGGCTTCATCGTGCTCTACCCGGCGGTCTCCCCGTCCATGGCGCTGACCACGGACCTCGTGGTCGGCTCGGTGCCGCCGGAGAAGGCGGGCGCGGCCGGCGGCCTGGCGTCCACCGTCAACGACCTCGGCATCTCGCTGGGTGTCGCCGTCATCGGCAGCATCGGCACCGCCGTCTACCGCGACGGCGTCGACGACAAGCTGCCCGACGGCCTGTCGGCCCCGGCGGCCTCCGCCGCCCGGGAGAACCTCGACGGCGCCGTGGCCGCCGCCCGGGAGCTGCCCGGCCGGGTCGGGGACCAGTTGCTGGCCGTGGCCCGGGACGCCTTCACCAGCGGGCTCAACGTCGCCGCCGGCACGGCAGCGGTGATCGCGGCGGCGGGCGCCGTCGCCGCGGCGCTTTCACTGCGTCACGTACCGCCGACCGGCTCGGCGGTGCCCGACGCCGGGCCCGCCGAGGCGAGCCCCGCCCCGTCGGTCCCCGCGGCCGATTCGGACTGACCGGCAGCGCCTGAACGGACCAGCGGAACAACGGAACGGCACCAACAGACCCGCACGCACAGCGATTTTCAGTGAACACCGCCGGACGCGGCGGCCGGAGCGGTCCGACACCGGCGCCGGCCGCCGCGTCCGGCCCCCTCGTCAGGAGGCAGGAAGTGTCAGTGATTCCCTTCAGCGCGACTCCCACCGAGACGTTCGACAACCGGGGCGGCCGGTGCATGTACGCGTAGGTCGAACGCCTGCGGTCGCTGGGGCCCGCCGTCCCCGTGCAGCCACCGGAGGGGGTGGCGGCCTGGTCGGTGTCCCGGGGGGGGGGGGGATGTCGTACGGATGCTCCTGACCCACCCCGGTGTGTCCCGGGACCTGAAGAAGACCGTGCCGGCTTATCAGCCCGGTTCCGTGCCGTGGCTGTCTGCGTGGGTCGACCTGGACTCGATGGCCACGGCGGACGGGCGGGAGCACGCGCGGCTGCGCAAGCTGATCGTCCCGGCCTTCCCCCCGCGCCGGGTGGAGCGGCCGCGCTCGCACATCGAGGCGGACGTCACCATGCTGCTGGACCAGCCGGCCACGCGGCCCGGTGACGAACCGGTGGACCTGCGCCAGGAGTTCTCCTACAGCGTGCCGGCCCAGGTAATCTGCGACCTCTTCGGCATCCTGGACGACCAGCGGCCCGAGGCGCCGCGGGTGTTCCGGGATCGCCCGGACCGGCCCGTCCGAGCAGGAGTCGGTCGCGCTGTACGACGGCCTGGTGGCCGCGACGCACTTGCTGATCAGCACCAAGCGGAGCGCTCCGGCGGACGACCTCACCAGCTTCCTGCTCGCCGCGCGCGAGGAGGGCGAGGAGGGCGAGGAGTCGCTGAACGAGCACGAACTGGTGGCGACGCTGCTGCTGATGATCGGCGGCAGCCAGACGACCATCAACTCCTGGACCACACCATCCGCGAACCGCTCGCCCGGTCCGACCAGTTAAGCGTTCTCCGGGCGGACCCGGCGCGCTGGGACGACGCCGTCGAGGAACCTGCTCACCGCGCGGGACGGAGCACCGTGGGTGGCCACCCTGGAATACGCCTGGTTCGCCGGGCCGTTGCGCTTCGTCTTGGGTTCCTCCACCGGCGCCCGGGACAGCGGGGACATCCGCGCGGACCCCCGGGTGAGCGGTTCGCTGTTCGTGACCGAGGGGGCCGCCGGGGTGGCCATCGCGTCGGTCGACGGCGCCCGGTTCACCGGCCGCTGCACGGAGATCGGCCCGGACGAGCTGGAGGCGTACCACGCGCCCATCTGCGAGACGGTGTTCGCCGACGCCGCGCAGCGTGCCATGTGGCAGCTGCCGCCGGATCGCTCCCCGCACCGCGGCGAGGAGCGTCTCGGGGGCCGGCCTCAGGCGGCGCGGCCGGTCAGCGCGTAGCCGGCCTCGTCGACGGCCCGGGCGATCACGGCGTCGTCGGGGTCCTCCTCGGCGACCACGGTGACCCGGCCCGTCTTCACGTCCACCTCCACCGACAGCACGCCGTCGACGCCGCTGACGGCCTTGGTGACCGCGGCCTCGCAGTGGCCGCAGGTCATACCCGTCACGGCGTAGACCGTCCTGGCGGCATCGGTGGTGATCTGGGTGGTGGCCGAGCCGGAGTGGCAGCTGCCGTCGGGGCTGCAGCAGGACGACATGGACTTCCTCCTGGGGGTGGTGATGAGACGGAGCGCGTCGTATACCCCTAGAGGGTGGGGGTATCGCAGCACTGATGAGGCACAGGTATACCCCCTACCCCTATCCAGCGGCAAGTCGTCCGGCCGCCAGGACGGGCCGCGCGGCCAGGTGCCCGGCCCGGTGCAGCCGCGCGACCAGGGCGGCGCAGCCGAGGCCGGTCGCGGCCAGCACCGCCCACGGCAGCCAGCGCAGCCCGGTGTCGAACAGCGCCCCGACGGCCAGGTTGCCGAGCGAGACCGCGATGCCGGAGGCGGTGTTGTAGGCGCCGTAGTAGGTGGCGACGAGCCGATCACCGGAGAGCCGCACCACGGTGTCCATCTCGAACGGGTAGAGCAGGGCGCCGCCGCAGGCCAGCAGCACCGCGCACACCGTCAGGGCGGCCACCCCGGTCACGGTGCCGTGCGTCCCGGGCAGCAGGGGCAGGAAGGCGGCGCCCATGACCGTCAGGCCGTGGACGACGGCCCGCGGGCCGGGCAGATTGCGCTGCGCCCACGCGGTCAGCTTCACCTGCCCCGCCAGCGCGGCGAGCGCGGAGACGGCGAACACCGCGCCCGTCACCACGCCGGTCCGGGCGCCGAACAGGCCCCGGGCGTGCAGCGGCAGGGCGAGATACACCTGGAAGGCCAGCACATACGAACCGCTCATGGCGGCGGCGAACAGCAGGAAGGGCCGGTTGGCGGCCACGGCGCGCCAGTCGGCGGCGACCGCCCGCCAGGCGGGACCGGCGCTCCGGCCGGCCGGGGGCCGGGCGGGCAGGGCCCGGGCCTGGAGCCCGGCCAGGGCGCCGAATACGACCGCCGCGACCGTGCACACGGCACCGAAGTCCCAGGCCAGCAGGGCCAGTCCGGCGAGCGGGCCGATCAGGATGCCCGCCTGGTAGAAGACGTTGAAGGCGGCGAACGCCGCCACTCTGCGTTCCTCACCGGCGTCGGCCGCGAGATAGGCGCGCACCGCCGGGTTGAACAGCGCGCCCGCCAGGCCGGTCAGCGCCGAGGCCGCCACCAGGACGGGCAGCGATTCCGCCACCGCCAGCAGGGCGAACACGACCGCGCGCAGGGCGCATCCGGCGAGGATCGGCGGCTTGCAGCCGTAGCGGTCGGCGAGGGTGCCGCCGAGGAGGAACATGCCCTGCTGGGAGACGTTGCGCACGCCCAGCACCAGCCCGACGGCCCAGGCGGCCAGGCCGAGGCCGTGGGCCAGATGGTCGGCCAGGTAGGGCATGAGCATGTAGAAGCCGAGGTTGATGCCGAACTGGTTCACCATCAGCAGCCGGGCCGGCCGGCCGAAGCCGGCCGTCCGGGGCCACGGCCCCCTCACCGGGCACCGGCCTTCGCCAGGGCGCGGGCGAGCGGATCGCGGACCCGGGCACACCGGGTCCAGCGCGTCACCACGCGCGCGCCGGGCTCGGCGATCTCGTCGGGTTCCGTCGGCGGGGCCGACCCGAGGAGCCCGTGGTCGCGGCACCAGTCGTCGTCGTAGACGGTCTGGAGGTAGCGGTGCGGGCCGTCGGGGAAGACGGCGGCGATCCGGGTCCCGGCGGGGTGGTTCCGGGCCGCCCAGCCCGCCACCAACGCCACCGCCCCGACGCTCCAGCCGCCCGAGACGCCGTACCGGCGGGCGAGGCTCCGGCACGCCCGGACGGCCTCGGCCGGGCCCACCCAGTGGACCTCCGAGAAGGCCGCGTAGTCGACGTTGTCCGGGTGGATGCTGGAGCCGAGTCCGCGCATCAGCCGTGGGCCGGCCGGCTGGCCGAAGATCGCCGAGCCGACCGCGTCGACCCCGATGAGCGTCAGCCCGGGGCGGCTCTCGCGCAGCGCGGCGGAGATCCCGGCGGAGTGTCCGCCCGTGCCGACCGCCGCCACCAGCACGTCGACGCCGCCGAGTTGGGCGATCAGTTCGGCCGCGAGGGGCCGGTAGGCGGCGGCGTTGTCGGGGTTGCGGTACTGGTCCGGGCAGTACGCGCCCGGGGTGCGCGCGAGCAGTTCGGCGACCCGTGCGCGGCGGGCCTCCTGCCAGCCGCCGTCGGGGTGCGGCGCGGTGACCCGGACGACCCGTGCGCCCAGCGCGGTGAGCAGGCGGTGGACGGGAGGTTCCAGGCCGGGGTCGGTGACGACGGTGACGGGGTGGCCGTAGGTCAGCCCGGCCAGGGCGAGGCCGAGACCGAGGGTGCCGCTGGAGGACTCGATGACCGGCGCGCCCGGCGCGAGGTCGCCCCGGCGCCGGGCCTCGCGGACCATGTGCAGGGCGGGCCGGTCCTTGAGGCCGCCGGGGTTGGCGCCTTCCAGCTTGGCGTGGAAGCCCCGGCCGGGCGGGGCGAAGGGTTCATCCACCCACAGCACCGGTGTGCCGCCCACGAGTTGGGCGGGGTGCCGGGCGGCCGGCGGGCGGGAGGTGTGCGTGCGGAGCGGCGCGAGCGGGGAGAGGGGCATGCGGGTACGGCTCCTTCGCGCCCGGCCTCGGCGGGGCGGGCGCTGTGCGAGTGGGGGGCATGGCGCGCGAGCACCCCCCGGCCCGCCTGACGGGTCCGGGGGTGCGGGTGCCGCCCTACTGCCGCAGCACGCGAACAGCCGCGAGCGAGGGGCCGTTGGCACGGTCACGGGGGACACCGGGGGGTCTGCGCCATCCTGGGTGCGTCGCGCGCCCGCGGGGCACGGTCGGCAGCACCGGCGGGTGTTGTTCGCCGGCGAGCCCGGTGTCGTCCAGGGCGGCGCGCGGCCGGTCAGCCGTGTGGTCCAGATGGCCGTCCGCGGCGTGCCGGTGACGGGGAGGGCCGGTCGGATCCGTGCCGTCGGCGGTGTCCGCCGGCTGCACGACCTCCCCTGCCGCCACGGCACTCGGGCCGGATCCGGCGAAGGAGCAGGCGTGCACCGAGCCGGTGAGATGGGCGGCGATCACCAGGACCAGCCCGATCAGCAGGGCGGCGCGGCGAGAGCGCCCCGCGCTCCCGTCGCCGCCGCCCCACGCTCCGATCACATGCGCAGGGTAATGGCGAAGTGACTTGCTGTCACATCGCGGCGCGCCCGCCGGGCCCTTGGCAGCCGCACGTCCGACCGGGGCCCGCGTCCCCGAGGCGGGCGGCCAGGGCCTGGAGGAGGGCGATCGCAGCCATGCGGGTCACGGGGTGCCCGACTCCCTTGCGGAGCACGGTCCACGCGGCCGGTCCGCCGCCCTCCGGGCCTCGCCGCCCGGAGGTCTTCAGCCTTGAGGTCATCCTCGGGTCCTCTCGTCGCGCGCCGGCGGTGAAACGGCTCCACACATACCCCTGGCCCGTATCAACGGGCAAGGAGTCCTCCGACTTGACTATGTACCCCCCTGGGGTATGTTGAAGGTCATCGAGCCGCCTGTGGGCAGCGAACAGACGAGGAGTCACCATGAAGACCGGGGTGCGGATCACCGCCTACGCCGCCGCGCTCGCCGCCGCGTTCGGCATCGCCTACGGCGTCGGCGGCGGGGTCGGCGAGATCTCCCTGCGGACCGAGAGCGCGGCACATGACGGGCACCCGGGCGCCACGCCGGGCGGGAAGCCCGCCGCTGGCGCCGGACCCGCGGCGGCGCCCGGCGGGCTGCAGACCTCGGAGCGGGGCTACACCCTCGACCTGAAGACCCCGGCCGTCACGGCGGGCCGGAAGACCGACCTGCGGTTCGCGGTCGTACGGGACGCCACCGGGCGCCCGCTCACCGCCTACCAGGAGGAACACACCAAGGAACTGCACCTGATCATCGCCTCCCGGGACCTGACCCACTACCAGCACCTGCATCCGACGCGCGCCGCCGACGGCACCTGGTCCGCACCCCTGACGCCGCCCCGGGCCGGGGCCTACCGGGTCTTCGCCGACTTCACGCCGGCCGGTGGCGAGGGGCTGACCCTCGGCGCCGACCTCACCGCCTCCGGCGCCTACACACCCGCGCCCCTCCCGGCCCCCGCCACCACGGCCGAGGTCGACGGGTACCGGGTCAGCCTCCGCGGCCGGCTCTCCCCCGGCCGGGACAGCGAGCTGACACTCGGCGTGACCCGCGACGGCAAGCCGGTACGCGACCTCCAGCCCTACCTCGGCGCCTACGGCCACCTGGTGGCGCTGCGCTCCGGAGACCTCGGCCATCTGCACGTACACCCGGGCGGCGAGCCCGGGGACGGCAGGACGCGGCCGGGACCGGACATCTCCTTCACCACGATGGCGCCCAGCACCGGCACCTACCGGCTGTTCCTGGACTTCAAGCACGCCGGCCGGGTCCACACCGCCGCGTTCACCGTCCGGGCGGGCCGGCCCGCCGGGCTGCCGGACACCTCGGCGACGCCCGCCCCGGAGTCCGGCGGGCACTTCGGGCACAGCCGTTGAGCGCGGGCGGTGACACGGCCCGGACTGTGTGACAGCCGTGGCACAGCTGGGCCACGCGATCGTCAACTGCCGCTCCGCCTTTGGCCGTTGCCGCCTAGCATGAGGTCCGACGCATGACGGCCGGGCGACCCGCTGGGGGGACTTCGTGGAGCTGGGAGGGTCGGCGGCGCGCCTCGGCTGCGCCGTCGCGGTGTGCGGCGTACTGCTGGCCGGCTGCACCTCCGGCGGGGACGGTCCCGACGGGCCGGCGACCGGGACGGAGAACGGCGGGGCCGCCGGCACCGGCCCGTCACCGACCGCCGCGGTCGACGCCGACCCGGCCAGGCTCCCCCGGACCCGGGCCGAGGCCGCCGCCCTGGTCCGCGGCATCATGCCGGGGCCCAGCGCCTTCGGCCCCGGCACCGTCCGCCGTGAGCCGTACGAGAGCGACCCGCGGCGGTGGGCGGTGCTCGGGGATTCCTGCGTCTGGGAGCAGCGGGCGCTCCCGGAGGACGTCCTCGCCAGTCTGACCCGTCACTACGAGATTCCGGCGCGGGGCGGCAGGGGGCCGCTGCGCCTGAGTGCCGTCGTCACGGCGCACCGCTCCGCCGAACGGGCCGACTGGGAGAACGCCGAGGTGCTGGAGGAGATGATGCGCTGTCCCTCCCAGCTGCTACGCCCCGGTGAGGTGCTCCGGGACCTGACCGACGTACCGAACGCCCTCGGGGACTCGGGCAACGGTTTCGCCGACGACGTCCTGGCCGAGTCCGGCACCTACACCGGCGACGACGTCGGCGGTCCCCACCCGTACGTCTGGGAGCAGACCCGCATCGGCCAGTTCACCCTCGCGGTCTCCGCGCGGGGCGCCAAGGGCTGGACCAAGCGCGGCCTGCTGGACCTGCTGCGCGAGCCGCACGCCACGATGCGCACCAGCCTGCGCGGCGCGATCGAACGACGAACCGCGACCGGATCGCCGCCGCCTCCCGCGACAGCGTCCAACGCCCCGAGGACGACCGGGTCCACCGGCCCGGAGGCCGCTGGGACCGCGCGACTGGAAGCGGCCGGGGCAGCCGGCCCGGAGACATCCGGGTCCACCGCCTCCGAACACCCCGGCCCCGCCGCCCCCGAGGGCGGTCGCCGATGACCGGGAAGCTCAAGCCCTCCGACCCCTCCCACCTCGGTGGTCACCGGCTGCTCGCGCGGCTCGGCGCCGGCGGTATGGGGGTCGTGTACCTGGGACGGGCGCGGTCCGGGGCGCTGGCCGCCGTCAAGGTGATCCTGCCGGAGTACGCCGACCAGCCCGAGTTCCGCGCCCGGTTCCGCCGCGAGGTCGCCGCGGCCCGCCGGGTGGACAGCCCCTGGGCCGTGGCGGTGACCGGCGCCGACCCGGACGCGCCCGCGCCCTGGCTGGCCACCGCCTTCGTACCGGGCCCCTCGCTCGCCGAGGCGGTCGCCGCCCGCGGGCCGCTGCCGCCGGAGGCGGTGCGTGCGCTCGGCCGGATGCTGGCCCGGGCGCTGACCGCCGTGCACGGCGCGGGCCTTGTGCACCGGGACGTCAAGCCCGGCAACGTCCTCCTCGCCCTGGACGGCCCGCGCCTGATCGACTTCGGCATCGCCCGCGCCCCTGAGGAGACGGCCCTCACCGCGGACGGCATGGTCGTCGGCACCCCCGGCTTCCTCGCGCCGGAGCAGGCACGGGCCCGCCCCGCCACCCCCGCCAGTGATGTCTTCGCCCTCGGCTGCCTCCTCTCCTACGCCGCCACCGGGCGCCCGCCCTTCGGCACCGGGGCCGTGGACGCCCTGCTGTACCGCACCGTCCACGACGAACCCGACCTGGAAGGGCTGCCCGACGGTCTGCGCGCGCCACTGGAGCGCTGTCTCGCCAAGGACCCGGCCGCCCGGCCCACCGCCCGCGAGGTGGCCGAGGCGCTCGGCGGCGACACGCCCTCCGGCGCCGACTGGCTGCCCGACGACGTCGTACGGCTCGTGGCGGAGCGGTCCGCCGCGCTGCTCGCCCTGCCGGACATCGAGGCGACGGCCCTCGACGCGGCGGCGGAGGAACCGCCGACGGGGTTTCCCGGGGACGCGGCCCCGGCACCGGGCCCTGGCGGCCGCCGTCGCATCCTGCTCCTCGGCGGCGCGGCCCTGCTCGCGGCGGGCGGCGGTGCCGCCTTCTGGGCGAGCCGCCGCGACGACGCGCCCGCCCCCGCCGCACGCCGCGTGCTGCTGGGCGTCCAGGCCGATCTGACGGGGCCGCAGAAAGCCGTGGGGCGGGCCCAGGAACGCGGTGTACGGCTGGCCGTCGAGCAGTTCAACGCGCGGAAGGACAAGCCGTTCACGCTCACCCTCACGGTCGCCGACGACGGCGGCGACGAGACCCGCGCGGTGCGGGCCGCCCGGTCCCTGGCCGCCGATCCCGGCCTGCTCGCCGTCATAGGCTCGACCGGCGACCGGACCACCGGCGCCAGCCTGGACGCCTACGACGCACAGCTCGTTCCCCAGCTGACGGCCTCCTCCGCGCAGGCGGTGTACGGCGTCTCGGAGCCCCGCCACTTCCTCCAGGCCGTGCCCGGGTACATGGTGTCGCCCGCGCTGATCGCCCTTCAGCTCGCCAAGGCGGGCGCCCGGCGGGCGGGCGTCCTCATCGACCGCGACGGCGGCATCCCGTCCTGGCAGATCGGCCACACCGCGTTCCAGGCCCTCGGCACCCTGAAGATCCCGGCCGAGCCACGGGTCGTACCCCGGCTCGCCGGGGACCTCGCTCCGGTGGTCGCGGAGATGCTCGCGCGCGAGCCGGACGGGTTCGTCTACACGGGCACCCCGGCGCGCGCGGCGGCCGTCGCCCGCGCGCTCGCCGAGCGGCGCTTCACCGGCGTGCGCGCCCTCGGCTACCCGGCGGCCGGCCAGGAGTTCCTGACCGAAGCGGGCCCGGCCGCCGAGGGCTGGCAGGTCTTCGCGCCGTACATCGACCCGTCGGCCGCACGGGTGCGCTCCTTCGCCGACGCCTACCGCGGGCGCTACGGCTCCGCTCCCCCGTACTGGGCGGCGGAGGCCTACGACGTGGCCCGCATGGTCATCGCCCGGCTGGCCAAGGCGGGCGGCCGGCCCTCCCGGAGCAGGCTGTACGGCCTGCTGGCGAAGGGCACGTACAAGGGGCTGGTGCGCACGTACGCGTTCGACGAGAACCAGCAGCTCAAGGGGTACGACGTGTTCCGCTACGAGGTGAAGGGCGGCCGGTACGCCTACGCGGGCGAGGCGACTTTGTGATGCGCTCGCTCGCGGCGGACGACCCGGAGGACATCGGCGGGCACCGGCTGCTGGCCCGGCTCGGCGCCGGCGGCATGGGCGTCGTCTATCTCGCCCGCGGCACGGGCGGGGCACTGGTCGCGCTGAAGGTGATCCGCGCCGAACACGCGGCGGACCCCGCCTTCCGGGCCCGGTTCCGGCGCGAGGTGACGGCCGTACGAGGGCTGGCCGGGCGGTGGCTGGTGCCGGTCGTGGCCGCCGACCCGGAGGCCCGTTCGCCCTGGCTGGCCACGGAGTTCGTGCCGGGCCCCGCCCTGGCGGAAGCGGTCGACGGCCATGGAGCACTGCCCGTGGCCGCGGTGCGGGTGCTGGGCTCCCGGCTGGCCGAGGCGCTGACCGCCGTGCACGCGGCGGGTCTGGTGCACCGCGATGTCAAGCCGGGCAACGTGCTGTTGGGCCTCGACGGTCCCCGGCTCATCGACTTCGGCATCGCCCTCGCCGCCGGGGCCACCGCGCTGACCGCGCCCGACGCCGTCGTGGGCACACCGGGCTTTTTGTCACCGGAACAGGCCCGCGCCCGCGCCGAGGAGGTCGGCCCGCCGAGCGACGTCTTCTCCCTTGGGTGCGTACTGGCGTACGCGGCCTCGGCCCGGCGCCCGTTCGGCACCGGGCACGCGGCGGCGGTGCTGTTCCGCACGGTGCACGAGGACCCCGACCTCACGGACGTGCCCGCCGGACTGCGCCCGCTGATCGAGAGCTGCCTCGCCAAGGACCCCGCGCGCCGCCCGACGGCCGCGCGGGTCCGGACGGCGCTCCAGGACCCCCGGACGCAGCTGGTGCGGGACGCCGGTCCCGCCGGCGGCGGGGCCGAGGGCTGGCTGCCGCCCGCCGTGCTGCGCCTGGTCGCCGAACGCTCCGCCCGCGCACTGGACTTGCCCGCCCCCCGGCGCGCCACGGGTCGGCCCGCGCCCGAGGAGACCGTCACCGGTCCGGCGCCGACGGCCCCGGCCGGGAAGCGCGCGCCGGACCGGCGGCGGGTGCTGGCGGTGGGGGGCGCGACGGCCTCGGTTCTGGCACTCGGCGGCGGGACCGCCGCGTACCTGACGCTCGGTCAGAAAACCGGCGGAGAACTGCCCGTGCACACCCTGGGCTTCCAGGCCGACCTGAGCGGCGCGGACCAGGCGGACGGCGTGGCCCAGGAGCGGGGCGCGCGTCTGGCCGTGGCGCACCACAACGCGCGCGCGGGCATCTCCTTCCGGCTCGCCCTCGACACCTACGACGACCGGGGCGACGCCACCCGGGCCCGACAAGCCGCCGAACGCTTCACCAAGGCCGCCGTGCGCGCGGTCCTCGGCCCGGACACACCGGCCGCGGCACGGGCCGCCGCGCCGCGCTACCGGACCGCGCGCACCGCCATGGTCCTGGTCTCGCTGGACGATCCCCGGCTGGAAGAGGACGACACCCTGCGGACCCTGCGCGTCACCCGCGCCCCGGAGGAGTTCCTGGCGGTTCCGCTGGCCGCGTACCTGACCTCCGTGCGGCCGGTGGACCGTACCGCCGTGATCGACGACCGGGCGGCGGGTCGCGTGGGGTCCGACCTGGCCGGCTCGCTCACCCGGCGTCCGCCGAACGAGGGCACGACCCGCGTGTACCCCGTGCCGGCGGGAAGCGGCGACTTCTCCCCCGCCGTCCGCGCCGCGCTCGCCGACCGGGCCCAGGCCGTCGTCTTCACCGGGACCTCGGCGGACCGCGCCGCGCGCTGCGCCCGTGTCCTCGCCGAGACCGGCTTCACCGGGCCGCGCCTCGGCACCTGGCACCTCATGCGGCCGGACTTCCTCCGGAAGGGCGGGGCGGCGGCCGAGGGGTGGGTGTTCGGCGCCCCGTTCACCGATCCCGGCAGCGTGTCCGGCGCCTTCCGGTCCGCCTACCGCGCGGCCTATGGCGTCGCGCCCGGCCGCTGGGCCCCGGAGGCGTACGACGCGGTGGGGCTGGTCGCCCGGGCCCTGGAGTCGCTGGGCGGCCGGGCCGGGATCACCGCCGGGGCGGTCGCCGAGCGGCTGTCGGACCTCACCTATCAGGGACTCGCCAAGCCCCTCCGCCTCACCGCCGGCGTCCCCCGGAGCATCGACCCACAACAGGACCAGGGGTACTTCCTGTATCAGACGGAAGGGAAGGCCTTCCGGTACCTCGGGCCGTCCGACCGGTTCACCAAGAACAGATAAAAAATGTGATGCAACCTTGTGCGGCGGTTGTGAGTCTTCTGATCGATCACACTGTGGTCGCGTCTACAAGGAGACCATCATCAGCGCCATACGTAAGACCCTCACCGCCACCGCCGTAGTCGGTGCCGTCCTCGCGGGCTCCGCCGCCTGCGGAACGGTGGAGCAGCTCTCCGCCGGCCAGAAGCTCGACAAGGCCTTCGACAAGCTCGGCGAGGAGAAGACGCTCTCCTTCGAGCTGGACCTGGACACCGACGCCGCGACCCTGAAGGCGCTGGACGCCAAGTCCGAGCCGGAGCCCGGTGACGAGATCCCCGACGAGGCCGCGAAGCTGATCAGCGACGCGAAGATCACGCTCACCGTGGAGTCGAAGAAGCCGCTCGCCGAGTCCGGTGAGAAGGACCTCGTCGGCATGGCCATGAAGATCAGCAGCCCGGCCGGCGACCTCGCCGAGTACCGGATGATCGGTGACTTCATCTACCTCCGCGCCGACCCCGACGCCTTCCGCAAGCTGTCGGGCAGCCCCGTCCCGCCCGCCGACGAACTGCCGCCGGAGGCCGGGGCCCTCAAGGACGTCCTGCAGGGCAAGTGGGTGAAGTTCAGCGTCAAGGAGATGGAGAAGGCCGGCCTCGGCGGCGGGGAGGACGAGGAGAGCCCCTCGCCCACCCCGTCCCTGGACGCCAAGACGCAGAAGAAGCTCATGAACACCCTGCGGGACATCGTCGCCCGCGAGGTGAAGCTGAAGGCGGCCGAGGGGGACGGTGACACCGAGCACATCACCGCCACGGCCCCGTTCCGCACGCTCATGACCAAGATGATCGGCGGCATCCGCCCGCTGGCGAAGGACCTGCCGCCGGGCATGGACCTGCCGACGGAGAAGGACCTGAAGGACGCCCCCAACGCCAAGGTGACGGCGGACTTCACGCTGAAGAACGGTGAGCTGACCGAGGTGAACGTGGACCTCGCCAAGCTGGCCGAGACCGCCAAGGTCAAGAAGCTGGGCCTGGTCCTGCGGATGAGCGACGGCATCAGGCCCACCGCGCCGGCCGACGCCAAGGTGCTGGACATGAAGCAGATCATGCAGGGCCTTCTCTCCACGCCCGGCATGAGCGAGGAAGAGTTCGGCGACGAAGAGTTCGGCGACGAGGAGTTCTGATCCGCCGGGCGTGCGGCGGGAGGGTGTCCGGGCGGACGCCCTCCCGCCCTCGTCTTGGCGGTCGCCGGGCCTCAGACAACAGGCCGCGCGGATCGACGCCGTGGAGTTCCATCCAGGCGTTCAGCCGCACGGGGGTCTCCGTGCAGACGGAACGCTGCGTCGTCGAGTACGGGGTGCCGACCGGCTTGGCGAGGTGGGTACGGATCGCCCCGACGTTCAGCAGGGGCGGCGCCGGGGTCGGCGGCGACCCGGCTCAGTTCCCGGTTGACCGCCTCGTCGTACCCGGGGTCCTGGGTCGAGGGGTAGGGCGCCTTGCGGCGCTGGCCGATCGACTCCGGCAGCAGGTGCTTGGCCGCGTGCCGCAGGAGACTCTTCTCCCGCCCCTCGAACGTCTTCACCGACCAGGGCGCGTTGTGGACGTACTCGACGAGCCGGTGGTCGCACAGCGGGACCCTGACCTCCGGGCCGGTCGCCATGCTCATCCGGTCCTCGCGGTCCAGCATCATCTGCAGGAAGCGGGTGATGTCCAGGTAACTCGCCAGCCTCATCCGCCGTTCGACCGGGCTGTCACCGGGCAGGTGGGTGACCTCGTTCGCGGCGCTGCGGTACTGGTCGGCGAGGTTCGACTCCTTGACCGGGGCGGGGTCCAGGAAGCTCGTGGCCTGCTCGCTCACCGGAACCTTGTTGATCGCGTGCCAGGGGTAGGTGTCGGCCTGCGAGGCGACCGGGGCGTGGAAGCGTCGGGCGCTTCCCGGAACGGCTCGGGCCGGAAGTTCTCGGCGAGGCCGGAGAAGTCGACGGAGAACGCGCGGACCCGTCCCCCGCCGCCGGCGTCCGGCGAACGCTGGGCGAGCGCGGTCAGCGCGCTGGAGCCCAGGCCGCCCGACAGCAGCAGTCACAGCGGCACGTCGGACACCATCTGCCGGGCGACCGCGTCCTCCAGGATCTCCCGCACCCTCGCGACACTGCCGGGATGTCGAGTCTCCAGCACGCCTCCTGGCGAAGCCCGCGCGGCCGACGTAGAAGAGCGGCTTGATCCCGAGACGATCCCGGACCAGGAGCAGTTCCTCGGTCCGGGTGTCCCACAGGGTGAAGGCGTACATCCCGTCGAAGCGGTCGACGAGATCGCTGCCCCACTGGAGGTAGGCGCGGAGCACGACCTCGCTGTCGCTCCTGATGCGGAAGCGGTGTCCCAGGAGGACCAGTTCCTCATGGAGGTCCTCGAAGTCGTACACCTCGCCGCTGTAGCTGACGACCACGAGCGGCTCTCGCCGTCCGGACCGGTCTCCGAGGTGCGCATCGGCTGCCGGCCGCCCTCGATGTCGATCACTTCGAAGTCCACCCATCCAGCGATTCCGCACATGGGAACGCCCTTCACTGCGGGCCGGATGACACGCCGGCCGGCTACGCGGCGACCTTGGCCGTCCGCTCCGGCGAGCTCTTGGCCAGCCGGTGCCCCAGTTCGGAGAGGCCCAGCGCGAGCACGGCCACCGCGGCGCCGATCAGGCTGATGTTCCGGGCCCCGATGGTGTTGAGGCCCACCGCGCCGATGACGCCGGACAGGGCGATGGCGAGGTAGAGGAACGCGGCGTTGAGGGAGATCAGGAGGGGAGCCGACTCCGGGTTGAGGGAGATCAGGCGCGACTGCTGCGGCGCGGTGATGCCCCATGCCGCCATGCCGTACACCACGATGACGACGGCCGCCGCGGCGAACGAGCCGGTGGCGAGCGGCACCACGAGGAGGCTGACCGCCAGCAGGACGATCGAGCCGCCCACCACCACACGTGCCCCGAACCGGTCGGCCAGCGTCCCGGCGTAGTAATTGCCGACCATGCCCGTCAGGCCGAAGGCGAACATGAGGATGGCCAGTTTCCGGCCGTCGCCGCCGGTGGCGGGGGCGAACACCTCGGCCATGTAGGTGTAGACGATGTAGGCCGCGGTGAAGGCGACGAGCGTCGCGGCGAGCACGGCGACCGCGCGGCGGTCGCGGAGCGGCGCGAGGCGTTGGCGCAGACCGCCCGGAGCCCCTACGACCACCGCCGGCACGAGGGCGAACACGCCGAACAGGCTCAGCACGGTGAGGAGGGCGATGAACCACATTGTGGCCCGCCAGTCGAAGACGCTGCCCACCACGGTCCCGATCGGAGCGCCCAGCGCCGTGGCGGCGGTGAGTCCGGTGGTGACGGCGGCGATGGCCCGGCCGCGGCGTCCGGGCCCCATCAGCGCGGAGGCGGTGACGCTGGCCGCCGGGATGTAGAGGCCCGCACCGACGGCGGCGACCACCTGGGCCGCCAGGACCACGGGGAACGACGGTGCGAAACCGGTCCCCACGACGCCCAGCAGATAGACCAGCACGGACAGCTTGAGCACCTTGTGACGCGGCCAGGCGGCGGTGAGCGTGCCCAGGATCGGCGCCATCACCGCGCAGGTCAGCGCGAACACGGTGACCACCTGCCCGGCGGTGGTGATGCCCACGGACAGGGAATCGCTTAACTCCGGCAGGACACCGGCGAGCACGAACTCGTCCGTACCGATGGCGAAGGCACCGAATGCCAGGACGAGGACTCCCCGCCACGGTGCGGCGGACTCTCCCTCGTCGGTCTTCCCCCCAGGCGTCCCGCTCTTCCGGTCCGGAACGGACTTACTCACGATGAACCCTCCTCGATTTCGGTACCGATCAGTACCATTTCGGCGGACGGTATCGGTCGGTACCGTTTAGCGTCAAGGGCGACTACCCTGGCCACATGCCGACTCGCGCACGTGACCGCCTCCTCCAGGCAGCCGATGAGCTCTTCTACGAGGAGGGCATCAACGGAGTGGGCCTGGAGCGCCTGCTGAGCCACTCCGGCGTCGGACGCGCCTCCCTCTACCGGCACTTCGACGGCAAGGACGACCTGGTGTCCGCGGTCCTGCGGCGCCGGGACGAGCACTGGAGGCGGTGGCTGCGGGAGCGGGTGGAGGCCCGCGGCGGCGCGCCCCTGGCCGTCTTCGACGCCCTGGCCGAGGGGGCGGAGGACAGCTCGTTCCGTGGCTGCGCCTTCATCAACGCCATGGCGGAGATGGCGAAGGAGCCCGGCAGCACCGTGCACCGGCTCGCGGTCGAGCACAAGCGCAAGGTGACCGACTACGTGCGCGGCCTGATCGCGGACGCCGGCCACGCCGGGGCGCCGGAGCTGGCGGAACAGTTCACGCTGCTCATGGACGGGGCCGTGGTCACCGCGATGAGCGAGCGCAGCGTCGAGCCCTTCCGGCGGGCCCGGCAGATGGCTCAGAGACTGCTGTCCTGACCGTCGTACCGCCTCGTACACGCCCGTCCGGCCGTCAGTCACATACCTCAGAGTCCGTCGCGGCCACCTTCTCCAGGCCGCGGGACAGCCCGGGAGAACTCCAGGATTCTTCGGTGAACCGGGCGATGGTGTCTTGGGAGCGAACCGGCCCTCCGAGGGCTTGGCGGAGCCCGTGTCGAGGTCGAGGCCGGTTCCCACCAGGGCGAGGTGGGGGAAGTTCGTGCAGACGCCGAACTTCTCCAGGGCCCCGACCGGGTAGACCGGCGGCGGGAGGATCTCGCGGGCGCCCCGCGCACATCCCCAGCCGAAGAAAGCGGCGTCCAGTTCCCTGAGGAGGTCGGTCTCGTCCGGTGACAGGACGACCAGCGCGTCGCCGGTGCCCAGGTCGAACCGCGTGGTGGGAGCGACTCGAAGCTGTACGTCATGTACCGCTTGATGTAGGCCGCCACGTCGGCCGGTTCCTGCTCGGTCGAGTTCTTCTCGACCTCGGTGAAGAGGGCCGAGACCAGTTCGCGGCCGAAGGCGATGTGCTGGGACTGTCCTGGTGGCGGCTCCGGTTGACGGCCCGGATCGTCTCGTGCAGGCGGGTGTCCAGGGCCATCACGCTTTCGTAGCGGGACAGCGCGCAGAGCTGTTCCTGCGTCAGCTTTTCGGCCGCGGCCGTTCCGTGCGTGGTGGTGAGCACGGGGAGACCACGGCCGGGCGGCGCCCCAACGGGTCGACGGGCAGGTCGAGTACGGCAAGATGGGGAACCAGCAGGGGGCCAAGCACAGGAGTGAGGGTGGGGACACAACCACAGACCAAGGTCTACGGCGAAGCCATCGAGGACTTCTGCCGGATCTGCGGGTTCGACAAGGAGCGGTTCTGGGAGGACGGCTGGCCCACGGCCGCCATCTGCGACAGCTGCGGGAACGAGTCAGGTATCGCCGACTTCGGCGCGGAGCCGGGCTCGTGGAGGGGGGTCGAAGGTCTTCATCACTCTCGCGGCCTATGGCTCGGAACCGGCGCCCAGTGGTGCGCCCCCTGGAACAAGCCCCGAGACTGGGACCTGCTCGGGCAGGTCGGGAACATCCCTTCCAAGTGGCGCACGCCAACGCCGCCGCCCATCGACCGTGCGCGGCAGATCGGCAGCAGGTCGGACCACGTTTCACTGGGCACCGAGACCGTGTGCCGGATCTGCGGGTTCGAAGGGCCGACGTTCTGGAGCGACGGCGAGCCGACCGAGACCGTCTGTCCTTGCTGCGGCACCGAGTCGGGGATCGGCGACCTCGGCACGCCCGGCGATCTCCGGAAGCTTCGGGAGATCCGCACATTGCGCGGCTACTGGGTGGGCATCGGAGCGCCCTGGGCCGTGCCCGAGGCGAGGCCGGCGCAGTGGGACATCCTGGAGCAGCTGAGCGGTCTCCCGGCCGAATGGCGCTGACCACCGCGCCGCACCGCTCATGAATCGCCATCTGCCGGGCCATCGGGTCTCATCCCTCGACGGCCCGGCAGGTTCGGCGTCACGGATGCTCCTGCCGCTCACCAGCGCAGCGCCCTGAAGTCGACCGGCCGGGGCCGCAGCAGGCGGGTGCGATCCGTCAGGGCGCGCAGGCGGCGGGACATCTCGTCGGCCGGCAGGCGGTTGCGGTCGCCGTGGCCCGGCAGCACCCATTCGAACCGCAGCCGGTGCGCCGTCCTGGCCAGGGACGCGGCCAGTTCCTCGATGGAGTACCAGGTCACGCTGTCGGCGACCTCCAGGTCCCCGGTGGTCCGCGACCAGTAGAAGCTGTCGCCGCTGAAGCAGTACCGGTCGTCGGCGAGGTACAGGACGCTGCCCCGGGTGTGTCCGGGCAGGGGGTGGACGGTGACGCCTTCGGCGATCTCCTGTGGCTCCAGGCCGCGGATCACCTGGTCCGCGTCCGGCGCCGCGTCCAGGTCTCCTTCGTGGATCCACAGCCGGGCGCCGAAGTGGTCGGCGTAGCGGCGGCCGTGCGCGGCGTGGTCGCGGTGGGTGAGCAGCACATCGGTGACGGGGCCGCCGGCCGTCCAGCGTTCGGCGAGTGCACTGCTCCAGCGCGGGGTGTCGATCATCATCCGGGTGCCGGACGGCCGCAGCAGCAGGTACGAGTTGGCGCCGGCGGTGTGCGTCGAGTTGTGGCCGCAGATCAGCACGCCGTCGTCCAGGGCCAGCGGGAACGGGTCCAGCGACGGGTCCACGCGGCCGGTCGCCGGCCGGATCGAGCGGGTGTGGCAGGCGAAGACCGCCGCGTGCAGGCGCCGGTTCTCCGCCTCGTCGGCGGGGGCGCGCAGGATCCGGGACTTCCCGTCGGCCTCGTCGATCAGCTCGGGCGCGAACTGCCGGGCCACATCGCAGTTCGTGCAGCGGTCGTCCACATACCATCCGTCCACGGCTGGGCTCCTTCCTCGCGGGCGGCCCCCGGCCGAGGCCGCCCCCTTCCGGTTCCAGGGGTACCCGCCGGCCGCCGGAACCGGAAGCCCGTACCGATCTTGTGCTTTCCGCGCCCGGCCGCTCTGGGCGGCCGGACGCCACACGCTCCGCGGCGGATGATCTTCCGGCCGGCTCAGGGTCGTATCTCGAAGCCGCCCCGTCCGTCGAACCGCACCTCATGCACCGCGTCGAACCCGTCCGCCACCGAGGGTCTGCGCAGCCGCTCGAGGGTGGCCAGGACGCCGACGTCGGGGACCCGGCCGCGGCCCTCGCGGGCGGCGTTGCGGCGCAGGGAGCCCGGCACGTCAGGCGGGAACCAGTACGCCGTGACGGTGGCCCCGTGGGCCCGCGCCGCCGCCACCAGCGGCGCCCACTCCCGCGGCGACGGGTTGGTGTTGTCCACGGCCACGGGCCGGCCCGCCGCCAGGTGCTCCGTGACCAGCCGCATCTGCCGGGCCTGCTTGTTCCTCGCCCCGCGCGGGAACAGGTCCTTGCCGACCAGCTCGTACCGGCCGGACAGGCACCGCGCGTAGAACGTGGACTTCCCGGAGGCCTGCAGCCCGACCAGTACCGCCAGGTCCGCCTGTGTCGCCATATCGCCACTGTGACACGCCGCCGGCCCGGCGCCGAGCCTCCCGGGGGCGGCCCTCAGTGCTGCCCGCCGCCCTCCAGCAGGCCGGTGACCTGCGGGCGGACGGCCTCCCACGCGGTGTCCGGCAGGTCGCCGAGGGCCGTGCCGCGCAGGGCGTCGAGGGCGTCCTCGGCGCCGGTGTCGCACCGGGTGGTGCCGGTGAGCACGTCGTAGCCGTCCCGTACGGCGACACGCAGGCGGCGCCGCTCACCGTCCTCGGCGTGCAGGGCCGAGGCGACGACGAGGGGCGGCTCCCCGCCCGGCTCGGCGGGCAGCTTGCGGTAGGCCGAGACGAGGGGCGTGCGCCAGCGCAGACCGAGCAGCACGGGACGTTTGGCGACCACCTCCGCCAGGTCCGCCTCGCGCACCCCCTCGGGCTCCAGGACCGTGGCCCGGGCGTCCAGGACCAGGGCGGGCGGCAGCAGGCAGCGCAGCGTACTGCCGACGATGTTGCCGCCGACCGTGGCGGTCCGCCGCACGGCCCCGGTGCCGATGGTGGCCGCGGCCAGCCGCAGGACGTCCGGCACGGTCGCGTCGATCCGGTGCAGCAGCACGGCGCCGCCCAGAGTCTCCCGCCCGACGGCGTTCGCCTCCGGCACCTGCCGCAGCGACACCGCGAGTTGGGGGAATCCGTCGCGCTGCCAGGTCGCCCAGAGGAGCGTCGCCCCGCCGATCGGCACGGCCCCGTCGGCAAGGCACTGCTGGGCTTCCGGTACGGACGTGGGCAGACGCAACAGCACAGTGGCCGACCTGCCTTTCTGGGGTCTGGACGCGAGATGTCCGCGGGCTCGGGACGCCGGGCGGACGGCCGACGGCCACCTGCCCGCCGACTGCGAGTCTTCTCGCGCGGCGGGGGGCGCGTACAGGGCTCACACGTGCATGCGGCGCGCGCTCACGCCGCGCCGGCCGACCGCCGGAACGGAGCCGGCAAGCAGCCTCGGGGAGGGCGGAATGGCCGGTGACCGGCGGGTGTTGGAGAGTCGGGAGGCGACTGCCGCCCTCGTACCGCATGCGGCGTGCCCCGCCCCGGGGCGGCCGTGCCCGACGGAAGGAAGCACCATCCATGGCCCGCGACGTGCGCACGATCACCAACCCGGCCACCCTGCACGACCCGACCCCGTTCGGCTACAGCCACGCCGTCTCGGCGCCCGGCGCGCTCGTCTTCATCGCGGGCCAGTACGCCTCCGACGCCACCGGCGCCCCGGTGCCCGGTGACTTCGCCGCGCAGGTCGAGCTGGCCTTCGACCGGTTGCGGCTGGCCCTGGAGGCGGAGGGGCTCGGGTACGAGCACGTCGTCCGGCTCGGCACGTTCGTCGTCGACCACGACGCCGCGAAGCTGGAAGTCCTCGGCAAGGCCCTGCTCGCCCGCTTCGGGGACCGGCTGCCGGCCCAGACGCTGAGCGGCGTGGCGTCTCTCGCGCTGCCCGGCATGCTGTTCGAGGTCGACGCGGTCGCCGTCCGCCCGGCCGCGCCGGAGGTGTGACGGGCGCCCGCCCGCATCACTGCGTTCCGCTCGTCGCCCAACGCCCCCGAGCGCCGGTGCCCGTACGGGCCGCGGCGGCCGAGGGTACGACGCATGGCCGACGGCCACGGCCCGGACGACGACCGGCACCGGTGCGCACACTCCGGACCGGCGCCAGGTGACCGGGCAGTAAGCGGGAAGCGGCCGGGAAACGGCATCCGGCCGGGAAGCGGCATGAAAAAAGCCCTGCCGGGCCAAGCGGCCCGGCAGGGCTCCTCTCTCCGTCGTGGTCGCCGCTAGCCGCGGCGGCCCGCCGGATCGTGGGCGGTGGTGTCCCGGTCCTCGCCGTGCCGGACCGTACCGGAACCGGCGGCCCCGGCCCCCGGCGTCTCGGCCCGGTCCCCGTGGCCCGGCCACCAGGCGGCGTGGCCGATCAGGGCCGTGAGGCTCGGGGTGAAGAACATCGCCATGACGAACGCGGCCACCACGATGCCGAAGGAGACCGCGAAGCCCATCTCCGACAGCAGCGAGTTGCCCGCCAGCATCATCGTGGCGAAGGTCGCCGCCAGGATGAAGCCCGCGGCGGCCACGGTCGGCCCGGCATGCCGGAGGGCCATGCCCGCCGCCTCGCGCGGATCCCGGCCCTCGCGGGCCTCCTCACGCAGCCGGGCGATCATGAGGATGTTGTAGTCGGTGCCGATCGCGACCACGAAGAGGTACATGATCACCGGCAGCATGAACATCAGACCCGAGTGGCCCTGCCAGTCCTGGAAGATCCACACGGTGGCGCCGAGGGTGGCGCCGAAGCCGAGGCCCACGGACGCGATCAGGTACCAGGGTGCGACCACACTGCGCAGCAGCAGCCCCAGGATGACCATGATGAGGATGGCGGCGACCGGGAAGACCGTCCGGTAGTCGTGGTTGACCGCCTCGTCGATGTCCTTGTAGATCGAGGACATGCCGCCGACGAACGCCTCGGTGCCGTCGGGCGCCGCCGAGTGCGCGACGTCGCGGACCCGGCCCACGGCGTCGATCGCCTCGTCCGTCGACGCCTCGTACTTCAGCGTGACGGTGAAGTCGGCGGTGGTGCCCTCCTTGTTGAGCTGGGTCATGCGGGCGCTCGCGACGCCGTCCACCTCACCCAGCTTCCGCGCGTACTCCTTGAACCGGGACCCGTCCAGCTGCTTGCCGTCGGTGCTGGACAGATAGACGTCGGTGGGAGCCGCCGCACCCGCCGAGTACGCCTTCTGCATCTCGTCCTGGACGACCATGGACTCCTTGGTCTTGGGCATGGAGCCCGAGGCCAGGTCGAAGGTGGCCTTGTAGCCGAGGCTGCCGATGGACAGGACCAGCAGCACGAGACCGGAGACGATGGCGGTCAGCGCCGGGCGGCGCTGGACACCGCGGCCGAGGGCGGCGAAGCGGGCGTTCTGCGGCTCCTTCTGCCAGGACTTCGACGGCCAGAAGACCTTGGGCCCGATCAGCGAGACCACGGCGGGGATCAGGGTCAGGCCGGCGACCAGGGTGGCGCCGACCGCGATGGCGAGCGCCGGGCCCATCTGCTTCAGGAAGCCCAGCGTGGACAGCACCAGGGCGAGGAAGGCGATGATGACCGCTCCGGCCGCCGAGGCGATGGCCTCGCCGACCCGGTCCACCGCGTTGATCATGGCCTGCTTGGGTTCGTCCCCGGCACGCAGGCTCTCTCGGTAGCGGAATATCAGGAACAGGAAGTAGTCGGTGCCGACGCCGAAGAGTACGACGATGAGGATCGAGGAGATCGAGCTGTTGGCCTCAAGGCCGAACAGCTTGGTGGCGTAGGCGATCAGGCCGTTGGCGACGGCGGACACCAGGCCGATCAGCACCAGGGGCAGTACGGCGAGGATCGGCGCCCGGAAGATGATCAGCAGGGTCACCAGGATGATGACGAAGGTGCCGATACCGATCAACGCCTCGCCGCGCTTGGACGAGTCCTGCTGGTCGAGTGCCTGCGCCGCGGAACCGCCGAGCTTGACGTCGAGTTGCGTGCCCTTGGCCAGTTCCTTGGCCTGTTCGCGCAACTCCTTCGCCGCGTCTGCCTGTTTGGGCTGACCGGCGTTCTTGCTGTCCATCTGCACCAGGGTCATGGTGTACTTGCCGTCCTTCGACGGCGGGCCGGGGACGACCTTCTGCACCTGGTCGATGTGCTTCTTGCCCAGCTCGGTGGTGATCCGGGCGACATCCTTCTGGTCGGCGGCGGTGAGCTTGCCGCCGTCGGTGCGCTGGTAGAGCGCGATCGCGGACGGGGTGAAGGCGCTGGGGAACGCCTTCTGCTGGATGTCCGCCGCTTTGATGGACTCGTAACTCTTGGGTAGGAAACTGCTCTCGTCACTGTTCGAGGGCAGGCTCGGTGCGGTGGCGACTATCGCCACCGCGGCGATCAGCCACGCCACGATCGTCCAAATGGGATGACGGACGACGGCGTTGCCTATTCGTCGGAACATGCGGAGGGTCCTCCTGGGAAGGAAGATCACCGCAGCCCGGGGAGCGGACCCTGGCATCGGCGACCCCGACCGGCACGCGTCGAACGGGCCGGTCGCATGGTTGTCTTGGTGTCACATCCTAATGACCGGTCCCGCACTTCCCCTCATCGGCAGGCCCAAGCGCGCGGCAGAACGGTCCAACCACCGGTATATGCCCCCGACATGCGGTGCCGTGGCCGGGATGAACGGCCCGCACTGGCTGGGCCCGGAAGCGGCCCGGTTCGACGACGCACCGCGGCCGGTCACCGTCGGTGCCGCCGACGAGGGCCTGGAGCACGTCTACGACTCCCCCGGCAAGGCCGAGTCGAGCCGGCCGGCGCGTGGCACCGGCTCACCGTTCAACGGCAGGGGTCCCGGCGGCCTCATGGTGCTGTTCACGGACGCCACCTCGGGCATGACGACGTACGCGGCGAACCGCTCGTTGTACATCGACGCGCCCGGCGCCGATGGCACGGTCACGCTCGACTTCGACCGCGCCGGGAACCTGCCGTGCGCCTACACCGACCTGGAGACCTGCCCCTCCCGCCCGGCGGGAACCGGCTGCCGGTGGCGGTGGAGGCCGGCGAGTGCATCCCCCTGGAGCGCGGCGGACAGCCGTGAGCCGGACGGGCGCCTGGTGAGGTGCCGGGTGCCAGGGCGGAGGCGTCGAAGTACCACCAGGCGGAACGTACCTGGATCCCGGACCATTCCGTCACGGTGTCGATGTTCTTCTCCATCGTGTCCTCAACGGTCGACGGCGCGAGCGTCACTCCCCGGTGGGCGAGCTCCGCGGAGTTCGGGCACCCGGCGCCGGAGCCCGATCAGGCGTGTTCTCGATGGCAGCGATCGTCTGGCGGAGCAGACTACGGGCGGTCTCCAAGTCGTCGGCACGCTGGTCGAGGATGTTCAACTGGTCGCGCAGGCTGGTGAGGACACCGGGACAGGGCAGAAGCGTCGTCGCGTCGTCAGTGCAGGGCAGGACCTGGCGGATGACGCGGGTGGGCAGGCCGACGGCGAGCAGGGCGCGGACCCAGCGCACTGTCTCCACTGTCTGGTCGTCGTACTCGCGGTAGCCATTGGCACGGCGGTCGGCGTGGATCAGTTCCCTCCGCTCGTAATAGCGCAACAGCCGCTCGCTGACTCCGGTCCGGCGTGACAGCTCCCCGATCAGCACCGACCGCCCCTTTCGACTTGACCTTCCAACGGTGTCAAGGAGCAACAGTGCCTTGACCGGCCGAATTCCGGATCGGTCGAGACGGAGGGAACGAATCAGTGATCATTGACGCGCACAGTCATGTCCACGATCCGGTCGAGGTGCATGTGGGGCTGCTGGACGAAGCCGGAGTCGACCGCGCCGTCCTGTTCGCCACCCGGCCGCACCCGGAGCGCGCCCACGACCTGGCCGCACTGCGCCGGGAGATGGCCGTCCTGGAGAAGGCGCTCGGAGGCCGGGCCGGCACGGTCGAGGCGTACCGGGGGGCGTGGCGGGAGCTGGACGCCGCGCTCGCCGCGCAGCCGGAGCGGTTCATCGGGTTCTTGTCGGTGCCGCTGGGTCTGGGGCCGGAGGAGACAGCCGCGATCGTGGAACAGGAGGTGATCGGCCGTGGACTGCGCGGGATCGGGGAGCTGACGCCGCCGCCGGGAGGAGCAGGGCTGATCGAACCGGTGCTCCGGGCAGCGGCCGACCAGGGGCGGTTGCCCGTGGTCGTGCACGGATTCGCGCCGACCACCGCGGAGGACCTGGCGACGCTGGCCGCGCTGGCCGGCCGGTACTCGGGCGTCCCGCTGGTGGTCAGCCAGCTGGGAGGCCGGCACTGGATGCAGGCCGTCGAACTGGTGCGGAACACCCCGAACATGTACCTGGAGCTGTCGACGGCCAACATCGTCTTCGCAGTCCGGCTGGCCATCAAGGAGATCCCGGACCGGACCCTGTTCGGCTCGGACGCACCGTACGGAGACCCGGTCCTCACCCGGGCCTTGGTGGAACGAGTTACCAGCCCCGGCGAGATACGCGACCGGGTACTCGGCGGAACGATCGCAGAGCTGGTCGGGCTCGGCTGACGCGGGACCGGCTCGCGGGCGCTTCAGTCGGCCGGGTGAGCAAGCCCGCCGGCCCGAACCCTCACTCGCCGGCTGAAGCGCTCAGTCACAGAGGCCCGCGGATGGTTCGGGGACGCGGCTGCTGCAGCTCGAACTCAAGCCACTCGATGTCCGTGAGGCGGACCTCTTCCAAGGAGCCGGCGCGACGGCCGCCGTCCTGGAAGTGCGCCTCCTTGAGCCCGTGTCGGTCTGCTCTGCCTGTTGGTTGCACGCCTGAAGCAGGGCCGTGAGCCGACGGGACGGCGGGTCGGGGCGCGTCGCCAGGTAGGTCGGCAGGGACGGCACCCTGGCCCGGTCGGCGAAGGGCCGGAAAGCGATCCGGTGCACGGGCTGCACGGCGGCCTGGGACAGCAGTTCGAGGCCCGGGGCGCGGTCGGCGCCGCGCACGAACGTGGCGTGCAGGTACCCGTCACGCACCTGCCGCATCCGGGTCGTCGTGGGGCCGCTGACCAGTTCGACGAGCAACCATGGCGCTTGCTCCGACAGCGCGGTGAGCGCTCCGTCCAGACGCGGCCCGAGCCCCACGCTCGTACCGATGCGGACAGTGGATTGCTGCTCGCCGCGTACGACGTCCATCGTCTCGGCCGCCGCCCGCTCGGCCGCTAGCATCGCCCGGTCGGGAACGGCGAACGACGGTGATGAGGGAGCCGGTTTGTGGAGTGGTCGGAGCGGGTGGTGGTCCGGGACGGGGTCCGGCTGGTCTGCCGTGACGGGGGCGGTCGGGGGCCCGCCGTGGTGCTGCTGCACGGGCTGGCCGGCCACGCCGGTGAGTGGGACGCCCTGGCGGAGAGGCTGTCGGGGCGTCACCGGGTGGTCGCGGTCGACCAGCGCGGGCACGGGGCCAGCGAGCGGCACCCCGGCGATGTCTCGCCCGCGGCCTTCGTGGCGGACGTGGTGGCGGTCGCCGCGCGGCTGGGGCTGGACCGGCCCGTGCTGGTCGGGCAGTCGCTGGGCGGTCACACGGCACTGCTGACCGCCGCCGCCCACCCCGCGCTGGTCCGGGCACTCGTGCTCGTCGAGGCCGCACCCCGCGCCGCCGATCCCCGCGCTCCCGCGACCATCGGCGCGTGGCTGGACTCGTGGCCGGTGCCGTTCCGCTCCCGAGCGGCGGCGGTCGCCTTCTTCGGCGGCGGCCCGGTGGGCGAGGGCTGGGCAGCCGGCCTGGAGCGACACGAGGACGGCTGGCGACCCCGGTTCGACCGGGACGTGATGGTCGCCGCGCTGGCGGAGACCGCCCGGCGGTCCTCCCTGCCCGCGTGGCGGCGGGTCGGCTGTCCCACCCTGGCCGTGTTCGCCCGGTCGAGCCTGATCCCCGGGCCGGACATCGACGCGATGCTCGCGGAGCGAGCGCCGACCGTGGCGGTGAGTGTCCCCGGCACCGGGCACGATCTGCACATGGAACGGCCCGAGGTGCTGCGCGAGATGCTGGAGGGATTCCTCTCCGGGCCCGTGTGACGGGCGTGCCGGGCCGGGCCCCGGAGCAAACCACCCGTACGGTTTGCCGGGCGGTCCTACGGCCGGGTCAGCAGGCGATGCACGACAGGTCCCCGGACCGCTGCCGGGCCTCGGCGATCACCCGGGCGCCGCGGTCCGGGGCGGTGTCGAGCCGGGTGAGGACGGGTGGGGCCGCGATCGCGGCGAGGAGGTGGCTGTACAGCGCCGCCGTGCGGTCGTCCAGGTCCGCCCAGCCGGCGAGGGTCTGCGAGACGAACTGCGCGCCCACCCAGGCGCCGAGGAACACCTGGGCCGTCTTCTCGGGCACCACGTGCGGCAGCACCTCGCCCCGCATCTTGGCCTCGGTGAGCGCGTGCGAGGTCAGCCGTGCCCAGGCCGGCCAGGCGCTGCCGAGCACGTCACGGCCGGGCCGGTCGGCGGAGATCCGGACGCCGGCGAGCAGGAAGGGTTCCCGGGGCAGCCGCCTGGCCAGGGTCATGCCCGCGTCCACCCACTCCTGTAACTTCAGGTCGCGGGGCAGGTGGTGCTCGGGCGTCAACTGCTCCTGCAACACCCCTTGTGCGAGGGCCGCCTTGGAGTCGAAGTGGAAGTACAGGGCGCCCTTGGTGACACCGGCCCGCTTGAGGATCTCCGAGATGGTGGCGGCCGCGTATCCGCGCTCGGCGAAGACCGCCGCCGCGGCCCGCAGCACGGCACTCCGGGTCCGGACAGCCCGGTCCTGCTGAGCCACACACCCTCCCCGGCCGGAAACCAAACCGAACAGTACGTACTGTACCGCACGCTGGGTCAACATCTGGGCGGCCGACGGCCGTTGGGGGCGAGCCCGGCGGCGGGTGAATTCGGTTGCGGTGGGGCGGGTGGGCACGGTGGGGTTCTGCCATGGACGGTGCCATGCGAGAGCCACGAGGGGCCGGGGCGGACGCGGCGCGCGGGGTCGCGGCGCGGCCGGCTGCCTGGCGCCGGGCGGCCGTGCTCGCGGCCCTGATGGTGGCCGCCTTCACCCTCAACACGGTGGAGAGCCTGCCGGTCGGCCTGCTGGAGCCCGTCGCCGCGAGCCTGCGGGTGTCCGTACCGGCGGCCGGTCTCCTGGTCACCGGGTACGGCCTGGCGGTGGCCGTGGCCTCCGTGCCGCTCGCCCATGTCCTGCGGGCGGTGCCCCGGCGCCATGTGCTCGCCGGGCTGCTGGCCGCGCTGGTGGTCTCCAGCCTGGTGTCGGCGCTGGCCGGCTCGTACGGCATCCTGCTCGCCGGGCGGCTGCTGGCCGCCCTGGCGCAGGCACTGTTCTGGGCCGTGATGGGACCCGTGGCGGTGGGCCTGTTCGCGCCGGAGGTGCGCGGGCGGGTGGTAGGGGCGCTGTCCGTGGCCGGCTCGCTCGCCTTGGTGCTCGGCGTTCCGGCCGCGACCTGGCTGGGCCGGCTGAGCGGCTGGCGGCTGCCGTTCGCGCTGCCGGCCGTGCCGGGTCTGCTCTGCCTGGTGACGATCGCCGCCCTGCTGCCGGCCTCGCCCCCGGAGGAGGAGCCCGCCGCGTACGCGGCCGGGCCCGACGCCCGCCGGTTCAGGGCCGTGCTGGCGGCGGGGTTCCTCTCCGCCACCGGCGCCTTCGCGGGATACACGTACATCGTGGCGTTCCTGGACCGGGTGAGCGGTTTCACCCCGGACACGGTCAGTGTGCTGCTCTCGGTCTTCGGTACCGCGTGCCTGGCCGGGGTGGGCGTCACCGCCGTGGCGCTGGACCGCTTCCCGCGCGCGGCGCTCACCGCCGCCGTGACCGTGCAGACCGTGGGCATGCTCGGCCTGTACGCGGCCGGTGACCGGCCCGCGGCGGCGGTGCTGTTCCTGGTGCTGACCGGCGGGGCGCTCGGTCCGGTGTTCATGGCCGCCCAGAACGCGATGCTGCACTGTGCCCCGGGCCGTACGGACCTCGCGCTCGCGGCGAACTCCGGCTGCTACAACGCCGGGATCGCGGCGGGCGCCGCGCTGGGGGCGCTGCTCCTGCCGCACGCCGGCCCGCGGGGCGTCTTCCTCGCCGGCGGGCTGCTGACCGCGGGTGCCGGTGTGGTGCTGCTCGGCGGAGACCTGGCGGGCCGGCGACGGCGTCCCGTAGGCGGTACCGGCGCCGCACCGCGCTGAGCGGCCCGCCCGGGCAGGTGTCGGGGCGGGACGCGGGGGCACCGGCGGTGTATGGACGTACTACGCTCTTCGGCCCGGGCCGCGGACAGCAGACCCATGGCCGTGGCGGCCCGGGCCGGTTTCGCGGCGCGCGGCCTGCTCTACGTACTGGTCGCGGTGATCGCGCTGCGGATCGCCCTGGGCGGCGCCGGCGGCGAGCGGCAGGCCGACCGGGGCGGCGCGCTCGGCGAGCTGGCCGGGCGGCCGTTCGGGGTGGCACTGCTGTGGATCGTGGGCGCCGCGCTGGCCGGGCTGGCCGTATGGCAGCTGTCGGAGGCGGTGTTCGGCACGACGGGCCCCGACGGCTCCAAGGTCTCCCGGCGGGCGGCGGCCCTGTTCCGGTTCCTGTTCTACGGTTTCGTCTCCTACTCGGTGCTCGCCTACGCGGCCGGGGACCGGGGCAGCGGCAGCGGCTCGTCCGACCGGCAGACCGACGATGTGACCGCCCGGGTGCTGGAGTGGCCCGGCGGGCAGTGGCTGCTCGGCCTCGCCGGGGCCGGCGTGGTGGTCGCCGGGCTGTGGATCTCGGTGCGGGCCGTACGCCGGAAGTTCCTGAAGGATCTGCGGGCCCAGGCGCTGTCCGGGCGGACCCGGCGGGTGGTCGGGGCCCTCGGGGTGACCGGGGGCGCGGCTCGCGGGATCGTGTTCGCGGCGGCCGGTGTTTTCGCCGTCGTCGCGGCCGTGCGTCATCAGCCGGGGCAGGCGAAGGGCGTGGACGACACGCTGCGCGCCTTCCGGGATCTGCCGGCCGGACCGTGGCTGCTCGCGCTGGTCGCGCTGGGGCTGGCCGCGTTCGGCCTCTTCTGCTGGTGCGAGGCCCGCTGGCGCAGGGTCGGGCACGGCGGCCGGCCGGCCGGGCGGGTCAGCCGCCGGAGTCGGGCCCGGCACTGGCCGTGGCGCATGCCCGGGCCGGGGTCATGGCGACGCCGTCGAGCGTGACCGTCTTGCAGGGGCCGGGCGCGTTGCCGGTGGTGGCGGAGCGGAAGTCCCGGCCGGTGAGGGCGTCGGCGAGGGGCCGGGCACGGCCGGTGATACCGGTGCCGTTCCGTACGGTCACCGCGATCCGCGCGGCGGGCTCGGTTGCCCTGGGCCTGGCGCCGGAGCCGGTGGTGAGCGGCGCACCCCGGCGCCCGGTCCGGCTGGGCAGCGGGGAGTGCACGGGCATGGTCCGGGCGGTCGGCTCCGCCGCCCGGCGGTCTACGCGGCCCGCGCCGTCGCGCCGGGCAGCTGCGGGCGCACCTCGTCCGGGGCGGGGGGCCGGCCGGTCAGCCGGGGGAAGGAGCGGGCGGCGGCCAGGAAGCAGAGGGTCGTCAGCACGAACGGCCAGGTGAACGCCCGGCCGCCGGAGGGGGCGAGCAGATGGGCGACGGCCGGGGTCACGGCGGTCGCCGTCGCGGCGCCGAGCAGCGCGTACAGCAGGGTGGCCCGGGTCGCCGCGAGGAACACGCCGCACAGGGCGACGGCGACGAGCACCGCGTTGCAGCCCAGCGTGCCGTCGGCGATGCCGGCCGCCGGTGCGCCGAGCGCCCACGCGGTCAGGATGCCCGTGACGCTGCCGGCGCAGGCCAGCAGGCCCACCACCCGGTCGGCCAGGAACAGCCCCAGGAGCAGCAGCGCCCCGGCGTACCACTGGTCCAGGAAGAAGACCTGGGAGATGTTACGGAAGAAGGCCCGCCACAGGTCCTCCCAGTGCGGCGCGGTCGGTCCCGTGGCCGGGCCGGGCAGCGCGGCGAGGCCGGCGTCGTGCGGCCGGACGCGCCGGAAGGCGGGTGCGGCGATGGTGACCGCACTCGCCAGCAGGCAGTACGGCAGGGTGAGCGGCGGCAGCCGCAACCCGTGCAGCAGCCGGACCACGGCGGCGGTGGCGACCGCGGTCACCACGCCGGCCGCGGCGGCGAGCAGCGCCGTGGACAGCCGGCCCGCGCCCAGGAACACCGCGCACCACAGGGCGACGAGGCAGGAGTTGTACCCCTCCAGTCCCTGCTCCACCCGGTCCCGGGCGACGTGCAGCAGCCGTGCCGTACCGGTGCCCAGGGCGGCACCGCCCAGGGCGTAGCCGCCGTAGCGCCAGTCGGCCGTGGCCAGGGCGAGGCAGAAGACCGCGCCGGTCCGCGCGTCGGCGAGGAACATCACCTGGGCCGGTCCACGCGCCAGCCACCGTCCCGAGCCCCCGCCCCGCCCTCGACGCCCCCACCGGACACCGTCCGACCACCGCACGTTCCGCCCCCTCATCAATCCCCCACGATTCCGTAGTGCGGTACGCATTTTCCGGCATACGGTATCGACTTGTCGAGATGTCCTGCCGTGGTGAGCCGGTGGGCGGACACGCGCCGGAGCGCGGCACGCTCGGTCGGCATCTTCCGTGCGATCCGGGGCAGCCGCCCGCTGAGGAATGCGCGGGGCACGGCCCGGTAAGGCCGGTGAGAAAGGCCGGCGGCGGACCCCGGCGGGGAAGGCCCGGGACCGGGCCCCGGATCGGCGAGCGAGACGAGGAAACGCGTGGCGGACACGGCGCAGATGAACGAGCAGGCGGGACCGGAGCGGCTGTCCGTCCTCCGGTCCACCATCGACGGGGTCACCGTCGTCACGGTGACCGGCGAGATCGACCACCACACCTCGGGCGTGCTCCGGGACGCCCTCACCCCGGCGGACCCCGCGGCGGGGGCCCGCACGGTCGCGGATCTCAGCGGTGTGCCGTTCATGGACTCCAGCGGTATCAACGTCCTCATCGCCGGACACCAGGCCCATCAGCCGGCGGGCTGGCTACGGCTGGCGGGCGTCCGCGGGTCCGTCCTGCGCACCCTGGAGATCGTCGGCCTCACCCCGCTGATCGCCTGTTACCCGAGCGTCCGTGACGCCCTGGAGGAGTGAGGGACCGCCGGGGGCGTCAGGACTGCGGGCGCCGCCCGTGGTTGGCGGGGTGGTTGCGGCGTGACTTCTTCTTGCGGCGTCGCTTCGAGGACATGGGGCACCTCCCTCCGCGCCTTCCGGGGGGCCGGCTTCGGCCCGGAGACGGAACAGCAGCACACTAACCCGGTATGTCCCTTCGTACACTCTGGGAGCGATTGATCCGCTTATGATGCGGAACGCCGGACTCTTTCTTCCGGTTACCCGTCCCGCAGAGGAGCAGACGTCATGACCGGTGACCCGGAGCCGATCAGCGCACAGGCCCGCCGTGCGCTGGAGCAGGAGCTGGCCGACCTGCGGGACGAACGCCGGCTGGTCGCCGGAACGCTCCGGGAATCCTCCGCGTCGGCCGGCGACCAGGCCGACCAGGCCGACCAGTTGCGGCGGGCCGATCAACTGGGGCGCCTGGACCGCCGTATCGAGGACATCACCGAGCGGCTGCGCGAGGCCGCGTCGGCCGGCCCCGCCCCGACCGACGTGGTGGGCGTGGGCAGCACGGTGACCGTCCGCTTCCCGGACGGCGAGACGGAGACGCTGCGGATCGGCGAGGTGGCCGAGGCGCTGGACCAGACGCTGGTCACCGCCGACAGCCCGCTCGGCCGGGCCCTGCTCGGCCGCCGGCCCGGGGACACCGTGCGCTACGACACCCCGGACGGGCCGGCGACGGCGGTCCTGGTCTCGATCGGCGAGCCCACGTCCTCCTGACGTCCTGACAGGTCCCCGGCCGTCACCCGGCCGGTGCCGGGGCGGAGCCGGCGGGTTCCTGTGGGGCACCGCGGCGCACCGAGCAGTGCAGCGAGTCGTCCCGCACGTCGGCGACGATGGTGTCCCCGGGTCCGGCCTCGTCGCCGAGCAGGAGGGTGGCGATGCGGTTGTCCAGCTCCGCCTGGATGGTACGGCGCAGCGGGCGGGCCCCGAACTCCGGCTGGTGGCCGTGGGCGATGAGCAGCTTCTTGGCGCTCTCGGTGACCTCCAGATCCAGGCCCTGGGCGCGCACCTTGTGCTTGCTCTGGTCGAGCAGGTGGTCCACGATCCGGCCCAGGTCGTCCTCGGTGAGGCCGTGGAAGATGATGATGTCGTCGATCCGGTTGAGGAACTCCGGCAGGAACCGGGCGCGCAGGTCGTCCATCAACTCGCCCCTGAGATCGGACACATCGCCCTTGTGCTCCAGGATGCGGTGCGCGCCGATGTTGGACGTCATGATGACGACGCAGTGCCGGAAGTCGACGGTGCGGCCCTGGGCGTCGGTCAGCCGCCCGTCGTCCAGGATCTGCAGCAGGGTGTTGAAGATGTCGGGATGGGCCTTCTCCACCTCGTCGAAGAGCACCACGCTGTAGGGCTGGCGGCGGACCTTCTCGGTGAGCTGGCCCGCCTCCTCGTAGCCGACGTATCCGGGGGGCGCGCCGACCAGCCGGGCGACGGTGTGCTTCTCCTGGAACTCGCTCATGTCGAAACGGATCATGCGGTCGGCGCTGCCGAACAGCAGGGCGGCGAGGGTCTTGGCGAGTTCGGTCTTGCCGACACCGGTCGGGCCGAGGAAGAGGAACGAGCCCACGGGGCGGTTCGGGTCGCCCATGCCGGCGCGGTTGCGGCGCACGGCCTGGGAGACGGCGGTGACGGCCTCGTCCTGGCCGACGATCCGCTCGTGCATCTCCTCTTCGAGGCGCAGCAGCTTCTCCTTCTCGCCGGCGGTGAGCTGGGAGACCGGGATGCCGGTGCGGCGGGAGACGATGTCGGCGATGTCGGAGGCCGTCACGGAGACGACGCCCTCGCGGCGCTCCTCGATGCCGGCGAGTTCGCCCTCCACCTCGGCGATCTGCCGCTTGATCTCCGACGCCTTCTCGAAGTCCTCGGCGGACACGGCCTGGTCGAGTTCCCGGCGCAGCTTGGCGATGCGGTCCTCGCGGCTGACGATCTCGGTGGAGCGCCCGGTGCCGCGCAGCCGTACCCGGGCGCCGGCCTGGTCCATCACGTCGATGGCCTTGTCGGGCAGGAAGCGGTCGCTGACATACCGGTCGGAGAGCTCGGCAGCGGCGGTCAACGCACCGTCCTCGAAGCGGACTTGATGGTGTGCCTCGTAGGCGTCACGCAGTCCTTCGAGGATCTGCACGGTCTCCTCGACGGTGGGTTCCGGGACCAGCACCGGCTGGAAGCGGCGTTCCAGGGCGGCGTCCTTCTCGATGTACCTGCGGTACTCGTCGATGGTCGTGGCGCCCACGACGTGCAGTTCGCCGCGGGCGAGGGCCGGCTTGAGCATGTTGCCCGCGTCCATGGCACCCTCGCCGGTGGCGCCGGCGCCGACCACCGTGTGCAGTTCGTCGATGAACAGGATGATGTCGCCGCCGGCCGCCTGGACGTCCTCGATGACCTTCTTCAGCCGCTCCTCGAACTGCCCCCGGTACTGGGCGCCCGCGACCATGCCCGACAGGTCCAGTACGACGACCCGCTTGTCCTTCAGGGTGTCGGGGACCTCGCCGGCGACGATGCGCTGGGCGAGCCCCTCCACGATCGCGGTCTTGCCGACGCCCGGTTCGCCGATCAGCACGGGGTTGTTCTTGGAGCGCCGCGAGAGGATCTCCACCGTCTGCTCGATCTCCTCGGCCCGCCCGACGACCGGGTCCAGCCTGCCGGCCTTGGCCTCCTCGGTCAGGTCGCGGCCGAACTCGTCCAGGGTGGTGGCCGGCCGGCCGCGCTCGGCGGGGGCCGCCTCGGGGCGCGGTGCCGTCTGTTCGGTGAGGCCGGCCAGCCGCCCCGGGTCCAGGCCCTCCGCCCGCAGCAGCCGGGCGGCACCGGTGTCGCTGTCGCCGATCAGGGCGCCGAGGATGTGCTCGGGGCCGATGTAGGACACACCGGCGGCCTGCGACCGGACGTAGGCGGCGCGCAGCGTGCGCTTGGCCGCGGGCGTCAGGCCCGGTTGCGCGGAGGGCGTGCCGGACTCGCGGGGCAGCACCTTGGCCAGCTCGGCGGCGAGCGCGTCGGGCTCCACGCCCGCCCGGGAGAGCAGCCGGCGCGACGGTTCGACCCGGGTGGCCGCCCACAGCAGGTGTTCGGTGTCCAGGTCGGGGGTGCCGTCCTCGGCGGCTCGCTGCGCGGCCAGGTTGAGCAGTTCCTGCGCGGACTCGGTCAGCAGCCGTCCGATCGGTACGCGCTGCACCGCCGGGGGCGATGACGCCGGCGACATACCGAAGAACCGGTTCAGCAGCTCGCTGAAGGGGTCCGACGAACCGAACGGTGCACCGAACGACATCGACATGACAGCTCCTGGCGCGCGTGGGGGGCCGGCCCGTCCGCGGCGCATCTCCGCGAGCGGCGTCCGCGAGGGCAATCCGCGCTGTCGGCAACGCGAGGGACCCACGAGGGGTCCCTACCTCACTGAACCCCCCGCCGGACGGCACCGCAAGCGGAGGGAGGGGGCGGAGCGGCCCGGCGGGCGTGGTCGGAGAGGCCTTGGGCCGTGTCGGAGGGGGGTTGGACCATCGGGTCTCAGGGCCGTGGGCTCAGATGGGGGGTGTGTGGCCCTGGAGGTAGTGGCGTACGGGGGCCGGCAGGGAGATGTCGGTGGTCTCCTCCGCCGTTGACCAGCGCAGGTGGTCCGGGGTGAGCCGGCCGCCGTCGGACGGCGAGTCGGTCAGCAGCCGGCACAGGACGGCCGTCCCGCCGTCGCCGTCCCCCGGGTCCAACGCCTCGGTGCCGTCGACCAGGTAGCCGGTGAGCTCGTAGACGACCCGCGCCGCGGTGGCCTGGGGTGTCTCGGCCGGCTGCGGGGTGCCCGAGGGGAGCCCCCAGCCGTCCTTCTCCGGGATCAGCAGCAGCCGCCCGTCGTGCACGACGACCGCCCGCACCACACCCTCGGCCCGCTCCGCTGTCATCGGTCCACCACCCCTCCCAGGCACCTTCCGCCTACCCGGGTACGAGCGGGTGATGCCCCGTGAATCCCCGGAAGACACAGGCAAGTTGGCGGGCGCGAGTCAGTACAGGACCGGCAGGTCGGCGGGGCGGATCCGCAGGGTGACCGGCAGGGTGGCCTCCACCTCGCCGTCGGCGCCGTAGGGGACGGGCCGGCCTGCCTCGATGCGCAGCTCCCGGCCGCGCAGCACCCGTACCTCGGGGCGGCGGACGTGGGCGCCGGTCCGCAGTTCGTTCATCAGGGCGAAGAACAGCCGGCGCGGGGCCTCGCGGATCAGCACGATGTCGAGCAGCCCGTCGTCCACCCGCGCACCGGGGGCGATGAGCCGGCCCGAGCCGTAATAAGGGGAGTTGGCGGCCACGACGGTGTAGCCGCGGTGGGTGTGCTCCGCGCCGTCGACGGTGACCCGGTAGTCGGCGGGCCGCCAGGAGGTGACGGCGCGCAGTCCGCCCGCGTAGTAGGAGGCGGCGCCGCGCAGCAGCCGGGCGTTGTTGGCGTGCCGGTTGGCCTCCGCGTCGACACCGGCGTACACGCTGCCCAGCACCACCGTGCGAGGGTGGGCGGCCGACTCCACCTCGATGGTGTCGACGGGCCGGGGCTCGGCGTGCAGCAGGATGTCCGCCAGCGCCTCGGGTTCGGCCGGCAGACGCAGCGCGCGGGCGAAGTCGTTGCCGCGTCCGGCGGGCACGAGGCCCAGGACGGTGCCGGTGCCGCTGAGCGCGCCGCCGATGCCGCCGGCGATGCCGTCGCCGCCCACGGCCAGCACGATCCGGCCGCGCCCACCGGCCGCACGGGCGATGTCCTGGGCGTGGGCGAGGCTGTGGCTGTACTCCGTCTCCAGCCCGGCCCCGGCCTCGCGGAGCAGCCGGGCCAGCCGGAGCAGGGTCGCCGCCCCGGTGGAGCCGCCCGCGGTGGGGTTGACGACGGCGGTGAACTGGCGCATCGGTGGGCCTCCGAGGCAGGCGGTCGGATCGGGCGGGGTCAGTCGGTGGGCAGCAGGACGCCGGGGTTGAGCAGGCCGTCGGGGTCCAGGCGGCGCTTGACGGCGCGCAGCGCCGAGACGCCGAGCGGGCCGGCCTCCCGGACGTACCAGTCGCGGTGGTCGGTGCCCACCCCGTGGTGGTGGGAGATGGTGCCGCCGGCGGCCAGTACGGCTTCGTTGGCGGCGTGCTTGG
Source organism: Streptomyces rubradiris (assembly GCF_016860525.1). Classification (NCBI taxonomy): domain Bacteria; kingdom Bacillati; phylum Actinomycetota; class Actinomycetes; order Kitasatosporales; family Streptomycetaceae; genus Streptomyces; species Streptomyces rubradiris. The sequence goes on from NZ_BNEA01000015.1 coordinate 321,667, forward strand.
CGGGCGTCCAGTGGGCCACCGGGTCCTCGCCCTGGGCGCTGACGACAGTGAAGTACAGCGAGGCGCCGTTCTCGTACACGTGGGAGATGTGGCACATCACCAGCGGCGGGGTGCCGGCCCGGGTGAGGGAGTCGGTCAGGGCGGTGCGGACGGCCGTGTACAGCTCGGGGATCCGGGACCAGAACGCGGCGGTCTCCAGGGTCTCGGCGAAGGCGCCCGCGTCGAGCAGGGCGTCGCGCAGATAGGGCGCGGAGTAGCGGCCGTGCGCCCAGCGTTCGCCGGGTTCGGTGCCGATCAGGGTGCCGCCGCAGGCCGTCAGCACGTCAGCGGCGCGGGCGCGCCGGTGCGCGGTGTCCTCCGCCGTGCCTTCGTAGCCGGTGATCGCCAGGCATCCGGCGTCGCCCTGCTCCGGGCCGGTGCCGATCGCGTCGGGCTGGGCGAGTCCGATGAGCGTCTCGGTCTCGTCGGACAGGCGCAGCACGGTCGGCCGGGGCCCGTCCTGGGCGAGCCGGCGCAGCGCGGCGGTGCCCTCCTGGAAGGAGCCGAACCGCCAGCCCTCGTACACCCGGGTCTCGGGCAGCGGGCGGACGCGTACGGTGACGGAGGTGATGACGCCGAAGGCGCCCTCCGAGCCGAGGATCAGCTGGCGCAGGTCGGGTCCGGCGGCGGAGCGCGGGGCGCGGCCGGTGTCGAGGGTGCCCTCGGGGGTGGCGAGGGTGAGGGCGAGCACCATCTCGTCGAAGCGGCCGTATCCGGCGGATGCCTGTCCGCTGGAGCGGGCGGCGGCGAAACCCCCGATGGTGGCCCACTCGAAGGACTGCGGGAAGTGGCCGAGGGTGTAGCCGTGTGCGTTGAGCCGCCGTTCGGCCTCGGGGGCGCGCAGGCCGGGCTGGAGGACGGCGGTGCGCGAGACGGGGTCCAGGTCGAGCAGGCCGTTCATGCGGCGCAGGTCGAGGGCGACGAACGTGCCGCGGTGCGGGGCGAGTCCGCCCACCACGGAGGTGCCGCCGCCGAAGGGGACGACGGCCAGGCCGTGCGCGGCGCAGGCGCGCAGCACGGCGAGGACCTCGTCGTGACCGGCGGGCAGGACGACGGCCTGGGGGATGTCGGCGATGTCTCCGGCGCGGATGCGCAGCAGGTCGGGGGTGGACTTGCCGCGGGTGTGCCGGATGCGGCTCTCGGGGTCCGTGCGGACGTGCTCCGTGCCGCCGACGGCCTCGGCGAGGGCCTTCAGGGCGGCGGGCCGGGCCGTGACGGCGGGCGGGCGGAGGTCCGCCAGGCCGGGGGCGGCCGTGCCGCGCGGCTTGACACCGAGCAGGTCGCGCAGCAGCCCGGTCACCGTGTCGGGCAGCGGTGCCGCCTTGGCCGGGTCGCCCCAGCCGTTCCACAGCATGTCCATTGAACGGTCGTCCTCACAGGGTCGGTGAGCTGGTCTTCGTGCGGCTCGGGCGCCGTGTGCGGGAAGGGTTCCGCTTCCGTCCCTCCCCCGGGGCGTTACACTGTGACACATGACGCCTATTCGTCACAACGGTTCGGACGGCGATCCCGTGCTCGACGCGGTACGCGACTGTGTGCTGGCCGTCGGGGTGCGACGCACCACGCTCGCCGACGTGGCCCGCCGCGCCGGGGTCTCCCGGATGACGCTCTACCGGCGCTGGCCGGACCTGCGGACGCTGGTGGGCGATCTGATGACCCGGGAGTGGATCGAGGTGGCCACCCGGGCGATCCCGCGGCCCGCGCCCGGCGTCGCCACGCGCACCCGGATCGTGGACGGGCTGGTGGCCGGGGTCGAGGCGTTCCGGGCGCATCCCCTCTTCCGCAAGATCGTCGACGTCGATCCGGAACTGCTGCTGCCCTATGTCCTCGACCGGCGCGGCGCGAGCCAGGAGGCGCTGCTGGCGCTGCTGGGCGACGCGCTGCGCGAGGGCCACGCGGACGGCTCCGTACGGCCCGGCCACACCGAACGGCAGGCCCGCGCCGTGCTGTTGACCGTGCAGTCCTTCACCCTGTCCCTGCGCACGATGACCGACGAGGACGATCCGGAGCTGGACTCCGCCGCGTTCCTCGGTGAGCTGCGCACCCTTCTGGAGAGGACCCTGACGCCATGAGCCACACCGAGGCCGCGCCCGGCTCGTCCCTGAGCGCACACCGGCGCGACCGGGAACTGGCCGAGGCCGCCGACGGCCGGGTGGCCGACGTCCTGGTGGTCGGGCTCGGCGCGACGGGCGCCGGGGCGGCCCTGGACGCGGCGGCCCGCGGGCTGGACGTCGTCGCGGTGGACGCCCACGACCTGGCCTTCGGCACCTCCCGCTGGAGCTCGAAGCTGATCCACGGGGGGCTGCGCTATCTGGCCTCGGCACAGTTCGACGTCGCCCACGAGAGCGCGGTGGAGCGCGGGGTGCTGATGACCCGTACGGCACCGCACCTGGTGGCCGCCCAGCCGTTCGTGCTGCCGCTGACCCCGCTGGTGTCCCGGTCCCAGGCCGCGCTGGCGTGGGCCGGCTACCGGGCCGGGGACATGCTGCGGGTGGCCGCCCGTACGCCGCGGCAGGTGCTGCCCGCGCCGCGCCGGCTGCCGGCGGCCGAGGCCCGGCATCTGGCGCCCTCGGTCCGCGCGGCCGGGCTGCGCGGCGGGCTGCTGTCCTGGGACGGCCGGGTGACCGACGACGCCCGTCTGGTGACCGCCCTGGCCCGGACGGCCGCCGCGCACGGCGCCCGGGTGCTGACCCGGGTGCGGGCGCTGGAGCTGACCGGGACGGGCGCCCGGATCCGGGACGAACTCACCGGCCAGGAGGGCGAGATCAGAGCGCGGGCCGTGATCAACGCGGCCGGGGTGTGGGCGGGCGCCCTCGCCGATGGCATCCGGATCCGCCCGTCGCGCGGCACCCATCTGGTACTGCGCTCCGAGCGGCTCGGCGCCCTGCCGGCCGGGCTGCACGTGCCGATCCCCGGGGAGACCAACCGCTTCGTGCTGGTGCTGCCGCAGGGGGACGGCCGGGTCTACGTCGGACTGACCGACGAACCGGTGGACGGCGGGGTCCCGGACGTGCCCGAGGTCCCCGAGAGCGACATCGGTTTCCTGCTGGACGTGCTCGGCTCGGTCCTGGACGTCCCGGTGGCCCGGGAGGAGGTGGCCGGCGCCTTCGCCGGGGTGCGCCCCCTGCTCGACACCTCGCCCGGCGCCGGAGCCGACGCCCCGGCCCGCACCTCGGACATCTCCCGCCGGCACGCGGTGCTCACCTCGCCCGACGGTGTCACCACCGTGGTCGGCGGCAAGCTGACCACCTACCGGCGGATGGCGCAGGACGCCGTGGACGCCGCCGCCGGGGCGAGGGGCCTGCGCGCGGCCCCCTCCCCCACCGCGGCCCTGCCGCTGATCGGCGCCGCCGCCCCCGACCGTCTGCGCGCGCTGCCCGCACCGCGCCGCCTGGTCCACCGCTACGGCACCGAGGCCATGGCCGTGCACACCCTCGTCACCGAGGACCCCGGCCTGGCCGAGCCCGTGCTCCCCGGCCATCCCGTCACCCGCGCCGAACTCCTCTGGGCGATCCGCCACGAGGGCGCCCTGGACGACTCCGACCTCCTGGACCGCCGCACCCGGATCGGCCTGGTCCCCCGGGACCGCGCCGAGGCCCTGCCCGCCGTACGGGAGATGCTGGAGCGGGCGCGAGCCGTCCGCCCTTGACCCGGAACGGCCGACCCTGAGCGCACCGGCCGACCCTGAGCCGGACCGGCCGGTCACCAGTTCGCCGGGCATCCGCTTGTACCGCGCCCGGCGGGGAGGTTCAGGTTTCCGCCCGGCCCCCTGCGGCCCGCCCGCCGGCCTCTGGAACGGCGTTCGGCCAAGCCGGGTCAGAGGAGGCGGTGGATGTCGCCGCGGACTCGGTAGAAGCCGCCCGACGCGGGGTGGAGGGCGTCGACGACGTAGCGGGCGCCGGGTTCGCGTATCGCGCGGGGGAACTGGACGTTCCAGGAGGGGTCGTAGCCTTCGGAGACGACGTGCACCCGGACCCGGCCGGCCTCCTGGACGCATTCGACCACGATCGCTCCGGCGGGTGCCCGGTCGACCGTGGAGACCGCGGTCACGGCCGTGGCCGGGGCGTACGTCGGCGTGGCGGCGGCGAGCTTGACGTCCCGCACCACCGGGACCGTGCCCTGCTGGGCCGCGGCGATCGCCGCCTCGCTCGCGTCGACGCAGACCAGGGAGCCGTCGGTGGTGACCAGGTACAGCCGCTCGTCGCGGTACTGCATCGACAGCGCCGAGCCGCCGCCCGTGCCCAGCTTCCACAGCCGCCGGCCGTGCTGGTCGAAGCAGTAGACGGAGGAGGCCGCGTCACCGGCGAAGACGAACCGCCCGCCGGGCGAGGTGGCGCACGAGTACACCGCGCTGTCGCAGACGTACGTCGCCTCGATCGCGCCGGTGGCCTTCGACAGCCGCTGGACCACCCGGTGCGCGGTGCCCGCGTACACCGCCTCCCGCTCCTGCCAGCCGAACAGGACGCCGCCGTTGGTGGGGGTGTGCCACAGCTCGCCGCCGCCGTCCGGCGCGTAGGCGGTGACGCCGCCCTGGTGGCCGTGGTAGACGGCCCGGTCGTCGGCGCGCACCATCCAGGCGTGCTCGCCCCGGCTGCGGCGCGACCACTGGTGTTCGTCCTCGTGGTCGATGACGGTCAGCCTGCCGTCGCGGTCCGAGACGTCCAGGACGCCCTCGTGGATGTCCAGCCAGAAGATGTCGACGTCGGCGGCGATGCCGTAGGCGGCGAAGGGCAGTTTGGAGGACAGGTCGTACACCGTGCCGTCGTCGCAGCCGGCGTAGATCCAGAAGTCGTCGGCGACCAGGCACTTCACGCCGTCCGGCAGGCTGAAGCGGGCCAGCACGGCGCCCTCGTGGTCCAGGGTGTAGACGTCACCGGCCTGGTTGCCCACCCAGCAGCGCTCGTCGTCGACGTGGATGCCGAACGCGGCCGAGCCGGTGCGGAACCGCCACAGCACCGGTGCCACGGCCCGCGCCGTGGAGGGTGCCGAACTGACCTGACGGCGGGTCACCGCACGTGGTGCGCGCTGCCCTTGGACGGCCGGCGCGTACCCCTTGCGGATCTTCTCGCCGGCCTTCTTCGCGGCGGCGGCCCGCGCCTTCTCCTCGGTCGGGAACGTCGTCGTCTGCGTCTGCCCGGCGGCGCCGATCCTGCCGTAGCGCACCGTCACCACCCGGCCGTCGACGGTCACCTCGTAGAACTTGTGGGCGCCGCCGCCCTCCTGCGACAGCTCCAGGTACGTCGTCGACACCGCGGACCCCGTAGACATGGCAGACCCCTCCCCAAGACGGACCCGCGGCCGTTCCGGCGGGCCCCCGACTGCTGTTCACCGTAGGGGCACCCACTGACAACGGCCCCGGCCCGGGGCGTGGGCCGCCCGGCCGCCGGCCGTCCTACCGGTCGCGGACCGGCGGCAACTCCTCCATGCCGCCGAGGAGTTGGCGCAGGCACCGGAGTGCGAGCGCGGCCGGTGAGCCCTCGCCCGTGACGCCCGCCTCCGTGGCGGCCCAGGTCTCCAGCGCGATACGGATCGCGTCCGTGGCCGCCGCCGCGACCAGGCGCACCCGCAAGTGCTCCAGGCGTCCGTCCGCCAGCCGGGCGACGACCGGGACGAGGCGTTCCTCCGACTCCTGGTTCACCCTGTACCACACCGCGCGCAGCGCGGGATCGTCCGCGGCGGCCCGCAGCAGTCCCCGGGTCCGCTCCAGCGCCGCGGCGGCCTCCTCACCGGGTGCCGCCAGCGACTCCTCGACCGCCGTCTCCAGCGCCCGGAGCAGACCGGCGCCGGGCTCGGCCGCCTCCAGCAGCGCCCGCCACCGGTCGGCCCCGGCCGCGAGCAGGGGGCTCACCGCGTCCTGCTTGGAGCGGAAGTAGCGGTAGAAGGTGCGCAGCGCGACGCCGGCGTGCCGGGCGATCTCCTCGGCGGTGGTCGCGTGCGGCCCCCGCGCGGCGAACAGCTCCGCCGCCGCGTGAGCGATGTCCAGCTGGGTCGCGGCCTTGCGGCGGTCGGTGAGGGAGGTGGGCGGCTTGGTGCTCATCCCAGAAGAGTAGGTCCCCAGACCCCGTGGTGGCATGCAATGCCGCGATGGCAAAACGTGCCACCTAGGCGTAACGTGAAGACCATCGGGGCGTCGGACGGCAGGAGAACCGGCGTCGCACAGGGCCCGCCGCACCCCGGCGGGCCGGGCAGGAGAACACATGAACCGCTACGAAGGCCGCCGCGTGCTGATCACCGGGGGCGGCTCCGGCATCGGCCAGGCCACCGTGCTGCGCGTCCTCGCCGAGGGCGGCAGCGTGGTGGCCGCGGACGTGAGCGAGCGGGGTCTTCGGGACACCGCGGAGAAGGCGGCCGGGCACGCGGACCGGCTCACCACCCTCGTCATCGACGTCGCCGACGAGGCCTCCGTACGCGCCGGGGTCGCCGCCGCGACGGCCACGCTCGGCGGGCTGGACGTGCTGGTCAACGCCGCCGGCATCCTGCGCTCCTCGCACTCGCACCAGACGAGCTTTGAGGAGTTCACCCGCGTCCTCCAGGTGAACCTCGTCGGCACGTTCCTCGTGATCCGCGAGGCGATCCCGGCCCTGCTGGCGGGCCGGGACGCGGCGGTCGTCAACTTCAGCTCCACCTCGGCCGCCTTCGCGCACCCCTATATGGCGGCGTACGCGGCGAGCAAGGGCGGCATCCAGTCGATGACGCACGCGCTCGCCTCCGAGTACGCGAGCCGGGGCATCCGCTTCACCGCCGTGCAGCCCGGTTCCATCTCCAGCGGGATGACCGACGGCAGCGGCGCCAGCGGGCAGAGCAACGGGCCCGGACTGCCCGCCGACGCCGACATGAGCCTGTTCGCCAAGCTCTCCCCGGCGCTCGGCCAGGGGTTCGCCGGCCCGGAGACGGTGGCCTCCGTCGTGGCGATGCTCGGTTCGCGGGACGGCGCGTTCATCACCGGGACCGAGATCCGCGTCGACGGCGGCACGCATTTCTGACCGCCGTTTCCCGACCGCCGTTTCCCGACCGCCGTTTTCTGACCCCGTACGGACCTGTCCCTCCGCACGCCCGGGACGCCCCGGGCCCGGAGGGGCCGGCCGGAGCGGGAGGGGACGCCCCGGGCCGGGAGGGGTCGCCGCGGGCCGGGAGGGGCCGGCCGGCCCTGGTGTGCCCGCCCGGGGCACACCCCGGGTCAGGCGAGGGCGACCAGGTCTCGGTAGTCCTCGCTCCACAGGTCCTCGTCCGCGTCCGGCAGCAGCAGGACCCGGTCGGGGCGCAGGGCGTCGATGGCGCCCTCGTCGTGGGTGACCATCACGATCGCGCCGGGATACGAGCCGACCGCGGCCAGCACCTCGGCGCGGGAGGCCGGATCGAGGTGGTTGGTCGGCTCGTCCAGCAGCAGCACGTTCGCCCCGGAGTGGACCAGGCCGGCCAGCGCCAGCCGGGTCCTCTCGCCGCCCGACAGCACACCGGCGGGCTTGTCGGCGTCGTCCCCGGTGAACAGGAAGGCGCCCAGGACGCGCCGGGCCTCACCGGGGGTCAGGTGGGGCGCGGCCAGGGCCAGGTTCTCCAGGACCGTGCGCCCAGGGTGGAGCGTGTCGTGCTCCTGGGCGAAGTAGCCCAGCCGCAGCCCGTGCCCGTGCACCACCCGCCCGGCGTCGGGGCGCTCGGCGCCGGCCAGGATCCGCAGCAGGGTGGTCTTGCCGGCGCCGTTCAGGCCGAGCACCACCAGCCGGCCGCCCCGGTCCACGGCGAGGTCCACCCCGGCGAGGACGCGGTGGCCGCCGTAGGACTTGGCGAGGCTGACGGCGCCGAGCGGCGTCCGCCCGCAGGGGGCCGGTTCGGGCAGCCGGATCCGCGCGGTCTTCTCGGCGCGCCGCCGCGGCTCCAGCCCGGCCAGCATCCGGTCCGCGCGCCGGGCCATGCTCCGGGCCATCGTGGCGGTGGCGGAGCGGGCCTTCATCCGGTCGGCCTGCGCGTGCAGCGCGGCGGCCTTGCGTTCGGCACTCGCCCGCTCCCGGGTGCGGCGCCGCTCGTCCGCCTCGCGCCGGGTGAGGTACGTCCGCCAGCCCGTGTTGTGGATGTCGATCGTCGCCCGGGCCGGGTCCAGGTGGAAGACGCGGTTGACGACGTCGGCGAGCAGGGCCGTGTCGTGGCTGATCACCACCAGGCCGCCCCGGTGGGCCTGGAGGAAGGCGCGCAGCCAGGCGAGCGAGTCGGCGTCGAGGTGGTTGGTCGGCTCGTCCAGCAGCAGGGTGCGGTCGGTCCCGGCGAACAGGATGCGGGCGAGTTCCGCGCGGCGCTTCTGCCCGCCGGACAGGGTGCCGACCGGCCGGTCCAGCACGCGTTCGGGCAGGCCGAGTCCGGCCGCTATCCGGGCCGCCTCGGCCTCGGCGGCGTAGCCCCCGCCGGCCTGGAAGGCGGCCTCGGCGCGGGCGTAGGCGCGCATCGCCCGGTCCAGTTCCGGCGCGCCGGTGGCGGCGGCCAGCGCCGCCTCGGCCGCGCGCAGGGCGCGCAGGGCGGTGTCGAGGCCGCGGGCGGACAGGATGCGGTCGGTGACGGTCACGGCCGGGTCGGCGGCGCGCGAGTCCTGCGCGAGGAAGCCGACCGGTCCGGTGCGGACGATGTCGCCGGCGGTCGGCACGGACTGTCCGGCCAGGGCGGTCATCAAGGTGGTCTTGCCGGCGCCGTTGCGGCCGACGAGGCCGATCCGGTCGCCGGGCGAGACGGTGAAGGAGACGCCGGTCAGCAGGAGGCGGGCACCGGCGCGCAGCTCGACATCACGAGCGGTGATCATGGGGTAACGCTCCGAAAAAGCGAGAGGACACACTTCTGGCGTGGAAGCGGGTCCTCGGCTAAGAAATTCGGGGCGTAGGCATGCGGTCACGGTAGCGCGGGCGCCCGCGTCGGCGCACATCGTTTTCTGGCGAGCGCCGCTTTTCCGTGAGCTCTGCCGCGTCCGTGCGCTTCTTCAGCGAGCGGTGTCGGCGGGGCGGGCGGCGGCCCGGCGACCGACGGGGCGGGGAACGGCCCGAGCGCAATGGATTTACCGTTCCCCGCCCCTGCCGGGCGGCCCGCCGCCGCCTGGGCGGCCGAGACGGCGTGCCGGTCCGTGGGGGACGGCCGGCGGACGCACCCGCACCGCCGGTCCTGGTCCGACTCTCCGCCCCCGGTGGCGCCTGTGCCACCGGGCGGGAGCCGGCCGGGTGAGGCCCTCGGGCGGCCCCCACGGACGCCGGCGGCCGGAGAACAGAGGACGGAGAACGGAAGACTGAGGACGGAGGCCGGAGGACGTCGGGATGGCCGGATGAGGGGCTTCCCCGGTCGCCCCCTCCTCACCCCCTCCCGCCCCGCGGCCTGCGGGAACTCCCGTGAACCTCCGGGAAGTTCCTATGGGAGGCTGGGCCCGGCCGTCGCGGACCGAGGCCGGGCCGGCCGCCGAGAGGAGCACAGCGTGACAGAGAACGGCTACGAGGCCGTCACCATCGACACCAGCAAGCCGCACCCCGCGCGGATCTACGACTATCTGCTGGGCGGCAAGGACAACTACGAGGTGGACCAGCGGGCGGGCGACGCGCTGGCCGCCACGGCCCCCGAGGCACGCATCGGCGTCCGGGCGAACCGCGCCTTCCTGGAGCGTGCCGTCCGGTACGTGGTGGGCAGCGGGATCCGGCAGATCCTGGACATCGGCACCGGGCTGCCCACGTCGCCGAACGTGCACGAGGTCGCCCAGACGGTGGCGCCCGACGTCCGCGTGGCCTACGTCGACAACGACCCGATCGTCGCCGCGCACGGCAACGCCCTGCTCAGCCGGTCCGGTACGACCCGTATCGTCCTCGGCGACCTGCGTGACCCGCGCGCCGTGCTGGACCACCCCGAGGTCCGCCAGATCATCGACTTCGATCAGCCGGTGGCCCTGCTCCTCGTCGCCATCCTGCACTTCCTGGCCGACACGGACCGGCCCGCCGAGGTCGTCGCCACGCTGCGTGACGCGCTGCCGGCCGGGAGCTTCCTGGTGCTGTCGCACGCCACGGGCGACTTCGCCGACCGCACCGACGCCCAGGCCGTCTACACCAATGCCACCGCGTCCCTGAACCTGCGCGGCCGGGCCGAGGTGGAGCGGTTCTTCGACGGTTTCGAACTGGTGGAACCGGGCCTGGCCCAGGTCCCGTTCTGGCGTCCGGACGCCCCGCCGCCGCCCCGGTCCGAGGAGATAGGTTTCTACGGCGGCGTGGCCCGCAAGAAGTCCTGACCGGCCGGCGCCCTCACTCCCCCTTCCGCTTCCGCTGCCGGCGGCACCTGGCCGCCGGCAGCCCGGACCCGCACCGCGGTCCGGCCACCGGTCCCCCCGGCCCGCATGGTGCCCGGGGCCCCGGTGCGACGCTGGAGGAGAAGGTGTCCGACGAGGGGGACCGTCGGCACGAGGCGCTGCGCGGGATGACCGAGGTCTTCATCGACTACATGCACCTCAACGCCCCGGTGCGCACCTGGCCGGTGGACTGAGCACGGCCGCCCCGGACGCGCGGGAGGGTGACCGCCTACCAGGTCGTGACCGCGGAGTGCCGGTGGGCCGTCGCGGGCCGCTTGCTGGAGCAACAGGGCTGCCGTGGTTTGCTGTTGGCCCGAGTCCAGGCCGAAGGAGCAACACACATGACCAACGCCCCTGTCCCCTTCCAGGTGTACGAGGCGGGGACGTACCTGCACGGGACGAAGGCGGACCTCGCTCCGGGGGATGTGCTGACCCCCGGTCACGCGTCCAACTTCGAGGAAGGGCGCACCTCCCGCCACGTCTACGTTTCCGAGACGCTGGACGCCGCCGTCTGGGGCGCCGAGCTGGCGGCCGGCGACGGGCCGGGCCGGATCTACGTGGTGGAGCCGACCGGTGCTCTGGAGGACGACCCCAACGTCACCGACAAGAGGTTCCCGGGCAATCCCACCCGCTCCTATCGCACCCGCGAGCCCGTGCGCGTCGTCTCGGAGCTCGAGGACTGGGTCGGGCACTCCCCCGAGCAGATCGAGGCCATGCTGGAGACGCTGGCCGACCTTCGCCGCCGCGGCAACGCCACGATCCTGGACTGACGAGTCGGGCCGGGACCGCCGCGGCCTTCGCTCAGCGGTGACCCAGGGACGTCAGGCCGATGCGCGACGCGGGCGGTCCAGGGCGGTCCCGGCGCGCTCCGGGACGTCCGGAAGGTGGTCCTTCGCCCACTGGGCCAGCTCGCGGAGGGCGGGTTCGAGGGCGGCGCCGGCCTCGGTCAGCCGGTAGGAGACGCGCAGCGGGGGGCCCTCGTCGACCTCGCGCAGGACGAGGCCGGCGGCGCCGAGTTCGGCGAGCCGGTCGGAGAGCATGCGTTCGCTGATGCCGGGGACGGCCCGCCGCAGGTCGGCGAAGTAGGCGGGCTGTCCCACCAGGACGGCCACGATCGGCCCGCTCCAGCGCTTGCCGAGGAGCTGGAAGACGCGGGTGATGCCCTGGTCCACCCGCTTGCAGGCCGCGCTGTCGTGGTTGTCGTCCATGGGGTCAGCGTACTACCCCGCCGTAGGGTGCTGAAGAAACGTAAGTACGTATGGTAAAAGTAGTACCGCACGAAACATCAGCCCACGCTCCCGACGTCCGGCTGTTCCCGCCGCTTTTTGGAGACATTCATGGCCACCCTGCTCCACATAGATTCGTCCGTGTTCCCGGCCGAGGCGTCGGCCTCCCGTGCCGTGACGGAGGCTTTCCGCAAGCACTGGCAGGAGGAGCACCCGCAGGGCACGGTCGTCTACCGCGACCTGGCGGCGCGGCCCGTTCCGCACATCACCGCCGACACCCACCTCGCCGGCTTCACCGACCCGGCCACCCACACCCCCGAGCAGGCCGCCGCGTTCGCCGAGCGCGTCAAGCTGATCGAGGAGCTGGAGCAGGCCGACGCGGTGCTGATCGGTGCGCCGATGTACAACTACACGATCCCCTCCACCCTCAAGGCGTGGCTGGACAACGTGATCCTGATGGGCCGCACCGCGGGCGAGACCCAGTCCGCCAAGGGCACCCCGGTGATCGTCGTCGCGAGCCGCGGCGGCTCCTACGCGCCGGGCACCCCGCGCGAGGGCTTCGAGTACGTGCAGAACTACCTCGGCGCCGCGCTCGGCAGCGGCCTCGGCCTGGACGTGGACTTCATCGTCCCGGAGCTGACCCTGGCGACCGTGGACCCGGCGATGGCCGAACTGGTCCCGCTGTACGAGGCATCCCGTGACCGTGCCCTGGAGGACGCCGCCACCAAGGCGCGGGACCTGGCCAAGCGCCTCGCCGCCTGAGTACCGCACCCGCCGGCACGTGACCCCGGGCCGCCCACGAGGCGGTCAGGGGTCATGTGCGCCGGGCGGCACAGCCACCGGACCGCGTCCGGCCCGGACCCTCGCCCGGGACCACCGGTCCGGGCGCCCGGGATGCCCCGGAACCGTGGCCTGCAGGGACCGCCGACAAGGAAAAGAGCACGTATGACAACCGAGTTCACATCTTGTCCGGCGCGGACGCTGCGCGCCGCCTACGAGGCCGCCTCGGCGGTCGTCGCCGGCCTCGGTGACGAGGAGTCGTGGCAGCCGACCGGGTGCACGGGCTGGGCGGTCCGCGACCTGGTGTTCCACTGTGCGGGGGACGCCCAGCGCGCCTTGGTGGCCCTGCACACACCCACGGAGGAACCCGCCGACCGGGACTGGGTGACGTACTGGCGCGGCTGGCTGCCGGACACCGCCGGGGCGGCGAACGGCCGGCGCTGGGCGCGGGTGAACGGCAGCATGTTCCTGGACTTCGGTCAGCTCAAGGGCCTGTACCTGGAGACGCTGGCGGCGGTCGTGCACGCGGCCGGGGAGGCCGACCCCGCGCGCCGGGTGGTCACGCAGGGGCACGTGCTGACGGCCGGCGACCTGATCACCACGCTCGCGGTGGAGGCGACCGTCCACCATCTCGACCTGACCGTGGCGCTGCCGCACGCGCCGGGGCCCTCCCCCGAGGGGCTGGCCGCGGTGCGCGCCACCCTCGACGGGCTGCTCGGCCGGCCCGGCCTGCCGCAGTGGAGCGACGCCCATTACGCGCGCGTGGGCACCGGCCGCGCCGCGCTCACCGACGCCGAGCGCGCCGCGCTGGGTCCGGCGGCCGGCCGCTTCCCGCTGTTTGGCTGAGCCCCGCCGCCGGGGCGTGGGGCACGCCCGGCCCGCAGGGCGTGCCCGCGCCGCCTTCCGTAGGCTGAAGGCGTCCGATTCCGGGAGGTCTGCCGCAGGCGGGAGAGAGCCGTGATCGAACTCGCCGCGGTGTTCGCCGTCGCGGGAGCGGCGAGCAACGCCGTGGGCACCGCGTTCCAGCGCAAGGCGGCCTCGGCCAGTACCCACGGCGGGCTGCGGCTGCTCGCGGAGCTGGTGCACCAACCCATCTGGATGATCGGCATGGCCGGCGTGGTCTGCGCCGCGCTGTTCCAGAGCCTCGCCCTGGTCAACGGCCCGCTGGCGCTGGTGCAGCCGCTGTTCATCCTGGAACTGCCCTTCGCGCTGCTCATCGCCGCCCCGCTGATGCACCGGCGGCTGCCGCGCTCGGGCTGGTGGGGGGTCGGCGGCTGTGTCGCGGGCCTCGCCGTCCTGCTGCTCGCCGCGGCCCCGCACGGGGCGACCGACCAGGCGCCGCTCGCCCGGTGGCTGCCGGCCCTGCTCCTGTGCGCCGGCGTGATGGCCGCGCTGATGGGACTGGCCGGCCGGGGCCGGCCGCCGGCCCGGCGCGCCGCGCTGCTGGCGGCCGCCTCCGCGACGGGCAACGCCCTGACCGCCGCCCTGCTGAAGTCGGCGAGCGGCACCTTCGCCGACCACGGCCTCACGGCGTTCCTGCGATCCTGGCAGACGTACGGCTTCGCGCTCGCCGGTGTCGCCGCCGTGCTGCTGCTGGAGAACGCGTTGCAGGCCGGTCCGCTGGCCGCGGCGCAGCCCGCACTGACCATCGGCGACGCGGTGGTGAGCCTGGCCCTCGGCATCACCCTCTTCGGCGAACGCGTGCGCACGGGGTGGTGGCTGGTGCCCGAGCTGTGCGGGGCGCTGCTGATCGTCGTGGGCGTGCTGGTGCTAAGCCGGGCCGTGCAGCGCATCGAGGAGGTCCCGGCCCGCACCGCCGGGCGGAACGCGGCCTCGTAGGGCCGGGAGCGGACGCTCGGCGCGGCCGGCTGGATCGGGCTCGGCTGGTCCTCAGGGAGCCGCGACCAGCGGGGGCGCGCCCCAGTCGAAGCGCAGGGCGCCCTCCAGGGCCCGCACCGCGTCCGGTCCGATGCGCTCCACCAGCACCGACTCGACCACCCCGATCGTGGCCTGCGCGCGCTCGTGCACGCGCAGGCCCTCGGCGGTCATCCGGATCAGCCGCCGCCGGGCGGAGCCGGGGTCGGGTACCTGCTCCAGCAGGCCCATGCCGATGAGTCCGTGCACCGCCTGATGGGCCGTCTGCCGGGCGACGCCCATTCGGCGGGCGAGTTCGGAGACGGTGGTGCCCTCGGCGTCGAGCATCGCGAAGACGGACGCCTGCGCGGTGGTCACCGGCTGCTCGCCGGCCGCCTCCATGCTGGCGAACAGGGCGTCCTCGAACCAGCGGCGGGCCTCGGACAGGAGCTGGGGCAGGTTGGCGGCGCGATGACTCATGGCTCCTCGGATGATCGGATACCCAGCGGATTATCCTCCTATCCTTCGGTTTCCCGGGCGCAGTGCCGGGTGACGAACCCGGCCGTGCGCGCGAAGACCCGCTCGACCTCCTCCTCCGCGAGCCCCAGCCACAAGTGGTTCGCGCCGGGCACCCGTACCTGCTCGACCGGCACCCCCGCCGCCCGCAGCGCCGTCGCGAGGCGGTCGCTCTGCGCGCAGGGCACGAGCTCGTCCCCGGTGCCGTGCAGCAGCAGGAACGGCGGCGCCGCCGGCGTCACCCGCAGGGCGGGGCTGGCGTCCCGGGCCGGGCCCGGGGCGGCGGCCGGGGCCGCCCCGAGCAGCAGTGCCTCGCGCGAGGTGGGGTCCCGCGGGTCGAAGCGGCCCGGCGGGTGGTCCTCGGCGAGGCGGGTGAGGTCGGTGGGTGCGTACCAGGTGACGCAGCCGCGCACGGTCACCGCCGGCCCGCCGGTGCCGGCCACCGCGACGGTGAGCGCGGTCAGCGCGGCCAGGTGACCGCCCGCGGACTCGCCCCACAGGACCACCCGGTCCGGGTCCAGGCCCAGCTCGTCGGCCCGGTCGCGCAGCCAGACCAGCAGCGCGCGCAGGTCGTCGAGCTGGGCCGGGTGCCGGGCCTCGCCGCTGAGCCGGTAGTCGGGGCAGACCACGGCCACGCCGGCCCCGGCCAGCCGGGCGAACGGTCCCGGCCGCCAGTGCCGGAACCGCGGCCCAAGGTCGTCGCGCAGTCCCGTGCGCCAGCCGCCGCCGTGCACGAAGACGACCACGGGCAGCGGGCCGTCCGCCGGTTCGGGCAGCCACAGGTCGGTCTCCAGCGGCCTGCTGCCGTCGGGCACGGCGTAGACGGCGCCGCGCAGCAGCCGTACGCCGGGCGCGGGCCGGGCGGGCGGCGGCAGGGGCAGCCGGGCGGGGTCCGGGGGCGCCGGCGGCTGCGCGGGGAGGGACGGGGCGTCCTGGGACACGGCTTCTTCCTGCATGGGGTCCTCGGATGGCATGGGTTTCCTCAGTGGGCGAGGCGGGGGAACAGGGTCCGGGCGTCGGCGGCGGCCGGGGAGCGCCGGTCGGTGCCCGGCACCGGGGCGGGCGCGGTGCCGAACAACGCGGCGTGCGACCGGGCCGCCTCGGCCGGCGCCCCAGCGCGCGGGCCGCGGCCGGGTCGCCGAAGTGCGTGCCCGGGGACGACACCGACGGTACGGCGGTGTCGATGCCGGCGCGGTCCGTCGGCTCCAGGCGCTCGGGCCGGCCACCGCGGTCAGCCGGGCAGGCCGTCGGGCCGTTCGTGGCCGGCCGCCCCGGACCGGCGGACGGCGGGCGTAGGAGTCGGTGACGAAGTGGGCATGGACGTCGACGAATCCGGGACGGTAAACGGGCGCGGTCACCGGCGTACTCCTCGCACGGCGCCGCGGCCACCGGGGCGCCGTCCGCGCGGCGCCGCGGTCACCGGGACGCCGTGCGCGCGGCGCCGCGGTCACCGGCGCGCCGTCCGCGCGGCGTCACGGTCGTCAGCTTCCGGTGCGCCACTGGTGGTCGGGGCGGAACCGGACGTCGTACTGCTCGGGCACGGTCCGGAACTTCTCCGGCTCGGGCACGAACGGCCGGGCCGGCAGGCCCAGTTCCTCGGCCGGGGTGCCGAGGGACTCGAAGAACCGCTCGAAGGTACCGCCCGGTCCGGCGGCCACGCCGACGACCTGCGAGTGGTGGCGTTCCATACGGTAGGCGTGCACGCAGTTCTTCGGCACGAAGCCGAAGTCCCCGGGCGTGAGCAGCTTCTCGTACTGCTCGCCCTCGAGGTCCTCGACGAACAGCCGGACCGCGCCCTGGGTGATGTAGAAGACCTCGTAGGTGTCCGCGTGTGAGTGGGCGGGGATCACCTCGCCCTTGGGGCCCTCGCAGGTGAAGAAGTTGAAGGTGTTCTCGGTCTGCTCGCCGCCCGCGTAGATCGTGATCAGGTCGCCGAACAGGTGTGCCCGGTCGCCCAGGCCCTTCTCGATGAAGTAGGGCTTGCCCGGCTCCGGGGGGATGAGGGAGCGGGACCGGTAGCGGGTGGCGTATTCGATGGTCATGCGAAGCCTCCGGCTCGTGCGCTTTTCATGTCAGGTTACCTGACATAGTGGCTGTGGCCAACGGCCCGGGGCTCGGTTCCGGTGCGCTGGGCCTCGGCTCCGGGTGCGCTCCGCTTCGCTTTCCGGCGCGGCGGCCGTCAGCGCGGCCGGGTCAGCCGTACCTCCTCCACACCCAGCAACCCGAGCAGCGGGACCCGGCCGACCCGCTGGCCGGGGTCGACCACCAGTCCGGAGCCGCGGACCAGGTCCAGCAGCAGCTCGGCCAGGGGCATGACCATGTGGCGGCCCCAGCAGCGCTCCGAGACATGGCCGAAGGGCAGGTAGCCAGGGGTGGCGTCGGGGTCCAGGCGGTCCCAGCGCTCGGGGCGGAAGGTGTCGGGGTCGTCCCAGAGGGCGGGGTCGCGGTGGGAGAGCAGCGGCAGCAGCAGGACATCGTCCCGCTCGCCTATCCGGGCGTCGATGGCCGGGTATTCGGGGGAGGCGTTGCGCAGGATGTTCCACGAGGGCGGCAGCAGCCGCAGGGACTCCAGGATGATGTTCCGGTTGGACGTGCCGTCACCGAACGGGGCGCCGAGCCAGAGGGCGTTGGCCACGAGGGTGGAGACGGTGAAGCACACGGGGGCCGCGGCCCTGCGGTACATCCCCATGGCGTAGCGCCGTTCCTGGTAACCGCGGGCCCGCGCGGCGCGGTTCGCGAGGCCGGTGAGCCGGGTGTGCGGCCGGGGCCAGCCGGGCAGGGCGGCGCCGACGGTGATCACCGACCAGGTGAGTTTCGGGGTGAGTTCGAGGGTGCGGCTCATCAACATACGCAGCCGGCGCGGGTCCTGGCCGAGGACGAGGTCGCGCAGGAAGTTGTGCCCGGTCAGCGGCCAGGGGCCGGCGAGGTCCACGTCCTTCGGCAGGGGCCTGGCCAGGGCCTCGCGCACGTCGTCGGCGATGGTGCGGGTGACGCTGGAGGCCTCGGAGCGGCTGATGGAACGGCCGTGCAGGGGCTTGAAGGTGGGCCGCTCGGTCTCGGTCGCCCGGCGCGCGGCCAGGATCCGGCCGGCGATCTCGTGCCCCGCGACCCCGACGGTGTCCGGTTCGAGCCGGAAGACGTCCCGGCCCAGGTGGTCATCGATGAGGGCGGCGAGCCGCGGGGCGAACACCGTGGTGCGCGCCCGCGCGGGGGGTGACGGCGGCATGGCTGCTCCGATACGGGACGGCGGCGAGGAGAAGCGGGGAGGCGGCGCTGCCCGGCCGGACCGCGCGGCGGTGCGACCGGGCAGCGACGTCATCGCGTGCGCGCGAACGGGATCAGTACCAGATGTACCAGGCGTTGGCCTTGAGGCTCTTGCCGGCGGCGACCCGGTTGCGGATGGCGAAAAGAAGCTTCATCACTGCACCTCCCCTCGGGGACGGACGAGTGACACGCGGCGACCCCGGGCAAGCCGGTGAAGATCACGTGTCGGCGACTCCCGGAACCTTCCCGAGATCGTTCACGGGGTAATCACCAGGGAGGGCAAAACCCCGGCCAAGAGGCCGCTTTCGGACGTTCGTCGATCACCGGCGCTCCGCCTTCCCCCGTCGCGCCGCCGCCCGGCGTCCGTGCCCCGTCCTCGTCCAGCGCACTGGTGGGCGACCGTGCGCGTGCCCGGATGCCGGACAGCCGGTCACCGGAAGCGGACACCGGGCGTGGCCCGGACCGGCCGGCCCGGCGTCCGGAGGTTGGCCGGTTTCCTACGCACGGGGGGCGCTACGTGGCCCTGGTGGGCTGAGTCGCGGGGGCCGGGCGGGGTCTTCGGCGGTCCCGGCCCGGCCGCTGCGCCGTGCTCAACTCCCGCCCGGGCGACGGGCGTCGACCTCGATCTCTATCTTCATACGGGGGTCGGCGAGGCCGCACTCCAGCATGGTGGCGGCCGGCCGGACGTCCCCGAAGCGGCGGCGCAGCACCGGCCAGCAGGGCTCGAAGTCGGCGCGGTCCGGGAGCATGTAGCGCACCCGGACCACGTCGGCGAAGCCGCACCCCGCCTCGGCCAGCGCGGCGCCGATGTTGCGCAGACACTGCTCGGCCTGCTCCACGACATCGTCGGAGATCGTCATGGTGGTGTAGTCGAACCCGGTGGTGCCGGAGACATGGACCCGGTCCCCGTCGACCACGGCGCGGGCGTAACCGATCTGCTCCTCGAAGGTGGATCCGCTGAGGATCGCACGTCGTTGCGTCATGCGCGGAAGGCTAGGTGATCACTCCGGCCGGGCCCAACCGCCGTCTCACGAGGTGGGCCGGGGGCAGCCGACGTCCGTCGCGGGCAGGCGGCCGGTGGCGAGGTAGGCGTTGACCGTGGCGTCGACGCACGGGCTGCCGTAGACGCCGTAGACCGCGTGCTGGTCGGCGTCGCGCAGGGTGACCAGTCGGGAACCGGGCCAGTTCTGGCGCACCGCCCGGGCGCCGGGGTAGGTGGTGCGGGGGTCGCCGGTGGCGTTGACGAGCAGGGCGGGCAGGTCGGCGCGGATGGAGGTGGGGCGCTCGCGCGGCGGGTCCCAGAACGCGCAGGCGTTGATGTTGCGGGTGACCGGTGCGAAGAGCCGGTTCGCGGTCCCGGCGCGGCGCAGGTCGCGCCAGTACGTCTCCGGGTCGCGGGGCGCGGGCACGTCCCCGCACAGGATGGACGCCTGCGCGCTGCCGTAGGCGGACCCGTGCCCGGTCAGCGCGAACTCCAGCGTCGAGGCCAGCCACGGGGACGGGGTGACGGTCCGGCCCTCGGCGGCGCGCCGCAGGTCCCGCACGCCCGCGGCGAAGTCGCCGTAGGCCGTGGCGTTGTCCTGCGAGAGGCCGTTGAAGACGATGACGGGCAGGTCGTGGTCGTCCACCCGGTAGCCGCCTACGCGCAAGGGGGTGCGGGCGGCGGCCGACCGGGTCGCTTCCACGGTCGCCAGCACGGCGGCGCGGGTGCGTCCCAGTCCGTAGGCCGCGTGGTGGGCGGCGGCCCAGTCGGCCCAGCCGCGCAGGGCGTGCCGGTTGGCGTCCTCGACGTCGCGCAGCAGCCGGGGGCCGTAGCGGGCGGGGTCGATCACGCCGTCCAGGACGACCCGGTCGGTGCGCCCGGGGAACATCGTGGCGTAGACCTGGCCGAGGTAACTGCCGTAGGAGTAGCCCAGGTAGGAGATCCGCCGCTCGCCCAGCGCGGCCCGGATCACGTCCATGTCGCGCGCGGTGTTCCGGGTGCTGGAGTACGGCAGGAGGTCACCGGCGTGGGTGCGGCAGCGGCGGGCCAGGTCGGCGGCGAAGCGGACTTCGCGCTCGAAGCCGGCGCGGTCGGTGCCGGCGCCGCGGATCATGCTGCCGGTGGGCCAGTGGCAGTCCAGCGGGGTGCTGCGGCCGACGAAGCGGGGGTCGACGCCCACCACGTCGTAGCGGGCGGCGACTTGACGCATCGCGCGGCGCACGAAGGGTGGGTCGCCGAGGGTCGGGCCGCCGGGGCCGCCGCTGTTGAGCAGCAGGGCGCCGACGCGGTGGGCGGTGTCGGTGCCCCGGATGCGGGAGATGGCGACGGTGAGGGTACGGCCGTCGGGGCGGTCGTAGTCCAACGGGACGGTGACGTCGGCGCATTGGGCGCCGGCCTGTTCGAGTTCCCTGCCGGTGGCGTCGTCGGGGCCGAGCAGGCAGCTCTTCCAGTGCAGGTGCTGGTGGTGGTAGCGGGCGAGGGGGTCGGCGGCGGGGCGGGCCGGGACGGCGGAGGCGGAGGCGGTGCCCAGGGACAGCGCGCCCGCCAGGGCCAGGGCGGCGGCGGCCGCGGCCCGCGCGGCGCGGTGGCGTGGGCGGCTGCGGCCCGGGGAGGTGGTGCCGGTCATGCCGGGGTCCTTTCGGTGGGCGTGCCCTCGCAGAGGGCCTTGTCGACGATGTCGAGGAAGTCCAGTTCGGCCCGGAGCGTGGCGGGCACCTCGTTCAGGGCGACGGCGACGGTGCGGCCGTTCGGCCCCACGGCGACCAGTGCCCGGTGGCCACCGGGCACGGTGCCGGCGTGGCCCCACCAGGTGGAGCCGCAGGTCAGCGGTGAGGAGATCAGGCCGAGCCCGTAGCGGGCGCCGGGCCACAGCCGGTCGGGGTCTGCGGCCACCGTGCGCCGCATCTCGGCGAGCTGGGGCGCGGGCAGCAGCCGGCCGGTGAAGAGCGCGGTGGCGAACCGGGTCAGGTCGGCCGGGGTGGAGACCAGGGCGCCGCCGACCCCGCCGAAGGTCGTGTTCCAGGCGGTGCCGTCCACGCGGCGGCCGTCGGCCGCGGTGAGGTAGCTGTGCGAGTGCGGGCCCCGGATGCGGGTGTCGTCGCCGGGCCAGTAGGTGTCGCGCAGGCCCAGCGGCGCGATGATCCGGCGGGTGATCTCCGTCTCCGGGCTGTGGCCGGTGACCTCGCGGATGATCAGCCCGGCGACGAGGTAGTTGGTGGTCGCGTAGTGCCAGGGCCGGTCCGGGGGCGGCAGCCGCAGGGCGCGCGAGATCAGCTCGCGCGGCTCGAAGTGGCGGTGGCGCATCCGCTCGGGGTGCTGCCACTCGGGTGCGTCGAGGTAGTCGGGCAGCCCGCTGGTGTGCCGCAGCAACTGGCGTACGGTGATCCGGCGGCCGTCGTAGTCGCCCGCGCGGATCAGGCCGGGCAGGTAGCGCTCGACGGGTGCGTCCAGGGAAAGCCGTCTCTCGGCGGCGAGTCGCAGCACGGCGGTCGCGGTGAAGGTCTTGGTGACGCTGCCGGCGCGGAGCCGGTCGGTGGTGTTCATGGGGCGGCCGGTGCGCAGGTCGGCCGTGCCGTCGGTCACCGTCCAGCGGGCGCAGGGCGCGGCCGGGCCGGGGTCGGTGACCAGGACGGCGGCGCCGGCGATCCGGTCGTGCGTCACCAGGTGGCGGACGGACCGGCTCAGCTCCGGGTGCGGGCCGCACTCGCGGGGCGCGTCCCGGGCCGGGTGGGCCACGGCGGCGGGGGCGGCGGTCAGCAGACAGGTCACGGCCAGGGCCACGAGGCCGGTGCGCCGGCGAACCACGCGGCGCGGTAAGGAAATCGCCATGTGACAGCACGCTAGGCAAGGCCCGCCGCGTCCTCATTCCGGCAGGCAGGCGGATTCGCCGGGGGGCCGCCCCCCGTACGGGACCGGAGGACAACCCCCGGTCCGTCCGGGTTGTGCCGGGCGTACCGGGGTGCACGCCGGGCCTCGGACAGCAATGCGAAGGGTGAACCGTGACCGTTGCCCCGCCTTCCGTGGCGGGCGGCTGGCAGTCTGCGGGGGACGATCCGGCCCGCGGTCCGACGGGGCCGGGCAGCGGCACGGACCCGTTCGGTGCCGCAGGGGGCAGGAGTAACGGTGGAGGAAGTCGTGGGCGGTGCCGCCTCCGGCCCGGTCCCGGAGCGGGGGCGCCGAGGGGTGCCGCGGCACGTGGCCTGCGTGATGGACGGCAACGGCCGCTGGGCGGCACGGCGGTCGCTGCCCCGTACGTCGGGCCACCGGGCGGCCGAGACGACGGTGATCGACGTCATCGAGGCGGCCCGGTCGGCCGGGGTGGAGTGGCTGAGCCTGTACGCGTTCTCCACGGAGAACTGGCAACGGCCCGGCACCGAGATCGACTTCCTGATGCGGCTGGTCCGCCGCGTGGTGCGCAAGCACGCCCCGTTGCTGCACGCGCGCGGTATCCGCTGCCGGTTCCTCGGCGTGACCGATCCCCGCATCCCGCCGCCGCTGGCCCGGGACTTCGCCGATCTGACCACCCTGACCGCCGGGAACCGGGGCATGACGCTGACCGTGGCGTTCGATCACGGCGGGCGCCGGGACATCGTGGCTGCGGCACGGTCGCTGATCCGCAGCGGGGTGCCGGCCGAGGCCGTGGACGAGCGGTGCTTCGCCGCGCACCTGCCCTTCCCCGACACCCCTGACGTGGACCTCGTCATCCGGACCTCCGGGGAGCAGCGCATCTCCAACTTCATGCTCTGGCAGGTCGCGTACGCGGAGCTGATCTTCTCCCCGGTCCTGTGGCCCGACTTCCGCGCACCGCACTTCCTGGAGTGCCTGCACACCTATCAGCGGCGCGAGCGCCGTTTCGGCGGCGTACGGCCGAACGAGAACGGAGAACGACGACCGTGACCGAGACGGGCGCCGACGAGCCCCAGCACACCACCGGCGCCGAGCAACTCTTCGGCCTGGGCAGCCGGTTCCGCGGCTTCTTCAACGATCCCCGCTGGGCCCTGGCCATCATCCGGGCGACCGTACTGGAGGCGGCGCACCCGCAGATCGGCGCGGCCCTCGCCGACAACTCGACCTTCGTGACCCACCCGTGGCGACGGCTGCGCAACACCGTCACTAGCCTGCAACGCATGTCCGGTCCCGACGCGGAGGCGCGGCAGAAGGAGGCGGCACGGCTCAACCGGCTGCACGCCCGGATCAGCGGCGCCGACGCCCGCGAGCGGCCCTACGACGCGATGGACCCGGCGGTGCGCGCCTGGGTGGTGGCCACCCTCTTCGAGAGCAGCGTCGCGATGTGCCGGTTCAGCGGGCAGCCGCTGGAACAGGACGCCATCGAGGAGCTGTACGGCGAATTCCGGGGCTATCTGGCCGCCTTGGACGGTGACGCCCGGCATCTCCCGCCCACGGTCCACGAGTTCTGGCCGTACTACGAGCGGGTGGTGGAGGAGGAGCTGGAGCACACGGAGGCGATGCGGATCATCCTCTACCGGCTCTTCGACCATCTGCCCGCACCGCCGCTGCTGCACGGTCTGCCCACCCTCTGGGCGGCCGGCCGGGCGCTCGTCGGACCGGTCATCGGCGTGCTCACGGTGGCATCCCTCCCGGAGCCGTTCCGCCGCCGGGCGGGACTGCCCGAACTGCCCGGTGCACAGACGCTGATGCAGAGCGCCTATCTGGGCGCGGGTCTCGCCCGGTTCCTCCCGGAGGGCTGGCTGCGCACCGAGACCGTGCTGGACCTGCTCGCCCTCTCCCCCGACAGCGACGACCCCCGGGCCCGGACGTTGCGGGCACTGCGGGACCGGATGCGGCGGGCCGGGGCCCTGGTCCGGCTGATCACCCCGCTGCCGCCGGAGCCGGACCCCGGCACGGACACCGGTCTTCGGCGCGGCGCGGAGGAGTTCTTCGCCGCGGTGCTGGACCAGACCGGGGACGGCTATGTGGACTGGCCGGACCTCGCCGCGATGGCCCGGGAACTCGCCGGCCGCCTCGACCTGGACGAGCCGGCGGAGACCCGGCTGTACGACGCCTTCGCCGACTGGTGGCGGGAGTTGCAGACGGCTCTGGACACCGACGGCGACGGCCGCGTCAGCTGTCGGGAGTACACCGAGGCCGTGCCGGCGCTCGCCGGTCCCGCCCTGATCCGGGTCGCCGAGGTCCTCTTCGACGTCACCGACGCCAACGGCGACCAGCGCATCGACGCGGCCGAGTACCGGGCGCTGTTCCGCCGGGGCTTCCACCGCGACCTGACCGGCGGCGACGACACCTACCCGCGCGGCGCGTTCGTCCGGGACTTCGTGTCCTTCATGTCGGGCCGGGCCCGCTCGACCCCGTACGACCCGCTGCTCGCGGACGCCTGACCCGGCGGCCCCGGACGGGGGGCCGACCGGGCGGCGCCGGGTCAGCCGAGGCCGAGGACGCCCAGGGTGTGCTCGGCCATGCGCCGTTCGCCCAGGGCGTTGGGGTGGACGGGGACGACGCTCCGCCCGAACAACAGCGGCTCGATCCACCGGGTGCCCGCGGGCCGGCAGGCGTCGTGCCCGGCGGATGCCTCGGCGAAGTCCACGTACACGGCCCCGGTCTCCTCGGCGGCGCGCCGCACCACGGCGTTGAGGTGGGCCTGGAGGGAGTGCAGGTAGGGCACGTCACCGGCGGCGAGGGGCAGCTTGACGAAGCAGGACGGGTCGGCCTTGGCGGGTGTGATCCACGGGTAACCGAGCACGGCCACCTTGGCGTGCGGCGCCTTGGCCCGGACGGCGCGGAGCGCGGCCTTCAGCGCCGGGTAGGTGCCGGCGTCGATCTGGTCGTCGAAGGACGTGCCGTACTTGTCCTTGCACGGGCTGCCCTGGCCGCCGCTGAGGATGCCGGCGGTGCCGCAGGCGGTCACGGCGTTGATGAAGGTGCCGTTGTCGTTGCCGCCGATGGTGAGCGTCACCAGGTCGGTGTCGGCGGTGACCGCGTCGGCCTGCGGAGCGACGCCTGGGTACTGGGACTCGGTGAAGTGCTTGGTCTGGGCGGCGCCGCAGGTGACGTCCGTCAGCCGGGCGCCGGTGCGGTCGGCGATGACGTGGGGGTAGTTCGCGGTGGACCGCAGACAGAGCGGGCTGGTGAGGTCCACGGGCAGCACACCGGACGCGGCGCTGTAGCTGTCGCCGAGGGCCGCGTAGTCGAGGGGCGTGGCGGCCTGGGCGGGGGCCGTGCCGAGACCGAGGGCCAGGGTGCCGAGGGCCGCGGACGCCGCGGTGAGGACACGGCGCAAGCTTGGCAGGGGCATGACATTCTCCCTTCCGGGGAGGTCGCGGGACGCACGGGCATGCCGGTGCCACGGGCACGCCGGGAGGGATTACCGAGGAGTTCTACCGATAGGTAATGTGAGGCTGCCGCAACAAGAAATCAACATTGCGGACCGAACTTTTGAAACACGGACGATCCGCGTCCGGTTACGGCCACCGCCGACCAGGTACCGATCATCCCGTTACGCGAATTTTTTACCGCGCGGGATGCGATTTCCGCCGCGTTCGGGGCACCCGGCGAGCAGGAGCACCACTACCCGCTGGAGGCACGCCATGATCGCCCTCGGCATCATCCTGCTCATCATCGGCTTCGTCACGGGCATCTCGATCCTGTGGACTATCGGCATCATCCTGCTGGTGGTGGGAGCCATCCTGTGGATCATGGGGTCCATGGGCCACGCGGTCGCCGGCCGTCGTCACTTCTGGTGACCGCGGTCCGAGGCGGCCGCCTCACTCCGGTGCCCCCGCTCCCTGGGCGGGGGCACCGGAGTGCGAGCGGTCAGGCGCAGGTGCCGCTGGGGCGGGCCCGGGTCACCACCTCGCCGGTGCCGGTGGTCGCGTCCAGCCAGACCACCCGGGTGCCGTCGGCCGCCGCGGCGGAGAGCTGCTCGCCCCGGTTGCACGAGACCCGGGCGCGGCGGGTGCCGTCGCCCGCGCGCTCCGGGGTGAACTGCCAGAGCTTGGGCAAGGCCGCGTTGGAGAGCTCCCCCCCAGGCGTGCGGGCCACCATCGTCACCGCGTCCGCGCCGGCCGTCACCTCGGAGACGTTCAGGGCGCCGGGGCCGGTCTCCGGGCTGAGGTCGGTGACGTCCGAGCCGTCGAGTGCGGCGCGGCGCAGGGTGGTGGTGCCGTTCTGGCCGACGGCGTCGAGCAGCCAGTAGACGTGCTGGGCGGTGAGGGCCGTCGGGCCCAGCGAGACCTCCGGCCCCGCCTTCTGGAGCACCGTCTCGGCGCCGGTGGCCACGTCGATCAGCCGGGTGGTGGACTCGTACACGGCGCGGACGCGTCGGCGGTCCTGGTAGACGATCCTGCCGTGGCTGACGGCCGGGGAGGTCGCCCGGTGATAGGTGCCGCCGCCGATGGTGACGAGGTTCGCCGGGTCCTTCAGGCTCAGGTAGGCCACGCCGGCCCGGCCGCCGTGGTTGTAGTAGGCGAAGGTCACGGTGTCGCCGTCGACGCCGAGGGCCGTGCCGGTGCCCCGGCCGTGCCACAGGGTGCGCACCGGTCCGCCCGCGAGGGGCCGGGCGAGGATGTCCACGCCGGTGGGCCCGTGGGCCTGCCAGACCACCGTCGTGCCGTCGGTGGCCGGATTGACGTGGTAGCGGCCGTCGTTGGGGCTCATCAGCTTGAGCTGTCCCTTGCCGTCGGTGCGGCCGGCCCACACCGAGTACGGTTCCGAGCCGGACTCGTTTGACCGGGCGGCGGCCCACCAGCCGCCGCCCGCGCCGAGGTGGGAGTCGTAGGTGTTGACGCGGGTGAGCAGCACGTCGGAGTCGATGCCGAGGGCCTTCTCCCAGTGCGGGACGATGCCGTGCGCGGTGAACGCCTTCCGGACGGCCGTGAGGACGCGCCCGCCGGCCCCCAGCTGCTTGGCGGCGGCGAGGACCGCGTCCCGCCCCCGGGTGAAGCCGTCGAGCGGGGTGAGGTACTCGGTGAGCGCCTTGTAGACGACCGCGTCGGCGAGCTCGGGGCCGATCTCCTCGCGGATGTCCCAGAGCGCGCCGGCGAAGACGGTGGAGTTCAGGTGCACGCCGCCGTTGTCGGTGCCGAAGCCGACGCCGAGGAAGGAACCGGCCGTCGTACGCCCGTCGTTGAGGTCGCGGAAGGCGCAGTCGCGCGGGCCCTTGGTGCGGCACAGGGTCTCGCCCACGAGCCCGGAGCCGGGGTCGTCCATGGGCAGCCCGCGGGCGTCGGCCTCGATGGCGTTGCCGAAGTAGTCGGCGATGGCCTCGTTCATGGCGCCGGACTGGCCCGCGTACACCAGATCGGCGGAGGCCGAGACGACCGCGTGGGTCATCTCGTGCCCGACCACGTCCAGGGCGGCGGAAAGCGGCCGGTACTCGTCGTCGCCGGAGCCGTAGACCATCTTCCGGCCGTCCCAGAAGGCGTTGACGTACGGCTGCCCGTAATCGGTGGCGCCGACCACGGAGTCGACGGTCATGCCGTGCCCGTCCAGGCTGTCCCGGCCGAACTTGGCGCGGTAGTAGTCGTAGACCTGGCCGGCGGCCCAGTGGGCGTCGACCGCGCCTGATCGGGTGGCCTCGCTGCCGAACTCCGGTGTCGGTGAGGCGACTTCGCGCAGGTCGTCGGGCCAGGCGCCGGACAGGTCGCTCGCCCAGTGGCCGCCCGCGTCCCAGGTGGCGAGCACGTGCCCGGCGTCGTCCTGGATGCGGGTGCGGTCGCGCAGCACGTAGGCGTCGCGGGTGTCGTCGTGGGTGACGGCGAGCGGGACGGTGGTGCCGTCCAGCCGGACGCCGCTGCCGGCGGTGCCGTCGGGTGCTGGTGCACCGGTGAGGGCGGCCGGGGCCGCGTGCCCCGGGGCCGTGGCGGGCGCGGCGAAGGTGCGGATACCGCTGTACTGGAGGACGGGATAGCCGGCCCGGGCGTCGATGTACACCTCGCGCAGCACCGGTTCGCCCCCGGCCGGGCCGGTGCCGCGCACGGTGATGTGCCGGGTCAGGACGCCGGTGCCGTTGGGTATGACGACCAGCCCGTGGGCGGTTCCGGTGAGCGCGGTGTCCGCGTCCTCGCCGTCGGGGCCCGCGGTGAAGTCCCGGGCGGCGAGGTCGCGTCGTACGGCGTCGACCGCCCGCTCCACGGCGAGGGTGTCGTCGATGCCGGCGGTCGTGCCGGTGCGCAGCCCGGTGAAGTACCGGCCGGAGGTGCCGGTGACGATCCGGTGGCCGTCGTGCCGTTCCATGCGGACGAGGTACTGCCCGCCCAGCACCGGGACGCCGTGGTGGGTCTGCTGGAGGCGTACGGTCTCCCGGCCGCCGGAGGTGAGGGTGCCGGCGGGCCTGAGGTCGCGTCCGGGGTCGGCGATCCGGTAGCGGTCCTTGCGGGCGGCGAGGTGGGCGCGGGCGGCGTCCGCCGCCGTGCGGGCCGCCGGTGCCTGTTCCCGGATGCCGTCCACCAGCGCGGGCGGCGCCGGGTCGGCCCCGGGCCCGGGCGTCGCGGAACCCCCTTCCGAAGCCGTCGCGCGTGCCGTGGCCGTCGCGGCTGCCGCCGGTGCGGCGGTGGCCGCCGAGACGACGAGCGCGGCGGCGCCCACGAGCGCCGCCGCACCGGATATGCCGTTCAGCCGGGTTCCCGGTCCTGTCACCGGTCGCCCGGCGCGTGTTCTGGAATGACGCACTGTCTCCCCAACCCCCCACATGCGTACGTCCGTCACCGGCGGCGGTCCGCCACCGGTGACGGCCATTGGACGCGGCGGTCCGCCCGCGCATCAACAGTCGTGACGCGACGACGGGTGATTTCCGGCCCCGGCCGGCGGCGACTGTCGCCAAAACGCCTTGGAATTGTCCGTGATCCGTAACAGGCGGATCCCGTGATCTTCTCCGCCCGTCCTGCCAGGTGCACGGAGCTCGAACGGCACGACGGACACACCAAGGGGTGGGGCGGACATGGCACGGCATGGCGGACGGGGTTGGTACGGCCGGGTGATCGCGGCGGCGGTCGGGGTGACGGCGGTGGCCGCCGTCACGTCGGTGTGGTCGGCGCAGGCCGGTCAGAGCGGCGGCGGGCCGGCCGCGCCGGGTGTCTCCGCCCGGCCCGCCGCGCCGAAGGCCACGCCCGTGTCCCCGTCGATAGTCCACGCCTCCGACGGGGGCGCGCACGCGGTCAACATCACCATCGACGACGGCCCGGACCCGGTCTGGACCCCGCGGGTGCTCGAACTGCTGCGGGACAACGGCGTGAAGGCGACGTTCTGCATGGTCGGCCCGCAGGCCGAGGCCCACCCCGATCTGGTCCGGCAGGTGGTGGCCGCCGGTCACCGGCTGTGCGACCACACGGTCTCGCACGACACCGGCATGGACCACGCGTCCGAGTCCTACCAGGCGCGGCAGATCCTCGACGCGGAGCGGCAGATCACCAAGGCGTCGGGCGGGGTGCGGCCGATGTACTACCGGGCCCCGGGCGGCGCCTTCACCCCCTACAGCCGGAAGCTGGCGGCCTCGCACGGGATGCGGCCCCTGGGCTGGAACGTCGACTCCAAGGACTTCGAGCGGCCGGGCAGCGAGGCGATCATCGCCACGGTCAAGCGCGAGCTGGCCAACGGCCCGACGATCCTCTTCCACGACGCGGGCGGTGACCGTTCGCAGACGGTGGCGGCGCTGCGCACCCTGCTGCCGTGGCTGAAGGAGCAGGGGTACTCCTTCGGTTTCCCGGTGCGCTGACGCGTCTTCCGGGCGCTTTGTCCGCTTGGGCGTTGCACGGTGTGCGTCGGCTGGTCACAGAGTGGTGGAGACCTCTTGTGGGCATGTGAACGCAGCCTTTAGCCTCCGAGGCGTTGTGCACAGCGAAACCAGCATTGCGCATGTTGCAACGCCTCATCGGAGGAGCACAGTCCATGAAGCTGTCCGTCCGTCTTGCCGGGTTCACCGCGCTCGCCGCCGTCCTGGCCACCGCCTGCGCGCCCCAGACCTCCGGCACCTCCTCCTCCGGCAAGGACGAGAAGACCGGTACCCTGCGCGTCTGGCTCTTCCAGGAGGTCGACAACCAGCCCAAGCAACGCGTCGTCGACGCGGTCCTCGCCGACTTCGAGAAGGCGCACCAGGGCACCGAGGTCACCGTGGAGTACATCCCGGTGGAGACCCGCGCCCAGCGGGTCAAGGCCGCCTTCAACGACCCCAAGTCCGCGCCCGACGTCATCGAGTACGGCAACACCGACACCGCCGGCTATGTGAAGGACGGCGGACTCGCCGACGTCACCCGGGAGTTCGACGCCTGGAGCGAGGCCCGGGACACCGACCCCACCGCCCGGCGCTCGGTCACCGTGGACGGCAAGGTCTACGGTGCGCCGTACTTCGTCGGCATCCGGGCCCTGTACTACCGCACCGACGTCTTCCGCCAACTCGGGCTGCGGGTACCGGAAACGCAGGCGGAGCTGATCTCCACCGCTCAGCGGATCCGCGCCGCGCGCCCCGATCTGTACGGCCTGGCCGTCGGGGGCGCCTACACCTACGGCGCGCTGCCGTTCCTCTGGGCCAACGGCGGTGACCTGGCCACCGAGAAGGGCGGCGGGTACGCCTCCGCCCTCGGCACCCCCGCCGCCCGCAAGGGCATCGAGGCGTACACCTCCCTCTTCGGCGACGACAACTGCCCCGCCGCCAAGTGCGCGAGCTGGACCGGCAACGACACGGTGACCGCGTTCGCCGCGGGCAAGGCCGCCATGGCGATCGGCGGGAACTTCAGCCACGCCGCCGTGGACGCCGGGAAGGCCAAGGGGAAGTACGCGGTGATCCCGCTGCCCGGGACGAAGGCCGGCTCGATCGCGCCGGCCTTCGCGGGCGGCAACAACATCGGGGTGCTGAAGAGCACCTCGCACCGCACGCTCGCCGTGGACCTGATGAAGCGGCTCGCCTCGAAGCAGGCACAGAGCAGGTTGTTCGACGCGATGGGCTTCCTGCCGACCTTCACGGACGTACGGGAACAGGCAGCCGCCAAGGAGCCGTTCGTCAAGCCGTTCGTCGACACCCTCGCCGCCGGCACCAAGTTCGTGCCGGTCACGCCCGCCTGGGCGCAGATCGACTCCTCGCTGGTACTGCCGACCATGTTCCAGGAGATCGTCAGCGGCCGGAAGGACGTGGCGGACGCCTCGGCCGCCGCGGCGAAGAAGATGGACGACGCGTTCGGGTCCGCCGGATGAGGCGGACGACGGACGTGGCGCTCCCGGTGAAGCGGAGCGCTCCGGCGGCCCCCGCCCGGCGGACCCCCGCGACGACGCCCTCCCGCCGCACAGGCCCGCGCCCGCGCGGCGGCTGGACCCCCTGGCTCTATCTCGCCCCCGCCCTCGCCGTCCTCGGCGCCCTGCTGGTCTACCCGGTCTACCAGCTCGGGCTGATCTCGTTCCTGGAGTACACCCAGGCCCAGGTCAGCGGCGGCGAACCGACCCGCTTCCGGGGCCTGGACAACTACACCGACCTGTTCGCCGACGACCAGTTCTGGCAGGTGCTGCTGGCGACGGTCGGCTTCGCGGCGGCCTGTGTGCTCGGCACGCTGGCGGTGGGCTGCGCGCTCGCCGTCCTGCTCACCCGGGTCCGCGCGCTCCCCCGACTCGCGCTGCTGCTGGCCGCGCTGGGCGCGTGGGCGACACCGACGATCACCGGCTCCACCGTCTGGCTGTTCCTCTTCGACCCCGACTTCGGCCCGGTGAACCGCCTCCTCGGACTCGGCGACTTCTCCTGGACGTACGGCCGTTACAGCGCGTTCCTGCTCGTGCTGCTCGAAGTGGTGTGGTGTTCCTTCCCGTTCGTGATGATCACGGTCTACGCCGGGATCCGCGCCATACCCGGCGAGGTGCTGGAGGCCGCCGCGCTGGACGGCGCCTCGCAGTGGCGGATCTGGCGCTCGGTGCTCGCGCCGATGCTGCGGCCGATCCTCGGCATCGTCACCGTCCAGTCGGTGATCTGGGACTTCAAGGTGTTCACCCAGATCTACGTGATGACGGGCGGCGGCGGCATCGCCGGGCAGAACCTGGTGCTCAACGTGTACGCCTACCAGAAGGCGTTCGCGTCCTCGCAGTACAGCCTCGGTTCGGCGATCGGCGTCGTGATGCTGCTGCTCCTGCTGGCCGTCACGCTCGGATATCTGCGGCTGCTGCGCCGCCAAGGGGAGGAACTGTGAGTCGCGTACGCCTTCCGGTACGGCGCCCCTGGCGGCTGGCCGCCGAGGTGACCGCGCTGCTGGCCGCCGGGGTGGTCGCCTTCCCGCTGTACTGGATGCTGCTCGGCGCCTTCCGGCCGGCCGGCGAGATCGAGTCCACCGAGCCACGGCCCTGGACTGCCTCCCCCACCCTGGACTCCTTCCGGCGCGTGTTCGAACAGCAGGAGTTCGGCCGGTACTTCGTCAACAGCCTCCTGGTCGCGGGGAGCGTCGTCCTCGCCTCCGCGCTGATCGCGTTCCTCGCCGCGACCGCCGTCACGCGCTTCCGGTTCCGCTTCCGGACCACCCTGCTCATCATGTTCCTGGTGGCCCAGATGGTGCCGGTGGAGGCGCTCACCATCCCGTTGTTCTTCCTGATGCGGGACTTCGGCCTGCTGAACGCGCTGGGTTCGCTGATCCTGCCGCACATCGCCTTCTCGCTGCCGTTCGCGATCTGGATGCTGCGCGGGTTCGTACGGGCCGTTCCGGAGTCCCTGGAGGAGGCCGCGTACCTCGACGGCGCGAGCCGCGCGCGGTTCCTGTGGCAGATCCTGTTCCCGCTGGTCCTGCCGGGCCTGGTGGCCACGAGCGTGTTCTCCTTCATCTCCACCTGGAACGACTTCCTCTTCGCCAAGTCCTTCATCATCAGCGACACTTCGCAGTCGACGCTGCCGATGGCCCTGCTGGTCTTCTACAAGCCCGACGAACCGGACTGGGGCGGTGTCATGGCGGCGTCCACGGTGATGACGGTCCCGGTGCTGGTCTTCTTCGTGCTGGTCCAGCGGCGCCTGGTCTCCGGCCTGGGCGGGGCGGTGAAGGACTGACGCGCCCGCGCTCCACCCGGGAAAAATCGCTGGCCACGCCTTCGTACGCGCTGCTGGGATAGGGCGATGCTAGACGAACGCACAGTGATAGTGGACCGGGGAGCGTATCCGGACGCCGTGACTCCGTGGGAGACCGAGTCCTGGCGGGCGGCGGCACTGGACTGGGTGGGCGGGCACCTCACCGAGCGGGGTCTCGGCGTGGACGGCCCGCTGCGGGTACGGCTGCGGCCCTGGTCGGTGCTCGTCCGGGTGCCCGTCACCGGACAGGGGGCCGTCTGGTTCAAGGCGAATCCGCCGGGCGCCGCGTTCGAGGGCCCGCTGACCGCCGCCCTGGCCCGCTGGGTGCCGGAGCACGTGCTCAGCCCGCTGGCCGTCGACGCCGGGCGCGGCTGGTCGCTGCTCCCCGACGGTGGGCAGTTGTTCCGGGCCGTGCTCGACCGGGAGTTGGTCGAGCCGCGCGAGTGGGAGTCGCTGCTCGGACAGTACGCCGGGATGCAGCGCGACCTGGTGGCGCGCGCCGACGAGATGGAACGGCTCGGAGTGCCCTCCGCGCGCACCGCGGACCTGCCCGAGGTGTTCGACCGGCTGCTCGACGCGAACACCGCGCTCGGCCCCGACGAACGCGCCCGGCTCAAGGCCCTGCGGCCCCGGCTCGTCGACTGGTGTGCCGAACTGGCCGCCGCCGGCATCCCCGACACCCTGGACCACGCCGATCTGCACGACGGCCAGTTGCTGCGGCCGGCCCCCGGCCGGTTCACCTTCTTCGACTGGGGCGACGCCGCGGTCACCCACCCGTTCTGCAGCCTGCGCGTCCCCGCCGAGCGGGCCCGCGACCGCTACGGGCCCGGGGTGCTGCCCCGGCTGCTCGACGCCTACCTGGAGCCGTGGACCGGCGGCGGCCGCACCCCGGCCGGGCTGCGGCGGGCGGCGGGACTGGCCTGGCGGCTGAGCGCGCTGGGCCGGGCCGCCTCCTGGGGCCGGATGTTCCCCGCCGCCCCCGGCACCGCGCCGGGGGCACGGGAGAGCGCCGAGTGGCTGCGGGAGCTCTTGACCGAGCCACCGTTCCCGGGCTGAGTGGCCGAGCCGCCCTTCCCGGGCCGAGCCGCGCTTCCCTGACTGAGCCGCCCGGCGGTCAGGGCAGCGGGGTGCCGCCGGTCGCGTTGAGGATCTCGCCGGTGATGTAGCTCGCCTGGGGGGAGGCGAGGTAGACGTAGGCCGGCGCCAGCTCGGCGGGCTGGGCCGGGCGGCCGAGCGGGCTCTGCTTGCCGAACTCCGCGGTGTCGGGCAGGGTCGCGGGGATCAGCGGGGTCCACACCGGGCCCGGCGCGACCGCGTTGACCCGGATGCCCCGCTCGGCGACCATCTGGGCCAGCCCGTGGGTGAAGGTGACGATGGCGCCCTTGGTCATCGCGTAGTCCAGCAGGTGCGGGCTGGGCTGGTATGCCTGTACGGACGTGGTGTTGAGGACACAGCCGCCGGCCGGGATGTGCGGCAGGGCGAACTTGGTCAGCCAGAACATGCCGTACAGGTTCGTCCGCAGCACCCGGTCGAACTGCTCGGTGCTGATGGCCTCGATGCCGTCCGGCTGGGACATCTGGTAGGCGGCGTTGTTGACGAGGACGTCGATGCTGCCGAACTCGTCGACCGCCCGCGCGATCAGGGCGCGGCAGTTGTCCTCGTCCCTGATGTCGCAGGACACGGCGACCGCCTTGCGGCCGGCGTCCTCCACCAGGCGGGCGGTCTCGCGTGCCTCGTCCTGTTCCTCGGCGAGGTAGGTGAACAGCACGTCGGCACCCTCGCGGGCGAAGGCGAGCGCCACCGCCCGTCCGATGCCGGAGTCCCCTCCCGTGATCACGGTCCGCAGCCCGTCGAGCCGGCCGGCGCCGCGGTAGGACTCCTCGCCGTGGTCGGGCGGCGGGTCCATGGGGCCGGTCCATCCCGGGTGGGGCTGGTCCTGGGAGGGGAAGTCGGGGCGGGCGTGCTGGGTGACCGGATCGGGCCGGTCACCGCGCTGGTCCGACACGGTGGCCTCCTGTGTCTCTCGGGGACGGGACAGGCGGCCGGGTTCCCGCCTGGCGGCGGGTGAAAAGCGTTCCGTGCCGGTCAGGCGGTCGGCGCGTTGGGACCGGCGGCCCGCATCGCGTCCCGGCGGGCGAGGTTGTACAGGCGCAGCAGATGCTTGGCCACGGCGCAGGGCGCGGCGTCGGCATGGCACTGGCGGCACGTGTTCATGTGCTGTTCGTAGGTGGAGCGCGCGTTTTCCAACGCGTCATTGACAGATGACATGGACTTCTCCGGGCAGGGCGCCGTCCGGGGACGGCACCTAGTTGACTGACTGGTACACCCGGAACAAGGTGATCATGTTACTGCCGGTACTGGGAAACTCGTACAGCCGTTGCCCTTCCCACCTGGGATCTTTCACCCCGGCGGACCGAAGCCGATGTTCCGCTTCCTCGTTGTCCCCGGTGATCCCGTACCGCACGGCAGGCAACCCCGCGAAGGACAGGCACCATGGCCCCAGCTCCCCTCTGCATCGGCGTCGTCGCTCCTGTGACGGGGCGGCTGGCCCCGCTCGGGGCGCCGCTCTCCTACGTACTGCGCGCCCTGGCACCGCACCTCGCGCACGTCCGCAACGGCGGGCGACGCCACGAGGTGACCGTCGCCGTCCGGGACAGCCGCTCGGAGCC
This sequence comes from Streptomyces rubradiris, assembly GCF_016860525.1. Taxonomy (NCBI): domain Bacteria; kingdom Bacillati; phylum Actinomycetota; class Actinomycetes; order Kitasatosporales; family Streptomycetaceae; genus Streptomyces; species Streptomyces rubradiris. The sequence continues at coordinate 357,281 of NZ_BNEA01000015.1, forward strand.
CGGGGCCGCTCGGCAGGCGGTGCGGGACCTCGCGGACGAGGACGGCGCCCGCATCGTGCTGACCATGGCCGGGACCCGGGTGCTGCCCGCCGTCGCGGACGCCTGTGAGGAGAGGGGGGTGCCGTGCGTGTCGACGACGTTCCCCTGGCAGGCGTACGTGCACGCGCGGGGCGCCGGTCCCGGGCACCGGTTCCGGTGGACGTACCACTTCGCCTGGGGCCTGGACGACATCGCCCGGGTCTTCGCCGGGATGTGGGAGCAGCTCACGCCCCGGGCCACCGTCGGCTGCCTGTGGAACGACGACCTCCAGGGGCGGCTGCTGCGGCACGAGCGGTACGGATTCGAGGCGGCGCTGTCCGGGCGCGGCCACACGCTGACCGACCTGGGTCCCTACCACGAGCCGGCCACCGACCTGCGGGAGCAGGCCGCCCGCCTGCGCGAGCACGGCGCCGACCTGGTCACCAGCGCGTCCACCGCCACCGACCTGGCCCTCTTCCACCGGCAGGCCCGAACGGCGGGGCTGCGGCCCCGGCTGATCACCTGCTCACGCTGGCTGACCTATCCGCACACCCACACCACCCCCGCCCCCGACGTACACGCCGAACTCGGTGACGCGCGGGTGGCCACGCTCGTCTACTGGAGCCCCGTCCACCCCTACCGCTCCAGCCTGGACGGCGGCACGTGCGCCGAGCTGGCCCGCGCCTACGAGGAGGACACCGGCGCGTCCTGGCTCCAGCCGCTGGGGCTCGCGCACGCCCTGCTGGAGATCGCGCACCACGCCCTGACCACGGCCGCCGACCCGGCCGACCGCGCCTCGGTCGCCGACGCCGTCGCCCGCACCCGGCTCGACACCATCGCGGGCCCGCTGGACTGGACGGCCGGCCCCACCCCGAACATCGCGCTGCTGCCCCTGGTCGGCGGCCAGTGGCACCCGGAACCGGCCGGCCCCCGCCTGGCCGTGGTGAACAACACGGGCCGGCCGGAGGTACCGCTGACCGGGGACCTGATCCCGGCCCGCTGAACGGACACGGCGGACGGGAGCCCGAAGGACGGCCCCGCCCCGCGCCGCCCGCACACCGATGAGGGGCCGCCCACGGGGACGTACCCCCGCGCCCGCGGGCGCCGGGGCGAGCCCGACGCGAGGGGCCCCACCGGGGCGTACCCCTGGCGGGAGGGCAGGCGCCGGGCCGCCGGGCCTTCGCCGCGTGAGCGGCTACCGCCCCGCGCGCAGGGCCCGCGCGTGGTTCAGGAAGGCCATCAGCCCCACCTCGAAGGCGCGGTCGGCACGGCCGTCGCCCGCCGCCGCGAGCGCCTCGGCCAGGCGCGGGGTCGGGGTGCCGTCCGCCAGCTCCCACATCGCCTCGGGAGCGGCCAGGTCGAGGGCCGAGCCCAGCACCAGGTTCTCCAGGGCGACGATCAGCGGCATGATCCCGGCCGGCTCGAATCCGGCGGCGAGCAGCACGCCCACCGCGCGTTCGTACTGGGCGAGGACCCGGGGCGCGCGGACGGGGGAGGTCATCAGCAGCGGGATCACCCGGGGATGGGCGGCGAACGCGGCCCGGTAGGACCGCGCCCACGCCTCCATGGCCGCGTCCCACGGGGTCAGGTCCAGGGTGGCCGGGTCGATGGCGGCGCAGACGCGCTCGCGCAGCAGCTCCACGATGCCGTCCCGGCCGTCCACGTGGTGATACACCGAGCCGGTCTGCACGCCGAGCCCGCGGGCTATCCGCGGCACGGTGAAGTCACCTGTCTCGTCGATGAGTTGGAGCGCGGTGGTGGTGATGCGCTCGCGGTCGAGGAGCGGTGTGCGCGGCCGTCCCATGGTCAGCGTCCCCCTGAGGTCTTCCCGGATGCCCAACGGCAGGTTACATTGCGGAAACCGAAAGCCTTTAGGTTTACGGCTCCCGGGCGCCCGCCATCCCCTCGCGCGCCCGGGAGACACCGGTTCGTACGGCCCACCCCGGTCGCGCCCGCCGGTCCCCCGTCAACCCCGCTGCCCCACCATCGGGACCCCCTCCCCCGTCAGAAGGGCCCCCGCATGTCCGTGACCACCGCCGGACTCCCAGAGGAGGACGCGCCGTCCGACGCGCCCGGCCTCCGGTCCGGCACCCTCGGCACCGCCGACATCGCCTTCTTCGTCGTCTCCGCCGCCGCGCCGCTCACCGTCATGGCCGGGGTCGCCCCGCTCGCCCTCCTGCTGGGCGGCGTCGGCGCGCCCGTCGGCTATCTGCTGGCCGGGCTGACCCTCGCCGTCTTCGCCGTCGGCTTCACCACCATGAGCCGCCATGTCACCAGCGGCGGCGCGTTCTACGCGTACATCACCCGGGGCCTCGGCCGCCCGGCCGGGATCGGCGCCGCCCTGCTCGCCCTGATCGGCTACAACGGCATGGAGATCGGTGTCTACGGCCTCCTCGCCACCACCACCCGCGACACCGCGCACGCCCTCTTCGGCGCCGACGTGCCCTGGCTGCCGGTGGCGCTGGCCGGCCTGGTGCTGATCGGCTACGGCGGCTACCGCTCGATCGACTTCGGCGCCAAGGTCCTCGGGGTCCTGCTGGTCGCCGAGACCGGGATACTCGTGCTGCTCGCGGGCGGGGTGCTGGTGCGGGGCGGCGCGCACGGCCTCTCCCTGTCCTCGCTCGCCCCGGCCCATGTGTTCGTGCCCGGCACGGCGGCCGTCCTCGCCTTCGCGTTCGCCGCGTTCACCGGCTTCGAGTCGACCGTCATCTACCGCCGCGAGGCCCGCGACCCCGCGCGCACGGTCCCGCGCGCCACCTACGCGGCCGTCGGCTTCCTCGGCCTGTTCTACGCGTTCACCGTCTGGATCGCCGTCCAGGCGTTCGGCGACGACCGGGTCGTCCGGGCCGCCGGGGAGGACCCGGCCGGGCTCTTCTTCACCGCGATCACCACGTATGTGGGCGGCTGGGCCGCCGACTTGATGCACGTCTTCATCGTCACCAGCGTCATCGCCTCGCTGCTCGCCTTCCACAACGCCATCAACCGCTACGCGCTGGCGCTGGCCGAGGAGGGCGTGCTGCCCCGCCGGCTGGGCCGCGTCCACCCCCGGCACCGCTCCCCCTACCTCGCCGGCCTGGCCCAGACCGCCCTCGGCGCCGTGGTCGTCCTCGCCTTCTGGGCCGCCGACGCCGACCCGTACCAGCAGTTGCTGCTGTGGGTGAACACCCCGGGGATGATCGGTCTGTTGCTGCTCCAGTTGCTGGCCGCGCTCGCCGTGTTCCGCTACTTCCGGCGGGTACGGCACACCGAGGGCCGGGTGCGCACGGTACTGGCCCCCGCCCTCGCCACCGTCCTGCTGGCGACCGCGATCGTGCTGGTGGTCTCCCACATCGACCTGTTCACCGGTGCGCCGCGCGCCGTGAACATCGTGCTCGTCGTCGCCGCGCCCGCCGTCTTCCTCCTCGGCCTGCCGCTCGCGTGGTGGCTGCGCCGCGACCGGCCGGGTATCTACGCCACGTTCGGCACCGAACCCACCGAATGACCCTCTTCCCGCTAGGAGTTCCCGGCATGCCCGCTGCCGACCTCGTCCTCACCGGAGCCCGGATCCGCACCCTGGATCCCGCCCGTCCCACCGCCACGGCCGTCGCCCTGCGCGACGGGCTGATCACCGCCGTCGGCACGGCGGACGACGTGCGGGACTGGCGCGGCCCCGGCACCGAGACCGTCGATCTGCGCGGCGCGCACCTGGTGCCGGGCCTGACCGACGCGCACAGCCACCCGGTGTGGGGGCTCGACATGGCGACCGGCACCGACCTGTCCGGCGTGACGGACCTGGCCGGGCTGCGCGCGGCGCTCGCCCGCGCCGAGCGGACCGAGGGCTGGGTGGTCGGCTACGGGCTGGACCACAACGCGTTCCAGGGCCGCCCGGTCCACCATGAGCTGGTGGCGGACGTGCTGGGCGGCACCCCGGCCTTCCTGCGCCTGTACGACGGTCACTCCGCCCTCGTCAACGGGCCCGCGCTGGCCGCCGCCGGGGTGACCGGACCGCGCGCCTTCGACCAGCGCGCCCAGGTGGTGTGCGACGCCTCGGGGCGGCCCACCGGGCATCTGGTCGAGCACGCGGCGATGGACCTGGTCACCGCCATCGTGCCCCGGCCCTCGTACGGTGAACGGCGGGCACGGCTGCTGGAGTTGCTGTCCGCCATGGCCGCGACCGGGCTGACCGGCGCCCATGTGATGGACGGCGGGGACCTGGAGCTGGTGGAGGCGGTGGCGCGGGAGACGGTGCTGCCGGTGCGGCTGCGGTTCGCGCCCTGGTGCATGCCGGGCGCAGACGCCGACGCCCTGCGCGAGCTGATCGAGGCGCAGGGCAGGGGCGGCCGGCACTGGGTGGTGGGCGGGGTCAAGTTCTTCATGGACGGCACCGTCGAGGGCGGCACGGCCTGGCTGGAGCACCCCGACTGCCACGGGCGGGGCACCGACGCGTTCTGGCCGGACCCGCGCGCGTACGCCGAGGCCGTCCGCGCCCTGCACGCGGCCGGGGTGCGCACCGCCACGCACGCCATCGGGGACGCCGCCGTCCGGCACGTCCTGGACACGGTGGCCTCGCTGGGGCCGGGCGGGCACGGTGCGCACCGGATCGAGCACATCGAGACCGCTCCCGACGAACTGCTGCCGCGCTTCGCCGAGTTGGGCGTCGCGGCCTCGCTGCAACCGCCGCACACCGGCTACACCCGCGACGACGGCACCGACGAGTGGTCGCGCCGGCTGGGCGGCGACCGGGCCGCCCGAGCCTGGCGGCTGCGGGATCTGCGGGAGGCCGGGGCCACGGTCGCGCTCGGCTCGGACTGGCCGATCGCGCACTACGACGTGCGGGCGGTGCTGGCGACGGCCCGCCGCCCCAAGGGTGCCGCGGCGCACCGGCCGGGGCTCACCGCGACGCAGGCGCTGGAGGGCTGTACCTCGCACGCCGCGGCGGCCGCCGGGGAGTCCGCCGTGGCCGGCCGGATCGCGCCCGGCTTCCGGGCCGACCTGACCGCGCTGGCCGTCGACCCGGTGCACGCGCCGGGCGACGAACTCACCGACTCTCCCGTGGTGTTGACCGTGACCGGCGGGCATGTGACGCACCGGGGGCCGGACGAAGAGGTCCGCTAGGATCGGCCTACGGCATCGCGTGTCGGTCACCGTCCGGGTGAGGCATGGAGGTGCCCGTGAGATTGCCCTCGGAGGCATTCCACTCATGTCAGTCGAGTTGAACCACACCATCGTGCACGCCCGGGACAACCGGGAGTCCGCCGCATTCCTGTCCCACATCCTGGATCTGGAGATCGGCACCGAGTGGGGCCCGTTCATCCCCGTCGCCACCGGCAACGGGGTGACGCTGGACTTCGCCACGATCCCGGCGGAGTCGATCGTCATGCAGCACTACGCCTTCCTGATCTCCGAGGAGGAGTTCGACGCGGCCTTCGCCCGCATCCGGGCGGCCGGGATCACCTACTGGGCCGATCCGCACGGCAAGCAGCCGGGCGAGATCAACCGGCACGACGGCGGCCGGGGCGTGTACTTCAAGGACCCCGCCGGACACGCCCTGGAGATCATCACGCGCCCGTACGGCGGCGTCGCGTAGCCGGCGCGACCTGAGGCGGCCGGGGCCTGCGCCCCGGCCCGCCTGCGGCACACTGGGCGGGTGAACGATTTCCCCCTGGTCGACCAGGCCCCCGCCCCCGAGTGGTACGGGCGGCTGCGGGTGCGGGCAGCCGATCTCTCCCCCGCCGACTGGCTCACCGAACACGGGCCCGGCCAGGGGGAGTTCGGCACGGTGGCGGCCATCGCCGCGCCGGGCTTCGCGGCCTACGCGCGGATCCTGCATCCGGCCCGGCTGGACGAGCGGCCGGTGCGCTGGTCGGCGGTGGCCGCCGCCCACAGGACACGGGTGACGCCCGGCAGCCGCTGGCACGAGGTCATCGGGGCGGACCAGGACTGCCTCGACGCATCCGACCCCGGCCGGCCCGGCGTGTGGGACGAGCACCCCGCCGAGGGCCCGACCCCGCCCGAGGTCGCCGAGGCGCTGCTGCCCGTGCTGGCCCGGCACACCGGCACGCCCGAGCGGTGCTGGTTCGGGCTGTGGCACGGGTACGGCCGCTGGGACTGGGACCGGTTCCCGACGTTCGAAACGCCGGGCCGGGAGGAGGTCCTGCTGGCCGGCCGGCTGGCCGACGCCGTCTCCCCGGTGACGCTGGACGAATTCGCCGAGCTGCCGGACCTGTGGTGGCCGCAGGACCGGGCCTGGGTGCTGGGCGGTGACGTGGATCTGGTCAGCACCTACGTCGGCGGCTCCGCGGAGCTGATCGCGGAGCTGCTGGCCGCGCCGGATTTGGAGACGCTTCCCGTCTCGCCGGGCGATCCGGTCGGCTGACCCCCTCTTCGAAGCGTTTCGTTGCCGACTTCGAGTGACGCGAGGGGCAGTCGGCACCGGCGGCAGCGGGACGCCGTACCGGACGGCGTCCCGCTCTGCCCGAACCGCCGTACCCCGCTTACGGGTTGACGACACTGCCGCCGAAGGTCACCACGAGGTGGCCGTCGGAGGCGAAGGACCAGCCGAGGGCGCCCGCGTACGAGGAGCAGCGGGAGCCGTTGGAGCCGGTCCAGAACTGGTTGGAGCTGTCGGCGCTGCCGACCGTCTTGTCATTGGAGCCGCCGCCGGCGAAGCGGCAGGAGGTGTTGTCGCGGAACACCGACGTGCCCTTGTCGAACGAGAAGTTGCGCTCGGCGTTGTCGACGCCGACGTTGCCGGAGATGGTCATGGTGCCCGGGTTGCTGTTGTAGGTGAACCCGTGGTGGCCGTTCTTGTAGGCGATGCTGTGCCGGACGACGTGGTCGACGGGGATGTCGTCGCCGCCGAGCTTGTAGCCGTTGCGGTCGCCGTTGGTGTTGACGGTGCCGTCGCTCAGCGTGCCGTTGCCGTAGGAGAGGGAGTACTCGATGGTCACCGGGCCGATGGCGCCGGTGTCCGTCTTGGTGTACAGGTCCCAGCCGTCGTCGATGTTGTGGTGGGCGACGTCGTAGCGGAAGACGTTCCCCGTGCCGGTGGTCAGCTTGGCGGCGAAGCCGTCGGCGTCCTCGCCGTCGGAGTCGGCGTTGTCGTGCGACTCGGAGCTGACGATCAGGTTGTTCGCCGGCCACTGGGAGCTGGGGGTGCTGGAGGAGATCCGGCCGAGCTGGAGCCCGGTGTCCCGGTTGTGGGCGGTCACCACCCGCTCGACGACGTTGTTGCTGCCGCCGACGTAGATCCCGTTGTCACCGGCGTGCTGGACCGTGAGGCCGTACAGCCGCCAGTAGTCGGCGAACAGCTGGATGCCCCGGTTGGCCGGGCTCTCCGTCTGCGCCGAAAAGTCCAGGACCGGCTTCTCGCCCGGGTAGGCGGACAGGGTGGTGCGGGCGGCGGAGGTGCCGTCGCTGTCGGCCGGGATGGTGACCGTGGCGGACTGGCGGTAGGTCCCGCCGCGCAGGTAGATGGTGCCGCCGGGGGTGATCCGGCTGATGGCCGAGGTGAGCGTGGTCGGGGCCGACTCGGTGCCGGCCGCGCCGTCGGTGCCGGTCGGTGACACGTAGAGCACGCTGCCGGTCGCCGCTGTGGCCAGGTCGGCGTCGAGGTAGTCCAGGTTGGGCAGGCCGCCGGCCGTGGTCGGGGTGAGGCGTACGGTGTTGGCACCCGCCTTGACCGGCACGGTGAGCGTCTTGGTCACCCAGCTGTCCCAGGCGCCGGTGGCCTCGAAGCCGGCGGTGGTGGCCGTGGTGCCGTTGACGGCGACGGTCGCGGGCCGGGCGGTGGCGGAGCCGTTGGCGAAGCGGATGTGCACGGTCGCGGTGCCGGCGCTCGCCGCGTTCACGGTGAACTGGGCATGGGCGCCGGAGGCGTTGGTGGCGTTGCAGAATCCGCTGCCGGAGTAGCCGGTCCAGTCGGAGTCGATGGTCCCGGTGCAGACCGCGGGTGCGCTCTCGGCCTCGTACCGGGTGGTCACGGCCTGGGCCGTGGTGCCGGTCAGCGCGACGAGCGCACCGGTCAGCAGCCCAGCGCACGCGATGGCTGGTCTCATGTGCATCGGCTTTCTCTCCCTGCGGGTCGACTCGGCTGTGCGGGTGCGAGCGGTCCAGAGGGTGAACTCGGCGGCCGGTCGTGGCATGGTGAACAGTGACCGGAAAGCGCTTTCCCTCTGGACCTTCCCGACGGTAGGGAGAAGACATGTACACGTCAACAGACGCGTACATGATTTCTGTTCAGCATGACGAACACCGGGGGGTCGGCTACTCGCCCGGGGCCAGGGTGCGGGCGACGACGGCCGCCGCCTCCGCGATCAGCGCCTGGTCCACCGGCGCGTCGGGGGCGCTCTTGTCCGACAGGACGGCCAGCACCACGGGGGTCCCCCGGGTCGTCCAGGCCACCCCGATGTCGTTGGCGGTGGCGTAGTCCCCGGTGCCGGTCTTGTCCGCCACGACCCAGGCGGACGGCAGCCCCTTGCGGAACCGCTCCGCGCTGGTGGTGTTGCCCTTCAGCCAGCCGGTGAACCGCTCCCGGTCGGCCCTGCGCAGGGCCCGGCCCAGGGTGAGGCGCTCCAGGCTCCCGGCGATCGCCTCGGGTGTCGTGGTGTCCCGCACGTCCCCGGGGATCGCGGTGTTCAGCTCCGGCTCCCACCGGTCGAGCCGGCTCACCGTGTCGCCGAGCGACCGGAGGAAACGGGTGAGCCCGGCCGGGCCGCCCAGCTCCCGGAGCAGCAGATTGCCGGCCGCGTTGTCGCTGTACTGGATCGCCGCCGCGCACAGGCCGGCCACGGTCATGCCGGTCGCCAGGTTCTCCTCGGTGCGCGGGGAGTTGGGCAGGATGTCACGCGGCGGGTAGTACACCACCCGGTCCAGCGGAGCCCGGTCGCCGTGGTCGCGCAGCACCGCCGCCGCGGCGAACGCCTTGAACGTCGAGCACATCGCGAACCGCTCCCCCGCCCGGTGGACCACGGTCCGCCCGGTGCGGACGTTGCGCGCGTACACGCCGAGCCGGGCGCCGTAGCGCCGCTCCAGTCCGGCCAGCTCCGCCGACTCGGCCGGCTGCCCGGATCGACCGGTGCGCGCGGCGGTGCCCGGGGTGGCGGAGACGGCGGGGGCGGAGAGCGCCGTCGCGGCCATCGCGGCGCCGGTGAGGCCGAGGCCGGTCCGCAGCAGGCGGCGGCGCGGCAGCGCGGCGGGACCGCCGGTCGCGGGCGCGGTCGCGCCAGGTGCGGTCGCGCTGGTCAAGGGCGTACTGGGCGTGGTCGTACTGGACATGGGCGTGCTGGACATGGGCGTACTCCTCCCGGGACGTACGTCGTCGGTGCCGATCTTCGACGGGGACAGCGAAACAGCACGGAGGCATCCATGTCCAAGAGGAAACTTTGAAGTTCCCATGCCTTATTGATATGAGTGCCGGGTGGATCTACTGGCACACCTGGAGGCGTACGTGGCGACGGCCGAGGAGGCGGGGTTCTCCCGGGCCGCCGACCGGCTCGGCATCGCCCAGCCGCTGCTGAGCCGCCGCGTCAAGACACTGGAGGAGTACTTCGGCGGCCCGCTGTTCGACCGGTCCCGGCGGCAGATCGAGACCACGGAACTGGGCGTGCTGCTGCTCCCCTACGCGCGGGACGTGCTGGACCGGGCGCAGCGACTGCGGCAGGTCGCCCGCTCGGCCCGGCGCTCGCGGGTGCGCGCCGTCGGCGTCCCCACGGACTGCGCCCCGGCCGCGCTGGCCCGTGCCCTGCGCGCCGGCACCGAGCACGGACTCACCCTCGGCATCCGGGAACTGCCGCCCCTGGAGCGGGCGTCGGGGCTGGCGGACGGTTCGCTCGGGTACGCGCTGGTACGCACCGCTCCGGAACAGGCAGCGTTCCGGGCGCCGTTGGGGCTGGCGTCCGCACCGGTGCCGGACGCCAAGGCCGCGCGCCGCACGCTGCACCTGGAGGAGCTGCGACCCCGCCGCGGCCGGGGCGCCGGACGTGCCGCTCCCCCGCCCTTGTTGCTGCTGACGGAGGATCAAGTGCCGTACTTCGAAGACCGTTTGGCGCGGGCTGCCGCGCGTGCCGGGCTGCCCGAGGAGCGGATCCGGCCGGCCGGAGCGGCGGCCACCGCGCTCGCCGAGACCCTGGCCGGGCACGCGCTGCTGCTGTGCGCCGAACCGTTCGCCCGGCAGCACGGCGCCCACTGGACACCGCTGGCCGACCGTGCCCTGCACCGGGGCTACGACGTGCGCGCCGCCCCGGACCGGGACGGCACGGCGGCCGCACCGGAATGGCTGGCCACGCTGCTCGCCTCGGCGGTGGGCGCCGTGCCCCACCGGGGTGGGCCGGAGCCGACGGCCGGCCACGAGGACGCCCCCGCGCGGCTGGCGGCACGCGGATGAGCGCGGCGCCGCACCACCCGGTGTACACCGGCGGCGACACGGCCCTGTCGGCCGTCGCCGAGGCCATCGCCGCGGACTGGGCGGCGCTGGGCGTCCGCGGCTCCTTCCTCGCCCGCAACCTCGACACCGGGGAGCAGCTCGGCTTCGACGCGGACGAGCCGGTGCCGCTGGCGTCGGTGGCCAAGGTCCCGCTCGCCCTGGCCGTGCTGGACCGGATCGCGGCCGGGGAGCTGGACCCGGCCCGCCCGGTGACGGTGAATCCCCGTACCAGCAGCGTCGGCCCCACCGGGCTCGCCGCCTTCCGGCACCCGGCCACGGTGGCCGTCGGCGACCTGCTCCTGCTGATGCTGTCGGTGAGCGACAACGCCGCCGCGGACGCCCTGTTCGACCTGGTGCCGGTGGCGGAGACCGACGCGCGGCTGCGTGCCTGGGGGTGCGACGGCATCCGGGTGCGGCACCGGATGAACCACCTGTACGAGTGCGCGGCCGGCGCCGCCGGGAACGACTTCTCCCTCGCCCTGGAACTGGCCGTCCGGGACGAGGGGACGGGCCGGCACACCATCGAGACCCTGGACCCGGCGCACGCCAACGCGGGCACGGCCGCGGCGCTGGTCGGCCTGCTCCAGCGGGTGTGGCGCGACGAGATCGCCACGCCTGCCGCGACGGCCGAGCTGCGCCGGCTGATGGGGCACCAGGTCTTCACCCAGCGGCTGGCGGCCGAACTGCGCGCGGACACACTGCGGTGGAGCGGCAAGACCGGCACGTTCCTGCACCTGCGGCACGAGATCGGGGTCGTCGAGGCGGACTCCGGCGACCGGGTGGCCATGGCGGCACTCACCCGCGCGACCCGCCGCGCGGGACTCGCACCGGACGTCGACCTGGCGATCGGAGCGGCGGGCCGGGACGCGTTCGAGGCCTTGCGGAGCTACTGAACTTGATCGGGTGATGTCGGGCCTGTTCGTCTGACGGTGGTCGGTTGCTTCCGGTAGTCGTGGGGCGTGAGTTACGCGCAGGGCGGCGGGCTGACCGACACCGGGAGGGCTACGCGGGAGCGGATCCGGCTGGAGGCCGTGGAACGCTTCGGGCGCAGGGGGAAGAACAGGGAGATCGCGGCCGCGCTGCGGGTGAGCGAGCGGTCGGTGGCGCCGTGCCTGGCGTGAACGCGGAGATGTCGGGGTCCTGTCGAGGGGCTCGCCTGGCCGCCCGAGATTCGGTCCGGAGCAGATGGACAGGCTGGAGCGTGGTCCACTCGCCCACGGCTGGGCAGACCAGCGATGGTCGCTGGCACGGGTGAAGACGCTGATCGGTCGGCTGTTCCACGTCTCGTACACAGTGGAGGGCACCTGGCGGCTGCTGAAGCGGCACGGGTGATCGTGGCAACAGCCCGCCCGGCGGGCCATCGAGCGTGACGAGGAGGCGGTGGAACTGTGGAAGAAGGAGGTCTGGCCGCGGGTAAGAGCATCGCGGCGGCGTGCGGCGGCTGGATCTCTTCGAGGACGAGGGCGGGCAGTCGATGACGCCACCGCGTGCCAGGTCCTGGGGCCGGATCGGCTGCACGCCAGTGGTGCGGGTGCGGGGCCGGGACTCGGGACGGGTATCAATGGCGGGCATGACCTGCCACAAGCCGGGCGAGCGTTCTTGGATGTTCTACGCGGTCCGCGAGTACAACGGACGCAAGGACCAGCCGAAGGGGTTCGGATGGCGTGACTTCCGTGACCTGCTCATCCGGGCCCGTATCCAGCGTGGCGGCCCGATCGTGCTGGTGTGGGACAACGTCCGCATCCACCTGACCGCCCCGCTGCGGGAGTTCACGCAGCCAACGCCGACTGGCTCACTGTATTCCAGCTGCCCTCCTATGCGCCGGATCTCAACCCGCAGGAGGGCGTCTGGTCGCTGGTCAAGCGCGACATTGGCAACCTCGCCGCCGCCGACCTGGGCCAGATCACCCGGGCTGTGAAGCGCAGCTCAAGCAGATCCAGTACCGCCCGGACCTGGTCGACGGCTGTCTCACCGGCACCGGCCTGATCACGGACGGCTGACCGGCATTCAGTCGCTGCGCGCCACCAAAAAGCCGTGGCAGGGGCCCAGACCCCGTCGTAGGGTCAGTCGACATGGCCGGTAGTCATCACGACAAGCACGTCTTTCCCGAACTCAAAACCAACGTCTCCGGATTGACGTTGTGTGTACTCACTGCTGAGCAAGCCGATGAATATTACGCGCTCATCGACCGAAATCGCGCACACCTCACCCAGCACGGCGACTACCAGGCGCTGGCCGCATCGGACTACAAGAGGGCACATGCCGAGCTGCTCAACGACCCCAGCCCGTCCCTCCGCTGCGGCGTCCTCCTTCACAGCGCCCTCGTCGGCCGCGTTGACCTTGTGGCCGTCAACCCACCCAAATACGGCTTCGGATACTGGCTCGACCACGAGGCAACGGGACATGGATACGCCACTGCAGCCTGCCGTGCGCTGATCGAGTACGGAGCCACTATGTTGGGCGCCACCGACGTGTTCGCGGGCGTCACCCACGGAAATGGGAAGAGTAGCGCCGTGCTGATCCGGCTCGGCTTCAAGGTCGCCGAGGTCTTCGAGACCTACACCCGCTACCACCGGGCCCTCGTCGCCTCACCCTGCGCATATCCTGCGTAACGGTGCGATCGGACCGACCCGGCCCACCGTCAGGCGAACGGGCCCGACATCACCCAATCAACTTCAGTAGCCAAGGGCTGGCCCGTGAATGACCTCGGTCGCACCGGGTGGGCTGGCCGTTCGCCCGTCACTCCGTGAGGGTGAGGCTGTGCAGGCGGGCGATGCCAAGCATGGTGTGGTGGGAGATGTTGTGTTCCTCCTTCCAGGCCGGGAGTTCGGTATGACCTCGCTCTCGGCGGTGCGGGGTGATCAGCCCGGTGCCGCGGTAGCCGCCGTCAGCCATCACAGCCGTGTGGCCGACGGCATCCTTGGCACCGGACAGCCCCCACACCTCGCAGTCGTTGCGGTAGCCGGGCAACCGGTCGACCGACCGCGACGACGAGGTGACGTACCGGTAGTTCTTGGACTGCCCGACGACGGTGTGATCATGGCGTCGGTCCCGACCTACTCAGCCGGCATTCCAGCGACGAGCCCACAGTCCACCGCCGCCGTGCCGACCGACAGCGCGTCGGCTACCGCGCCGAAAGGGCGTCCTCCCTGGACTCCCTCCACGACCCCGTACGCCCACCCCGCGCTGCTACCCGACGGAACAACTCCCCCGCTGATCTCTTCCTCCACGGTGTCGAGGTTGGAAAAGGATCACTGGGGAACCCCGACGGGTCATTCGCCCGTCGGGGTTCTTCTCGCCTTGTCTGCGGCCTATCCCATGGCCCGAGCGAGGACAGCCTTCTCCTGTTGGAAGGCCTCTTCATGCTCGGGCTCCAGCGTGATGGGGGCCCCTGCCCGCTCAAGCATGATCAGCGAGGTGATGAGCATGCCACGCAGGAGGTCATGAAGCACGACACTCTGCGTCGACGAGTATTCTCGGTACAGATGCTCGACGAATGACCGGAACGCAGACACATCCACCTGGCAGTCTCCACGTGGCGTTCCTCCCGTCAGGCCGGGTGACACACGAAGGTGGTCGGCGACTCCCTGAGCGAGAGCGAAATACATTCGCCCGCTGACGTACCCTGCTTCCCAAAGCGTTTCGTCACCGGCTTCAAACAGGAAACTCATCTTACGCCCCTCATCCTTTGGTCTAGTTTTTCGGGGCTACAACTCTCAACCTGAGGTCGACCCCTGGGTGTTTCTTCCTGAGTTCAGCGATCCGGGCTTCAAGAGTTTCCTTGAAAACGGGATCCATTCTGTCCGTATCGAACTGCCATCCGATGGGAGCATTGGTATAGCAGTCGCACCCGATATCCTGGGATATTATATCGCGCGACCTCAGGTATTTTTCAAGTTTCCCGTCGAGATTCTTCTTGAGCACGCTTCGTCACTTGGGTGAATGGTCTTCCGTACTCACCGACGTCTCGCCATCAGCCTTGTGGGCACCTTGGCCGCAATAGCAGGGGCGTCCACCCTCGCATACGCGGAGTCTTCATAGTCGGCTACCTCAGGCCCGTTGGACGGGGATGTTCCCCCCGTCGCGGTCGAGGATTACGCGTATCCGAACGCTTCCCGGATCCTTGCGGAAAAGGGTATTCTACTGAAGAGAGGAGACGGTCATATCATTCTGGCCGATTGCGACAGCTCGGCGAAGCAGATCAGGGTACTGACCGTCGCGGATCCCTCGGCCAGCCGTGACGAGGTGTACTGCTTCCGGGCCAACGCCGGTACCGGTCATCTCACCTTGGAACTCCCGAGGGTTTTCGCCCTGGAAACGGCCGACCATCCCATCAGCGCGGATCTGACTGCCAACGGCGTGAAGACCACTGTCAACGTGCCGGAAGACGGTTTCGAGCCCGTAGGGGAAGGAACCACGGGCGGCGCCCAGTCCGTTCTCGTCGAGATCCGCGTCACCGGCTAGCCGCGGCCGCCGACCATCCGCCCTCATCGCACAGCCATGCGAGCTCGCCAAGCCCGTTAGGCACTCTCAACGACCTTTAGCGAGTGGACGTGCGATAGCACGTGCTCTTCGGGCAGTGGCCCATCCCGCACCGGCCAGGCCCGGCGTGCTCTCACAAAAGCGGCCCACTGGCCGCGGTGCACCGACGTCAAGGCATCACCCACTTAGACGCCATTTCACTTGGTCAGTCTGCGGTGGCATATGAGGGTCGCGGCGATGGCGGTGAAGGCGAGGAAGTGTTCTGGCTTGCGTTCGTAGCGGCGGTGCAGACGGCGGCAGCCAGACAGCCAGGACACGGTCCGCTCCACCACCCAGCGGTGCCGGCCCAGGTGCCGGGAGGACTCGATTCCCTTGCGGGCAAGACGATGCCGGATGCCACGGGATGCGAGCCATTGCCGCAGGTGACGGTAGTCGTAGCCCTTGTCACCGTGCAGTTTGCCGGGCCGCCTGCGCCGTGGGCCGCGGCTGGAGCGGATGGGCGGGATGCCGCGGACCAGTGGGATGAGGGCCTGGCTGTCGTGGAGGTTGGCGGCGGAGATGCCGATCGACAGGGGCAGGCCCTGGCGGTCGACGATGAGGTGGATTTTCGATCCCTTCTTGCCGCGGTCGGTCGGATTCGGTCCCGTCAGCTGCCCCCTTTGAGGGCCCGGACGCTGACGGAGTCGATTGCGCACCGCGACCAGTCCAGCTCGCCCCGGGCACCGAGTTCGTCCAGGACCAGGCGGTGGAGCTTGGCCCACACCCGGGCCTCGGTCCATTCGGTGAACCGCCGGAAGGCCGTCACGCCCGACAGGCCGAATCCCGGTGGTAACTGGTTCCAGGTGCAGCCCGAGGTGGCCACGAAGATGATCGCGGCCAGCACCTCGCGGTCCCCTCGCCGACGATGCCCTCCACCCTGCGGGCGAACCGGCGCTGGTGGCACCACCCGCTGGAACAACGTCCACAGGTCATCCGGTGCCATCCGCTCGACAAGCGCAGCAGTCATCACCCCAGACTGCCGCAAGATAACGCCAAGTGAAATGGCGTCTTATTGTTCGCACAGAACGAGTCTCACATCATGCCCAAGCCCCGCGCACGAGTCACACTGACCATCGGCTTCATGGCCGCGACGCTGGCCGTTGGCTGCCTCACCACCACGGCGTCGGCCGCCACCGGTGACGCCGCCAGCGGTTCCTTGGCCTTCACCGCCCGATTACAGATAGGCGACAACCTGCGTG
The DNA here is from genome assembly GCF_016860525.1 of Streptomyces rubradiris. NCBI lineage: Bacteria > Bacillati > Actinomycetota > Actinomycetes > Kitasatosporales > Streptomycetaceae > Streptomyces > Streptomyces rubradiris. The sequence continues at coordinate 373,421 of NZ_BNEA01000015.1, forward strand.
CCTGCTCCGGTGTACTGATCGCTCCGCAGTGGCTGGCCACCTCTGCCAACTGCTTCACCGACGACCCAGGAACCGGCCAAGTCGCCACAGGGAAGCCCAAGTGGAAGACCTTGGCGACCATCGGCCGCACCGACCTCACCACCACCGGCGGCCAAGTCCGGGAAGTGGTCGAACTTGTTCCCCGTAACGACCGGGACATGGTCATGGCACGCCTGGTCTCACCGACCACCGGCATCGTCCCCGTCCCGCTTGCCACGACCGCACCGACCGTCGGTGAGGAACTGACCATCGCGGGCTTCGGGCGGAGCAAGTCCGACTGGGTGCCGAACCAGCTGCACACCGCGGTCCTCACCGTGGAGTCCGTCACCGGCACCACGCTTGCCCTCGACGGGAAGACGGAGGCGGACTCGATTTGTGCCGACGACAGCGGCGGACCCGTTCTCCGACAGAAGAACGGCAGATACGAACTGGTCGCGCTCGGCAGCCGGTCATGGCAAGGAGGCTGCTGGGGAGCCGACCCAGCCGAGACCCGTAACAACGCCCTCTCTCCCCGGCTGGACAACATCACAGGAGGCAACACCCTCACCGCCGGAACCGTGTTGACCGCCGGGGACAGCCTGACCTCGAACGCCACCCGCCTGACCCTGCAGGACGACGGCAATTCCAGGCCGGACGCCAACAGCCGGGCATGCGACAGTGCCCTGGGCAGGCCGGCGGGTTGGCGGTTCCGGCGGTTGGCGGGCCGGAGGCGTCCGTGCGACAGCAGACCGTGGGCGGCGGCGGTGACCACGAGCCCACAATCTGCCGCACCTGTCGGGGTACTGTCGAGTCGATGCGTGTGACAGCAGCCGACAGCCCGGCGCGAAGCGATGCCGGCCGCGAAATGCACGCCTCTGGAGAGGTCGTTGCCATCAGTGACATATGCGGCACGCTTGCCGGCAGCCACCCACGCCGGCGCCAGGGTGGTGGATACGACGCACGGCCGGAAACGTTCGACGAACTCAGGGTGGACAGCAGATCTACGGCCCGGAAACCCGGCGCACCGGTCCCGGTCTCCTCAGGACAGCAGGCGTTGTTCCTTCGCCACCGCCACCGCGCCCGCCCGGGTGTCCACGCCGAGCTTGTCGTAGACGCGCCGCAGATGGGTCTTGACGGTGGCCTCGCTGATGTAGAGGGCGCGGGCGATGGCGTGGTTGGACAGGCCCCGGGAGAGGTGGGCGAGGATGTCCCGTTCCCGGGGGGTGAGGGCGGGGCGGGGGTTGCGCAGGCGGGACATCACGCGGTCGGCGACCGGGGGCGAGAGCGCCGGGCGGCCCTGGGCCGCCGCGTGGATGGCCGTGAACAGGTCCTCCGCGCGCTCCGCCTTCAGCAGATAGCCGGTGGCGCCGGCCTCGACGGCACGGGTGACGTCGGCGTCGGTGTCGTACGTGGTGAGGACCAGGACGTGCGGGGCGGCCGGCTCGGCGCGCAGCCGGCGGGTGGTCTCGACGCCGTCGATGCCCTCGCCCAGTTGCAGGTCCATCAGGACGACGTCCGGGGTCGTCTTGCGGGCCAGGGCGAGCGCCTCCTCGCCGCTGCCCGCCTCGCCGACGACCTCGATGTCCGGGGCGCTGTGCAGCAGCGCCAGCAGTCCGGCGCGGACGACGGCGTGGTCGTCGCAGACGAGGATGCGCACCGGGGTCCGGGCCTCCGTCGCGGGAGTGTGGGTCATCTCGGCTCCAACGGGATCGCCGCCGACAGGGCCGTACCCTCGCCCGGTGCCGACTCGATGGTGAGGGTGCCGCCCAGCTGGCGCAGGCGGGCACGGATGGCGGGCAGGCCGTGGCCGCGCCGCCCGGCGGCGGACGCGGGGTCTGCCGAGGCGTTCGGGTCGAAGCCGCGGCCGTCGTCGGTCACGTCCAGCACGATCTGGTCGTCCAGGCAGGTCAGGGTGAGGGTGGCACTGGTGGCCGCCGCGTGTTCGCGGACGTTGGCGAGGGCGCCCTGGGCGATGCGCAGCAGGGCGGACTCCACGGGCGCGGGCAGCGGGTCGGGCGGGCTGCCCTCGGTGTGCACGCGGACGGTGAGATCGGGTGTCGTCTCGCGCTCGGCGACGGCGTGCAGGGCCCGGAGCAGGCCGCCGCCCTCGGCGAGGTCGGCGGGGGTCAGGTCGTGCACGAAGCGGCGGGCCTCGGCGAGGCTGCGCTCGGCAATGGCCGCCGCCGTGCGGACGTGGTCGCGGGCCGTGCCGGGGGCGCTGTCCCACAGGCGGTCGGCCGCCTGGAGCAGCATGCGCTGGCTGGACAGGCCCTGGGCGAGGGTGTCGTGGATCTCCCGGGCGAGCCGTTCGCGTTCGGCGAGGGTGCCCTCGCGGCGCTCGGTGGCGGCCAGTTCGCGCCGAGTGCGGACCAGGTCGGCGATCAGGGCGTCCCGGCGGGCCGCCTGGCGCTGCATGACGACGAACACGGTGGTGGCCACGGCGGCCACCGCGGGCGGGGCCAGCAGCACGTTCGGGTCGGGCCAGCCCGCCAGGCTGAGCTGGGCGGCCACCGCGAGCGCGGTCAGCAGCGCGACCAGGGGGATGGCGGCGCGCGGCGGAAGCGTGCGCAGACCGGTGTAGAAGAGCGGGACCGCGCACCAGGCGAAGCTCGGGGCCAGGACGACGAGCAGCACCCAGGCCGCCACGACCAGGCCGAGCCAGGCCAGCCGGCGCGGTGCGGGGCGGGTGCCGAGGGCGGGGCCGAGGACGTAGAGCACCGCCAGCAGCACGGACAGGGCGATCACCCAGGGGGTGTGCGGTCCCCCGGCGTGCCGGGCCAGGTAGCGGGCGACGGACGCGGACAGCAGCACGAAGAACGCCGTGTGCATGACGACGGTGAGGGCGCGGGTGTCGTCGCGCTCGGGTGCGGCCACCCAGGACACCTCCCTCGGCTCCGCGCTGAACTGGGCAAACACCCTCCATTGTGCCCAGGTGCGGGAGCCGGGGGGTCATCCGATCGGATGACCCCCGGGGCGACCGGTCCACCGACGGGACGCGGCCCGGTCCGGCGGCAGGATCGGTTCCGGGAAGCGGTTCCGCCTCCCGCCCAGGATCTACCGAGAGGTTCCTCAGCATGCCCAGTCGCAAGAAGACGTCCGGCCGCAACCGCGTCCTGGTGGGCGGTGCCGCCCTGGCCGTCGTCGGGGCCGGTGTCGTCGGCACGGTCGCCGCCAACGCCGCCGACTCCACCGACGCCGTGCCCGCCGCCGCGCCGGTGGCGGCCCGCGGCGGCGAGCTGACGCAGAGCACGCACCTGTCCGTGGACGCGGCCACCAAGGCGGCGCGCGCCGCGCTGGACGCGGCCGAGAAGGACGGCCGGCAGGTGTCCGTGGCCGTCGTCGACCGCAACGGCAACACCGTGGTCACCCTGCGCGGGGACGGCGCGGGCCCGCAGTCGTACGAGTCCGCGGAGCGCAAGGCGTACACCGCGGTCTCCTGGAACGCGCCGACCTCGGAGCTGGCCAAGCGGCTGGCGCAGGCACCGAACCTGAAGGACATCCCGGGCACGCTGTTCCTCGCGGGCGGCGCGCCGGTGACCGCCAAGGGCGCCCCGGTCGCGGGCATCGGCGTCGCGGGCGCCCCGTCGGGCGACCTGGACGAGCGGTACGCGCAGGCGGGCGCGGCGGCCCTCGGCCGCTGACACGCCCCGGCGCACGCCGGCACGGAAAAACGTCCGGGTCCACCCCGAGGGGGCGGACCCGGACGCGCCGTTCAGCGGGCCGGAACGGCCGTCACCGGACCGGCCGGGCCGGTCAGGCCAGGTCGAAGCGGTCCGCGTTCATGACCTTGTTCCACGCGGCGACGAAGTCCTTCACGAACTTCTCCTTCGCGTCGTCGCTCGCGTACACCTCGGCGAGGGCGCGCAGCTCGGAGTTGGAACCGAAGACGAGGTCGGCGCGGCTGCCGGCCCACTTCACCTCGCCGGTGCTCGCGTCCCGGCCCTCGAAGGTGGTCTGGTCCTCCGAGGTCGCCTTCCACTGCGTGCCCATGTCGAGCAGGTTGACGAAGAAGTCGTTGGTGAGGACGCCGGGCGTCTTGGTGAGCACGCCGAGCTGCGACTGCTGGTAGGTGGCGCCGAGGACGCGCAGACCGCCGACGAGCACGGTCAGCTCGGGGGCGCTCAGGCTCAGCAGGTTGGCCCGGTCGAGCAGCAGGTACTCGGCGGGCAGGCGGTTGCCCTTGCCGAGGTAGTTGCGGAAGCCGTCCGCGGTCGGCTCCAGCGCCTCGAAGGACTCGGCGTCGGTGTGCTCCTCGCCGGCGTCCACCCGGCCCGGGGTGAAGGGCACCTCGATCTCGAAGCCGCCCTCCTTGGCGGCCTTCTCCACGGCGGCGGCACCGCCGAGGACGATGAGGTCGGCCAGGGAGACCTTCTTGGCACCGGAGGAGGCGTTGAACTCCTGCTGGATGCCCTCGAGGGTGCGCAGCACCTGGGCGAGCTGGTCGGGCTCGTTGACCTCCCAGCCGCGCTGCGGGGCGAGGCGGATGCGGGCGCCGTTGGCGCCACCGCGCTTGTCGCTGGCGCGGAACGTGGACGCGGACGCCCACGCGGTGGTGACCAGCTGGGACACGGACAGGCCCGAGTCGAGCAGCTTGGTCTTCAGGGCGGCGATGTCGGCGTCGTCGATCAGCTCGCCCTCGCGCTCGGGCAGCGGGTCCTGCCAGAGCAGGGTCTCCTCCGGGACCTCGGGGCCGAGGTACAGCGACTTCGGGCCCATGTCGCGGTGGGTGAGCTTGTACCAGGCGCGGGCGAAGGCGTCCGCGAATTCCTCCGGGTTCTCGTAGAACCGGCGGGAGATGGGCTCGTAGATCGGGTCGAAGCGCAGCGCCAGGTCGGTGGTGAGCATCCGCGGGCGGTGCTTCTTCTCCGGGTCGTGCGCGTCGGGGATGATCTCCGGGGCGTTCTTGGCCACCCACTGGTTGGCGCCGGCCGGGCTCTGCTCCAGCTCGTACTCGTACTCGAACAGGTTCTTGAAGAACCCGTCGCTCCACTGGGTCGGCGTGGCCGTCCAGGTGACCTCCAGGCCGGAGGTGATGGCGTCCCCGCCCTTGCCGGTGCCGTAGGTGTTGCGCCAGCCGAGGCCCTGCTCCTCCAGGCCGGCGGCCTCCGGGTCCGGGCCGACGTTGTCGGCGGGGCCGGCGCCGTGGGTCTTGCCGAAGGTGTGGCCGCCGGCGATCAGCGCGACGGTCTCCTCGTCGTTCATCGCCATGCGGCGGAACGTCTCACGGATGTCGCGGGCCGCGGCGACCGGGTCCGGGTTGCCGTTCGGGCCCTCGGGGTTGACGTAGATCAGGCCCATCTGGACGGCGCCGAGCGGGTTCTCCAGCTCGCGGTCGCCGGTGTAGCGCTTGTCGTCCAGCCAGGTGGTCTCGGGGCCCCAGTAGACGTCCTCCTCCGGCTCCCAGACGTCCTCGCGGCCGCCGCCGAAGCCGAAGGTCTTCAGGCCCATCGTCTCCAGGGCGACGTTGCCGGTGAGGATCAGCAGGTCGGCCCAGGAGATGCTCTGGCCGTACTTCTTCTTGACCGGCCACAGCAGGCGGCGGGCCTTGTCCAGGTTGCCGTTGTCCGGCCAGCTGTTGAGCGGGGCGAAGCGCTGCTGGCCGGCGCCGGCGCCACCGCGGCCGTCGCTGATGCGGTAGGTGCCCGCGCTGTGCCAGGCCATGCGGATCATCAGCGGGCCGTAGTTGCCGAAGTCGGCGGGCCACCAGTCCTGCGACGTGGTGAGCACCTCGGCGATGTCCCGCTTCACGGCGGCGAGGTCCAGGGCCTGGAAGGCCGCCGCGTAGTCGAAGTCCGCGTCGAGCGGGTTGGCCACGTCGGGGTTCTTGGCGAGGATCTTCACATTGAGCCGCTCCGGCCACCACTGACGGTTGCCGCCGCCCTGGGTCGGGTGCAGGGCCCGGTCGTGCGCGACGGGGCAGCCGCCGCTCCCCTCCTCCGACTTCGCGTCTGTGACGATCGCGTCGTGGTTCTCAGTCATGGCAATCCTTCCGAACTGTGCGGAACTCGGTGCTCAGGAACTGCGGCCGGTGGAACAGCCGGGGCACAGGCCCCAGTACACGACCTCGGCCTCGTCGATGGCGAAGCCGTGGTCGTCGGAGGCGGTCAGGCAGGGCGCGTCGCCGACGGCACAGTCGACGTCCGCGACGGCCCCGCAGGACCGGCACACGATGTGGTGGTGGTTGTCGCCCACGCGTCCCTCGTACCGGGCCGGGTGGCCGGCCGGCTCGATACGGCGTACCAGGCCCGCCGCGGTCAGCGCGTGCAGGGCCTCGTAGACGGCTTGCAGGGAGATGTGGCCTACGCGATCGCGGACACCGGAGGCGATCGCCTCGGCGCCGAGGTGGTCACCGTCCCGGACGGTCTCCAGCAGCGCGACGCGGGCTGCCGTCACGCGCAGGCCGGCACCGCGCAGCTCCTCGGCGGTGGTCGGTCTCGGGGAGGCGGACATGGGCCGAACCTACCGTCATAAACACGAGGGGTTCAAGAAAACGAAGGATGCAATTCTGGTCGCGTCCGGGCGACGTCCGGCCGTCTTCGGGGCCCTGTGCGCACCGGTCGGACGGGGGCTGCGGGGCGGGGTCGCGCGCATGCCCGCATCATGGGGTCCCCGACCGGCGGCAGCGGTGCGGCGAGCCGGAAGGCCCACCGGAACGGGGGAACCGGAACCCGGACCGACAGCGCCGACGAATCATCACAAACAGCACATAAAGCCGCTACGGCGCGAAACCCGGGACCCTGTCATCGAGGTGGCCGTCGAGAGGGGCGCCGGTGGACCTGGACTCCGTCGCCGACGAGCTGTACGGGCTGCGGCCGGAGGAATTCGTGGCAGTCCGTGACCGTCGCGCCCGGGACGCCCGCGAAGCCGGTGAGCGGGCCCTCGCCAAGGAGATCGGCGCGTTGCGGCGGCCGAGCCTGGCCGCCTGGGCGGGCAATCTGCTGGTGCGCCGGCGGCCGGAGGAGGTCGGGCCGCTGCTGGGCCTCGGTGAGGAGCTGCGCCGCGCGCACCGGGAGCTGGACGGGGCGCGGCTGCGCGAACTGGCCCGGCGGCAGGGCGAGGTGATCGGCGCGCTGGGCCGGCAGGCCCGACGGCTGGCCGAGCGGGAGGGTCATCCGGTGGGCGAGGGCGTCCAGCGCGAGGTCGAGGAGACCCTGCACGCCGTGCTCGCCGACCCGGAGGCGGCCCACGTGTGGGCGGCGGGGCGGCTGGTGAGACCGCTGAAGTCCACGTTCGGGTTTCCGCAGGCGGATGCCCTCGAATCCCGGCCGAGCGATGTGCCACGGCGGGCCGGGGACGGCCGCCGGGAGGAACGCGAGGGCTCGCGCCGGAAGAAGCCCGGGGGCAGGGCGGCGGAGCACCACGGGGACGAGCCCGGGGACAAGACTGCGGAACACCACACGGACGAGCCCGGGGACAAGACTGCGGAACACCACACGGACGAGCCCGGGGACAAGACTGCGGAGCACCACGGGGACGAGCCCGGGGACAAGACTGCGGAACACCACACGGACGAGCTGGCCCGGCGGCGCCGGATCAAGGAGGCCCGCCGGGCGGCCCGCGACGCCGAGGGGGACCTGCGCGACCGCGAGGCGGAGGCCCGGACCGCCGACGCGGACGCGGAGGCGGCCCGCGACCGGGCGGCCCGGACCGAGCGGCGCGTACGGGAGCTACGCGCCGAGCTGCGCCGGGCGGAGCGGGAGCAGCGGCAGGCCCGTACCGACGCGGAGACGGCCCGGGAGCGGGCCCGGCGGGCCGGCCGTGCCGTACAGGAGGCCCGGCGGCACGCCGGGACGGCCGCGCAGCGGGTGGAGCGGCTGGTCACCGGCGAGCGCGACTGAGCGCCACGACGCAACGGCCCGATGCCGGGAGAAGCAGCCGACAGGAGAGAAGGAGCCATGGCGAGACCGATCTGGACGGGGGTCCTGACCTTCGGGCTGGTCACCCTGCCCGTGGGGCTGTACACCGCCACCGAGGACCACACCGTGCACTTCCACCAGCTCCAGCGCGGCACCTCGGACCGGATCCGCAACAAGCGGGTCAACGAGCGCACCGGCAAGGAAGTCGGCAGCGACAACGTCGTCAAGGGCTACGAGCTGGACGAGGGCGAGTACGTGGTCGTGGAGCCGGAGGAGCTGGAGGAGATCGCGCCCGGCCGGTCGAAGGTGATCGACCTCGCCGGGTTCGTCGACCTGCACCGCATCGAGCCCGTCTACTTCGGCCGGACCTACTACGTCGGCCCGCGCGGCAAGGAGTACGCGCGGGTCTACGAGCTGATGCGGGCGGCCCTCGACCGCTCGGACAAGGCCGGGATCGCCACGCTCACGATGCGCGGCAAGGAGTACCTGACCGCGCTGCGGGCCCAGCCGGACGTCCTCGTCCTGCACACCCTGCACTGGGCCGACGAGGTGCGCGACCCCGCCGATGTGGTGCCCGAGCTGCCGGAACGGCACGCGAAGGCCGGCAGCAAGGAGCTGCGCACGGCCGAGCAGCTGATCGACGCCCTCACCATCGACTGGGACCCGCACGACTACCGCGACACCTACGAGGAGCGCGTCAAGAAGCTCGTCGCCGCCAAGCGCGAGGGCGAGGAGGTCGTCGGCGAACCGGGGCCGCCGGAGGCGACCAACGTCATCGACCTCATGGAGGCGCTGAGCCGCAGCGTCGAACAGAGCCGGTCCCGAGGCGGCACGGGCGGCAGGCAAGGCAAGAGGAGCGAGGGGAGCAAAGGAATCAAGGGGAGCAAGGGGAGCAAGGGAAACAAGGCGGGCTCGGGTGGCAGGGAGGGCAAGCTCCGGGAGCGGTCCGGCGAACTGGCCTCCCTGTCGAAGGCGGAACTGTACGAGCGGGCGAGCGCGGCGGACGTACCGGGCCGGTCGAAGATGACCCGCGAGCAGTTGACGAGGCCCTGACCCGGGCGGGCGCCGCGGCCTGACCGGGGCGAGCGCCGCGGCGCTGACCGGGGCGCCCGTCCCCGGCCGGCCGTGCGTGGCCCAAGGACCGATGTCATCACTCGTGCGGGTGCACACCGTCCCGCCGTCCGTGGCGTCCACGGCGACGTGTCGTTCGGCAGCAGTGTGAAGTTTCCCGAGCTACGTGATGGACCGGCGGCGGACGGGCAACGAACCCCTTCATGCCCCACGCGATCCTCCTGCGGCAGGTGATGTGATGACCACGGCGACGACCCGGGCGCTCCGGACGCCGCCCGCCCGGACCGGCCAGGCGGCCGCCGGGTCCCCCGCACCGCCCGCCCCGCCCTCCCTGCCGTCGCTCACCGGACTGCGCTGGATGGCGGCGCTGCTGGTGTTCGGACTGCACGTGCACAACTTCGGCTGGTTCGGCGGCACGGGTGGCCGCCTGGTGTCCTGGGGCTTCGGCGCCGGCGCCACCGGAGTGTCGTTCTTCTTCGTCCTGTCGGGATTCGTGCTGACCTGGTCGGCGCGGCCCCGCGACCGCGCGCCGGCCTTCTGGTGGCGGCGGATCGCCCGGGTCTACCCGGTGCACCTGGTCACCCTCGTCATGGCGCTGGTCATGGCGGGGACGCTGACGCACCGGCCGCTGCCGGCGCCGGATCAGGCCCTGGCCAACGCGCTGCTGGTGCACTCCTGGTGGCAGCCGTGGTGGCAGACGCTGAACCCGGTGAGCTGGTCGCTGGCCTGCGAGGCGTTCTTCTACGCCGCGTTCCCCCTGCTGATCCGGCTGCTGCGCCGGCTCGGGGCGCGCGGCACGACCGCGCTGGGCGGGCTGTCGGTGGCCGCGGTGGTGCTGCTGGCCTGGACGGACGCCCACCAATGGTGGACGCACGCGGTCTACTCGTTCCCCGCCGCCCGGCTGCCCGAGTTCGTGCTCGGCGCGGTCACCGCGCGGCTGGTGCTGCTGGGCCGCTGGCGCGGGCCGGGGCTGGAGGCGTCGCTCGCGCTGGCCGTCATCGGCTACTTCCTGGTCCCGCAGGTCACGCCCGGCTACTCGGCCACCGTGTGCACCCTCGCCGGGTTCGCGCTGCTCATCCCCGCGGCGGCGGTCGCCGACCTGCACGGGCTGCCGTCCCTGTGGCGGAGCGGGCGGATGGTGCGGCTCGGGGAGCTGTCGTTCGCCTTCTACATGGTCCATCTACTGGTGCTGCGCGCCGCGACGACCGTGCTGGGCACGAAGCCGCGCTTCGGCGCCTGCGCGGGGCTCGCGGTCAGCGCCACCGCGTTCGCCGTCTCGCTCGGCCTGTCCTGGGTGCTGTACGAGGCAGTGGAGCGCCCGGCCCGGCGCCTGCTGCTGCGCCGCCGCCGTCCGGCCGCGCGGCCGGATTCGGTACCGGCCCGCCGGGAGCCCTCGGCACCGGCACCGGCACGCGACTGACCGCCCCTCGCTTTCCAGCCGATTCTTCCGGCTCCGTTCGGCCATCTGTTCCCCCTTTCCCCGGCCGCCCGTTCCCGCACGGCCCGCCGCGCCCGCCCCGGCGTGTGTCGCACGCGCGGGTGACGTCTGCGGGACCGAGGAGAGTCCGCGGGTTTCGCGGGTAGGCGGCTGACCGGCGCCGGCCCGGCGGACACGCACCACCGGGTAGGCGACAGCCGCACGCACCGAAGGAGCCGAGCCGTCGTACCCGGACAGCCAGTGGACCACCCACCGGGGCCCCGCCCGCTCGCCCGCCCGCCCACCGGACCGGGCCGACCGTTCCCGGCCTGGGCGTCAGTTGCCCTGGTCACGGAGCCGGGAGCGGGTTTGGCCCGGCCGGACACCGGTCGCTACGGTGGGCGGTCGGCAATGATCGGCTTCGGAGAGCCGGCCCACCGGCGCACCTGGCTGTGCGAGAGGAGAGGATGACAGTGCCCGAGCAGGACGCGGCAGTATCGGCACCTCAGGTGGTGAGTTCCTTCCTGGAACAGCGCAAAGAGCAGATCGCGCAGCGCTGGGCCGACACGCCCTTGTTCCGCTCGGTCTTCACCGTTTCCCGCGACGAGGCGGTGGAGGCGTGCAAGGCCGTGGTGGAAGCGCTGTCCGAGGTGGCCGTCAGCGGACGGCTGGAGGACGTGGGCTCGCCCGGCTTCGCTCCGGTGCGCGACCAGTTGGGGCGGATGACGCAGACCCGGGCCCGCACCGGGTCCACCGCGTCGCAGATCGCCGACGAGGTGGCCGGGCTGCGCGTGCCCGTGATGGACCTGCTGCGCGAGGAGTTCGCCGACGCCACCACCCCGCGGGCCCAGGAGGCCGCGCTGGCGCTGACCCTGCTGCTGGGCACGCTGCGGCTGGTGGTCATGGAGACGGCGCTGGACGCGAACGCGGAACTGATCGAGCGGCAGCGGCAGCAGCTGCTGGAGGTGGCCACCCCGGTGATCAAGCTGTGGGAGGGCACGGTCGCCGTACCGCTGATCGGCACCCTGGACAGCGCCCGCAGCCAGGTGGTGATGGAGTCGCTGCTGGAGGCGATCGTGGACCAGCGGGCCCGGTACGCCATCCTCGACATCACCGGCGTGCCGACCGTCGACTCGCTCGTGGCCCAGCACCTGATGAAGACGGTCGCCGCGGCCCGGCTGATGGGCGCCGAGTGCATCGTCTCCGGCATCCGCCCGGCCATCGCGCAGACCATCGTGCAGCTCGGCATCGACCTGGGCTCGGTGCTCACCCGGTCCTCGCTGGCCGACGCGCTGGCCTACGCGCTCGGCAAACAGGGCATCGAGGTGTCCCGGGCGCACGCGAATGAGAGGGTCCGGTGAACCAGCCCCTTCCCGGCCAACCGGCCCAGGTGCCGGTGCTCGCCCTCGGCGACGTGCTGCTGGTCTCCCTCCAGGGGGAGCTGCACGACGGCATGGCCGAGCAGTTGCAGCAGGACATCACCCACCGCATCTCCACGGACCGGGTGACCGGAGTGGTGATCGACATCTCCGGCGTGGACATGGTCGACTCCTTCCTCGGCCGGGTGCTCGCGGAGATCGCCTCCACGGCCGGGCTGCTGGCGGCGCGCACGGTCCTGGCCGGAATGCGGCCCGCCGTGGCGATCACCCTGGTCGAGCTGGGGCTCACGCTGCCCGGGCTGGTCACCGCCCTGGACGTCGACCGTGCCATGGAACTGCTGAACCAGAGGGGGAGCTGATGCAGCCGTCCGGCCAGATGTCCACGACGAGCCTGCCCATCGGCTCGGACGCGGATCTGGCCTGGGTGCGGCAGCAGGTGCGGCAGTGCGCGGCGGGGCTCGGCTTCGGCCTGGTGCAGCAGACCAAGCTGGTCACGGCGGCGAGCGAGCTGGCCCGCAACACGCTGGTGCACGGCGGTGGTGGGCGGGTGGAGATCACCCCGCTGGACAACGGGCGCAGTCGCGGCCTTCGGATGAGTTTCATCGACGAAGGTCCGGGCATCCGCGATCTGGAACTGGCCATGACCGACGGGTACACCACCGGCGGCGGCCTCGGGCTGGGACTGAGCGGAGCGAAGCGGCTGGTGCACGAGTTCAGTGTCGACACCGAGCCCGGCCGGGGCACGACCGTCACGGCCGTGGCCTGGGTGGCCCAGGTGCCCGCGTCCCGCCCGGGGGTGTGATGAGCCGGGTGTGGGAGGTCCCGGTGCACGACTCCACCCGGGTGCGGGACGCCCGGATGGCGGCCCGGGAGGCGTGCGACGACTCGGGCCTGGCCCCCGCGCGTACGGCGGCGGCGGAGCTGGTCGCCACCGAGCTGGCCACCAATCTGCTCAAGCACGCCGGCGGCGGCCTGATGGTGGTGAACCTGGTGGAGCCGCCGGACGGCGGCACGGGCGCGTCGGTCCAGGTGTACTCGCTGGACCACGGGCCGGGGATCGCCGACGTGGACGCCGCCCTGCGCGACGGCTACTCCACCGCCGACGGCTCGCTCGGCGCGGGGCTGGGCAGCTGCCGGCGCAGCGCCAACGCCTTCCACCTGTACAGCCGGCCCGGCCGCGGGACGGTCGCGGCGGCCCGGATCGACGCCGAGCCGGGCGAGCGCGGGGCGCCCCCGGCGCGGCTGCCCGCGGGCGGGATCACGGTCTCCCTCGGTCAGGACGCGCAGTGCGGTGACGCCTGGGGCTGGGTGCGCTCCGGGCGGCTGCTGACGCTGCTGCTCGCGGACGGTCTCGGGCACGGGCAGAAGGCCGCGCACGCCTCCACCGCGGCGGTGACGGAGCTGCGCCGGGCCGGGCATCTGCCGCCCGCGGACATCCTGCGCCGACTGCACACGGCGCTGCGGCCCACCCGGGGCGCGGCGGTGACGGTGGCGCAGGTGGACACCGACCGGGCGGAGCTCAGCTTCGCCGGGGTCGGCAACGTGGGCGCCCGGGTGCGCAGTGGGGAGTCCTGGACGTCCCTGGTGTCCCATCCGGGGATCGTCGGGGCCTACTTCCCGGCGCAGGTCCCGGTGCGCCGGCTGCCGTGGCGCCAGGACAGCCTGCTCGTCGTGCACAGCGACGGGCTGCCCAGCCGGTGGACCCCGCCGGAGGACCCCGGGCTGCTCGCCCACGACCCGTCGGTGCTGGCCGCGGCGATCCTGCGTGACGCGGGCAGCCCCGCCCGCCCCGTTCGCGACGACACCAGCGTGGCCGTACTGGCCCCCGACCGCCGGACCACCGCCCCATGACAGCCGCCCGCGACACCCGCACCATCGCCTCCGCCGCCGACGCGGCCCGCGCCCGTGCCCGGCTGGCGCGGCTCCTCACGGACGCCGGGGTGCCCGCGCTGGACCGCGCCCGTTTCCTCAGCGCCCTCGGGGTGCGGCTGCGGCGCGCCCTGGACGCGGGCGGCGCCGAACTGGCCGTGACCGCGGGCCCGGACGGCCGGCTGGCGATCGCCCTGGACGGGCCGGAACCCTGGCGGCACACGCTCGACTGCCCCGGCGCGGTGCCCCGCCCGCTGCCCGGTCCGCAGGACGCCCCGCTCGCCGAGGCTCTGCTGGGCGCCGACGAGGACACCGCCGCCGTGCTGGCGGGCCTCGCCGAGACGGAGGAGCTGCTGCGCCTGCACCGGGAGGAGCTGCACCAGACCAACCAGGGCGTGCTGGCGCTGCACGCCGAGCTGGAGGCGGCCGCGCTGGCCCAGCGCGACCTGCTGGACGCCGAGCGGGCGGCCCGCGCCGAGGCGGAGAACGCCCGCCGGATGCTGACCTTCCTGGCCAACGCCAGCGCGGTGCTGCACGCCTCCCTGGACCACGAGGACATCCTGCGCCGGCTGCCCGAGCTGCTGGTCCCGGAGTACGCCCGGCACGTCGACGTATGGCTGGTGGACGACGAGCGGACCCCGCCGGGCGACCGGGCGGCGGCCACGGTGACGGCGGCGCGCACCGGCCGTCCGCAGCACGCGGGCCCGCGTCCCGGTGGGCTGCCCGGCGTGGACGACCAGCCGGCCTCGGCGCTCTCCCCCGACCGGCCGCTGCTGTGCCTGCCGCTGGGCGGGCGCACCGTGCAGGGGGTGCTGACGCTGGCCGCGCCGGGCGACCGCTTCGACCCGGACACCGCCGTGGTGCTGCTGGAGCTGGCCCGGCGGGCGGGCATCGCGCTGGAGAACGCCCGCCAGTACGAGCAGCACCGGGATGTCGCCGAGGCGTTGCAACGCGCGCAGCTGACGAAGCTGCCCACCGTGCCGGGCCTGGACCTGGCCGCGCGCTATCTGCCGGCGACGCGCGGCCTGAACATCGGCGGCGACTGGTACGACGCCTTCTCCCAGCCGGACGGCAGTGTGCTGGCGGTGATAGGCGACGTCACCGGGCACGGGCTGCGCGCGGCGGTCATCATGGGCCAGTTGCGCACCGCCCTGCGCGCCTACGCCGTGGAGGGCAACGGCCCGGCGCGCATCCTCACCCTGCTGCACCGCATGCTCCGCCACCAGCAGCCGGAGCTGTACGCGACCTGTGCCATCGCCCGGTTCACGCCCGGGGAGCGGGAGGTGGTGTGGGCCGCCGCGGGACATCCGCCGGCCGTCGCCCGCGGCCCCCGGGGAGAGGTACGGGTGCTGGACGCGAAGCCGGGGATCATGCTGGGGGTGCCGCTGCCGTACGAGTACGAGGAGCACACCGTCGAGCTGCCGCCCGGGTCCGTCCTCGCGCTGTACACGGACGGTCTGGTGGAGCGGCGGGCCGCGGGGATCGACGTGGGCATCGACCGGCTCGCCCGGGCCGTGCAGGTGCTCGGCGCGAAGGAGCTGGCGGAGCTGGACAAGGCGGCCGACGCGCTGCTCAAGCCGATGCTGCACGACTCCGAACACGACGACGACATCTGCCTGTTGCTGTGCCGCACCACCTGTGGCTGAACAGCCGTGCGCCGGCCCCCTGTCGCGGGGGCCGGCGCACGGCGGGGGTCACTTGTTGGCGCAGGCGTTGCCGAAGGCCGGGTTCAGCAGCCCGATGATGTTGATGGAGTTCCCGCAGACGTTGGCCTGGAGGTTGATCGGTACCTGGACGACGTTGCCGGACAGGACGCCGGGGCTGTTGGCGGCGACGCCGACCGCGGACGCGCCGCCGCCGTCGGAGGCGAAGGCGTCGGCCGTGCCGGCCAGGGCGAGGGCTGCGGTGATGACGGTCGTGGTGGCCAAGGAGCGAAGACGCATGTTCTGCCTCACTGGTTGACGTCGGGTCGTCTCCATCACACCCGGTGGTCGTGCCGTTCGCCTCCGCTGCTACGCCGTCCGGGCACCACCGCCGCGCCGTTCCCCCGTCCGGCCGGTCAGGCGGCGGACGGGAAGCGTTCCCAGACCCGGTGCGCGCCGAGCAGCCGGGTGAGCTCCGACAGCACGCCGGTGGCGGTGTCCCCGGCGATCACACCGGGCGCGTCCAGCGGGATGCCGGCCGCCTCCAGGGCCGCCTCGCCGCCCTTGGCCGCGCCGATGGCCTTGCCGTGCCGGAACGCCTCGCCCAGCAGCAGCCCCACCCGCGGGTCGGGGGTGGCCGCCCCGGCGGTGGGCTGGCCGGCCTTGGCGTCCCGGGCTCCGTAGGCGTCGGCGCCCACCCCGGGGGTGCCCGCCACCAGCACCGCGTCGAACTCCACGGACCGCGCGGTGGCGTAGGTCCGCTGGACGGTCAGGGCGTCGGCGCCGTCGCCGAGGGTGCCGCCGACCGGTGCCACGATCAGCGGGACCATGCCGCCGTCGAGGACCGCCTGGCGGACGGCCCGTACGCCGTCGAGGTCGCCGTCGGGACCGGTGAGGATGCCGATGATCCGGCCGTCGGTGGGCCAGGTGCGCCCGACCTGGGAGAGGGCGGGGCTGGGCTGGACGTCGGCGAGGGGCACGGTGGGTTCGGGTGCGGGCAGGCCGAGGCCGGCCGCGACGCCCGCGCACAGCTCCGGGTCGATGTTGGCGAGGACCTGCAACGCCCGTTCCCGGATGGCCACTTCGTAGCACTTGCCGAGTTCGAAGGTGTAGGCGCCGATGATGTGCTCGCGCTCGGGCGGGCTCATGCTCAGCCAGAACCGGCGCGGCTGGCTGAAGTGGTCGCTGAAGGACTCGGGCGCCTCGCGGACCTTGGTCGCCTCGGGGACGCGTACGGGCGTCTCGACGTACGCGCCCAGGTCCGCGCCGGCGGTGAACGGGCAGCCGCCGTCGAGGGAGTTGGGCCGGTAGGGGGCCGCGCCCCGGTGGACGGCCGTCTGGTGGAAGCCGTCGCGGAGCATGTCGTTGACCGGGGCGTGCGGCCGGTTGATCGGGATCTGCGGGAAATTGGGACCGGCCAGGCGGGTGATCTGGGTGTCCAGGTAGGAGAAGAGCCGGCCGGCCAGCAGCGGGTCGTCGGTGATGTCGATGCCGGGGACGAGGTGGCCCACGTGGAAGGCGACCTGTTCGGTCTCGGCGAAGAAGTTGGACGGGTTGCGGTCGAGGGTGAGCAGCCCGATCGGCTGCACGGGGGCCAGTTCCTCGGGGACGATGTTGGTCGGGTCCAGCAGGTCGATGCCCTCGAAGGTCTGGTCGGGGGTGTCGGGGAAGGTCTGGATGCCGAACTCCCACTGGGGGTAGGCGCCCGCCTCGATGGCGTCGGCGAGGTCCCGGCGGTGGAAGTCGGGGTCGACGCCGTTGATGATCTGCGCCTCCTCCCACACCAGGGAGTGCACGCCCAGCTTCGGCTTCCAGTGGAACTTCACCAGCGTGGTCTGGCCGGCGGCGTTGACCAGGCGGAAGGTGTGGACGCCGAAGCCCTCCATGGTGCGGTACGAGCGCGGGATGCCCCGGTCGGACATGTTCCACAGGGTGTGGTGGGCGGCCTCGGTGTGCAGGGTGACGAAGTCCCAGAAGGTGTCGTGGGCGCTCTGTGCCTGCGGGATCTCCCGGTCGGGGTGCGGCTTGCCGGCGTGGATGACGTCGGGGAACTTGATGGCGTCCTGGATGAAGAACACCGGGATGTTGTTGCCGACGAGGTCGAAGACGCCCTCGCTGGTGTAGAACTTGGTCGCGAAACCGCGGGTGTCGCGGACGGTGTCGGAGGAGCCCCGGGAGCCGAGCACGGTGGAGAAGCGGACGAACACCGGTGTCTCGACGTCCTCGGCGAGGAAGGCCGCCTTCGTCACGTTGGCCGCGGTGCCGTAGCTGCGGAACACGCCGTGCGCCCCGGCGCCGCGGGCGTGGACCACGCGCTCGGGGATGCGCTCGTGGTCGAAGTGCATGACCTTCTCGCGCAGGTGGTGGTCCTGCAGGAGCACCGGGCCGCGGGGTCCGGCCTTGAGGGAGTGGTCGGTGTCGTACAGCCGGGTGCCCTGGGCGTTGGTCAGGTAGCTGCCGCTCTGCGCCATCCGGGCCTGGTCGGCGCCGGTGGGCTGCCCGGTCGGGGAGACGGTGTCGGGGCCGGTCTGGTCCGGCTTGGGCGGGAAGGGCTCGTGGGGGTCGGTAGGTTCGGCGACCGGCGGCGTCTTCGGGCCGGGCTTGCCCGGGATGCCGTCCTCGGGGCCCTGGGGTCCTCCTTGGAGGGCGTCCGCCACCTTGTCCGCGGCTCGCTTCAGGGGGTTCGTCTCGCTCATCAGTGGCAATTCCTTCGCTGGTCACGGGGGCGGGCCCGGCTCGGACGAGCGGGTGTCCGCCGCACGGTGGCCCCGCCGGGGCGGGCGGCCGGCACCGCGGCTCGCGTCGGGTGGGTCCCGGGCGGAGGGGGCCGGTGGTGGCCTCGTACCGAGGTCCCCGGGCCGGGGCGTCCGAAACCGGGAACTCGGGGAGTTCCCGGTCGGGGTGAAGTCGGGCCGTCTCGTATCGAGTTGCCGGGACGGCGGCCCGCCGGACGCGCTGGTCCGGCCCGGGGACCGTCGGCAGGGCCACAGCCTCCTGCCGCGGACGTGTCCGTCAGCAGGGCCGGCTTCTTGACCCGGGGGCAGGCCGCCGGTGCCCGGCCGCCCGCACCGCCACCCTAGGCGCTGAGCCGGCGCGGCGCAGTTCGAACGGTGTGCGGGGCCCGGCCGGTCAGGGGCGGGCGACGACGCGGAAGGTGTCCAGGGAGGAGTCCGCCGCGTCCGGGACGAGGAAACCGTGGGCGATGCCGCTGCGCAGATAGTCCACGATCTCCGCGGTGATCACCTCGCCGGGTGCCACGACCGGCACGCCCGGCGGGTAGGGGCTGAGCATCTCGGCGGCGATCCGGCCCACGGCCCGCTCGGCGGGCACCTGTTCGGCGGGGCCGAAGAAGGCGTCCCGGGGCAGGACCGCCTGTTCCAGTTCCAGGGCGCGCGGCTCGGGCAGGTGCACGGCCGGGCGCCGCTCGATGCCGTCCGCCCGCTCCACCAGCGAACGCACGGACTCCACCAGCAGCTTCTCGGTCAGCTCGTCGTCGGAGTGGGTGATGGAGGCGCTGATCCGGCAGGTGTCCGAGCCGCCCATGTCGATGTGGCAGTTCGTGCGCAGCCACTCGGTGGCCTGCATCCCGCTGATACCGAGGCCCCGTACGTCGACGACGATCTTCAGCGGGTCGAACTCGGCGGCCAGCCCCTCGTCGATGATCTCGCCGCCCATCACCCGCAGTCCGGGCAGTTCCCGCAGCCGGGCGCGGACGCGTTCGGCGCGGTGCAGGGCGGCGTCCAGCAGGTCGTGCCCCTGCTCGACCATCTGCCGCCGCCAGCCGTCGAGGGTGGCGTAGACCAGGCTGGAGGCGCTGGTGGTGCCGAGCAGGTCCTCGCGCTGCTTGAGCACGACGGGCGAGATGCGGTCGCCCTGGAGGTGGAAGACCGAGCTCTGCTCGATGGCGCCGCCCATCTTGTGGACGCTGGTGAGGACCAGGTCGGCGCCCGCGTTCATGCCCCACACGGGCAGCCCCGGGTGGAAGGGCAGATGGGCGCCCCACGCCTCGTCCACGATGAGCGGGACGTCGGCGGCGTGGCAGACGTCGGCGACCGCTCGCACGTCGGCGCAGGTGCCCCAGTCGGTGGGGGTGATCAGCAGCATGCCCTTGGCGTCGGGGTGCTCGCGCAGCCGGTCGCGGACGTCGTCGGCCTCCGGCGGGTGGGCCATGTGCCGTTCGCCGTCGAACTTGGGGTGCACCCAGACAGGCTCCACCCCGTTGATGATCACCGCGGCGATGACCGACTTGTGGGCGTTGCGGGACAGCAGCAGCTTCTCCCCCGGTCCGGCGACCGCGAGCATCGCGGTCTTCACGGACAGGGAGCTGCCGCAGGTGGAGAAGAACGCGTGGTCGGCGCCGACCGCGTCGGCCATCAGTTCCTGCGCCTGCTCCAGCACGCCCTGGGACTGGCGGCGGTCGTCCAGCCCGTTGAGGCTGAGCACGTCGGAGCGGAAGACGTCCGGCCCGAGGATGTCGACCACCCTCGGATCGGCGCCACGGCCCTGTTTGTGTCCGGGAGGCCCGTACACCACGTCCCCTCGTCGCCGGAACTCCTGCAGAGCCTCCAGCACGGGTACGCGGGAGTGATCCATGACTGCCTCCTGAACTGTTCGGTCGCGCACTGACCGTGTTGCACCGGTGGGGCACCCCAAACCCGGCGGCCCGGTGTCAGGAGCCGTCCGGGTGGAACCCGGCCCGGCACGGAGCACACCCGCCGCACCGAGGAGGACCCGTGTCGCTGTACCGCCGGATCGGGGAGGAGGTCGCGCGGCGCGCCGACGCGTTGTGGTCGGTCGCATCAACACTGCACGCGGATCCGGAGACCGCGTTCGCCGAGCACCGGGCCGCGGCGCTGCTCTCGGGGGAGCTGGAGGGCGCGGGGTTCGAGGTGCGGCGCGAGGTGGCGGGGCTGCCGACGGCGTTCACGGCCCGCTCGGGCCGGGGGCGGCCGGTGGTGGCGTTCCCGCTGGAGTACGACGCGCTGCCCGGGCTCGGCCACGCCTGCGGGCACAATCTGATCGCGGCGGCCGGTCTCGGGGCGGCGCTGGTCCTGGACGCCGTGCGGGACGGCGGGGAGGGCACGGTCCTCGCGGTGGGCACGCCGGCCGAGGAGGGCGGCGGTGGCAAGGCGCTGGAGGTGGAGGCGGGCGTCTTCGACGGGGTGGACGCGGCCCTGATGTTCCACCCGGGGGTGTACGACTGGGTGCGGGCCCCGCTGACCGCGCAGGAGCAGTACCGGGTCGCCTTCCGGGGCCGGGCCGCGCACCCGACGGGCAATCCGACCGAGGGCATCGACGCGCTGGCGGCGCTGATCGAGCTGTTCAACGTGGTGTCCTCGCTGGGCCGGCGGCTGCCGCAGGGCTCCCACGCGCAGGGCATCATCACCCACGGCGGCACGGCGACGAACATCGTCCCGGAGTACGCGGAGGGGCGGTTCGGGCTGCGGGCGCTGACGACGGCCGCCCTGGACGAGCTGGCCGGGCAGCTGCGCACGGCCGCCGAGGGGGTGGCCCGGGCGACCGGCACGACGGTGACCGTGGAGCGGGCGGGCGTGCGCTACGAGCACTTCCGGGACAGCTCCGCGCTGTCGGAGCGGTTCGCCGGGCATCTGGACCGGGCCGGGATCGCCCTCACCGCGCCCGCTCCCGGCGTCTATCTGGGCTCCTCCGACATCGGCAACGTCAGCGGCCGGGTACCCGCCATCCATCCCTTCGTCGCGATCATGGGCGCCGGGGGTTCGGACCACACCCCGGAGTTCGCCGAGGCCGCGGCCTCGCAGCGGGCGCGCCGGGTGCTCCTCGCCGTGGTGGAGGCGCTGGCCTGCACGGCGGCGGACGTACTGGGCGACGCGGGCCTGCGCGGCCTGGCCTGGGCGGAGCTGCGCCAGGCCGGGGGTTGAGGCCTGGCGCGTCCCGCGGGCGGTGCCGTACGGGTCCTACGGGAAGGACGTCACCTTGGAGGGGATGGTGTCGGTGCCCGAGGTGGGGGCGCCGGTGTTGTTGACGACGTGGGCGTACTGGCCCTTGCCGCCGAGGGAGATCACCAGCAGGTCGTGCATCTTGACGCCCGGGGTGACGGGCACCTGGAAGCCGTGGGTCTGGACGATCGACGGGTCGGCCGTGAAGTTGCAGTAGCTGCCCAGGCCCCAGGCCTCGTGGGCGGTGACGGTGTCGGCGACCTTGTAGGCCGCGTAGCCGACGATGCCGTCATGGGTGACGGCGGCGGCGTTCGGGACGTCGTACGCCTTCTCGTTCTGGAAGAAGATCGTCCGGCCGCGCTCCCCGCTCCAGTGGACGTCGTACTTGTTGAAGTGCTCCACGAACAGGCCGGTGGCCAGGACGTCGTCGCCGTTGACACGCAGTCCGTAGTCGGCGCGGTTGGTGTCCCAGCCGACGCCGCTGCCGTGGTCGGCGCGCCAGATCCAGGTGTGGTCGATGACGACGTCATCACTGTCCACCACGACGGAGTTGGTGGCGAGTCCGGGTCCGGCGCCGCCGATGCGGATGAACACGTCCTGCATGGTGGTGGGGTTCGCGGAGTGGTCGGCGGTCGCGCCGGGGGTGCCGATGCGCAGCAGGGTGTCGGAGTTGACCGGGCCCGCGTCGATGAGGAATCCGGCGAGCCGTACGCCGTCGACGTCGGCGACGTGCATGGCGTCGATGCCGTTGTCCGGGATCAGGGTGGCCAGGCCCAGGCCGAGGACGACGGTGTCGGGGCGGGTGACGTCGAGGGTCTGGTCGAGGTGGTAGACGCCCGGGGTGAACAGGAGGTTGAGGCCCTGGGCGAGGGCCGCGTTGATGGTGGCGGCGGTGGCGCCGGGCTTGACCACGTAGAACCGGTCGAGCGGGAGCGAGGTGCCGGCGTTCGCGGGCCAGGAGACGCCCCGGGCGTTCGTGCGCTTGGCCGGGACGAACACCTTGTAGGCGGAACCGTCCAGGTAGAGGAAGGGCTTCTCGCGGGAGACGGGGGTGGTGTCCAGGGTGGTGTACGGGCCGTTGTCGAAGTTGGTGGCGGGGGCGCCCTGGACGCCGGAGAAGGTCATGTTCCACACGCCGTTGGTCCAGCCGCCGACGGAGCTGTCCCGGGTGTACCACTGCTGCTGGGAGTAGGGGCCCACGGTGCCGTCGATCCTGGAGTCGGCGATGTAGCCGCCGGAGGCCCAGCCGTAGCCGTTGGGCGCGAGGTTGAGGCCGCCCTTGACGTGGATGCGGCGGAAGGGCGCGGCCTGGGCGACCGCCCAGCGGTCGGTGCCGTTGGACGGGGTGATCGCGAGGTTCTCCGCCGAACGCCAGAAGTTCTGCGTGGCGTTGCCGTTGAACCAGCCGGCGTCGACGGTGACATCGCCGTTGATCTGGGTGTCGTCGGGGTTCAGTCCGAGGCCGGAGATCGAGGTGTAGAAGCCGAGTTGAGCGTTGATGCCGTTGTAGGTGCCGGGCTTGAGCAGGAACTGGTAGCGGCCGGTGCCGAACTGGGCGGACTCCTGCCGGGCGAAGACGTCGTCGAACTTCTGCTGGAGGTTCGGGGTGGAGGGGTCGACGACGATGACGTTCGGGCCGAGGTCGCCGCCGCCCTGGACCGGCGGCAGACCGCTGGTTCCGGTGTGCACGGCCACCTCCCACAGGGAGTAGCCGTAGCCGGTGCCGCGCGCGGTGCCGTGGATCCGTACGTACCGGCCGGAGCCGCTGACGTCGTAGGACGCGGTGCCGCCGGTCGCGCCGGTGACGGACTTGAGGGTGTTCCAGTTCTGCCCGTCGGCGGAGGCCTGGATCTGGAAGTCCTTGGCGTAGGCGGCCTCCCAGTTCAGGTCGACCTTGCAGATGTCCTTGACGGCGCCGAGGTCGACCTGGAGCCACTGCGGGTCGGCGGCCCGGCTGGACCAGCGGGTGGTGGTGTCGCCGTCGAAGGCGGCGGAGGCGGGGGTGCCGGCGTTCTCGGTCGAGGAGGCGGTGGCGGGCCTGCCCTTGGCCGCGTTGCCGCTGTCGCAGCCCGCCTGGCCGGTGTCCGTGCCGCCGAACACCCGGAACTCCCACAGGGAGTAGCCGTACGGGGTGGCCCGGTGCACGCCGAGCATCCGGACGTAGCGGCCCCGGCCGGAGACGTCGAGGGTGTCGGCGCCTCCGTCGGAGCCGGTGACGGACTTCAGGTCGGTCCAGGTCGTGCCGTCCCCGGAGATCTGGACCTTGTAGTCCTTGCCATAGGCGGCCTCCCAGTCGAGTTCCACCCGGCTGACCGAGGCGGTGACGCCCAGGTCGACCTGGAGCCACTGGTCGTCGCCGGCGGCCGAGGACCACCGGGTGCCGGTGTCCCCGTCGACGGCCTTGCCGGCCGCGGTGCCGGCGTTCTCCACGGACGACGCGGTGGCCGTCTTCCCCTGGGACAGGGGGATCTCGGCCGCGTCGGCCGAGGGGTGGGCGGCGGGCAGGGCGGTCAGCGCGGCCGTTGCGGCCAGCGCGACACCCAGGGGTCTCCATCTCATACGGCGGCTCCAGACGTGGCGGGGCCGACTCGTCGGCCCCACGGCTTAGTTCAGGTTTTGATTTAAGGGATGAACCAAGCCGACCACAAGCCTTCGGACGCCACCTCCTTCGTAGGGCGGGACCCTGGACCGCCGTGCGTCAGGCCCGGGACGGGGTGAAGGACAGGGTCTGTTCGGCGGCCGTGCGGCCGTCGCCCAGGGAGCCCGCGGGGGCCGTCCAGGTGCGCAACGGAGTGGTCTCGGCGAGCCGGCCGGGGGTCGCGGACAGGCCGAGGACGAGCCCGCTGTAGCGGTTGACCAGGCGGTGGATGCCGGGCGCTGAGGAATTCGCGATCAGGAACCACTGCTGTCCGACGGCCGGTCCACCGGCCGGGGCGGCGGTCACCGTGGGCCGCGCTCCCCAGGCCCGGCCCGCCGTGCGTGCGGAGTCCACGCCCAGCAAGCGGCCGGTCGCCGCGTTGGCGACGGTGAAGGCGCCGTCTCCCGTCGGGGTGAAGGACCACGACTCGCGGGCGGAGCCGGTGGGCAGGGCGAGGGAGGTGACGGCCGAGCCGCCGGACTCCTGGGCGAGGACACGGCCGGTACCGGCGGCGATGCGGTAGCGGCGGCCGGTGTCCACCGGCGGGGCGGCCGGCGTGGCGGAGTCCACGGTGACGTCGGCGTACTCGCCCGAGGAGCCGTGGGAGCAGCCGAAGGAGCAGTAGGCGCGGAAGGTCCGGCCGAGCACGGCGGAGCCGGTGCGGCTCACGGGATCCAGGAACCAGCGGTACCAGGAGGCGGTGGTGTAGTCGCCGGTGTCGCCGATGAGCTGCCACTTCTGGGTGGCCAGGTCGTCGGTGGCGTACAACTGCTGGGGTGCGCCGCCGCTCTGGTCGACGGCCTGCGGGGTGCCGATGTACCGGCCGAGGTGGGCGTCGTAGGCGATGTTCATCACGAACAGCGGTGAGGTCGGGGGCATCTTCCCGGCCGCGATCTGCTCGGCGGCGGTGCCGGTGGAGGGCCGGGTCGTACTCGGACCCGACGGGGGTGTGGCCGGTGGGGTGCCCGGCGTCGACGGGGACGATGTTGCTCTCCCGGCCGCCGGTGCCGGGCTGGGACCAGGCGCCGTCGTACCACTTGCGCCAGGAGCCGGGGGCCATCTTCGCGGCGATCGGGGCGCGGGCCACGTGTGCGTAGAAGGCCTTCCAGCCGCCGCTCTTGTCGACGATCCGCGAGCCGTAATAGACGTAGAAGTAGCCGGAGGCGGTGTCGACGAAGAGGCGCTGGTCGCCGTCGCCGTAGGAGTACGTCTCGTGCGGGAAGGCCGTGGTGTCCCCGCGCCTGGTGCTGTACGGCGAGGTGAGCACGTGGTCCTTGATGGTCCAGGTGCGACCCCGGTCTGTGGAGACGGCGTAGTCGATGGCGTCGTAGTGCAGTCCGTCGCCGAAGGGGCGCGGGGTGAACTCGTTGTGCACCAGGCCGTACCAGTCGCCGGTGTCGGGGTCGATCCAGATCCCGGACAGGTCGCAGTAGTTCTTCTGCGCGTATCCGGAGCCGGCCGGCGCGTACGTCGCCTCCCGCCCGGTGGGGCTGTTGTTGCAGCGCCAGGTGGTGTCGTCGTTGCGGTCGGCGGGGTTGGCCGGGTCGGCGGCCTCGCTGAGGGTCCGGTCGAAGGCGGCGGTGTCGAAGTCCTTGCCGGTGTAGAAGTCCCAGACCCGGGGGTCGTCGGCGCCGTACAGCGCGGCGGACTGCTGGTAGTGGAAGGTGCCGTCGCGGTCGGTGAACGCGGTGGCGGGGGTGTCGGTGGGATGCGGGAACGGTACCGGGGTGCCCACGGTCACGGTGTAGCGGGTGTCGGCGGGGGACGCGGTGCCGCTGCCCAGGACCAGGGCGACGGCTGCGGCCACGGCGCCGCCCGCTCGGATCGACAGTCGCACGGTAGCTCCTAGTTGCCTCAGGGGCCGGTCGCACGGAACGATCCGGCTCCGGCCGCGCCGCGGCAATGGACTCCCGTCCCACGGCTCTTGCACTTTCGCGCGCCGGCGGCACGGTTCACGTACCGTTCGGGGCCGCCGTCCGGGCCGGGGCGGGCGTGCTGTGCGGCCGGTGTGCGCGTACCCTGCCGCCGGACGGGCGCCCGCTCTCCCCCGGCCGTGCGCTGTGCGCTCCTGGCCCATGTCGGACTGCCGCGCGAGCCGCTTTCGAGGCGCGGCCCGGCGGGCCCGTGCTCCGGAACGCCCCTCGTGCGAAGGGTGATCGCACCGGTGGAACGGGTACGTCCCGGCCATGCGGGTGAGTGTGGTGGACGCGGGGTCGAACACGGTGCGGCTGGTGATCGCGGACGTCGAGGGGGGCGTGCCGCTGCCGGTGCACACGGTCAAGTGGAAGTTACGCCTGTCCGAACACCTGGGCCCGGACGGCACGATCGCGGACGAGGCGGTGCGGCGGCTGGTCGAGGCGGTGGGCGCGGCGAGCGCCACGGCCCGCAGATGGCAGGCGGCGGGCCCGCTGGCCTTCGCGACCACGGTGGTCCGCACCGCCCCGAACCGCCACGAGGTGCTGCACCGGGTGGCGTCCGGGACCGGGGTGCGCATGTGCACGCCGCCCGGGGAGACGGAGGCCGAACTGACCTTCCTGGCGGCCCGCCGCTGGCTGGGCTGGAAGGCGGGCCCGCTGGCGCTGCTCGACATCGGTGGCGGCTCACTGGAGGTGGCCTTCGGGCGGGGCCGGATGCCCGGCTTCGTGGCGTCCCTGCCGCTCGGCGCGGGCCGGCTGACCAGGGAGTACCTGACCCTCCAGGACCCGCCCGGGCCGAAGGAGCTGAAGGAGCTGCGCCGCCGGGTCCGCCATGAGCTGCGGGACGTGGCCGCGCGGATCCGCTGGGAGCGGCCGCGTACCGTCGCCGTCACCTCCCGTACGTTCCAGCAGCTGGCCCGGCTGTGCGGGGCGCCGCCGGGGCGTCACGGCCCGTTTGTGGAGCGGGAGTTGACCTGCCGTGACCTGCGCGAGGCGGTGCGCGCGCTGGCCGCGCTGCCCGCCGCCGAGCGGGCCGGGCTGCCGGGGATCTCCGCGCCGCGCGCCGAGCAGAGCCTCGCGGGGGCGGTGGTGGGGCACACCGCGCTGAAGCTGATGGGCGTGTCCCGGGCGGTGGTCTGCCCCTGGGCGATCCGCGAGGGTGTGCTGCTGAGGTACGCCGAGGACGGCGCCGACTGGTGGACGGACGTCACCTCCACCGCCGGCACCGTCACTCCCGCCGCCGGCGCTGTCCCCACCACCGTCGGCGCCGTCACCCCCGCCGCCGGCGCCGGCGCGCCGCCCGCGACGGCGGTGCTGCGCGTCGCGGGTCCGTCGGCCTGACCGGCCGGGAAGCGGGAGGCCGCGGTCAGGAGACGTGCCTCAGGCGGGGCAGGCAGCCGAACCAGTTCACCGTGTCCTTGTCGGTGGTGTAGCCCATGCACCGGATGCTTCTGTCGTGCAGGGTGCCGGTCCGCTCCACGCCCCCGTCCACGTAGTCGTTCTTCTGGTGGGGCTGTACGAGGGTGTCGAACTCGACGGTGTACCAGGGGTGGTCCTGGTCCGGCACGCTGCAGTGGCGGGCGGTCACGTTACGGCTGGGCCCCTCACTCCATATGGGGCGTTCGGCGCGGTCGCAGTGGGCGCGGCCGGCGGCCTCGGCGGTGCCGGCGCCGGTGCCGAGCAGGGCGGTGGCGCCCGTGGCCACCGCCGCGCCGGCGCCGAGCAGGCGCTTGAGAGCGGAGTTCATCGTGTGGTCCTCCCACCGGCCGCGGTGACGGCCGGAATCGCTGTGTCACCTTGCTGTGATCGTCACACCGCCCCGCGGGTCCGGCCCGTCGGCCGGGGGCCCGCTCCCCCGACCCGGTGATCCGGGTCCCGCCAATGCAGCAGGCGGCGGCCCGGGAGGGCGCTCCGCCGCCCGGCACCCACCCCGGTATTGACATGTACCTGCGTCTACCCCGAGGCTTCGTGCGTGAAGTTGCTCGATTGACGCTTGTTTCAAGCGCTTCCGAGCAGCTCCAGTTCAGGACAGTCAATCCGCGAAGGTGCGAGGGGAGCTGTTCCGCCGTGCGAAGACTCCGACATCGTGTGCCATGGCCGGCCTGGGTTCCGCTGGGGCTGGCGACCGCCCTGGCCGCGACCGTGCTGTCCGGCCCGGCACCCGCCGAGGCCGCCCCCGCCGCCGCCGGCGCCGTACTGGACCCCGCCCACGCCGAAGTCGGCTGGCGCAGCCCGGTCTACGCCAAAGGCACCGGCACCGGCCCCGAGAAGTGCCCCACCGGGGCCGCCGACCCCGACGGCACGGTCTGCCACCGCTTCGACCTCACCGTGTCGGTGCCGGACGGCTACTGGAACGACAACCCCGAGGGCGGCGTCCCGCTGTCCATCAGCTGGGAGCGCCCCTCGGACGACTTCGACCTGTACGTCTACGACGACCACGGCAAGCAGGTGGCCTCCAGCGCGGGCACCGCCGACCCCGAGGCCACGGTGATCCCGCGCGCGTCGGGGACGTACCACGTGCTCGTGGTGCCGTACGACGTGCACGACAACTCCTTCACCGGCACCGCCTACCTGCCCGCGACCACGGACGCGGGCGACCTCACCTCCTTCTCCGGCCGCGACGGCAGCTACACCATCGGCGCCGGCCGGCTGACGGCGCGCGCCGACTTCCTGAAGGGCGGTCGGCTACGGCTCCAGGCCGACCCATCCGGCGCGCTCAGCGATCCGGCCGGCACCGCCATCGTGCGTCGGCGGCCCGCGCTCCAGCGCGGCACCTCGTCCTTCGACGCGGGCGACTACTACGGCATCCGCTCCCCTCAGGCCGTGCTGCGCGTCTACAAGAAGCCGCTGCGGTTCGGGCTGTACCGGCCCGACAACCGCACCCGGATCTGGCAGGAGGACAAGCCGCTGCGCTGGTCGACCGGCGGCATGCGGCAGAGCCTCGCGCGTGGCGCGGACGAGCAGTTCTTCGGCGGCGGCGAGCAGAACGGCAGCTTCTCGCACCGCGACCGGACGATGCACGTGGCCAACAGCTTCGACTGGAACGAGGGCGGCTACAACAACTCCCAGCCGTTCTACCTCTCCAGCGCGGGCTACGGCGTCTTCCGCAACACCTTCGCGCCGGGCGTGTACACCTTCGGCTCGCCGGTGACGACCGGTCAGCAGGAACGCCGGTTCGACGCCTACTACTTCCTCGGCGACGCCAAGCAAGTCATCGGAAAGTACACGGCGTTGGTGGGCCGCCCCTTCATGCCGCCGGTGTACGGCCTGGAACCGGGCGACTCCGACTGCTACCTGCACAACGCCAACCGGGGCGAGCGGCACACCCTGGACGCGCTGAAGATCGCCGACGGCTACACCGAGCACCGGATGCCGCTCGGCTGGATGCTGGTCAACGACGGGTACGGCTGCGGGTACGAGGACCTGGAGCAGACCGCCAAGGGCCTCCAGGACCACCACGCCCAGCTCGGCCTGTGGACCGAGAACGGCATCGACAAGCTCGCCGACCAGGTGAAGGCGGGCCAGCGGGTGGCCAAGCTGGACGTGGCCTGGGTCGGCAACGGCTACAAGTTCGCGCTGGACGCCTGTGACGCCGCCAAGAAGGGCATCGAGGACAACAGCGACGCCCGCGGTTTC
This sequence comes from Streptomyces rubradiris, assembly GCF_016860525.1. Lineage (NCBI taxonomy): Bacteria > Bacillati > Actinomycetota > Actinomycetes > Kitasatosporales > Streptomycetaceae > Streptomyces > Streptomyces rubradiris. The sequence continues at coordinate 402,782 of NZ_BNEA01000015.1, forward strand.
GTCTGGCTGCCCGTGTCCTGGGCGGGCGCCCAGCGCTGCGGGGTGCTGTGGAGCGGCGACCAGAAGCTGTCCTGGGACTACATCCGCTGGCAGATCCCCACGTACGCCGGCGCGACGATGTCCGGCATCGCCTACAACACCGGTGACGTCGGCAGCATCTACCGCCACGACGCCGAGATGTACACCCGCGACCTGCAGTGGAAGGCGTTCCTGCCGGCCATCATGACGATGGACGGCTGGGCGACCGACCTCACCACCGGCAAGCCCGCCGACCAGCAGCCCTGGCGGGACGGCGAGCCGTACACCTCGGTCAACCGCACCTACCTCCAGCTCAAGGAGCGGCTGCTGCCGTACATGTACACGCTGTCCGCCGAGGCGGCGAAGACCGGCGTGGGGGCGGTGCGCCCGCTGTGGCTGGAGTACCCCGACGATCCGGCCACCCTGGGCGAGCGCGCGAAGTACGAGTTCCTGTCCGGCCCGGACTTCCTGGTCGCGCCGGTCTACGAGGACTCCGACACCCGCGACGGCATCTATCTGCCGAAGGGCACCTGGACCGACTACTGGACCGGGCGCACCTACCGGGGGCCGACCACGCTCGACGGCTACCACGCCCCGCTGGACACCCTGCCGCTGTTCGTGCGCGAGGGTGCGATCGTCCCCATGTGGCCCCAGGGGACGACCAGTTGGCAGACCCGCGACCGGCACGAGCTGGACTGGGACCTGTACCCGGCCGCGCACGGCACCAGCCACTACACGCTGTACGAGGACGACGGCGTGACCCGGGACTTCGTCCGGGGCGCCGCGGCCACGCAGAAGGTGTCGGTGCGCGCCGACGGCCGGGGCACGACCGTGAGCGTCGGCGCGAGCCGGGGCGGCTACGCGGGCAAGGTGGACGCCCGGTCGTACCGGTTCACGGTGCACGGCGACGCCACCGCGCCCGCTCGGGTCCTGCTGGACGGCCGCCCGCTCCCGCGCTCCGCCTGGTCCCACGACCCCGCCACCCGGGTCACGACCGTCACCACGGCCCGTCTGCCGCTCGACCGCGGCTTCTCCCTGCGCCTGGAGGAGACACGCTGACGCGCCCGGCCGACGGGGGATGACACACCCGCGGCAGCCCCTGGAGGGCGGGGCCCCGCTCCGGCGCCCCGCCCTCCGGGACATTCCCGGCATACGGTCCGACCTGCGCGACTGGTGCGAACGGCGGGACGGTCGTAGCGTCGGGGGCACGCGTTCGGACCAAGCACGACGGGCGGGAGCGGCGATGCGCGGATCAGTGGTGGGAACGACGGTCACCCTGGCGGCGGGGGCCCTGCTGACAGCGGCCATGACGACGGCCTCGGCCAGTCCGCCGGACTCGGCGGCGCCGCACCGCTCCCGGGCGGACCGGCCCGTCCTGGTCGACTGCCTGTGGCAGCGCACCGTACGCCCCATCGACTTCATCCTGGCCTGCGGCGACGGGAACAGCCGCCTCGCCGGGCTGCGCTGGTCCGAGTGGAGCCCGGGCGAGGCGACCGCCGTGGGCGTGAACGTCGTCAACGACTGCGAGCCGTACTGCGCGGCCGGCACGTTCCGCACCTACCCGGTGACCGTCCGGCTCGACGGCGCGAAGCCCTGGAAGGACCACCCGGGCGAGCGGCGCTACACGCGGATCAGCCTCACCTACCCGGGCGACCGCCCGGAGGGCTACCGGCAGGTCATGACCTACCCCCTGTGGGACTGACCGCCCGCCCGAGGGCGGCGGCCCGGGCCGCCGCGGCCGGATGCCGCGCGGTGTGCCTCGTACGGCGCGCCCGGGTGGTCCGCGCGGGCGAACCCGCGGCCCCGGCTCCCGCGGGCGGCGGTCCGTCCACCGTCATGTTGGTGTGGCCCCGCACGCCGGCGCCCCGCGCGCCGACCGAAAAGAGGTCACATGCCCCGACGCCCCCGCCTGACCGGTGCCGCCACGGCCGCGCTCGCACTCGGTCTGGTCGCCGCCGCGCCCGCCACCGAGACCGAGCCGCCCGTCGGCGACGCGCGTGTCGTCGCCCGCTTCGACCCGGCCGCCGGGCAGCGGCCCGAGAACATCGCGCTGGAACCCGACGGCTCCGCCGACCTCACCTTCGCCTTCGCCCGTACGGTCGTCCGGGTGACCCCCGACGGGGCCCGCACCACCCTCGCCGAGCTGCCCGCGGTCGCCGACCCGCACACCCCGCTCGTGGGCGGCGCCGCCGTCACCGGGATCGTCCGCGCCCACGACGGCACCCTGTACGTCAACTACGCCACCGGCACCCGGGCGACCGGCGTCTGGCGGATCTCCCCCGGCACCGCCCCGGTGCAGATCGCCGCGCTGCCGCCCGACGGGTTCCCCAACGGCCTGGCCCTCGACGGGCGCCGGGGCGTGCTCTACGCCGCCGACTCGGTGCGCGGCACGGTCTGGCGCGTCCCCGCGGCGGGCGGCCCGGCCACCGCCTGGGCCCGCCGGACGGAGCTGCGGCCCTCCCGCGCCGGGAGCTTCGGTGCCAACGGCATCAAGGTCCACCGCGGTTCCGTGTGGGTGTCGAACACCGACCGGGGGACGCTGCTGCGCATCCCCGTGGGCGAGGACGGCTCCGCCGGGGCACCGGAGACCCGGGCGCGCGGGCTCGGCGGCATCGACGACTTCGCCTTCCCCGGCGCCGGCCGCACCGTCCTGGCCGCGCTGAACGGCAGCGGCCAGGTGGCACTCGTCCGGCGCGACGGCGGCCACAGCGTGGTCCTCACCGAGGCGGACGGGCTGGCCGGCCCGACCGCCGTCGCCGTACGCGGCCGTACGGTCTACGTGCCCGGCGCCGCCTACCGAACCGAGCGCGACCCCAACCTGCTGCTGGCCCGGCTGCGGTACCACTTCGGCCGCCTGTAGCCGGGCCGGGCCGGACGCCCGTCACGGCCGGGGCGGCCCGGCCACGGGATCGGTCACGGGGGACCCGCGGGTCGGATGGGTCGGCCGACAGCCGAGGCGCCGGACGGCCTGTCGGCGGCCGGGTGCGGCCCGGCCCGCGGTGTGGGCGGCGATCCGGCCGACGACACGGGTGCGGCCCGCCCGGCGACCCGGCCGCAAAGGCGCCACCACGGGGCACCTCCCGCGCCTGGCGACGACGGACGGCCACGGGCCGGAAACCGGCCGCGACGGGCACGGACGCGGGCGCGGGCGCACGGGTGCGGGCACAGACGCCGACGCGCACGCACGGATGCGGGCACAGACGCCGACGCGCACGCACGGGTGCGGGCACAGACGCCGACGCGTGCCCATGCCCGTACCCGCCCTCGTGCCCGTGCCCGCGCCCGTCCTCGCCCTCGTCCCCGTCCCCGTCCTCGTCCCCGTCCTCGTCCCCGTCAGACGATCTCCACCAGGAGGTCGCCGCCCTCCACCTGTTGCACGCGGTTGATGGCCGGCCGGGAGACGCGGCCCGCCCTCGGGGCGGTGATCGCGGCCTCCATCTTCATCGCCTCGATGGTGGCGACCGTGGCACCGGCCTCGACCGCGTCGCCCTCGGCGACGGCCAGGGTCACCACACCGGCGAAGGGCGCGGCGACGTGGCCCGGGTTGTTCCGGTCGGCCTTCTCCGTCACCGGGACGTCGGAGGCGGCGGCCCGGTCCCGGACCTGGATGGGCCGCAGCTGGCCGTTGAGCGTGGACATCACGGTGCGCATGCCGCGCTCGTCGGCCTCGCCGATCGCCTGGAGCTCGATCAGCAGCCGGACACCGGGTTCCAGGTCGACGGCGTACTCCTTGCCCGGGCGCAGGCCGTAGAAGAACGCCTTGCTGTCCAGGACGCCCGTGTCACCGAAGGACTGGCGGTGCGTCTCGAACGCGCGGGCCGGGCCGGGGAACAGCAGCCGGTTGAGGGTCGGCCTGCGGTCCTTGGCCAGCCCCTCGCGGTCCTCGGCGGACAGCTCGGGCGCGGGCTTGGGCGCGGCGCGGCCCTGGAGCGCCTTGGTGCGGAACGGCTCCGGCCAGCCGCCGGGCGGGGTGCCCAGCTCGCCGCGCAGGAAGCCGATCACCGAGTCCGGGATGTCGTACGTGCCGGGGTCCGCCTCGAAGTCCTCCGGGGCGACACCGGCGCCGACCAGGTGCAGGGCGAGGTCGCCGACCACCTTGGAGGACGGGGTGACCTTGACCAGGCGGCCGAGGATACGGTCGGCGGCGGCGTACATCGCCTCGATGTCCTCGAAGCGGTCGCCGAGGCCGAGGGCGACGGCCTGGGTGCGCAGGTTGGACAGCTGGCCGCCGGGGATCTCGTGGTGGTAGACCCGGCCGGTCGGCGAGGCGAGGCCCGCCTCGAACGGGGCGTAGATCCGGCGGACGCCCTCCCAGTACGGCTCCAGGTCGCCGACCGCCTGGAGATCGAGGCCGGTGGGCCGCTCGGAGTGGTCGGTGGCGGCGACGATCGCGGACAGCGACGGCTGGGAGGTGGTCCCGGCCATGGAGGCCACCGCGCCGTCGACCGCGTCCGCGCCCGCCTGGACCGCGGCGAGGTAGGTGGCGAGCTGGCCGCCCGCGGTGTCGTGGGTGTGCAGGTGCACGGGCAGGTCGAACTCGCGGCGCAACGCCGAGACCAGCTTGGCGGCGGCCGGGGCGCGCAGCAGGCCCGCCATGTCCTTGACCGCGAGGACGTGGGCGCCGGCCTCGACGATCCGCTCGGCCAGGCGCAGGTAGTAGTCCAGGGTGTAGAGCCGCTCCGCCGGGTCGCCGAGGTCGCCGGTGTAGCAGAGGGCCACCTCGGCGATCGCGGTGCCCGTCTCCCGTACGGCGTCGATGGCGGGGCGCATCTGGCCGACGTCGTTGAGGGCGTCGAAGATGCGGAAGATGTCGATGCCGGTGGCGGCGGCCTCCTGCACGAAGGCGTCGGTGACCTCGGTCGGGTACGGCGTGTAGCCGACGGTGTTGCGGCCGCGCAGGAGCATCTGGAGGCAGATGTTCGGGACGGCCTCGCGCAGGGCGGCCAGCCGCTCCCAGGGGTCCTCGGCGAGGAAGCGCAGCGCCACGTCGTAGGTGGCGCCGCCCCAGCACTCCAGGGACAGCAGCCCGGGCAGGGTGCGGGCGACGACCGGGGCGACGGCGAGGAGGTCCTTGGTGCGTACCCGGGTGGCCAGCAGGGACTGGTGGGCGTCGCGGAAGGTGGTGTCGGTGACGCCGAGGACCGGCGACTGGCGCAGGTGCCGGGCGAAGCCCTCGGGGCCGAGGTCCACGAGGAGCTGCCGGGAGCCGGCGGGCGGCTCGCCGGAGGGCAGCGGCGGCAGCTTGGTCAGCGGGTCGGGCAGCTCGGGCCGTTCGCCGTGCGGCTTGTTGACGGTGACGTCGGCGAGGTAGGTGAGCAGCTTCGTGCCGCGGTCGGCGGAGTGCCGGGCGGTCAGCAGGTGCGGGCGGCGCTCGATGAAGGAGGTGGTGACCCGGCCCGCCTGGAAGTCGGGGTCGTCCAGGACCGCCTGGAGGAAGGGGATGTTGGTGGCCACACCGCGGATGCGGAACTCGGCGACCGCGCGCCGGGCCCGGCCGATGGCGGCTCGGAAGTCGCGGCCCCGGCAGGTGAGTTTGACCAGCATCGAGTCGAAGTGCGCGCTGATCTCCGTACCGGCGTGGGTGGTGCCGCCGTCGAGCCGGATGCCGGAGCCGCCCGGGGAGCGGTAGGCGCTGATCCGGCCGGTGTCCGGGCGGAAGCCGTTGGCGGGGTCCTCGGTGGTGATCCGGCACTGCAGGGCGGCGCCGCGCAGGGTGACCGTGTCCTGGGAGAGCCCCAGGTCGGCGAGGGTCTCGCCGGCCGCGATGCGCAGCTGGGCCTGGACCAGGTCGACGTCGGTGACCTCCTCGGTCACGGTGTGCTCGACCTGGATGCGCGGGTTCATCTCGATGAACACGTGGTTGCCGTCGCGGTCGAGGAGGAACTCCACCGTGCCGGCGTTGCGGTAGCCGATCTCGCGGGCGAAGCGGACGGCGTCGGCGCAGATCCGGTCGCGCAGTTCCGGGTCCAGGTTGGGCGCGGGGGCCAGCTCGATGACCTTCTGGTGGCGGCGCTGGAGCGAGCAGTCGCGTTCGTAGAGGTGGATGACGTCGCCCTCGCCGTCGGCGAGGATCTGCACCTCGATGTGGCGGGGCTCGACGACGGCCTTCTCCAGGAAGACCGTCGGGTCGCCGAAGGCGGAGGCGGCCTCTCGGGAGGCGGCCTCGATGGACTCGCGCAGCCGGTCCGGGTCCTCGACGCGGCGCATGCCGCGCCCGCCGCCGCCCGCGACCGCCTTGACGAAGACGGGGAAGCCGATGTCCTCGGCGGCGCGCAGGAGTTCGTCCACGTCGGTGGAGGGCGGGCAGGAGCCGAGGACCGGCACGCCGGCGGCGCGGGCGGCGGCGACCGCGCGCGCCTTGTTGCCGGTCAGCTCCAGCGTGTCCGCGCCGGGCCCGACGAAGGTGATGCCCGCCTCAGCGCAGGCGCGGGCGAGTTCGGGGTTCTCGGACAGGAAGCCGTAGCCCGGGTAGACGGCGTCGGCGCCCGCCCGGCGGGCGGCGGCCACGATCTCCTCGACGGAGAGGTAGGCCCGCACCGGATGCCCCGGCTCCCCGATCTCGTACGCCTCGTCGGCCTTGAGCCGGTGCAGCGAGTTGCGGTCCTCGTGCGGGAAGACGGCGACGGTACGCGCGCCGAGTTCGTAGCCCGCCCGGAACGCGCGGATCGCGATCTCTCCACGGTTGGCGACCAGCACCTTGCGGAACATCCTGGATTCCCTTCAGCTGCCTGCCGGCGGCGAACACCCTGGCCTCGGCCCGCCCTGCCGTCGCTCGCGGGCAACCCTAGGGGCTGCCCGTACGGGTCGAGGTGCGGAAACCATCACACCGGCGGGGTGGCCGGGGCCACAAGGGCGCGCCGGGTCCGCCGGTGTCCGGAAGCGGTGGTCCGGCCGGGCCGGACCGGTGCCGGAGCCGGGACCGTACGGCCGTGCGCAGCCGCTCGCCCCGGCCGTGCAGGAGCCCGAGGACGACGGCCGCGGCCACGGCGATCAGGTGTTCGCGGCCCGCCAGGTTGGGTACGGCGATGGACTCCCACACCATCGAGCCGCCGGTCAGCGTGAACACCACGGGGGCGCGCCGGACCACCGCGAGATAGGTGAACAGGCCCACCACGGCCGCGGAGGGGCCGGTGTCGAGCACCCGCCCGGCCTCGGGCGGCAGCCCGAACCCCCACCAGCCGGGCCCGAGGGCGATCATCAGGCGGGCGGTGAGGGTGCCGGCCAGGGTGGTGGTGTAGGCGATGAACAGGGTCCGGGCCCGGCCCAGGGTCAGTTCGGCGAGGGCGAAGGCGAGGAACAGCTGGGTGATGCCCGCCCACACCGGCAGGTCGAGCGCCGGGACGTACAGGGACACGGGGGTGCGCAGCAGGGACAGCCACAGCGGCAGGTCGGCCCGGACGCCGCCGAGCCGTCGTACCCACACCGCTCCGGCGGGGTACTGGGCGATGTCGTGGAAGAGGACGACACCGAACGCGGCGACGAACGCGAGCAGCAGCCCGGACAGTCCGCGCCGCGCGAGCCGCCGTACCGGGTCGACGACGATGCCGTGCCACTCGGTGCCCAGCGTGCGCCCGGCGCACCGGGCGAGCCGGGCGAGCGTGGTGCGGGCCCGCCGGGTGGGTCCTTCATCGATCACCGGTGACAGTCCAGCGATCCGGAACGGGGGCGTCAAGATCTTTAAGGGGTGGCAAGTCCCACCTTGCGCATCAGGTACCGAGAGGCAACCTTCGCCCCCATTGATCCGTCCCCTCAATACCGGCATCTCGGCGCGGATGACCGCCGGAGACCCGGAACCCAGGGGTTCTGTTCTTTTTTGATCACGAACTCTCGTATAGTGACCGCGAATTCACGACCTGTGCCATGTCTCCCAGCCGCACGAGGACCAGACCGGACTGATGACCGCGCCCACGCATCCCGGCGACCGACCCTCCCTCCGTACGTTCGTCTCCGCCCTCGCCGTCACCGGTGTGCTGTCGGCGCTCGCGGTCTGCGCGGCCGTGGCGGTGGCACCGGGCGCGGCACGCACCCCGCTCGCCGGCGGCGGGGCCGTGGCGGCGGTCGTCCTCAGCGTGGCGGTGGCCACGGCCGCGCACGCGCGACGCACCGCCCGGGACACCCGGCAGCGGCTGGAGGGCGTCACCCAGGACGTCGGACGGCTGCTCCAGCAGCAGGCCCGTACGACCGAGGAGGCGCACCAGGAGCGGCAGCGGCTCGTGGACGAACTGGCCCGGCAGCGCGCCGAGCTGACGGATTCGTTCACCGCCGAACGGGACCGCCTGGTCGCCGAGGGTACCCGGGAGCTGGACCGGCTCCGGCAGGAGAACGCCCGGCTGGCGGGCGAGTTGGAGCAGGCCCGGCGCGAGCGGGCGGCCGCGATCTCCGCGACCTCCAACACCGCCGCCCGGATGCAGGCGCTGGCCACCGCCACGCTCGCCGACCTGCGGGCGATGGAGGAGCGGCACACCGACGAGGACGTGCTGCACGATCTGCTCCACCTCGACCACCGCACCGCCCAGGCCGGCCGGCTCGCGGACTCCATCGCCGTGCTCACCGGGGCGCGTTCGGGGCGCCGGTGGGCGCGGCCGATCAGCATGGAGTCGATCCTGCGCGGCGCGATGGGCCGGATCGCCGGGTACCGGCGGGTACGGGTGCACTCGACGAGCGAGGCCGCCGTCGCCGGGCACGCCGCCGAGGGCGTGATGCACGCGCTCGCCGAACTCCTCGACAACGCCGCGAACTTCTCGCCGCCCACGGCCGAGGTCCACGTGTACGTGGAGGAGGTGCCGGCCGGGGTCATCGTGTCGGTGGAGGACAGCGGGCTGGTGATGGGCGATGTGCAACTGCGCCGCGCCGAGCGGGCGGTCGCCGGGGACGTCTCCGGGCTGGGCGGCCTGACCGGCACCCGGCTCGGGCTCGCCGTGGTCGGCCGCCTCTCCCGCAAGCACGGGCTCAAGGTGTCGTTCCGGCCCTCGGCGCGCGGCGGCACGGGCGTGCTGATGCTCATCCCGCAGGCCATCCTGACCGGCTCCGCCCCGGCCACTGCGGCCGAGCCGGCCGCCGCGGCCCCGCCCGCGCAGAACGTGACGCCCGCGCAGAGTGTGACGCCCGTACCGGCGCCGCCCGCGCTGGAGGCCGCCCCGGTCCACGAGTCGGCCGCGCCGCCGGAACCGGGCCCGGCCGGACTGCCCAAGCGACGCCGGGGCCGTACGCTCGCCGAGGCCGAGCGCGCCCGGTCCGCGTCCGGCACCGGGCCGCGCAGCGCGCCGACGGCGGACGAGGGCAAGGCCCGCGCCGCCCGCTTCAGCAGCTTCCGCCAGGCCGTCCGCCCGTCGGCACCGCCGAGCCCGGAGCCCGCTCCCGCGGCCGGCCCGCCGGAGGAGGCGCCCCCGGCCCGCTCGTCCGACCCGGCCGGACCGTCCCGTCCGTCCGCTCCCTCCCACACGCCCGACGCGTCTCACGCACCGGCGCCGGACGCCCCCACCAACACGCACACCCACTCGCACTCGCACTCGCACCCGGAAGGCGACACCACTTCATGACCGGCCCGACCACCGCCGACGACAAGCTCACCTGGCTCCTGGAGGGCCTGCTGGAGAGGACCCCGGGTGCCCGGCACGCGCTCGTGCTGTCCCGGGACGGGCTGAAGCTGTGCCGGACGCCGGAGCTGAGCGTCGACCAGGCCGATCAGCTGGCCGCGATCGCCGCCGGCATCCAGTCGCTGTCGCACGGCGCGTCCGTGGAGTTCGGCGACGGCAGCGGCGGGGTGCGCTCGGCGATGACCGAGTTCTACGGCGGTGTGCTGTTCATCGTCGAGGCGGGCGCCGGCGCCCACCTGGCCGTGATCACCACCGAGGACGCGGACGCCGGTGTCGTCGGGCACAACATGAGCGAGCTGGTGGAGCAGCTCGGCACGCACCTGACCGCTCTGCCCCGTACGTCATGAGCGGACCCGGCAGGCACCGTCCGGGCCGCGACGACGCTCCCGACCGGCTGTACACCATCACCCAGGGACGCAGCCGGTCCGACCCCGACAACCCCTTCGACCTGGTCACCCTCGTGGTCGCCGAGTCGGAGCCGACGGCCGGCATGCAGTCGGAGCACGTGGCGATCCTGAAGCTGGCCCAGTTCCCCACGTCGGTGGTGGAGATCGCGGCCGAGCTGCGGCTGCCCGTGGGCATCACCAAGGTCCTGCTGTCCGATCTGCTGGCGGCGGGCCGGGTCAGCGCCCGGCACCCGCGCCGGCCGGCCATCACCGATCCCGACATCCTGGAGCAGGTGCTCGTTGGACTTCGCAACCTCTGACATGGGGGTCCCCCCGCTCGAGCGGAGCCGAGAGCGGGGGAGGACCCCGTTGGGTGCCACCGCCGACCAAGGCTTCAAGATCGTGGTCGTGGGCGGCTTCGGCGTCGGCAAGACCACGCTGGTCCGCTCGGTCAGCGAGATCCGTCCCCTCAACACCGAGGAGACGATGACCCAGGCCGGCGAGGCGATCGACGACACCGCCCAGGTCCGCGGCAAGTCCGCGACCACGGTGGCCTTCGACTTCGGCCGGATCACCCTGGACGCGCGCAACGTGCTGTACCTGTTCGGCGCGCCGGGCCAGGAGCGGTTCTGGTTCCTGTGGGACCGGCTGTTCACCGGCACGCTCGGCGCGGTCGTCCTGGTCGACACCCGGCGGATCGACGACTCCTGGTACGCCATCGACCGGCTGGAGCACCACGGCACGCCGTTCATCGTGGCCTGCAACGACTTCGGCGGTCCGGTGCGGGCCGGCGCTGACGTCCGCGAGGCCCTCGACCTGGATCCGCATGTGCCGCTGGTCGACTGCGACGCCCGCTCCCGGGAGTCGGGCAAGCAGGTGCTGATCACGCTGGTGCAGCACGTGAAGAACCGGTACGCCGACCCGTCCGCGCGGGCGGGCCAGCCCCGACAGGAGTTCGTGTGACCACCCCCGACGCCGTCCCGCTCAGCGGACCCCGGTTCCAGACCGAACCCGCGCGCCTGTACCGGGAGATGCGGCGCGACCACGGCTCCGTGGTGCCGGTGCTGCTCGACGGTGACATCCCGGCCTGGCTGGTGCTCGGCTACCGGGAACTGCACCAGGTCACCGGCGATCCCGTGCTGTTCAGCCGGGACTCGGACCTGTGGAACCAGTGGGAGAACATCCCCGCGGACTGGCCGCTGCTGCCGATGATCGGGCGCAAGCAGCCGTCGATCCTCTACACCGTCGGCGAACGGCACCGGCAGCGCGCGGCGATGGTGAGCAACGCGCTGGAGGCGGTGGACCCGTTCGAGATGCGCGGGCACGCCGAGCGGTTCGCGGACGAGCTGATCGACGCGCTGTGCGCCGAGGGCGAGGCCGATCTGATCGCGCAGTACGCCATGCTGCTGCCGGTACGGGTCCTGGCCCGGCTGTACGGGTTCTCCGACGAGGACGGCCCCGGGCTGGTCACCGCCCTGAACGACATGATCGACGGCCGGGAGCGGGCGCTGGCCGGGCAGGCGCACCTGGCCGGTTCCATGGCCCGGTTGGTCGCGGAGCGCAGGAAGGAGCCCGCGGACGACGTGGTCTCCCGGATGCTCGCCGACGGCAGCGGGTTCAGCGACGAGGAGATCGTCCAGGACCTGATGGTGATGATGGCGGCCGGGCACCAGCCGACCGCGGACTGGATCGGCAACTCGCTCCGGCTGATGCTGACCGACGACCGGTTCGCCGCCTCCCTGTTCGGCGGGCGCAACAGCGTCGCCGAGGCGATGAACGAGGTGCTGTGGGAGGACACGCCCACGCAGAACGTGGCGGGCCGCTGGGCCGCCCGCGACACCCGCCTCGGCGGCCGGGCCGTCCGGGCCGGCGACCTGCTGCTGCTCGGTCTGCAGGGCGCCAACTCCGATCCGCAGGTGCGCACCGACGCCTCGGAGCTGACCGGCGGCAACAACGCGCACTTCTCCTTCGGCCACGGCGAGCACCGCTGCCCGTTCCCCGCGCAGGAGGTCGCCGAGGTGATCGCGCGGACCGGCATCGAGGTGGTACTGGACCGGCTGCCGGACATCGACCTGGCGGTGCCCGCCGACTCCCTCACCCGGCGGCCCTCGCCCTGGCTGAGAGGACTGACCAGACTGCCCGTCCGGTTCAGCCCCGTACCAGCCCGCTGATCCCGCGTCGCCCCGGCCGGTGCGTCGTGCGGCCGGGGGTCCGGGGACGTCCTCCCCGGACCGGCGCCGTACCCGCGCACTTACGACCCTGCCCTGGGAGGCACGTCAGATGACGACCGGTACCGCACCCCGTATCGCCCTGGACCCCTTCGTCACCGATCTGGACGCCGAGAGCGCGGCGCTGCGCGCGGCCGGTCCGCTCGCCGCGGTCGAACTCCCCGGCGGCGTCCCGGTGTGGGCCGTCACCCACCACGCCGAGGCCAAGGCACTGCTCACCGACCCGCGCCTGGTGAAGGACATCGAGGTGTGGGGGGCCTGGCGGCGCGGTGAGATCCCCGCGGACTGGCCGCTGATCGGCCTGGCCAACCCGGGCCGCTCCATGCTCACGGCCGACGGCGCCGACCACCGCCGGCTGCGCACCCTGGTCGCGCAGGCGCTCACCCCGCGCCGGGTGGAGCGCATGCGGGAGCGGATAGCGAAGCTCACCCAGGATCTGCTGGACGCGCTGCCCACGGACGGCCGGACCGTCGACCTGAAGTCGGCCTTCGCCTATCCGCTGCCCATGTACGTGATCGCCGACCTGATGGGGATGGCGGAGGCGCGGCTGCCCCGGCTGAAGGTGCTGTTCGAGAAGTTCTTCTCCACCCAGACCCCGCCGGAGGAGGTCGGGACGACCCTCGCCGAACTGGCCGGGATCATGGCCGAGACGGTGGCGGCGAAGCGGGCCGAACCGGGCGACGACCTGACCAGCGCGCTGATCCTCGCGGCGGAGGACGGCGACCGGCTCACGGACGAGGAGATCGTCTCCACGCTCCAGCTGATGGTGGCGGCGGGCCACGAGACGACGATCTCGCTGATCGTCAACGCCGTCGTCAACCTCTCCACCCACCCCGAGCAGCGCGCGCTGGTGCTGTCCGGGCGGGCCGACTGGCCGGCGGTGATCGAGGAGACGCTGCGCTACTCCACGCCGACCTCCCACGTCCTGATCCGGTTCGCGACCGAGGACGTGCCGGTCGGCGACAAGGTGATCCCGGCCGGGGACGCGCTGATCGTGTCGTACGGCGCGATCGGGCGCGACGAGAACGCGCACGGCCCGACCGCGGGCAGCTTCGACATCACCCGTGAGACGCGCAACCGGCACATCTCCTTCGGTCACGGCCCGCACGTCTGCCCCGGCGCCGCCCTGTCCCGGCTGGAGGCGGGCATCGCCCTGCCGGCGCTGTACGCCCGGTTCCCGGGCCTGGACCTGGCGGTACCGGCGAGCGAGCTGCGCAACAAGCCGGTGGTCACCCAGAACGACCTCTTCGAACTGCCTGTACGACTCAACCCCTAGCGCACCGGCTCAGCGCCCTCGGCGCACGGCAGCGGTGCCGCGCACCGAGGGTGTCAACTTCGCGCCCCCCGATTCCCCCTGGGAAGGGGTGAGCGACACGGGGTGAGCAGGCGTTTTCGGCCACGGCTGAGCTGGCGCCTGGTGTCACGTGTACGCGGGTTGCTGGAGTGGCACGGTCCCGGCGGTGACGGGTGACCGGGTGAAAGCGGCGTTGGCGCGGGGCGGTTGAAACCCGCTGCGCCAGGTTGGCGAGAGCCGTTCGGCCGTCCCTTCCCGAGGTCACCCGGATGCGCTGCCCTGGCTGGGCATCCGGGCGTCGCCGCCGGCGCATGCGCGGCCGGCCGGGGCGCACTCCGGCAACGCCGACACAAGGGGAAGACCCATGACCACACCTCCCGCCGCTCCACTCCGGGTCACGCTCGTCAACGGCAGCTTCGAACAGCCTCCCGTCGCCGACATGGCGATCCTGCCGGACGCCTCACAGACACAGGCGCCCACGCGGGTCCCGGGCTGGCTCACCACCGCGTCCGACCACATGATCGAGATCTGGCGGTCGGGCTTCAACGGCGTGCCGTCGGCCGACGGTTCCCAGTTCGCCGAGCTGAACGCCAACGAGGTCTCCACGCTCTACCAGGACCTGCCGACCACGCCCGGGTCCACCCTGTACTGGCGGCTCTACCACCGTGGCCGGCTGGGGCAGGACACCATGGCCCTGGACATCGGCGCGCCAGGCTCACCGGTGGAACAGCGACGCTTCACCGACGGCACCACCGCCTGGGGCTACTACACCGGCACCTACACCGTCCCGGCGGGGCAGACGACGACGCGCTTCTCCTTCAGGTCGGTCTCCGCCGCCGGCGGCAACCGCAGCGTCGGCAACTTCCTCGACGGCATCTTCTTCGGCACCGCTCCGTTCGTGGAGCTGACCAAGTCCGCCATCCCCGTGGGGCCGTTGGAGGTAGGTGACGTCATCACCTACCGCGTCACCGCGAAGAACGAGGGCGGCGGCGCGGCGGAGAACGTCGTGCTGAGCGACGACATCCCGGAGGGCACGACGTATGTGCCCGGGTCCCTGCGCATCGTCGACGGCCCGAACGCGGGCCCGAAGACCGACGAACAGGGCGACGACCAGGCGTACTTCGACGAGGAGACGAACAGGGTCGTCTTCCACCTGGGCTCCGGCGCGTCCGCCGGGCAGGGCGGCAGCCTGCCCAATACCGAGACGCTGCCGGCGGGCACCACGGTGGAGTACCGGGTGGTCGTCGACCGGTCCGCCGGCGGCACGCGGATCAGCAACACCGCCACCGCCACCTACGAGAACCGGCTGGGCGACACCCCGGAGCCGCTCACCGCCACGTCCGACGAGGAGATCACCGAGATCCTTCCGGCGGCCGACCTGAACGTGACGAAGTCGGCCGACGCGACCACGGTGACCGTCGGCCAGACCATGACGTACCGCATCACCGTCCGCAACGCCGGCCCGAACCAGGCCACCGGCGTCGTCGTCACCGACGAACTCCCCTACGGCCTCACCTTCCTGTCCGCCGACACCGCGTCCGGCACGTACGACCCGGCGACCGGCGAGTGGGCGGTCGGCGACGTACCCGACGGCGCCACCGCGACCCTCGTCCTGCGCGCCAAGGCCACGGAGGCGGGCCCGCTCACCAACACCGCCACGGTGACCGGCAACGAGACCGAGCCGGACACCTCCGACAACACCGACTCCGTCACCATCTGCGTCGAACCGGCCCCTTCCTGCTGTGACCCGTGCGCGACGCGCGGCTAGCGACCGGCGCCACCGCGGCGGGGCCCGGAGCCGTACGGTACGGCTCCGGGGCCCCGCCGCGCGTGCGGGGTTCGACTCAACGCCCGTGACGGAGGAGCCCTCCGAAGGTCAGCCTCCGGAGTGAATTCCGACAGCCGTATGCGTGTCGTCCGCGTGGGCGGCGCATGGAGGAAGTAGAAGCCGCGCCGAACGGCGGCACGGTACCAGGACATCGGAGACTCACATGGGTACTCCTCCCGACAACAACGTCGCCGGCCTCATCAACGGCCTCCTCGGATCCGACGGTTCCAGCGGCCTCCTCGGCGGCCTCCTCGGCTCCGGGGGCTCCGCCGGCCTCGCCCCGTCCCCCGGCTTTCTCCGCTCCGTCGCCGAAGGGGTCGGCCGGCCGATCACTCAGGAGCTCGCCGACCAGGCACAGGAACTCGAGGGCCAGGCGGAGCGCATCAGGCAGCAGGCGCTGGAGATCAGGGACCGGCTGCCCGACTTCCCCGGGCACTGACCCCGCGAGCCGCCCCCTGTCCCGTCACCCGCGTGCCGGGCCCGTCTTGACTTCGAGGGCGCTTCACCTCGTAGCGTCGCCGGAGAGTACGACCCAGCGTGCGAAAGGGAACCCCATGCACAAGCGCAGTCTGCGGGATCTTCAGGTGTCGGCCATCGGGCTCGGCTGCATGGGGATGTCCGCCTTCTACGGCTCCGCCGACCGGGCGGAGGGAATCGCGACCATCCGCCGGGCCCTGGACCTCGGGATCGACTTCCTGGACACCGCGCAGATGTACGGACCGCTCACCAACGAGTCGCTGGTCGGCGAGGCCGTCAGGGGGCGCCGGGACGAGTATGTGATCGCCACGAAGTTCAATTACCGGATGGACGGCGCCGTGCCCGGTGACATGAGCACCATCGGCCCGCAGGACGGCTCGGCCGAGCATGTCCGCGGCTCGGTGGAGGGCTCGCTGCGGCGCCTGGGCACCGACCACATCGACCTGTACTACCAGCACCGCGTCGACCCGAACGTGCCCATCGAGGAGACGGTCGGCGCGCTCGGCGAGCTGGTCGCCGCGGGCAAGGTGCGGTACATCGGGCTGAGCGAGGCGAGCGCGGAGACCATCCGGCGCGCCCACGCCGTGCACCCGGTCACCGCCGTGCAGAGCGAGTACTCACTGTGGTCGCGGGACGTGGAGGCCGAGGTGCTGCCCGCGTGCCGGGAACTGGGCATCGGCTTCGTGCCGTACTCGCCGCTCGGCCGGGGCTTCCTCGCGGGCCGCTTCGCCTCGCCCGAGGAACTGGACGAGAACGACTACCGCCGTACGAACCCGCGCTTCACCGACGCGAACCTGGCGGCGAACCTGCGGCTCGCGGAGAAGGTCAAGGAGATCGCCGCCGAGAAGGACGTGACCCCGGCCCAGCTGGCCATCGCCTGGGTGCTGGCCCAGGGCGAGGACCTGGTGCCGATCCCGGGTACCAAGCGCCGTACGTACCTGGAGCAGAACGCCGCCGCCGCCGATATCGAGCTGACCGCGCAGGACCTGGCCCGGATCGACGCCGAGCTGCCCGAGCCGGCGGGCGAGCGGTACGACGAGGCGGGGATGCGCGCCATCAATCTGTAGGCGAGCGGCCTCTGGGCGATCAACGTGCGGATGCGCCTGTGAGGAACCCCACGCGGGTGGTGACGGGCCTGCTCGGAGGGCGTTTTCCCGGTTCCGCGGGCCCGTTCCGCGCCCGGTGTGGCGTCGACTCGGGCGTCCCGTCTGTCACCATGGTCGGCGCCCTGACCAGGCGGCCCAGCCGTGCGACGCAGCCGGCCCGACGGACCCCGCCGGTCTCTCCCGACCCCTGGTTGTCGAGTACCCCGCCGTGCCCTCTGCCTCTGCCGTGCCCACACCCGCCCACGCCCCGGCCTCCCGTTCGCCGTGGCGCTCCCTGCGCCACCGCGGCATGCGCTGGTGGTCGGTGGCCAACTTCGTCTCCAACGCCGGTACGTGGATGCAGCTCACCGTGCAGAACCTGCTCGTGCTGCACATCACGGGCTCGGCCGCGGCGACCGGTCTGTCGATGTCCGTCCAGGCGGCCCCGGCGCTGCTGGTGAGCCTGCTCGGCGGCGCGGCCGTGGACCGCTGGCCCCGCAAGGTGACGGTCGCGGTCAGTCAGACACTGCTCGGCGCGGTCGCCTTCACCACGGCGCTGCTCGTGGCGCTGGACCGGATCGACATGACGGCGCTGCTGGTGCTGGCCGCCGTGACCGGCGTCATCGCCACCGTCGACGGGCCGGCCTGTGCCCTGCTCGGCAACGATCTCGTGCCCGTGGCGGACGTCCCGTCGGCGATCGGGGTGGGCGCGCTGGTGCACAGCGCGGGCCGGCTGGCCGGAACCGCCCTGGCCGGGGTCGCCGTCGGCTTCCTCGGTACGGCCTCCGCGTACGCCGCCAACGGGCTGTCGTTCCTGTTCGTGGCCTCGGTGGTGCCGTTCCTGCGCCCGGCCGCCGGGGCCGCCGAGCCGGCGGCGGCCGTGCCTCGGGAGGCGCCGGCCCGCGCGGGGACGGGCGTACGCGAGGGCCTGGCCTTCTTCGTGCGCAGGCCCCGGCTGGTCGCCCTCGCGGGCATCACGGGTCTCAGCTCCGTCTTCGGCCGCAATTACGGCCTGACCCTCGCCGTCCTGGTCACCGGGCCGCTCGCGGGTGGCGCCGGGGCGTTCGGCACCGTGTCCACCGTGCTGGCCGTCGGCGGCATCATCGGCGCGGTCCTCGGCGCCCGGCTGCGCAAGCCGTCCGTGCGGACCGTGGGCCTGCTCGCGGCGGCCGGCGCGCTGCTCCAGGTGGTGGCCGGTCTGTCGCCGACGCTTGCGGTCCTGCTGGTGCTGGTGCTGCCGATGGCGGTCGTGGAGTCCGTCTCCGACACCGCCGGTACCGCCGTGCTCCAGACCGACCCGCCGCCGCATCTGCGCGGCCGGGTGCTCGGGGTGTGGAGCAGCATCGGCACGGTGTGGAGCCTCGGCGGGCCGCCGCTGCTGGGTCTGCTGATGGAGTGGGCCGGGGCGCGCGGTGCCCTCGTGGCGGGCGGTCTGCTGATCGCCGGGTCGATCGGCGCGGGCCTGCTGGTGCGCCGCCGGGGCGGGCCGGTGCCGGTGCCGCTCGCCGCCAAGGACGGCGACGTGACCGGCCGCGAGGCCCTGGGAACGGCGGCCTGACGGTCCCGGTCCCGCGGGGTACAGGACCGCGCCGCCGTAACTGGCGGGTACGCCCCACGTCAGGCCACCGCACCCCGGCCCGCACACCCCACCTCAGTCCCCTGCACCCGGCAGGTGGTACACGTGGAACGCCTGTCCGATCACCGGCTGGGCCACATTGCGTACGCGCACCCCGCCGGTGGTCATGCCGTGCTCGGTGCCGGCGTGGGCGTGGCCGTGCACCGCGAGGTCGGCACCCGCCGTGTCGATCGCCTCGGCGAGCAGATAGCTGCCGAGGAACGGGTAGATCTCCAGCGGCTCCCCGGCCAGGGTGTCCGGCACCGGGGAGAAGTGGGTCAGCGCGATCCGTACGTCGCAGTCCTGTTCCTCCAGCTCCTTCAGGGCGCCGTGCAGGCCGTCGGCGCACCGGCGGGAGTAGCGGACGAACTCCTTCATGAGGGGTTCGCCGAACTCCCCGGCGCAGCGGCCGACGAAGCCGCCGCCGAAGCCCTTGGTCCCGGCGACCCCGATCCGGGCGCCGTCTGCGGTGACGACGGCGGCCTGTCCTTCGAGGACGTGGGCGCCGGCGTCCCGGAGGATCGCGGAGACCTCCTCGGGCCGTTCGTCGTGGTGGTCGTGGTTGCCGAGTACGGCGACGACGGGCACGCCGAGGTCCTTGATCTCGCGGGCCACGACCGCGGCCTCCTCCGGTGTGCCGTGCCGGGTGAGGTCGCCGGCGAGCAGCAGCGCGTCGGCGCACCCGGGCAGGGTCTCGAAGGCGGAGCGCAGCGTGCCCTGGCTCTCGGGGCCCATGTGAATGTCCCCGACGGCCGCGACGCGGATCATGTCAGGTCCTCTCCGTGGTCGGGCGAGGAGGTCCCGGCGATGAGCAGGTCGCTGTGGACGGAGTGCCCCGCCAGTTCCTCGCGGGCCATGCGCAGGATGTCGTCCCGGCACTGGGTGGACGGCACGGTGCCGGTGAGCAGGACGACATCGCCGCGCAGTTCGAGTCGTACGCCGAGTTCCCCCAGCTGCCCGGAGGCGAGGTGTTCGGCGAGGTGGGCGACGCGGTAGTCCAGGTTCCCGGCCGCCGACGGGGGCGGCGGGCTCGTGTCGGTCATGGCTGGCCCTCCTGGGCGTCGATCACGTTCAGCCGTTCGAGGAGGAAGAGGAAGGCGGCGGGCATGGGCTCGGCGCCGCAGGCCGCGCGGACCGCGTCCCAGTCGACCTTCTCGCGCACGGCGCGGGCCACCGGCAGGACGGACCCGAAGTCGCAGTAGTGCTCGGAGAAGGCGCTGATCAGGCTCTGGATCAGGTCGGTCGGGCTGAGGACGGGCATGAGCACCGAGTCGACCGGCAGGACGTGGGCCCGGTCGAGCATCTCGCGGGTGACCGGCTGGTGGGCCAGCGAGAAGATGATGTCGACGTTCTGCCCGTGACAGGTCGTCTTGATCAGCCAGTCCTCCGGCGGGACCCGGACGCCGAGTCCGGCCTCCCGCAGGGTGCCGGCCACCGCCTCGGCGTCGTCGGGGAGGATGGCGAAGTCGGCGTCGTGCTGGAGGTAGCGGCTGCCGCCGTGGGCGTAGACGGCCACGCTTCCGGCGAGCGCGAAGGGATGGCCCGCGCGCTTGAGGAGGGTGCCGATCTGCTTGGCGGCCTCCAGGATCGCCTGGCTGCGGTCCTGCGGCAGCTCCCCCGGCTCCGGGCCGGACACGGGCGGCGGCTCGCTCGGCTCCGGAACGGGCGCGGGTGGCGGCTCCGCGCTCCTGGGCGCCGACTCGGGTTGCGGCTCCGAGTGCTCTGGCCGGCCGGAGGCCGACGCGGGCCGCGGCTCCGGCTGACCGGGGGCCGCCCCGGGCCGCCGCCCTGCGCGATCCGGGGCCGGCGCGGGCCCCGGCCCGATGCGGCTCAAAGGGGGCGCGGACGGCAGTTCCGTGGGGTCCGTGGCCGAGGTGGCCCTCGGTTCGGTGGGATCGGAAGCGGAAGCGAGCCCCGGCCACGTCGGTCGCCTCGGAGCCGTCGGCTCGGCGGCGGAAGCCCGCTCCGGCCCTGTCGGGCCCGCCGGCTCGGCGGCGCGGCCCTGCCCTGGCCCCGTCGGCCCCACCAGTCCTGTCGACCCCGTCGGACCGGAAGCGGGCGTGTGCCGTGGCTCCGCAGGCCCGGGCGCCGGCGCGCGGCGCGGCCCGTCGGTGGCGAGCCCGAGTTCGGTGACCCCCGCTCGCCGCAGGGGCGCGGTGTCCTCCCCGTCGTGCGTCATGACCTCTCCATTCGGCACCCTTGCACCCCGGGCGGCCGGATCGGCCCGGGGTGGTACGGGTACCCGGGGCGCCGCCCCCGACACGGCGCCCGAAGGAGTGGTTCAGTCCTCCACGACGAGCGCCGGGGTGCCGGCGGTGAGGATCTGGCCGCGGAAGAAGGCCGGGTCGCGGCGCCGCATCACCAGCATGATCACCGCGCCGAGGACCAGCAGGCCGACCCCGATGACGAAGACGGAGCCGACGCCGAGGACGGCGGAGCCGCTGCCGTAGGCCGGGTCCCACATGTCGTACAGCGTCTTGCCGAACACGGCGGTGAGCAGGATGCCGCCGAGGACCGGGAAGAGGCCCTTGAAGAGGGCGTCGCGGGCGGAGCGGGTGAGGTCGCGGCGGAAGTACCAGGCGCAGGCGAACGCGGTGAGCGCGTAGTAGAAGCAGATCATCAGGCCGAGGGCGTAGATGGTGTCGACCAGGACGTGCTCGCTGAGCAGCGACATCACCGCGTAGAAGACGCCGGTGGCCACGCCGGCGGTGACGGTGGCCCGGCCGGGGGTGCGGAAGCGCTCGTGGACGCGGGCGTAGGAGGGGGGCAGGGCCTGGTACGTCGACATGGCGAGCACCGTGCGGGCGACGGGGATGAAGGTGGTCTGGAGGCTGGCGGCGGCCGAGGCGAGGACGGCGGCGAAGAGCAGGATGCCGCAGAGGTGGCCCATGACCGGGCCGGCCAGGGCGGCGAAGACGTTGTCGGAGGTGTCCGGGTTGGCCAGGCCCAGGCCGTGGGTGCCGGAGCCGACGGCCATCTGCGCGGCGACGCCGGTGACGAGGTAGGAGCCGACCAGCACGACCATGGCGATCAGGGCGGCCCGGCCCGGTGTCTTGTCGCTGCCGACGGTTTCCTCGTTGGCGGTCAGGCAGGTGTCCCAGCCCCAGTACATGAAGATCGACAGGGACAGTCCGGCGCTGAAGGAGGCGAAGGAGTCCACCGCGAAGGGGTTGAGCCAGGACCAGGAGAAGTCTGTGTGTCCGGGGAAGGCGCCGGTGCGGGCCTTGTCCAGGGCCAGGACGACGAAGAGGGCGAGCACCACGAGCTGGAGTCCGACCAGCGCGTACTGCACGCCCTTCGTGGTGGTCATGCCCCGGTAGCTGACCGCGGTGGCGGCGGCGATCAGGGCCAGACAGGTGACGATGTGCACGGCCTTGTTGCCGTCCAGGCCGGAGACCGCGTCGCTGCCGGTGACCTCCCCGGCCAGCAGCCAGAAGTAGGTGGTGGCGACTCCGGCGAGGTTGGACAGCACGATCACGGTCGCGATGACCAGTCCCCAGCCGCACATCCAGCCGACGTGCGGGCCGAACGCCTTGACGGTCCAGGTGAAGGAGGTGCCGCAGTCGGGCACGGCCTTGTTCAGCTCCCGGTAGGCGAAGGCGACCAGCAGCATCGGCAGGAAGCCGGCGAGGAAGACGGCCGGCATGTGCAGGCCGACCTCACCGGCGGTGGAGCCGAGCGTGGAGGTGAGGCAGTAGACCGGTGCCACGGTGGACAGGCCGATGACCGCGCTGCCCAGCAGGCCGATGGAATTGCCGCCGAGGCCCTTGCCCCGTACTCCGTCGCCGGGTGCCGTGTCGTGGGCGTCCGGCCTCATCGCCGTCTGTGTCATGACACAGGACGCTAAATGCTGCGATTTCGGTTGAGGGTGGTTCAGATCACCCGTCAAGCGCCTTTATTTCCCAGGTCAAATCGGCAAACCAGCCGGTATTTGAACGGGGAATGACGCTAGCCGATCCGCTTCATGAAGGCAAAGCGATCAGCGTCCGCTATTCGGGAACCGAAGCGCCACCCGGAATGTCCGATTCCAAATCTGTCGGTGTGACGTGCGTCTCACGCACCCCGGGCGCACGCTGGGAGGCATGGCATCCCGGCTCGGTCGCGCGCGACCGCGGCGGCCGTGGCAGTCGGCCCGCGCGCTGCTGACGCTGCCCGTCGCGCTCATCGTGGTGATCACCGTCGTGGACCTGCACGCTCCCCACGACGTGCACCTCGGACCGGCCCTGGTGATCGCCCCCGCGCTCACCCCCTCCTTCGCCGGTCCCCGCACCACCGCGGCGGTCGGCGCCCTCGCGGTGGCCGCGCAGGTCTTCCTCGGCGTCACCCACGGCGGGCTCGGCACCACGAACCACATCGTCCAGATCATCGCCCTCACCGTCCTGGTCGTGCTCACCGTCCTCTACAGCGCCCTGCGGATGCGCCGGCAGGCCCAGCTGGCCCGGGTCCGCACGGTCGCCGAGGCCGCGCAGCAGGTGCTGATGTGGCCGCTGCCCGAGCGGATCGGCGCGGTGCGCATCGCCTCCCTGTACCTGGCCGCCGAGGACGAGGCGCAGATCGGCGGCGACCTGTACGCGGCGGCCCGCTGCGACGGCGGCGTGCGCGTGCTGATCGGGGACGTCCGCGGCAAGGGGCTGCCCGCCATCGGGGAGGCGGCGCTGCTGCTCGGCGCCTTCCGGGAGAGCGCGCACCGACGCGTGCCGCTGACGGAGCTCGCCACCACGCTGGACCAGAGCATCACCCGCTACGCCGCCGAGCTGGACCGCCCGGAGGAGGAGGGCGAGCGGTTCGCCACCGCGCTGCTCGTGGAGATCCCGGACCACGACGCGGTCACCCGGATGACCAGCTGCGGTCATCCGCCGCCGCTGCTGCTGGGCCCCGGCCACGTCGTCACGGCCCCGAGCCTGCACCCCTCGCCGCCGCTCGGGGTGCAGTGCGGCGTCGAGCACACGCTGGACGTGTTCTCCTTCGAACCGGGCGACACACTGCTGCTGTACACCGACGGGGTGGTGGAGGCCCGGGACGAGCGGGGCCGGTTCTATCCGCTCGCCGACCGGGTGGCGCGCTGGACCGGGGACAGCCCGGAGGCGCTGATGCACCATCTGCGGCGCGATCTGCTCGCCCACGCCGGCGGCCAGCTCGGCGACGACGCCGCGCTCATCGCCGTACACCGCACCACCGCCGAACGCCGCCGCCGCCACGGCTGAGCATCCGGTGCGTGCCCCGGCCGGGACGGCGGGGACGTTCACCTGTCCGTGCCGGAGTGTTCAGCCGGGAGGGTGGCCGGCCCCGCGGGGCATTGCGAGAATCCGCCACGCGCCCGGCGGACTCCTCCGCCCGCTCAGACCCGAGTGAGGTTCCCGATGTCCGTACGACCCTCGTCCCTACGGCACCCGTCCCTACGGCACCTGCCCCCGCGACGCCCGTCCCTGCGACGCCTCGTGCGGCCCCTGGCCGTCGGCCTGGCCGTGCTGTCCGCGCCGCTGACCCCGGTGACCGCGCACGCGGCGCCGGGCGGACCCGCGCCGGCCCGCTTCGACCTCCAGGCGCACCGCGGCGGCCTCGGCCTGACCACCGAGGAGTCGCTGGAGGGCTTCGGCAAGGCGCTGCGGCTCGGGGTGTCCACGCTGGAGCTGGACACCCAGATCACCCGGGACCTGAAGGTCGTCGTCAACCACGACCGGCAGATCAGTGGCGTCAAGTGCCGGGACACCGGCCCGCTCACGCCCGGCGACCCGATGTACCCCTATGCCGGCAAGTACATCAAGGATCTGACGCTCGCTCAGATCAAGACGCTGGACTGCGGCTACCGGCAACTGCCCGGCTTCCCCGGGCAGGAGGTCGTCAAGGGGTTCCGGATGGTGGAGCTGAAGGACGTCCTCGGCCTGGTCAGGAGCTACCGCGCCCGGGGCGTGAAGCTGAACATCGAGACCAAGGTGGAGGCGGGCGCGCCCGAACAGACCGCGCCGCGCGAGGTGTTCGTGCGCCGGGTGTACGAGGAGATCCACCGCTCGGGCATCGAGCGGCAGGTCACCATCCAGTCGTTCGACTGGGGGGCACTGAAGGTGATGCACCGGCTCGCGCCGAGGTGGCCGCTGGTGGCGCTGACGAACCACGACTTCCTCCAGGTCGGCCGGCCCGGCGCCTCCCCGTGGCTGGGCGGGATCGACGCCGACGACTACGGCGGTGACTTCGTCCGGGCAGCGGCGACCCTGCCCGGCGTCACCACCCTCTCCCCCAACTACGGCTTCCCGCAGAGCGGCAAGGTCGGCGACCCGGACTTCCGGTTCTACTCCGACGCGGCCATGATCGCCGAGGCGCACGCCCGTGGGCTGAAGGTGGTGCCGTGGACGTGTGACGACCCGGCGACCGTGGAGGCGCTGATGGACCTGGGCGTCGACGGGATCATCACCGACTATCCCGACCGGGTGCGGCGGATCATGGCCGACCGGGGCATGCGGCTGCCACGCCCGTACCACCCGCACGGCCACGCCTGACCGGCGCCCGGGGCGCGCGGAGCGTGGACCTCGCCCCGAATGGGGCGGGGCGGGGCCCACACCCGGGCCAGGCGGCCGGCCCGAGGCCGGTCGTCTTCAGGGTCTTCAGGTCGGACCGGACGCCGATCCGGCCGACCTCGGCGTGCGGTCCCCCGGATTCTCCGCGACCGCGCCGATCCCGGCCTTCGGCGGTCCCTAAGACCGCTTTCCGGGCACTCCGGTTCCGTAGTCGCGGGGGTCGTTTCCTCCGGTCCTGACGGAAGGCGGGTCGCCTCCGGTCCTGCCGGGGTTCGTTCCAGGGGGCTGTGTTCCGGTCGTCGCGGGTGCGGCGGCCGCCCGGCCCGCCGTACGGCCCGTCGTACGCGTCGTACGACGAGGGGCGGGGCCGGGGTCCGGGAGGTGGGTCGGACCCCGGCCCCGGGTCTGTCACGGCTTGCGGGCCACCGCGCCGTACATGGCGATGTCCTCGTCCCGGATGCCCTGCGCGCCGCCGTCGGGGTGCCACTTGTGCACCTGAACGATGCCGGGCGCGACCAGGTCGAGGCCGTCGAAGAACTCGTGGGCCTCGGCCAGGGTGCGCAGCCGCATCGGCATGTCACGGGCGGCGTACTCGCGGGCGACCCGGCCCACCTCGTCGGGGGCGAACTCGGCGGTGCCGATGGTCATCGCGAGGTAACTGCCGGAGGGCAGCGGCTCCAGCAGCCGGCGCACCACGCCTACCGCGTCGTCCGCGTCCAGCATGAAGTGCACGATCGCGATGACGGTGAGGGCGACGGGCCGGCTCAGGTCCAGCGTCTCGCGCAGTTCGGGGGCGCCCAGGATGGCCGCAGGGTCGCGGAAGTCGGCCTCCACGTACGCGGTCCGGCCCTCGGGCGCGCTGGCCAGCAGGCCCTGGGAGAGGGTGAGCACGATCGGGTCGTTGTCGACGTAGACGACCCGGGCCCCGGGGTCCACCGCCTGGGCGATCTCGTGCAGGTTGGGCGAGGTCGGGATGCCGGTGCCGATGTCCAGGAACTGCCGCACGCCCGCGTCCTCGGCCAGCCAGCGCACCGCACGGTTCATGAAGTCGCGGTTGGCGCGCATGTGCACCGGGAGCGCGGGCCACTCCCGTGTCATCGCCTCGCCCGCCTCCTTGTCGGCGGGGTAGTAGTCCTTGCCGCCGAGTATGTAGTCGTAGATGCGGGCGGAGTGGGCGTTCTCGGTGTCGATCCGGTCGGCCGGCCATCCGTTGTCGGGCAACGCCGTGTCTCCCATTCGGGTCAGGGGTCGGGCCCTCGCGTCGGCGCGTGCGGGGGCGGTTGCGCGGGGTGGTGCGACGGGCGGATACGGTCGGCGGCTCACCACTCCTCGCGCAACTCGGCGAGCAGGGCCTCGGTCTTGCGGGCGGACGGCGCCTGGGCGCTCAGCCGGTCCAGGGCCTCCCGGTAGACCACCACCTCGTCGGGCTTGTCCAGGTACTCGGCCCTGGCCAGGCCGCTGAGGTAGGCGATGTCGGGCAGTTCGCGGGCGCGGAACCGGAAGAGGTGGAAGGCGCCGGCCCACAGCGCGGGATGCGGTCCGCCCGCGAACGGCATGACCTGCACGGTGACGTGGGGCAGCCGGCCCAGCTCGATGAGGTGGTCGATCTGCGCGCGCATCACCCGCGGGCCGCCGACCGGCCGGCGCAGCACGGTCTCGTCCATCACCACCCACAGCCGCGGCGGTCGGGCCCCGGTCAGCAGCTTCTGGCGACGCGTGCGCAGCGCTACCCGGCGTTCGGTGGTCTCGGCGGGGGCGTGCGGGTAGGACGCGGTGAGCTGGGCGCGGGCGTAGTCCTCGGTCTGCAGCAGGCCGTGCACGAACTGGTTCTCGTAGCCGCGCAGGTGCAGGGCCGCCTGCTCCAGGCTGAGGTAGGCGGGCAGCCAGTGGGGCACGACGTCGCGGTAGGTGTGCCACCAGCCGCGCTTGTTGGCCTCGCGCACGGACTGCAGGAAGGTCTCGATCTCCTCTCGGTCCGTGACGCCGTAGACCTGGAGGAGTTTCTCGGCGTCCGCGAGCCGCAGCCGGGCCACCTTGGCGGCCTCCATGCGGCGGATCGTGGAGTGGCTGACCCCGATGGCCGCGCCCGCCTCGGCGAAGCTGAGGCCGGCCCGGGTGCGCAGCTCCTCCAGCCGTCTGCCGAGGATCATGCGCAGCACGGAGGGCGCGCCGCCCCACTCGGTCTCCCCGGTCACGCCCACCCCCTCGTCGGCTTCGGCCGTCCACGTCGGTTCCGGCCGTCCGCGCAGGCGGATCGGCTGCCGGCCCATTCGATCACGTTCCGTCGGATGCAGCATGCACTTCGCCACTTGCAAATTTCAACTTGCCGGTTGCGATGCCTGGTTGGCAGATGCCAGAGTGGTCCCGCTGCTCCGGCCGACCCACGGAGCAGGCGGCACGTCCGGCCAGGGAAGACAGGCCGCGGGCAGGGCCTTCCGGCAGGCAGCGCGAGCGTGCGCCGCCCGAACGGCCGGTCCGCCGACCGCGACCCCGCTCACGAGGCCGGACGGAAGGCGGACGGCGATGACTCCGTCTTTCCCCCCGACGGCTCCCCCGCCCGGCCGCCGACCACCCGCCGTCGCGGACCGCTCCCGCGCGGCGGGGGTCGCACCCCGGCCGTCGGCCCTGCCGGCAGCCGGCGACACAGGCGTCGGCGAGCGTGCCGCCCGGCGCGCGGGCACCGCGCCGGCGTCGGGCGGAGCGGGCGCGGTGCCCCGCCCTGTGAACCACCCGGAGGCGAGTGTCCTGGTCGACTCCCTGGGCTCTGCGGCCCCGACCGGCTCGCCTCCGGGCTCACCGCACGCCCCCCTGAACCACGCCTCCCCTACGACATCCGGCCCGGCCCGAGGCCGGGAGGCGAAGCGGAACCGGTCGAGGCCGGGAAGCGCAACGGAACCGGGCGGGGCCGGGAGGCGGAGCGGAATCGGTCGTGCCCGACCGACGGAGCGGACATATGCTGCGAAATGCCGCCCGAAGGGAGTGCTGCTCATGGCCGACACGCCCACCGACCCCACCGCCGTACCACCGCCACAGGAGCCGTCGGCGTCCCCGCCCGGCTCCCCCGCCGGCGAGCTCACGCTGCGCCCGCTCGGCTTCGAGCACCTGGCCGCCGTTCTCGACCTCGGTCACCGGGTGTACGACACCGGGGCGATGCCCTACACCGGCTGGTCGCTGTCGGCCGTCGCCGGGCACCTGGACGCGCCGGACCCGGCCTGTCTCGTGCTGCTCGACGGGGACCGGGTCGCCGGGTTCGTGCTCGGTTCGCTGTCCTTCGAGCAGCGCGCCGACTGGGGCTACCTGGAGTGGATCGCCGTCGACCCCGACTACCAGGGGCGCGGGGCGGCCTCCCGGCTGGTGCGGGAGTGCTGTGCGCGACTGGCCGAGGCCGGCGCGGTGTGCGTGGTCACGGACGTGGAGCGGCGCAACACCGCCTCGGCCGAGCTGATGCGCCGCAACGGGTTCGCGGAGGAGGCCAGCGTCAGCCTCTTCGTCCGGCCGCTCACCGACGCGCCCGCGACCGGAACGGGCCGGGCCCGGGGCGGCTCCGGGCCACGCCGTCACCTCACCCGCGCGGCGGCCGAACGGGTCCGCTGACGCCGGCCCGGTCCGCCCCGGCCCTCCCTGCCCCGGCCCTCCCTGCCCGGCCCCGGTCCGCCTCTGCCGGGCCGTCGGCGTGCGGCTCGCGCCGGGCCGGGCGGCGGCGGTGGTCCGGCCAGCGCACGTCGTAGGCCCAGCCGAGGCGCTCGAACCAGCGGATCAGCCGGGCACTCGCGTCGAGCTGGCCGGTGAGCACGCCGTGCCGGGCACTGGTGGGATCGGCGTGGTGCAGGTTGTGCCAGGACTCGCCGAAGGACAGCGGGGCCAGCCACCACACGTTGCCCGAGCGGTCCCGGCTGCGGAACGGGCGGGCACCGGTCGCGTGGCAGATGGAGTTGACGGACCAGGTGACGTGGTGGACCAGGCAGATCCGGACCAGCCCGGCCCAGAACAGCGCGGTGAGGGCGCCCTGCCAGGACCGGGTCAGCGCCCCGCCGAGCAGGGCGGGCAGGGCGAGGGAGGCGAGCACCAGCAGGCCGAAGCGCCGGGAGATCAGCATCAGGGCGCGGTCGCGGACCAGGTCGGGCGCGTAGGCGCGGGGCGAGGCGTGCTCGGTCTCGAACAGCCAGCCCAGGTGGGCGTAGAGCATGCCCTTGGCGAGGGCGCGGGGCGAGTGGCCGTACCGCCAGGGCGAGTGCGGGTCGCCGTCCCGGTCGGAGTACCTGTGGTGCTTGCGGTGGTCGGCCACCCAGGTGATGAGCGGGCCCTGCACCGCGAGGCTGCCGGCCAGCGCGAGCGCGATCCGCAGCGGCCGACGGGCCTTGAACGAGCCGTGGGTGAAGTGCCGGTGGAAGCCGACCGTGATGCCGAGCCCGCTGACCAGGTAGAAGACGACGGCGAGCGTGAGGTCCACGGGGCTCAGCCCGTGCCGCCAGGCCAGCGGCACAGCGGCGAGCAGGGCGAGGAACGGTACGGCGACGAAAACGCCGATCATCAGCTGCTCGCCGGTGGGCCAGGACCGGCCGCCGGCCACCGCCGGCGGGGCGGCGTCGGAGAACTCGGAGGACATGACGGCCCTTTCTCCGCCCGGGCGGACTAGTCGGCGGCGGTGAAGGCGAGTACGGCGTTCTGGCCGCCGAAGCCGAAGGAGTTGCTGACGGCCGCCGCCATCCGGTGCGGACGGGGCACCTTGGTGACGATGTCCAGGTCCATGGCCGGATCGAGCGTGTCCAGGTTGGCGGTGGGCGGGATCAGCTGGTGGCGCAGGGTGAGCACGGTGCAGGCCGCCTCGATGGCTCCGGCGCCGCCGATGGCGTGCCCGATGGTGCCTTTGAGGGCGGTGACGGGCGGGGGGCGGCGGAAGACGCGGTGCAGCGCGTTGTGTTCGGCGGCGTCCCCCTGAGGGGTGGCGGTGCCGTGCGCGTTGACGTGGTCGATGTCCTCCGGGGCCAGACCGGCGTCGGCGAGGGCGGCACCGAGGGCGCGGGCGGCACCGTCGCCGTCGGGGTGCGGGGCGGTGAAGTGGTGGGCGTCGCAGGAGGCGCCGAACCCGGCGAGCAGCGCCTGGGGGCGTACGCCCCGGGCGCGGGCGTCCGCGGTGCGCTCCAGGACGAGGACGGCGGCGCCCTCGCCGAGGACGAAGCCGTCCCGGTCCCGGTCGAAGGGGCGGGAGGCGGCGTCGGGGCTGTCCGCGCGGCGGGACAGGGCGCGCATCTGGGCGAAGCAGGCGGCGGTCATCCGCAGCCGGGCCGACTCGCTGCCGCCGGCCAGGACCAGGTCGCAGCGGCCGGACAGCAGCCAGTCCCGGGCGAGGCCCAGCGCGCTGGTGCCGGAGGCGCAGGCGGTGCTGACCACCATGTTGGGGCCGAGCGCGCCGAGGTCCAGGGCGATCTCCGCGGCGGCCATGTTGGGCACGCTGCGCGGCAGCGCCAGCGGGGAGACACGCTCGGGGACGGCGTCGGCGAGCCGGTCGAACTCGGCCTGCCAGCCCTGCATGGAGCCGGTGCCGACGCCCATCACCACGCCCACCCGGGCGCCCTCCCAGCCGGCCGGGTCGAGCCCGGCGTCGGCGACGGCCTCGCGGGCGGCGAGCAGCGCGAAGGTGGTGAACCGGTCGAGCCGTCGGGCCAGCCGGTGCCCGAGCAGGGCGGGCGCGTCCAGACCGTGGACCTGACAGGAGAAGGCCACCGGCAGCCCGGCCAGGGCGGGGTCGACGGCGGCGGTGGACTGCCCGGCGCACAGTCCCGCCCAGGCCGCGTCCCGGCCGATGCCCGCCGGGGTGATCAGACCGAGTCCGGTGACGGCGACCGGGGCCCGGGACGTGCCCGTGTGCACCTGTTGCATGAGCCGTGATTATCCGCACCGCACGGGCCGGCCCCGCGCTACGACAGCTCGTTCGGCCAGGGAAGAGGCGCGCTACCACCCGGATGCGCGAACGGAGCGAGCGGATCCGCTCACCCCGCACGCCGATACGGTGCCCGGCCGGGCGGTGCGGTTCTGTACCGGGCCGACCGGGGGCGGTGCGGTGCGGGCCTTCCCGAGCCGGCCGGGGGCGGTGCGGTGCGGGCCTTCCCGAGCTGGTCGGGGGCGGTGCCGTGCCGGGCCCTCCCGGGCCGGGTTGGCCGGTACGGTGCCCGTCCAGGCGGGCTCGGCCGGTACGGGGCGGTGCCGCTCGGCGGGGTTGGCGGTACGGTGCGGTGCCGCTCGGCGGGGTTGGCGGTACGGTGCGGTGCCGCTCGGCGGGGTTGGCGGTACGGTGCGGGGCGCGTCCGGGCGGGCGGGCTTGGCCGGCATGGTGCCCGCCCCGTCGGATCAGCCGCTCCCCGCCGCCCCAGGCGCCTCAGCCGAACCAGCCGCCTCAGGCCCAGTCGAAGCAGCCGCCCCAAGCCCAGCTGAACCGGTCGCTCCCCACCGTCCCAGCCCGAGCCGAACCAGCCGTCCCACGCCGGCCGAATCAGCCGCTCCCCGCCGGCCCAGGCTCGGTCGGACCAGTCGCTCCCGCCACCCCCGGCCCTCTCGGATCAGCCGGTTCCGCCGGGCCGTCCGCCCTCTCCGCCAAAGCCCGGACCGCGGTCGACCATGCCTCGGCGAGGGCGGTTTCCAGGGTGGTCACGGGGTGGTCGGCGGTGTCCAGGCGGAGGGCGGGGCCGATGTGGACGTGGACGCGGGGGCGGCGCAGCGGCGCGGTGGCCCAGCCGGCGAGCTGCTTGGCGCGGCTGCCGGAGGAGACCCGGCGGGCGCCGGCGTGTCCGAGCGGGATCACGGGCGCGCCGGTGGACAGCGCGAGCCGGACCGCCCCGGACTTCAGGCGGCCGGGCGGGCGGTCGTGGGAGGCGCGGTAGCCGGGCAGGCCGCCCTCGGGGTAGATGAGCACGTCCCGGCCGGCGGCCAGGGCGTCGGCGGCGTGCCGGAGGGCGTCCGGGGCGCGGCGGCTGCCCCGGTGCACGGGTACGTGGCCCTCGCGGGTGAGGGCCCGGCCGAGCACCGGCACCCGCCACAGTCCGGCCGTGGCCAGCACGGCGGGACGCAGGCCGAGCCGGTGCAGGGTGCCGAGGAGCAGGACCGGGTCGAAGAACGAGGTGTGGTTGGCGGCGAGGAGACGCCCGGTGCCGGGCGGCCGCGCCAGATGGCCGGTGCCGGTCACGCTCGTGTCGCTGAACACGGGCACCAGCGCCCCGGCCCACGCCGACAGCATCGGGCTCTCCTCTCCGCCACGTCCCCGGACGTCCATCGTCACCCGCGCCCGGCCCGCCCGCACCCCTCTGCCCCGAATGCCCGTCCGGCGTGCGGTGGCCGGGGGCCGGTGGCTGAATGACCGGCATGGACTTCCTCGCCGCCTATGACGCGATCCCCCAGGACGACGTCCCGCAGCGGGTGGCTCTGCTGCGGCGGGCCATGACGACCGGCCGGGCGGAGCTGTTCGCCGAACTGCGCACCCACCGGCCGGTGTTCGGCACGCCCATCGGTGTGTTCGTCACCCGGCACCCCGATGTCCTGGAGGTGCTGTCGGCGCCCGAGACGTTCACCGTGGGCGTGTTCGGGCCGGCGCTGGAGGAGGTGCTCGGCGGGCCGTTCATCCTCGCCCGGGACGGCGCGGACGTGCACTGGCGGGAGCGCGGGTACGGGCAACTGATGCTCGCCGCCGAGGACGCGCCCAGGGTGCGGGAACTCACCGCGCGGATCGCCGACGAGGTGCTGGACGAGGCGGTCGGCCGGGGCACGGACACCTTCGACCTCGTCCAGGACTACGCCCGCCTGGCCGCCGCCCGGGTCGCGGTCGCCTATCTGGGCTTCACCGGCATCGAGGAGGAGACGCTGCACTCCTGCACGCGCCGG
Source organism: Streptomyces rubradiris (assembly GCF_016860525.1). Taxonomy (NCBI): domain Bacteria; kingdom Bacillati; phylum Actinomycetota; class Actinomycetes; order Kitasatosporales; family Streptomycetaceae; genus Streptomyces; species Streptomyces rubradiris. Next base: position 435,693 of record NZ_BNEA01000015.1, read on the forward strand.
ATGCAGTGGGCGTTCGCCATCAACCCGGGGCGTGACCCGGAGATCCACGCGGCGGGCGTGGCCGCCGGCCGGGAACTGCACGACCGGGTCGCCGAGGTGATCGCCCGCCGCCGGTCCGCGCCGGGCGACGACGGCCCGGACGACGTGCTCGCCCGGATGCTGCGGACCCGGCTGCCCGCCGAGTACGGCTTCGACGACGAGCGGGTCAACGCCAACCTGGTCGGCTATCTGACGGGCTATCAGCAGAACGCCACCCAGTGCACGGCCACCGCCCTGAAGGAACTCGCCGTACGTCCCGAGGTGTTGGCGGAGGCGGAGCGCGCTGCGGGCGAGAGCGACCCGTCCCGCTTCGACGCCTATGTGTGGGAGGCGCTGCGCTTCCACCCGTTCGTGCCGGTCACGCCCCGACTGTGCGTGCGCGACCACCTGCTGGCCGCGGGCACCGCGCGGCAGACGCTCATCCCGGCCGAGAGCGTGGTGCTGGCCTGCTTCGCGTCGGCGATGTTCGACGAGGAAGTGCTCGACGCGCCGGACGAGTTCCGGCCCGGACGCCCGCCCGCGCACGACCTCGTCCTCGGCTACGGCGCCCACGACTGCGTCGGCCGGTACGCGGCCCGGGTCATCGTGCCCGAGCTGGTGCGGCGGGTGCTGCTACGCCCCGGCGTGCGCCCGCTGCCCGGGGCTGAACGCGCCCTGGACTACGCGGGCACCCCGTTCCCGCAGCACTACACCGTGCGGTCCGGCCGCGACGCCGTGCCCGCGCCCTGACCGTAGGGACGGCCGGTCCGCGGACCGGCCGTACCAGGCGTCGACCGATCCCTGAAGCGACCGATCCGCGAACCGACCGGAGGACCGATGACCGTCACCTCCCGACCGCCCCAGGAGGGGACGCCGCCCTGGACCGGGGCCAGGGACAGGTCCCGGGACGGGCTGCGCAACCGCTTCGAGACACATCTGCTGACCCACTACGGCCCGGCCTGGCAGGCGGCCCAGCGCAGCCGGTGGCTGCACCGCAGGCTCAACTCCCGGCTGATCGACCTGGCCGTGCTCAAGGCGCCGCCGCGCCCCAACCCGCTGAGCACCAAGGCCCCGTACACCTCCTGGGACTCGCTGACCGACCGGTCCTGGGTGGGGCGGCAGCTGCCGCCGGTGACCGGGGTGCGCCGGGACCTGCCCGCCCCGGAGCGGGTGGCCGAGCTGTTCCGGCGCGAGGGCGAGGGCCGCTGCTGCGCCCGGTCCACCGCGCTGCTGCCGGCGTTCGCGCAGTGGTTCACCGACGGCTTCCTGCGCGGGCACGCGGCCACCGGCGATCCCCGGCGCACCGACTCGCCGCACACCCTGGACATGTGCCAGCTCTACGGCGACCGGCAGGAGGTCACCGCCTGTCTGCGCGCCTTCCGGGGCGGCCGGCTCAAGAGCCGGATCGTCGACGGCGGCGAGTTCCCGCCCGCGCTGTGCGAGGGCGGGCGGATCAGGGAGGAGTTCCGGGCGATCCGGCCGGTGCGGTTCGACGAGGTACCCGAGGAGTTCGTGGACACGCTGTTCGCGTGGGGCGGGGAGCGGGCGCACGCGCACATCGGGCCGATGGCGCTGAACGTCCTGTTCCTGCGCGAGCACAACCGGGTCGCCGGCCTGCTCGCCGCCGCACACCCGGACTGGGACGACGAACGGCTCTTCCAGACCACCCGAAACACGCTGATCGTGCTGATGATCCGGGTGATGCTGGAGGAGTACATCAACCACATCACGCCGTACCACTTCGGTTTCGTGCTCGACCCGGTGCGCACCGACCGGGGGGTGTGGCACCGGGAGAACCGGGCGACGATCGAGTTCAGCCTCGTCTACCGCTGGCACAGCCTGATCCCGTCGACGTACACCATCGCGGGCCGGCCGGTGCCGCTCGCGCACACCATCGCCAACGGGCGACTGGTCCTGGACCGGGGCCTCGGCCCGCTGTTCGAGGATCTGTCCCGGCAACCGGCCGGGCTGTCCGGGCTGTTCAACACCGACCCGCTGCTGCTGCCCATCGAGGAGCGCAGCGTCGCCGTCGGCCGGGAGCTGCGGCTGGCCTCGTACAACGACTACCGGGCCTACTACGGCTTCCCCCGGGTCACCGAGCCGGGGCAGATCTCCGGCGACCCGCGGGTCCAGCGGGCGCTGATGGACGTGTACGGCGACGTGGACGCGATCGATCTGCACGTGGGGCTGTTCGCGGAGGAGCCGGAGCCCGGGGCGATCTTCGGCCGACTGCTCGAACGGATCATCTCCGTCGACGCGTTCTCCGAGGCGCTGAACAACCCGCTGCTGGCGCCCCGCCTGTTCGGGCCCGCCACCTTCTCCCCCGAGGGCTGGGAGGTCATCCGCCACACCCGCAGCTTCTCCGACCTGGTGCACCGCAACCTGCCGGAGGACAAGGGGCGTTACGTCGTCTCGCTCGGCCGGAGCGCGGCGGACACCCGGGCCGCGGCGGCCTGAGCGGTCCTCGGGACCGGTGGGCCGGGCGACGCGCCGTCCGCGCGCCCTTGGGTTCCGCCGATCCGGCCCACCGGCACACCTCCCAGCGTCATTACGGTCGTACGTGAGGGTTGGTCGTGTCGCGCACCGATCCCAGGGCCGCGCGCAGCCGGTGTCCGTCGGTACAGGGCTTTGTGCAGGGCCTGGGAGCCAACAGCAGCCTTCTGCATGCCCGCTGCCGGGTTACCGACCCAGCCCCCGAAATGCTCGGCCGGTTCTGTATTACGGTGCTGGAACTCGCGGGATCTCGTTGGGGGAGAAGCGTTGAGCGCTCGGATTTTGGTCGCTGAGGATGACGAGAAACAGTCTCGGCTGATCCGGGCCTATCTGGAACGGGAGGGCAATGCGGTGCAGGTCGTGGCCGACGGTCGCGCCGCTCTGGAGAAGGCGCGCTCGATCCGGCCCGATCTGATCGTGCTTGACGTGATGCTGCCGTACGTCGACGGACTCGACGTGTGCCGCATCCTGAGAACCGAGCCGGGCACCGCGGACGTCCCCATCCTGCTGCTCACTGCCCGCACGACCGAGGAGGACATGCTCCTCGGGCTCGACCTCGGCGCAGACGACTACCTCACCAAGCCTTACAGTCCGCGCGAACTGACCGCGCGGGTACGGGCGCTGCTGCGGCGGGCCAGGAAGTCGGCGCCGGCCGGGACGACGCTGCTGCGGGTCGGCGAGGTAGAGCTGGACACCGCGCGGTTCGAGGCCCGGGTCTCGGGCCGGCCGGTGACACTGACTGCGAGGGAGTTCTCCATCCTGGAGTCGCTGGCACGCGAGCCCGGGCGGGTCTTCACCCGGGCACAGATCATTGAGCGGGTCTTCGGCTTCGATCAGGAGGTGCTGGAGCGTACGGTCGACGCGCACGTGATGAACCTGCGGCGGAAGCTGGAGGTGCCGGGAAGCCCGAGGCTGCTGGAGACGGTGTACGGACGGGGTTACCGGCTCGCGGAGGGAACCTGAGTGGTTCACAGGGGCGGGGCCGGGCGCGCGCTCAGGGTGATGGTGAACGTCGTGCCCACCCCGACCGTGCTCGCCACGTCGATGGCGCCCCGGTGGTCGGTCACGATCTGCCGGGCGATCGCCAGGCCGAGGCCGCTGCCGCCTGTCGCCCGCCCCCGTGACGTGTCCGCCCGCCAGAAGCGGTCGAAGAGGTACGGCAGGTGTTCCGCCGGTATCCCGTCGCCGGTGTCCCGCACCTCGACAACGGCCGTCTCGCCGTGCGGGACGAGGGCCAGTGTCACGCGCCCGCCGGACGGCGTGGCGCGCAGCGCGTTGCCGATGAGGTTGCCGACGACCTGGCGGAGCCGGTCCGCGTCGGCGGTCACGTACACCGGGTGCGGGGCCTCCACCTCCAACGTCACGCCCGCCGTCCCGGCGCGGGCGCGGTACGCGGTGCGGGTGGCTTCGAGGAGATCTCGCAGGTCGACCTCGGAGCGGTGGTACGTGAGCGCGCCGGCTTCGGCGAGCGCGAGGTCCTGGAGGTCGTCCACGATCCGCTGCTGGAGCAGCGCCTCCTCGTGGAGGGAGTCGAGCAGTTCGGGCGTCGGTCGAATCGCAGCACCGGGCGCGGGTCGACCAGAACCGGGGGCTGACTGCCCGGCGGGCGCGACTCTCGGCCCGCGAGGGTATCGGGGAGGCGGCACACTCTGGCACGTGGCCCAGCGCCCTTTCGGTCTCCCCCCGGCCTCGCGTGGCGTCTCTCCGTCGTCACCCGCGCCGGACGGGGTACCGGTGCCGCGGTCACGGCCCGCCTGCGTGCGATCGGCGCGTCGCCGCCCGCCGGGACGCAACCCTGCGCGAGCCGGACCTCACCCACGAGGAGTGGCGCGCGCTGCGGGTCGCCGCATGCGGCATGCCCCTCCCCTGAGACAAGGAGCGGGACCTGGACGGGCAGTGTGGATATCGAGATGCTCGTCGATGTCTGGCAGCGCCTCCTTCTCACCGGCCCACGGAAGGACGGCGGCACGGCGAGTTCTGTGTCAGGCCCGTGATGAAAGCGCAGATCGGTTGTGAATTTCCGGGCTCTTTTCCGTGCCCTTCACCACAGCATCGCCGCAAAACAACGAATCGAGCTGTGGCGATATGGTCGGCCGATGTACCGGTATGCGGCCCCACACCCGTCCCCAAGTGGGTTGAGCAGCTTCCACACCGGCTCGAGTGACCTACTCGCAGAGCGCTTTATGATCATCGGCGAACTACTGGCTTTGCGTCCGTCCTCCCGTCGCCGACGTTTCTTGACGACGGGGAATGCAAGAACTCTGACCGAGTCGCGTGACCGAGGCGCAGAAGAAGAAGGGTGAACTCCATGGCTCTCGGGCTGCTCCGTCGTCGGCGTTCCCGTGGTGCCTCCGGTGCCGTGTCGAGCATCTCGGTCCCGCTGCCGCCCGGCGCCGGGGCGTGCGGCTTCGAGGTGCTCGATCCCATGGGGCAGCCCATGGGCGGAGCCGAGGTCACCGTGACCGCGCTGGACAGCCACCGGATCGCGACGCGTGGCACCACGGACCCCCACGGCTACTTCATAGCCACGCTGCCACCCGGCTCCTACAGCGTGATGATCGTGGCCGAGGGCCTGTCACCTGCCCGCGAGAACCTCGACATCGCGGCCGGTGTGGCTCGGCCCACCGCGCAAGTCGTGCTCCAGCCCGCCCGCCAGTTGGAACTTCCGACAGCCGGTACCTGGCTGTTCGACCCTCCGCACACCGCGATCCGGTTCATCGCCAAGCACGTCGGCATGGCCCATGTCCACGGGCGGTTCACCCGCTTCCAGGGCAACCTCCGCATCGCTCCGGACATGGCCGACTCACAGGTGGCGGTACGCATCGACGCCTCCAGTGTCACCACGGGCAACAACACCCGCGACAACCATCTGCGTTCGGCCGATTTCCTGGACGTCGAACGCTACCCGTACATCGACTTCACCAGCTCCCGGTTCGCCCACCTCGGCGGCTCCAAGTGGACCCTGCACGGCACCCTCACCATGCACGGCACCAGCCGCTCCGTCAGCCTCGACACCACCTACCTCGGGTCGATCAACGGGGGCTACGAACAGGAACTGCGCTGCGCGGCCCTCGCGAAGGCCGAACTCCATCGGGAGGACTTCACCCTCAACTGGCGCTCCATGCTCGCCCGCGGCATCGCCGTCGTCGGGCCGACCGTCCAACTGGAGTTGGACGTACAGGCGATGTACCGCACCCACGACACGCCCACGCCACCGCAGTAACAGTCGTAGCGGGTTCACCGTCGACCGCATCCCCTCGGGCGGGGTCACCGATCGGGGCAGCGCCCCGGCGACACCTTGGCAGCACAGAGCGATTCAGATGGGAAAGGGCTCACGATCATGGGTATCTTCGGCCGACGCCAGACCGCCGTCAGCGAGCCGGCCCCGGCTCTCGCGGGGGCCACGTCCCGGGGTGTCGCACTCGACCCGGCACTTCAGGCCCTGACCGGGCGATGGACGATCGACCGCCCGCACAGCCACATCGGATTCTCCGTACGGCACGCCATGGTCACGACGGTCCGGGGGGCTTTCACCGATTACGACAGCACGTTGTACTTCGACGGAGCCCAGCCCTCCGAGTCGCGGGCCGACCTCGTCATCCGGGTCGCCAGCGTCGACACGGGCGTGCAGCAAAGGGACGCGCACATCATCGGCGCCGACTTCTTCGACGCGCGCCAGTACCCGGAAATGACCTTCCACAGCACCTCCACCGTCCACGAAGGCGGAGAGACCTTCCGCATGACCGGGGACCTGACCATCCGCGGCGTCACCCGGCCCGTCGACCTGCACATCGACTACCTCGGCTCGGTTCTGGACCCGTTCGGCTTCGAGCGGGCCGGCTTCGACGGCACCACTACCATCGACCGCACCGAGTGGGGCCTGGTCTACAACCAGCGCCTCAAGGCTGGGGGCACCATGGTGAGCGAGAAGGTCCGGCTGCAGTTCGACATCTCCGCGATCCGGTTGACGTCGTAGGCGGCGGAAGCGCCCGGAGCCGAAGCAAAACCGTTGGGCCGCTCGGCTGCTCCAGGCGTGGACCGGCTCGTGGACACCTGCCTGGAGACCGAGCGTCTCACCCTGCGCCGTTTCCCTGCCGATGACGCGGACCTGCCGATCGAGCTGGACAGCGGCCCTTCGGTGACGCGCTGTCCGGCCAGCGGCAGTAGCTGCTCGCCGTCGGCAAGTCCTTCTCCGCTGACTCGGACGGGAGCCCTCGAAGACGGCTGGCCCCGTATTCATCCCAGCGTCGTCCCCGCGCCAACGGGGGTTGTCCACCGGCCGAGTTCAGCCCGACGCCCTGCCATGGGCCGTCACCACGCGAGCGGCAAGCTCCTGCGGGTTCTCCCCGCGCAGCGGGCCGCCCTGCGCCACCAGCGGTGCCAACTCGGCAGCGGCGGTTCCTATGTCGACGGCCCGGCCCTCGCGCACGCGCCCGCAGTCCGGCAGATCACCGAACGCACCACGGCCTTCGCCGGAAAAAGTACGGGAGACGGCGAGAGACAGTCCGGGTAAAGACGGGAGTGTCCGCAGGAGGGTGATGAGCGTGGAGGTCTGCCGCAACCTCGGGGTCTGCGGCCTTTCCCTCCTCCGTGGCCGTGTTCAGTCGCCGGCTGCCGCGTGGGTGCGCAACGCCTCGGCCGCGGTGCGCAGTTGCTCCGCCGCCGTGGCGCAGGCGGCGGCCTGCCGTTCCAGCGTGGGCCGGCTCCACTCCGGGGCCGCCGGGCAGCCGGCGAGCGTGTCGGCGGTGGCCCGCAGCCGCCGGGCGTACTCGTCCATCAGCTCGGCGTCCGACCGCAACGCCTCGGCGCGGTCGAGGAGTTCGGCGTCGTACGACGTGACGTCGGGGGACTCGGTCACCATGGCGGGGCTCCCGTGGGGGTGGGGCGTCAGCGTGGCAGGACGGCGCCGGCGCTGCGGTGGAGCATGAACTGGGGGCAGGTGAGGACCAGTCGGGGGCGGGCCGTGGCGATGCCGAGCCGGCGCAGATGGCCGGCGAGGGGTTCGGCGGCCGGGGTGTCCAGCCGGAGCCGGATGCCACCGCCGCTGTGCAGCCGCAGCCCGCCGTGGGCCCGGACCAGGGTGCGGATGGTGCTCTCGCCCCGGCGCCCGTAGAGGATCCAGTCGGCCTCGGGGCAGCGGGCCCCGGGCCCGAGGCGGCCGTCGACGGCCAGGCCGAGCTCCGGGGCGCGGACGGCGAGGTCCCGGCCGGTCAGCCTGGCCTCGGCGCTCACCCGGACCGCGGGCTGGCCCCAGATCTCCCGGGCGACGACCCGCGCCTCCTCGCTGGTGACGGCGAGGGAGACGACGTAGCGGCCGGTGCGGCGCAGGTCGACCCGGCGCAGCAGGTCCAGGGCCACGTCATACGGGCGGGGCCGCCACAGGTCGTCCACCAGCACGGAGAGGGAGATCTCGGTGTACGGGCCGATGGTGGTGCAGCGGTGCTCGTACAGCGACAGCACCGCCAGCGCCCGTCGGCCCAGCCGGCTCGGGGTCATCCAGGTGACGCCGGGCAGCAGTCCGCGGGCGGTGTCCGCGTCGACGGGGAAGCACAGGTGGGCGGCGGAGGAGTCGTAGTAGCGCACGGGCACGTCGACCGGGCCGGCCGTGGTGGGCAGCGAGGTGGTGGGCAGGGTGAGGAAGGGGTAGCCCTCGGGCGGGTTGGCGCGGTCCTTGAGCTGGTAGGCCTGGGTGCGCACGACGGGGCCGCGGTAGGGGGCGAGGGCCTCGTCGACGCGTTGACGGGCCTCGGGGATGACGGTGCGCAGGTGCTCGATGTACTCGTGGAGCATGTGGCACAGCGGGAACTCGTGGGTGGGCCCGGTGTAGTCGACCTCGTACCAGTTCGGGTGCGGGTCGAACGCGGAGCCCGCACCGCGGCCGTCGAGGACGGGCACGATGTCGTGCTGGTTGGTGATGCTGGCGACCCAGGTGCGCGGGTCGGCGGGCTTCTTGGTGTCGACCGGCGAGCCGACGGCGACGACGTGGGTGACCCGGTAGGTGCGGCAGAACTCCTCGCTCTGGGCGAGGTTCATCACGGCGATCCCGCCCTCGCTGTGCCCGATCAGCGCGAGGTCGGCGCCGCGGGGGATGCCGTAGTCCCGCAGGGCGAGCAGGATCGCGCGGGTGTACGGCGAGTCGGGCATGAACAGGTTGCGCCAGGCGCCGACGAAGTCCTGCGGGGAGTCGGTGCGGGGGCGGCCCGGTGCCATGCCGGGCGCCTGGAGGACATAGCGGACCACGCCGTCCGGACCGCGCACGTTCTGCAGCAGGATTCGCCCGTTCGTGGAGAGCATCTCGATGTTGCGCAGGAAGCCGAGGAACGACCCTTTCGTGGCGATGACCTGCCGTTCCTGGTCGGTGAGGCCGACGGCCTCGGCGGCGCCCTCGCCCCGGTCCAGGCCCGCGAGGTGGGCGGCGCTGACGCCGTGCAGCGGGTCGGCGGACAGTTCGCGGCCGGTGGCCAGCGCCCAGCCCGTCTCGTCGTTGTGCGGGTCCTCGTCCAGCAGGGCGCGGATCGCGAGGAGTTCTGCCATCAGCGGGGCCAGCCCGGACAGCGCGCGCTGGGCCCCCTGGTCGCGGAACAGGGCGCGCAGGGACCGTACGGCCGCCAGGTCCTTGTCGGTGGTCACGGCCTCGGTCAGCCGGCGCATGCCGGGATCGCGCACGAACTCCGGGTGGTCGACCAGCACGGCGGCGATCCGCAGCCGCAGCGAGGTGACCGCCACCAGCGCGGCCAGGCTCTCCCGGCCCAGCACCTCGCCGGCGGTGCCGAGGACGTGGCCCACGCCCTTCGGCGCGGTGATCGCCGAGCCGCCGAGACCGTGTTTGTTGGTCAGGGCGCGCAGCAGGGCCCACTGGGCGGGCAGGCCGGTGCGCGGGCGGCGGCGCGCGGAGGCGGTCAGGGCCGGGGTGAACAGCGCGGTGCTGGTGCGCGCGGAGACCGCGCGGATGCCTTCGGCGACGTCCACCACCTCCCGCGCGCACCGGCGCAGCAGGTCCCTGGCGTCCCGGCCGTCCGGCGCGGGCCGTCCGGGTGCGGTGCCGTCCGCTCGCATCCGACGCTCCCTCGGCTCGGTGACATGGGGCGGAGCCGGGGCCGCGCCGGCGGGCGCGTCCCCGGCTCCCATGGTCGGCCAGCGGGACCGCGCCCGCACCTTCATCCATCCAGGTAGAGGATGCCCGCGCGGGCAGCGCCGCGCGCCGAGCCTGGTGCGCCGTGGCCACCGGGTCGGCGCATAATCGCCGCCCATGACCCCCTGCACCACCCCGTCCCGCCGCGCGGGAGACACACCGTGACCGTGACCCCCGAACACCCTGAGGGCCCGCCCGCCCCGCTCCCCGACACCGTCCCGGTCGGTCTGCCGCTGCGCACCGGCTATCTGCTCACCCTCGTGGTGGGTCCGCTGGCCGTGCTGGCGCTGGTGCTGCCGGTCGCCCTGGCCGGCGGCTGGGGGCCGCGCTGGTACGACGCGGTCCTCGGCGCCGGCATGTACGCGCTGTCCATCATGGGCATCACCGCCGGCTTCCACCGGCACTTCACCCATCTGTCGTTCAAGGCGAAACGCCCGCTGCGGATCGCCCTCGGGGTGGCGGGCAGCCTCGCCATGGAGGGCCCGGTGACGATGTGGGTCGCCGAGCACCGGCGCCACCACCAGTACGCGGACCGGGCGGGCGACCCGCACTCGCCGTGGAAGTACGGCACCACCCGGCGGGCGCTGCTGAAGGGGCTGTGGCACGCCCAGGTCGGCTGGTTCGCCTCCTCACCGGTCCGCTCCCACTACCCCCGTTACGCCCCCGACCTGCTCGCCGACCCGGACGTGCGCCGTCTGGACCGCTGCTATCCGCTGGCCATCGCGGTCTCGCTCGCGCTGCCGCCGGTCCTGGTCCTGGCGGTCACCCAGGACCCGCGGTGCGCGCTGGTCACCTTCTTCTGGGCGAGCCTGGTGCGGTACGCGGTCGTGCACCACGTCACCTGGTCGGTCAACTCCGTGGCCCACGCCTTCGGTCCGCGCCACTACCGCACCCGCGACCAGTCCCGGGACGTGTCCTGGGTGGCCCTGCTGACCTTCGGCGAGGGCTGGCACAACCTCCACCACGCCGACCCCAACAGCGCCCGGCACGGCGGGCTGCGCGGCCAGCCGGACCTCACGGCGTGGCTGATCGCCCGGTTCGAGCGGTGGGGCTGGGCGTACGACGTGCGCTGGCCGGACCAGCGGCGGATCGCGGCCCGGCTGCACGAGGAAGCGGCCGGCCGCCGGGCGCCGCACCGTCAACTGCCCGGGAAATAGCGGGAGAACGCGGACGCGTCGACGGCGAACATGCCGTCGAAGGGCTCGTTCAGCCCGTAGACCAGCAACACGGTGAAGGTGATGAGCGCGGTCAGGCCCATCACCATCACCACGTGGGTGACGCTGCGCCGTACGCCGAACATGAACATGAAGGCCACGGTCAGCAGCCCGCCGACGATCAGCCCGAACCACAGGACGGGTGACAGGGTCTCGCCGACATCCGCCTCCCGGCCGCGCCGGGCGTCGTCCAGCACGCTGAGCTGTGCCAGGGTCTCCTGGAGCGTGGCCTGCTGGGCGGGACTGGCGCCGACGGGGATCTGGCCCGCCGCCCTCAGGTCGTTCAGCAGGTCCCAGCCGCGCCGGTCCGGCGGCTGCCCGGCGACCATGACGGGCCACTCCTCGGACACCACATGGTGCACGTACGCGTCGACGGCTTCCCTGGTGCGTTCACCCGCCGGAGCGGGCAGCCCGGCGGAGAGCAGCCGGATCTGGTGCGCGGCGCTCGCCTCCGCCTGCACATGGTCCTCCGCCGCGGACCGGGTCTCCCACACGGCCACCATCGACAGACCGAGCACGAGGGCGTAGAGCACGCTGACCATCATGGCGATGTACTCGGCGACGTCCTCGCGGGGTTCCTCGTCCGGATCGGGCGGCCAGAAACGGTGCTGGAGCAGCACGGCGCCCGCGGCGACCACGGCGATCCCCAGAACGACGGCGAAGGTCTCGATCATCGGCGCGGTCTCCTGTCGTCTCGATTCCATGTCCCGGCCCGGGAAGGGGGGCGGGGGCCGGGGTGATTGCCGGGGGTTGGGGGTTACTTGCCGATGCGCCGCGAGCCGAGCAGCGCGGCGGCGAGGGCGGCGGGGATCAGCAGCAGGAACAGCACGGCAAGCAGACCGAGCCCGGTCGGCCTGCCTCCAGGACGGATGAACCGGGACATGATGGAGGGGGCGGAGGGCGAGGGGGCGGGGGTGCGGGGGGTTGCGGTGAAGGGGGTGGTGGACTGACCTCCGGTGGCTTGACCACCGGTGGACCGGCCTGCGGTGGCTTGGCCGCCGACCGCTTCGCCTCCGGTGGCTCGGCCTCCGGTTGCCTGGCCGCCGACCGCTTCGCCGCCGGTGGCTTGGCCTCCGGTCGCCTGACCGCCCGTGGCCTGGCCCCCGGTTGCCTGGCCCCCGGCTGCTTCGCCTCCGGTCGCCTGGCCGCCAGTGGCCTGACCGCCCGTCGTCCGGCCGCCGGTGGCCTGTCCCCCGGTGGCTTCTCCCCCGGTGGCTTGTCCTCCGGTTGCCTGACCGCCCGCGGCCCGGCCGCCGGTGGTCTGGCCCTGACCGGTGGTGGCGCCACCTTGACCGGCCGTGGCACCCGCCGCGGCTCCCGCGGTTCCTCCGCCGGCAGCTGCTCCCGCGCCACCGGCAGCGGTCCCGCCACCACCGCCTGCCGCCGCCGCTCCCCCGGCCGCCGCAGCACCGGCACCGCCGGCAGCCGCCGCCCCTCCTGCCGCAGCGCCTGCGGCCGCGCCGGCACCGGCGGCAGCACCCGCGACTGCGCCGGCTGCCGCACCGGCACCCGCGGCGGCCCCGGCACCGGCAACTGCCCCGGCGGCGGCCCCGGCGCCAGCGGCTGCTGCCCCGGCGGCAGCGCCGGCACCGGCCACAGCGCCCACACCCGCACCCGCAGCGGCACCAACCCCCGCACCTGCGCCCCCGGCACCCGCACCCGCCGCCGCGCCGACTCCTGCTCCCGCTCCCCCAGCACCGGCACCCGCCGCAGCACCAGCGCCGACGCCCGCACCCACGCCCGCCGCCACCCCGGCGCCCGCCGCGACACCGGCACCCGCCGCCGCACCGGCACCCGCAGCCACACCCGCGCCCGCCGCCGCACCGGCTGCCGCACCAACGCCCGCGCCGGCACCCGCGGCTGCCGCTCCGGCGGCGGCACCCGCACCCGCAGCCGCGCCCACACCGGCCCCGGCAGCAGCACCGACCCCCGCTCCCGCACCCCCGGCGCCAGCGGCGGCTCCCGCCACCGCGCCCGCAGGCCCCGCGACCGCGCCCACGCCGGGGGCGGGCACGGCCACACCCGGAGCGGGCGCGCCCGGCAGCGGCAGCGGCGGAGGCGGCGGGAAGACGGCACCGGGCGGAATGGGCAGCACCGGAGGCCCGGCGGGCGGCACCGGCCCGGCGGGTGGCACCGGCCCGGCGGGTGGCACCGGCGGCGCGGGGGGCGGAACCGGCGCAGGGGGCGGTGGCAGCGGAGCGGGAGGCGGCGGGGCGGGGAGAGGCGGGGCCGGTGGAGGTACGGGGACGAAGGTCGGGGCGGGCGGTACGGGGGGCGGCGTCGGCGGTACCGGTGGTGGCGGGGGCAGTGGGGGTGGCGGGGGTGGCAGGGGCGGGGGCGGGTTCAGGGTGAACCCGCCGGTGGCCCACGCCTTGAGCTTCGGGGGCTTCTCCGGGCAGCCGTCGGGCCGGAGCGTGGTGAGCCGGTCGGTGCCCTTGACGTGCCCCTCGCTGAGGTACTCCCCCGGGGGCCGCTCGACGATCGCCACGCACCGCGCCGTGACGCCCGGTTCGAGGCTCGGGACGGTGTCGTCGCCCGTCGCGCAGACGATGGCGGGGGGCTGGAGGACCGGGTCCATGAGCCGCAGGTCGTACACCGTGCGGTTGCCGGTGTTGGTCACGTCGTAGAAGACGGTGGCCCGGCCGAGGAGGAGGGCACCGTCCTCGGGGACTTCGCCGCCGGTCGTCACGGTCTCGGTCAGCGACAGCCGCCCGCCGACGCCCGCGTATCCGGAGCGGGCCGACGCCCGGGACTCGTAGCCGAGGGAGGGAACCCGGCCGACGGCCGTGACGTCCGCGATCCAGGTGCCCGGGCGCGCGGTGGACCGCGCGGTGCAGGTCGCCGAGTCGAGGCCGCGGAGCATGCGGAGGTGATCACCGCCGCCGGGGCAGCGGATGACGGCGTCGGGCAGGCCCGGGTCGCTCACCCGGACGTCGTAGAGGTCGGCCCCGGTCCGGTTGATCAGGCGGTACGTCTTCACGAGCGGGTGTCCGACGCGGATGCCGGTCCGGGTCGCCGCCGTGCCGGGCCTGGTGTTGACGGTGACCTCCAGGGCGAGCCCGTGGGTGCCCGCGCCGTCGGCGACGGCGCGGTCCACCGCTCCGGCCGACACGGCCATGATCAGGGGCAGCACCGCGGGAAGCCGGGTCCCGACGGCCCGTCCACACCCGACCAACGATCCGATAAACACATAAATATGACTAACAGAGCGGTTCAGGGCGAGCTTGGGCCCACGCCGGTCACCGCACGTAAGCACACGAGGATCACTCCGGTGGCCGCGCGGAGGGAGCCTGCGCTTCCCCGGCCACGGCGCGGCGGGGGCCGGTGCCTCCCGGACCGCCGCCCGGCGCGGCCGGGGCCGCCGCTCAGTCGCCGGGCATCAGTCCCGCCGCGACCGTGGCGCCCAGTTCCCAGCACGCCTCGGTGTCGGCCTTGCCTGGCTCGCCGGTGACGGTCACCGGCTCGGCCGCCCGGCGCCAGCCGAGGCCGGTGGTGACGGTCTCGACGGCGCGCACGGCACCGGTGACGTCGTTGCCGCCGTGGACGTAGTAGCCGAAGGGCCGGCCCCTGGTCCCGTCCAGGCAGGGGTAGTACACCTGGTCGAAGAAATGCTTGAGCGCGCCGGACATGTAGCCGAGGTTGGCGGGCGTGCCGAGCAGGTACCCGTCGGCTTCCAGCACGTCGGAGGCGGTGGCCGACAGGGCCGCCCGGCGTACGACGCGGACGCCCTCGATCTCCGGTGCGGTGGCACCCGACACGGCGGCTTCGAACAGCGCCTGGCAGTTCGGGGACGGGGTGTGATGGACGATCAGCAGGGTAGGCACACCCGGCACCCTGCCGTGCGTGCGCCGCGGGCGCAAACGGCGGGCGGCGCCGGGCGGCGCGAGGGACGCGTCCGCCGGGGTCGCGAGAGGAGTCGTCATGACCGAGGAGAACGGCCGGACTCCGGCCGCCGTGGTGTTCGACGCGCTGGGCCTGGACTACGAGCGGGCGTACGCCGATTCCACGGCGCGCCGGGCGTCCCTGGACTGGCTGCTGGAGCGGCTGGCGCCGGGCAGCAGGGTGCTGGACGTGGGCAGCGGGACGGGACGGCCGACCGCGCACGCGCTGGCCGGGGCCGGGCACCGGGTGCTCGGCATCGATGTCTCGCCGGTGATGGTGGAGCTGGCCGCCCGGCAGGTGCCCGGAGCCGAGTTCCGGCTCGCCGACATCCGTGACGCGCCGCTCGCGGAGGCCTCCTTCGACGCGGTGTGCGCGTACTTCTCGCTGCTCCAGCTCTCACGCGCCGAACAGGCGGCCGTCGTGGCGAAGCTGGCGCGGGTGGTGCGGCCCGGCGGGCTGGTCGCGCTGGCCACCGTCCCCCTCGACGTGGAGGACGCCGAGGGCGAGTTCATGGGGCGCTCGATCCGGGTGACCAGTTTCGGCGCGGAGGCGTTCACCGGCCTGGTGGCCGGCGCCGGTCTGACGGTGCTGGCCGAGGAGTGCTCCCAGTTCACCCCGGACCTGCCCGGGGCCACGCCCGAACCGCAGCTGTTCGTGCACGCCCGGCGCCCGGACCAGCCGCCCGAGAGCCGGTGAGCCGCGTTCCGCCCGGCGTTGTCGGTGCCCTCGGCTAGAGTTGCGGCTCCGAATCGAACGGGAGACGACAGTGCGGGTCAGGGTGGGGACGGTCGGCGGTCGTGTGGCCGTCGCGGCGGCGTTCGCGGTGCTGCTCGGCGGCTGCGCGGGAACGGCGGACGACGACGGGAAGACATCCGCGAGCGCGTCGGTGGACGCGTCGGCGGATGCCAAGGGGGCGGCGGCCGAGGACACCGGGGAGAAGGCCACGGCGGCGGCCCGTGGCGGCACCCTCGGCCCGGCCGGTTCGGCCTGTGAACTGCCCGTCAGCTTCGGCGTGGCCAAGGACTGGGAGCCCAAGTCCATCGACGCCGAGAAGGAGTCGGCCCAGCTCTCGAAGGGCGGCGAGGACGGCGACCTGGCCGGGGAACTGGCCGCGGCCATGCTCCGGCAGGGGCCGGTCACCGCGGCCTGCGAGATAGACGCCAAGCCGGCCGGCAACATCGGCTTCCTGCGCGTATGGAAGGGCAAGCCCGGCGACGCCGACGCGGGCGGCGTGCTGCGCGCGTTCGTCGCCGCCCAGAAGGGCGCGGGCAAGGCGCAGTACCACTCCTTCAAGACCGGCGGTGGTGTCCCGGCCGTGGAGGTCGAGTACGTGTCGGCCGACAAGATCCTGGAGGAGACCAAGAAGGAGTGCGCCTTCGCGGTCGGTACGCCCGACGGCCCGGTCGTCCTGCACCTCGGCGGCATGGACACCCGCGAACACGAGGAGATGCTGCCCGCGTACGAGCTCGCCAAGAGCACGCTCGCGCTCTCCTGAGGGCCGCCGCCGGGCCCCGCTCAGTCCCTGGCCGTGCTCCGGCCCAGGTAGGTGAGGGGCCCGGCGTCCGCTACAGGGATCGGGTGGAAGCCGACCCGGTCGTAGAACGCGCGGGCGGCGGTGTTGGCGGTGACCATGCCCAGGTGGACCGCCCGGACGCCCTGTCCGCGCAGGGCGTCCAGGAAGGTGTGCAGCAACCGTCGGCCGTGTCCTAGCCGCTGCCAGCGCGGCAGCAGGTCGATGTGCAGGTGGGCGGGGTAGTCGGCGAGTTCGGGCAGCAGCATCCGCTCCGGGTGGTGCAGCAGCCGGACGATCTCCTCGGTGGGCGTGCTCGGCGGCCCGGCGGGTTCGGGGTAGCGGCCGGCCAGCCGGGGTATCCAGACGCGCCGGAAGTCCGCGACGAAGCGCTCGGTGTCCGCGGTGCCGAGGATGTATCCCACGGCTCGGCCCGTGCCGTCGTCCAGTACGAAGGCGAGGTCCGGGTCGAAGTGACAGTACGGCTCGGCGAAGAGCGACGGCATCAGGCCCGGGTCGGGGTAGACCGCCCGGGAGTCGCCGCCGAGGTGCGCGGTGCGGACGCAGACGTCGGCGACCGCGTCCCGGTCGGCAGGGCGGTAGGGCCGGATCAGGGGGGCCGGGTCGAGGGAGGACATGACCTCATACTGATCTTTTGGGAGCGCTCCCACAAGTGATCGGACCGAGCCTGTCGTACAGTCCGGTGACCCGATCCGGGCCACGGGCCCCACCGGTGAGGCGGCGATGCGCCGGACCGGCCCGCCGGCCCGACC
Source organism: Streptomyces rubradiris (assembly GCF_016860525.1). Classification (NCBI taxonomy): domain Bacteria; kingdom Bacillati; phylum Actinomycetota; class Actinomycetes; order Kitasatosporales; family Streptomycetaceae; genus Streptomyces; species Streptomyces rubradiris. Next base: position 452,715 of record NZ_BNEA01000015.1, read on the forward strand.
GGTCGGCCCCGCACGGGCGCCGGACGCACATAAGGAAGCCCTGGACAAGTCATAAGGGCGGCTTATGAGGTCATAGAGCAGACCCCCGTACCAGGTAAGGTCTGCCTTAGTTTAGGCTTCCTGATCAAGTCGCCCGTTCACGTTCGAAGGGAACCTGATCATGCCGCGCCCCCTGCGGGTAGCCATCGTCGGAGCCGGCCCCGCCGGGATCTACGCCGCCGACGCCCTGCTCAAATCCGAGGTGGCCGCCGACCCCGGTGTGTCCATCGACCTCTTCGAGCGGATGCCCGCCCCGTTCGGCCTGATCCGGTACGGCGTCGCGCCCGACCACCCGCGCATCAAGGGCATCATCACCGCCCTGCACCAGGTGCTCGACAAGCCGCAGATCCGTCTCTTCGGCAACGTCGACTACCCGGCGGACCTCAACCTGGACGACCTCCGCGCCTTCTACGACGCGGTGATCTTCTCCACCGGCGCGATGGCCGACCGCGCGCTGTCCATACCCGGTATCGACCTGGACGGCTCCTACGGCGCCGCCGACTTCGTGTCCTGGTACGACGGCCACCCGGACGTGCCGCGCACCTGGCCGCTCCAGGCGGAGAAGGTCGCCGTCCTCGGCGTCGGCAACGTGGCCCTGGACGTGGCCCGCATCCTGGCCAAGACCGCCGACGAGCTGCTGCCGACCGAGATCCCGCCGAACGTCTACGACGGCCTGAAGGCCAACAAGGCGGTGGAGATCCACGTCTTCGGCCGCCGTGGCCCGGCGCAGGCGAAGTTCAGCCCGATGGAGCTGCGGGAGCTGGACCACTCGCCGAACATCGAGGTCATCGTCGACCCCGAGGACATCGACTACGACGAGGGCTCGATCGAGACCCGGCGCGGCAACAAGCAGGCCGACATGGTCGCCAAGACGCTGGAGAACTGGGCGATCCGGGACATCGGCGACCGCCCGCACAAGCTCTACCTGCACTTCTTCGAGTCCCCGGCGGAGATCCTCGGCGAGGACGGCAAGGTCGTCGGCCTGCGCACCGAGCGCACCGCCCTGGACGGCACCGGCAACGTCAAGGGCACCGGCGCCTTCAAGGACTGGGACGTCACGGCGGTCTACCGCGCGGTCGGCTACCTCTCCGAGAAGCTGCCCAAGCTGCCCTGGGACGAGGACTCCGGGACCGTGCCGGACGAGGGCGGCCGGGTCATCGAGGACGGCGGCACCCACCTTCAGTCCACGTACGTCACCGGCTGGATCCGGCGCGGCCCGGTCGGCCTCATCGGCCACACCAAGGGTGACGCCAACGAGACCGTGGCCAACCTGCTGGACGACTTCGCGAACGGCAGGCTGCACACCCCGTCCGCGCCCGAGCCGGAGGCCGTGGACGCCTTCCTCGCCGAGCGGAACGTCCGCTTCACCACCTGGGACGGCTGGTACAAGCTGGACGCCGCCGAGCGCGCCCTGGGCGAGCCGCAGGGCCGCGAGCGGGTGAAGATCGTGGAGCGGGAGGACATGCTGCGGGAGAGCGGGGCGTAACGTCCCGGCCTCGCCGGGAAGGCGGCGGGGCCGGCGCGGGGGCGTTCGATACCGAGCAGCCCGCTCGCGGCGGCCCCGGGTGCCCGGCCGGCGGCGGACAAGGCCACGGCCCCGCGGTGCCCGGTCAGGCGACGCACGAGATCGCGGCCCCGGGTGACCCGTCAGACGACGGACAACGTCACGGCCCCGGATGACCGGTCAGGCGACGCACGAGGCCGCGGCCCCGGGTGACCCGTCAGGCGATGGGCAACGTCGTGGCCCCGGGTGACCGGTCAGGTGACGGACGAGATCGCGACCACGGGTGCCCGGTCAGGTGACGGACGAGATCGCGACCACGGGTGACCGGTCAGGCGGCTGACGAGGTCGTGGCCGGGTGTCCGGGCGTACGCCGTCCCCGCGCGGGCCTGCGGTCGCGTGCCGGTGCGCCGGGCGTACCCCCGGGCGACGCGCGGGGTTCGGCCCCCGCGCCCGTGCCGCGCCGCCGAGCGGTGATACTGGGAGGCGCACCCGCCCCCATCAGCAGATTGGCTCATGTCGAACTCCGCCACCGACCACGCCACCGTCCCGCAGACCCTCTGGGCGGTGCGGGGCCGCCACACCGGTCCCGCCCCCGAGGACGTCGTCCGCCGCACCCTGCGCCGGCACAAGGAGAGCGGGGACATCGACGACTTCGCCGAACCGCCCGCGGCCGGGGACACCGGCCGGCGGGTCTTCGAGGCCCGCTGGCGGGCCGGCGGCGCGGTGACCGTGCGGGCCCGGCTGTCCCTCCTGCCGCCACGGGGCCGGCCGCAGGGACAGGAGTGGCGGCTGGTCGCGGAGGCGGAGCGGCCGTGGGACGACACCTGGCCCTCCCCCGCGACCCTGTTCTGGCCCGACGGCGGCTCCGCCGACGACGTGGGCTCCTGGGATCACCACCCCTCGGTCCCCGGCCTGCGCTTCCGGCACGTCAACCCGCTGCCCGAGGACGACAAGGAGATGCGCCGCCGGCTGCGGGACGCGGCCCGGGAGGCATGGTGTGTCCATGTCGTCGTGCACGAGGCGATGACGCCGGACGAGCGGGGCCGGCTGCCGCTGGCGGCACTGCTCCCGCCCGGTCTGCGGCACCGCGTGATCGAGCACCGGGCCACACCGCAGCAATTCCGCGGGGTCAACTGGGCGCTGAAGGACCTGGGCGTCGAGGTGCCGCGCGGCGGCGCCGTCCTGCTGCCGCCGGACCCGGCGCCGAAGGACTACGACGGCCGGGAACACAGCGTGCGCAACGTCTTCCTGGACGGCTCGGAGCCGGCCGAACTCGTCGCCGCGCTACGGCACTTCGTCGCCCAGCCGCGCCCCCTGTCCCAGGACGCCGCCGACGCGCTGACGGACCTGCGAGAGAACTGGACCCTGATGACCCTCCAGGAGCAGTTGGAGCGCGAGCGGCGGTTGGTCGCGATGTACGCCGACGCGCTGGAGGCCATGACGAAGTCCCGGGACCTGTACAAGCAGGCCGCCGAGCAGGCGCTGGAGGCCTTGGCCGCCTACCGGGACATGCCCCCGCCCGCCCTGCCGCAGCAGCGGCCCGGCTCCCGGCCACCGGGTGCCCTGCACCAGCTGACGCGGACGTTCGAGCGGCTCAAACTGCCCGTGTGGGGACGCCAGCAGCCGGAACCCGCCCAGGACGCCCCGTCCGGCGCGGCCGGCGACACCGGCGCACCGACCGACACCGCCGCACCGACGGACACGGCGGCGCCGGGGGACGGGAAGCCGTCCTGACCCTCCCGGACGGCCAGGACAAGGAGCCCTGATGGACACGACCACCACCCTGCTGCTGATCGCGGCCTGCGTGGCGGCGGCGCTGCTCGCCGCCGCCGTGGCCCTGCTGGTGCGGCTGGTGCGGACCCGGCGCACGCTGCGCCGGGCGGGGCTGCCCACGGGCCCGCGCTGGGTGTTCTGGGGCGCGGTCGCCTATCTGCTGCTGCCCACCGACCTGCTGCCCGACCCGGTGTACCTGGACGACATCGGCGTCCTGCTCCTCGCCCTGCGCAGCCTGCCGCTGCCGCGCCGGACGCCCGAGGGCTGACGGCCTCCGTCGGCCGGCCTCCGGCGACACCGAAGGGCGACACCGAAGGGCGATACCGGAGAACGTACGGAGCCGCCCAGGTGCGTCCCCCGCCCCTCGTGGCGCATTCTTGCTGTGTCATCCAGCGCGGGCACACGGGACGAGGTGGGGCCGATGGCTGGGAGCGGCGAGCGGGCGGGGCCTACGCGGGACCGGCTGACCGCGCTGCTGGCCGACGCCTCGGCGGCCGTCCTCGGCACGGCCGGCGGCCGGGCGACGGGCGTGTACCTGCGGTCGGGCACCCCGGACGTGCTGCGTCTGGCGGTGCTGGCGGGACTGCCCGGCCCGCTGTTCCGGCCCTGGTGGCGGCTGCACGCCGACCATCCCTTCCCGGTCGCCGACGCCTACCGGCTGGGCGGCCCGGTGGTCCTGCCGAACGCCACGGAGACCATGCGCCGGTACCCGCAGTTCGCCGCCGGTCTGCCCTTCCCGTTCGGGTCGGCGTATGTGCCGGTGCCGGGCGCGACGCGGCCGCTCGGGGTGCTGACGGTGTTGTGCCCGGCGTTGACGGACACCGGGGACGAACTCCTCGACCAGGGGCTGCTGGTGCGGCTGGCCGAGGGCCTGGGCGCCGAGCTGCTCGGCCTGGCCGGCGGGGACGAGGGCGCGGTCCGCTGGGACGAGGCGCCGCTGTGCGTACGGCCGCCCCCGGCCCGGACCGCGCGGCCCGCCGTGGGGCGCTTCACCTGGGATCCGGCGACCTCGCTGGTCCGCGCGGACGACCGGCTGCACGCCCTGCTCGGCCGGGACGCGGGCGCGTTCGCGGGGACGGCCGACGCGCTCGCCGACGCCCTGGCGCCGGCCGAAGCGCACCGGGTCCTGGCCGCGCTGCGCGACACCGCGGCCGGGAGACCGCCGGGCGCGCCGCTGAGCCTGCGGGCCGGGGACGGCACACCGCGGCTGCTGGACCTGTGGCCGGCGGACGCCCCCGGCGCCGGGCCCGCCGTCACCGGGGTGGTGATCCACGCCGGTGAGGCCGCCTGCGCCGAGAGCGCGGCGGACCCGCTGCCGCAGGGCGTGCTCTGCCTGGACCGGCTGGGGCTGATCGTGTACGCCAACCCGGCGGCGGCCCGGATGGTGGGCCGGTGCCGGGAGTGGCTGCTCGGGCGTGCGCTGTGGGACGCGCTGCCCTGGCTGTCCGGGCCGCCGTACGACGACCACCTGCGCGGCGCCCTGCTCGCGCCGGAGCCCGTGTGTTTCCACGCGCGGCGGCCGGCCGGCGACGACCGGGGCGGACCCGGCGACGGTGACTGGCTGGCCGTGTCGGTGCATCCGGGGGCGGACCTGCTGACCTGCACGCTCGTCCCGGCCAGCCGCATGGACCCGGCGGCCGGCCCGGTGCCCCGGGCGCACCCGGACGAGGGGGCGGAGCCGGACGGCCGCTCGATGGCACCGCTGTACCGGCCGATCGCGCTGGCCATCGCGCTGACCGACGCGGTGACCGCCCGGCAGGTGTCGGCGGTGGTCGTGCGGGAGCTGCTGCCCGCGTTCGGCGGCCGGCGGCTGGCCATCTACCTGCTCCAGGAACGGCGGCTCCACCTGGCCTGGGAAACCGGGTTCCCGCGGGGGTTCCTCGACCCGTTCGAGGGCGTCGGCCTGGACGCGCGGATCCCGGGGGTGGAGACCCTGACCACCGGCAGGCCGCTGTTCTTCGAGTCCATGGCGCAGCTCGGGGCGGCCTATCCCGGGCTCGCCCTCGACGCGGCCGTGGGGGCGCGCGCCTTCCTGCCGCTGATCGCCTCGGGACGGCCGGTGGGTTCCTGCATCCTCGGTTTCGACCGGCCGCGCGGGTTCAGCGCGCAGGAGCGTACGGTGCTCACCGCGCTCGCCGGGCTGATCGCGCACGCCATGGAGCGGGCCCGCCGCTACGACAGCGAGGCGGCCCTCGCCCGCGGGCTCCAGGAGGCGCTGCTGCCGCGCCGGCTGTCGGCGCACCCCGAGGTGGAGACCGCGGGCCGCTATCTGCCGGGGACGCAGGGCATGGACGTGGGCGGGGACTGGTACGACGTGGTGGAGTCCGGGGACGGACTGGCGCTGGTCATCGGCGATGTGCAGGGGCACGGGGTGCAGGCGGCGGCCACCATGGGCCAGTTGCGCAGCGCCGTGCGGGCGTTCGCGCTGGGCGACCGGCCGCCGGACGAGGTGCTCAGCGGCACCAATCACCTGCTGATCGGCCTGGACCCGGGCCAGTTCGCCAGTTGCTGCTGTCTGCGGCTGGACCCCGCCACCGGCTTGACCCGGATCGCCCGGGCGGGTCATCTGCCGCCGCTGCTGCGCTGCCCGGACGGCCGGACCCGGGTGCTGGACGTTCCGGGCGGTGTCGTCCTCGGGGTGGATCCGCACGCCCGGTACCCGGTGACGGAGCTGGTGCTGGTGCCGGACGCGATCCTGGCCCTGTACACCGACGGTCTGGTGGAGCGGCCCGGCGCCGACATCGACGAGGGCATCGCGGAGCTGCGGCTGGCGCTGGCCAAGGCCGGTGCGGCCGTGCGCCGGCGTGGCGGGACGGGCGCGCGTTCCCTGGCCGCGGTCGCCGACCGGCTCACCGACGCCGCCCGGCTCGCCGCCGACCGCCCGGACGACGTGGCCCTCCTGCTGGCCGCCCGCCACCCGCCGCCCCCGGCCCCGGGACGCCACGGCCGCCGCGCGGCACCCGCCCACGGCCCGTGAGCCCGTTCTGGCCACGGACCCGGCCCTCCCGTAGGGCCCGGGAACCGGCCGGACCCACCGCCATGCCCCCCGGGCGTCCGGTACGACCCGAGAGCCGGTCACCGCCATGCACCCGGCCTCCGATACGCCCCACGAGCCGGCCGGCCGCCGCCATGCCCGGCCACCCGGGAACGCCCCCGGAACCGGCCGGTCCCCCGCCATGGCCCAATCCTCCGGTACGGCCCGTGAGCCGGCCGGGTCGCCCCCCTGTCCCCCAGCCCCCGTACGGGGCCGCTTCCGGAACATCCCGTACGGCCCGTGGCCGCTCCCGGTGCCGGTCGGGTGCCCTCCGGTCGGCCGTCGGCGCCTCGGGTGACGCTCTCGCCTCACGGCGCCGGGCAGTGTAGACATGGGCACATGGTGCGACTGCCCGGCCGGTCCGCTCCCCGGCCGCCCCGAACGTCAGGGCACCCGCGCGCACCGCACAGCCCGCGCCGGGCACGCGGACCGGGCGGCAGCCGGTCCGGGGTGCTCCGGTCGGCGGTGACCGGGCGCAGCGTGGCCGGCCAGGTGTTCCTCCTGCAAGTGGCGATCGTGCTGCTCCTGGTCGTCTCCGCGGTGGTGGCCCAGGTGCTCCAGGTACGGCACGACACCGATGTGGAGGCCGGGAACCGCTCCCTGGCCGTGGCGCAGACCTTCGCCAACGCGCCGGGCACGGCCGAGGCCCTGCGCTCCCCCGATCCCACGGCCGTGCTGCAGCCGCGCGCGGAGGCCGCCCGCATCGCGACCGGCGTGGACTTCGTCGTGGTGATGAACACCCAGGGCGTCCGCTACACCCACCCCAAGACCGACCGCATCGGCAAGAAGTTCGTCGGCACGATCGCCCCGGCCCTGGCCGGCCGCACGGTCACCGAACACATCACCGGCACCATCGGCCCGCTGGTGCAGGTCGTGGTGCCGGTGCGGGACCCGGCGGGCGAGGTGGTGGGGCTGGTGTCCGCCGGGATCACCACCGCGCACGTGGGCGGCACCGCCGACCAGCAGTTGCCGCTGCTGCTCGCGGCGGCCGCCGCCGCGCTGGCGCTGGCCACCGCGGGCACGGCCCTGGTCAGCAGGCGGCTGCTGCGCCAGACGCACGGCCTGGGGCCGTACGAGATGACCCGGATGTACGAGCACCACGACGCGGTGCTGCACGCGGTCCGCGAGGGTGTCCTGATCGTCGGCGGCGACGGCCGGCTGCTGCTCGCCAACGACGAGGCCCACCGGCTGCTGGACCTGCCCGCGGACGCCGAGGGGCGGCACGTGCTGGAGCTGGGGCTGGACGACGAGACGGCGGGCCTGCTGGCCTCGGGACGGATCGCCACGGACGAGGTGCACCTGGTCAAGGACCGCCTGCTGGCGATCAACCAGCGGCCCACCGACCTGCGCGGCGGTCCGGCCGGCAGCGTCACCACGCTGCGCGACTCCACCGAGCTGCGCGCCCTGTCGGGCCGGGCCGAGGTGGCCCGGGAGCGGCTGGACATGCTCTACGACGCCGGGGTCGGCATCGGTACCAGCCTGGACGTGGCCCGCACCGCCGAGGAACTGGCCGGGCTGGCGGTGCCCCGGTTCGCGGACTTCGCCACCGTGGACCTGTTCGACGCGGTGCTGAGCGGGGAGGAGCCCCGCCCGGGCACGGCGCTGCGCCGCACGGCCCGCGCGGGGGTGCGCGAGGACTCCCCGCTGTATCCGGCCGGCGCGAGGATCCGGTTCGTGCCCACCTCGCCGCAGGCCCGGGCGCTGACCACCGGGCAGTCGGTGGTGGTGGAGCGGCTGCGCGAGGCGCCCGGCTGGCGGGCGCAGGATCTGGAGCGCACCGACCAGGTGCTGGACTACGGCATCCACTCGCTGATCACCGTGCCGCTGCGGGCGGGCAGCCTGGTGCTGGGCCTGGTGAGCTTCTGGCGGGCGGAGAAGCCGCAGCCGTTCGACGCCGAGGAGGTGTCCCTGGCGGAGGAACTGGTGACGCGGGCGGCGGTGTCCATCGACAACGCCCGCCGGTACACCCGCGAGCACGGCATGGCCGTCACCCTCCAGCGCAGTCTGCTGCCGCGCTCCCTGCCGGAGCAGGGCGCCCTGGAGGTCGCCTACCGCTATCTGCCGGCCCAGGCGGGGGTCGGCGGCGACTGGTTCGACGTGCTGCCGCTGTCGGGGGCCCGGGTGGCGCTCGTGGTCGGGGACGTGGTGGGGCACGGGCTGCACGCGGCGGCGACGATGGGGCGGCTGCGCACGGCCGTGCACAACTTCTCGGCGCTCGACCTGCCGCCGGACGAGCTGCTCGGTCTGCTGGACGAGCTGGTGGGGCGGCTCGACCAGGACGAGACCGGGGCGGCGGGCGGGGCCGTGGTGACGGGCGCGACCTGTCTGTACGCGATCTACGATCCGGTGTCCCGGCGGTGCACCGTGGCCCGGGCCGGCCATCCGCCGCCCGCGCTGGTGCGACCGGACGGCACGGTGGAGTTCCCGGACGTGCCCGCGGGGCCTCCGCTGGGCCTGGGCGGGCTGCCGTTCGAGACGGCGGAGCTGGAGCTGGCGGAGGGCAGCCGGCTGGTGCTGTACACCGACGGTCTGGTGGAGGACCGGGAACGGGACATCGACGAGGGGCTCGCCCTGCTGGGCGAGGCCCTGCGGCGGACGCCGGGCGCCTCGCCGGAGGAGACGTGCCGGGCGGTGCTGGACCGGCTGCCGGCCCGGCCGAGCGACGACGTGGCGCTGATCGTGGCCCGCACCCGGGTGCTGGGCGGTGACCGGGTCGCGCAGTGGCAGGTGCCGTCCGATCCGGCGGCGGTGGCCAAGGTGCGGTCCTCGGTGACGCGGCGGCTGGCCGACTGGGGTCTGGAGGAGCTCGCGTTCACCACGGAGCTGATCCTGAGCGAGCTGGTCACCAACGCCATCCGCTACGGGCGCGGCCCGATCGGGGTACGGCTGCTGCGGGACCGCACGCTGATCTGCGAGGTCTCCGACCGCAGCACCACCTCACCGCACCTGCGGTACGCGGCGAGCACCGACGAGGGCGGCCGGGGCCTGTTCCTGGTGGCCCAGCTCGCCGGACGCTGGGGCACCCGCTACACCCCCCACGGCAAGGTCATCTGGGCGGAACAGCCGCTGCCGTGAGCACGGCCGCGGCCGACGGTCGGACGGCCTGGCGGGTGCGCGAGGCGCGGCCGCCGGGCCGTCCCAGGGTGCCGTCCGCCCTGAGCGGGAGCGGCGGTCAGCCGCCGTTGAGGCGGGAGCGGAGCAGCTGCTTGCCCAGTTCCGCGCCCTTGCGGCTGTCGGCCTGGGCCTTGCGGAACAGTTCCACGACTTCGTTGTCCCCGTCCCGCTCGGCGTCCTGGACGTACTGCTCCAGCCGCAGGGCGTTGCTCAGGCACGCCTCGACGTACCAGATGAGGTTGTAGTCCTTGTCGCGGGTGCCGGTGACGCCGCCGGTCTCGCTGGTGCTGGTCATCCGGTCTCCTCCTTCTGTCGAGACTTGGGTCGATTCCGCTGTGGGAGACCCCGGGTACCCGTGCGACCTGCGGACACACCGGCCGATCGGGGCGGGGGCCGGCTCAGCCGAGGGCGCGGTCCAGGTTGAAGGCGGCGCTGATCAGGGACAGGTGGGTGAACGCCTGGGGGAAGTTGCCCTGCTGCTCGCCGGTGCGGCCGATCTCCTCGGCGTACAGGCCGAGGTGGTTGGCGTAGGTGAGCATCTTCTCGAAGGCCAGCCGTGCCTCGTCGAGCCGGCCGGCCCGCACCAGCGCCTCGACGTACCAGAACGAGCAGATGGAGAAGGTGCCCTCGTCGCCGCGGAGGCCGTCGGGGCTGACCTTCGGATCGTAGCGGTAGACGAGGGAGTCGGAGACGAGATCTGCGGTGAGGGCGTCCAGGGTGGACAGCCACTTGGGGTCGGTGGGGGCGATGAACTTGGCGAGGGGCATCATCAGCACCGAGGCGTCGAGGACGTCGGCGCCCTCGTACTGGACGAACGCGCCCCGCCGGTCCGACCAGCCGCGGTCCATGATCCGCCGGTAAATGGCGTCCCGGGCCTGGCGCCAGCGGCGGTGGTCGGCGGGCAGCCCGCGGTGGTTGGCCAGCCGGATGGCACGCTCGATGGCGACCCAGCACATCAGCCGGGAGTACAGGAAGTTCTTGCGTCCGCCGCGGGTCTCCCAGACGCCCTCGTCGGGCTGGTCCCAGTGGTCGCACAGCCAGTCGACCAGGTGGCACAGGTCGTCCCACTGCCCGCTGGAGATGGGCTGGGCCCACTTGTCGTAGAGGTAGACCGAGTCGATCAGCGCCCCGTAGATGTCCAGCTGGAGCTGGTCGGCGGCGGCGTTGCCGACCCGGACCGGTGCGGAGCCGAGGTGTCCCTCCAGGTGGGGCAGCTCGCGTTCGGGCAGGTCGGCGCGGCCGTCGATGCCGTACATGATCTGCAGCGGCCCCGAGGCGGCGCCGTCGCCGGGGCTGATGTGCGTGGTCAGGAACTTCATGAAGGCCTCGGCCTCGCCGCTGAAGCCGAGCCTGAGCAGCGCGTAGACGGCGAACGCGGCGTCGCGGACCCACACGTAGCGGTAGTCCCAGTTGCGCTCGCCGCCGAGCTGTTCGGGCAGGCTGGTGGTGGGCGCGGCGACGATGGCTCCGGTGGGGGCGTAGGTGAGCAGCTTCAGGGTGAGGGCCGAGCGGTGCACCATCTCGCGCCAGCGGCCCCGGTAGCGGGACTGGTGCAGCCACCGGCGCCAGTAGGCGACGGTGGCGTTGAACTCGTGCTCCGCCTCGGCGTGGGCGCAGGCGCGGGGCGGCACCCGCGCGCCGAGCTGGTCGAGGGCGAACACCGCCGTCTCGCCCTCGGTCAGCTTGAACTCGGCCCGCGCGTCCCGGCCGTCGGTCTCCACGGCGACGGTCGAGGTGAGCGCCAGGGACAGGACCGGGGACTCGAAGAAGACCATGCCGTCGGCGGTGCGCAGGGCGTGCGGGGCGGCGCCGTAGTCGAAGCGCGGCGCGATCAGGGCCCGGAAGGGGACGGTGCCGCGGACGCACACCACGCGCCGGATCAGCCGGTGCCGGCTCACCTCCAGCGACTCCTCGCAGCCGACGGGCATGAAGTCCTGCACCTCCCCGACGCCCTCGTCGGTGAAGAAGCGGGTGATCAGCACGTTGGTGTCGGGGAAGTAGAACTGTTTGGTGCGCGCGGGGACGGCGGCGGCCAGCTCGTAGCGTCCGCCGCGCTCGGCGTCGAGGATGGCCGCGAAGACGCTCGGGGAGTCGAACGAGGGGCAGCAGTACCAGTCGATCGTGCCGTCGGTGCCGACCAGGGCCACGCTGCGCAGGTCGCCGATGAGGCCGTGGTCGGCGATGCGCAGGTAGCGGGGGCGGGGGCTGGGGGCGTCCTCGGCGAACGGCGTCGCGGCCATCGGCGGCCTCCCGGTGAGCGGTGCGGGTGTTCTGTCCGCTTGCGGATGCCGGCCGGCTGCGGGCGTTCGCTCCGTTCGCGGGTGTCTCCCGGACGCGGGGCGTCTTCCCGCCCACGGGATGTTTTCCAGCTTAGGAGGGAGTGGTTCGCCGTGGCGCGGGAACGCGCTCGGCACCCGCCCCCGGCGCCTTCCGGATGCAGGGTGCGCCGGGGCGGGCAATGGTGAGAGGGTGCCCCGTTCGGAGGCACCGGCACGGATGCGCTCATCCGGACCGAGGAGGAGGCAACATGTCGGCATCCACACCCGAAGAGTCCCGCGCGTCGGACGACGTCCGCACCCCGGACGCCCTGCTCCACTCCGCGCCCGCGGGGAACATCAGCCCCGAGGACCTGGTGATGGCGGCGGGCCGGGACGTCACGCCCAAGACCCTCGACTGGGCGCGCCGCAAGCTGGAGTCGGAAGGCCCTGCGGCCATCGAGAAGCTGCTGCCCTAGGGCGGTCCGGGGACCGACGCGACAGGACGGGAGGAACAGGCCGGCGGGCCGGGCGCGAGGGGCGCCCGGCCCGCGCTGTGGTGCTGTGAAGGGCATGCGGCGGGCGGCGCGCCACCGGCAGCCGGTGGCACAGGCCGGCGCCGGATGCCGGGACAGTGCCGGGCCCGTCCGGGACGGCCGGCGCGGAGCGCGCCCGGCGGGTTCAGGGTTCCTCTTCCACCACGTGGACCGCGGCCTCCTCGGCGCCCGCCGCTCCCCCGTCGATGCCGACGTCCCGGGCCACCTCCTCCTTGGTGGTGTCGGTGTGGCTGCCCTCGTCGGGGGCGACCAGGCGGCCCGCGCGGGCGGTGCCGGCCTCGGGGTCCAGTGGTTCGCCCTCGCCGCCGGGCAGGTCGCCGATCTCGTCGCCGGGCGGCGCCGAGACGTCCGGGACCTCCTGACCGAGCCGTTCGTCCAGGGTCTCCCCCTCGTGCTGCTCGGCGGCGGTGGTGCCGTGCTTGGTGACGCCCAGCGGACGCTCGGGCGGGGAGTAGCCCTCGTCGAGCATGTCGTCGTAGGTGCGTTCGCCGACCGCGTCCTGCAGGTCCAGCGGTCCGGCGTCCTCCTGTTCCTCGTTGCCGCCGGTCGGCTGGTAGGTGTCGTCCGCCATGGGGGTCTGCTCGGACTGCTGGTCGCTCATGGTCGCCTCCTGAGGGTTCACGGACCGTCCTGGTCCGCGTTTCCCCCGGTCGGCGCCTTAATCCCCCGGCCGTGAGCGCGGCAGCGGCCGACGTCGCCGTCCCTGATCCGCTCCTGCCGCGTCGGGAGCCGCGGACGCGGTGCCGGGTCCGGCGGGTGGGCCCGGACCGAGCGGGGAGGGGGCGGAGCGGGATCAGGGACGGCCGTCGGGGAGGACCTTTCCCCCGGTACTGCACCCGCCCCACCCTTATGCCATTTCCCGGCACCTGCAACCCCTGTGCAGTAAAGACCCCGGCATGCCTGTCCCATGGGCAGGGAAAGCCGCCCCGGGCCGGCGGTACCGCCCCGCACTCAGTCCGGTGTTGTGGCGTGCGGCCCGTCGGCGTGCGGCCCGTCGGGGCGGGCGGAGCGCTGCCGGACCATGTCGCGGGCGAGTTCCTCCGTCTGCGGCGCGGGCAGCCGTTCGTAGCCGTCCTCGGTGATGACCGAGACGACGGGGAAGATGCGGCGGTGCAGGTCGGGGCCGCCGGTGGCCGAGTCGTCGTCCGCCGCGTCGTAGAGGGCCTGGAGCGCGGCGAGCGCGGCCTCGCGGCGGGTCAGGCCCGGCCGGTACAGCTTCTTCAGGGCGCCCCGGGCGTACGGGGAGCCGCTGCCCTCGGCGTGGAAGTGCTGTTTCTCGTACAGCCCGCCGGCCGGGTCGAAGGCGAAGATCCGGCCGCGCCCGCCGCCGGGCGCGGTGAGGTCGTAGCCGACCAGCAGCGGGACGACGGCGAGCCCCCGCATGGCCTGGGCGAGGTTCTGCCGGATCATGGCCGCGAGGCGGGTGGCCTTGGCGCCGAGGGTCATCGGGACGCCCTCGACCTTCTCGAAGTGGGTCAGCTCGACCTGGTAGAGCCGCACCATGTCCAGGGCGAGGCCGACGGTGCCGGCGAACGCGACGGCCGTGTGGTCGTCGGCCGGATGGACCTTCTCCAGGTCGCGCTGGGCGATGAGGTTGGCCATGGTGGCGCGCCGGTCGCCGGCGATCAGCACGCCGTCGCGGTAGGTCAGCGCGAGCACGGTGGTGCCGTGCGGGAACCGGCCGGGCGCCGCCTGGACGCCGGCCGGCAGGGCGGGCGCGGTGGGCAGCAGCCCGGGGCGGTGGGCGGCCAGGAACTCGGTGAACGACGAGGTCCCCGGCGTGAAGAAGGCCTCGTCCGGCAGGCCCGTGCGGTGGTTCCCGGGCATGGCTCCCCCTCCTGTCGTATGGCATGTACCCGACTCCTACCTGCGGGGGGCGCGCGGGAAACTCCCGGCGGTCACAGCGCCTTGCGCCGCACCAGCACCCCGAGCACCAGCAGGCCGGGCAGCAGCGGCAGCCAGACGGTCAGCAGCCGGTAGCCGAGCACGGCGGACGCGGCGCCCGCGCCGGGGGTGCCGGCGGCGCCGAGGGCGAGGGCCAGCGCGGCGTCCAGCGAGCCCAGCCCGCCCGGGGTGGGCAGCAGGGCGGCGGCGCTGCTCGCGGCGAGGTACAGCAACGCCACCTGGAGCGGGGCGAGCGGCAGTCCGACGGCCCGGGTGACGGCGACGAGGACCAGGGCGTGCAGCGCGGCGAAGGCCAGCGAGCCGCCCCACAGGGCGGCCGCGCGGGCCGGGCGGGCGTGCAGCGCCCGGATGTCGGCCAGCACGGCGGCGAGCGCCCGCCGGCACCGCGACCACCAGGGCGTGACGAGCAGCAGGACGAGCAGCAGGGCCAGTCCGCAGGCGGCGGCGACGGCCACCGGGGGCACCCGCGGCAGGCGCAGCAGCCCGGGGCAGGCCGGGGCGAGCAGCGCGATCAGCGCCAGGCGGACGGCGGCGCTCGTGGCGGTCTTGACGGCGAGCGCGCCGGCCGCGCGCCCGGCGGGCAGTCCGCAGCGCATCAGGAAGCGCAGGTTCACCGCGCCCGCGCCGATCCCCGCGGGCAGCAGGTGGTTGGCGGCGGAGGCGGCGAACTGGGCGGCGAGCAGCCGGGGTCCGGGCAGCCGCCCCATGACGGCGCCCTGCTGGGCGAGCGCGGAGGCCGCCCAGGTGCCCGCGGCCGCGACCGCGCCGGTCAGCAGCCAGCCGTGGTCGGCGACCGCCAGCCGTCCGGCCCCGCTCTCCACCGCGGGCCAGTGCCGACGGACCACGTACAGCGCGCCGCACAGCACGGCGAGGCAGCCGGCCGCGTGCCAATAGGCGCGCCGGCGGCCGAGGGAAGCGGTGAGACCGGCCGGCGAGGTCATGAGCCGGCGCCCGGGACGACGTAGTACAGCCGGACCGTGCCGACGGCCGTGGACGTCCAGCCGCGGGCGTAACCGGGCGGCGCGGCTCCGGCCGGCACGAGCGCGGCGACCGGCATCCGCCGGGCGGTCCGGGTGATGGCGTCCGGCGTGGTGTTGGCGTTGGGCCCGGTGGTCGCGGCCGAGGCGCAGCCGGCGGCGTACGCGACCGGGATGGCCTCGTGGCCGGTGAGCAGGCAGGGCGGGCGGACGCCATGGCCACGCAGAGCCGCCACGGTACGGGCCCATGCCTCGCGCGCGCGGACGGTGTTGTCCGTCGTCCGCACGGCCACGGCGAGCTGCGCCGCGAGGTGCGCGGCGAGCCCGGCGCACACCAGCGCCCGGACCGGCGCGCGCCGGGCGGACAGCAGGCGGGCGAGGGCGTCGGCGAGCGGCACGGCCAGCAGGGCGTAGGCGGGCAGCAGGAAGCGTGGCGCCGCGTAGCCGATCAGGAACAGGTAGGGGAAGGCGGCCGTCGCGGCGCAGCCGAGCGGGAGCAGGGTGGCCGCCGGACGCCGGGCACGGAGGGCGACGAGCACGGCGAGCGCGGCGAGCGGGAGCAGGGCGAACCACCACAGGGTGAGCAGGGGGTGCGGCAGGGCGCCGGTGCACGGCCGGCACAGCGTCCGGCCACCCAGAGCTCGCAGTTGGTCCACGACGGCGAGGTGCCAGCCGAGGCCGCCCTGGATCGCCGAGCCGTCGGACAGCCGGCGGGCCAGGCCGCCGTAGCTCGTGTACGCCTCGGCGACCCACTCGGCGGCGCCGGCCGCGAGTCCCGCCGAAAGGGCGAGCAGGGCCCGCCACCGACGGCGCGCCAGGCCCGCGGCGACCAGGGGCAGGACCGCCCATACCGCGTCCACCGGCCGCATCCACGCCATCAGCGCCGCGCCGCCCGCCAGCCCCCACAGGGCCGTGCGGCCGGTGCGGGCGCGCAGGAAGCAGCCGACGGCGGCCAGGGCGCCGAGGGCGACCCAGAGGTTGGGCATGGCCTGGGGACCGTAGAAGAGGGTCACCCACAGGGAGCCGAACAGGCCGCCGGCCAGGGCGAGGACGCGGACGGGGAACAGGCCGCGCCAGGCCCGCAGGGCCCAGTACAGGGCGCAGCCGGACAGCAGGGCGAGGTAGAGCCGCAGCAGCGCGGTGGACGACGACCAGGCCGCGACAGGGGCGACCAGCAGCGAGACGCCCCGCGCGCGGGGCGCGCTGAAGAAGGCGGCGGGGGCGTGGCGGCCGACCTGGCTGACGTACACCGTCTCGTCCCAGCCGAGCCCCATGCCGGGCGGTACGAGGAGGAGTTGGGCCACGGTGAAGGCCGCGGCGACGGCGGCGAGCGGCCAGGTGGTACGCGTGGGGGCGGAGCGCGCGCGGCTCGCCGTGCCGAGTGTCGCGTGCGCGCTGCCGGCCATGACCACCCCTTGTATCCCCATAGGTCGTAGGGTCCACTGTCCCGCGCCGCCCCTCGACTGCCGGGAGGCGAGCGGCGGGAACACGGCCGGACCGGCCCGGATCACCCGGCCGTGCCCGGCGGGCAGGGCCATCCGGCCGACGGCCCTGCCTTCCGTCCTGCCTTCCGTATGGTGGCGGGCAGGGTCGGCGCGGGGTCCCGTGGCCGTCGGCGGCGCGGCGCGGGGGGCCTGGAGCGCGCGCTACTCGCCGTTCCGGGCCGCCGACCGTCCGCTGACCCCGGCGGAGATCCGGCAGTCGATCGGCGGCGGGTTCGCGTACGACACGGTGCCCACGGGGCGGGCCGGCCGCGACTGGCTCAAGGGGCGCGGGGAACTGCGCGACCGGCCACGCACGTCTCCACCCGGCGCACGACCCGCACCCCCTACGGCGCTCCGCGATTCACCGCCCCCCGCCCGCGTTCGGTGCCCGGTGCCGCGGCTGGGTGGGGGTGGGCCGGTGTACCACCGGTGGTACGGGGCGGACCGCCGGCTCGTCGGTGTTGACCGTCAACGGCTCGCCGTGGTGACGGAGCGTCAGGGGCTCGCCGTCCAGCAGCGCGTACGTCACCTTGTCCGCGCCGATGTCCACGCGCAGTCGGCGTCCGCGGAAGGCGACGTGGAAGGCGAGGCGGCGCAGCCGTTCGGGCAGGCGGGGCGCGAACCGCAGCCGGTCGCCGTCGCGGCGCATGCCGCCGAACCCGGCGACCAGCGCCATCCAGGTGCCGGCGAGCGAGGCGATGTGCAGCCCGTCCCGGGTGTTGTGCTCCAGGTCCGCGAGGTCCATCAGCGCGGCCTCGGCGGTGTAGGCGTAGGCGAGGTCCAGATGGCCGGTCTGGGCGGCGACGACGGCCTGGCAGCAGGCGGACAGGGAGGAGTCGCGGACGGTCAGCGGCTCGTAGTAGGCGAAGTTCCGGGCGATCTGCTCCTCGTCGTACTCCTGCTCGAACCAGTCACCGCAGGTGTACATGGCCAGCACCAGGTCGGCCTGTTTGACGACCTGTTTGCGGTAGAGGTCGAAGTAGGGGAAGTGCAGCAGCAGCGGGTACTGGTCGGGGCGGGTGGCGTCGAAGTCCCAGCGCTGGTAGCGGGTGAACCCGGCGTGCTGTTCGTGGACGCCGAGTTCGTCGTTGTAGGGGATGTGCATGGCGTCGGCGGCGTCCCGCCAGGCCGCGCTCTCCTCCTCGTCCACGCCGAGGTGCCGGGCCCGGTCGGGGTGGCGCTCGGCGGCCTCGGCGGCGGCGCGCAGGTTCTGCCGGGCCATCAGGTTGGTGTACGTGTTGTCGTCGGCGACCGCGCTGTACTCGTCGGGGCCGGTGACGCCGTCGAGGTGGAAGACGCCGTGGGTGTCGTGGTGGCCGAGCGACCGCCACAGCCGGGCGGTCTCCACCAGCAGCTCCAGGCCGGTCTCCCGTTCGAAGTCGGTGTCGCCGGTGGCCTCGACGTACCGGGTGGCGGCGTCGGCTATGCCGGCGTTGACGTGGAAGGCGGCGGTGCCGGCCGGCCAGTAGGCGGAGCCCTCCGGCCCGGCGATGGTCCGCCAGGGGAACGCGGCCCCGGCGAGCCCGAGCTGGACCGCCCGTTCGCGGGCCTCGTCCAGGGTGCTGTACCGCCAGCGCAGCGCCTCGGCGACGGCCTGTGGGGCGGTGTGGGTGAGCACGGGCAGCACGAACATCTCGGTGTCCCAGAAGGCGTGCCCGTCGTAGCCGGAGCCGGTCAGTCCCTTCGCCGGTATCGCCCGCCGCTCGGCGCGGGCCCCGGCCTGGAGCACGTGGAACAGCGCGAACCGGACGGCCTGCTGGATCTCCTCGTCGCCCTCCACCTCCACGTCGGCACCGGCCCAGAAGTCGTCCAGGCAGGCCCGCTGGCCGTCGAGCAGGCCCTGCCAGCCGTCGTGCGCCGCGGCGGCGAGCGCGGCGTCGACCTGGTCGGCCATCGCGGGCAGCGACCGGGCGCCGGACCAGCCGTGCGCGACCAGCTTCTCCACCCGGAGCGTCTGTCCCGGCTCCAGCACGGAGGTGACGGTCAGCCGGGCCACGTCGATGCCGCTCTCGCTGCGGGTGGTGGTGCGTTCGGGGCCGGTGACGACGTGGTCGGCGGCCACGGCGACCCTGAGGCCGCTGCGCCGGGTGCGGTGCACCAGCCGCAGCCGGTTGCCGGAGGCGAAGTCGTCCTCCTGCTCCAGCGGTGACTTCAGGGCGCGGGCCGCGCGCGGGTCGCCGTCGGGCTCGGGCAGGCTCTCGTTGGCGACCAGTTCGGACTGGATCACCACCCGGCTGCGGTCGCCGACGGCCTCCACCTCGTAGGCGACGGCGGCCACCGCCCGCTGGGCGAGCGACACCAGCCGGGTGGAGCGCACCCGGACCGTGGAGCCGGCCGGGGAGGTCCATTCGCAGGTGCGCTCCAGCACGCCCCGGCGCAGGTCCAGGACGCGTTCGTGGGCGACGAGCCGGCCGTAGCGCAGGTCGAACGGCTCGTCGTCCACCAGCAGCCGGATGATCTTGCCGTTGGTGACGTTGATGACGGTCTGTCCGGACTCCGGGTAGCCGTAGCCGGCCTCCGCGTACGGCAGCGGGTGTACCTCGTGGACGCCGTTGAGGTAGCTGCCGGGCAGGCCGTGCGGCTCGCCCTCGTCGAGGTTGCCGCGCCAGCCGACGTGCCCGTTGGACAGCGCGAAGACCGACTCGCTCTGGGCGAGCACGCCGAGATCGAGGGCGGTCTCCCGGACGGTCCAGGGTTCGACGGCGTACGACCGGTCGGTGATCACCGCTTGCCTCCCAGTTCGGCCAGGTCCTTGACGACGATGTCGGCGCCGTGCGCGTACAGCGCGTCGGTCTGCCCCACCCGGTCCACGCCGACCACATGGCCGAAGCCGCCGGCGCGGCCCGCGTCCATGCCGGCCAGCGCGTCCTCGAACACGGCCGCGTGGGACGCCTCGACGCCCAGGTCCCGGGCCGCGGCGAGGAAGGTGTCGGGGCGGGGCTTGCCCGGCAGATGCCGCTCGGCCGCCACCACGCCGTCGATCCGTACGTCGAAGAAGTGCTCGGCGCCCACCGAGCGCAGCACGTCCCGGCAGTTGGCGCTGGAGGAGACGATCGCGGTGCGCAGGCCCGCGGCGCGCACGGCCTCCAGATAGCGCAGGGTGCCCTCGTACGCCTCGACGCCGCCGGTGCGGATCTTCTCCAGCAGCAGCTCGTTCTTGCGGTTGCCGAGGCCGTGCACGGTGGCGGCGTCGGGCGGGTCGCCGGGCTCGCCCTCGGGCAGGTGGATGCCGCGCGAGGCGAGGAAGGCGCGGACGCCGTCGGCGCGGGGGCGGCCGTCCACGTACTCGTCGTAGTCGGCGTGGGCGTCGAACGGCCGCCCCCGCTCGCCGTCGTAGCCGCGCAGGAACGCGTCGAACGTCTCCTTCCAGGCCGCCGCGTGCACGACGGCCGTCCTGGTGACGACCCCGTCGAGGTCGAAGAGGCAGGCCTGGATGGTGTCGGGCAGACCGAGCTGAGTCATACCGAGGACTGTTCCCCGTCCGGGGCACTCCAGTGGGTGGCGCACACCACATGTGCTCCCCGCGGGTGGTGACACACTTTCCGGTGTGCCTGTGACCACCGACCGCGTACCGCGGACCTTCGACGACCTCCTCGCCCGTGCCCGCGCGCTGCCCCGGGACGGTCGGCGCGCCCTGCTCGGCATCGCGGGCAGCCCCGGCGCGGGCAAGACGACCCTCGCCGAGCGGCTGGTGGACGCCCTGAACGGTGACGGGCCGCGGTGGGCCGCGCAGGTACCGATGGACGGGTTCCACCTCGCCGACGCCGAACTGGACCGGCTGGGCCGCCGGGACCGCAAGGGCGCCCCGGACACCTTCGACGCGGGCGGGTACGCGGCGCTGCTGCGGCGGCTGCGCGAGGAGAGCGGCGAAGTGGTGTACGCACCGGGGTTCGAGCGGGTGCTGGAGCAGCCGCTGGCGGGCGCGATCCCGGTGCCGCCCGAGGTCCGCCTGGTCGTGACCGAGGGCAACTACCTGCTGCTGACCGAGGGTTCGTGGGCGCGGGTGCGGCCGTGCCTGGACGAGGTGTGGTTCTGCGAGATCGACGAGGCGGAGCGGATCCGCCGACTGGTCGCCCGGCACGAGGAGTTCGGCAAGGAGCACGCGGCGGCGGTGGCCTGGGTGCGGGGCCCGGACCAGCGCAACGCCGACCTGGTCGCGTCGACCCGGGAACGGGCGGACCTGCTGGTACCGGCCACCGCGTGTTCCGGCAGACGAACTGCGCCGCCCGGCCTCCATGAGATCTGAGGCCGGCTGAAGCCCAGGCCGCCTGAACAGCGACGACCGTACCGACTGATGCCGGACACCCCACCGGACCCCTGTTTCACTGGGCGCCCCTCATACCGGGCGAAGCGGAGAAGCCGGAGGGCATGCGGGGGTCATCGGTGGACTTCAGCGGCGGTGAGAGCGCGCAAGGCTTGCAGGCATCCACCCCGTCCGTGCGCGGTGGCTTTTCGTGAGGGCAAGGGAGAGGAAGCGACCAGCATGCCGCAACCCATGGGTGCCACGGCCGAGCCGGCCATGCAGGGGCTCATCCTCGACTTCGCCGGGGTGTTGACCGCCGATCCGCGGTCCGTGCACCGAACTTGGTGCGAGTCTGAGGGGCTTCGCCCGGAAGCGTGGCGTGCCACGCTCAACGATGACCCTGAGGGCCGGCGGCTGTACGCGGCGCTGGAGGTCGGTGAGATCGACCAGGAGGAGTGGAACAAGCGCACCGCGGCCCTTCTCGGTGACCATGTCGCACCGGAGAACCTGATGGGTCGGGCCTGGTCCGCGGTGCCCGCGGCCCGGCGTATGGCCGCGCTCGCGCGTGCCGCCAAGGACGCGGGACACCGTCTCGCTCTCTTGTCGAACAGCTTCGGCGTGGCCCCCTTCAACCCGTACGAGCACGCCGGCGTTTGGGACCTCTTCGACGTGCACGTCATCTCCGAGCAGGTCGGCATGGCGAAGCCCGACCCTGCCATCTACGAGCTGACGCTGGCACGCCTCGGGCTGCCTGGACAGGCATGCGTGTTCGTTGACGACCACCCTCGGAACCTCCCACCGGCGGAGGCCCTGGGCATCACCGCCGTCCTCGCGACGGACGAAGCGTCCACGGTGGCTGAACTGGAAGGGCTGCTCGGTGTGAGCGCCGCGCTCTCCGTCCAGCGGTGACTTCCCGGCCGACTGGCCCCGGCTCTCGCGAGTGCGCTTGCCGTCCCGTCTCCGGCCGATCGTGTACTGCACGAACGTAAGAGGGACGTACTGCACGAACGTAAGAGGGACTCCGAGAGCCGGAACGGCAGACTGATGACGCTGTTCGTCTGCTCGGAGATCCTCGGTCCGTATCACACAGCCGGGTGGCGCCCGCGATGTCGTAGTGGCCCGGGTTGGCGGCTCATCCATGTCTCCGTGCTCATTGAAGCCTGTCCAGGCGCGGTGGGGCTTGCCAGTCCCGCCTCAACCCCCTGGTCACGAGGGTCGGTGAGCTATGTTGAGTGATCGTGGCAGACAAAGGAGGCCGACCGGTGCCCTCGCCGCAGCAGGCACGTGCGCAGGCGTCAGCGATCACCTCGGGCCGGACCGCCCCCCAGACCGAGGCCGCCCCGACCTCCCGGCTGCGGGAGCTGTTCGACGGGCCGCGCCTGTCGCCGGGGCAGCGGCGGATCGCCCAGTACCTGATCGAGCACCTCACCGAGGCCGCCTTCCTGTCGATCACCGAGCTGGCCGACCGGGTCGGGGTCAGCCAGCCCTCCGTCACCCGCTTCGCCGCCGCCGTCGGCTTCAGCGGCTACCCCGCGTTGCGGGAGCGGCTCCAGTCGATCGCGCTGAGCGGCCTCGCGGGCGGGCCCGGCGAGGAGGACCGGGCCAACGAGCTCCAGGCGGCCGTGGACGCCGAGATCGCCAACCTGGAGAACCTGCGGCGCGACTTCGCCGATCCCGACCGGGTCATCCGGGTCGGCCGCGAGCTGTCCCGCTCCGCCCCGCTGACCGTGCTGGGGCTGCGCATCTCGGTGTCCCTCGCCGAGTACTTCGGCTACGCCGCCCGCCGGATCCACCCGGACGTGCGGCTGGTGACCCGCGGCGGCAGCGTGGCCTACGACGCGCTGTCGCAGGCCCGTGAGGCGGGCGGCGACTGGGTGCTGGCCTTCGCGATGCCCCGGCACTCCCAGGAGACGCTGCAAGCCGTCCGGGTGGCGCGGGCCGCGGGCCTGAAGGTCGCCCTGGTGACGGACCTGGCGCTGGGGCCGCTGGCCGACGAGGCCGACGTCACCTTCGCCACCGGCACCGGTTCGCGGCTGGTGTTTGACTCCTACGCGGCACCCGGGGTGCTGGCGGCGGCGCTGCTCCAGGCCATGACGGACGCCGATCCGGAGCGCACCCAGGCCCGGCTGGAGAAGTACGAGCAGCTGTCGGAGCAGCACCAGTTCTTCCTCCGGGACTGACCGGCGAGCGTACGGCCGGTTCCTCCCGCCCGTGCCGGGCCGTCGTGGAGATCGGGCAGTCGTGAAGATATTGCGGCCATCGGCCTCCGGGACGGGGATGATTCACCGCATAAGACGTATGAATGTTTTCATACGTCTTGCAAAGCGCTAGGCATATATAAATACTGCCCTCCGGACGCCGCCCACCGGAAGCGATGATCATGCCCCTGACCAGCACGCGCATCAGCCAAGACTGGCCCTGTCAGGTCAAGACGCCGGGCAGCTACGACTGGGAACGATCGGCGGTCAAGTGGCTGCGCGAGCTGATCCCCGCGCGCTACGCCGGCTACCCGGCACTCATCCGGCACCCGGTCCTGCTCGCCCGGCACGCGCAGATCCAGGTGCAGCAGGAGATCCGGGTCGCCCGGACCGCCCTGCAGACGGCGCGGACCGAGCTGCCGGTGCTCGGACTGCCCGAATCGGTGATCGAACACACGATCAAGCTGTACGCCGCGGAGGTACTCCAGCTCCAGCACATCGCGCGCAGCGTCCGCGTGGTCAGCGCGGCCCTGGCCGCCCGCGGCACCGCCCGCTGACCCCGGCCCCGGCCTCCCGGGCTCATACGGCGGTCACCGGAACCGGGGCCCGGCAGACGAGTGATCCGAGCGGCCCTGGTGTGCGATGCTCGACGCGTGACGAGCGAGCCTTTGCTTCCGGGCGACCCCGCCACCGGTCCGGAGCCGGCGGCACCGGCCGAGGTCGTCGCCCGGCAGCGCGCCGAGCTGGAGCGGCTGCGGGAGCTGGCCGCCACCACGGCCGTCGTGGAGCGGGCCAAGGGCGTGCTGATGGCCGTCTCCGGCTGCGCGCCGGACGCCGCTCACGAGGAACTCCTCCAGCGGGCCGAGGACGGCAACCGCTCGCTCCTGGAACAGTGCTGGCTGACCCTCGGCGCGCTGCCGCCGCCCAGCGAGCGGCCCGCCCGCCCGGCACCCCCGCCCGCGTCCGCCGCTACCGGTGCCGGTGCCGGTGCCGGTGCCGGTGCCGGTGAGAGCGTGCCCGTGGGCGCCGGGGACGCCGCGGAGGTGCTGGAAGCCCTCGGCCGGGCCCTGGTCCGGGTCGGCTCGCCGCACGAGCTGGCCGGCTGTCTGCTGGACCGGCTGGCGCCCGAGGTGGCCGCCGACGCGGTGCTGCTGTACGAACGGCTGCCCGAGGACGGGCTCGCCCTGATCGGCCACGCCGGAGTCGAGGCCGCCCTCGCCTCCCAGTGGCGTCACGTCCCGCCGCTGCCCGGCCTGCCCGCGCTGGAGGCACTGCGGTCCGGGCGGCCGTACTGGCTGGAGCGTCCCGCCGAGGACCGCGCGCGCCACCTGCTCATCGGGCCGCCTGAGCGGTGGCTGACCCGGGCCTGGCTGCCCGTCCCCGAGGGCGGCACCGCGCGCGTCACCCTCGGGGTGCTGCGCCGGCACGACGCGCCGTTCACGCCGCGCGAGCGGGAGCTGCTGCGGGCCGTGGCGCGGCTGTGCGCGGGCCGGCTGCGCGCCTTCGACAGCCCGCGCGACGCCGGGGCCGGGGACGTCTCGCGGACCGTGCAGGAGGTGTTCGACGCGCTGCCGGGCCAGGCGGTGCTGCTGACCCCGCTGCGCACGGCCTCCGGCGAGGTGACGGACTACCGGATCGCCGCCGCCACCCCGGAGGCGACCGACGTGTTCGGCCGGACCGGCCGGGACCTGGTCGGCAGGCACCTGCTGGAGAACTACCCGGCGGTCGCGGGCGCTCCCCTGTGGCGGGGCTGTCTGCGGGCCCTGGAGACAGGGGTGACGTACGAGAGCGAGCCGTTCGCCTACCAGGACGCGACCGTCCCGGCGCCGGTGACCGCCACCTACACGGTCCGGGCGGCACCGCTGGGCGAGGGCCTGGTGCTGACCTGGCTGCGGTACGACCCGTGGGACCGGCAGGAGCAGCGGCTGGCCGATGTGCAGCGGCTGGGCAACCTCGGCTGGGCGAACTGGAACCTGCTCACCGGCGAGATCGCCTGGGCCGCGCAGACCTACACCGTGCTCGGCCTGCGCGCCGACCAGCCGCCGCTGCCGCTGGAACGGCTGCCCGGCCTGGCCCGGCCGGAGGACACCCGGCCGCTGGCCCGGGCGATCGCCGGCCTCGTCTCGCGCGGGCGCCCCCTCGACGTGCCGTTCCGGACCGAGACGGCCGCGGGCGTGCGGCACCTGCGGATGGTCGCGGAGGCGGTCCCGGCCCCCGACGGTACCCCCGTCGAGGTCCACGGCTTCGTGCAGGATCTCACCGCGCAGCGCAGCGCGGAGCTCGCGCTGGTGGAGAGCGAGCGCACGATGCTGCTCCAGCGCGGCACCCTGCAGGCCGAGCGCGCGCTGGCGGCCCGGCTCCAGCACGCCCTGCTGCCGCTGCCCAGCAAGCCGGTGCGGCTGGCCGGGCTGCGCGTCGAGGTCGCCTATCTGCCCGCGCAGGCCGGCATCCACGTCGGCGGCGACTGGTTCAGCGCCGTCGAGCTGCCCGACCGCGACGCGCTGTTCGTGGTCGGCGACGTGGCGGGCCACGGCATCGACTCCGTCGCCACCATGGCCCAGCTCCGGTTCACCGCGAAGGGCATGGTCAGCACCGGCTCCTCGCTCACCGGGGCGCTGGCCCGGCTCAACCAGCTGCTGCTGAACTCCCGTGACGGCCAGATCACCGCCACCATGGTCCTGGCCCGCTACGACCCCGACCGGCACGTGCTGGCCTGGGCCCAGGCCGGGCACCCGCCGCCGCTGCTGGTGCGCCGGGGCGAGGCGCGCTTCCTCGACCGCCCCCGCGGCATACTGCTCGGCGCGACGGGCGCCCCCGTCTACGAGTCGCTGGAACTGCGGCTGGAACCCGGTGACCGGCTGCTGCTGTACACCGACGGTCTGGTCGAGCGCCCCGGCGAGGGCCTCGACGCGGGCTTCGCCCGGCTGGCCGAGGCGGTGCGGGCGCACGGCTGCGGCGAGTCCGGCTCGCTGGACGCGCTGCTCGCGGCGCTGCTCGCGGACGAACGGCGCGACGACGTGTGCGTGCTGGACATCCGAATGCCACTGGAAGAGGTGCAGGACGCGGCGGCGACGCCTGCGGAGACGGACACCTAGCCGCCGGCTCAGGCGGGGTGGCCCGCCTCGATGGTGGCGGCGTCGGAGAGCCGCAGCAGTGGTCCCGGCCGGCCCTCCCCCCACTGGACGGGGTCGAGCACATGGCCGACGTGGTCGCCGCCGTCGACGCGGTGTACGACGGTGCCGACGAACCAGGCCGCCACCTCGTCCAGCACGGCGGCGCCGGCCGGCCCCTCCCGCCAGGCGAGCCCCGCGAACTTGTCCACCTCGTCGCCGGTCCGGCCGCCGAAGCGTTCGGCGAGGTCCCGCTGGTCGCGGGTGAGCAGGTGGACGGCGAGGTGCCGTGCGGCGCGGGCGACGCGGTAGGTGTGGTTGGCCTTGGACAGCCACACGACGAACCGGGGCGGCCGGATGGAGCACTGCGAGGCGAAGCCCACCAGGCACCCGGCCCGCTCGCCGCCCGCCACGGCGGTGACCACGCACATGTCGGGGTCCATCCGGTCGAAGAAGCCGTCGAGGTCCCCGGCGCGCGCCACCTGCCCGCCGCCGGCCGGCGCGCCGTCCGCGTTCTCCGTACCGCTCTCGTCGCCCATGTGCTCCGCTCCCGTCCGTCGCCGCCCGGTCCGGCCCGCTCGGCCGGAGGGGTGTGGTTCCTGCTGGCGGTGTGCCCCGCGTACCGTTCCCGAATCGTCGCCGGAGCCCGTGCGCGGCCGCGGGCGGGCGACGCGTGTCGTCTCCGGAGCGGACCGGCCTCGTGCTAAAAGCGCCATCATGACGTCTCGCTGGTCACGCCCCTGGTCACGCCGTTCCTTCCTGGCCGCCGGTTCCGGCACCGCCGCCGTGCTGGGCCTCGGCACCACCTGGGCGTTCACCGCGCCGGACGAGTTCTCGGCGCTCCGGGCGAGGTGGCGCACCCTGATCCTCGGCGAGGGCTTCGACCCCGCCGCCGAACCCTTCCGGTCCCGGCTCGCCGCCCTGGGCGGCACGGCCGGCCGGTACCTCGCCACCATGGCCCCGGCCGCCGGCTCCCTGTGGCCCGACCTGGTGTACGCGGACCTGGAGCCGGACGCCGACAACGGGTCGTACGCCTCCTCCTCCCGTCTGCACAGCAGTTACGCGCGGCTGAGCACGCTCGCGCAGGCCTACTGCCAGCCGGGCACCGGCCTGACCGGCGCCCCGCGGGTGCGCGACGCGCTCCTCGCCGGGCTCGGCCACCTCCACGACGACGTCTACCACGCCGGCCAGGTCCCGTACGGCAACTGGTACACCTGGCAGATCGGCGTCCCGCAGGCGCTGCTGGACCTGTGCGTGCTGCTGTACGACGCGCTGCCGGACACGCGGCGCACCGGCTTCCTCACCGCGGTGGACCACTTCGTGCCCGACTCGGTCGTGGCCGGCTACACCGGGAACAGCACCGGCGCCAACCGGGTGGACCTGTGCCGGGTGCTGGCGCTGCGCGGGGTGGTCGGGGCGGACGCCGGCAAGGTGGCCCTCGCCCGGGACGCCCTCTCCCCCGTCTTCCGGTACGTCACCTCCGGCGACGGTCTCTACGCCGACGGTTCCTTCATCCAGCACCGGTCGGTGCCGTACACCGGCTCCTACGGCTCGGTGCTGCTCGGCGGGCTGGGCCTGCTGCTGGCGCTGCTGGCGGGCTCCGGCTGGGAGGTGACGGATCCCGGGCAGCGGCACGTGTTCGACGCGGTGGAGCGGGCCTGGGCACCGTTCGTGTACAACGGGCTGGTCATGGACGGCGTCTCGGGCCGGGCGATCAGCCGGGGGCGCGCGGCCGGTGCCCGTCTCCAGCATGACGACCATACCCGCGGACACGCGGTCCTCGCCTCGATCGTGCTGCTCGGGCAGGGTGCGGGCGCGGCCGAGAACGCCCACTGGCGTGGTCTGGTGAAGGGCTGGATGGAGCGCGACCGTTGCAGCCCGCCGCTCGCCGACCCGACGCTGAGCGTGCCGCACCTGGCCCGGCTGAAGGGCGTCCAGGACGACGCGTCGGTGCCGGCGGTGCCCGAGCCGACGGGGCACCGGCTGTTCCCGTGCATGGCCCGGGCCACCCACCGCCGGCCCGGCTGGGCGGCGTCGCTGAGCATGGCCGACCGCAGGATCAGCCACTACGAGACGGGCGACGGGGAGAACCTGCGCGGCTGGCACACCGGCTCCGGGATGCTGTACTGGTGGGGCGCCACGTTCGGAGGCGATCAGTACGGCGACGCCTTCTGGCCGACCGTCGACCCCTACCGGCTGCCGGGTACCACGGTCTCCCGGAAGGCACTGGCGGACGGGGCGGGCGGCGACTGGGGCGGGGTCAAGCCGGACGTGCGCTGGGTGGGCGGGGCGACCGACGGGCAGCGGGCGGCGGTGGGTCAGTATCTGAAGGGTTTCCAGTCGTCGCTGCGGGCCAAGAAGTCGTGGTTCTTCCTGGACGACGCGGTGGTGTGTCTCGGCGCGGGCATCACCTGCGCCGACGGCACGGCCGTGCAGACGACGGTGGACAACCGCAACCTCGGTGCCGCGGGCGACGCCCCGTTCACGGCGGACGGCACGGTGGAGTCCACCGGCACCCGCCGGCACCGGACGCTGACCGGGGCGAAGTGGGCGCATCTCGGCGGGCACGGCGGATATGTGTTCCCGGGCGGGGCGACGGTACGGGCGCTGCGCGAGGCCCGCGACGGCAGTTGGCGCCTGATCAACAAGAGGGGCTCCACGGACGTCCTGACCCGTACCTATCAGACCCTCTACGTCGACCACGGCACCGACCCGACGGACGCCACGTACGCCTATGTGCTGCTGCCGGGCGCGACGGCGGAGGCCACCCGGGCGCGGGCGGCGGACTCCGGGTGGCTGGACGTGCTCGCCAACTCCAATCGACAGCAGGGTGTTTCGGTGCCGTCGGCCGGGTTCACCGGGGTGAACTTCTGGTTCGGCGGCACGGCCGGCGCGCTCACCGCGAGCGATCCGTGCTGCGTGGTGGTCTGCGAGCAGGCCGACGGCACGGCGGTGATCGTGGTGAGCGACCCGATGCGCGTGCGCACCGGCCTGACGGTGATCTGGCGGCGGCCGGTCACCGCGGTGATGTCCGCGCCGGCCACCCTCGTCTCCTCGGCCACCGGGGCGGAACTGACGCTGAGGTTCGGGGACCTGTCCGGCACGGCGGGGGCCGGGCAGCGGGTCACGGTCGGGCTGGGCCGGTCTCGCCGCGCGCGAACCGGCTCAGGGACGCCGTGAACGCGGCGACGAAGCCGTCCCGGTCCCGCTCCGGCAGCGCGTCCAGGGACAGGTAGGGGTTGAGGTCCTCCAGTTCGATCAGCAGCAGGCCGCCGTCGGGCGCGCGGCAGGCGTCGACGCGCTGAATGCCGCAGCCGAGGGCGTTCCAGTCGATGAACCGGCGTGCGAACTCCAGGTCGGCGGCGGTGGCCGGATACGGCTCCAGCTCCCAGCGGCGGGCGGGGTCGGGGGCGTACAGGGCGTACTGGAAGTCGTCGTCCACGAAGTAGAAGGACACCTCGTAGGCGAAGTCGACGCAGGGCTGGATGAGGACCTCACCGGTGGCGAGCGCGCCCAGTTCCGCGGCGGGCACGATCCGCAGGCCGAGGGAGTCCGCGCCCAGCTTCGGCTTGACCACGTACCGTTCCGCGGCCGGCAGCAGACGCAGGTCCGCGGCGCGGTCGACGGTCGGGATGACGGGGAACCCGGCGGCGGTCAGGTCGAGCAGGTACTGCTTGCCGGCCATGTCCGCCTTCCCGGTGAGCGGGTTGTAGACACGGGTGCCGGTGGCGAGTGCCCGGGCGCGGAAGGCGTCGTGCTCCCGCTGGTGGCCGAGGACGGGCCCGCTGTTGCGGACCACGACGGCGTCGAAGCCGTCCATCAGGGCCGCCGCGTCCAGCGGATGACACAGCGCCAGGTCGAAGTGGGCGCGCAGCCGGGCGGTCAGGTGGATGTCCTCGTCGCAGTAGCGGCGCCCGCGGGCCTGGTACGCCAGGTCGGTGACGTACAGCAGGCGGGGTCGTGCGGCGGGCATGAGAGGTCTCCTGGGGGTGCGGGGCCGGGGCCGGCGAGCGTGGGAGAAAGGTTACGCCGCAGGGTGCGGCCTCCTTGGCCCCGCCCCCGGGCAGGGGAGGAACGACACTCAGTACCCTCAGCGGACACACAGGCTGCACTGAGTGCCAGGAGGCCGGTCCGGGTGCTACGTTCCCGTCCATGAGCTCCAGCAGCGCGGTGCCGGCCGCGAGGCCGCCGATCCGGGACGCCCTGGTGGCGGCGGCCTTCCGGCTCTTCCTCGAGCGCGGATTCGAACAGACCACCGTGGACGACATCGTGGCCCTGGCCGGGGTGGGCCGGCGTTCGTTCTTCCGTTACTTCCCCTCCAAGGAGGACGTGGTCTTCCCCGACCACGAGGGCTGCCTGGCCGACATGACCGCCTTCCTCGCGGCGAGCGGCCCGGAGCACGAGCCGGTGCGGCGGGTGTGCGACGCGGCCCGGCTGGTGCTGCGGATGTACGCCGAGAACCCGGCCTTCTCCGTGCAGCGCTACCGGCTCACCCGCCAGGTGCCGGGGCTGCGCGCCTATGAGCTGTCGGTCGTGTGGCGCTACGAGCGGGCGCTGGCCGAGTACCTGCGCGGGCGGTTCGCCGGGCGGCCCGACGGGACACTGCGCGCCGATGTGATCGCGGCGGCGGTGGTCGCCGCGCACAACAACGCCCTGCGCTCCTGGCTGCGGTCCGACGGCGTGGGCGACGCGGGCGCGGCCGTGGACCACGCGCTGGCGTATGTGCAGACGACGTACGCGCGGCCGGCGGACGCACCGGCCGTCCGGAGCGGCCCGGCCGGTCCCGGGCCGGGGCCGGGAGGGGACGTGGTGGTGCTGGTCTCCCGCCGGGACGCCCCCCTGTGGCGGGTGGTGCAGGAACTGGAGACGGTGCTCGAACGGCCCTGAACCGCCCCTGTGGCGAGCCCCTCAGGGGCTTGGATCGGCTGATTTTAGGGGTACGCAGTGCCTTTACGAGTGACACTGAGTGCCATAACCTGGCGGCGTGCACGGTGGCACGCCGACCGTGCGCACGTGTGCCCGGTCCGCCCTCGGGCACGCGGGTTTCCGGCCGAGCGCAGGGAGTGACCAGCGTGTACCACCACTCAGCAAGCACCTCGGGGCCGGCGGCCGGTTCCGCGACGGGTGTTCTCGACCCCGCCGCCGACTCCCGGGACGCCCTCCTCTTCCAGCGCTGCACCTGGTGCGGCACCGCGATGTACCACCGGCTGCTGTGTCCGGTGTGCCAGGGCAGTGAACTGCGCACCGAGCGCAGCGAGGGGGTCGGCACGGTCCGCCACTCCAGCGTGGTGCACCGCAACACCCCCGCGGCGCGCAATGTGTCGCTGGTGGAGATGGCGGAGGGGTTCGTCGTCCGCGGCCGGGTCATGGGCCCGCCGGTCGGCATCCACAGCGGCGACCGGGTCCGGCTGTCCACCGCCAAGGACCCGGTGCGCGGTGAACCGGTCTTCCAGCTGGTGGACGAGCCGTACCGGGCCTGGACCTGACCGCCGTGCGGGTGTCTCAGCGGCTCCACAGCGACGGGACCACGTCCCGTACCGCCACGGGACGTCCGGTCGCGCACGCCTGATCGGCGGCGAGGCCGACGGCGAGCGCGAGCGCCCCGTCGCGCGCACCGGCCGTCGGCGCCGGGTACGGAGCGTCCGGGTGCCGAGCGTCCGGCGCGGGGGTACAGCCGTCCGGCGCCGGGCCCGGACCGTCCGGCGCGGGGGCCGGGCCCGGCGCCGGTCCGAACAGCGCCGCCAGCATGCGCGGGTCCGCCCCGCCGTGCGCCTCGTGCGCGGCCCGCACCGGCAGCTCGGCCGGCGGCTGCCACAGCGGGCGCAGGGTGAGCCGTACCCCGCCCGCGTGCGCGGCGGCCCGCTCCCCGTGCCCGGCGCCGCCGCCGCCCGCGCCCGCCGGGACCGGCGGCTGCCAGCGGCTCTCCTCCACCTCCAGCTCCAGCCGCCCGGCACTGCCGTTGACCATCACCCGGTAGCCCTCCCACGGTGAGTAGGCGGTCAGGTGGTACGTCATCGTGGCGCCGCGCGCGTAGCGGACCAGGACGGCCATGTCGTCGTCGATGGTGACGGCGTCGTCGAAGACATTGCGGTCGCGCACATAGCCGTCGTCGCCCTCGGCGTCCAGGTAGAGGGCGCGCAGGGTGTCGTCGGCCGCCAGGTGCAGGGCGAAGGGGTCGTCGGCGGCCTCGGGGGCGCGGTGGGCCCGGATGTAGGGGCGGCGCAGTCCGTGGCGTTCGCCCGCCGCACGGCCGTAGAAGCCGAGCCTGCCGTAGCCGAAGACCTCGGCGGGTTCGTCGCCGAGCCACCAGTTGACCAGGTCGAAGTGGTGGCCGGCCTTGTGCACCAGCAGGCCCCCGCTGTGCCGTTTGTCGCGGTGCCAGCGGCGGAAGTAGTCGGCGCCGTGCCGGACGTCGAGCAGCCACTCGAAGTGCACGGACAGCACCTCGCCGACCGCGCCCTCGGCGAGCAGCCGCCGTACCGTCGCGTGCACCGGATCGAAGCGGTAGTTGAAGGCGACGGTCAGGGAGCCGTCGGTGGTGCGGACCGCGTCCAGTATGCGGGCGCAGCGGGTGGCGTCGACGGTCATCGGCTTCTCGGTGACGACCCGGCAGCCGGCCCGCAGGGCGGGCACGATGTAGTGGTCGTGCGCGGAGTCGACGGTGGTGACGACGACTTCGCTGATGTCCTCCCGCTCCAGCATCTCGGTGAACCGGCCGGGGTCCCACTGGGCGGCGGGCGGCGCCCCGGCCTCGGCGAGCAGCCGGTTGTGGAAGGCCATGCGGGTCGGGCTGGGGTCGCACAGGGCGGCCACCCGGTAGGCGGGCCGGGTGGCGAGTGCGTGGGTGAACAGCCGGGCGCGGTGCCCGGTTCCGACGACTGCGGCGCGCAGGGGCGGCTGGGTTCGGCTCATGCGAAGGGCCTTTCCCGGCCGCCGGGCGTCCAGTCACGGGCGCGGCGACGGGCCCCTCCCGGTCCCGGCCGCCGGGCGGGCCGGCGCGGCGCCCGACCGTGCGGGCCCGCGATGTGATCCATCACCCGCCGCGCACAGGCAACCCACAGCCTTCGCCTTCCATCCTCCGGGGGCGAAGGGACGTCCGGGGCCGCCCGTGACGTCCGAGGTCGGGGTTCAAGGAGGAACAGTGGTCCGTGCCCGGCACATAGGGGTGATGGCCGCCGCGTTGCTCGCGGTGGCCGGGGCATCCCCGGGGGTGGCGTTCGCCGGCTCCCAACCAGGTGGTGTCGATGGGGTGTTGGCGGCCCGGGAGGGCACGCCGCTGCCGCCGGGATGGCGGCTGACCGGCGGCGGCTCGGCGCCGGAGCTGGTGTGGCGGTCCGACCGGCCGGTGCCGATGGGTGACGCGCGGGTCGAATTCCGGGCCGGAGGGCGCCTGTTGGGCGTGCCACGGCCGGCGGCGGACGGCCACACCTTCCGGCTTCCGCTCGGGGAACGGCGGTTGACCGAGCTGCGCGGAATCCTGCCGGCCGCGCGGCCGGGCGGGCTGGAGGTCTGGTCCGGCGGGCGGCGGCTGGACACGCGGGAAGCGCGGGGTGCCACGCCGGCGGTCCAGCCGCCCGCCCCGCTGCCGGCGAACGCCGTGGACCCGGGCAAGCCCGGCGGCTATCGCACCAGGACCGGCGAGTACGCGCTGAACTCGGTCCGGCTGCCCGGCTTCCCGGAGCCGGTGGAGATGCGCGCGGTGGTCGTCGCGCCGGTCGGCGCCGCCGGCAAGCGGCCCCTCGCGCTGTTCCTGCACGGCCGGCACGCCACCTGTTACAAGGGCCCCGGGGAGATCAGCGGTGACTGGCCCTGCACGGCGGGCACCAAGCCGATACCGAGCCACCGCGGCTATCTGCGCGACCAGAAACTGCTCGCCTCCCAGGGCTATGTGACCGTGTCCATCGCCGCCAACGGCATCAACGGGCAGGACTTCGCGGCCGAGGACGGCGGCGCGCAGGCCCGGTCGTCGCTGGTGCGGCAGCACCTGGCCCGGTGGGCCGACTGGGCCGCACACCCCCAAACGGCGCCGCAGGCGGTCCGTGAGGCGCCCCGCGCCGATCTGTCGAAGGTGCTGCTGGTCGGGCACTCCCGGGGCGGCGAGGGCGTCAACCGGGCCGCGCTGGACAGCCTGGCCCCGCCGCCCGCCGACCAGGACGGCTACCACGGGCGGGTGCGCTGGACCGTCCGGGGCACCGTCCTCATCGGCCCGACCGTCTTCGGGCAGAACCCGGTGCCGGACGTGCCGTCGGTGACCATCCTGCCGGGCTGCGACGGTGACGTCTCCGACCTCCAGGGCGAGGTGTACGTCGACGGCACGCGCGCGGTCGGCAACGGCAGCGCGCTGCACAGCGCGGTGTATGTGATCGGCGCCAACCACAACTTCTTCAACTCGGAGTGGACGCCGGGCCAGGCCGCGGCGCCGGCCGAGGACGACTTCTACGACGAGCCGGGCCACCCCGACCCGGTGTGCGGCAAGCGGGCCGCGACCCGGCTGTCCGCCGACCGGCAGCACCGGGCCGGCAGCACGTACATCGCCGCCGCGGCACGGCTGTTCCTCGCCGGGGACGACCGGGTGCGGCCGCTGCTGGACGGCTCCGGGAAGCGGGCGCCGTCGGCGGACCCGGCGCGGGTGCTGAGCCACGCGGTGGGCGCCCGCCGGGGCGGCGGGTTCCTGCCGGACGGCGGGGTGTCGGTGACCGGTGGCAAGCTGTGCGCCGCCGTCGACCCGAGCCCGGCGCGCAGCTGCCTGGCCGCGAACACCAAGGGGGCCTCGCCGCACTTCGCCCGGTGGGAGACCGACCGGGAGACCGGCCGGCAGGCGGTCGCGCTGCACTGGACACGCGCCGGCAGCCCTGCCCGGGTGACGCCCGAGAAGCCGGTGTCGCTGTCGGGTTCGACGGCGCTGGCCCTGCGGGTGTTCGTACCGCCGAACACCCGGGGGACGCGGCTGGACGTGTCGCTGACCGACACCTCCGGCAAGAAGGCCCGTCTCGGCCAGGTCACGCTGGACGGGCTGCCCGGCAGCGAGCGGACCGCCTCCTACTGGGCGCGGGAGGTCCGGGTGCCCCTGGCCGCGGCCGGCCGCGCCGGACTCAAGCTGGGGTCGGTCAAGTCCCTCGAGCTGACCTCGCGTTCGGCCTCGGGGCGGGCCTGGCTGATGGACGCGTGGGGCTGGCGGGCCGGGACCCCCGCGGTGCGCGTGGAAGCGCTGCCGCGCGTGGACGTCGGCCGGACGACCGTGGCCGAGGGGGACTCGGGCACGCGCACCTACCGGGTTCCGGTGCGGGTGTCGGGCCGGGGCGGCAGCGGCCAGGTCCGGGTGTACGTCGTCGACCCGGTCACCGGGCGGGCGACGGACCGGCTGGTGACGGTGCGTCCGGGCAGTCATGACGCGGATGTGCCGGTCGAGGTGCGGGGCAACACCCGCTACGGCCGTGATGTGTCCCACGACGTGCTGGTCAAGGCGGTCCGCGGCGCGGTCGTCGGCTCCTACCGGGGCGGGCTCACCGTGCGCGACGACGACCCGGCGCCCACGATGACGCTGACGCCGGTCGCCGCGAAGGTGACCGAGGGGCAGTCGCTGAAGTGGCGGGTGACGCTGTCGGAGCCGGTGGACGTGGACATGGACGCCTATTTCGGGTTCGCGCAGGCCACCGCTCCGGAGCTGTCCACCAAGGACGTGCCGGCGACCTGGCTGCGGGACCAGGCCGGGGAGAAGCCCGACCCCGAGCGACCGCTGTCCAAGGTGGCCTGGCTCTGGCTGTGGGCGGACATCCCGGCGGGCCGCACGAGCGTGGACCTCACCGTGCCCACGGTCAAGGACGCGGTGCGGGAGTCCGCCGAGTCGGTGCGGATCCGGCAGCTCGACCCGGAGACCGGCAAGCCGCGCGCCGGCGGCCTGGAGGCCACGGGATCGGTGCTAGACGCGTCGTAGGGCCTGCAGGAACGGTGCTCGACGCGCCGTAGGACCGAAGGTTTCGGTGCTAGACGCGTCGTAGGGCCTGCAGAAACGGTGCTCGACGCGCCGTAGGACCGAAGGTTTCGGTGCTCGGCGCGTCGTAGGACCTGCGAAACCGGCGCTGGAAGCGCCGCGGGGCCGGCGGACTCGGTGTCCGGCGCCGTCCATGTGGCCGCCGTCCGGGTGGCCCTCACTGGCCGAGGGTCACCCGGATGCCGACCGTGCCCCGCGAGCCGCGCCGCAGCCGGCTGCCCAGCAGGGTGAGGCGGCCGACGACGCCGTACTTGCGGGCTATGAGGTACCGGTAGCGGGCGGTGGTGTCGGCGCCGGTGATCTCGGCGGTGGCGGGCAGCTGGTCGCCGGTGGGGTTGCCGCGCCGGTCGCAGGGGCCGACGAGGACATCCCGGCGGCGCCGGATCCGCTTGACCTTCCCGCTGTCGCCGGCGGTCCATACGCCGAGGGTGTCCCCGTCCCGGACCACCCAGACCGGGGTGGCGACGGGGGTGCCGTTCCGGCGGAAGCTGGTCAGCAGCAGGTAGGGGCCGGCACCTAGCCGGGCGAGTCGTGTGGGATCCATGTGCGCAGTCTCCCGCCCGCCGGGCCCGGGGTCCAGACGGCGAAGATCGGCCGGGGCGCTAGATTGCGTCCCGCACGGTGTACCCGCCCGTCAAAGGCCCCCAGTCTTCCAGGAGCTGACCCACGTGACCGACATCCCGGCAGCCGCCAACGGCGTCGCCGCCTCGCTGCGCGCCCGCATCAACACCGACCAGCCGCACACCGCCCGGATCTGGAACTACTGGCTCGGCGGCAAGGACAACTACGAGGTCGACCGGGAGGCCGGCGACCGGATTCGCCAACTGCACCCGGGCATCGGGCAGTACGCGCTCGCCGACCGGCTCTTCCTGGGCCGCGCGGTGCGCC
This sequence comes from Streptomyces rubradiris, assembly GCF_016860525.1. Lineage (NCBI taxonomy): Bacteria > Bacillati > Actinomycetota > Actinomycetes > Kitasatosporales > Streptomycetaceae > Streptomyces > Streptomyces rubradiris. The sequence continues at coordinate 489,787 of NZ_BNEA01000015.1, forward strand.
ACCTGGCCGGCGAGGTGGGCATCCGGCAGTTCCTGGACATCGGTACCGGACTGCCCACGGCCGACAACACCCACGAGGTGGCACAGCGCATCGCGCCGGAGTCGCGGATCGTGTACGTGGACAACGACCCACTGGTCCTCGCGCACGCGCGGGCCCTGCTGACCAGCACGCCCGAGGGCCGTACCGACTATCTGGACGAGGACCTGCGCAACGTCGACGCGATCTTCGAACACGCGTCGCGGACACTGGACTTCAGCCGGCCGGTGGCGCTGATCCTGCTCGGCGTGGTCATCTTCATCGGTGACGACGAGGATCCCTACGGCCTGGTACGGCAGTTGACGGACCGGCTGCCGGCGGGCAGCCACCTGGTGCTGTCGCACACCATCACCAGCCCGTCGATGCCGGACGTGGACGAGGCGGTGCGGTTCTGGAACGAGCACGGCACCCCGAAGCTCACCCAGCGCACGCCCGCCGATGTCACCCGGTTCTTCGACGGCCTTCGGCTGCTGGAGCCGGGGGTGGTGTCCTGCTCGCGGTGGCGGCCGGAGCCCGCGGACGGGCCGGAGCCGGCGGAGGTCGCCATGTTCGGCGGGGTGGCCCGCAAGGACTGAGCCCAACCGCCGCTGAACACCCGCGCGCCGGGCGCCGTATGGAGGAGCGGGCCCCCGCCCGGGCGGGGGCCCCGCGGTGCCCGCACGGGCGTCGCGGGTCCGGCTTCGGGAGCCTCGCATGCGGCACGCACGACGACGGGTCGTCCGACGGGTGACACGCCTGGCGGCGGCCTGCGGACTCCTCCTGGGAGGCGCGATGGTGGCCCGGGCCGCCGGGGCGGACGAGGCCTCGGCCGCCGCGCCGGGACGGCCCGGCGACACCGGTGCGGCGCTGGTGGCGCGGCTCGGCACCGCCCGTACGGCGGGCAGCTGGATCGGTGCCGACGGGCGGGCGGTGGTGGCGGTGACCGACGGCGCCGCGGCCCGGGCGGTGCGCCGGGCCGGGGCCGGGGCGAGGACCGTCGCGCACAGCATGGACGAGCTGAAGTCGGCGACGGCGGCGCTGCGTTCGGCGCCGCGGGTGCCGGGCACGGCGTGGGCGGTGGACTACCGGACCAACCGGGTCGTGGTGCGGGCCGACCGCACGGTGTCCGCCGGTGACTGGTCCCGGCTGGGCCGAGTCGCCCACCGGGCCGGCGGTTTCGTGCACATGGAGCGGACGCAGGGCGTCTTCACCACGCGGCTGAACGGCGCCCGGCCGATCCTGTCGGCCGGCGGGCGCTGCTCGGCCGGGTTCAACGTCACCGACGGGCGGTCCGAGTTCATCCTCACGGCCGGTCACTGCGGGCCCGCCGGGACCGCCTGGTTCGCCGGCGGCCTGGGCGGCCGGCCGCTCGGCACCACGGTCGACAGCGCCTTCCCGGGCAGTGACCTCTCGCTCGTGCGGTACTCCGGCGGCACGGCGGGGGCGGGTGCCGACGTGGTGGCGGTCGGCGGCGGCAAGGGCGTGCGGATCACCGGGGCGGCCGATCCCGCGGTGGGACAGCGGGTGTTCCGCAGCGGCGGCACCAGCGGGCTGCGCGACGGCCGGGTCACCGCGCTCGACGCGACCGTCAACTACCCGGAGGGGACGGTCACCGGACTCGTCGAGACCACGGTGTGCGCCGAACCGGGCGACAGCGGCGGCCCGCTGTTCGCCGAGGGCATCGCGCTCGGTGTCACCTCGGGCGGCAGCGGCGACTGCACGACGGGCGGGACGACGTTCTTCCAGCCGGTGACCGGGGCGCTGTCGGCGCTGGGCGTCCGGCTGGTCCCGGCGGCGGGTGACCCGGGCGGCGGCCTCCGGGCGGACGCCTCCTCCCCCACGCCCTCGTCGGGCGCGGCGGCCCCGGGCACGCTCCGTACCCTTGCGGCCCGGCTGACGGACGTCCGCAACGCCGGGCCGGGGCTGCTGGTCATCGCGGGCAGTCTGGCCGCGCTGGCGGCGACCCGGTACCTGCGGGCCGAGCGGGACCGCGAGGCGTACCGGCGGCACTGCTCGGCGACCTGGAACTGACCGGGAGGCGGAGGCGGACGGAAAAAGGGCACCCGTGTCGTGACGGGTGCCCTGGGTGGTACGGCGCGGTGGGCGCGGATCAGGCGGTACGGCGTGGTGGGCGCGGATCAGGCGGTACGGCGTGGTGGGCGCGGATCAGGCGGTACGGCGCGGGGGGCGGTCAGGCGGCCCGGTGCGACCGCGGGGCCGCGGCGGCCCACTCCATCACGAGGCGCTGGTACTCCGCGCGCTGCTCGGTGGTCAGTGTCCCGCCCGACCGGCGCCACAGGGCCCGGATCTCCTCGTTGACCTCCGCGGCCGATCGCTCGGAGGCGGCTGCAACAGTGGTGGACATGCTGTGAAGCATATGCCGACCGAGGTGAAGGCGCTGTGAGTAAGTGCGAGCGATACGGACATTTCGGACCGTGTTACTCATCACGTCCCTGTGTCAAGCCCCCAGCGGGCATCCGTGGAGAACGGCGGTCCCGCGCGCGTCCGGGGGTGACCGGCCGCGCTCTTGACGCGAAAAATCCCCCGTCGCGAAAGTGATCCATATGACCTTCTCCCTCGGCATCGTCGGCGCAGGGCAGTTCTCCGGCCGGTTCGCCGCGCTCTTCCACGCCCACCCCGGCGTACGGGACGTCCATGTCACCGACCTCCTGCCCGAGCGCGCCGAGCGCCTCGTCGCCGCGCACGGTCTCGCGGGCACGTTCCCGTCGTACGCGGCGATGCTGGAGTCACCGGCCGTCGAGGCGGTCGCGGTCTTCACCCAGCGCTGGACCCACGGTCCGCTGGTCATGCAGGGGCTGAACGCGGGCAAGCACGTGTTCTCGGCCGTCCCGATGGCGGTCACCGCCGAGGAGGTCGCCGCGATCGTCGCCACCGTCCGGTCCACCGGGCTGACGTACATGATGGGCGAGACCAGCCACTACCACCCGGCGACCGTGCTGGCCCGCGCCCGGATCGCCGAGGGCGCCTTCGGCCGGGTGTTCTACGCCGAGGGCGACTACGTCCACGACATGGACCTGGGTTTCTACGACGCCTACCGGTACAGCGGCGGCGAGAACTGGCGGGCGACGGCCAGCTATCCCCCGCTGCTGTACCCGACGCACTCGGTGGGCGGGGTGCTCGGGGCCTGGCGGACGCACGCGGTGAGCGTGTCGGCGATCGGCGTCCGCGACGAGGGCGCCGACGGCGTCTTCGACCGCTCGGTCAGCATGTTCGACAACGACGTGTCCAATGCCACCGCGCTGTTCGAGGTGGCGGGCGGCGGATCGTTCCGCACCAACGAGTTCCGGCGGGTCGGCTACCCCGCGTACCTGCGCGAGTCCCGGTTCCGGTTCTTCGGGACCGAGGCCAGCATGGAGCAGCTCGCCACGGTGGCCCTGTGGCAGGACCGCGGCGGTGTCGAGGACATCACCGAGCTGCTGGAGCCGAAGCGGGCCGTCGCACCCGACGACCCGTCCCTCGCCGCTGTCGCGCCCGAGCTGCGCGCGGCCTTCACCTCGGGCTCGGCGCCGGTGCACGACCGGTCCCGGCTGCCCCGTGAGTTCGACCACCTGCCCAACGGGCACGAGGGCAGCCACCACTTCCTGGTGGACGACTTCGTCACCGCCGTGACCCGGCGCACACTGCCGCCGGTGAACGCGTGGGTGGCCGCCCGCTACACCCTGCCGGGCATCGTCGCGCACGAGTCGGCACGGCAGGGCGGTGTACGGCTGGAGATCCCGGACCTCGGGGACGCCCCCGCGGTCTGACGGGACCGGTCCGGGCTCAGGTGCCCGGCTTGCGGCCGTAGACGAAGACGTCGTCGCCGTTCCTCAGCAGCGACCAGTACTTCTTGGCGTCCTTCTTCGTCATGTTGACGCAGCCGTGCGAACCCGGCGGGTTCCACACGCTGATGCCCACCGAGTGGAAGGCCTGGCCGCCGTCGAAGAACTGGCTGTAGGGCATCGGCACGTCGTAGAGGTTCGAGACGTGGTCGATGTCCCGCCAGTAGATCTTCTTCAGGCCGGTGCGGGTCTCGTTGCGGTCACGGCCGGTGCGCACCGGCACGGGCCCGTAGACCAGCTTCTTGCCGTCCTGGATCCAGCTGAGCTGGAGCGTGAGGTTCACACAGGCGATCCGGCCCTTGTTCACCGGGCACTTGCCGTCCTTGTTCGGCTTGTTCCCGACGGCCTTCTGCTTGTTCATGAGGTCCATCACGCCCCAGGTGACCGGACCGGCGTAGCCGATGGTGGGGGTGATGCCGTGCTTGGCCTGGAACGCCCGGATCGCCGTGCAGTCGGCGGCGGACTGCCTGCCGTCGGCCGGCCGGCCCAGGAACTTCTCCACCTGCTTCTGGTACGGCCCGGTGCTCGTGGAACAGCTCGCGGCCTGGGCCGGTGCCGCGGTGAAGGCGAGCGCGAGCGGCGCCACCAGCCCCGTCACGCCCAGCCCTACGACGCCTCGTCTGCGTATGCCCCCCATGGCGGCCTCTCTCCTTCCGGTTCCTGGTCTGCTCGCCCGGTCCTCCCGGGTGCTCCCCAGCTCGATTCCCGCGGTCTCGGACTACTAGACGCGGCCGGGGAGGGCATGGTTGTGGTTCCGGTCAGGCTGTGACGAAACGGTGAAGTCCAGACCGTATCGCACACCCCGGACAGCCCCGCCGCCCGGGTCGAGGTCTCGGGAGCCGCCGTGCACGGCAGCCGGAGCCGGCGGGCCGGTGCCCGGTTCGTCCGGTCCACTTGTCGCGAAGTGGACCGGGCGGGGGGCGGCCCGCGCGGCCTAGGGTGCGGCGCATGGACCGTACGCTCGCCGGTGATCTCGCCCGGCTTTCCGAACTGCTGCAGGCCGCCCGTGATGTCGCCGCCCGCGAGATGGCGGGGCCGGCCGGGCGGCCGGTCGCCGCGTCCGGCCCGGTGCCGGGGCGGGCGCCGCTGCCGGCCGAGGGGGGGGCGGCGAGGGCGCCCCCGCCCGCTTCGCCGAGCGGTGGGCGCCCGGCTTCTCCGGCTCCGCCGGCCCGCGCGACCTCTGTTTCGTCACCGGTGGGGCGACACCCGCGTCCGTCGCCGGGGACTGGCTGACGTCCGCGTTCGACCAGAACCTGTCGGGGGCGGGCGGTTCCTGGGCCCAGGAGCTGGAGCGGGCCCGCACTCCAGCGTCGCGAAGGCGATGCCGGTGCTGGGCCCGGGCCGGGACCGGCTGCGGCGGGTGCCGCTGCTGCCGGGCGGGCGGGAGGCGGTCGACGTGGCCGCGCTGGAGGCCGCGCTGGCCGAGCGGGCAGGCCGGCCGGTGATCGTGGTCGCGAACGCGGGCACCGTGAACACCGTCGACTTCGACGATCTGCGGGCGATCGCCGCACTGAAGGAACGGTACGACTTCTGGCCGCACGTGGACGGGGCGTTCGGCGCGTTCGCCGCGCTCAGCCCGCGATACGCCGCGCTGGTCGACGGGCTGGACGCGGCCGACTCGGTCTGCGTGGACCTGCGCAATGGCTGAACGTGCCCTATGACGCGGCCGTTCAGTTCACCCGGCGCCGCGATCCGCAGGTGGCGGTGTTCCACAACGTCTCGCCGTATCTGTAACTGCCCGCGGGCGAACCGGAGTTCCTGCGTCTGACCTCGGAGAACTCGCGCCGGCTGCGGGCCCTGCCGGCCTGGTTCTCGCTGGTGGCCTAGGCCGGGCCGGGCACCGGGAGATCGTGGAGCGCGATGTGGCGCTGGCCCGCCGGCTGGGCGCGGGCATCGAGGCGCTGCCGGGCCTCAGCCTGCTGGCCCCGGTGCGGCTCAACGTCGTCTGCTTCACCCTCGCCGCGGACCCGTCCGAGGAGCGGGTGGCGCGGCTGGCCCGGGTGGTCGCCGCGTCCGGGGAGGCGTTCGTGACGCCGACGGTGTACGACGGGGTGCCCGGGCCGCGCGCGGCGTTCAGCAACTGGCGGACCACCGAGGCGGACACCGACCGGGTGCCGCGGGCGCCGGCCGCTTCGCTCTGACGCCCCGTCAGCCCCTGTGCGTGGCCGTGCGGGAGCGAAGCGGACCCGGATTTACCGGCGCCGCCAGGGAGTTCACCGGTACCCGGTGACGTCCGCCGGTTTGCCCGCGTCCTGTACCTCGGTCAGGTACCGCCAGGCGTCCGGGCGGCTGCCGTCGAGGTCGGTGAAGCCGTACACCCGCGCCAGGCCGCCGCTGGAGAGGGACTGCCCGTTGAACCGGGCCACGTCCGGGTCGGCGGCCAGGGCTGCCACGGCGCGGCCGGTGAAGCGCGGGGTCTCGGAGATGGCGAAGTGGGGTTCGCGTGTCAGGGCGTCCCGCCAGTTCTCCTCACGCACGCCGTACGTGTCGAGCATGATCTCCGAGCGCATCCACCCCGGCGTCAGGGCCACGGCCGTCGCGCCGCGCGGCCCGAGTTCGTGTCCCAGGGCGAAGGCCATGCGCAGGACGGACGCCTTGGCGAGGTCGTAGAAGAAGTTCACGCGGTAGGTGTCGCGGTTGTACTCGGCGGTGCCGTCGGTGACCTCCACGACCAGGCCGCCGGGCCGGCGCAGCAGCAGCGGCAGGGCGTGGTGGCTGGTGACGGCATGGGTCTCGACAGCGAGGCGGAGCAGCCGCAGCCCCTTGTCCAGGTCGTGCTCCCACACGGGGGTGTCCCACTCGAAGAGTCGCTCCCCGCCCCAGATGTCGTTGACGAGGACGTCGAGGCGGCCCTGTTCGGCGGCGATCCGGTCCACGAGGTGCCGTACGGCAGCGTGGTCGAGGTGGTCGGCCGGTACGGCGATGCCCCGGCCGCCGGCCTCGGTGACGAGGTCGGCGGTGTCCTCGATGGTCTCGGGGCGGTCGTACTCCGAGCGGTGGGCGCGGGTGCTGCGGCCGGTGACGTACACGGTGGCGCCGGCCACGCCGAGTTCCACGGCGATGCCCCGGCCCGCGCCCCGGGTCGCCCCGGCGACCAGCGCCACCTTGCCGTCCAGCGGTCCTGTCATGTCCTGCCTCCCGTGTGCCGTGCGAGCTGTGCCCTGCCACTCTCACGGGAATACCGGACATCTTCTGTCGGTGTTCCGGCGGGCGCCCGGAATCAGTGCCCGCGCTCGATCCACTCCTGGAGGTGCGGGGCCTCCGCACCGATGGTGGTGGCGTCGCCGTGCCCGGTGAGGACCTTGGTCCCGGCCGGCAGGGTGAGGAGGCGGTCACGGACGGAGTCGATGATGGTCGGGAAGTGGGAGAAGGAGCGTCCGGTGGCGCCCGGGCCGCCCTGGAAGAGGGTGTCGCCGGTGAACACGGTGCCGAGACCGGGGTCGTAGAGGCAGACGGCGCCCGGGGCGTGTCCGGGGGTGTGCAGGACGGTGAGGTCGGCGCCGGCGGCCTCGATGACCTGGCCGTCGAGGAGGTGCCGGTCGGGTTCGCGGTCCGGGTGGGTCTGCCGCCACAGCGGCAGGTCGTCGGGGTGCAGCCAGATCGTGGCGCCGGTCAGGTCGGCGAGGCGCGGCGCCGCGTTGACGTGGTCGTTGTGGGCGTGGGTGCACACGATGGCGGTCAGCCGGCGGTCGCCGACGGCGCGGGCGATGGCCTCGGCGTCGTGGGCGGCGTCGATGACGATCACCTCGCGGTCGTCGCCGACGAGCCACACGTTGTTCTCCACGTCCCAGGTGCCGCCGTCCAGGGTGAACTGGCCGCTGGTGACGAGGCGTTCGATCCGCGCGGTCATCACAGCACCACCACCGAGCGCAGCACGTCACCGTGGTGCATCCGCTCGAACGCCTGCTCCACCTGGTCGAGTCCGACGGTCTCGGTGACGAACGCGTCGAGCGGCAGGCGGCCTTGCAGGTGCAGGTCGATCAGCATCGGGAAGTCGCGGCTGGGCAGGCAGTCGCCGTACCAGCTCGACTTCAGGGCGCCGCCGCGGCCGAAGACGTCCAGCAGGGGCAGTTCGAGCTTCATGTCGGGGGTGGGGACGCCGACAAGGACGACGGTGCCGGCCAGGTCGCGGGCGTAGAAGGCCTGCCGGTAGGTCTCGGGGCGGCCGACGGCCTCGATGACGACGTCGGCGCCGAAGCCGCCGGTCAGCTCGCGGATCGCCTCGACGGGGTCCGTTTCCCTGGAGTTGACGGTGTGGGTGGCGCCCAGGGTGCGTGCCGTCTCCAGCTTGCGGTCGTCGATGTCCACGGCGATGACGCGGGCCGCGCCGGCCAGGTTCGACCCGGCGATGGCCGCGCCGCCGACACCGCCGCAGCCGATGACGGCGACCGAGTCGCCGCGGCCGACGCCGCCGGTGTTGATCGCGGCGCCGATGCCGGCCATCACCCCGCAGCCGAGGAGGCCCGCGACCGCCGGGGAGACGGCCGGGTCGACCTTGGTGCACTGGCCGGCCGCGACGAGCGTCTTCTCGGCGAAGGCGCCGATGCCGAGGGCCGGGGACAGCTCCTGGCCGGTGGCGGCGAGGGTCATCTTCTGCCGGGCGTTGTGGGTGTTGAAGCAGTACCAGGGCCGGCCGCGCAGACAGGCCCGGCACTGCCCGCACACCGCACGCCAGTTGAGGATGACGAAGTCCCCGGGGGCGACGTCGGTGACGCCCTCGCCGACCGACTCCACGACGCCGGCGGCCTCGTGGCCGAGCAGGAAGGGGAAGTCGTCGGAGATGCCGCCCTGCTTGTAGTGCAGGTCGGTGTGGCAGACCCCGCAGGCCTGGACGCGTACGACGGCTTCGCCGGGTCCCGGGTCCGGCACCACGATCGTCTCGACCCGTACGGGCTCGTCCTTGCCCGGTGCGACAACGCCGCGTACTTCCTGCGCCATGGCCTGTCCCTTCATCGAATGCCTTCGCCGACGACCCTACGACGCGGCCGGCCGGCAGCGGGAAGGGTCACGCACATGATCGCGGATCTTTCCGGCCGCCGTCGGCCGCGGCGCGGGCGGGGGTCAGCGCAGGCGGACGGGGACGGCGTTCACCAGGCCGAGCAGGGGCGCCGCGGGGGCGACGACCTGCTCCACCTGACGCAGCTGGTTCAGTTCGCGCAAGTGCTTCAGCTCCTGCACCTGTTCGCTGACCTTCGGCACGCGGTCGCGGTACGGGGCCGGGATGTCACCGGCGGTGAGCGAGTCCAGCGTGGAGAGGGCGGCGAGCTTTCCGACGACGGGGACGCCGGTGCCCGCCGCGTCCGCCTGGGGTGCGGCGATGCCGGCGATCCCGGCGGCCAGACCGACGGCGGCGGCGATGCGACGTGTTGAGATCATGCCCTCAGCAACGGCCCGGTCGCCCGGCCGGACACGGGTGGCCCGGTGGGCTCACCCGTGAGGCGGACCGCGGCGGCCGGGCTTGCCGGGGCCGCCGGGGCGGAGGAGTCTCGTCAGGGGGGACCCGTGGCGGTCCGCTCACGGGCGGGCCGCGGGCGCCTGAAGGAGGTCACCATGGGCAGCGCGACAGGCTCCGCTTTCGACGCCGGGACACTGCGCCGGGGCATAGAGGGCGACACCGGCAACACCCTTCTGTCGCTCTACGCGGACGACGCGCGGGTCCGCATCGTCGACCGTGTCCACCAGCCCAGTCACCCCACGGAGCTGCACGGCCGGGTACAGATCGCCGAGTTGCTGGACGACATCTACCGCCGCGACATGACGCACAAGCTGGAGCAGTGCGTCATCCAGGGCGACCACGCCGCCTACAGCGAGTCCTGCGAGTACGCGGACGGCACCCGGGTCCTGGCCGAGTCGATGCTCACGCTGCGGGACGGCAGGATCGCCGATCAGCTGATCATCCAGGTGTGGGACGAGTAGCCCGGCCCGGTGGTACCGGGCTCGGGGCGGACGGCCCCGGCCCGGCGGCGGAGGAAAGGCGGTCCGAAGGTCGTACGCACGCTCGGTTACGCTGTACGCGGGCCGTGACTGGCGCTGAGGTGGAGCACCACCGGGGAGCGGCCCGTGAGGTCAGCCGCGCGCCTGGGCGAGAAGAGTCGATCCAGTCCAGGAGTGTGCAGCATGACCCAGACCCGGGCCGCCCGTCTGATGGACGGCACCGCGCTCGCCCGCCGCATCGTGGAGGACACCGCGCGGCGGGCCGCCGAGCTCACCGAGCGCACCGGCACCGCGCCGTGTCTCGCGACCGTGCTGGTCGGCGAGGATCCCGCGTCGGTGACCTACGTCCGCATGAAGCAGAACCGCTGCCGCAAGGCCGGCATCACCTCCCGGCACGTCGCCCTTCCGGCCACCACGACGACGGACGAACTCGTCGCTACGCTGCGGGAGTTGTCGGCCGACCCGGGGGTGCACGGCATTCTGCTCCAGCACCCGGTGGGCGACCACATCGACGAGCGGGCCGCGTTCGAGGCGATCGCGCCCGAGAAGGACGTGGACGGTGTCACCTTCGCCTCGTTCGCCACGATGAGCTTCGGGCTGCCGGGCTTCGTCTCCTGCACGCCGGGCGGCATCGTGCGGCTGCTGGACGAGTACGGCGTCGACCCGGCCGGGAAGCGGGCCGTGGTGGTGGGCCGCAGCGCGATCCTCGGCAAGCCGGTGGGCATGCTGCTGCTGGCGCGGGACGCGACCGTGACGTACTGCCACTCGCGCACCCGGGACCTGTCGGCGGCGGTCCGCGAGGCCGACATCGTCGTGGCCGCGGTGGGCCGGCCGCGGCTGATCCGCGGGCAGGACGTCAAGCCGGGCGCGGTCGTGATCGACGCGGGCTACAACCCGGGGAACGTGGGCGACGTCGACTTCGACTCGGCCGTGGAGCGGGCCTCGCTGATCACGCCGGTGCCGGGCGGGGTGGGTCCGATGACGATCGCCACGCTGCTGGAGCAGACGGTGACGGCGGCCGGCCGGCAACTCGGCGCGTAGGGGCGGCGGTACGGGTGCGAGGGCCCGGGGTGCCCGGCCGGGACCGGAACCCACGGCCGTACTCGGCAGCTCGCTGCCGGTGAACCAGCCGGGCCCCGCCGACCCTCACGGTGTTCAGTGCCGGCGCCACGCGCGTACGTACCGGGCATTCGCGCCGACGGGCGGGCGCCGTGGCCGCGGGAGCAGCCATACTGGCGGTCGTGCGCGTTGCGGTCATGACGGCGGGTTCCCGGGGTGACGCCGCCCCCTACACCGGGCTCGGGCACCGGCTGGCGCTGGCCGGGCACGAGGTCACGCTGGTCACCCACGGCCGCTTCGAACCGCTGGTGGCGGGGTCGGGGGTACGGTTCCACGCGTTGCCGGTGGATCCGCTGGCGGAACTCCGGTCGCCGCGCGGCCGGGGTCTGCACCGCAGCGCCAGCGGGGCCGGGAAGCTGGTGCGCGTGGTGGATCTGGCGCGGCGCCTGGTGGGACGGATGACCGAGGACCTGCTGGAGGCGGCGCGGGACAGCGAGGTGCTGCTGCTGTCCGCCTCACTGGCCCCGCTCGGGCACACCATCGCCGAGGGGCTGCGGCTGCCGAGCCTGGGAGTGTATCTGCAACCCCTCGCCGCCACCCGGGAGTTCGCCCCGCCGGTGCTCGGCGGCGGCGCCTGGGGCGGGCCGGTGAACCGGCTCGCCGGACAGGGGGTGAGCCTGGCCGTGGAACACGTCTTCTCCGGCGCGGTGCCGGCGTTGCGCGAGCGGCTCGGCCTGCCCCCGCTGGGCGCCACCGCGGCCCGGCGGGCCCGGGAGCGGCGGCGCTGGCCGGTGCACCACGGTTTCAGCCCCCTGGTGGTGCCCCGGCCCGCCGACTGGCGGGCGGGGCTGGAGGTGGGCGGCTACTGGTGGCCGTACGACGTCGAGAGCCGGCTTCCCGCCGAGGTGGAGGAGTTCATCGAGGCGGGGCCGCCGCCGGTCTTCGTCGGGCTGGGCAGCGCCACCGTGCCGGACGCCGGGCGGCTGAGTACGCGGGTGGTGGCGGCGCTGCGGCGGGCCGGGCTGCGCGGGGTGATCCAGCGCGGCTGGGGCGGGCTCGCGGCCGACGGGGACGACATGCTGACCATCGGCGAGGTGCCGCACTCGCTGCTCTTTCCGAGGATGGCCGCCGTGGTCCATCACGCGGGCGCGGGCACCACGGCGGCGGGGCTGCGCGCCGGAGTGCCGGCGGTGCCGGTGCCGGTGCAGTTCGACGCGGGTTTCTGGTCCGCCCGGCTGGTCGCGCTGGGGGTCGCCCCGGCCGTCGTACCGTTGCGCCGGCTGACCGGGGACGCGCTGGCCACGGCGCTGGTACGGGCCACCCGGGACCCTGCGTTCCGACGGTGCGCCGAGGCCCTGGGCACCCGCATCCGCGACGAGGACGGCACCGCGCCGGTACTGACCGCCCTGGCCCGGCTCGCCGGCTGAGCCCGGGCCTGCCGCCCTCGCCTCGGCCGCCTTCGACGGCACACCGGCACCCGGGCATGCCGGCTTCCGGAAGCGCACTGCGCCAGCCCCCGTGCTCTCGCCGCCCCGGACCCGCTCACCAACCGATCCGGACCTGCCGCCCGCGCCCCCGCACCCGGCCGTGCCCGCCGGCACACCGGCCGCCGGGGGATGTCGGATCCCGGCCGGGCACCGTGCCATGCCCATGCCCGCCGCCCGGACCGGCTCGCCAGCCGGCCCGACCCGGCCGCCCACCGCCTGGGCCCCGGCCCCCGGGCGTCAGCCGGTGGTCAGCACCATGCGGAAGCGTGCCGCGCCGGACAGCATCCTGTCGTACGCCTCCCCGGCCCGTTCCAGCGGCACCGTCTCGGTCATCGGGCGGATGCCGTGCAGGGCGCTGAAGGCCATGGTGTCCTCGATGTCCCGCGCGGTGCCGGAGGGGTGCCCGCGGACCACCCGGCCGCTCATGATCAGTTGCACCGGGCTGATGCCCAGCGGTTCGGGTGTGGCGCCGATGACGGTCAGTTCGCCGCGCGGGGCCAGGCCGTCCACGGTCGCGGTGATGGCCTCGGAGTTGCCGGCGGTGGCCAGGACGGCCCTCGCCCCGCCGAGGGCGGCCAGGGCCTCGGCGACCGGGGTCGACGCCGTGCTGTCGACGTAGTGGTGGGCGCCGAGCCGCTTGGCGAAGTCGGCCTTCCCGGCGCCCCGGGCGATCGCCACGGTCTCGAAGCCCATCGCCACCGCGTACCGCACGCCGAGGTGGCCGAGGCCCCCGAGGCCGAGCACCGCGACCAGGTCGCCCGGCTCGGCCGGACCTCGCCGCAGCCCGTTGTACGTGGTCACGCCCGCGCAGGCCAGGGGCCCGGCGTCGGCCGCCGAGAGCGCGTCGGGGATTCTGGCCAGGGCGTCGACGGGTACGGTCGTCAGCTCTCCGAAGCCGCCGTCGTAGGCCCAGCCGGGGACCTTCAGGGCGGCACACACGATGAAGTCGCCCCGGCGGCAGGACGGGCAGTGGCCACAAGCGCCGCCGAACCAGCCGACGGCCACCCGGTCGCCGACGCTCCAGCCGCGCTCCGGGGTGCCCTCGCCCAGTTCCTCGATCCGCCCGGCGATCTCGTGCCCGGGGACCTCGGGGAAGGTCACGCCCGGCAGCCCGCCGCCGACGAACAGCGCGTCGCTGTGGCAGACTCCGCACGCCTCCACGGCGATCCGCACCTGCCCGGGCCCCGGCGGGCGGATCTCCCGCTCGGCGAGTTCGAAGGTGCCGTTGGGTTCGGTCACCTGGGCGACGCGATAGGTGCTCATGGCGCTCTCCGGGAATCGGGGCGACGGCCTTCGTCCCCAGCAGACCAGCTCCTGGCGGATCACGCGCGCCGAGCCGAACCGCACCCCCGCCGACCTGCGCGAGCGCCGTCCCAGCGGGTTGCGGGGCGCCAGTCCTCCGGCCGGAGCATGCCCAGCAGCAGCCGGACCGGTTCGTCCACCACCTCGTCCAGCGTGGCGTCCGTCCAGCCGGCCGTCCAGTCGTGCGTCAGCCCGTTGACGCTGCCGATGAAAGCCGTGGCCGCCGGCCGGTAGTCGCGCGGTGCCGCCTCCCCGCGGGCCACGGCCGCGTCCGCCTCGGCCGCGTCCGCCTCGGCGCGGATCAGGTCGGCCCAGCGGGCGCGGCGGGCCAGGCGCTGCGCCCCCGGCCGGGGGCTCTCCGCGATGATCTCCATGAAGGCGATCCGGATGCGGTGCGGGTCGGAGGTGATGGGCGGAACTCCTCGTAGAACTGGCGGGTGGACAGGCCGGCGGCCTGGCTGAGGGCGGCGATCGTGGTGCCGCGGTAGCCGGGGCGTCGCCGGACAGCCGCAGCGCCGCGTCGAGGAAGCGACGGCGCCGCTCGGCCTGCCGTTCTTCTGCGGACCGGCCGCCGTAGCGTCCCGTCGGCGCTCCGAGCCTGCCGCCCGACGTGTCCCCCTGCCGTCGCCCTCCGGTCGCCCGTGGTCGGCCATGGTCTTCCCCGGTGGCCCAATCTTGTCGTGCACACGTCTTGTCGAGAAGGCCGCTCCCTCCTTACTTTTCAGTAAGTTCCTCGTGAATGCGGCCGTGTTCAGATCCCGGACCCCCTCCGGCTTCCCTCGGCTCCCCTGCCTTCCCCGACCTCCCCGAGGAAAGAGAGCCGTCATGGCCGCCTCCAGAACCAGGCACCTGTGCTCCGTGGCCGTCGCCCTCACCCTGGCCCTCGCCGGGCCGGCGGCCGCCGTCTCCGCGCCTTCCGCCGCCCCCGACGGCCTGCGCGAGGTGCTGTTCGTCGGCAACAACTGGGACGGCACCGCCGATGTCATCCGGCCCTCCGGTGACTACGCGAAGATCGGCCGGATCAGCGTCGTCCCGGACAAGGACGCGCGGATGGCGGAGATCAACACGGACCCGGTCAAGTGGATCTACTTCCAGGCGATCCGCAACAGCGTCGGCGAGGGGCACGACCAGTTCGCCGACGACATGTACTCCACTCCGGACGGCCGGTCGGTGGTGGTGTCCCGGCCGAGCTTCGCAGACGTGGTCTCCATCGACCTGGCCGACGGGGCGGTCAACTGGCGCTTCCCGGTGGCCGGTTACCGCGCCGACCACATGGCGGTCTCGCCGGACGGCACCCGGGTGGCGGTCTCCGCGTCCACCGCCGACACCGTGCATGTGCTGGACATCGCCACCGGGCGGCAGCTGGGGTCGTTCAAGACCGGCGACAAGCCGCACGAGAACGTCTTCAGCAAGGACGGCAAGTATCTCTGGAACATGTCCATCGGCGAGGTCAACACCGACCTGGACGGCCCGGGCTGGGACTGGACCAAGGGCGACCGGCACCTCACGGTCGTGGACGCCACGACGTTCCAGCAGGTCAAGGTCATCGACATGCGGCAGCGGCTGGACGCGTTCGGGCTGGAGGACTTCTCCGACGCGGTCCGCCCGGCCGTGTTCTCCCCCGACGAGTCCAAGCTCTACTTCCAGGTGTCGTTCTTCAACGGCTTCTTCGAGTACGACGTCGCCACCGACAGGATCACCCGGATGAAGACGCTGCCGAAGAACCCGGCGACCAGCGAGGACCGCACCACCTGGGTCAACGACTCGCGCCACCACGGCATTGCGATGAACCCGGCGGGCACCGAGCTGTGCGTGGCGGGCACCATGGACGACTACGCGGCCGTGGTGGACCGCGCCTCGCTCCAGGAGGGGCCGCTGGTCCCGGCGGCCAAGCCGTACTGGGCGACGGTCAGCGGGGACGGCAAGGACTGCGTCGTCTCCGAGAGCGGCGCCGACCAGGTGACGGCGATCGACTTCGCCACCGGGCGGAAGGTGGCGTCGGTCGCCGTCGGCGACCACCCGCAGCGCGTCCGGCTGGGCCGTGTGCCCGCCGACTGGACCGGCCCCGCCGGTAGCTGACGCGCCCTCGGACCGTGGTCTCCGGGGTGCCCCACTCACCCCGGAGGCCACGCCGCTCGGCTGCCGGAAGCGTGCCGCCGCCCACCCGGCCGGCTCGGTCCGCGCCGCGGCGAGCAGGTCCGCCGGGGGCGCCGTGGCTCCATCCGCGCCGCGGCGACCAGGTCCGCCGGGGGCGCCGTGGCTCCGTCGGCGACCAGGGCGAAGCGCGGGGCACCGGAGTCGGCACCGGTGAGCAGCAGCCGGCGGCTTCCGGTGCCGCCCGGCTACGGGGCCACGCCGACCGGGGGGCCGAGGTGTGGGCGGGGGGCCGTACACCGTAGCCCCCAGTAAGCCGCCCGGCGGCCGGCCCGCCCGTGCCGGTGCCGGGGGATGCCCGGATTGAGCGTGGGCACCAGGTGTCATGTCCTTGAGACGGTGCCGTGCGACGGAACGGCCGCGAGGCACCTGTGGCGGGTGAACGTTCAACGAAAACGGAGCGGGCGATGCGTGACATTCTCGCGGCGCTGGACCGGTGGTACGCCGCCCGGCTGCCGTTCGGGCTGGCCACGGTGGTCGAGGTCAGCCGCAGCGCGCCGCGCGGGCCCGGCGCCGCCATGGCGGTCGGCCCGGACGGCGAGGTGGTCGGCAGTGTGTCCGGCGGCTGTGTGGAGGGCGCCGTCTTCGAGCTGGCACAGGAGGCCGCCGAGAGCGGTACGGCCCGGCTGGAGACCTTCGGGTACAGCGACGAGGACGCGTTCGCGGTCGGGCTGACCTGCGGCGGTGAGATCACCGTGCTGGTCCGGCAGGTGACCTGGGCCCGGGATCCGGCGTTCGGCGCGGTCGCCGCGTCCGTCGCCGCCGGTGAGCCGGTCACCGTGGCCACCGTGGTCGACGGGCCGGCGCCGCGCGGGGCCACCCTCGCCGTGTGGTCGCGGACGGCCGCCGGCGGTCTCGGCACCCGGGGGCTGGACGCGGCCGTCGCCGCCGACGCGCGCGGCGAACTCGCCCTCGGCGCGACCGGCCTCAGGCACTACGGGCCGCACGGGGAGCGGCGCGAGGACACCGTGACCGTGTTCGTGCAGTCCTTCGCGCCGCCGCCGCGCATGCTGGTGTTCGGCGCCATCGACCACGCCGCCGCCGTGGCCCGGATCGGGGACTTCCTCGGCTACCGGGTGACCGTGTGCGACGCCCGCCCGGTGTTCGCCACGCCCCGCCGGTTCCCGGAGGGCGTGGAGGTGGTCGTGGACTGGCCGCACCGGTACCTGCGCGGCACGCCCACCGACGCGCGGACGGTGATCTGCGTCCTGACCCACGACCCCAAGTTCGACGTGCCGGTGCTGCGGGAGGCGCTGCGGCGCCCGGCCGCGTACATCGGGGCGATGGGCAGCCGGCGCACCCACGACGACCGGCTGCGCCGCCTGGCCGAGTCCGGCCTCTCCGACGCGGAACTGGCCCGCCTGCGCTCCCCCATCGGGCTGGACCTGGGCGCCCGGACACCGCAGGAGGTGGCGGTGTCGGTGGCGGCGGAGATCGTGGCGCTGCGCTGGGGCGGTACCGGTGCGCCCCTCAGCCGCACGAGCGGGGCGATCCATCCGCGGGAGGCGGACTGACGCCCGTGCGGCGGCGCTACCCGGCGTCCCCGGCCACCCTCGCGTGCAGGTGCTGGTCGTGCCAGCCGTCGGCGTGCAGGAGGGCGCTGCGCTGGGTGCCCTCGTAGCGGAAGCCGGCGCGCTCCGCGACCCGGCAGGAGGCGGGGTTGGCCGTGGAGTGGCACAGGCGCAGGCGGTGCAGTCCCAGGTCGTCCAGGGCCCACCGGGTGAGCCGGCGGACCGCCGCCACGGCGAGGCCGGCGCCGCGGGCCCGGGGCAGCAGCCAGTAGACGAGTTCGGCGCTGCCGCCGGCCAGGTCCACGTCGTTGAGCCCGGCGAGTCCGGCCGCCGGGCCGTCCGGCCGGGCGAGGGCCCAGACCGCGCCGGTCTCGGCCCGCCACCGTTCGTGCATACGGGCGATCCGGTCGCGGGCCTGCGCGGCGTCGGCCACGGTGAACAGGTTCCACCGCCGGATGTCGGGGTCCTGCCCGGCGGCGAGCAGCGCCTCGGCGTCCTCGGGCCGCCAGGGCCGCAGCCGGAGGCCGTCCGGCAGGTCGAGCACGGGTTGCGCGTGGCCGGCCATGCGGCCCGCGGGTACGACATCGGGTATGCCGCCGCTGGAGATCATCCCGGCATCCTCGCACAGGCGCCGCTGGGGGTTGTCCGGCGGCCCGTTCTCGCCCTCCGCGGAGGCCGGCCCTGTTGGTGGTGAGCGGATGGTTGCTGAGGAGGCGCCGACCACTTCCGCCGCGTAGGTCACGGGGGGCGCTGTCCGGGTTCGAGGATGCGGTGACCGCTACGGCGAACGCCCCGGGCGTGACGCCGGCGGTGAGCGCGGGGGCTTCGGCCCCGCCGTTCTTGTCCGTGGGCACCTGGACAGTCCGCTGACCGCCGGTGAAGGCCCGAGCCGGTGCCGCCGGTGACCCTCGGGTTCGATCCATGCGGGGGTGAGCGGCATCGCCTGAGCGATCCGAGGAACGGACGGTGCCGGGCCCGGCCGGCTAGCGCCGCGGCAGCTGATGGAGGGTCACGTCCGTGAGCGCTCCGTCGGCCACTGTCGCGGTGAGGTAGGTGCAGTGGGGCTGGCGGCGGCGGTCGGTCGGGGAGCCGGGGTTGAGCAGGCGCAGCCCGCCGGGGGCGGTGGTGTCCCAGGGGATGTGGCTGTGTCCGAAGACCAGGACGTCCAGGTCCGGGAAGCGGGCCGCGCACCGGGCCTCGCGGCCTTGGGCGGGGCCGGTCTCGTGGACCACGCCGAAACGCAGGCCGCCCAGTTCGGCACGGGCCACCTCGGGCAGCCGGGCGCGCAGCTCCGGGCCGTCGTTGTTGCCGTACACACCGATCAGCCGGCGGCTGCGGCTCTCCAGCAGGTCCAGGGTGGCGGTGTCGACCCAGTCCCCGGCGTGGAAGACGACATCGGCGTGCGGGAGTTCGGCGAGCAGTTGCTCCGGGAGCCGCTTGGCCCGCTTGGGAAGGTGGGTGTCGGACATCAGCAGGAGGCGCACGCCGTCAGCCTAGTACCGCGACGGTGCCCGCTCCGGGAGATGGCCAGGTCAGGGGCTGACCGCGCGCCGAGGGGCGACAGGGGCGGCGGGAGTCCGGGAGGACGTGGTCGTGCGCGTTGCCCGGCCGGGCGCGCCGCCGCGGCGGGCGGCCGCCCTCGCCCCTCGCTCTCGCCCGCACTCTCCCGCTCGGAGGGCCGTACGAGCCGCGCACCGGCCCGGAGAGAGCGTTTTCTCCCACCCGTCGCCGTGAGCCTCTCCCGATCGGAACGACAGGTTCCGTAACTGTCCGAAACCTTGCCGTCAACCGGAGGTCACCCTATTCTCACGGCGCGGAAAGCGCTTTCCCGCGTTCGGCTCAGCACGGCAGCACCCCCCACACCGCACGAGGAGCACCACCCAGAATTCGAGCCGCGTCCGGCGGCGAACGACCGAGTGGGAGACGACGATGAGACGACCAGTCGCCATGCGACTGTACGCGGCCCTGGCCACGCTGGGTGTGGCCGCCGCGACCGGCATGCTCGTGGCGATGCCCGAGCAGGCGTCGGCCGCCGTCGGAGGCGCCACGGGATACGCGACACAGAACGGCGGCACCACCGGCGGCGCGGGCGGGCAGACCGTGCGGGCCACCACCGGTACCGCGATCCACGCGGCCCTGTGCTCCCGGGCCGACAGCAGCACCCCGATCACCATCCAGGTCGAGGGCACCATCAACCACGCCAACACCAGCAAGGTGTCCGGCAGCAGCTGCAACACCGCCGACGGCGTCATCGAGCTGAAGCAGATCAGCAACGTGACCATCGTCGGGGTCGGCAGCGGGGCCGTCTTCGACCAACTGGGCATCCACATCCGCGAGTCCCGCAACATCGTCATCCAGAACGTGACGGTGAGGAACGTCAAGAAGTCCGGCTCCCCCACGTCCAACGGCGGTGACGCCATCGGCATGGAGAGCGACGTCCGCAACGTCTGGGTCGACCACGCGACGCTGGAGGCCTCAGGCGGGGAGGACGAGGGCTTCGACGGGCTCTTCGACATGAAGGACGGCACCCAGTACGTCACCCTGTCGTACAGCGTGCTGCGCAACTCGGGCCGGGGCGGTCTCATCGGGTCGAGCGAGAGCGACTTGTCGAACAGCTACATCACGTTCCACCACAACCTGTACGAGAACATCGACTCCCGCGCTCCGCTGCTGCGCGGCGGCACGGCCCACATGTACAACAACCACTACGTGCGCCTGAACAAGTCCGGGATCAACTCCCGGGCCGGCGCCCGCGCCAAGGTGGACAACAACTACTTCGAGGACTCCAAGGACGTCCTGGGCACCTTCTACACCGACGAGCTGGGCTACTGGCAGGTCGCCGGCAACACCTTCGACAACGTGACCTGGACCAGCCCCGGCACCGACAACCACCCGGCCGGCCCGGACCCGCAGTCCAACACCACCGTCTCCATTCCGTACGCCTACACGCTCGACGCCGCCGGTTGCGTGCCCAGTGTCGTGGGCCAGACGGCGGGCGCAGGCAAGGGGCTGCGCGTCTCCGACGGCAACTGCACACCGCAGACGCCGACACCGACACCGACACCGACCTCCACGCCCACTCCCACGCCCACCCCCACGCCGACCCCGACGCCCACGCCGACGCAGCCCGGCGGGACGAACCTCAGCATCGGAGCGGGTTCCGACGGCTCCAGCAAGGCCAACGGCACGAGCTACGGCAACGTGCGCGACGGTGACCTGAACACCTACTGGTCGCCGGTGGGCACGACCGGCTCGATCTCCATCAAGTGGGGCTCGCCCACCGCCGTCTCCTCGGTCAACATCCGGGAGACGGCGGGGACCTCGGGCCGCATCGGCTCCTGGCGCGTCCTCAACGGCGACACCGGGGCGGTGCTCGCCTCCGGCAGCGGTGCGGGCGTCATCTCCCTCCCCCGGACGACGCTGTCCAAGGTCACCTTCCAGATCACCGGCGCGAGCGGCACCCCGCAGGTCGCCGAGTTCGAGACGTACGCCGGGTAAAAGCGCACCACCGGGGATCGGGTCGGTGTCCGTGGCCGTGCGTGCCTGCGCCGGACACCGGCCGGCCCCGGAGCGTGGACGGCTCGCCGGGGGGGGGCGGGCCGTGCCTAGGCCGCTCGTCCCGTCAGGCGGCGTACGCCGAGGGTGGTGCCCAGCACGGCGGCGCCGGCGCCGAGGGCGGTGGCCGCGGGGTGCCGGAGCAGGGTCTCCTGCCAGGAGCGGGTGTGCGCGGTGTCGTCGAAGGCGCCGTGCGCGCCCTGGTCGTCGGCCGGGGTGCGGTCGACCGGTTCGAAGAGGTTGTCCAGGTGGGCCGGCGGGACGCTGTCGGTCTGCTGGGACTCGAAGCCGGTGCGGGCCAGATAGCGGTCGAGCGGCGCCGGGAAGAGCCGGTTGGCCCAGATGGTGGCGACGGTGGAGGCGCCGACGTAGTACTGCTTGCGGCGCGGGTGGTCGGCCGCGTACAGCACGCCCCGGGCGGCCACCTCGGGCTGGTAGATCGGCGGGACCGGCATGGGGTGCTTGGCCAGCCGGGAGCGGACCCATTCGAACTGCGGGGTGTTGACGGCGGGCATCTGGGCGACGGTGATGCGCACGTTGCTGCCGCGGTGCAGCAGTTCGGTGCGCACGGAGGAGGTGAAGCCGTTGATGGCGTGCTTGGCGCCGCAGTACGCCGACTGGAGCGGGATGGACCGTTCCCCGAGCGCGGAGCCGACCTGCACGATCGTGCCCCGGTCGCGGGGCAGCATGCGCTTCAGGGCGGTGCGGGTGCCGTTGACGAAGCCGAGGTAGGTGACCTCGGTGACCCGTTTGAACTCCTCGGCGGTGATCTCCTCGAACGGCGCGAACACCGTGGCGAACGCGCAGTTGATCCACACGTCGACCGGCCCGAAAGCCTGCTCCGCGGCGTCGGCCGCCGCCTCCAGCTGCGCCGGGTCGGCCGCGTCGGCGACGTGGACCAGGGGCCGTCCGCCGAGCGCCGCGACCTCGTCGGCCGCCGCGTGGAGACCGCCCTCGCCGCGCGCGACCAGGACGACGTCGGCGCCACGCCGGGCGTACAGGCGGGCGGTGGCGCGGCCGATGCCGGCGCTGGCGCCGGTGATGACGACGGTGGGGGGCATGGTCCTTCTCCTCTTCCAGCACGATGTCCGGCACGGTGTCCGGCGTTTTGTACGGCGTGGTGTACGGCCCGGTGTCCGCGCCTTCCGGCTCACTCCGTCCGGTACGGCGCCGCCCGCTCGCGCGCGAGCGTGAGGCCGAGCCCGGGTGCCCCGTCGGCGCCCGGGGTGACGCTGCCGCCGGCCGGGTCGAGGACGCCGTCGAACAGCAGGTGCTCGATGCGGACGTGGTCGTGGAACCACTCCAGGTGACGGAGGTTGGGCACGGCGGCGGCAGCGTGGGCGTGGGCGTGCGGCGCGCAGTGTCCGGAGATGTCGATCCCGCGCGCCTGGGCGAGCGCGGCGGCGCGCAGCCAGACGGTGATGCCGCCGCACCGGGTGACGTCGGCCTGGAGGCAGTCGACGGCCCCGGCGGCCAGCATGTGCTCGAAGTACGGCAGGGTGTAGCCGTACTCGCCGGCGGCGACGTCGAGCGGGATCCGGCCGCGGATGCCGGCGAGGACGGTGAGGTGGTCGGAGGAGACGGGTTCCTCGAACCAGGTGACGCCCTGGTCGGCGAGCGCCCCCGCGACCCGTACCGCCTGGCCGCCGGTGTAGCCGCCGTTGGCGTCCACGTACAGCTCGGCCGTGTCGCCGACGGTCGCCCGCGCGCGGGCGACGCGTTCCAGGTCGCGGTCCTGCCGGGCGCCCCACGACTCCCCGATCTTGATCTTGACGCGGGGGATGCCCTGGTCCTCGGCCCAGCCGCGCAGCTGGCGTTCCTGCCGACCGGCGTCGTAGGTGGTGAAGCCGCCGCTGCCGTAGACCGGCACATCGGTGCGGGCGGCGCCCAGCAGGTGGACGAGGGGCAGGCCGAGCAGACGGGCCTTGAGGTCCCACAGGGCGATGTCGGCGGCGGCGATCGCCTGGGCGGCGAGGCCGGGCAGTCCGGCGTTGCGCACGGCCCGGCACATCCGCTCGTTGGCACGCGGCACGTCGTACGCGGACAGGCCGGTCACGGTGCCGGCGAGCAGTTCGCGGACGAGGTGGGCGGTGGCGGCGGGTGCGTAGGTGTAGCCGAGCCCGGTGGTGGTGCCGGAGCGGGCGGTGACCAGGACGAGGGTGGTCCTGTCCCAGGCGAGGGTGCCGTCCGCCTCGGGGGCGTCGGTGGGCACGGTGTAGACGGCGGTGTCGACCGCGTCGACGGCCGGCTGGTCGCTCATGCTCACCTCCCGGGCCGGCGCAGCCCGCCCACCGCGGCGGCGGTCCCCGCGGCGAGGGCGGCCACCAGGGCGGCGGTCGCCCAGCCGGCCGTACGGGACGGCTCGGCGGGGCGGACGGCCAGCCGTTCGGGCCGGTCGCTGGGCAGGTTGCCGTCGAGGGCGAACGCGAGGGCCTCGGCGAGGTGCAGCGCGCGGCGGCCGGTCGCGCCCTGTTCGATCTGGGTGCGGCAGCTGAAGCCGTCGGCGATGACCAGGCTGTCCGGGGCGGTGGCGCGTACGGCGGGCAGGACGCCCAGTTCGCCGACGGCCATCGACACCTCGTGGTGGCCGCGTTCGAAGCCGAAGTTGCCGGCCAGGCCGCAGCAGCCCTCGTCGAGCACCTCGGTGTCGAGGTGGGCGCGGCGCATCAGTTCGCGGTCGGCGTCGAACTTCATGACGGCGTGCTGGTGGCAGTGGGTCTGCACGGTGGCCCGCCGGGACAGTCGCGGCGGCTGCCAGTCGTCGGGGGCGTGGTGGACGAGGTGTTCGGCGAAGGTGCGCACCTGTCCGGCCAGCCGCTGGACGTCCTGGTCGCCGGGCATCAGCTCGGGGGCGTCGGCGCGGAAGACGGCCGTGCAGGAGGGCTCCAGGCCGATGACGGGCGTACCGGCCTCCAGGTAAGGCCGCAGCACACCGAGGGTCCGCCGCAACACCTTTTCGGCGGTGACGAGTTGGCCGGTGGAGATCCAGGTCAGTCCGCAGCACACCGGTTCGGTGGGGACGGCGACGCGGAAGCCGGCGTCCTCCAGGACGCGGACGGCGGACCGGGCGATGGCAGGGTGGAAGTAGGTGCTGAAGGTGTCCGGCCACAGCACGACCGTGCGCGGGTCGGCCGGGTCCGGTTCCGGCCGGTCGCGGGACCGCCACCACTGGACGAAGGACTCCTCGGCGAACACCGGTGCCTCGCGGGCCGGGTCGACGCCGGCGAGCCGCTTGCCGAGGCCGGCCAGACCGGGCGCGTGCAGCGCGGAGTTCACCAGCCGGGGCGCGGTGCGGCTGAGCCGGGCCCACAGCGGGAGCCAGCCCATGGAGTAGTGGGCCATGGGGCGTTTGCGGCCCGCGTAGTGGTGGGAGAGGAACTCGGCCTTGAGAGTGGCCATGTCGACGCCGGTCGGGCAGTCGGACTTGCAGCCCTTGCAGGCCAGGCAGAGGTCGAGCGCGTCGTGGACGGCGGTGGAGCGCCAGCCGTCCTCGATCACGGAGTCCGCATGCCCGCCGAGCATCTCGAACAGCAGCCGGGCCCGGCCGCGGGTGGAGTGCTCCTCCTCCATGGTGGCCCGGTAGGAGGGGCACATGACGCCGCCGGTGTGGCCGCGGCAGTTGCCGATGCCGACGCAGCGCATCACCGCGCGCTTGAAGGAGTGTTCGTCCTCGGGGTAGCCGAAGTGGGTGGCCGGGGTGGCGGGCCGCCAGGCGGGGCCGAGCCGCAGCTGACCGTCGACCGGGTTCGGGTGGACGACCTTGCCGGGGTTCATCCGGTTGCCGGGGTCGAAGAGCGCCTTCAGCTCGCCGAACGCGGTCACGAGCCGCTCGCCGAACATCCGGGTGAGCAGTTCGCCCCGGGCCTGGCCGTCCCCGTGTTCGCCGGACAGGGAGCCGCCGTAGGAGGCGACGAGGTCGGCGGCGCGCTCGGTGAACCGCCGGAAGACGGCCACGCCTTCGGCGGTGCGCAGGTCGAAAGGGATACGGGTGTGCACGCAGCCCTGTCCGAAGTGGCCGTACAGGGACGGGTGGCCGTAGTCGAACTCGGCGAACAGGCCCTTCAGGTCACGCAGGTAGTCGCCGAGCCGTTCGGGCGGTACCGCGGAGTCCTCCCAGCCCTCCCAGGTCTCCCGGTCGTCCGGCGGGCGGGCGGTCACGCCGAGCCCGGCCTCGCGGGCCTTGAGCATCTTCTGCTCGCGTTCGGGGTCGTCGGAGAAGGCGACGTTCCGGTCCTTCTCGTCGCGGCCGAGGGCGTGCAGCAGCGCGTGCGCCTGCTCGTCGACGTCCTCCTGGCTGTCTCCGCTGTACTGCACCATCAGCCAGCTGTCGCCCTCGGGCAGCACGGCCAGCGAGTCGAGGTAGGCGCCCTCCTCGCGCATCAGCTGGGCCATCCGGTCGTCCAGGGCCTCCAGTTGGGTGGGGTGGCAGTGCTGAAGCAGGCGGGGTACGTCGTCGGCGGCGGCGCAGATGTCGTCGTAGCCGAGGACGAGCAGCGACTGGTACGCCGGCACGGGCACGAGGTCGAGTTCGGCGCGCAGGACGGTCACCAGGGTGCCCTCGCTGCCGACGAGCGCCTTGGCCACGTCGAAGCCGTTCTCGGGCAGCAGGGAGTCCAGGTTGTAGCCGGAGACGCGGCGCGGGATCTTCGGGTAGCCGCGGCGGATGTCGGCGAGGTACTCGGTGGCGACGCGGTCCAGGCCGGCGTAGACCTCGGCGAGCCGGCCGCCGCCGGCGATGATCCGTTCCCGCTCGTCGGGCGGGGTGGGGCCGACCCAGGCGCGCTGCCCGTCGTAGGTGAGGATCTCCAGCCGGCGGACGTTGTCGACGGTCTTGCCGTAGGCCTGGGCGGAGGCGCCGCAGGAGTTGTTGCCGATCATGCCGCCGAGCGCGCAGTGGCTGTGGGTGGAGGGTTTGGGGCCGAACTGGAGCTTGTGGCGGGCGAGTCGCCGGTTGAGTTCGTCCAGGACGATGCCGGGTTCCACCACGCAGGTGCGCCGTTCGGGGTCGACGGAGAGCACGCCGGTGCAGTACTTGCTCCAGTCGATCACCACGGCGGTGTTGGTCGACTGTCCGGCGAGGCTGGTGCCGCCGCCCCGGGAGAGGACGGGGGCGTCGAAGCGCGCGCACACCGACACCGCGCGGGCGCCCGCCTCCACGGTGCGGGGCACGACGACGCCGATCGGGATCTCCCGGTAGTTGGAACCGTCCGTGGCGTAGGCGCCGCGGCTGCCCGCGTCGAAGCGGACTTCGCCGTCCACCTCGGCGTGGAGAGCCGCCTCCAGGCCGGACCTGTCCGCAGGGGTCATGAGCGCTCCTTGGGTTCACCGACGTGCTGGCCTGTCCGAGGCCCGGCGAGTACCCCGGCAAACAGCCAGTCAAAACTGAACAGTCCAAACTGGACAGTCACAGCTGTCGGTCATAGCCTGGCGCGCATGGCCGACATCTCCGACTCCGCCGCCCGCACCGCACGTGATCTGCGCGTGGTGTTCAGCAGGCTGCGGCGCCGCATCCGTGAGGTCGCGCAGGACACCGACCTCAGTCCCTCGCAGGAGTCGGCGCTCACCCTGGTCGGCAAGCACGGCGCGGCCACGGCCAGCGCGCTCGCCGCCGCCGAGGGGGTGCGCCCGCAGTCCATGGCCGTCACGCTGGCCGCGCTGGAGCGGCACGGGCTGATCCGCCGGGCCCCCGACCCCGACGACGGCCGCCGCCAGCTGGTCACCCTGACCGACAGCGGACGGGCCCGCGTCGAAGGCAACCGGCAGGCGCGCGAGGAGTGGCTGGCCCGTGCCTTCGAGGACCGCTACACCGAGGAGGAACGGCGGACAGTCCTCGCGGCGCTGGAACTGCTGGAGCGGCTGTCCGCGCCGTGACCGCGCGGCGTACGGCACGGACCGGCCACGCGGTCGGGTCACGCACCGCCCCGGTCACGATGCCCCTCCTCCCCTCCCTCCTCTCCGACCGTTCCCTCGGCCGGATCACCCCCGAGACACCCGAAAGGTCCGACCGACCCATGTCACTCACCACGCTCGACCCCCGTACCGCCCTCGTCGCGATCGACCTGCAGAACGGCATCGTGGCCATGCCCACGCAGCCCCGCCCGGGCCCGGAGGTCGTCTCCCGCACCGCGGAACTCGCCGACGCCTTCCGCTCGCACGGACTGCCCGTGGTCCTGGTCCGGGTCTCCTTCGCCGCCGACGGGGCGGACGCGGTGCCCGGCCGCACCGAACGCCAGGCGCGCGGGCTCGCCTTCCCGGAGGGGTGGGACGTCATCGTGGACGAGCTGTCCGGCCACCCCGGCGACATCCGTGTCACCAAGCACAACTGGAGCGCCTTCCACGGCACCGACCTGGACGTCCAGCTGCGCCGCCGGGGCATCACGCAGATCGTGCTGACCGGCATCGCGACCAGCATCGGCGTGGAGTCCACCGCGCGCGACGCCTACGCGCACGGCTACCACGTCACCCTCGCCACGGACGCCATGGCCGACGCCGACGCCGAGGCACACGCCAACAGCGTGGAGCGGATCTTCCCGCGGCTCGGTGAGACCGGCACGACCGCCGAGATCGTGGAGCTCCTGGCCAAGACCCGCGGCTGATCGGCTGACGTCCGGCCGGTCACGGGGCCCGTTCGGGGGGAGCCGACCCCGCGGCCGCCTCCGCCGGTCCGCCACCCGCAGCGCGATGCGCTCGGGGGCGAGACCGGCTGGGCCCAGGCCCGCCGCGTCGGTCTTTCGGGCTCCTGCGGGGGCAACTCTCCGGGGCGGCCTTCCCCGGCCGCTTCCGGGAGCCGCGCGCGCTCAGGGGCCGTCCGTCTTCGCCGCGCACGATGGTGGCCTCAGGTCCGGCCGCCCCCGCCGCCGCCGAAGGATCCGCTCGACCCCGGCGTCCAGCGCGGACGGCTCTGGTCGGCGGCGCGCTTGGTGCCGACGTTGCCGAGCTGGTGCGGGGTGAGGCGTTCGCTCTCGTCGGCGGCCCGGGGCACCTCGTCGGGCTCCCGGACCTCGCGGGTCTCGTGCACCGGCCCGCCCGGCGGCATCTTGGGCTGCTCGTCCGGGCGCGGCGGCGCGGGCTCCCGCTCACGCACCTTGGCACCCAGCCGGAACGCCCAGATGATTCCCGCGACGAGGGCCACTCCGGCGATCAGGATCAGGACGTACCCGAAGGTCTGCGCGCCCGTGGCCGCTTGGTACATGGCAGTGTTCATGGACGCCGGGTACCCGGGGCCGGTCGGCGGATGCCTGGTCCGGCGGCCCTACGGGGCTCCGTCCTGCTCGCCGGCCGCCGCGCGTTCCACCTCCGCCTCGACCTCGGCCCGGGGCCGTCCCGTGTCCCGGGCGTACTCGCTCACCGCCGTCTGCACATCGCGGGCGAGGTCGCGCCAGGCCCGCAGGGCGGTCTCGTAGGTGCCCGCCTGGACGCCGGTCAGCCGCTGCTCGGCCGGCGGGCCGTAGGCCTCCCGCAACTCCTGGACCTGGGCCTGGGCGGCGTCGGCCGCGCGTTGCTTCGCGACCAGTTCTTCGAAGGTGTGCGACACGCCAACCGACCTTAGGCAGCTTCGGCGCTCCCGCCCAGAGCGACCTGCCGGAAGTGGCCGCACCCGCACCCGAGTGGCGGGTCGGCCACCGGTCACCGGCTCCGCCCGGCCCCTGTGCGCGGGCTCCTGGGGCGGATCAGGACGTCTCCGGGCCGCCCCGCTCACCCCGGGTCCTTGGTCGGGATGACGAGCAGTTCGGTGACCGAGCCGTCGTCGCCGATGACGTCCCGGACGTGGCGGAAGCCCAGGCGGCGGCACATGGCCAGGCTGGCGGTGTTCTCGGCGCCCACCATGCCGTACGCCTCGGTGAGTCCCAGGGTGTCGGCGGCGTGCCGGAGCAGGCCGCGGACCACCTCGCCGCCCAGGCCGCGCCCCCAGTACGCGGGGAGGAGCGCGGTGACGAGTTCGTGGCCGTCGACGTTGCCGGTCGGCTTGACCTCGGCGTGGCCGACGTAGCGGCCCTCCAGCCACAGGCCCCACACGTCGAACCGGCGCTGGGGGTAGACCTCGGTGAGGATGGCCCGGAACAGCTCGCGGAGCTGCGGTTCGGGCACGAGGTCCTGTCCCATCCAGTGGCACACCTCCTCGTCGCGCAGCAGGGCGACGAAGACGTCCTCGTGTTCGGGCCGGTAGGGGAGGAAGTCCAGGCGTTCGGTGCGCAGGACGGGGGTCTCGGGTGTCATGGCGGGCTCCTCGGGAGTGATGCGGTGCGACGGGGCCGAGGGCGGTGGGGCGCCGGTGCTGCGGCTCGTGTGGGGGGAGGGCAGGGCGCGCCGGGCCGGCGTGTGGCCGGCCCGGCGGGTCCGTGGTGGTACGGCGGTCAGGCGCCGGCGTTCTCCATGCGCTCGCGCAGGCTCTTGGGCCGCATGTCGGTCCAGACCTCGTCGACGTAGGCGGAGCACTCGGCCTCGGTGCCCTCCTTGCCGACGGGCTGCCAGCCGGCGGGCACCTCGATGTCGACGGGCCAGAGGGAGTACTGCTCCTCGTCGTTGCGCAGGACCTGGTAGCGGGTGTTCTCGTCCATGTCGTCTTCCTTCGTCGTGCGGTGTCCGAGTGGGCGTGCGAGTGTGGATGGTCGCGGGCGGCTGGGTGGTGAGCGGGGGCCGTGGGGGCGGAAGGTCGTCACCGGCCTCCCCTGGCGTGCCGGGCGAGGTGGCGCAGGGCGGTGGCGAACTCCTCGGCCACCCGGCGCACGGTCGCGGTGTCGTGGACGCCGGGC
The DNA here is from genome assembly GCF_016860525.1 of Streptomyces rubradiris. Taxonomy (NCBI): domain Bacteria; kingdom Bacillati; phylum Actinomycetota; class Actinomycetes; order Kitasatosporales; family Streptomycetaceae; genus Streptomyces; species Streptomyces rubradiris. The sequence goes on from NZ_BNEA01000015.1 coordinate 519,399, forward strand.
CGGTGGTGCCAGGTGAAGGCGAGCCGGCCGTGCTGGACGGCGCCGACCACCTCCAGCGGGTGGGAGCCGGGGTCCCGGGGGTCGTGGTCCTGGCCGAAGGAGCCGTGTTCGGCGCGGACCAGGCCGCCGTCCGCCGTGTCGGGGCGGGCGTCCCACTGGCCGAGGTAGTTGAACACCACCTGACTGTGCGCGGTGCCGCCGAGGCGTTCGCGGACCTCGGGCGGGCCGAAGGTGCGCAGCGCGCCGAACCCGATGCCGTTGCCGGGTACGGCACGCAGCTGGCGGCGCACCGACTTCACCAGCGCCCGCCAGTCCCGGTCCGGGCCGAGGTCGCCGGGCTCGGGCACCTGGAGGGCCACGGGGTGGACGGTGGTGAACCAGCCGACGGTGCGGGTCAGGTCCACGCCGTCGAGCAGGTCTTCGCGTCCGTGTCCCTCCAGGTCCAGGCGGACCCGGTCGCGTCCCGTCCAGCGGGCCAGGGCCAGGGCGAGGGCGGCGAGCAGGACGTCGTTGACGCGGGTGCGGTAGGCGGTGGGCGCGGAGCGCAGCAGGGCCGTGGTGTCCTCCTCGTCGAGTTCCACGTCCACCGTGGCGGCCGGTCCGGCACCGGCGGCGGGGGCCGGGGCCGGGGGCTCCTCGGTGTTCACCGCTTGTTCCCAGTAGGGCAGTTCGTGGTCGAGGCCGCCCTCGGCTACGTGCGCGGCGAGCCGCCGGGACCACTCCCGGAAGCTGGTGCTCCGCTCCCCCAGGGCGACCGGGCCGCCCTGGCGGGCCTGCCGGTAGGCGGTCTCCAGGTCGTCGCGCAGGATGCGCCAGGAGACGGCGTCCACGACCAGGTGGTGGACGACGAGGAGGAGGAAGACGGGCCGGTCGGCAGCGCCGGTGAACAGGGCCGCGCGCAGGTGCGGGCCGCGGGCCAGGTCGAAGCTCGCGTGGAGTTCGTCGGCGGTCTTGGCCATGGCCGCGTCGGCGTCGTCGGCGGACAGGCCCGTCAGGTCGTGCCGGGTCAGGATGTCCTGGCCGGCGGCGGGCGGCGGGTTGAACTGCCGCCAGCCGCCGGGCTCCTGGGTGAACGTCATGCGCAGGGCGTCGTGGTGTTCCAGCAGCGCGTCGAGTGCGGCGGCGAGGGCGCGCGGGTCGGGCGTGCCGTCGAGTTCCAGCAGTGCCGACTGGTTGAAGTGGTGGTGGGCGGCGCGCGGGGTGGTGAGGAACCAGTGCTGGATCGGGGTGAGTGGCACCTCGCCGGTGACCGGGCCGTCGGCGGACCGCCGGGGCGCGGTGCGGACGACGGTGGCGAGGTCGGCGACGGTCTGGTGGGTGAACAGGTCGCGGGTGGCCACGTGCAGTCCGTCGCGGCGCAGCCGGGAGACGACCTGCATGCTCAGGATGGAGTCGCCGCCGAGCGCGAAGAAGTTGTCGTCGGCGCCGACCTCTTCGATGCCCAGCACATCGGCCCAGATGCGGGCGATCCGGCGTTCGGTGTCGGTGCGCGGCGCGGTGCGCGGTCCGTCCGCGGCCTGGGCGGGGCCGGGCGCGGGCAGGGCTCGGCGGTCGGTCTTGCCGTTCGGGGTGAGCGGCAGCCGCTCCAGCGGGACGAAGACCGACGGCACCATGTGCGGGGGCAGCGAACCGGCCAGGTGCAGCCGGAGTTCGCCGACGGGCAGGGCGGTGCCGTCCGGTTTTGCCGGGACGACGTAGGCGACGAGCCGGGCCGGTGCGCCGGCCCGGTCCGCGCGGACGACGACGGCCGCGTCCCGGACCAGGGGGCTGCGGCGCAGCGCGCTCTCGATCTCGCCGGGTTCGATGCGGTAGCCGCGCAGCTTGACCTGGTCGTCGGCGCGTCCGGCGAACCGGAGCCGGCCGTCGGCGGTCCACCGCGCCAGGTCCCCGGTGCGGTACATCCGCTCCCCCGGGGCCCCGGACGGGTCGGGCAGGAACCGCTGGGCGGTCAGTCCCGGCCGGCCCAGATAGCCGCGGGCCAGGCCGGGCCCGGAGACGTACAGCTCGCCGGTCACGCCGGGCGGTACGGGGCGCAGGGCGGCGTCGAGCACCTGGACGCGGGTGGTGCCGGCGGGGCGGCCGATGGACGGGGTGCCGGTGCCAGGGGTCAGCGGGCCGGTCCAGGTGGCGACCACGGTGGCCTCGGTGGGGCCGTAGGAGTTGATCATCCGGCGGCCGGGGGCCCAGGTGTCGACCAGGTCGGCGGGGCAGGCCTCGGCGCCCACGATGAGGGTGCGCAGCCGGGGCAGGGCGGCGGCGGTCCCGGGCGGTACGGTGGCCAGCGCGGCCGGCGGGATGAGGGTGTGGGTGATCTCCCGTGCGGCGAGCACCTCGGCGAGCCGCTCCCCGACCAGCGGTCCTTCCTCGCCGGTGACCAGCGCGGCCCCGCCGAGCAGGGAGACGCACAGTTCCAGCACGGAGGCGTCGAAGCTAGGGGAGGCGAACTGCAGGACCCGGTCGCCGGGGCCCGCCGCGTACTGTTCCGCCGCCGCCGCGGCGAAGGAGGCCAGGCCCCGGTGGGTGACCACGACGCCCTTGGGGGTGCCGGTGGAGCCGGAGGTGTAGATGACGTAGGCGGGGTGGGCGGCGGTGAGCGCGGTGGTGCGGTCGGCGTCGGTGGGCGCCGTGTCCGGTCCGTCGGCGGTCCACACCTCGGCGGGGTCGGCGAGGACCAGGTGGGCGCCGGCGTCCCGGATCATGAACTCCCTTCTGGGCGCCGGGTAGTCGGGGTCCACGGGGAGGAAGGCGCCGCCGGCCTTGGCGACGGCGAGCTGGGCCACCACGGTCGACGCCGAGCGGGGCAGCGCCAGGGCCACCACGCGCTCCGGTCCGACGCCGTCCGCGAGGAGCCGGTGGGCCAGCCGGTTGGCCGCCCGGTCGACGTCGGCGTAGGTCAGTTCGCGGTCGCCGTCGATCAGCGCCACGGCGTCCGGGGTACGGGCCGCCTGCCGTTCGAACAGGGCGGGCAGGGTGGCCTCGGGCACCGGGCGGAAGGTGCCCCGGCCGTGCGCCGCCAGGGCGTTCAGCTCCCCGTCGGAGGCCAGCGGCAGGGCGCCGAGCGGGCGGTCGGGGTCCTCGGCGACGGCGCGCAGCAGGGTGCCGAGCTGGGCGGCCATCCGTTCGGCGGTGGCCGCGTCGAACAGGTCGGTGTTGTAGGTGAGCAGGCCGTGCAGGGCGCCGGTGCCGGTCTCGGCGAACTCCACGGTGAGGTCGAACGCGGCCTGTTCCGACTCCGGTTCGACGTCGGTGACGTCCAGGCCGGGCAGGTCGAGGGCGGCGGCCGGGGTGTTCTGGAGGACGACCATGACCTGGAAGAGCGGGCTGCGGCTGGTGTCCCGCTCGGGCTGGACGGCGTCCACGACCCGTTCGAAGGGCACGTCCTGGTGGGCGAAGGCGTCGCGGACGGTCTGCCGTACGTCGGTGAGGAACGCGGAGAACGGCCGTGCGGCCTCGGCACGGGAGCGCAGCACCAGGGTGTTGACGAAGAACCCGACCAGGTTCTGGGTCTCGGGCCGGTCGCGGCCGGAGGTGACGGTGCCCACGGCGATGTCCTCGGTGCCCGAGAGCCGGGCGAGGTAGGTCTGGGCGGCGGCGACCAGCGTGGTGAACAGGGTGGTGCCGTGGTCCCGGGCGAGCCGGGTGAGCCGGGTGACGGCCGCGGCCGGCACGGTCAGCCGGGTGGTCGCGCCCGAGCTGGTGCGCACCGGCGGGCGGGGCCGGTCGGTGGGCAGCTCCAGCGGCGTCGTGCCGGCCAGCCGCTCCTTCCAGTAGGCGAGGTGCTCGTCGGCGTCGCCGTCCCCGGTGGTGCGCTGCCAGTGCGCGTAGTCGGCGTACTGCACCGGCAGCGGCGGCAACTCCTCGTCGACTACGCCGAGTTCGACCCGGTAGTAGTGGGCGAGGTCGCCGAGCAGGACGGCGGTGGACCAGCCGTCGGTGACGATGTGGTGCAGGGCGAGGGAGAGGACGTGGTCCTGCTCGCCGAGCCGGATCAGGCCGGTCCTCAGCAGCGGGCCCTCGCGCAGGTCGAAGGGGCGGGCGCGGTCCTCGGCGACCAGCCGCCGCACCTCCGACTCCCGTAGGGCGTCGGCGACTTGGGAGAGGTCGCGGACGGGCAGCGGCACCTCCCGGGGTGGGTGGACGATCTGGACGCCGCGCCCGTCGACGCTGTCGAAGGTGGTGCGCAGGGACTCGTGCCGGGCCACCACGGCGGCGAGGGCAGCGCGGAGCGCTCCGGTGTCCAGGGTGCCGCGCAGCCGGAGGGCGAGCGTGGTGACGTACTCCGTGCCGCCGGGCTCGAACTCCTGGAGGAACCAGAGGCGTTGCTGGGCGTGGGACATCGGGGCGACGGCGCCGCGGTCGGCCGGGGCCGGCGCCGGGCGGCCGGTTCCGCGCCGGGTGCCGAGGAGGCGGGCCAGGGCGGCCGGGGTGGGGTGGCTGAACACCGCGCGCGGGGTGACGTCGGTGCCGAAGGCCTCGGCGAGTCGGGAGGCGAGCCGGATGCTCAGGATCGAGTCGCCGCCGAGCTGGAAGAAGTCGTCCTCCACACCGGGTGGTTCGCTGCCCAGCACCTCCGCGAAGACGGCCGCCGTGCGGCGCTCGGCCTCGGTGCGGGGCTCGGTCCGGGCGCGCCCCGGCAGGGCCTCGGGCGCGGGCAGGGCGGCCCGGTCGACCTTGCCGTTGCGGCTGAGCGGGAGGGCGGCCAGCGGGACCACCGCGGCGGGCACGAGGTAGTCGGGCAGGCTTCGGGCGGCGAAGGCCCGCAGCGCCTCGGCGTCCCGGCCGGCCTCGCCGACGACGTAGGCCACGAGCCGTTTGGCGCCCGGCCGGTCCTCGCGGGCCAGGACGGCGACGTCCGTCACGCCCGGGTGGGCGGCCAGCGCGGCCTCGGCCTCGCCGGGCTCGACCCGGAAGCCGCGGATCTTGACCTGGTCGTCGGCCCGGCCGAGGAACTCCACGGTGCCGTCCGGGCGCCGCCGGGCCAGGTCGCCCGTGCGGTACATGCGGGCGCCGGGCGGACCGAAGGGGTCGGCGAGGAAGCGGGCGGCACTCTCGCCGGGGCGGCCCAGATAGCCGCGGGCGACGCCCTCGCCGGCCAGGTACAGCTCGCCCGGGCAGCCCGGCGGTACGGGGCGCAGCCGGGCGTCGAGGAGGTGTGCCCGCATGTCGTCCAGCGGCCGGCCGATGGGGACGGTGCCGGGCACGGCCGCCGGGTCGGTGAGGGCGAAAGAGGTCGCGAAGGTGGTGGTCTCGGTGGGGCCGTAGCCGTCCACGACGGTCAGTCCGGGGCAGGCGGCCAGCACCCGGCGCACGGCGGCGGCGGGGACGACGTCGCCGCCGGTCCACACCTGGGTCAGGCCCCGGAAGCAGTCGGGGGCGTCCTGGGCGAGCAGCCGGAACAGTCCGGCGGTCAGCCACACCGCGGTGAGCCCGCCGCCGTCGGCGAGCCGGCGCAGCAGGGCCGCGTCCACGCTCCCGCCGGGCGCCACGACCACGCGGCCGCCGTTGAGCAGGGGCGCCCACACCTCGAAGGTGGCCGCGTCGAACGCCACCGGCGAGTGCAGCAGCACGCGGTCGCACACCCCGCCGCCGAACCGGCTGTCGGTGCCCAGCGCCGCCACGTCCCGGTGCCGTACCGCGACGGCCTTGGGCAGCCCGGTGGAGCCGGAGGTGAACATCACGTAGGCGAGCCGGTCGGGGTCGGCGGGCAGCGGGCGGTGCCCCGCCGTTGCGGTGCGGGCCGCGGTCACGTCCGCTGCCGTGAGGTGGGTGGTCGCGCCCGCCTGGGCGAGCAGGGTGCGGCGGCGTTCGGCGGGGGCGCGGGTGTCGACGGGGACGTAGGCGCCGCCGGCCAGCAGGACCGCGAGCTGGGCGACGACGAGTTCGGCGCAGCGGTCCATCAGCAGGGCCACCCGGTCCTCGGGCGCCAGCCCGCCGGCCAGCAGCCGGCCGGCCAACGCCCGTGCCCACGCGTGCAGTTCGCGGTAGGTCAGCTCACGGTCGCCGTCGTGGACCGCGACCGCGTCCGGGGTGCGGCGGGCCTGCTCGGCGAACAGGTCCACGGGACTGCGCGGGTCGGTGGGGCGGGCGGTGGTGTTCCAGGCGGCCAGCAGCTCGCGATCGGCCGGGGTGAGCAGGTCCAGGCCGGCCAGGTCGGTGTCGAGGCCGTCGGCGAGGGTGGTGAGCAGTGCGGCCAGCCGCCCGGCGGCGCGCTCGGCGGTGCCGGCGTCGAACAAGGCGGGGTCGTAGGCCAGCTCGAAGCCGAGCCGTTCGTCCAGATGGGCGCGCAGGCACCAGGCGAAGGTGGTGGCGTCGTCGGCGCGCACCTCCTCGACCCGGACGCCGGTGCGGGCGGTCGCCGACTCGTCCACGGGGTAGTTCTCGAACACCACCATGCTGTCGAACAGCGGCTCGCCGGGCGGGACTTCGCTGACGGCCTGGATACGGGGCAGAGCGAGGAAGTCGAAGCGGCGGGCGTCGCTCTGCCGTTCCTGGAGGTCGCGCAGCCAGGGCAGCGCCGGCCCGGCGGGGACCTTGACCCGGGTCGGCACGGTGTTGACGAACATGCCGATCATGCCCTCCACGCCGGGCAGTTCGGCCGGGCGGCCGGAGACGGTGGTGCCGAACACCACGTCGTCCCGGCCGCCGGAGCGGGCCAGCAGCAGCGCCCAGGCGCCCTCCACCACGGTGTTGACGGTGAGCCCGGCGCGGGCGGCGCTGTCCCGCAGCCGCCGGGAGACCTCCGGGTCCAGCTCGTGGTGGACGGCGGCGGCGGAGCGGGCGCGGTGGGCCTCGGCGGGCGTGCGGTCGTACGGCAGCGGGGTGCGGGCGGTGAACCCGGCGAGGGCGTCCGCCCAGTGCCGTTCGGCGGCCGTCTCGTCCTGCGCGCGCAGCCAGCGCAGGAAGTCCGCGAAGGGCCGCCGTGCCGGGGGTGCCTCCTCGGGGCCGCCGGTGAGGGCCGCGTAGCGTGCGCAGACCTCGGCGAGCAGCTGTCCGGTGCTCCAGCCGTCGAGGACGATGTGGTGGGTGGACCACAGCAGCAGCACCTCGTCGCCGGGCAGGGCGGCCAGGGTGAGCCGGGTGAGCGGCGCGCGGGTGAGGTCCAGGCCGGCCGCGCGGTCCTCGGCGAGCAGCCGCTCGGTGGCCTCGGCGCGTCCGGCGGGGGTCAGGGTGCGCCAGTCGAGGTGGGTGACGGGCAGTTCGGCGTGGCGGTGGACGACCTGGACGGGGTGGGGCAGGCCGTGCCAGTGGACGCTGGTGCGCAGCGCCGGGGTGCGGTCGGCGACCTGCTGCCAGGCGGCGGCGAAGGCGCGCGGGTCGGCCACCCCGGACAGCCGTACGGCGGTGCGGTCGAAGTAGGCGTGCTCGGTGTCGACGAGGCCGTGGAAGAGCATGCCGGACTGGAGCGGGGTGAGCGGCAGCACGTCCTCGATGTGCCGGCCGGTGCCGGCGAGCCGGTCCAGCTGTTCCTGGCCGAGGCCGGCGAGGGGGAAGTCGGAAGGGGTGCGGCCGCCGGCCACGGGGTCCGCGCAGTGCGCCACGATCTCGCGCAGGGCGGTGAGGGTGTCCTCGGCGAGCCGGCGGACGGTGGCCTCGTCGTAGACGGCCGCCGGGTAGGTCCAGCCGAGTTCGAGGCGGCCGTGCTGGACGACGCCGGTGATGTCCAGCAGGTAGGGGCGGGCCTCGTCCGGGTCGGTGTCGCGTCCCGCCGGGGGCAGCGCGGCGCGGAACAGGCCGTCGGTGCCGTCGGTGTCCCATTGGCCGTGGTAGTTGAAGCCGATCTGCGGGGCCGGGGCGCCGGCGAGGGGGCTGCCGGGCAGCAGGTGGCGCAGGGCGCCGTGGCTCAGGCCGTGCAGCGGGACCGCGCGCAGTTGTTCCTTGACCGAGCGGAGGGTGTCGTGCCAGCCGGCGTCCGGGGCGACGCGCAGCGCGAGGGGGTACTCGGCGGTGAACCAGCCGACGGTCCGGGACAGGTCCACGTCCTCGAACAGCTCCTCCCGGCCGTGGCCCTCGACGCCCAGCAGGACGGTGTCGCGTCCGCACCAGCGGGCCAGGGTGCGGCCGAGGGCGCTGAGCAGGACGTCGTTGACCTGGGTGCGGTAGGTCTCCGGGACCCGGCGCAGCAGGGCGTCGGTGGTGGGCTGGTCCAGGGTGACGGTGAGGGTGGCGGCGGTGCCGTGGGTGTTCGGTCCTGGGCGTCCGGCGGGCAGCTCGGCGGGGGCCTCGCCGGTGCGGGTCCAGTACGGCAGGTCGGCGTCCAGGGCGCCGGAGCGGGTGTGCCGCTCCAGGCGGGCGGCCCAGTGGCCGTAGGGGGTGCCGGTGGCGGGCGGGTCGGCGGGCCGGCCGGCCGCCGCCGCCCGGTGGGCGGCCTCCAGGTCGGCGAGCAGGATGCGCCAGGACACTCCGTCGATCACCAAGTGGTGTGCGGTGATCACCAGTTGGCCCGGCCGCTGCGGACCCCGGTCGAGGAACAGGACGCGGACGACCCGCCCGGCCGTGGGATCGAGGGCGGCCTGCGCCTCCTCGGTGAGCCGCTGGGCCTCGCGTTCCAGCGCCGGGTCGTCCAGCGCGGCCACGTCGTGCCGGGTGAACACGCCGTCCGGTGCCTCGGGCAGCGCCTCCTGGCGCCAGCCGTCGGAGGTGTGGCGGAACCGGGTGCGCAGGGCGGCGTGGCGGCGGACGACCGCCTCGGTGGCCCGCTCCAGCGCCGGGAGGCGGGTGCCGGCGGCGAGTTCCAGGCGCTGGGTCATGGAGAACCGCAGCGGCTCGGCGGGGTCGCGGCCGTCCAGGTACCAGCGCTGGATCGGGGTCAGCGGCGCCTCACCGGTCTCCTCGACGGCCGCATGCGGCGTGGACTCCTTCACGCACAGGGCGAGTTCGGCGACCGTCTGGTGCCGGAAGACATCCTTGGTGGTGAGGGCGTATCCGGCCTGCCGGGCGCGGGAGACGATCTGGATGCTCAGGATGGAGTCGCCGCCGAGGGCGAAGAAGTTGTCGCGGGCGCCGACGCGTTCGACGCCGAGCACCTCGGCCCAGATCGCGGCCAGGCGTTCCTCGGTGCCGGGCCGGGGGGCGACGTAGGGGGTGGTGCCGTCGGGCCGCTCGGGCGGGGCGGGCAGGGCGCGCCGGTCGGTCTTGCCGCTGGTGGTGCGCGGGATGCGGGCGAGCGGGACGAACGCGGCGGGCACCATGTGGTCGGGCAGGGTGCGGCGCAGCGCGAGGCGCAGGGCGTCGGCGGACGGGACGCGCCCGGCGGCGGGCACCACATAGCCGACGAGCACGAGCCGGCCGGCGTGTTCCCGGGCGGTCACCGCGGCGTCGGCGACATCGGGGTGGTCCAGCAGGGCGGCCTCCACCTCGCCGGGTTCGATGCGGAACCCACGGATCTTGACCTGTGCGTCCGCCCGGCCGAGGAACTCCAGCAGCCCGTCCCGGTCCCAGCGGGCCCGGTCCCCGGTGCGGTACATCCGCTCCCCCGGCGTGCCGAACGGGTCGGCGAGGAAGCGGGCGGCGGTGAGGCCGGGCCGGTTCAGATAGCCGCGGGCGACCTGTGCCCCGGCCAGGTACAGCTCGCCGGGCACACCGGGCGGCACCGGGCTGAGGGCGCCGTCGAGGACGTAGGCGCGCAGGCCGCCGCCGGGGCGGCCGATGACCGGGTGGTCGGGGCGGTCCGCGGTGCGGCCGTAGACGGCGTCGACGGTGCACTCGGTGGGCCCGTACATGTTGTACACGGCCACGCCCAGTTCCCTCTCGGCGCGGGCGAGTTCGCGCCAGACCGCCGGGGTGACGGCCTCGCCGCCGACGAGCAGCAGGCGGGGGTGGTGGCGGCCGGGGGCGAGCAGTCCGGCGGCGGTGAGTTCGCGCAGGAACGTCGGGGTGACGTTCACCAGGTCCAGGCGGTGTTCGGCGACCTGGGCGCAGAACGCGCGCGGATCGAGGCGGACGTCCTCGTCGATGAGGTGCACCTCGTGGCCGAGGGCGAGGAGCAGGGGCCCCTCCCAGGAGGTGTCGAAGGAGAAGGAGGCGCTGAGCGCGGCGCGCAGCCGGCGCCCGTCCGTGGTGTGCGGGGCGAGCAGGCCCTCGCGGTGGTCGTGGCAGAGGTTGACCAGTTGCCGGTGTTCGACGGCGACGCCCTTGGGGCGGCCGGTGGAGCCGGAGGTGTAGACGAGGTAGGCGGTGTGCCGGGGCAGCAGGGGCCGGACGCGGTCGGCGTCGGTCGGGTCGCGGTCGGGCAGCCCGTCCCAGGGCACCTCGTCCAGGCCGGTCAGCAGGGTGTGCGGGCGGGCGTCGGCGAGCAGGAGGTCCTGCCGCTGCCGGGGTAGTGCGGGGTCCAGGCAGAGCAGGGTGGCGCCCGCCTTGAGGACCGCGAGCAGGGCGACCATCAGGTCGGTGGTGCGCGGCAGGCGTACGGCGATCACGTCCTCGGGGCCCGCGCCCCGGGCGATGAGGTGGTGGGCGAGCCGGTTGGCGCGCCGGTTGAGCGTGGCGAAGTCGAGGGTGGTGTCGCGGGCGGCCAGGGCGGTGTGGTGGGGGGTGCGGGCGGCCTGGGCCTCGAAGAGGGCGGGGAAGGTGGTATCCGGCGCGGGCAGCGGGGCGCCCCGGCCGTGGCGGAGCACCTGGCGCCGTTCGTCGCCGGTCATCAGCGGCAGCCGGCCCACTCGCTGCCCGGGGTCGTCGGCGGCGGCCTCCAGCACGACGCGCAGCCGGGCGGCGAGGCGTTCGGCGGTGCCGGCGTCGAACAGGCCGGTGCTGTACTCCAGGTGGCCGGTGAGGCCGTCGTCGGTCTCCACGAAGTCGAAGGCGAGGTCGAAGGCGGCGGTGCGGACCGGCGGGGTGACCGGTTCCACCGTCACACCGGGCAGCCGGGGCGGCTCGGCGTCGAGGTTGTGCAGGGCGACCATGACCTGGAACAGCGGCGTACGGCTGGTGTCCCGCTCGGGCTGGACGGCGTCCACCACGCGTTCGAAGGGCACCTCCTGGTGGGCGGACGCCTCCAGGACGGTGGTGCGCACTTCGGCCAGCAGTTCCCGGAAGGACAGGTCGGGGCGGACCCGGGCGCGCAGCACCAGCGTGTTGACGAACATGCCGACCACGTCGTGCAGTTCGGGCCGGTCCCGGCCGGCGGTGACGGTGCCGACGGTGACGTCCTCCTGGCCCGCCCAGCGGGCGAGCAGCACCTGACAGGCCGTCACCAGGGTCATGTAGAGGGTGGCGTCGGCTTCCCGGCCGCGCTCGCGCAGCCGCTCGGTGAGATCGGCGGGCAGGGTGAACGTCAGCAGGGCGCCGTCACGGGAGCGGACGGCGGGGCGCGGACGGTCGGTGGGCAGCTCCAGCGGGACCACGCCGTCCAGGGCCTCGCGCCAGTAGGCGAGGCCGGACTCCGCCCGCTCGGTCCGGGCGCGCTGCCAGGCGGCGTAGTCGGCGTAGCGGACGGGCAGGCCGGGCAGGTCGGGGCGGCGGCCTTCCAGGGCCGCCGTGTACAGCTCGCCGAGGTCCCGGGCCAGCACACCGCCGGACCAGCCGTCGGTGACGATGTGGTGGACGGCCAGCACGAGGACGTGCTCGTCGGCGGCGAGCCGGGCCAGACGGGCCCGCAGCAGCGGCCCGGCGGCCAGGTCGAAGGGGGTGGCGGCCTCGCGGTCCAGCAGGGCGTCCAGCGCGGCGCTGTCCGCGAGGTCGTCCACCGGGAGGTCCACGGGCCGCGGCGGGTGCACGAACTGCCGTGCCTGCCCGTCGTGTTCGGCGAACGTGGTGCGCAGCGCCTCGTGCCGGGCGACCAGGCCGTCCAGCGCGGTGCCGAGCGCGCCGGTGTCCAGGGCGCCGCGCAGGCGCAGCACGGACAGGGTGGTGTACGCGGTGCCGCCCGGCTCGAACCGGTCGAGGAACCACAGGCGTTGCTGGGCGTACGACAGGGGGGCCGGGGTGTCGGGGCCGGTGGCCGGGATGGTGTCGGCGGTGGTGCTCCCGGCGCGGGGCTCGCCCAGCTCGGCGGCGAGGCCGGACAGCGTGGAGTGGGTGAACAGCAGCCGGGGCGAGACGTCCGCGCCGAAGGCGGCGCGCAGCCGGGAGGTGACGCGCACGGCGAGGATGGAGTCGCCGCCGAGGGCGAAGAAGTCGTCGTCGGCGCCGACCTCGTCGGTGTCCAGGACGTCCGTCCAGGCGGCGGCGACCAGCCGTTCGGCCGGGGTGCGCGGCGGGGTCCGGCCGGCGTCGGCGGCGAAGCCGTCGGGGCCGGGCGCGGGCAGGGCGCGCCGGTCGAGCTTGCCGTTGGCGGTGAGCGGCAGCGCGGGCAGCGGCACATAGGCGGCCGGCACCATGTGCGCGGGCAGCAACCCGGCCAGGTGGGCCCGGAGTTCGGCCGCGGCGGGGGGCGGTACGGCGCGGTCGCCGGTGCCGGTGCCGACGACGTGGGCGACGAGCCGGCGGGTGCCGACGGCGTCCTCGTACACGCCGACGGTGGCCGCGCCGACGCCCGGGTGGCGGTGCAGGGCGGCCTCGATCTCGCCGGGCTCGATGCGGTAGCCGCGGATCTTCACCTGCTGGTCGGCGCGGCCCAGGTACTCCAGGGTGCCGTCGGCCCGCCAGCGGGCCCGGTCGCCGGTGCGGTACATGCGGGTGCCGGGGCGGCCGAACGGGTCGGCGGGGAAGCGGGTCGCGGTGAGTCCGGGGCGGCCCAGGTAGCCGCGGGCCAGGCCCTCGCCGGCGACGAAGAGTTCGCCGACGGCGCCGGGCGGTACCGGTTTCAGGCGGCCGTCGAGGACGTAGAGCCGGAGGTCGGGGATGCCGGTGCCGATGGGGCCGGCGGTGCCGGCGCGGGCCGCCCGGGTGTCCAGCGGGGCGTAGGTGACGTGCACGGTGGTCTCGGTGATGCCGTACATGTTCACGAGGCGTGGCGCGGTGTCCGGGTGGCGGGCGTACCAGTCGGCGAGCCGGGACACGTCCAGCGCCTCGCCGCCGAACACCACCGTGCGCAGCGCCAGCCGCCGGCTCACCTCGGGGAGTTCGGCGTCGGCGCGGATCAGCGGGTAGAAGGCGGACGGGGTCTGGTTGAGGACGGTGACCCGTTCGTCGGCGAGCAGGCGCAGGAAGTCCTCCGGGGAGCGGGCGGTGTCCTCGGCGACGATCACGAGCCGGCCGCCGTGCAGCAGGGGGCCCCACAGTTCCCACACCGAGAAGTCGAAGGCGTAGGAGTGGAACAGCGTCCACACGTCGTCGGGGCCGAAGCCGAACCAGTCCCGGGTGCGGGTGAACAGCCGGACGACGTTCGCGTGCGGGACGACGACGCCCTTGGGGCGCCCGGTGGAGCCGGAGGTGTAGATGGCGTAGGCCGGGCTCTCGGGCAGTGCGCGGCGGGGCGGGCCGGCGGCCGGGCGGCGGGCCAGGTCGGCGCGCACGTCCGGGTCGTCCAGCGGCACCCGGGGTACGGCGGTGTCCGCCAGGGTCTGCCCGGTGGTGACGAGCGCCATGGGCCGGGCGTCGTCGAGCAGGTGCCGGACGCGTTCGGCGGGCAGGGCGGGGTCGATGGGCAGGTAGGCGGCGCCGGTCTTGAGGACGGCGAGGACGGCCACGACGAGGTCGGTGGAGCGGGGCAGGGCGAGGGCGACGAACGTCTCGGGTCCGGCGCCGAGTTCGGCGAGCCGGTGCGCGAGCCGTCCGGAACGCGCGTCCAGGGTGGCGTAGTCGAGCCGTTCGCCGCCGCAGGTGACGGCCTCGGCGCCGGGGGTGCGGGCGGCCTGGGCGGTGAACAGGGCGTCCAGGGTGCCGGCGGGCCGGCCCGCGGCGGTGCCGTTCCAGTCCGTCAGCATCCGGTGCCGCTCCTCGGCCGTGGTCCAGGCGAGGGCGTGCACGGGCCGGTCCGGGTCGTCGGCCAGCTCGGTGAGCAGCAGGCACAACCGGCCGGCGAGGGCGCGTACGGTCGGGGTGTCGAACAGCTCGGGGTCGTAGCCGAGGTCGAAGCCGAACCGCTCGCCCTGCCAGGCGCGCAGCACCAGCGGGTAGTTGGTGGCGTCGCGGGCCGAGACGTCGGTCAGGCGGATGCCGGTGGCGGCGGAACGCGCCTGGTCGAAGGGGTAGTTCTCGAAGGCGACCATGCTGTCGAACAGCGGGCTGCCGGCGGGTACGTCGCTCAGCGCGGTCAGTTCGGCGAGGGACACGTCGGCGAACCGCCGTGCCTGGGCCTGCTCTTCCTGGAGCCGCCGGAGCCAGTCGGCCGCGGTACTCGCGTCGTCCACGCGGACGCGGGTGGGCAGGGTGTTGATGAACATGCCCACCATGGACTCGGCGCCGGGCAGGTCGTCGGGGCGTCCGGAGACGGTGGTGCCGAACAGCACGTCCGGCTCGGCGGCGTAGCGGGACAGCAGCAGCGCCCAGGCGCCCTGGACCACGGTGCCGAGCGTGAGCCCGGCCGCGCGGGCGGTGCGGGCGAGGCGCGCGGAGATCTCGTCGGACAGGGCGGCGGTGTGCACGCGGCCGGAGCGGGTCTCGTGGCCGGGGCGTCGGACGCGGTCGGCGGGCAGCGGGGTGGGGGTGGCGAACCCGGCGAGGACGGTCCGCCAGTGCGCGCGGGCCGCCTCGGTGTCCCGGCCGGCCAGCCAGCGCACGTAGTCGCCGAACGGGCGCCGCGCCGGGGGCCGTGGCGCGGTGCCGGCGGTGAGGGCCGCGTACTCCTCGAACACGTCGGTGAGCACCTGGGCGAGGCTCCAGCCGTCCAGGATCAGGTGGTGGGAGGTCCACAGCAGGTGCAGCCGGGCGTCCGGCAGCCGGATCAGGGTGAGCCGCGTCAGCGGTGCCGTGCCGAGGTCCAGGCCGCGCGCGAGGTCGTCGGCGCGCAGCCGCTCCAGCCGTCCGGACCGCTCCCGCTCGTCCAGCTCACGCCATTCCAACTGTTCGATGGGAACGGTGACTTGGCGGTGGACGACCTGGAGTGGCATGGGGACGCCCTCCCACACCACCGAGGTGCGCAGGGCCGGGGTGCGGTCGGTCACCCGCTGCCAGGCGAGGGCGAGGGCGTCGGGGTCGGTGACGCCGTCCAGCAGGAGGGCGGCCTGGTCCACGTACACGTCGTCCGGTCCGCCGACCAGCCGGTGGAAGAGCATGCCCTCCTGGAGCGGGGTGAGCGGCAGCAGGTCCTCCACGTCCCGCCCGTCGCCCACCAGGCGGTCCACCGCGGCCTGGTCCAGGCGGGCCAGCGGGAAGTCGGAGGGGGTGCGGCCGCCCGCGCCGGGCCGGGCGCAGTGCTCGGCGATGGATGCGAGCGCGGCCACCATGGCGTCGGCCAGCCGCCGCACGGTGCCGGTGTGGTGCACCTGGTCGCTGTAGTACCAGGTGATCTCCAGCTCGCCGCCGGCGACCAGGGCGGACACGTCCAGGAGGTGGTCCAGGGGCGCGCCGGGGTCCATGTCGGGGCCGGGTACGTCGGCGGCGGGCGCGAAGTCGCCTCCGGCGGGCGTCTCCCACTGGCCGTGGTAGGTGAAGCACACCTGGGGCAGCGGGAGTTCGCCGAGCGCACGGGCCTCGGGCCGGGGTGAGCCGAGGTGGCCGAGGGCCTGGTAGCCGAGGCCACGCCGGGGCACGGCCCGCAGCCGTTCCTTGACGGCCTTGAGGGTGGTCCCCCAGTCGTCGGGGCCCGCCGGGGTGAGGGTGACCGGGTACTGGGTGGTGAACCAGCCGACCGTGCGGGCCAGGTCGGCGCCTTCGGCCAGGTCCTCCTCGCGGCCGTGGCCCTCCAGGGCGACGGTCACCCGGTCGGTGCCCGTCCAGTCGGCGAGCACCCGGCCCAGCGCGCTCAGCAGCACGTCGTTGACCTGGGTGCGGTAGACGCCGGGCACCTTGCGCAGCAGGGCCTCGGTGGTGTCCCGGTCCACCCGGGTGCGGACCGTGCGTACCGATCCGGCGAGCGGGGTGCCGGGCAGGTCGACGGGGAGCGGGGCGGGCGGCTCGGCGATCTGCCGTGTCCAGTACGGCAGGTCGTCGTCCAGGCCGCCGGACCGGACCCGCTCGGCGAGGGCGTGCGCCCAGGCGGTGAACGAAGTGTGTTCGGGCTCCAGTCGCGGTTCCTCGCCCGCCGCGGCCTGCCGGTAGGCGGTCTCCAGGTCGGTGAGCAGGATGCGCCAGGAGACGCTGTCGACGGCCAAGTGGTGTGCGGTGATGAAGAGTTGCGGGCGGTCCGGGCCGGTGAGCAGGGCGGCGCGCAGCAGGGTGCCGGTGGCCGGGTCCAGCGCGGCGCGGGCGGCGCGGGCCGCCTCGGCGGGCGGGGTGCCGGGGTCGCAGCGGGTCAGCAGCCCGCCGGCCGGGCCGGTGCCGGCCTGCTGCCGCCAGGTGTCCCCGGTGCGGGTGAAGCGGGTCCGCAGGGCCGGATGGCGGGCGGCCACCGCGTCCAGTGCCCGTTCCAGTGCCCGCGCGTCGAGGTCGCGGGGCAGGTCGAGCAGCATCGACATGCTGAAGTGGCGCAGCGGCCCGTGCGTGGCGAAGAACCACTCCTGGACCGGGGTGAGCGGGGCGGGCCCGTCCTCCTGCGGGCGCCGGGGGGCGGGTACGGCGGCGGTACGGCGGGGCGCGGCGGCGGCCAGGTCGGCGACCGTCTGGTACCGGAAGACGTCCTGTGAGCCGATGTCGAGCCCGGCGGCGCGGGCCCGGGAGACGGCCTGGATGCTGAGGATGGAATCGCCGCCCAGCTCGAAGAAGTTGTCGGTGACGCCCACCCGGTCCACCCCGAGCACCTCGGCCCAGATGGCGGCGAGGAGTTCCTCCTCCGGGGTGCGCGGCGCGGTGAACTCCCGTTCCTCCGGCCTGAGTTCGGGGACCGGGAGGGCGCGGCGGTCCAGCTTGCCGCTGGTGGTCAGCGGCAGTGCCTGAAGCGGGGTGAAGGAGGACGGCACCAGCGCCTCGGGCAGCACCCGGCGCAGGGCCGCCCGCAGCTCGGCGGGGGCGGGCCGGGGCGCGCCGGGCGCGGGGACGACGTAGGCGGCCAGGCGGGTGTGGCCGTGCGGGTCGGGGACGGCGACGACCGCGGCGGCGGCGATGCCGTCCAGGGCGAGCAGGGCGGCCTCGATCTCGCCGGGCTCGATGCGGTGGCCGCGCACCTTGACCTGGTCGTCGGCGCGCCCGAGGTAGTCGAGGCGGCCGTCGGCGGTCCAGCGGGCGAGGTCACCGGTGCGGTACATGCGCTCCCCCGGCGCCCCGTACGGGTCGGCGAGGAAGCGGGCCGCGGTCAGCCCCGGCCGGCCGGTGTAGCCCCGGGCGAGCTGCGGGCCCGCCAGGTACAGCTCGCCGCCGACACCGGGCGGCACCGGCCGGAGCCGGGCGTCCAGCACGTACGCCCGCAGCCCGGGCAGCGGGCGGCCCACCAGCGGGCGGTCGCGTCCGTCGATCCGGCAGGACAGCGCGTCGACCGTGCACTCGGTGGGGCCGTAGAAGTTGTACGCGGTCACGTCCGGGTGGGCGGCCAGCTCCCGCCACAGCGCGGGGCCGGCCGGCTCGCCGCCGAGCATGAGCACGCGGGGGCGGTGCCGGGGGTCGGTGAGCAGTCCGGCGGGCAGCAGTTGCCGCAGGTAGGAGGGGGTGAGGTCGAGGAAGTCGATGCGGTGCTCGACCACGTACTCGACCAGGGCGGCCGGGTCCATCCGGGTGTCCTCGTCCACCAGGTGCAGCGGGTGGCCGTCGGCCAGCAGCAGCACGCCTTCCAGGGAGGTGTCGAAGGAGAAGGACGCGGTGAGCGCGACCCGCAGCGGGCCGCCGCCCGCCTCGGCGACGAATCCGGTCCGGTGCGCGGCCAGCAGGTGGGCCGCCGCGCGGTGGGACACGGCGACGCCTTTGGGGCGGCCGGTGGAACCGGAGGTGTGGATGACGTACGCGGTGTGCTCCGCGTCCAGCGGGGCACGCCGGTCGGCGTCGGTGGGGTCGGTGTCCGGGGCGGTCGCGGGTACGGCGCGCAGCGCGGCCTCGTCCAGGACCAGGGCCGGGCGGACGTCGTCCAGCAGGAACCGGACGCGTTCCGCGGGCAGCGCCGGGTCCAGCGGCAGATAGCCGGCGCCCGCCTTCCACACGGCGAGGATCGCGGTGATCATGTCGGCGGTGCGTGGCAGCCGCAGCGCGACGAGCCGTTCGGGTCCGGCGCCGAGGGCGATGAGGTGGTGGGCGAGCCGGTTGGCGCGGGCGTTGAGCGTGCCGTAGTCCAGTCGTTCGCCGCCCGCGACGAGGGCGAGGGCGCCCGGGGTGCGGGCCGCGCGGCGCTGGAAGATCTCCGGGTGGGTGGCCTCGGGCAGGGGTTGCCGGGGGCCGGTGCTCCAGTCGTGCAGGACCTGCCGCAGTTCCTCCCCGGACAGCAGCGGCAGGCTGTCGAGCGGGTGGTCCGGTGCCTCGGCCACGCCCTGGAGCAGGCGCAGCAGCTGTCCGGCCAGCCGTTCGGCGGTGCCGGCGTCGAACAGGTCGGTGCGGTACTCCAGCAGCCCGGTCAGGCCGGTGCCGTCCGGTACGAACTCGATGCTCAGGTCGAAGGTGGCCGCCCGCCGGGGCACGGTGACCGGGGTGGCGGCGAGGCCGCGCGGGGCGGTCGCGGCGGGCGGGGCGGGGTGCAGCAGCACCATCACGTCGAACAGCGGGTTGCGGCCCGCCTCACGGGGCGCGCCCACCGCCTCCACGATCCGTTCGAACGGCGTGTCGCCGTGGGCGAAGGCGTCGCTCACCGTGTCGGCGGCCTTCGTCAGCAGGTCGCGGAAGGAGCCGGAGGCGTCCACCGGGGTGCGCAGGACCACGGTGTTCACGAAGAACCCGACGGTCCGTTCGAGGTCGGTGCGGGGCCGGCCGGGGGTGAGGGAGCCCACGGCGATGTCGTCCTGCCCGGACCAGCGGGCCAGCAGCGCCTGGACGGCGGCGACCAGCGCGGTGTGCAGGGTGCTGTGCCGTTCGGCGGCGAGGTCACGCAGGCGCGCGGTCAGGGGGGCCGGGACGGTGAAGGCGTGCACGGCGCCCTCGCCCGCCTCCGCTCCGCGCCGCGGCCGGTCCAGGGGCAGCTCGGGCGCCACCGTCCCGGCCAGCTTCTCCTTCCAGTGGGCGAGTTCGCGCTCAAGGCGGGGGCCGGAGAGCTGTGCGCGCTGCCAGACCGCGAAGTCCGGGTACTGCGTCGGCACCGGGGGCAGCTCGGGGACCTCGCCGCGTGCCAAGGCGTCGTAGGCGGCGCACAGTTCGTCCAGCACCACGCCCATCGACCAGCCGTCGGTGACGATGTGGTGCGCCGTCAGCAGCAGGACGTGCGCGGTCGCCGACTCGCGCAGCAGCAGGGCGCGCAGCAGCGGCCCGTGCCGCAGGTCGAAGGGCCGGGAGTACTCCGCCAGCAGGTCCGCGTCCAGGTTGCCGGTGTCCCGGACCGGGAGCGGCACCGCGCCCGCCGGGTGGACGCGCTGCGCCGGGCGGCCGTCGGTCTCCTCGAAGGTGGTGCGCAGGGCCTCGTGCCGGGCCACGACCGTGGCGAGGGCGGCGCGCAGCGCCTCGTGGTCCACCGCGCCGGTGAAGCGGACCGCGACCGCGCTGTTGTAGCGGGCGTCGCCGGGCCGCAGCCGGTCCAGGAACCACAGGCGCTGCTGGGCGGACGACAGCGGCAGCGGGCGGTCCCGGTCGGCGCGCGGGATGCCCCGCCGGGCGGCCGGCGCACCGCCCGCGGCCCGGCCGGCCAGGCGCCGCCGCAGCGCCTCCCGCATCTCCTCGGGCAGCGCCTCCACGCGGTCCCGCCGGGACGGACCGGATGAACGGGCCGTTTCTGAGGAGGAGTTGGCGGTGAAGTCGGCGGAGCCGGAGGGGTTGGAAGGGGTCGAAGACGTCATGGTCGTCGGATCCTCACCGTTCGTCGTGGTCGGGGCCGCCGTACGCGGCGTCTTCATCGTCGGGTCCGCCGTGGGCGGGGTCCGGTCCGTCACCGCCGTACGCGGCCGCTTCCAGTTCGCTCAGCACCTGTTCCTCCACGAGTTCCGCCAGGGCGGCCACCGTGCGGGAGACCAGGACGTCGCGGGGGGTGAGCGTGACGCCGAACGCGTCGTTGGCGCGGGAGGCGATGAGCAGGGCGCGCAGGGAGTCACCGCCGAGCAGGAAGTAGTCGTCCTCCGCGCCCACGGCCGTCTGGAGTGCCTCCTCCCAGAGGGCGGCCAGCGCCTCCTCGGTGGGCGTGCGGGGCGCCACGTACTCCGGCCGCTCCCGCTCCTGCTCGGCCGGTGCCGGGGCGGGCAGCGCGGCCCGGTCGGTCTTGCCGTTCTCGGTGAGCGGGAAGCGGTCCAGCACCACGAACGCCGACGGCACCATGTACCCCGGCAGCGAGCGGGCGGCCAGCTCGCGCAGCGCGGCGGCGGTGGGCGGTTCGGCGCCGGGGGCGGTGAGCAGGTGGGCGACCAGCCGCGGCAGGCCCGGCTCGTCCTCGCGTACGGTCACCACGGCGTCCAGCACGCCCGGATGGCGTACGAGAACCGCCTCGACCTCGCCCGCCTCGATGCGGTGACCGCGCAGTTTCAGCTGGTGGTCGGTGCGGCCGAGGTAGTGCAGTTCGCCCGCGCCGTCCCGGCGCACCAGGTCGCCGGTGCGGTACATGCGGGTGCCGGGCGGCCCGAACGGGTCGGGCAGGAAGCGGGCGGCGGTCAGTCCGGGGCGGCCGAGGTAGCCGCGCGCCAACGACGGTCCGCTCAGCCACAGTTCGCCGGGTACGCCGTCGGGGACCGGCCGCAGCCGGACGTCGAGGACGTAGGCGCCGGTGGCGGGCAGCGGGCGGCCGATGGGCGGCGCGCCGCCGTCCGGCTCCAGCGGGGCGGACCAGGTGGCGACGACGGTGGCCTCGGTGGGGCCGTAGGAGTTGACCATGCGGTGGTGCGGGGCCCAGCGGGCGACGAGCTCCGCGCCGCACGCGTCGGCGCCGACGATCAGGGTCTTCAGATCCGGCAGGGTGCCGGGGGTGTCGGCGGGCAGGGTGGCGAGCGCGGCCGGCGGCAGCAGGGTGTGCGTGACGCGTTCGGTGCGCAGTACGCCGGCGAGTTCGGCGCCGAGCAGCGGGCCGGGCCGGGGTACGACGAGCCGGGCGCCGTGCGGCAGGGACATGCACAGCTCCAGCACGGAGGCGTCGAAGCTGGGCGTGGCGAAGGCCAGCACCCGGTCTCCGGCGGCGACTTGGTAGTGGGCTGCCTCGGCCGCGCTGAACGCGGCGAGGCCCCGGTGGGTGACGACGACGCCCTTGGGGGTGCCGGTGGAGCCGGAGGTGTAGATGACGTAGGCCGGGTCGTCCGGGTCGAGCGGGCGCCTCCGGTCGGCGTCGGTGGGCCGGTGTCCGGGGGTGTCGTCCGGGGGTGCGGCGAGCAGGGCGGCGATCTCCTTGGCGTCCAGGGTGAGGGCGGGGGCGGCGTCGCGCAGCATCAGGGCGATCCGCTCCTCGGGGTAGGCGGGGTCCACCGGCAGGAACGCGGCGCCGGACTTGGCCACCGCGAGCTGGGCCAGCACCATCTCCGCCGAGCGGGGCAGCAGCAGCGCGACGAGGTCACCGGGTCCGGCGCCGCGGGCGATGAGCCGGTGCGCCATCCGGTTGGCCCGGGCCTCGGCCTCGGCGAAGGTGAGGAGCGTGCCGGGGGCGTCGAGCGCGGGTGCGGTGGGCCACCGGTCGACGGCGGCCTCCACGAGCGCGGGCAGGGTGGCGGCGGGCACCGGGGCGAGCGCGGGCCGGGACGGGCCGTGCAGCAGCCGTTCGCGGTGCGCGGGCGGGAGCACGTCGAGGTCGTCGAGGCGGGCGGTGTCGTCCGGCGCGGCCAGCGCGTGCAGGGTGTGCAGCAGCTGTCCGGCCATCGAGTCGGCGGTGGACTTCTCGAAGTACCGCGGGTCGTAGCCGAGTTCGACGGTGAGCCGGTCGCCGGGCGAGACGACCACGGTGAGCGGGTAGTTGGTGGCCTCCCGGGCGTCCAGGTCGCGCAGCGCCAGCCCGTGCGTGCCCGCGGTCGTGTCCCCGACCGGATAGTTCTCGAACACCACAAGGCTGTCGAACAGAGCTGTTCCCGGCGGGAGTTGGGTGTAGGAGTGCAGTTCGCTCAGGGGCAGGTGGTCGTGGCGGCGGTCCTCGGCCCGTGCCTCCTGGAGGGCGCGCAGCCAGGTGTCGCCGCGGGCGGCGCCGTCGACCTCGGTGCGGGCGGGCAGCGTGGTGATGAACAGGCCGGTGATGGTGTCGGCGCCGGGCAGTCCGGCGGGCCGCCCGGAGACGGTGGTGCCGAAGCAGACCTCCCGCCGGCCGCTCCACCTCGACAGCAGCAGCGCCCAGGCGCCCTGTACCAGGGTGTTGAGGGTGAGGCGGTGGCGGCGGGCGAACTCCTGAAGGCTCCGCGTCCGCCCGGTGTCGAGCCGCCGGGACAGCCAGGTGCCGGAGCGGGGGGTGGCGCCGGGGGCGGGCCGCCGGTCGTACGGCAGCGGGGTGGGGGCGCCGAGTCCGGCCAGGGTGTGGCGCCAGTGTTCCTCGGCGGCGGCGGTGTCGCGGGCGGCGAGCCAGGCGGCGTAGTCCGCGAACGGCCGGCGCTCTGGCAGCTCGGGCAGCTCGCCCCGGGTCAGGGCGGCGTGCGCGGCCATGACGTCGGACAGGACGTGGAAGACGCTCCAGCCGTCCAGCAGGACGTGGTGGAAGGTCCACACCACCCGGACCGCGTCCGGGCCGAGCCGGACCAGGGCGAGCCGCAGCAGCGGGGCCCGGTCCAGGGCGAGGCCCCGGGCCCGCTCCTCGGCGAGCAGCCGCTCCAGCTCCGCCGTGTGCCGTTCGGCCGGCAGCGCGCTCCAGTCGTGCTCGGTGACCGGCAGGGTCACGTTCCGGTGGACGACCTGGAGGGGCACCGGTACGCCGTGCAGGGCGACGGAGGTGCGCAGCACGGGGGTGCGGTCGACCACGTGCCGCCAGGCCGCGGCCAGCGTCGCGGGGTCGTGCGCGCCGTCGGCCACGAAGGTGATCTGCTCGACGTAGAGGCCGTGTTCGGCCTCGTCCAGGCCGTGCATCACCATGCCGGCCTGGGTGGGGGTGAGCGGGTAGACGTCCGTGACGCCGGCTCCGTCGCCGACGAGCCGGTCCACTGCCGCCTGGTCCAGCGGGGCGAGCGGGAAGTCGGAGGGGGTGCGGCCACCCGCGCCGGGTTCGGCACAGTGCCGGATGATCGCGCGCAGTTCCGCCGCCAGCTCGGCCGCCAGCCGGGCCACGGTCTCCCGCCGGTGCCGCCCGCGCGAGTACGCCCAGGTGAACTCCAGCCGGTCGTCGGTGACTTGGCCGAGGATGTCGAGGAGGTGCGGCCGGTTCGCGGAGCGGTCCATGCCGCCGGTGAGGCCGCCGTGAGGCGCGTGCAGCAGGCCGCCGGGGGCGGGGGCCGTGTCCGGCCGGCCCAGGTAGTTGAAGCAGACCGGCGGCAGGGCGGGCAGGTCGCGGCCGGCGGTGGGACGCAGGTGGCGCAGCGCGCCGTAGCCGAGTCCGCCGTGCGGTACGGCCCGCAGGTTCTCCTTGACGGACTTCAGCGCGGTGCCGGGGCCGGCGTCCCGGGGCACGTCCAGGGCGACCGGGTACATCGCGGTGAACCAGCCGGCGGTGCGGGCCAGGTCGGTGTCCTCGAACAGCTCCTCGCGGCCGTGGCCCTCCAGGGTCACCGCCACCCGGTCCCGGCCGGTCCACCGGGCCAGGACCCGGCCCAGCGCGGTGAGCAGCACGTCGTTGACGCGGGTGCGGTACGCCTCGGGCACGTCCTGGAGCAGCCGGCGGGTCTCCTCCGCGTCGAGCCCGGCGGTCACGCTGTCCTCGTCGGCGACGGTGTTCGGGCCGCCGGGGTTGTCGACGGGCAGCGTGGTGCCGGTGTCCGTCCCCTGCCAGTACGGGAGTTCGCCGTCGAAGCCGCCCGCCTCGGTGTGTGCGGCGAGCCGTCGCGCCCAGTCCCGGAACGCGGTGCTCTTCGGGGCGAGGGCGGGCCGTCCGCCGTCCCGCAGCGCGCGGTAGGCGGTGTCCAGGTCCTCCAGGACCAGCCGCCAGGAGACGGCGTCCACGACCAGGTGGTGGGCGGCCAGCAGCAGCACCGGCCGGGCGCCGTCAGCGGGGCGTGCTCCGTCGGCCGGGTGTGCCCCATTGACCGCGCGTGTTCCGTCGGCCGGGCGGCACAGCGCGGCCCGCAGCAGCGGTCCGCCTTCCAGGTCGAACCCGGCACCGAGGGCCTCGGCCACCGCCGCCGGGTCCGCCCCGTGGTGCACCTCCAGGTACGGGTCACGGTCGCCGGGCGGCGTGCCGTACTGCCGCCAACTCCCGTCCGCCTGACGTTCGTAGCGCATCCGCAGCGCGTCGTGGTGCTCCAGTACGACGGCCAGGGCGGCCCGCAGCAGCGTCTCGTCGGGGTCGGCCGCCAGCTCGTGGGCGACCGTCTGGCTGAAGTGGGCGGGGTCGCCGGTGAGGGTGGACAGCAGCCAGTGCTGTACGGGGGTGAGCGGGGTGTCGCCGGTCACCGGGCCCTGCTCGGCGACGACCGCGGAGACCGGCAACCGTTCGGCGGCGGCGGCCAATTCGGCGAGGGTCTGGTGGGTGAACAGGTGCCGTGGGGTCAGCGCGAGACCGGCCCGGCGGGCGGCGGAGACGATGCGGATGCCGAGGACGGAGTCGCCCCCGAGCGTGAAGTAGTTGTCGTCGGCGCCGACTTCGGGCACGCCCAGCACCTCGGTCCAGATCGCGGCGAGGGTCCGCTCGGCCTCGGTACGCGGCGGCCGTCCGGCCGTACCGGTGGCCGGCGCGGCCCACTCGGGCACGGGCAGCGCCCGCCGGTCGAGCTTGCCGGTGGCCCCCAGCGGCAGCCGCTCCAGCGGGACGACGAGCGCGGGGACAAGGTGGTCGGGCAGACTCCGGGCGAGGAAGGCACGCAGCTCGGCGGGGTCGGGAACCCCCGTACGGGCCCCCGGCAGGCCGACCGCGCCGGTCCCCTCGGAGCCGCCGGACATGGCCGACACCGGCGTACCGGGCTCCCCGGAACCGTCATAACCCGGCACGATGACGGCACCCGACGCCCCGGAACCGGCAGAACCCGGCACGGTGACCACACCCGCCACCCCCGAACCAGCCGAGCCCGGCCCAGTGACCGCACCCGACGCCCCGGAACCGGCAGAACCCGGCACGATGGCCGTATCCGGTGCCCCGGAAGGGGTCGTGCCCGGTGCCCCGACAGCGGCAGATCCCTGCACGGTCGCCGCCCCCGACGCCCCGGGGTCGTCCGCCGGGACCGGCTTGTGGGGCACCACATAGCCCACGAGGCGGCGGTGGCCGGCGTGTTCGATCACCCGGGCCGCCGCCGCGGCCACGGCCGGGTGGCGGGCCAGCGCGGCCTCGACCTCGCCGAGTTCGATGCGGAAGCCGCGCACCTTCACCTGGTCGTCGCCGCGGCCGAGGTAGACGAGGTCGCCGTCGGCGGTCCAGCGGACCAGGTCGCCGGTGCGGTACATGCGGCTGCCCGGCGGGCCGAACGGGTCGGGCAGGAAGCGGGCGGCGGTCAGGCCGGGGCGCCCGAGGTAGCCGCGGGCGACACCGGTCCCGGCGAGGAACAGCTCGCCGGGCACGCCGACGGGCACCGGGCGCATCCGTTCGTCCAGGACGTGGGCGCGGGCGCCGCCGAGCGGCCGGCCGATCGGCGGGTCCCGGTCCGGGTCGGCCGGGTCGCAGGTGAAGGCGGTGGCGTAGACGGTGGCCTCGGTGGGGCCGTAGATGTTGCGCACCTCGCTGCCGGGTATGGCGTCGCGGACCCGGCGTACGGTCCGGGCGGGCAGCCCCTCCCCCGCGAGGACGACGGTGTCGGCGGTGATCCGTACGGCGTCCTCGGCGAGCAGCCGGTCCAGGGCCGAGGGCACCGCGCTGAGCAGTCCGGCCCGCCAGGGCCCGGGGCGCTCGGCGAGGGCCAGCAGGTCGCGGACGATCTCCACGCAGCCGCCGGACAGCAGCGGCGCGAAGACCTCGAAGACCGACACGTCGAAGTTGAGCGAGGTGGAGGCCACCACGTGGTCCAGTCCCCGCCCGGCGAACTCGGCCGCCGCCCAGTCGGTGAGGGCGAGCACGGAGGCGTGGCTGACGACGACGCCCTTGGGGCGGCCGGTGGAGCCGGAGGTGTGGATGACGTAGGCCGGGTGGCCGGGCAGCAGGGCGGTGTGCCGCTCGTCGTCGCCCACCGGGGTGTCCGGCGCCCCGGTTTCCCCGTCGTCGAGCAGGATTCGGGTGAAGTCGCCCTCGGGGAGCCGGCCGGCGGTCTCGACGGCGGTGATCACGGCGTCGGGCCGTACGTCGTCGAAGAGGAACGCGACGCGCTCGGCCGGGTACCGGGGGTCGACGGGCAGATAGCCGGCGCCGCTCTTGAGCACCGCGAGGAGCGCGGTGACCAGGTCGGCGGTGCGGGGCAGGCAGAGGGCGACGAACCGTTCGGGTCCGGCGCCGGCGGCGATGAGCCGCCGGGCGAGCCGGCTGGAGCGGGCGTCGAGTTCCCGGTAGGTGAGCACGTGGTCGCCGTGCCGGACGGCCGGGGCGCCGGGGGTGCGCTCGGCCTGCCGGCGGAACGCGTCGGGCAGGGTGCCCCGGGGTGCCTCGGCCGTCCGTCCGCCGAACCGGGCCACCAGCGCGCGGCCCTCGGCCGGGTCCAGCAGCGGCAGGTCGGCCAGGCGGCGGTCGAGGCCGGTGGCCATGCCGGTGAGCAGGGTGCGCAGGCTCTCGCCGAGCGCGGTGACCGTGGTGGTGTCGAAGGCGGCCGGGTCGTGGTCCAGGTGCACGGTGAGCGTGTCGCCGGGCGCGACGACCACGCTGAGCGGGTAGTTGGTCGGCTCCAGGTCCCGTTCCGGTTCCATGGTGAGGCCGTGCCGGGCCGGCGCGTCCGGGTCGAAGGGGTAGTTCTCGAAGACCACGAGGGATTCGAAAAGGTTTGTGCCGCCCGGGAGTTCGCTCCAGGACTGGATCTGGGCCAGCGAGACGAAGCCGTGGCGGCGGGCCTCGGACTGGGCGGTCTGGATCTCGCGCAGCCACTCGGGCAGCGGGCGGGAGCCGTCGACGCGGACCCGGGTGGGCAGGGTGTTGATGAACAGGCCCACCATCGAGGTGACGCCGGGCAGTTCGGCGGGCCGTCCGGAGACGGTGGTGCCGAACACCACGTCGGTGCCGCCGCCGTAGCGGGACAGCAGCAGCGCCCAGGCGCCCTGGAGCACGGTGTTGAGGGTGAGCCCGTGGCGCTGGGCGGTCTCCCGCAGCCGGGCGGAGAGGTCCGGGCCGAGGGTCATGCGCACGGTTTTGCAGGAGGAGGTGCGGTGTGCCTCGGCGGGCCGCCGGTCGCGGGGCAGTTCGGTGGGGGCCTGGAAGCCCGCGAGGGTGGTGCGCCAGTACCGCTCGGCCTGGCCGGTGTCGCGCCCGGCGAGCCAGCGCAGGTAGTCGGCGAAGGGCTTGCGCTCGGGGGTGTGCGGGCGGCGCCCGGAGGTCAGGGCGGCGTACCGCTCGCACACCTCCTCGAAGACCTGGGCGGCGCTCCAGCCGTCGAGCAGGACGTGGTGGAAGGTCCACACCATGCGGACCCGGTCGGGGGCCAACCGGATCAGGGTCAGCCGCATGAGGGGCGCGGCGGCGAGGTCGATCCCCCGCTCGCGGTCCTCGGCGAGCAGCCGGTCGAGTTCGGGTGCGCGGCGCTCGTCGGGCCACGCGGACCAGTCGTGGTGGGTGACGGGCACGGTGGCCCGGTGCCGTACGACCTGGAGCGGTTCGGGGGTGTCCTGCCAGACCAGGCCGGTGCGCAGCACGGGGTTGGCGTCGGCGGTGTGCTGCCAGGCTTCGGCCAGCGCGTGCGGGTCGGTGACGCCGGCCAGCACGAGCTGCACCTGGTTGACGTAGGTGCGGCCGGCGGGGTCGAGCAGGCTGTGGAAGAGCATGCCCTCCTGCATCGGCGTGAGCGGGTAGATGTCCTGCACGTCCCGGCCGTCGCCGGCGACGCGGTCCACGGCGGTCTGGTCGAGCCGGGCCAGCGGGAAGTCCGACGGGGTGCGGCCGCCCGCGTCGGGGCGGGCGCAGTGGGCGACGATGCCGCCGAGCGCGTCCAGCATGCCCTCGGCGAGGGCGGTGACGGTCTCCTCGCGGTGGCGTCCGCCGCTGTAGTGCCAGGTGATCTCCAGCCGGTCGTCCTCGACGCGGGCCACGACGTCCAGCAGGTGCGGCCGCTCGGTGTCCGGTGCCTCCGCGCCGCCCAGGCCGCCGGGCACCGCCCGGACCAGGGCGGCGTCGTCGGCGGACCAGTCGAAGCGGCCCAGGTAGTTGAAGCTGATGCCGGGTTCGGGGGCGGCGGTGAGCCGTGGGTCGCGGGCGAGGTGGCGCAGCACGCCGTAGCCGAGTCCCCGGTCGGGTACGGCCCGCAGTTGTTCCTTCACGGACTTCAGGGCGGCGCCCCAGTCCCCCGCCGCCGGGACGGTCAGGGCGACCGGGTGGAGCGCGGTGAACCAGCCGACGGTGCGGGACAGGTCGACGTCCTCGGCCCACTGGTCCTCGCGGCCGTGTCCCTCCAGGCCGACGGCGACGGTGGCGCGTCCGGTCCAGTCGGCGAGGACCCGGCCGAGCGCGGTGAGCAGGACGTCGTCCACGCGGGTGCGGTAGACGCCGGGCACCCGGCGCAGCAGGGCGTCGGTGCGCTCGCGGTCGAGCCGTACGGTCACCTCGCGGATGTCGGCCATGGTGTTGCCGCCGTCGGAGTCCACGGGCAGCGGATCGGCGCACGCGCGGGCGGTCCGCTCCCAGTGGGGCAGCTGGCCGGTGAGGTCCCTCTCGCGCAGCCGGCGGACCCACTCGGCCGCGGACGTGGTGCGGGCGGGCAGCCGTACGGGCTCGCCGGCGGTGGCCTGCCGGTAGGCGGTCTCCAGGTCCTCCAGCAGGATGCGCCAGGAGACGCCGTCGACCACCAGGTGGTGGGCGACGAGCAGCAGCCGGGCGGGCCCGGCGCCGTCGGCGGTGAACAGGCGGGCGACGAACAACGGGCCCGTTTCCAGGACGAGTTGCGCGTGGGTCGCGGCCGTGACGCCTTCTTCGTCCCGCCGGTCGTGGACTTCCAGGAGTTCTGGGGCGGGGCCGTCGTGGGCGGCGATGTCCTGGTGCCAGGCGCCGTCGAGACCGTGGCGGAACCGGGCGCGCAGGGCGTCGTGGTGGGTCCACAGCGCGGTGAGGGCGCGCCGCAGGGCGTCCTCGTCCACCGGGCCGGGCGTCTCGGCCACGACGGACTGGTTGAAGAAGGCGGGGTGGGCGGGCCGGGCGTCCAGGAACCAGTGCTGGATCGGGGTGAGACCGGCCGGTCCGGCGACCGGCGCGGTGCCGGTGACGGCGGGCGCGGCGCCGCCGCCCGCGGCGGCCAGTTCGGCCACCGTGGGGTGCCGGAACAGGTCGCGGGGGGTGAGGGTGAGTCCGGCGGCGCGGGCCCGGGAGACCACCTGGATGCTGAGGATGGAGTCGCCGCCCAGCATGAAGAAGTTGTCGTCCACGCCGACGCGTTCGACGCCGAGCAGTTCGGCCCAGATCGCGGCGAGGGTCCGTTCGGTGTCGGTGCGCGGGTCGCGGTGGGTCCGTTCGGCGCCCGCCGCCCAGTCGGGGGCGGGCAGCCGCCGCCGGTCGACCTTGCCGTTGGCCGTCAGCGGCAGCTCCGGCACGGTGACGAACGCGGCGGGCACCATGTAGTCGGGCAGTGCGGCCGCCAGGTGGGCGCGCAGCCCGGCGGCGGAGGGCACGTCGGCGCCTTCGGCCGGTACGAGGTGGGCGGCGAGCCGTTTGCGTCCGGCGTCCTCGTACAGGGAGACGACGGCCTCGGCGACGGCCGGGTGGGCGGTGAGGCGGGCCTCGATCTCGGCGGGTTCGACCCGGAAGCCGCGGATCTTGATCTGGTCGTCCGCGCGGCCGACGAAGTGCAGTTCGCCGTCGGCGCTCCAGCGCACGAGGTCGCCGGTGCGGTACATCCGGGTGCCGGGCGGGCCGTAGGGGTCGGCGACATAGCGGGCGGCGGTCGCGCCCGGCCGGCCCGCGTAGCCCCGGGCCAGCCCCGCGCCCGCGATGTACAACTCACCAGCAATGCCCGGAGGTTGGGGCTGGAGTGCGGCGTCCAGGACGTAGACGCGGGTGTTGTCCAGGGGACGGCCGATGGGCAGGACGGCGGGCAGCGGGTCGCCGGAGCGGAAGACGCGGCGGGTGGCGAAGGTGGTGGTCTCGGTGGGGCCGTAGCCGTCCACGACGGTCAGCCCGGGGCAGGCGTCGAGGACCCGGCGGACCACCGCGCCGGGCACGGCCTCACCGCCGGTCCACACCTCGCGGGCGCCACGCAGGCAGCCGGGGTCCTCCTGGGCGAGCAGCCGGAACAGGCCGGCGGTCAGCCACAGGCAGGTGACGCCCCGCTCGGTGACGGCGCGGCGGACCTGGGCGGCGTCGAGGCCGGCGGGCGGGGCGAGGACGGCCGTGCCGCCGCGCAGCAGCGGCACCCACACCTCGTAGGTGGCGGCGTCGAAGGCGTGCGGCGAGTGCACGAGGACCCGGTCGTGTCCGGCGAAGGCCCGGTCCAGGGCGAGCGCGACGACGTCCCGCTGGCGCACCGCGACCCCCTTGGGGGTGCCGGTGGAGCCCGAGGTGAACATCAGGTACTGGACGTTGTCGGGGTGGACGGTGTGCGGGTGCGCGGGCTCGGCCACGGGTGCCGCCGCGGCGGGTGCGCCGGATGTGTCGTCCACCCGCAGCACCCCGCCCGTGGGCAGCAGTTCGCGGGCCGTCCGTTCCCGGCCGGCGTCGGTGAGCAGCAGGTCGGCGCCCGCCTCGGCGAGCATCCGGCGCAGCCGTTCGGCCGGGGCCCTGCCGTCCAGCGGCACGTACACGCCGCCGGTGCGTACGAGGGCCAGCTGGGCGACGATCAGCCCGGCGGAGCGGTCCATGAGCACGCCGACCGGGCGTTCCGGCCGTACCCCGAGCCCGGCCAGGCGGGCCGCCAACTCACCTGCCTGCTGGTCTAGTTCGCGGTAGGTGAGGCGGGTGTCCCCGGCGTCCAGGGCCACGGCGCCGGGGGTGCGGCGCACCTGTGCGGCGAAGAGGGCGGCGACGGTGGTGTCGGGCAGGTCGGTGGCGGTGTCGTTCCAGGCGCGCAGCACCTGCGCGCGGCGGTCCGGGGCGAGCAGCGGCAGCCGGGCGGGCGGGCGGTGGGCGCCGGCGGGCAGGTGGGTGAGCAGGACGGTCAGGTACTCGGCCATGCGCTCGGCCGTCGCGGCGTCGAACAGCCCGGGGTCGTAGCCGAGCCGCAGGGTCAGCTCTTGGCCCGGGTAGGCGGTCAGGCTCAGCGGGTAGTTGGTGGTCTCGACGCCTTCCAGGCCGCTGAGGCGCAGCCCGTGGGCGGCGGCGAGGTCGTCGTCGACCGGGTAGTTCTCGAAGACCACGATGCTGTCGAACAGCCCGGCCCGTTCGGGGAGTTGGGTGAACGCCTTCAGCCGGGTGAGCGGCAGGTGGTCGAAGCGGCGGTCCTCGCTCTGGTCGTGCTGGAGGGCGCGCAGCCAGTCGAGCAGGGTGCCGTGGCCGGGGACGGTGACCCGGGTGGGCAGGGTGGTGATGAACAGGCCGGTCATGGTGTCGGCGCCGGGCAGCTCGGGCGGCCGTCCGGCGACGGTGGTGCCGAACACCACCTCGTCGCGGCCCGCCTGCCGGGCCAGCAGCAGCGCCCAGACGCCCTGGACCAGGGTGTTCAGGGTGAGGCCGGAGGTCCGGGCCAGCTCCTGGAGCGTCCGGGTGGCGGACGGGGGCAGGGTGCGGCGCACGGCGTGGGTGGACTCGGCGCGGTGGGCCTCGCGCGGCTCGCGGTCGTAGGGCAGCGGGGTGGTCTCGGTCAGCCCGGACAGGCGGTGGCGCCAGTGCCGTTCGGCCGGGGCGGGGTCGCGTCGCCGCAGCCAGGCCACGTAGTCCCGGTGCGGCGGGCGGTGCGGGAGGGTGCCGGGGGCGGCCCCGGCGTGGTGGGCGAAGACGTCCGAGAGGACCTGGAACATGCTCCAGCCGTCCAGCAGCAGGTGGTGGAAGGTCCACACCACGCGCACGGCGGTCCCGGACAGGCGGATGAGGTACAGGCGTTGGAGCGGGGCCCGTCCGAGGTCGATGCCCTCGGCGCGGTCCCGGGCGAGCACGTCGTCCAGGCGGGCGCGGCGCTCGTCCTCGGTCAGGTCGCGCCAGTCCAGGTGGGTGACCGGCAGGTCCGCGTGGCGCGCCACCACCAGCAGCGGCTCGGGCACGTCCTGCCAGACGACCCGGGAGCGCAGCGTCTCGGTGCGGTCGGTCACGTGCTGCCAGGCGGCGGCGAGGGCGCCCGGGTCGGGCACGCCGTCCAGGACGAAGGTCAGCTGCTGGAGGTAGACACCGCGGTCGTCCTGGGACAGGCCGTGGAAGAGCATGCCCGCCTGGGTGGGGGTGAGCGGGTACACGTCCGCCACCGCCGCCGGGTCCGGGCCGGTGATCCGGTCGACGGCGGCCTGGTCGAGCCGGGCCAGCGGGAAGTCGGACGGGGTGCGGCCCGCCACCCCCGGGCGGGTGGCGTACCGGGCCAGGTCGGCGAGCGCGGCGGCGAACCGCCCGGCGAGGTCCGCGACCTCTTCCCCGCGTTGCGGCCCGTCGGCGTAGAACCAGGTGAACTCCAGGGCGCCGTCGACTAGTTGCCCGACGACCTCCAGGGCGTGCGGGCGGTCGGCGGCCGGGTCGGCGTCCAGCTCCAGCGGGCGTACGGTGCCCCGGTAGAGGCCGTCGGGGTCCTGCGGCAGCTCCATCCGCCCCAGGTAGTTGAAGCTGACTTGCGCGCCGGGGGCGGGCGGCGCCGCCCCGGGACCGGCGAGCCGGCGCAACGCGTCGTATCCCAGGCCGTGCCGGGGTACGGCGCGCAGCTGCTCCTTGACCCGCTTCAGCACGGTGTCCCAGCCGGCGTCCTCGGGGACGGCGAGCGCGACGGGGTACCGGGTGGTGAACCAGCCGACCGTGCGGCTGATGTCCAGCTCGGGGAAGAGATCCTCGCGGCCGTGGCCCTCGACGTCGACCAGCACCCGGTCCTGGCCGCTCCAGCCGCACAGGGCCCGGCCGAGGGCGCCGAGCAGGACGTCGTTGGCCCGGGTGCGGTAGGTGTCGGGCAGGGTGCGCAGCAGCGCCGAGGTGACCTCGGGGCTCAACCGCACGGTGTGGGCGCGCTGTTGGGCGTACGTTCCGGCGGGCCCCGTCGGCAGCGCGGGGACGGCCTCGGGGAGGGCCCGCGCCCAGTACGCCCGTTCGTCGTCGAAGCCGCCGTCCGCCGCGTGGGCGGCGAGCCGGTGGGCCCACCGGCGCAGCGGCGAGGACTTGGCGGGCAGCGCGGCGGCGCCGTCGCGGCCGGTGCGGCGGGCCCGGTAGGCGCGGTCCAGGTCCTCCAGCAGCAGCCGCCAGGAGACGCCGTCGACCACCAGGTGGTGGACGGCGAGGTGCAGCACCGGGGTCCGGCCGGCTCCGGTGTCGTGCAGCACGGCCCGCAGCAGCGGCCCTCGGGCGAGGTCGAAGGGCCCGAAGTGCGGGGTGTCGGTCTCCGGTCCGGTGTGGCGGGCCAGGCGGAGGCGGGGCGCCCGTTCCGCCACCGCCCAGACGGGCCGGCCGTCCGTGCCGTCGGCGGTGAAGCGGGAGCGCAGGGCGTCATGGTGGGCGACCAGGTCGTTCAGCGCGTCCTCGAGCGCCGCCGGGTCCAGGTCGTCGGGCAGCCGGACGGACAGCGCCTGGGCGAAGTGGCCGGCGCGTGCGGCGGCGTCGAACAGCCAGTGCTGGATGGGGGTCAGGGGGGCGGTGCCGGTGGCCGCCTGGGGCGCGGGGGCGGCCTCGCGCGGGCCGCCGACCGCGTCCGCGCGGCGGGCCAGGGCGGCCACCGTCTGGTGCTGGTAGACGTCCCGGGAGGTCAGCGGCAGGCCCTCCTGCCGGGCGCGGGCCACCACCTGGATGCTGAGGATCGAGTCGCCGCCGAGTTCGAAGAAGTTGTCGTCGACGCCGATCCGCTCCACCCGCAGCACCTCGGCCCAGATCGCGGCGAGCGCGCGCTCGGTGGGCGTGCGGGGCGCGACATGCCGAACCGCGCGCACGGCGGGCCCGGGGTCGGGGAGCCGGCCGCGGTCGACCTTGCCGTTCGGGCTGAGCGGCAGCGCGTCCAGCACGACGACGGCCGACGGGACCATGTAGTCGGGCAGTGTGCGGCCCAGGTCCCGGCGCACGGCCTCGGGTTCGGTCCGCTGTCCGGCGGCCGGGACGACGTAGCCGACCAGGCGCCGGTGGCCGTCGCGGTCGGTGGCCGCCGTGGCCGCGGCCTCGGCCACGCCGGCGCAGCCGCGCAGCGCCTCCTCCACCTCGCCCAGCTCGATGCGGAAGCCGCGCACCTTGACCTGCTGGTCGGTCCGGCCGACGTACTCCAGCGTGCCGTCGGCGCGGCGGCGCACCAGGTCTCCCGTGCGGTACATGCGCTGCCCCGGCGCGCCGAACGGATCGGCGACGAACCGGGCGGCGGTCAGTCCGGGACGGTTCAGGTAACCGCGGGCCAGGCCGCCGCCCCCGAGGTACAACTCACCGGTGACACCGACGGGTTGCGGGCGCAGGGCGCCGTCCAGGACATAGGCCCGGGTGAGCGCCACCGGGGCGCCGATGGGCGGGGCCTGCTCGGGCGGCCGGTCCCCGGCGAACCAGGCGGTGGCGTACACGGTGGCCTCGGTGGGGCCGTAGACGTTGGCGACGCGGCAGCCGGGCAGGGCGGCGCGCAGCTCGTGCAGCGTCTGGGCGGGCAGGGCCTCGCCGGCGAGGACGACGGTGCCGGCGGTGATGGGTGCGGTGCCGCCCGCGATCAGCCGGGAGACGACGGACGGCACCCCGCTGAGCAGCCCGGCCCGCCGTGGTCCGGTGCCGTCGGCGAGAGCCGGCAGGTCGGCGACCACCTCGACGGTGCCGCCGGCCGTGAGCGGGCAGAGCAGTTCGAAGACGGAGACGTCGAAGTTGAGGGAGGTCGCGGCGATCACATGGTCCAGCCCCTCGGCGCCGAACCGCTCCCCCGCCCACCGGGCCAGCGCGGCGACCGTGCGGTGGGTGACCACCACTCCCTTGGGGCGGCCGGTGGAGCCGGAGGTGTAGATGACGTACGCGGGGTGGTCCGGCAGCAGCGGGCGGAGCCGGTCGGCGTCGGTGAGGTCCGTGTCGGGCCCCGCCGGGTCGGTGGCGTCCTCCAGGAACAGCGGGTCACAGTCCGGGGGCAGGGCGGCGGCGGTCTCCCGGGTGGCGACGACGAGCGCGGGCCGGGCGTCGGCGAGCATGAACCGGACCCGCCCGGCGGGATAACCGGGGTCGACGGGGAGGTAGGCGGCGCCCGAGGCGAGTACCGCCCACAGCACGGGCACGAGGTCGGCGGTGCGCGGCAGGCACAGCGCGACCAGGGCCTCCGGGCCCGCGCCGCGTGCGACGAGCAGCCGGGCCAGCCGATTGGCGCGCCGGGCCACCTCGGCGTACGCCAGCCGGTCCGGTCCGCAGATCACCGCCGTACGGCCGGGGGTGCGGGCCGCCTGCGCGTGGAGGAGTCCGGGCAGCGTGGCGGGCCCGGTCTCCCGGGGCTCGCGGGCGGGCGGGTTCCAGCTGTCCACCAGCGTGTGCCGCTCCGCGGCGGAGAGCATGGGCAGTTCGGCCAGGGTGCGGCCCGGGCCGTCCGCCATGCCCTCCAGCAGGCGGTGCAGATGGGCGGTCATCCGGGCCACGGTCGCCGCGTCGAACAGGTCCGTGTTGAACTCGGCGGTCAGGAGCGAGCCGCCGCCCGGGTCCGGGGTGAACTCCAGGACCAGGTCGAAGCGGGCGGCCGGGCGGGGCAGCGGGTGCTCGGCCAGGCGCAGTTCCCCGGCGAGCGGCGGAACGGGCAGCGGGCTCTGCTGTACGACGAGCGCCTGGACCAGCGGGGTGCGGCTGGGGTCGCGGGGCGGGGCGAGTTCCTCCACCACCCGGTCGAAGGGCACGCCGTCGTGGGCGAAGGCGTCCAGCACGGTCGTCCGCATGATCTCCACGAACCGGTCCACGGTGGCCCGCTCGTCCACCTCGCCGCGCAGCACCACCGTGTTGGCGAAGAACCCGGGCACGTCCTCCAGGTCCCGCCGGCCGCGCCCGGTGGTGACGGTGCCGAACGCGATGTCCCGCTGTCCGGAGTAGCGGGAGAACAGCAGCGCGGCGGCGCCCGCGAACAGGGTGAACAGCGTGGTGCCGCGCCCGGCGGCCAGGTGGCGCAGCCGGGTCACCAACTCGGCGGGCAGAGTGTGCCGGTGGGCCGCGCCGGCGGTGGTGCGCACGGCTGGACGCGGCCGGTCCGTGGGCAGCTCCAACTGCTGGAGTCCCGCCAAGTGCCGCTTCCAGTAGGCGAGATCGGCGGTGTCCGCGTCGCCGGTGCGCTGCCGGCGTTCCCACAGCGCGAAGTCCGGGTACTGCACGGCGGGTTCGGGCAGCCCGGCCGGCTCGCCGGTGGTCTCGGCGTGGTACAGGGCGGCGAGTTCGCGGGTGAGGATGCCGACCGACCAGCCGTCGGTGACGATGTGGTGCTGGGCCAGGAGGAGTACGTGCTCCTCGGCGCCCAACCGGACGAGCAGGGCCCGGGTGAGCGGGCCGGCCGCCAGGTCGAAGGGCCGCTCCAACTCCTCGGTGAGCAGCGCCTCGACGGCTTCCTCGGCGTCCGGAGCGCCGGAGAGGTCGGCCGTCCGCAGCGGCAGCTCCGGTTCCGGCGCCACCCGCTGGACGCCCTGGCCGTCGGCGGTGGCGAAGGTGGTGCGCAGGGAGGCGTGGCGGGCCGCGAGCCGGTGCAGGGAGCGGCGCAGCGCGTCCGCGTCCAGGGCGCCGCGCAGCCGCAGGGCCACGCCGGTGTTGTACTCGGTGCCGCCGCCGGAGAGGTCGTCCAGGTACCACAGCCGCCGCTGCGCGCTGGACAGCGGCAGGGCGCCCTCGGCCGGGGCCGGCGGGATCGGCTCCGATGCCGCGGCGGCCGACGGGTCGGCGAGCAGCGGGGCGAGGGCGGCGACGGTCCGCGCGGTGAACACGTCCCGCAGGGTCAGCCGTACCCCCAGCTCGTCCCGGACCCGGGCGAGCACCCGGGCGGCGAGGAGGGACTCGCCGCCGAGGTCGAAGAAGTCGTCGGTCACCCCGACCTCGTCGACACCCAGCACCTCGGCCCAGATCCCGGCGAGCACCCGCTCCCGCTCCGACCGGGGCGCCACCCGCCCGGCCGCGGCCGCACGTTCCGGCGCCGGTAACGCCCGCCGGTCGATCTTGTGCTGCGGGGTGAGCGGCATCCGCTCCAGCACCACGACGACGGCGGGCACCATGTGCGCGGGCAACAGACCGGCCACGGCGGCACGGAGAGAGCCGGGGTCCAGCGACTCGACGGGACTCAGCGGTTCGGCGAGGCGGTCCGGGGCGACGGGATTACGGGACTCGGCGGAGTCGGTCGGGGCGGCGGAGGCAGCCGGATGGGCGGAGTCGGACGGGGCGGCGGAGCCGGCCGGCTCGGCAAGGTCGGCCGACTCGGTGGCGTCGGCCGGGGCAGCGGTGTCGGCCTGCTCGGCGAGGTCGCGGGGCCCGGCGGAGCCGGTCAGGATGGCGAAGTTGGCCGGCTGGGCAGCGTCGGCCAGGGTGGCGGCATCACGCGGCTCAACAGAGTCGGCCCGGACGGCGGCATCACCCGGCTCGGCAGAGTCGGCCCGCCCAGCGGCGGTCAGGGCAACGGAGTCGGCTCGGACGGCGGCGTCGGCTCGGTCGGTGACACCACGCGGCTCGGCAGCGTCGGCCAGGCCAGCGGCGTCATCCGGCTCCATGGAGTCGGTCGGCTCGGCGGAGTCGGACGGCGCGGCCGAGTCGGCCCCTTCCGCGGTGTCGGACGACGCGCTGGGTGGCGGCTGTTGTGCCGGGGTGACGTAGGCGACGAGGCGCTGGTGGCCCGGGGTGTCCTCGCGGACCACGACCACCGCCTCGCCGACCGCCCCGCCGCCCGCGCGCCGCAGGGCCGCCTCGATCTCGCCGGGCTCGACGCGGAAGCCGCGGATCTTCACCTGCCGGTCCAGCCGGCCCAGGAACTCCAGTTCCCCGTCGGCGGTCCGGCGCGCCCGGTCCCCGGTGCGGTACAGCCGGGCGCCGGGCGCGCCGAAGGGGTCGGCGACGAAGCGGGCGGCGGTCAGGCCCGGCCGGCCCAGGTACCCCCGGGCCACCGCGTCGCCGCCGACGAACAGCTCCCCGTCCACGCCGGGCGGCACGGGCCGCATCGCGGCGTCCAGGACGTACACCCGCGTGTGCGGCAGGGCACCGCCGATCGTCGGGGTGCCCCGGCCGGCGGTGAGCGGCCCGGTCCAGGTGGCGACGATGGTGGCCTCGGTCGGACCATAGGAGTTGATCATGCGGCGGCCGGGCGCCCAGCGGTCCACGAGCCCCGCCGGGCAGGCCTCGGCGCCCACGATCAGCGTGCGCAGATGACGCGCGGTGCCCTGCGCGGGGTCGGGCAGGGTGGCCAGCGCGGCGGGCGGGATCAGGGCGTGGGTGATGCGGTACTCGTCCAGGACCGCCGCCAGTTCGTCGCCGAGCCACGGCCCGTGCGGCGGTACGACCAGCGTGGCGCCGCACAGGACGGACACGCACAGTTCCAGCACGGAGGCGTCGAAGCTCGGCGAGGAGAACTGGAGCACCCGGTCGCCGGGACCCACCGCGTACCGTTCGGCGGCGGCCGAGGTGAAGCCGCCCAGGCCGCGATGGGTGACCGTGACGCCCTTGGGGGTGCCGGTGGAGCCGGAGGTGTAGATGACGTACGCCGCGTGGTCGGCGCCGGCCCACCGGTCGGCGCGGGCCCGCCGGTCGGTGCCGTCCTCGGCGGCCGGCGGCTCGCCCGTCTCCAGCAGTTCGCGGACCCGGCGCGGATCGTCGAGGGTGACGGCGGGCCCGGCGTCGGCGAGCATCAGGGCCCGGCGCTCGGCGGGGTAGGCCGGGTCCACGGGCAGGAAGGCGGCGCCCGCCCGCGCGACGGCCAGCTCGGCCGCGATCAGCTCCATGGAGCGCGGCAGGACCAGGGCCACCACCCGGTCCGGTCCGGCCCCCCGCCGTACCAGGTGTGCTGCCAACCGCTCGGCACGGGCGGCGAGTTCGCGGTAGGTCCAGGTCCGCTGTCCGTCGGTGAGGGCCGGTGCGTCCGGGGTGCGGGCCACCCAGGCGGTGAACAGCTCGCCGAGCGTCGGATACGCCGGTGCGGCACCGCTTTCCGGCAGGCCGGCGGCGGGGCCGGCCTGCGGCAGGGAGGACGCCGGAGCGGGCTTGTCGTGCAGGTCCGTCATGGGTGAAGTCCTTTGGAGAGCGGGGCGATACGGCGCGGGGCGACCCCGGTGGGCCCCGGGGCGGGGAAACGGCGGGTCACCGGAGGTGCGTGACGGAGCGGGCTGTGCGTGGCGGGCGGCGGTGTCCGGGAGCGGTGACCGGTGTCCGCGAACGGTGCCTGGTGGCCTGAAGAGATGCCTGGTCTCGGCGACGAACGATCCCGTCACACCGGACCGATCCGAACCGCGACAGACCGGCGGCCAAGACGACGACCACGGGACCGCGGGACCACGGGGCGGTGGGACCACGAACGGAGCCGGGCCCCGGACCCATGGCAGCCACCGGCTCCCCGCCGGCCGTCCCCGCGAACCGGCCACACCAGCGCGACCGAAGCGGGACTCGAACCGGAACCGGAACCAGGACTCGAAACCGCGACCGGCACAGCCCCGGAGCCGGACTCGAACCGGCACGGCACCGCTACCGGTTGACACCGGCACCAGCACCGGCACCGGCACCGGCGGCGCCCCGTCTCAGCCGTCGTCGGTCCGGCGTGCCGTGCGTCCGGAGATCTGTACCCGGTCGATCCGGCCGGTGGCCGGATCGCGGTGGAACCGTCCGCCGGGTTCGAGCCGCCCGGTGGCCGGATCGCGCAGATCGCAGGTCAGGTCGGCGTAACAGACCAGCGGGAGGGGCAGGTCCCCGTCCACGGAGAGGGCCGGCGCGCCGTCGGGACCGGGTGCGACGCGGTAGGTCGTGGTGCCGTTGCGGTACGTGCCCGCGCAGCCGGGCAGGTCGACGGGCCGCCCCCGGTCCACGGCGTGCCCCCGGTCCGCGGTGTGCGGGCCGGCCGGCACCGGGATGCCGGTGAGCCGGGTCACCTCCTCGGCGAGGTCGCGCCACAGCGCGGTCGCGGACCCGGAGTTGCCGGTGAAGGCGACCACGACCCCGCTCTCCGGGTCCGCCCGCAGATGGCAGGACGTGCCCTGGGCGTTGCCGTCGTGGCCGCACCAGATCCGGTCGTCCCGCCGGTACAGGGCCAGTCCGGGGCCCCAGCCGTCGGCCAGCGTCCCGGGGCGGGCGGCGCTCTCGGGCCGGCGCATCTCCTTGGCGACGGCGGGCGGCAGCAGGTCCGAGCGGCCGGTGAGCGCGTTGCCGAACGCGACCAGGTCCAGGGCGCTCGCGAGCAGCGCGCCGGCCGGTGCCTCCAGTGGTGCCAGGTTCTGCCGGGCCGGACGGGCCTGCCCGGTCGCGGTGTTGACGGCATGTCCGGCGGCCACGGAGCGGGCGGGCGCGGTGTCGCCGGTGAACGCGGGCCGGATGCCGAGGGGTTCGAGGAGCAGCGCCCGGACCGCCTCGGGCCACGGCATGCCGGTGGTCGTCTCCACCAGCCGTCCGGCGGCGACGTAGCCGGCGTTGGAGTAGGAGAAGCCGGTGCCGGGCGGGAACAGCAGGTCGCGGTCGGTGCAGACGGCCGCGAGATAGCGGGCGGCGGTGGTCGTGGCGGCGGTGTCCGAATCGGGCCCGGTGGGCAACCCGCCGGTGTGGGCGAGAAGGTGACGTATCGTCACCTCGGGTATCGCGGCCAGTTCGGGAAGCAGGCCGGCGGCGGGTTCGTCCAGGTCGAGGTCGCCGTCGTCGGCCAGGAGCAGGACGAGCGCGGCGGTGAAGGGTTTGGTGAGCGAGCCCAGCGGGACGGCGGTGTCCGCGGTGAAGGGGCTGCCGGTCGTGACGTCGGCCGTGCCGGTGTGTACGGCGATCACGTCGGTGCCGGTGTCCAGGGCCAGTTGGGCTCCGGGCACCCGGTGGGTCCGGGCGAGGGCGTCGAGACGGTCCTGCAACTCCCGGTGCGGTTCCCGCGACTCCCGGGGCGAGGGGGACGGTGTCCGGGAGGCGGCCGGAGCGGCGGGGATGGTGTACGGCATGAGAAGGGGACTCCGTTGGATGGGTCTTGGTGCGGGCGTGCCGGTCCGGCCCGTGACGAGCGGTGCGGGGGCCGGCCGGAGGGCGCTGCACGCGCCGGGGCTAGGGTCTGCCGACCTCGACGGGGAGCTGTCGTACGCCGACGATGACGGCCGGGTTCTGGTAGGCGATGTCCTCGTAGGAGGGGATCACCAGCATGCGGAATCGTTCATGCAACATGCGCAGGGCGATCCGTGCCTCCAGCCGGGCCAGGGGTGCGCCGAAACAGAAGTGGATGCCGTGCCCGAAGGTGAGATGGGGATTGGGGCTCCGGGTCACGTCGAAGACGTCGGGCGCGGCGAACCGGGCGGGGTCCCGGTTGGCGGCGCCCAGATGGGCCATCAGCAGGGTGTCGGCCGGGAGTTCACGGCCGCCGAGGACCACGGGCCGGGTGACCCGGCGGCCCAGCTCCGGGAAGGGCGGCAGCCAGCGCAGCACCTCCTCGACGGCGGCCGGGACGCGCGCGGGGTCGGCGCGCAGCGCGGCGTCCGTGCCGGGGTGGCGGTCGAAGGCGACGACGGCGTTGCCGAGCAGCGCGGTGGTGGTGATGTGCCCGGCGACCAGCAGCAGCGCCACGAAGCCGACCATCTCCTCGTCCCGCAGGCGCACGCCGTCCACCTCGGCGGCGATGAGTCTGCTGGTGAGGTCGTCGCCGGGGTCGGCGCGGCGGGCACGGATGTGCTCCAGCATGTAGCCGTTCATCTCGCGCACCGTGGGGGCGATGGCTTCCAGCGCCCGCTCCAGGTCGGCCATGTCGGGCGCCTCGCCGAGCTGGTCGCCGCCGAACAGCACGGCCGCCCACTCCTGGAAGAGCCGGTGTTCCCCGGCCGGGACGCCGAGCAGTTCGGCGATGACGATGATCGGCAGCGGGTAGGCCAGCGTGTCGACCAGGTCGAACCGGTCGCGGTCGGCCACGGCGTCCAGCAGCCGGGCGCAGACGGCCTCGATCCGGGGTCCGAGTCCCTGGACGACCCGGGGGGTGAACGCCTGGCTCACCAGGGTGCGCAGTCTGCGGTGTGCCGGCGGGTCCATGCCGACGAAGTTGCCCTGCCGGAAGGTCTCGAAGTCGGGCTGGGTGGGGGTGAGGGCGGACAGGTCCGAGGAGTACGTCGCCGGGTCGGCGAGCACGGTGGCGACCGACTCGTGGTCCAGCACCTGCCAGACGCCCTGTGTCTCGTCGTACCGCACCGGCCCGGCCTCGCGTAAGCGCCGCCAGCGGTCGGGCAACTCCTCCAACAGAAGGCGCTCGCCCGTCGGTTGCTTGCTGATCACCTTGTCTCCTTGCTAGCGGGTGGCGCGTGCGGGCACGCGGGAGTCACACACCGGGGCTGTCGGGGCCCCGGCCGCCCGGGGCGCGAGCGGTTCCGGACACGGCTGTGCCGGCGCTTTCCGGACACCGGTCCGGAGGCAGCGCGTGGCCCGCGCGGCCTCGGTGGTGCGCGGCGGGGCGGTCAGTCGCCGCCCGTCCGACGCAGGGGCGGCCCCATGGCCCTCAACACGTGCGATACAGGACGCGGCGACCGCGCGGCCGGCCACGGCCCCGCGGCGAGCACGGTCGTGCGGCGCGCCAACCCGACATAACCCATCCCCTCGGCGATACCTCCCGCGCAGCGATCACGCGGGACCCTCCCGGCTCCTGTACGACAGCGGGCCCCCAGCCCCGGCCGTTCGAAACGAGGTGCGAGATGACGCGTTCTGGGCGCCCGCCCTCCCGTGTTGCGCGGACGCCACCCCGTGATGGGCATGGTGCACACCCCGGGACACCTTCGTTTCGAGGGAACTCGGCCACAGTCTTCACGGTGCGTCACGCGCAAGCAACCCCCTGAAGTTGAACGGAGAGTACTGTGCAGGTGCTTTTGCGTCATCGTCGGGGCATTTGACGGAGCCCCTCGCGCCCGCGGAGGCCGCGGCCTGATCGTCGCCCCCGCGTGTGCCCCGGCGGCTCACCGGCAAACCGGGCGCGGGAAAAAAGATGCCAGGGGGACGCCTGAGGTGCCGCCTCCCGTTCGCGGGGCGCCCGGGCCGGTGCCCTACCGGCCGGTACAACGGGTTGGCCGAACCTCGCCTGACCTGTGGTGACGATTCAGCCACCGGACACGCTGGGCCCGCCACGCGGACGGCGAGCGACACGCCGTGGGCGACCTGGCCCCGCCACCCACACGTCCGGCCCGCCCCGCACCCCGTCGCCCCGGCGCCCTGCCGCCGCGGGATCCGGAATCCACCGGCCCGCACGCACGCCTACGGTTCCGGTCGTCCTGGTGTGGCAGGGGGGCGCATAGAAGCTGTCCCCGCACCAAAGGCGCACCGCGCGCCCGTCCGTGCGCCCTGTAACCCGCGCGCAGGACGGCGGCGCACGCAGCGGTCTGACAGGGTTACGGTGCGCCGCGCCGCGCGCCGGCCGCACCGGGGCGCCGGGACCGTTCGCCGTGCGCCGGGCGCCGCCCCGAGGGAGTCTTGTGCCCTGGACACGGCACGCGGCCGGAGGAGGTGGTCGGCGTGTCCGACGGGCCGGGGCCGGAACCGGCACCGGCGGCCGACGGGGAGACGGCCGCCCGGCCGGTGCTGTCGCTCGCCCTGGTGTCGATGATGCACGAGGTCCACGCGCACTCCGGCGCGGTGTATCTGCTCCGCCCCGACGAACCGGTCCTGGAGATGGCCGTGCACGCGGGCATGCCCCGGGCGTTCGCGGCGCCGTGGGAGCGGGTGGGGCTGAGCGCCCCGCTGCCGGTGGTGGACGCGGTGTGCGAACGGCGCCTGGTGTGGGTGGGCGGCGAGGAGGAGATGGCCCGCAGCTACCCGCGCATCGCGGTGGTGCTGCCGTATCCGTTCGCGCTGGCCGCGCTGCCCGTGGCGACGGAGCGGCGGGTGTACGGGGCGGTGTTC
The DNA here is from genome assembly GCF_016860525.1 of Streptomyces rubradiris. Taxonomy (NCBI): domain Bacteria; kingdom Bacillati; phylum Actinomycetota; class Actinomycetes; order Kitasatosporales; family Streptomycetaceae; genus Streptomyces; species Streptomyces rubradiris. Next base: position 563,557 of record NZ_BNEA01000015.1, read on the forward strand.
GTGACCTGGCCCGGCGGGCGTCCGCCGGAGCTGACCGGCGCCGAACGCGACCGTCTGTGGGCGGCCTGCGAGCGGCTGGCGCTGCGGCTGGAACGGTCGGCGCCCTGGTCCCGGGCGCCCGGCCCGGAGGAGGACATGCAGGCGTCCTCGGTGGCCGGGGCCGCGACGGTGGCGGAGACGCTGGGCTCGGTCGAGGCGGTCCGACTGGTGTCCCGGCTGCCGTACGGGCTGATGTCACTGGATCTGCACGGCCGGATCGGCTTCGTGAACCCGGCCGCCGCCGAACTGCTCGGCCGGCCGGCCGGGGAGCTGCTGGGCACATCGCTGTGGGCTTCGGTGCCCTGGCTGAACGACCCGATGTACGAGGACCGCTACCGGGCGGCGCTGATCAGCCAGCAGATGGCGTCGTTCGTGGCGCTGCGCCCGCCCGGGGACTGGCTGTGGTTCCGGCTGTACCCGAGCACCACCGGGCTGAGCGTGCGCGTCAGCCGGGCCCACTCGGTGACGGAGCCCCCGCACGGGGCCCGGCAGACCGGCCCGGGCCCGTCCCGGCTGATGACGATCTCCCAGGTGCTGAGCCTGGCGGGCGCGCTGACCGAGGCGGTGGGGGTGCGGGACGTGGTGCAGCTGGTCTGGGACGAGGTGGCCCCCGCCGTCGGCAGCCAGGCGATGGCGATCCTCGGTTCGCAGGGCGGGCGGCTGCATGTGCTCGGGCACCGCGGCTACCGGGACCCGCACATCGTGGAGCGGTTCGACGGGCTGCCGCTGGCCGAGCGCACCCCGGGGACACAGGTGCTCAGCACGGGCGTGCCGGCGTTCTTCGACTCCCGGGCGCACCTGGAGCGGCTGTATCCGAGCCGGCACGAGACCCCGGACGGCTTCGCGGCCTGGGCGTACCTGCCGCTGATCGCGTCCGGCCGGCCGGTGGGCACATGTGTGCTGGCGTACGCCGAGCCGCATGTGTTCCCCGCCGACGAGCGGGCGGTGCTGACCTCGCTCGGCGGGCTGATCGCGCAGGCCCTGGAGCGGGCGCGGCTCTACGACGCGAAGCACAGCCTGGCGCACGGCCTCCAGCAGGCGCTGCTGCCGCACTCGCTGGCGCCGCTGCCCGGCATCGAGGCGGCGGCCCGCTATCTGCCCGCCACCCACGGCATGGAGATCGGCGGCGACTTCTACGACCTGGTGCCGGCCCGGCCGCTGGCGGCGGCGGTGATCGGGGACGTCCAGGGGCACAACGTGACCGCGGCGGGCCTGATGGGGCAGCTCCGCACCGGCGTACGGGCGTACACCGCGGTGGGACAGGCGCCGCACGAGGTGATCAGCAGCACCAACCGGCTGCTGATCGAGCTCGGCGCCGAGCTGTTCGCCAGCTGTCTGTATCTGCGGCTGGACCCGGCGCAGGGGCGGGCCGTGATGGCGCGGGCGGGCCATCCGCCGCCGCTGCTGCGCCGGCCGGACGGGAAGGTACGGGTGCTGGACCTGGCCGGGGGTCCGCTGCTGGGCATCGACGCCTCGGCGGTGTATCCCACGACCGAGGTGTCCCTGGCGCCGGGCTCGCTCCTCGCGCTGTACACCGACGGGCTGGTGGAGTCCCGGGGCGTCGACATCGAGGACGCGCTGGCGGACCTCGGCGCACTGCTCGCGGACGCGGGCGACCAGCCGCTGGAGCGCCTGGTGGACGAGGTGGTCCGGCACAGCGTGGCGGCGCGGGAACGGGTGGACGACGTGGCGGTGCTGCTGCTCCGGGCCCGCGACGACGGCTGAACGCCGGGCCGGGGCCCGGCCGGGCGTCGGTGGGACCGGCCGTCCGCCGCTCCCACCGGACGACGAGGTCCAGCCCACAGATCCCGGGGCCGGGCCCGGTCTGCGCTCCGACGGTCCGGGTCCGGCCCTGCGCTCCGACGGTCCGGGTCCGGCCCTCCCGCAGGAGGGCCGGACCGCTCCCCGCCGGCTGGAACCGAGGGGGGCCGGCCGGGGAGTCCGAGGGGGCTCCGGTCCGCTCAGCGCTTACCGGTGAGGGCCGGCCATCCGTCGTCCGCCGCGCCGGAACGGGAGGCGCCGGAGGGCGCCGACGAGTCACCGTCCCCGCCGGCCGGGTCACCACCGGCACCCGCGCCGGCCTCGTCACCGGAACCGGAAGGGGAATTGGCACCGGAACCGGAAGGGGAAGCTCCGGAATCGGAGGGGGAATCGGCGCCGGAACCGGAACCGGAGTCAGAACCGGCACCGGACTGATCACCCGTACCCGCCTGGTCGCCCGTCCCGCCCCCGCCCAGGGTCGCCCCGGTGGCCCGGAGGGCGGTGGTGACCGGCTGGAAGAAGGTCTCGCCGCCGCCGGTGCAGTCGCCGCTGCCGCCGGAGGTGAGGCCGAGGGCGCCGCCGTCCTGGGTGAACAGGGGCCCGCCGCTGTCGCCCGGCTCGGCGCACACGTCCGTCTGGATCAGGCCGGTGACGGTGTCCACGCCGCCGGGGTCGGTCTCGCTCCGGAAGTTGACGGTGGCGTCCAGCCCGGTCACCCGGCCGTCGTGCAGCCCGGTGGTGGAGCCCATGCGCAACACGGCCTGGCCGACGGTGGCCTCGGCGGCCCGGCCGATGGGCACGGTCCGGCCGTCGCCGATGTCGACCTCGCTGGGCGCCCGGGTGCCCGGGTCGTCGTACGTGACGAGGGAGAAGTCGCCCTGGCCGGGGAAGGTCGCCCGGTCGACGGTCGCCGTGGGCTCGCCGGTCTCCGTGTCAGACCACTCCCCGGCGGCGACCCCGCAGTGACCGGCCGTCAGGAAGGCGGGGGTGCCGTCGGCGGCGGTGACGTTGAAGCCGAGGGAGCAGCGCACGCTGCCGCCCTGGGCCCGGGAGAAGAGGGCGTCGCCGCCCGAGGCGAACGGCCTGAAGGTGCCGGCGGACTTCTGCAGGGTCGCCGTGCCGGACCCGAGCCCGCGCACGGCCGACCGGAGCCTGTCCCACCGGGCGCCCGTCACCGTGGAGTCGGCGGTGACGAGGATCTTGCCGGTGTGCGGGTCGACGGCCCAGGAGGTGCCCGGGATGGCCGCCTCCGCCCTCAGCGTCCGGGTGGCGGCCCTGAGTTCGGCGGCGCTGTTGGCCACCTGCCGGACGACCGCGCCGGACTTCTTCGCCTGGCCGATGACGTCGCCGTCGCCGCCGGCCACGTTGACGACGAGCCGCTGCCGGCCGCTGTCGTAGTAGGAGCCGGCGAAGGCGTCGCCGAGGAGCCTGCGCAACCGGGCGTCGAGGTCCGGCGCGTCCGTGGCCCGCAGGGTCCTCGCGGCGCCGGTGGCGCCCGGCGCCCGGCCGTCGTCCCCCGCTTCCTGCGAGGCGCTCGCGCGGGGCAGCAGGAACGCCGCCGCGCCGAGTGCCGCGACACCGGCCGCCGCCATCGCCGCCTTGCGCCGGGGCATTCGCTGGTGACTCAACTTTGTCGACCTCCTGGGAGGGGGAGCCCGCCGCTCGCGGGCCGTGCGGACCGGGGTGGGTGTCGCGGCGCCTGGACGGTCGTAGGTACGCACCGGCGGCGCGGTGTGTTCAATCCCGGTTCCGCACGGCCGTGGTGGGGCGGTGAGCCGGCCACCAGCCAACAACCCACGGTCGATTACTGTCAGTTACTTATCGGTAACGATCAGCTTTCGACATCAAGCGGAAGCCCCCCTTCAGGGAATCTGCACATCCATTACCCAGGCGCCTCACCGGCCCCCGGGCTTCTGCACAACCGCGCACCCCGCGACACGCCTTTGGCGAGGAGTGCCGGATTCGCGTTCCGGCCCGCAAGGCGCCCGTCGCGTCGATGCCGTGCGGCATGTGAAGGAGTCGCCGACACGACGTGCGCACACCTGCACGGATGAACCCCGTCGGGAGCCAAGTTCCCAGGTGAGAGCCCTGATTGATTGGAAGAGCGCCCCGCGTGCGTGCTTTGATCCATCGCACCGCCGGGGTCCGGCGGGCCCCCGGAACCGGGTGCCCGGCGCCCGCGGTCGCGGCCGTCCGTCTGTCCCCAGAGGGGGCCGCTCCCCCCTTGTGAAGTCATCCATACGAAGGGAAGTTCCATCATGAACTCCACCCCCCAGGTCGAGACCGTCGAGATCTCGGACGCCGAGCTGGACAACGTCTCCGGCGGTCTGTCCGTGAACACCCTCAACAGCACCCTGGGCACCGTGAACGAGATCGCCCCCGGCGTGACCGGTCTGGTCAACACGGTCGTCGGCACCGTCGAGGGTGTCACCGGCCTGAACACCGCCCCGATCAACGGCCTGGTCGCCGGTCTCTGATCACACCCCGGTGTCACCCGAAGTCCCGGAGCCGTCCCTCGGCTCCGGGACTCTCGGACGTTGGGCACCGGACGCGTCACCCCATGCGTCACCTCATGCGTCTTACCCACAGGTGAGGGAAGTTCCGTGCAGTTCCGCCAACAGGCCCTCGCCAAGCTCCAGTCGCCGGAGGAGCTGGACCTTCCGGTGCGGCTGGCCCGTCCGCAGGGCTGGCTCGCGCTCGGCGTCACCGTCGTCGTCATGGCCGCCGCCTCCGTGTGGGCGGTGACCGGCTCGGTGGCCGCCACGGTGAGCGCGCCCGCCATTCTCACCCACGGACAGGGCAGTTATGTGCTCCAGAGCCCGGTGGCCGGGCAGGTGACGGCCGTCCTCGCCCGGCAGGGCGAACGGCTCCCCGCGAACGCGCCCGTCCTCAAGGTCCGCACCGAACAAGGCGAAACGGTGGTGCGGACGGTCGCCGCCGGCCGCGTCACCACCCTCGCCGCGTCCATCGGGCAGATCATCCGGACGGGCGCCGACGTCGCCGCCGTCGAGAAGGTCGCGCACGCCTCCGACCCGCTGTACGCGACCGTGTACGTGCCCGCCGAGAACGCCGCCGCCATCCCGCCGCACGCCTCTGTCGAGTTGACCGTCTCCTCGGTCCCGGCACAGCGCTACGGCGTGCTGCGCGGCACCGTGAAGTCGGTGGACCGCGGCGCGCAGTCCGCCCGGTCGATCGCCGCGTACCTCGGCGACAGCCAGCTCGGCGAGCAGTTCACCCGCGAGGGCCGCCCGGTCGCCGTCCTGGTGGAGCTCGCCGAGTCGCCCGCCACCAAGAGCGGTTACCGCTGGTCCAGCGCCGGCGGACCGCCGTTCCGGCTGGAGTCCATGACCCTCGCCACCGGCTCCGTCCACCTCGCCGACCAGCACCCCGTCGATTGGCTGCTCCCGTGACCACCGCCCAGGAAACCCGTGGCCGCAGACGGGCGGCCCCCGCCAAGCGGCCGGCCCCCAAGTCCCGTACCGGCAGGACCCGTACGCCCACCGTGCTGCAGATGGAGGCCGTCGAGTGCGGCGCCGCCTCCCTCGCGATGGTCCTCGCCCACTACGGCCGGCACGTCCCGCTGGAGGAGCTGCGCATCGCCTGCGGTGTCTCCCGCGACGGCTCCCGCGCCTCCAACCTGCTGAAGGCGGCCCGCGGTTACGGGCTGACCGCCAAGGGCATGCAGATGGACCTGGCCGCCCTCGCCGAGGTACGGGCCCCGGCCATCCTCTTCTGGGAGTTCAACCACTACGTCGTCTACGACGGCATGGGCCGCCGCCTCGGCCGGCGCGGGGTGTACGTCAACGACCCCGCCAAGGGCCGCCGTTTCGTGCCCATGGAGGAGTTCGACGGCAGCTTCACCGGGGTCGTGCTGGTGCTGGAGCCCGGCGAGGGCTTCGCCCGGGGCGGGCGCCGCTCCGGGGTGCTCGGCGCGATGCCGGCCCGGCTGCGCGGCACCGCCGGCACCCTCCCGGCGGCGGTGCTGGCCAGTCTGCTGCTGGTCGCGGTCGGCGCGGCCGTGCCCGCGCTCAGCCGCACCTACATCGACACGTTCCTCATCGGCGGGCAGACCTCGCTGCTGGGCGTGCTGTTCACCTCGATGGCCGCCTGTGTGCTGCTCACGCTGGTGCTGACCTGGCTGCAGCAGGCCAACCTGCTGCACGGCCGGATCATCTCCTCAACCCTCTCCAGCGCCCGGTTCCTGCGCCATCTGCTGCGGCTGCCGGTGACCTTCTTCGCCCAGCGCTCCCCCGCCGACCTGGTGCAGCGCCTGCAGTCCAACGACCAGGTAGCCGAGACCCTGGCCCGCGACCTCGCGGCGGCCGGCGTGGACGCGATCGTGGTCGTGCTGTACGCGGTCCTGCTGTACACCTACGACCCGCAGCTGACCTTCGTCGGCATCGCGGTGGCGCTGCTGAACGTGGTGGCCATGAGGCTCGTCGTACGGCTGCGCGCGACCCGTACGGCGAAGCTGCGCGCGGACACCGCACGGCTCACCACCACCTCGTACACCGGACTTCAGCTGATCGAGACGCTGAAGGCGACCGGCGGCGAGGACGGCTACTTCCGCAAGTGGGCCGGGCAGCACGCCACCACGCTGGAGGAGCAGCAGCGGCTCGGTGTGCCGAGCGCCTGGCTGGGCGTGGTCGCGCCGACGCTCGCCACCTTCAACAGCGCGCTCATCCTGTGGATCGGCGGGCTGCGCGCGGTGGAGGGGCACATCTCGGTCGGGCTGCTGGTCGCCTTCCAGGCGCTGGTCGCCCGCTTCACCGCGCCGCTGACCCGGCTCAACGGCGTGGCGGGCCGCATCCAGGACTTCGCGGCCGACGTGGCCCGGCTGAAGGACGTGGAGAACTTCCGGACCGACCCGCTCTACGCCCGCCCCGGCGGCGACTCGGCCCGGCGGCTGCACGGCCACGTCGAGCTGGAGAACATCACCTTCGGCTACAGCCCGCTCGACAAGCCACTGCTGACCGGCTTCGACCTGACCGTCGGCCCCGGGCAGCAGGTCGCGCTGGTCGGCGGCTCGGGCAGCGGCAAGTCCACGGTCTCCCGGCTGATCTCGGGCCTGTACACGCCGTGGGACGGGGTGATCCGCATCGACGGCCGCCGGCTGGAGGACATCCCGCGCGGCGCGCTCGCCGCCTCCGTGTCCTTCGTGGACCAGGACGTCTTCCTGTTCGAGGGTTCGGTCCGCGACAACGTGGCCCTGTGGGACCCGTCGATCCCCGACGAGGCCGTGGTGGAGGCACTGACGGACGCGGCGCTGTACGACGTGGTGATGCGCCGGCCCGGGGGCATCCACAGCCGGGTCGAGCAGGACGGCCGGAACTTCTCCGGCGGGCAGCGCCAGCGCCTGGAGATCGCGCGGGCGCTGGTGCGCCGGCCGAGCATCCTGGTGCTGGACGAGGTGACCAGCGCACTGGACGCGGAGACCGAGCTGGTGGTGATGGACAACCTGCGCCGGCGCGGCTGCGCCTGTGTGGTGATCGCGCACCGGCTGAGCACGGTCCGCGACAGCGACGAGATCGTCGTCCTGGAGCACGGCACGGTCGTGGAACGCGGGCGGCACGAGGAGCTGGTGGCGCGCGGCGGCGCGTACGCGGCGCTGGTCAGGGAGCGGTGAGATGACGTCCGTACAGGAAGGCGACCTCGTCCTCGGGGCGCTCGGGTCGCTGGGCACCCGGCTGGACTGCGCCGGCCTCGGCCGCCTGGACCTGGAAGGCCCGCAGGTGGTGTGGCTGGTCGCGGCCGGCGCGCTGGACCTGTTCGCGGTGGACGCCGCCGAGCAGGGCCACTGGCACCACCTGGGCCGGCTGGAGGCGGGCACGCTGCTGCTCGGCCCGGTCACCGGGCCCCGGCACACCCTGGTGGCCCGCCCGGTCCGGGACTGTGTGGTGCACCGCGTCGGCCTGCGCGAGCTGTACCAGCCGGCCGGCACCCAGACCTGGTCCTACGACGAGTACGGCACCCCGCAGTACGTGCCGCCGGCCTCCAGCCCGCTGGAGTACGCGGTCGCGCTGGGCGTCGGCCGGGGCCTGTCCGTGCTGTTCCAGGCGCCGTTGGCGGACGAACGCGCCGCCGCGCCGGCCGACGACGACGTGTTCTGGATGCAGGTGCCGCCGGGCAGTGTGCAGTACGGCTCGCTGTACGGCGCCGAGGCCGCGGCCGATCTGCTGATGGACCCGGCGCTGTGGCAGAGCATGGTGGACCAGCAGTACCGGCTGCTGACCGCGCTGGACCGGTGGATCGAGCAGCTGGAGCAGGCGCACGAGACGCGGACGGCCGCCGGGATCAGGGCCGGCGAGGCGGTGCGCGCGCAGGCCGACCGGACGTTGCTGGCCGCGATCGGCAAGCGCTCGGCCCGCCACCCGACGGCCGCCGACGCGGACGCCACCTACGCGGCCTGCGAGCTGGTCGCCGCGGCGGCCGGGATCGCGCTCGCCGAGCCCGGGCGGAGCGGCACCGCGAGCGAGCGGCTGGACCCGGTGGAGCGGGTCGCGCTGGCCTCCCGGGTGCGCACCCGCGCGGTGCGCCTGGAGGGGCGCTGGTGGCGGGAGAACGCGGGCCCGCTGGTCGGCCACCGGGCGCTGTCCGGGGCCCCGGTGGCGTTGCTGTGGCGGCGCGGCGGCTATGTCGCCGTGCACCCGGGCACCGGCCGCGAGACCCCGGTCGGCAAGGACAACGCCGGGGAGTTCGAGCCGCGGGCGGTGATGTTCTACCGGCCGCTGCCCGACAAACCGCTCTCCCCGCTCGGGCTGCTGCGGTTCAGTCTCCGCGGGACCCGCGGCGACCTGCTGAACCTGCTGCTCGCGGGGCTGGTGACGGTGGCCGTCGGCGCGCTGGTGCCGATCGCGACCGGCAAGGTGCTCGGCGAGTACGTGCCGAGGGCCGAGGAGGGGCTGATCGGCCGGGTGTGCCTGGCGGTGATGGTGAGCGGGGTGGTCGCGGCGGCGTTCACGCTGCTGGAGAACCTGTCCATCCTGCGCCTGGAGGGCCGTATCGAGGCGGCGCTGCAACCGGCCGTGTGGGACAGGCTGCTGCGGCTGCCCACCCGGTTCTTCACCCGGCGTTCGACCGGTGAGCTGGCCAGTGCGGCGATGGGCATCAGCGCGATCCGCCGGCTGCTGGCGGGCGTCGGCCCGGTCGTCGCCCAGTCGGTGACGGTCGGCGCGATGAACCTGGGGCTGCTGCTGTGGTACAGCGTGCCGATGGCGCTCGCGGCGGTCGGGATGCTGCTCGTGGTCGCTGCGGTGTTCGCGGGGCTCGGGCTGTGGCAGGTGCGCTGGCAGCGGCGGCTGGTGGTGCTCGGCAACAAGCTCAACAACCAGGCGTTCCAGACCCTGCGCGGGCTGCCCAAGCTGCGGGTGGCGGCGGCCGAGAACTACGCCTACGCGGCGTGGGCCCGCGAGTTCGCGCGCGGCCGGGAACTCCAGCAGAAGGTCGGCCGGATCAAGAACCTGACCACGGTCCTGGGCGCGGTCTACCTCCCCGTCTGCACCCTGCTGATGTTCATGCTGCTGGCGGGCCCGGCCAAGGGCTCGATGTCGGCGGCGGACTTCCTCGCCTTCAACACGTCGGTGACCATGCTGCTGACCTCGGTCACCCAGCTGACCGGCGCGTTCGTGTCGTCGGTGGCGGCGCTGCCGCTGTTCGAGGAGATCAAGCCGGTGCTTCAGGCCCGGCCCGAGGTCCGGGCCTCCAGCACCCGTCCGGGTCCGCTGTCGGGCGCGCTGGAGGCCCGCCGGCTGTCCTTCCGGTACGCCGACGACGGCCCGCTGGTCCTGGACGACGTGTCCTTCGCCGTACGGCCCGGCGAGTTCGTGGCGGTCGTCGGCCCGAGCGGCTGCGGCAAGTCCACGCTGCTGCGGCTGCTCATCGGCTTCGACCGGCCGGTCTCCGGCAGCGTCCTGTACGACGGCCAGGACCTGGCGGCGCTGGACCAGTCCGCGGTGCGCCGCCAGTGCGGGGTCGTCCTCCAGCACGCGCAGCCGTTCTCCGGCTCGATCATGGACGTCATCTGCGGCGCGGAGCCGTACACGCCGGAGGAGGTGATGGCGGCGGCCGAGCTCGCGGGCCTCGCGGAGGACATCCAGCGGATGCCGATGGGGCTGCACACCATCGTGGCGGGCAATGGCGCGATCTCCGGCGGGCAGCGGCAGCGCCTGATGATCGCCCAGGCCCTGATCCGGCGGCCGCGGATCCTGTTCCTCGACGAGGCGACCAGCGCCCTGGACAACGACACCCAGCGCGTCGTCATCGACAGCACCCGCAAGCTGAACGCCACCCGGATCGTGATCGCCCACCGGCTGTCGACCGTCCTGGACGCCGACCGGGTGATCGTGATGGAGGAGGGCAAGATCGTCCAGCAGGGCACTCCGTCCGAACTCCTCGCGGACACCGGGGGCCGCCTGCACGAACTGGTGCGCCGGCAGCTCGCCTGAGCGGCACAAGGTGTCGGGCGGGGGGAGAGAGACGGGGAGCGCGGGAGCAGGGCCCCGGACGAGCGCTGGTGCGGCCACGATCGGGGGGCGGGCCGGTGGTCAGTCCGGGGCGATGGGGCCGCGGTAGGGGAGGGTCTGGCTGTAGACGACGCTCGTGGTGGTGCTGCCGAAGCCGGCGAGTTCGTCCATGAGGACCTCCAGGTGTTCCATGGAGGTCGCGGCCACCTTCAGGGTGTAGCAGTCGTTGCCGGTGGTGCGCAGGCACTCCAGGATCTCGCGGCGTTCGGCGAGGAGGCGGCGCAGCGGTTCGTGGCGGTTGCCCGGATATTTGAGGCGGACGACGGCGAGGACGGGGTAGCCGACCTTGGCCAGGTCGATCTCGGCGCGGTAGCCCGTGATGACGCCCAGGGCCTCCAGATTGCGGACGCGTTCGGTGGTGGCCGACGGGCTGAGGTTCACACGGCGGCCCAGTTCGCTGAGGGAGATGCGGGCCTCCCGTTGCAGCTGCTCGATGATCGCCCAGTCGACATGATCAAGTTTCCCGGCCATGCGGCGAAAGTACCAGCAAAATCACGGAGAAACAGCGGTTACGCAGGGAGGTTTCCATTCCGTACGCCATGATCACCGGGATAGCCTCGGGCCATGCAACTCGGCGTCAACGTACCGAATTTCGGCCCGGGGACCGATCCCGGCATCCTGCGTGAATGGGCGCGGCTCGCGGAGGACCTCGGCTTCGGCACCCTCATGGTGTCGGACCATGTGGCGGTCACACCGGACGTGGCCGTGCGGTACCCGGAACCCTTCTACGAGCCGTTCACCACCCTGTCGTGGCTGGCCGGTCTCACCACCACGGTGCGGCTGGGCACGACCGTGCTCATCCTGCCGTACCGGCATCCCCTGCTGGTGGCCCGCATGGCCGCCAACCTCCACCAGCTCAGCGGCGGTCGCTTCGTCCTCGGGGCGGGTGTCGGCTGGGCCCGGCAGGAATTCGAGGCGCTGGGCGTGCCGTTCACCGCGCGTGGCCGGCTCACGGACGAATGTCTCGGCGTTCTCCGGGAGGCCAGGGACGCCGGGCGCCCGGAGGGCGACGTTCCGCTCTGGGTCGGCGGCCACAGCGAGGCGGCCCTGCGGCGCGCCGTGAAGTTCGGTGACGCCTGGCACCCGCTGCGGCTCTCCCTGCCCCACATGCGCGCGGTCCTGGAACGGCACGCGCTGCCGGGGTTCGCGCCGCGCATCGCCCTGCGCGTCACCAGCGCACCGGTCGACGCCTCCGACCGGCTCGCCGGCGTCGGCACCGTCGAACAGATCCTCGACGATCTCGACCAGCTGCGCCTGCTGGGCGCGGACACCGTCGTACTCGACCCCTACCACGGAGACCCGGAAGCGACTCGCCGGCCCGACGCGGCATGGCGGGCACTCACCACCGTGGCCACCCACTGGAGCACTCGATCATGATCACCTCGGCCGACGAGGCCCTTCTGCGGCGTGCCATCGGCATCGCCGCCCACGCGGTCACCCTGGGCGACGCGCCGTACGGTTCCCTGCTGGCCGGACCGGACGGCACCGTGCTCGCGGAAGCCCACAACACGGTCCGGCGGGACGACGACATCACCGCCCACCCGGAACTGAAGCTCGCCCGCTGGGCGGCCCGCGAACTCGACCCGGACACGGCCGCCCGTACCACCCTGTACACCAGCTGCCAGCCGTGCGGCATGTGCGACGGAGGCATCATCCGCTCCGGCATCGGCCGGGTCGTCTACGCCCTGTCGACCGAGCAACTCGTCGCGCTCAACCCGCCGTCGGGCGCCTGGCCGACGGTGCCGCACGACGGTCCGGCCCTCCACGACGAGGCGCGCGACCCCGTGGCGGCCTATTACCGGCCCGCCGGATGACCACGACCGGCAGCCCGTCCGGCACCCGGGAGCGGGAAGACACGGGAACAGCGGCGATGACGCCAACGGCTTCGACGGCGTTCCGGCCGCGCCGGACGCCGCCGTCCGCTCTGTGCCACGAGGTCCCTCGGCCGCCTAAGACCCCTCCCGCTCGTCGGTCCCGTCCGTCCACTCCGGCTCGTGGTGGGAGGGCATCCAGTGGTGTTCGGTGAACCAGCGGCCGAACAGGGCTCCGCCGTAGATGACGAAGCCGACGCCGATCAGCCATGACTCCACGACGAGGACGGTGCCGACGGCGCCGTAGCTGAGGGCGTTGGTGACGATGAGCGGGGTGAACACCAGGTAGGAGAAGGCCCGCAGGCCGATCAGGCCGATGACGGTGGCCACCGCGCCCGGCAGCAGCGCCCGCCAGCGGACCTGGCCGCCCAGCAGGAAGCGCTGTCCCCACCAGAAGAACAGCGCGCCGCTCACCGTGGACAGGGTGATCCGCTGCCCGCCGTGCAGCGTCGTCTTCGTCGCCGCCTCCTGGTAGAGGTACGCGGTCAGCACCACCAGCCAGGTCGCCTGCCGCCACACCCGGTGCCAGGGGCCGGACGCCAGGCCCCAGATCCGTTCGTAGGCGTTCTGCACGCTGCCGCCGAAGGCCACGCCGAAGACGGCGAGCAGGACGCCGCTGAGGACGCTGGTGGTGCCGATGACCTTGCGCGGCGGGCTGATGACGTCGGTGACCGCGCGCGCGGACCGGCCGGACAGGCCCATGCCGTCGGTGAGCCAGGAGGCGAAGCCGCCGCGCACCAGGGGGTCGGCCGCGGCGACCACGATCAGCAGCGGCGCCAGCGTCACCAGGGCGAGGGTGGCGAACCCCATGGCCCGGTGCATCAGCTCCAGTTCCCGCCCGTGCTCGAACAGGGCCCGGACCCGCAGCCACCGCCACGCGCGGTGCAGGCCGCGCCGCAACCGCCTCACGGCTCCTCCCGTGCTCGCCGCCGACCCGCCGTCGTACCGATGTCCCCAGCCTGGCACGTGCCGGGCGGCTCGCAGCCGCAGGGCGGGCACCGGCCCTGCGGGGTGGTGCGCACGGGTGACCCGGCCGACCGGCGGGCGGTTTGGGCACCGCCACCGCGGAGAAACGTCAATCCGTGCGAAGCACCGACCACGCCACGCCGGACGGCCGGCGGCGGACCCTGATCCTCAGCGCGAGCATGGGAGCCGGTCACGACACCGTGGCCGCCGAACTCGCGCGCCGGGCCGTGGCCCGGGGCGAGCGGGCCGAGATGGTCGACGTGCTGCGGCTGCTGCCCCACGGCCTGGGCACCGGGCTGCGCCGCGGCTACCAGGCGTCGGTGCGCCATCTGCCCTGGGTGTACGCCGGGATCTACGGCGCGTTCCTGCGCGAGGGACGCGGCCCGCGGCCCAGCGGGGTGCCGCTGGCCCGGCTCGCCGGGGACCGGCTGACGGACCTGGTGGACCGGCTGCGCGCCGACGTGGTGGTGTCCGTCTTCCATCTGGCCGCGCAGCTCACCGGGCACCTGCGGGCCCGGGGGGCGCTGCGCGTGCCCAGCGCCGTGTTCCTGCTGGACTTCGCGGTGCACCGGCAGTGGCTGCACCCGGGCAACGACCGGTATCTGTGCCTGACGGACACGGCGGCGGCGCAGGTGCGCCGGGCGCTCGGCGCGCCCGTGGTCACCACCGGCCCGGTGGTCGCCCCGGCCTTCCGTGCTCCGGCCCCCGGCGCGGCCCGGTGGCGGGAGCGGTTCGCCGCGCGGGCGCCCGGCCGGCCCCCGGTGCTGCTGTCCGCCGGCGCGTGGGGCGCGGCGTCGCGGCCGGCCGCCACCGCCCGGCTCCTGGCCGGGGCCGGCTGGCTGCCGGTGGTGCTGTGCGGCCGCAACGAGCGGCTGTACGCCCGGATGTCCCGGGAGCCGGCCGCGCTGGCCCTGGGCTGGGTCGACGACATGCCCGGGCTGCTGGTGGCGGGTCACGCCCTGGTGGACAACGCGGCCGGCCAGACGGCCGTGCAGGCGCTCGCGGCGGGCCTGCCGGTGGTCGCCCACCGCCCGCTGCCCGGCCACGGCGCGGAGGGCGTCCGCCGGATGGCCGACCTCGGCCTGTGCGCCCTCGCCCCCGACGGTCCCACGCTCCTGAAGGCCCTGGACGGCCTCGGGGAGAACACGCCCGAACGCGCCGCCCGGGTGGCCCGGGGGCACGCGCTGTTCCGGGGGGACGCGCTGGAGAGCCTGAGGGACCTGTGAGACGGGCGGTGCCGCGCACACCGGCGGCCTCCTGAGAGACGCTGAAGACGCCCCGGCGCCGCACCCCGGCACGGCACCCGGCGCACTCATCGCACCGGCACGCGGCGAGCGCGGGGCCGCCCCCCGGCCCCGCGCACACACTTCCCTGCGGCAGAACCCCCGCCACGGCAGCCACACTTCCCTGCGGCAGAACCCCCACCCAGACATCCGCACACTCCCCCGCCAGCCGCCCGCCCCGGCGCAGCGGCCCCGCCGCCGCGCCACGGGCGGGGCCGCTCCCGCCGGTACGCGTCCACGCCACCGCACCGGCACGGTCACCCCCCGGCCACGCGCTCCGGTTCGGCGGGCCGGGGTGCGGCCGGGGCCGTGTCGTGGTCGCGGAGGGGACCCACCGTCAGGCCCGCCTCCCGGCAGTCCGCCACGATGGCCGGGAGGGCACCCAGCGCGGCGTGCCAGCAGCCGGGGGCCGAGTACCGGTCGGCGTCGTGCAGCAGCACGGTGCCGCCGCCGCGCAGGTCCGCGGCGACCCTGGCCCGGACGGACCCCGGTGTGGCGTCGGCCGTCCAGTCCCTGCCCCACGCCGACCACAGCACCGTGCGCAGCCCGGCCCGCCGGGCGGCCAGCCAGCGGCCGGTGGTGAGGATGCCGTAGGGCGGGCGGTACCAGTGCGGGCGCCGCCCGGTGAGGTCGTGGACGACGCGGACGGTCCGGGCCACCTCCTCGGCGTCGCGGGCGAACGCGGGCCGCCAGGGCCGGTCGTGGCGCCAGCCGTGCACCCCCAGCTCGTGCCCGCGCCGCACGGTCTCGCGGACCAGCCCGGGATGGCGCACCGCGTGCTCGCCGACCACGAAGAAGGTGGCCCGCACCCCGAGCCGGTCCAGCGCGTCGAGGAACCGCGGGGTCGACCGCGGATCGGGTCCGTCGTCGAAGGTGAGCGCGATGTGCCGGACGTGGCCGGTGCCGGCGAGACCAGGGAGGAGCAACGGCCGCAGTCCCGGCAGCCAGCTCGCCGCCGGGACGATGTGGGCCGCGGCGGCGCCGGCCGGCAGCAGGGCGGCGGCCGTCCGCCAGGAGCGTCCGGACACGGGGAACATCGGTGGACCTACCTCCTCGGTGTGCGGGGAACAGCGGTAGTGGAGCCGGGGGACGACGCCGGGCCGCCGGTGTCCCACTGCCCGCCCACGGACGGGGCGTGGGCGAGGCCGATGCTGCCCGCGCCGATCAGGGCGACCCCGACGGCCTCCGGCAGCATGCGCAGGCCCAGGTGGATCGTCTCGGCGAACAGCACCCAGCCGAGGACGACACTGCCGAGCGCGTCGCCGAGGGTGAGGGCGGGCTGGGAGGCCGTCAGCGGTCCGGCGGCGAGCGCGCCCTGGAGGAGCACGAAGGCGACCAGTCCGGCGGCGCCCGTGGCGTACAGCGACCAGTGCCCGAACATCGCCGCGGGCCCGTCCGCCAGCCGGCCCACGGCCTCCTTCAGCAGCGCGGCCGTGGTGGCGAAGCACAGCGCCGAGGCCAGGCCGAGCAGGGTGGCCCGGGAGGCGCCCGGGGCCGGGCGGGCGGCCAGCCAGAGCAGCACGACGGCGCCGAGCACTCCGCCGCCGCCCAGCAGCCAGGCCCCGGGCCGCGCGATGTCCCGCCCGGCGGTCGGCGCGGCGGCCAGCAGGAACAGGGCCAGTCCGCCGGCCAGGGCGACGAACGCCAGCCAGGTCCGGGCGTCGGGGCGGCGGCGGAAGACGACGCTGCCGACCGCCAGGGTGAACAGCAGCTCGGCGGCGAGCAGGGGCTGGACCAGGGACAGGCTGCCCGTGGCCAGCGCCCCGGCCTGGAGCAGGCTGGACAGCAGCAGCATGCCGGCCCCGGCCAGCCAGCTGCGGCGCCGCAGCAGTTGGGGGAGCCGGCGCAGGATGGACAGCCCGGGCCCGCCGCCCTGGTCCGTCTCCTGTACGGCGGCCCGGCGCTGGAGCACCGAGGCGGACGCGTTGGCCAGGGCCGCGAGCAGGGCGAGCAGCACCGTGACCGCGGTCATGGCCGCTCACCCGAAGCGGGCGGCGAGCCGCCGGTAGAGTCCGGGCGCGGCGCCGCGCACCAGGACGGGCAGCCGCAGCCACCCGGGGACGTACACCTCGTCCCTGCCGTGCCGTACGGCGGCGCAGACCGCGTCCGCGACCCGCTCGGCGGGCACTGGCCGGGGCCAGGACCGGGTGTAGGGGATGCCCCGCCGGTCGAAGAAGGGGGTGTCGACCACGCCGGGGACGACGTGGCTGACGCCGACCCCGGTGCCGCGCAGTTCGTAGCGCAGGGAGTCGGCGAAGGTGCCGAGGGCGGCCTTCGCCGCGGAGTAGACGGCCTCGCCGCGCACGCCCACGCTGCCGGCCAGGGAGCCGATGAGCACGACACGGCCCGTTCCGGCGGCGACCATGGGTGGCAGCAGGGCGCGCACCAGGCGGACGGTGGCCAGCAGGTCGACGCCCACGATCTCGTCGATGCGGGCGGCGGGCATGCCGGTGAAGTCGCCGGCCCAGCCGACACCGGCGCCCGCCACCAGCAGGTCGAGCCGTCCGAGGCGCTCCACGGCGAGCTCGGCGAGTGCGCGGTCGGCGCCGGGCCGGGAGAGGTCCCCGGGCAGCGCGACCGCGCCGGACTGGGCGGCCACCTGCTCCAGTCGGGTGATGTCGCGGCCGTTCAGCGCCAGCCGCCAGCCGCCCTGGGCGGCCAGCCGGCGGGCCACGGCCGCGCCGATGCCGGAGGAGGCGCCCGTCACCAGGGCGGCACCGCCCCGGCCGGGCCGGCCGCCGGGCGGCGGGGCCGCGCGCTGCTCGTGGGCCGGGGCCGGGGCCGGCCGGGTGCCGTTCGACGGTCCTGCGGGAGACGGGGCATGGGACATGTGACGACCTCACTGCGACGGCGTACGGGCTCGCGAACTGTGGGGGCCGAACCCTCGGGGTGTATCCAGGGCGCCACACCCTGAAACACCGCGCACGGCGAGGACCGTCCCCGCCGCCCGCACGGAGGCCCCCGGGCCGTGGGCCGGTGCCCGGAGCGGACCGCCTCCCCCCGGCTCCCCCGGCCCCGGAAGCGGCCGTCGTGCCGCACTGCCGGACGCTTGGGACGGCGCCGCCGGGTAACTCGCAAGGGAGATCACCCCATCGGCGGAAAGGAGAGGTCATGCCGGGCGGGAACGGCCACGACGACCACGAAGACCGGCAGGAGTCGGCCCTGGAGGAGGTGCTCCGGGAGGTCGAACAGGCCGAGAAGCGCGACGAGGACAAGGCCTCGGGCCAGGCCGGCGACGCCATCACCCCGAACACCGGGGCCCAGGAACAGGCGGACGGGGAGTGAGGGAAGTGAGCCGACCGGGCGGGCGCGCCCCGGGGCTGCTCACGGGCGGGCCGTGGGCCGGGGGCCGGGTCACGGCCCACGCCGTCGGCAGGCGGACCGGATACGTCCGATACATCGGCCGAGCCGTTGCTCGACGGGCCAGGTAAGAAGCCGTGCCGCTGACCGGCGGACCCTGTAGCGAACCATGCCGCCGACCGGCGGACCCCGTAGCGAGCCATGTCGCTGTCCGGCGGGCCCCGTAGCGAGCGGCCGTGCCGTTGACCGGTGAACCGGATACCGAGCCGTGCCGTTGATCGACGCCGCGCCGGGTACCCGGGTTCCATGAGTCACCACCCGCGAGAACCCCGGCTGCCCCGACCCCGAGGCCCCCTGTCCGCCGCGCTGACCGCGAGCCTGCGCGGCGCGGGCCCGCTCCCCCGCTCCGCCGACGCCGGGGCGGCGGACCCGTACGGCGACGACCTCCAGCTCGCCCTGTACGTGTGCTATGAGCTGCACTACCGCGGTTTCGCCGGGGTGCCCGCGGAGCGCGAGTGGGACCCGGAGCTGCTGCGGGTGCGGGCCGCGCTGGAGGGCCGCTTCCTGGACGCGCTGCGCGCCGACACCCCGGTCCACGACAGCCTGGACGACGCGCTCGGCGCCCTGCTGGTCGAGCCGGCCGAGGGGGCGGGGGTCGCCGGTTTCCTGCACAAGGAGGGCGAGCTGTGGCAGCTGCGCGAGTACGCGGCGCTGCGCTCGCTGTACCACCTGAAGGAGGCCGACCCGCATGCCTGGGTGCTGCCGCGGCTGTGGGGCCGGGCGAAGGCGGCGATGGCCGCGGTGGAGTTCGACGAGTTCGGCGGCGGCCGGGCCGACCGGGTGCACGCGCGGCTGTTCGCCGACCTGATGACGGACCTGGGCCTGGACACGGCCTACGGCCGCCATCTGGACGCGGCCCCGGCCGAGATGCTGGCCCTGGTCAACCTGATGTCCCTGTTCGGCCTGCACCGGGAGCTGCGCGGCGCGCTGGTGGGCCACTTCGCCGAGGTGGAGATCACCTCCTCGCCCGCCTCCCGCCGGCTCGCCGAGGCGATGCGCCGCACCGGGGCCGGCCCGGCGGCGGAGTTCTTCTACGACGAGCACGTGGAGGCCGACGCGGTGCACGAGCAGGTGGTCCGGCACGAGGTGATCGGCGGGCTGCTCGCCGAGGAACCGGAGCTGGCGCCGGACGTCGCCTTCGGGATCGACGCGACCGAGTACCTGGAGGACCGGCTGGCCCGGCGGCTGCTGACCGACTGGCGGGCGGGCCGGTCGTGCCTGCGGGTGCCTCTGGGAACGACGGGGCAGCGGGAGCCGGAGCGACGGATTTCCCATACATCCTGAAATGAAGGGCATTCGGGTTACGTGAACCTTTTGCTGCTGCCGGGCGTGTACGCCCCCCAGGACGACACGGAGATGCTGGCGGAGGCCCTGCGCGAGGAGGCCCCGCCGCCGGGCGCGCGCGTGCTGGACGTGGGCACTGGGAGCGGGGCCCTGGCGCTGGCGGCGGCCCGGCAGGGTGCCGAGGTGACCGCGGTGGACGTGTCCCGGCAGGCGGTGTGGACGGCCCGGCTGAACGCCTGGCTGAGCCGGCTGCCGGTGCGCATCCGTCGGGGCAACCTCTTCGCCCCGGTCCGGGGCCGCGCCTACGACCTGATCCTGGCGAACCCGCCCTATGTGCCAGCGCCGGAGGACGGGCGCGGGCCGCGCGGCCGGGCCCGGGCCTGGGACGCGGGGAGCGACGGCCGGCTGCTGCTGGACCGGATCTGCCGGGACGCCCCGGCGCTGCTGCGCCCCGGCGGGCTGCTGCTGCTCGTGCACTCGGCGCTGAGCGGCCCCGACCGCACCCTGGAGCTGCTGCGGGCGGCGGGCCTGAAGGCCGAGGTGGTCCGGCGCCGCCGGGTCCCGTTCGGCCCGGTGCTGCGCTCCCGGGAGGACTGGTTGCGCCGGCGCGGGCTGCTCGGGCCGGCCGACGACAAGGAAGAGCTGGTGGTCATCCGTGCCGAACGACCCCTCTGACAGCGCGCCGGGCGAACCCGGCGCCCCCGCCGCGCCCGCCCGGCGGGTCACCGTGCGACGGCGCGGGCCCCTCCTGATGGAAGGGCCCGTGGAAGTCGAACTGGAGGACGGGACCACGGTTCGGTCGGACCGGTTCCGTGTCGCTCTGTGTACCTGTCGGCGCAGCCGCCGTTACCCCTGGTGCGACACGAGTCACCGGCGCAGAGCGGACCCGCCGCGTTGAAACCGTACGTTTTTCGCCGCTCCCCGGACGGCCCCCCACGGACCGGCCGGGGAGCGGCTGTGTTGCCCGGAGCCGGCGGGCGGCCCCACTCCGCCCGCCTGCCCCGGTGCGAGATCGCAGGTTCCCCGTGCCCAGGGGCCGCACTCCCCAGTTGCGGGCCTGATCCGGCGTTCACGGGGTTCCATGCGATCCCGGTCCTAGAACGCGAAGAGGCTGCCGCCCACGGCATCCCTCATGCACGCGTTGTCGAACGTGTGCTCGTAGGAGAGGCGCTGCCCCTGCCAGACGCCCTGGAGCGTGACCACGACCGGGTTGTACTCCTTGGTGCACATCACGCCGTCGGCGGGCTTGAGGGCGTCGAGGTCGCCATCGAGGCCGCGCAGTTCGGCGCAGGCCTCAGCCGGGGCGGGGTGGGTGCCGGAGGCAGTGGGCGCGCAGCTCAGGGTGACGGCGCGCTCCGGAGTGGCCGTGGCCGCGTCGTCGCCGTGGCCGGTGGTGAGCACCAGTGCCGAGGGGGCGTAGAGCGACGACGGGGCGGCGCCCGGTGCGGCGACGGCGGCCCCGGTCAGGGGTCCGCAAACGGCGGCGGCCGTGAGGCCGAGGGCCGCTGCCCAGCGCGCGGTGTTCCGCATTGTGTGCATCCTTCCGCTCGAACAGACGGGTTGCCGGCTCCAGCCCGGTCGGGTGCCGGAGCGGCGTGCGCCACTCTGCCGAGTCCACCGCCGAAACTCACATCGAACCCATGGGTTTCAGTAACCTTTCGTGTTGAATCAGTGGCGTGAAGTCACGGAATTCGAACGGCGGGAGCCCGTAACAGAGCGGTTCCCCGGTCCTGGGGCGAGCTGGATGGCCGAAAATCAGCGCGTCGTTAATCGTCCTGAAACATTCCGATCCCGCCCGCCCGGAGACCCTTCATGACTCCGCGTGTTCATGAAGTGATCATCGCGTGGACGGTTCCCGTCCGGCCGGGGCACGGGACGCACGGACGGCACGGCCCCGCGCGCCCCGTGCGAAGCAGGCGCACGCACCGGCCGGACGCACACGCTCCCCAGGGGCGCGGTCCGGTGGTGGACTGGGACCCGGTCCTCCCCGTAGGGCCCCGCTCCGGCCGGCGGTTCCGGTGGCTTCCCCCACCGGCCGGAGCGGGATCAGATCTGCCAGGAGCGGAGCCGGTCGGCGGCGCCGTAGACGTCGGTCTTGCCGGAGATGAGGTCCCGCGCGAGGTCGACGAGCGCGCCGTAGGGCGGGTCGATGCCGGCGCCGCTGACGAACATGTAGGCGACGGCGGTGGCGCAGGCGAAGCGGGCGTTGGCGGCGGGCAGCGGCTTGAGCACGGCGAGGGTGTGCAGCAGGGCGGCGGCCCGCCAGGCCGCGTCGGAGTCGACGCCGAGCCGGGGCGGGTCCACCCGGTGCCGGGCGACGGCCGCGACCAGCGCCGAGAAGTCGTCCACGGCGGGCTGGTCGGGCAGGACTTCTTCGTGTCGCTGGAGCAGCCAGGGAACGTCGATGTGGATGACGGAGGACATCGGTCAGGCGGCCTCGCCCCGGCCGGGGCGCTCGTCGTCGGGGAAGGCCGCCGCGAACTCCTCGGCGTGGCCGGCGAAGAAGCGGCGGAACGCCTCCGCGCCCTCCTGGAGTGCGCGGTGCCGGGCGATGTCGGCGGCGGCGGCCTCGCGCACCAGGGCCTTCATCGACGTACCGCGCTCCTTGGCGATCTGGCGCAGGTCCTCTAGTTCCCGTTCGCTGAACTCCACGTTGAGAGCTGGCATGCCCTCACGGTACCGCGCGAGTACTCACGCGTAAATACGCCCAGGTGGGACCCCTTGCATCGCGGTACCGCCGGCTCCGAACCCGCCCCCTCACACGTCCAGCCTGCTGATGCGCACCGCTCCCTCCGGGCGGCCCGGGCGGGCGCTGGTGAGGGTCAGGCGCAGCCGGGAGCCGCGGACCGGGTCGAAGGTGATGACCGTGGGGCTGTCGGAGGCGGTGGCCCACTCCGTCCTCGCCCCGGTCACCGGGACGTAGGCGTGCCCGTCCCACACCGCCACCTCGGCCCGCGCGGGCGGGGTGTGGCCCGCGTCAGCCGTGAAGGACACGGCCACCCGGTCGAGGGTGCGGGCGCGCCCGAAGTCGACCGACACCCAGTCCTTCGCCCGGGCCCCGTCGAACGCGGGCAGCAGCGCGGTGGCCTGCTTGACGAAGGCGTTGGACCAGCCGGTGGCCGGGTCGCCGTCCAGCATCGCGGCGGGCGGGGTGTCCGGACGGCCGGAGTAACTCGCGTCCGCGTACGGGTGGGCGGGCGGCGCGGGAGGGTCGGGGCGGAGCACCGCGGGTGCGGTGGTCGCGGCGTGGCCGGCCTCGGTGGTGCGCAGGCGGACGGTGCCCGGGCGCAGGCCGGCCACCCGGGCGGTGACCTCAAGGGTGCCGGGCCGCACGCCCGACCGGACGATGGCGAGCGCCTTGCCGTGGAAGGCGGTGCGGGTGCTCGCCTGGTAGCGCTCGGCACTCTCCTGGCGGCCGTTGTCCACGCCGGCCAGGGAGCCGCCGGAGACGCCGAAGGCGATGAGGTGTGCGGCGTCGGGCACGACGACCCCGTGCGCGTCGGTGATCTCGGCGGTGACGAAGGCGAGCGAACGGCCGTCGGCGGCGAGGGAGGTGCGGTCGGCGGTGAGGCGTACGGCGTGCGGGGCACCGGCCGTGCGCAGGACGTCACTGGCGACGGCCTTGCCGTCCCGCCGGGCCACCGCCCGCAGCTCGCCCGGCCGGTACGGCACCTTCCAGGTCAGGTGGAGTTTGCCGGCGCTGCCGTTGGGGCTGGTGTAACTGCCCGGGTAGGGGCCGTCGGTGAAGGTCTTGTCGTCGCCGGTGGCCTCGGTGGTCTCCAGGTAGGTGCGGCCGTCGGTGGTCTGCTTGACGTCGAACTCCCGTACTCCCAGGGACTCTCCGTTGAGGAACAGCTCGACCGTGGGCACGTTGGCGTACGCCCACACTTCGACGGTGTCGCCCTCCTCGTGGTTCCAGGTCATCGGCAGCAGGTGGACCATCGGCTCGGTCGTCCACTGGCTCTTGAACAGGTGGTACATGTCCTTGGGGAAGCCGGCCGTGTCGACGGCGCCGAAGAAGGACGCCTTCACCGGGAACACGTCGTACGGGGTCGGTTCGCCGATGTAGTCGATGCCGGACCACAGGAACTGGCCCGCGAACCACTTCCGGTCCCGGTCCTTCTTGTGCCCGTACTCGCCGCTCATCGTCCAGGAGGCGAGGTTGTTGTCGTAGGAGGAGACCTCCCGCCTGCCGGGGGTGTGGTTCTCGCCGGTGTTGAGGTGCTCCGGCTCCTGGTAGGTGCCCCGGGTGGAGGTCTCCGAGGAGGACTCGGACTCGAAGAGGAACAGGTGCGGGTAGGCGGCGTGCAGGGCGTCCACCGACTTGGCCGTGTTGTAGTTGAGGCCGAGGCCGTCGAGCTTGGCGAGCATCAGGTCGGCCGCCGAGCCCTTGGCGGGCAGCCGCCGGTACTTGTCGGAGCCGATGACGAGCGGCCGGGTGCCGTCGGCGGCCTTGATCGCGCCGATGATCCGGTCCGCCATGACCAGGCCCGCGGTGGAGGTGGAGTCGGGAATCTCGTTGCCGATGGACCACAGCAGCACGGCCGGTGAGTTGCGGGCGGCCAGGACCATCTCGGTGGCGTCCTGCTCGCACCACTCGTCGAAGAACCGGCCGTAGTCGTACCGCGTCTTGCCGGTGCGCCAGCAGTCGAAGGCCTCCACCAGCATCACGATGCCCAGTTCCTCGCAGACCCGGATCAGCTCCGGCGCGGGCGGGTTGTGCGAGGTGCGCAGGGCGTTGACGCCCATCGACTTCATGATCCGCAGCTGTCTGCGGACGGCGTCGGCGCTGATCGCGGCGCCGAGGGCGCCCTGGTCGTGGTGGAGGTCGACGCCCTTGATCTTGGTGGGGGTGCCGTTGAGGGAGAAGCCCTCGTCGGGGTCGAAGCGGAAGGTGCGGATGCCGAAGGGGGTGCGGTGGGTGTCGGTGGTGCGGCCGCCCACCCGCAGCTCGGTGTGCAGGGTGTAGCGGTGCCCCGGCGTCGCGAAGTCCCACAACAGGGGGTCCGGGACGGTGAGTTCGTGGGTCGCGGCGGCCTCCCCCGCGGCGGCGACGGCGACCGTGCTGTCCGTACGGGCCACGGTCCGGCCGTCGGGGGCGGTGATCCGGGACCTGATCTCCACGTCCGCGGCGGTGCCGGAGTCGTTGCGCGCCATCGTGCGCACCCGGACCAGCGCCCGGCCGGGTGAGACCTCCGGGGTGGTGACGTACGTCCCCCAGCGGGCGACGTGCACCGGCTCGGTGATCACCAGGCGGGCCTCGCGGTAGATGCCGCTGCCGGAGTACCAGCGGCTGCTGGGCAGTTGGTTGCGCACCCGGACCGCGAGCACGTTGGGCGTGCTGCCGTCGGTGTGCACGAGATCGGTGAGGTCGAGGGCGAAGCCGGTGTAGCCGTAGGGGTGGCGGCCCGCCTCGGTGCCGTTGCAGTAGACGTGGGCGTCCATGTAGACGCCGTCGAACTCCACCGAGATCCGCCGGCCGGTACAGGAGCGCGGGAGGGTGAAGGCGAGCCGGTACCAGCCGAGGCCGCCCGGGAGGAAGCCGGTGCCGCCGGTGGTGTTGTGCTCGGTGGTGGGGGCCTGCTCGATGCTCCAGTCGTGCGGTACGGCGACCTCGTGCCAGGCCGAGTCGTCGTGATCCGGGCCGGCGGTGCGCGCCGGGTCGCCGGCCGGGTCGGTGGCGCCGACCGGGTCGGCCAGGCGGAACCGCCAGCCGTCCCGCAGCGGCACGATGAGGCGTCCGCCGGTGCCGGACGCCTCGGCGGCGAGGGCGGCCGGGGCCGCCGCGAGGGCCGGGAGCGTTCCGGCCGCGGGCGCTGCCGCGGCTGCGACCAGGACCGACCTGCGCGTGACCGTCATAGGCGGCTCTCCCCCATCGGGACTCGTCATGACGGAAGGGACCCCCGTCATGGCTCAGGGCTCATCAGGACTCAGAACTACTCACAATTGATCGCGACCAAACAGATTCTGACGGCCTGCTCACCGCGACCGTCAAGAGTGCGGACGTGCCCGGCCGCCTCCGGCCGTGAACAGTCCGGATTTGCCCCTGACCGGCCCCTGACCGTGTTCGACCGGTCGGCCGACCGGCCCCGGCGCCGCCGCTCACCGGGAGACGTCACGCACTACGCTGGAACACGAGTGGTGCCACCTGTTCACTGAGAGTGTGTGCGCTTGGGAGCGGCGACGATGAGCCGGGTCTATCCGTTCGACGACGCGGGCACGGCACGCGCTGTCATCGGCGACGACGGCACGCTGGTGGAGTGGAACGAGGGAGCAGTCCGCCTGCTCGGCCACCCGGCGGACGCCGTCCTGGGCCGCCCCGCCGCGAAGCTGCTGGCCGGCGGCGCCCCGGCCCCGGCCGCACCCCCCGGCCCGCGCTGGGAGGGCACGCTCGGCCTGCGCCACCGCGACGGCCGTACCGTCTCCGTGTGGCTGCTCGCCCACCACCGCCCGCCGCACGACGGCGCGCCGGGCGACTGGCTCGTGGTCACCCCGCTCGCCGGCACCGAGCCGCCCGCCGCCGACGACCCGCTCACCGAGGCGGGCCTGATCCAGTCGCCCTGCGCGATCGCCGTGTACGACGACCGGCTGCGGCTGCGCCGGATGAACGAGGCGATGGCCGCCGTCGTCGGGCTGCCCGAGGAGCGGGTACGGGGGCTGCGGATCGCGGAGATCGGCGGCAAACCGCAGAGCGAGGAACTGGAGGCGGACCTGCTCAGGGTGCTGTCCTCGGGCCGGCCACTGGACGTGCAGACCTTCCTGCGCACCGGCGGCGAGGACCGGGCGCACGCCTGGCTGGCCCGGATGGCACCGGTGCGGGACCGGGCGGGCCGGGTGCGGGGCGTGTCCATGGCCGCGCACGACATCACCGACAACCACCGCGCCCGGCAGCGGCTCCAGCTGGTCAACGAGGCCAGCGTGCGCATCGGGACGACGCTGGACGTCACCCGTACCGCCCAGGAGCTGGCGGACGTGTGCGTGCCCGCGCTCGCCGACTTCGTCACCATCGACCTGCTCGATCCGCAGGACGGCGGCGCCGAGGCCCCGGCCCGCATCACCGCGCCGGTGCGGCTGCGCCGGACCGCCCAGCGGTCGGTGCTGCCCGGCGTACCGGAGACGGAGATCGGCCCCGGGCAGACGGAGCAGTACCCGCAGGGCTCCCCGCAGGCGGACGCGCTGGCCACGGGCCGCACCGTCGCCGTCCCGCCGGCCCCCGGCGCCGTGGGCCGGGTACCGGCCCGGCACGGCGCGGGCGGCACCCCGGTGCGCGAGTTCGGCGTCCACTGCGCGATGTCGGTGCCGATCCAGGCGCGCGGGCTGACCCTCGGGGTCGCGGTGCTGGGCCGGCACCGGCGCCCGGAGGCGTTCACCCCGGACGACGTGCTGCTGGCCGAGGAGATCACCGCGCGGGCCGCCGTCTGCATCGACAACGCCCGCCGTTACTCGCGCGAACGGGAGACGGCGCTCGCGCTCCAGCGCAGCCTGCTGCCCCGCTCGCTGCCGCACACGGCCGCGCTGGAGGCCTGCTCCCGGTATCTGCCGGCCGCGCGCGCCGGGGTGGGCGGGGACTGGTTCGACGTGATCCCGCTGTCCGGGATGCGGGTCGCGATGGTCGTCGGGGACGTGGTCGGGCACGGCATCCGGGCCTCGGCCACCATGGGCCGGCTGCGCACCGCCGTGCGCACCCTGGCGGACATCGACCTGGCCCCGGACGAGTTGCTGACCCACCTGGACGACCTGGTACTGCGGCTCTCGGACGAGTCCGGGACCGCGAGCGCCGGCGAGGCGGGCAGCCCCGGCGAACTCGGCGCCACCTGTCTGTACGCCGTCTACGACCCGGTGTCCCGGCGCTGCGCCCTGGCCCGCGCCGGGCATCCGCCGCCCGTGGTGCTGGAGCCGGGCGGCGCGCCCCGCGCACTGGACCTGCCCGCCGGTCCCCCGCTGGGCCTGGGCGGGCTGCCGTTCGAGTCCGCCGAGGTGGAGCTGCCCGAGGGCACGGTCCTCGCGCTGTACACGGACGGGCTGGTGTGGTCCCGGGAGCGGGACCCGGAGACCAGCCGGGAGATGCTGCACGCGGCGCTCGGGGCGTACGCCGGCTCCCTGGACGAGACCTGCGACCGCGTCCTGCACACCCTGCTCCCCTACGGCGGCGCACCCGACGACGTGGCCCTGCTGCTCGCCCGTACCCGGGGCCTGCCCGCCTCGCAGGTGGCGACCTGGGACATTCCCGCCGATCCGGCGCTGGTCGCGCCGATCCGCAAGCAGGTCGTGGAGCAGCTGTCCGACTGGGCGCTGAGCGAGGCGACGTTCACGACCGAACTGGTGGTCAGCGAGCTGGTCACCAACGCCATCCGGTACGGCTCCCACCCCATCCGGCTCCGGCTGATCCACGACGCCAACACGCTGACCTGCGAGGTCTCCGACGCCAGCCACACCGCCCCGCATCTGCGCCGGGCCAAGGTGTTCGACGAGGGCGGCCGGGGTCTGCTGCTGGTCGCCCAGCTCACCCAGCGCTGGGGCAGCCGGCACACGGCGGAGGGCAAGACCATCTGGGCCGAGCTGCCGTTGTTCGAGCGGGACCGGTAGGGCGCGCCGGACCCGGTCCCGGAGCGGCTGCCCGCTCACCGGGTCCGCGCCTGCCCCAACGGACGGTGCCGTCCGGCCGCGGGTGTACGCGCGGGTACGCCGACGAGGTGACGGCGACGCGACCGACGGCGTACCGCGTTCGCCGCGGGTGGCCTGAACGGCGCCTGCCCAGGGGCGAATCGGGGAAAAGAACCCGCGTGCCCCGAACTTTTCCGGCGGTCCGCGCATCGGACGGGGAGAAACGGCGCACCCGGCGCCCCAGGCACGCACCCCGGTCGCGTGCCACGACCTTTCAGGAGTGTTGAGCGACATGGTGCACACCCCCCGGTCCACGCGGCGCGGGGCCCTGCTCGTGAGCACGGCCGCCGTGCTGGGCCTGCTGGCCGGCTGCGGCAACGGCAGCGGCGAGGACGTCAGCGGCGAACCGCCGGCCAGTTCCGCCGGTACGGCCGCCCCCGCGCGGGAGACCCCGAGCCCCCCGGCGTCCGCCCCGGCCACCTCCTCCGCCCCCGCCCGGACCGCCTCGCCGGCTCCGCCGAGGACGACGGCGCCCTCGGGCGGCACGACGGCCGCGCCCGCGACGCCCGCGGGCGGCTCCCGCTGCCACACCTCGGAGTTGCGGGCCTCGGTGGGCCGCAACGACCCGGGCGCCGGGCAGGAGAACTTCCCGCTGGTGCTCACCAACGCCTCCGGCCGCACCTGCACCCTGCGCGGCTATCCGGGCGCGGCCTTCGTCGACGCCTCCGGTCATCAGCTCGGCGCCGACCCGAGGCGGGTACCGGGCACCCCGGTCACCGTCACGGTCCGGCCGGGGCAGAGCGCCTGGGCGGGGCTGACCTTCTCCAACCCGGAGGTCAGCGGGGCGCGGTCGGCCACACCGGCCGGGCTGCTGGTCACCCCGCCGGACGAACGGGACCCGCTGCGGGTGGCCTGGCCGGGCGGCCCGGTCCCGGTCTCCGGGACCGCCTCGTCCGTCCGGCTGACGGTGCTGAGCCCGGGCACGGGCCCCTGACCGCCCCCCGGCCGAGCCCCTGACCGGCCTTCGGTGTCCGGTCTGTTTTCATGGGCGGGCAGCCCCGTGATCATTTCCGGAAGGACCCGCCCTGAACACCCCGCTCGCCGCGGCCGTGTCCGCCGCTCTGCTGATCGCCGTGCTGGCCTGGGCCGTCGTACGGCCCTTCGGGTGGCCGGAGGCGGTCATGGCCGTACCCGCCGCCGGGGTCGCGGTGGCCACCGGCGCCCTCTCCCTCGGGCACGCCCGCGCCGAGGCCGAACGGCTCGGCCCGGTGGTCGGCTTCCTGGCGGCGGTGCTGGTGATCGCCCACTTCTGCGACGTGGAAGGGCTGTTCCAGGCGTGCGGGGCCTGGATGGCCCGGTGGGCGGCCGGCCGTCCGGTGCGGCTGCTGTCCGCCGTGTTCGCGCTGGCCTCGGCGATCACCGCCGTACTCAGCCTGGACGCGACCATCGTGCTGCTCACCCCAGTGGTGTTCGCCACGGCCGCGCGCACCGGCGTACGGCCCAAACCGCATGTGTACGCCTGCACGCACCTGTCGAACACGGCCTCGCTGCTGCTGCCGGTGTCCAATCTGACGAACCTGCTGGCGTTCGCGGCCAGCGGGCTGAGCTTCACCCGGTTCGCGGCGCTGATGGCCCTGCCGTGGCTGGCCGCGATCGGCGTCGAGTACCTGGTGTTCCGGCGGTTCTTCGTCCGCGACCTCGCCGCGGCGGCCCCGGCGGACCGGGCCGTCGGCGCCGCACCGCGACTGCCGCTGTTCGCGCTGGTGACCGTGGCCTGCACGCTGGCCGGGTTCGTGGTGGCGTCGCTGTTCGGCGTCGAGCCGGCCTGGGTGGCGGCCGGGGGCGCGCTGGTGCTGGCCGGGCGGGCGCTGGCGCGGCGCCGGGCGACCCCGCTGACGGTCGTACGGGCGGCGTCCCCTGCCTTCCTGGCGTTCGTCCTGGCCCTGGGCGTCGTGGTGCGGGCGGT
Source organism: Streptomyces rubradiris (assembly GCF_016860525.1). Lineage (NCBI taxonomy): Bacteria > Bacillati > Actinomycetota > Actinomycetes > Kitasatosporales > Streptomycetaceae > Streptomyces > Streptomyces rubradiris. Next base: position 593,213 of record NZ_BNEA01000015.1, read on the forward strand.
GGTCGACAACGGGCTCGCGGACGTGCTGGGACATGTCATGCCGGACGGCACCGGGCTGGCCGAGCTGCTGGCGATCGCCGCACTGGCCGCGCTGCTGGCCAACCTGATCAACAACCTGCCCGCGGTGCTGGTCCTGCTGCCGCTGGCGGCCCCGGCCGGCCCGGGGGCGGTGCTCGCGGTGCTGCTCGGGGTGAACATCGGCCCGAACCTCACCTACGCCGGATCGCTGGCCACGCTGCTGTGGCGGCGGATCGTGCACCAGCACGAGCACGACGTGAACCTCGGGGAGTTCACCCGGCTCGGCCTGCTCGCCGTGCCGTCGTCCCTCGCGGTCGCGGTGGTGGCACTGTGGGGATCGTTGCTGGTTCTGTAGGCGGTGGGCGGGTTGCGTCCCGTAGCGCGCACGACGGCGGGAGGTTCGGCGGATGCGGGTGGTCGCCTGGCTGGTGGAGGGCACCTGGCCGGCCTGTGTGGACGCGGTGCGCGCGCACGCGCCGCAGGCCACCGAGGTGGTGCTGCTCCATGTGAGCGGGCCCGAGGTGCCCGCGGTGGCGCACGGGGCCTTCGACGGGCTGCTCGGGCGCGGTCACCGGACAGGACACCGCCCGGCCGAGGGCTGGGAGCGGGACCCCGGGGACCGGCTGGAGGCGCTCGGCGGCACCTCGGCGGCCGCGCTGCTGGACGCGGCGGCCCGGCGGCTGGGCCGACCCTGTGTGCGCGAGGAGCGGTCGGGCCGGGCCGAGCGGGAGGTGGTGGCCGCCGCCGAGGGGGCGGGGCTGCTGGTGCTGGCACGGGACGGCGACCGCTCCCGGCTCGGGCCGAAGAGCCTCGGCCCCGCCGTCCGGTTCGCCGTCGACCACGCGCCCTGCCCGGTCCTGCTGGTGTGGCCGGAACCGGCCCCCGACCTGGCCACGATCCCGCCACCGCCACCGCACCACCAGCCGTGACCCCGCGGCTCGATATGAACGTCCGTCACAGGAAGGCTGGTTCATATCGGGCGGCCGACCGGACGGCCGGTGACGGCGCGGCGGCTCCGCTCGGACTTCACGCCGCGACGCCGCCGGTCAGGGGCCGCCCCGGCACGCCCGCCGACCCGGCCCCGCGCCGTCAGTGGCCGCTGACCGCGCGCGGGGTGTACGGCCGCTGGAGCTCCTCGATCTCCTCGGCGGTCAGCTCCAGTCCGACCGCGGCCACCGCGTCCTCGAGGTGCTGCGGCTTGGCGGCGCCGACGATGGGCGCCGTCACGGTGTCCTGGTGCAGCAGCCAGGCGAGGGCCACCCGGGCGCGCGGCACACCCCGGCCGGCCGCGATCCGGGTGACCGCCTCGACGATCGCGCGGTCGCTCTCCAGGTACAGCCGGCTGCCGAAGTCGTCGGTGGCGCTGCGTCCGGTGACGGTGCCCCAGTCGCGGGTGAGCCGGCCCCGGGCGAGCGGGCTCCACGGCAGCACGCCGACGCCCTGGTCCGCGCACAGGGGCAGCATCTCCCGCTCCTCCTCGCGGTAGAGCAGGTTGTAGTGGTTCTGCATGGAGACGAACTTGGTCCAGCCGTGCCGTTCGGCGGTGTACTGGGCCTTGGCGAACTCCCACGCGTACATCGAACTGGCGCCGAGGTAGCGGACCTTGCCCGCCTTGACCAGGTCGTGCAGCGCCTCCATCGTCTCCTTGACGGGGGTGGCGTGGTCGTAGCGGTGGATCTGGTAGAGGTCGACGTAGTCGGTGCCGAGGCGGCGCAGGCTGTGGTCGATCTCGGTCATGATGGCCTTGCGGGACAGCCCGGCGCCGTTGGGGCCCGGCCGCATCCGGCCGTGCACCTTCGTGGCCAGCACGATCTCGTCACGGCGGGCGAAGTCCCGCAGGGCCTTGCCGACGATCTCCTCGCTGGTGCCGTCGGAGTAGACGTTCGCGGTGTCGAAGAAGTTCACGCCCGCCTCGAGCGCCTGCCGGATCAGCGGCCGGGACGCCTCCTCGTCGAGCGTCCACTCGTGCGTGCCGCGGTCCGGCACCCCGTACGTCATGCAGCCCAGACAGATCCGCGACACGTCCAGGCCCGTCGAACCGAGCTTCACGTACTGCATCGTTACTGCTCCTGCCGTCGAGACGATGATCACCGGCGAGCCTACGACGTGGCCCGGGAAGCGACTTGACGACGGGAGCGTACGGACGATTTGATCCTGGACGTGCCGCGCCGCCCGGCGTGGGCAGGATGGAGCGGACTTGCCCCCCATGGGTGATCCCCGCGTCCGGAGGCCGCGTACGGCCCTGGGCGCCTTGGCAGCGACCCTGGCCGTCGCGATGTCGGCGCTGGCCGGCTGCGCCTCCGGTGACGGGCACGAGGACGGTTCCGGAAAGCCCGCCGCGGTGCGGCTGCCCCCGAAGGGCGCCGGCTTCGACTACCAGATCGGCGGCGCCTACCCGCCGCCCAAGGGCGTGCGCGTGGTCAGCCGCGACCGGTCCGACTCCCCCGCCCCGGGCCTGTACAACATCTGCTACGTCAACGCGTTCCAGGCCCAGCCGGCCGAGCGGTCCTCCTGGCCGGCCGATCTGCTGCTGCGCGACGGGCGCGGCGGTCCGGTCATCGACGAGGACTGGGACGAGCCGTTGCTGGACATCCGCACCCCGGCCAAGCGGGAGCGGGTCGCGAAGCGGGTGAACGGCTGGATCGACGGCTGCGCGGACAAGGGCTTCGACGCCGTCGAACCCGACAACTACGACAGCTACACCCGCTCCGACGGGCTGCTGACCCCGGACGACGCGACCGCGTTCATGGCCCTGCTGTCCCGGCACGCGCACGCCCGGCACCTGGCCATCGCGCAGAAGAACACCGCCGAACTGGCCGCGCGGCGCGAGCGGGCCGGACTGGACTTCGCGGTGACGGAGGAGTGCGGCCAGTACGACGAGTGCGGGGTGTACGCCGAGGCGTTCGACGACCGGGTGGTGGACATCGAGTACACCGACCGGGGCCTGGACGCGGCCCGCGCCCACTGGGGCGGCCGGCTGAGCATCGTCCGCCGGGACCGGGACGTGTCCACCCCGGGCAGCGCGGCCTACGTCCGCGCGGTGCGGTAGGGGCACCGCCACGGCGGTACGGCGGGGCCGGGGCCGCGCCGTACCGCCGTGTCCGTCAGGCGGTGCGCTCCCGTACGGTGATGGCGCTGACCGGGCAGGCGCGGGCGGCCTCCCGGACCATCGGGTCGGTGACGCCGTTCTCCTGGCCGGGCAGCAGCGTGCTGTAGCCGTCGTCGTCCTGGGTGAAGACGCCCGGTGCCGCCAGCGCGCACTGTCCGGCGCCGATACAGACGTCCTGGTCGATGTCGATGTCCATGTGCATGAGCGAAGCCTCTTACCAGGTCACGGGGAGTTCCAGCATCCCCTGGATCGTGTCGCCCGGTTTGAAGGGGATCTCCTCGGCGGGGGCGGCGAGACGCAGCCCGGGCAGCCGGGTGAACAGGGTGCCGAGGGCGATCTCCAGTTCCGCGCGGGCCAGGTTCTGGCCCAGGCACTGGTGGATGCCGAAGCCGAACGCCACGTGGTGCCGGTCGGCGCGGTGGAAGTCGAGGTTGTCGGGGTCGTCGTAGACGGCCGTGTCCCGGTTGATGACCGAAGTAGAGAAGAGGACGCCGTCACCGGCCCGGATGGTGGTGCCGTCGATCTCGATGTCCTCCAGCGCCATCCGCTGCAGCCCCTCGGCGATGGACAGCATCCGCAGCAGTTCCTCGACGACGGCGGGCAGCACCGAGGGGTCGGCCCGCAGCTCGGCCAGCCGCTCGGGGTGCTGGAGCAGGGTGTAGGTGCCCAGGGAGATCATGTTGGCGGTCGTCTCGTGCCCGGCGACCAGCAGGATGACGGCGAGCGACACCAGGTCCTCCCGGTCCAGCTCGCCCGCGCGGAGCCGGTTGTGGACCAGTTCGTCCAGAATGCCGTCGCCGGGTTCGGCCTCCTTGGCCTTGGCGTCGATCAGGTCGCCGAGGTACGCCTCCAGCCGGTCCCGGGCCTCGGTCGTGTCCGCGCCGGTCGGGCCGCGCAGCAGCCGGCGGGACTGTTCCTCGAAGAACTCGTGGTCGGCGTAGGGCACGCCGAGCAGTGCGCAGATGACCATGGACGGCACGGGCAGCGCGAACGCGGACACGAGGTCGGCGACCGGCCCCCGGGCGATCATGGCGTCCAGTAGTTCGTCGACGATCCGCTGGATCCAGGGGCGTTGCGCGGTGGCGCGTTTGACGGTGAACGACGGGATCAGCATCCGGCGCTGCTGCTGGTGCTCGGGGTCGTCAAGGCCGAGCAGGGCCAGCTTGCGGTCGCGGCCCGCCTCGAAGCGCGGGGTGGGCACCGGGAAGCCGTCGCGGCGGCGGTCGGTGGACAGCCGGGGGTCGGCGAGCAGGGCGCGGGCGGTGGCCTGCGCGGTGACGAGCCAGACCTCGCGGCCGTCGTAGAGGGTGACGCGGGACAGGGGTCGCCCGTCGCGCAGCGGGTCGTATCCGGTGGGGGGGTGGTAGGGGCAGGTGCGGTCCTGGGGGAATGCGACGGGTTCGGCCTGGGCAGCCGGGCCGGTGATGTCCGTCAGTTCCGTCATGGAAAGACCTCGCAGACGAATGAGTGCGTCGTGCCGATCTTCATTAGATGCCCCAGGCATCTATGGGTCGACGGGAAGTTCGGCCACTTCGGCGGCCTTCGTCATCTGGCCGAAGTACCCCGGACCGGGGGGCGGGAACCGGCCACCGCCCCGGCCGGACCGCGCGGGAGCCCCGGCGACGGGGGGCGGCGCGTCGGCGGACATGAGTACCCGCACCGCGCGGTACGGATATGTCCGGCGGCCACGGTTGTCGACTGCCGTGGCGGATGTCCGCCGGACGCATGAAAGGAATCGGATCCCATGCCTCTTGAGGGCGTGTACGAGCCCAGCCCGGAACGGTGGGTGCGCGAGCAGGTCGAGTTGTACGAGAGTTCGGGCGGGACGAAGGGGACGACGCTGCGCGACACCGGGCTGCCGGTGATCGTGCTGACCACCCGGGGCGCGAAGAGCGGGAAGCTCCGCAAGACGCCGCTGATGCGGGTGGAGCACGACGGCCGGTACGCGGTGGTCGCCTCCGTCGGCGGTGCGCCCAAGCACCCGGTCTGGTACTTCAACGTCAAGGCCGACCCGCACGTGGAGCTGCAGGACGGCCCGGTGAAGCGGGACATGCGGGCCCGTGAGGTCACCGGGGCGGAGAAGGCCGACTGGTGGGAGCGGGCCGTGGCCGCGTACCCGCCGTACGCCGACTACCAGAAGAAGACCTCCCGGGAGATCCCCGTCTTCGTGCTGGAACCGTTCGACGAGGACTCCCCCGGCCAGAGCTGATTTCCGGCCGCCGACCGCTGCGTTTCAGAAAAATCTGTTCTGGGCGCGTGTGGAGCGGCCCGGCGCCGGGCACTCGTCGGTCAGGCCCCGCCGCGTTCCCCCGTCGCGGCGGGGCTTTCCGCTGCCCCGGCCGCGGACCGGTCGGTGACGTCGAGAAAGATCTGGCCGACGTCCGGGAACGTCCGGGCCAGGGACCGCTTGATACGGTCGGCGACCTCCTCGACGCGCTCGCTGTCCAGGCCCGGCACCAGGTCGATGCGGGCGGCGACCAGCGTGGAGTCAAGGCCCAGCTTCATGGTGAACAGCGCCTCCACGCTGTCGATCTCCGGCTGGGCCCGCAGCAGCGACCCGATCCTGCCGCTCAGCTCCGGGTCGGCGGCCTCCCCGATCAGCTGGTCCCGGGCGTCGCGGCCGAGCCGGTAGGCGACGTAGACCAGCAGCACCCCGATGGCCAGCGAGGCGGACGCCTCCCAGGCGGTCTGCCCGGTCACCATGTGCAGGGCCATGCCCACCAGGGCGAGGGTCACGCCGAGGACCGCCGTGCCGTCCTCGGCGACCACCGTGCGCAGCGCGGGATCACGCAGCCCGCGGAGCCCGCCGCCCTGTCGGCGCACCTGGTGCAGGGCCCGCAGCAGCGAACCGGCCTCGGCGACCAGCGCCACGCCCAGCACGATCAGGCCCGCCACATAGCCGCTGAACTTTTCCTCGGTGCCGACGCGCAGGGCCTCGAAGCCCTGGAAGAAGGAGAAGCAGCCGCCCATGACGAAGATGCCCACGGCGGCGAGCAGGGACCAGAAGAAGCGTTCCTTGCCGTAGCCGAACGGGTGCCGGCTGTCGGCCGGGCGGCGGCTGCGGCGCAGGGCGGCCAGCAGGAAGACCTCGTTGAGGCTGTCGGCGACCGAGTGCGCGGCCTCCGACAGCAGCGCGGGCGAGCCGGCCAGCACCCCACCGGCCGCCTTGGCGACGGCGATCACCAGATTGGCCGCGAGCGCGACGAGCACGGTGACCCTGGTGGACCGGTCACCCTTGGCACCGCCCGGGGAGCCGGGGCGGCGACGGGTGTCCGGGTCGGCGGCGGGTTCGGTGCGGGGGGTGGTGTCGGCGTGGCCGCCGGTGTCCGGGGCGGCGGGATCGGCGCGGGGGCCGGTGTCGGCGTGGCCGCTGGTGCCCGGGGCGGTGTGTCCGCCGGGGCCTGTGGGGCCGCCGGTTCCGTCGCGGTGGTGCGGCGGGCCGCCGCGTCCGGTGTGGGTCCGTGGCGCGCCCGGAGGTGCTCCGCGGGCCGGCCGGTGGGCGTCGCCCCCGTCCGTACGCGCGGCCGTCTCCCGATTCGAGGATGTTCCGCTCACCTCTCGCCGATTGCCCCCGACCGTGCACCTCACACCGTGCGGTCCGCGCCAAACGGGGAACGCGTGGTCCAGGAGGAACCGGCCGGCGAGGAGGAGACATGGGTGGCGACGGAAACAGCGCCTACGGGCACCGGACGTTCACCAGGTCCCGGAGCCACTTCGACGACCGGATCACCGCCGACGGCCGGGACGGCTGGCCGGTGGCAGCGGGCCGCTACCGGCTGGTGGTCTCCCGTGCCTGTCCCTGGGCGAGCCGCGCGGTGATCTCGCGCCGGCTGCTGGGGCTGGAGGACGCGCTGTCGCTGGCGGTCGCCGATCCGGTCCAGGACGACCGCAGCTGGCGGTTCACCCTCGACCCGGACGGCCGGGACCCGGTGCTCGGCATCCGGTTCCTGAGCGAGGCCTACGACCGGCGGGAGACCGGCTGTCCGGGTGGCGTCAGCGTGCCCGCGATCGTGGACGTCCCCAGCGGGCGGCTGGTCACCAACGACTACCAGCGCATCACCCTGGACCTGGCCACCGAGTGGACCGCCCTGCACCGCCCCGGCGCACCGGACCTGTACCCGGCCGCCCGGCGCGCGGAGATCGACGAGGTGATGGCCGAGGTGTACGAGGACGTGAACAACGGGGTCTACCGGGCCGGGTTCGCCACCCGGCAGCGGGAGTACGAGGAGGCGTGCGCGGCCGTCTTCCGGCGGCTGGAAGCGCTCGGCGAGCGGCTGTCCGGGCAGCGTTATCTGGTCGGTGACACCCTCACGGAAGCGGACATCCGGCTGTTCACCACCCTCGTCCGGTTCGACGCCGTCTACCACGGCCACTTCAAGTGCAACCGCTGGAAACTGGCGGAGCACCCGGTGCTGTGGGCGTATGCCCGTGACCTGTTCCAGACGCCGGGTTTCGGCGACACGGTCGACTTCGACCACATCAAGCGGCACTACTACCAGGTGCACACCGGCATCAACCCCACCGGGATCGTGCCGCTCGGCCCGGACCTCGGCGGCTGGCTGACCGAGCACCACCGGGCGGAGCTGGGCGGCCGGCCGTTCGGCGACGGCACGCCGCCGGGCGCGGTACCGCCGGGCGAACGGGTGGCCCCCCAGGGCCGGCCCGCATGAGGGCGGCCCGACGAGGAAGGAGTGACACATGGCCAAGAAGGACAAGCACAAGAAGAAGCTCCCGCTCGTCTACCAGCCGTTCGGCTTCGCGCTCAGCTGGGCGGGCGGCGCGCTGGCCGGGCTGGCGTTCCGCAAGGCGTGGAAGGTGATCCGGCACGAGGACGACGCGCCCGACGCGCTGGACCCGGACCGCGGCTGGGGCGAGATCCTGCTGGCGGCGGCGGTCCAGGGGGCGATCTTCGCGGTGGTACGCAGCGCCGTGGACCGCACCGGCGCGAAGGCCATCGCCCGCTCGACGGGCGTGTGGCCGACGACGGACAAGGGCGGCCGGGACTGACCGACACCGGAACGGGACGACCGGGACTGACCGACACAGGCATGAGACGGCAGGGGCTGATCGTCACCGGCCTGAGACGGCAGGGGCTGGTCGCCGTCGGCATGGGGCGGCCGGGCTGACCGTAGCGCCATAAGGCGGCCGGGGCCGGCCGGCGCCCGGCACAGCGCCCGGGTTCAGCCGGCGACCAGCCACCGCCCGTCGCGCATCAGCTCGCGGCCGTGCGGTTCGTTCTCCTCCCGCCATGCCTGGACCCGCCGCGGGACGACCCGGAAGTACAGGTAACGGTCGGCCAGCCGGCGCGGGTCGAAGCCGGTCTTGCCGGCGAACACCTCGGCGTCCTCCTCGGGGAGGTCCTCGGGGGTCACCGCCTGGGCGACGCCCTCGATCAGGACGACGTCCCTGGCGGAACCGACACCGAGCCGGGCCCTGCCGGTGGCCACGAGGCCGCGGCCGACGGGGCTGCCGGCCGCGGTGGCGATCAGCAGCGAGGTGCCGTCCCACACGAACGACAGCGGCACGAGATGGGGCACCGCACCGTCGGGAGCGGCGGTGGCGACCCACGCGTCGACATCGTTCTCCAGCCGGCGAAGGACGTCCTCGGTGCACTGCTCGACGGAACGGGCGGGGGGCGGGGTCATGGCGTACGGCCTCCTCTTCTCACCGGTCGTTCCGTTCAGTGTGGCCATGAGCGCGGGCCGCCCGCACGGCGTCGGTCCGGGCATGGGGTTCAGCGAGTCTGCCGGAAGGTGCGGCGGTAGACCTGGGGGGACACTCCGAGCGCCGCGTGCAGGTGCTGGCGCAGCGAGGCGCCGGTGGCGAAGCCGACCTCGGCGGCGATCCGGTCCACCGGCAGGTCGCCGGCCTCCAGCAGGTGCCGGGCGCGGGCCACCCGCTGCTGGATCAGCCAGCGGCCCGGGCTGAGGCCGACCTCGTCGTTGAAGCGGCGGACGAACGTGCGCAGGCTCATCCGCGCGTGGCCGGCGAGGTCGGCGAGGGTGAGCGGCCGGTCCAGTCGTTCCAGCGCCCAGGCCCGGGTCGCGGCCGTGCTCGCGGCGCCGCTCTCGGGGACCGGCTGTTCGATGTACTGGGCCTGGCCGCCGTCCCGGAAGGGGGGCACCACACAGCGGCGGGCGGCGGTGTTCGCCAGTGCGCTGCCGTGGTCGGTGCGGACGATGTGCAGACAGATGTCGACGCCGGAGGCCGCGCCGGCGGAGGTGAGCATGCGGCCGTCGGCGACGAACAGCACGTCGGGGTCGAGGTCCACCTTCGGGTAGCGGCGGCGGAAGGCGTCGGCCAGTTGCCAGTGGGTGGTGGCCCGGCGGCCGTCGAGCAGGCCCGCCTCGGCGAGGACGAAGGCGGCCGTGCAGATGGACACGATGCGGGCGTCCGGCCGGATCCGGGCGAGCGCGGCGGCGAGGTCGCCGGACAGTCCGGTGGGGATGTCGGCGGGCGGCACGGAGGTGATGACGACCGTGTCGGCGGTGTCCAGGATTTCGGGGCCGTGCGCCACACCGATGGTGAAGTCGGCGCCGGAGCGCACCGGCCGGCCGTCAACCGTGCAGGTGCGCACCTCGTAGCGGCCGTCGGCGGCACCCAGGACGCGGCTCGGAATGCCCAGCTCGAAGGGGTAGGCGCCGTCGAGGGCGAGGACGGCGACCTGCTGCGGACGGTGGGTGCGCGGACGCGGGGCGGGCATGGCATGATCCTATCGGTGATTGGCATTCATGCCATTTCCCGGCCGGGCGGGCTCCGGCAGGCTGGTGATCATGAACGAAGCGAACACGATGCGTGTCATCAGCCAGGACGTCCTCGGCGGACCCGGGGTGCTGAGGGAAGTACGGGTCGAGCGGCCGAGGCCGCGGGCCAACGAGGTGCTGGTACGGGTCCGGGCGGCCGGGGTGAACCCCGCCGACTGGAAGCTGCGGGCCATCGGCGGGCACCTCGGCGAGCCGCCGTTCGTCCTCGGCTGGGACGTCTCCGGGGAGATCGCGGAGACCGGGTTCGGCGTGACCGCGTTCCGGCCCGGTGACGAGGTCTTCGGCATGCTGCCCTTCCCCTTCGGCCACGGCTCGCACGCCGAGTACGTCATCGCCCCGGCCCGGGCCCTGGTGCACAAGCCGGCCGGCCTGGACCACGTGCGGGCGGGCGCGCTGCCGCTGGTGTCACTGACGGCCTGGCAGGCGCTGACCGAGCACGCGGACGTGCGGCCCGGACAGCGGGTGCTGATCCACGCGGCGGCCGGCGGGGTCGGTCACGTGGCCGTGCAGATCGCCAAGGCGCGCGGGGCGTACGTGATCGGCACGGCGAGCGCGGGCAAGCACGGATTCCTGCGGGCGATCGGCGTGGACGAGCCGGTCGACTACCGGGCCACCGATGTCACAGAGGCGGTGCGGGACGTGGACGTCGTCCTGGACACGCTCGGCGGTGAGAACGCGGTGCGGTCGCTGCGGATGGTGCGGCCGGGCGGTGTGGTGGTCTCGATCCTGCCGCCGGCCTCGGACGACTTCCACACCGAGGCCGAGCGGCTGGGCGTGCGGGCGGTGTGGATGCTGGTGGACGCCGACCGGGCCGGCATGCGGGCGATCGCGGAACTGGCGGAGTCCGGGCGGCTGGCACCGGCGATCGCCGGGACGTTTCCGCTGGCCGAGGCCGCGAAGGCGCACGAGCTGGGCGAGACCGGCCGGACGGCGGGGAAGCTGGTGCTGCTGGCGGACTGAGCGAGCCCCGGCGACACGCCGCGAAGTCGCAGACATATGTCAATCGAACATGCTCAAATTCCGTCCGGTAACGGTAACTTGTCGGTCGGAAAGTGACGTCGGTGTGCGGGTGGGAGGTGGTGCCGAGGTGCGACACGAACCTGTGCCCCTCACCCGGCAGCTCGGCGTGTACGCCTACCGCGGGCACACGGTGCTGGAGTTCCGGGGCGAGATCGACCTCGTCGCCGCGGAGGAGATCGGCCCGTTCCTCGACCGGGTCACCGGCCGGGCCGGTGTGCGGGCCGTGCTCGATCTGCGGCCGGTGGAGTTCTTCGACTGCTCGGGGCTGCGGCTGCTGTACCGGGCGCGCTCCCGGGTGCTGGAGCGCGGCGGCGAGCTGCACCTGGTGTGCACCCACCCGTTGACGCTGCGGGTCATCCGGGTCACCGGCCTGGCCCGGCTGCTGCCCCCGCAGCCGGGTCTGGACGCCGCGCTGGACCGCCCGGCCGGGTCGCCGTGAGCGAGGGCGCAGGGCACGGTGCCTCCCCGGCGGGCGGACCTACGGTGGCTCAGTACCCGAGAACTCCCGGCAGGGCCAGCGCCCCCAGCACGGTCGTGCCCACCAGCAGCCAGGCCACGTAGTCACCGACGTGCCCGGACTGCAGGCGTCTGAGGGGCGCGGCCCAGCCGGGCGCGGCGGTCCGGTCCGGGCGGGTGACGGCGAGGCCGGCCAGCGCCACGGCCAGCACGGTGGAGGCCACGCCCAGCAACACGCCGTGCGCGGTCCAGTGCACGGCGGCGTGCGCGTCGCCCGGGCCGGCCCGGCCGACGGAGCGGGCCACCAGCGTGCCGAAACCGGGAGACACGCCCACCGCGAGGGCGGCGGCGAGCAGCACGGCGGGCACGGTCGTCATGGTGTCCGGGATCCGGCTCAGCAGGCCGGTGGTCTCGGGCTCCTCGTCCGAGCCGCTGGTCTCGTACTCCGCGTCCCGGGGGCGCGGCCCTAGGCCGAGGAAGACCCGGGCGGTGACCCGCAGCACCGCGCCCGCGGTGATCGCGGAGGCGGCCACGTACACCACCGTGAGCGGGCCGCCGACCGCTTCCTCGGTGACCGCCTTGCCGAGCGCGGTGCCGAACGGCGGCAGCCCGGCCAGGCCCAGGGCGCCGACGGCGCACATCACCCCGGTCGCGCGCAGCGGCCGGCCCCGGCCGTGCAGGGAGTGCTCGTCGACGCTGCCGAACCGGTCCAGCAGGGCGCCCGCGCAGGCGAACAGCGCGGCCTTCACCCCGGCGTGCCCGAGGAGGTAGAGGGCGACGCCGTCGTCGGCCTCGGGGGTGAGCACGCCGAGGCCGACGAGGAACAGTCCGGTGTGGGCGACCGTGGAGTAGGCGAGGAGTCGTTTGATGTGCCGTTGGTACCAGCACATGACGGCGCCGGTCACGGCGGTGAGGGCACCGAGGGTCACCAGCACCCGGGTCAGGTCGGCGGCGGGGATGCCGCCGGGTCCGGCGAAGACGGTGCCGTACACCCGCCACACGCCGTAGGCGCCGAGTTCGACCATGACGCCGGACAGCAGCATGCAGACCGGGGTGGGGGCGACGGCGTGCGCGTCGGGCAGCCAGAAGTGGAAGGGCACGGCCGCCGCCTTGACCAGCAGTCCGGTGAGCACCAGCACGAAGGAGGTTAGGACCAGCGCGTCCGGTCCGCCGGGTCCGGCCGCGTCGAGGCCGTGGCCGATCCTCGCCATGGCCAGTTCGCCGGTGCGGGCGTACAGCAGGGCGATGCCCATCAACAAGGCGTACGCTCCGAGGGAGTTGACGATGCCGAAGGTGAGCGCGCCCTGGACGGCCTTGGCCTCGTCGATGCGGTAGCCGGTCAGGGCGTACGCCACCACGCTCATCAACTCGAAGAACACGAAGGCGTTGAACAGGTCGCCGGCGAGGGCGAATCCGCACATGGCGCCCTGGAAGACCAGCATCAGCGCGGTGAACGCGCCGGTGAGGCCGTGCGGAGGCGCGTCGAAGTAGCGCCAGGAGTAGGCGAGCGCGGCGAGGGTGAGCAGCGAGGCCAGCGTGGCCATGCCGAGGGCCGGGCCGTCCCCGACGACGAGGATGCCGACGCTCTCCCGGCCGGCGGGCGGCCAGGCGCCGACCCATTCGGTCATCGGCGGGGATGAGTTCAGCAGCAGGACGAGGGCGAGGGCGGCGGTGCCTCCGCAGACCACGAACCCGGTGATCTCGACGGCGATCCGGGGCAGCCGGCGGCCGGTGGCCGCCAGCAGGGCGGCGCCGAGCAGGGGGAGGGCGACGAGCAGCGGGAGCAGATGGCGCATCAGCCGCGCAGCTCCCGCAGTTCGTCGGGGTCGACCGTGCCGTGCCGCTTGGCGATCTGCAGCACGAGGGCGAGCAGCAGCGCGGTGACGGTGGCGCCCACGACGATGTCGGTGAGGGTGAGGGCCTGCACCACCGGGTCGACCACCGGGCGGGAGCCGGGCCGGACGTCGGAGAAGACGGGCGCGGTGCCGCCGTCGCGGTAGCCGACCGCGAGCAGCAGGACGTAGGTGGCGGACTGGCACACCGCGAGACAGCCCACGGCGTGGATGAGGTTGCGGCTGGTGGCCAGGCCGTAGCAGCCGGTCAGGAAGAGATGGACGGCGACCAGGTACGGCAGGACGTGCATCACGGTGTGCGCCTCTCCGTTTCGTCCGCGGTGTTCACCTGCCGTGCTCCTCCTCGATCTCGACGGCCTGGTCCAGGAAGTGGGCGAGCAGCACGACGGCCGCGCTCGCCACCTCCATGCCGATGGCCGCGTTCAGCAGCGGGACGGCGCCGCCGGAGGACAGCGTGCCGAACGTGCCGTACGGCAGCAGCGTGTTGGCCAGGAAGGCGGTGCCGGCCAGGACCGGGGCGAGGCCCATCACGAGGTAGGCGCCGACGGCGAGCGCGTCGGTGGTCTGGTAGACGCCGAGCGGGCGGACGCGTTCCAGCGCGCCGTAGTCGGCGCCGAGGTAGAGCAGGTGCAGGGCGGTCGCGGCGACGACCCCGCCCTGGAAGCCGCCGCCGGGGCTGAGCTGGCCGTGGGCGATGACGTAGAGGCCGGTGACCAGGGCGACGGGCAGCACGAGCAGGGCGTAGCGGCGGACCGGGCGGGCCACCTCGGCGGGTTCGGGCGGGGCGCGGTGCTCGTCGCGGGCCTGGCGCAGCAGCACCACGCAGCCGAGGACGGCGGCGAACAGGATGCTCATCTCGCCGAGGGTGTCGTAGGCGCGCTGGTCGAAGTTGACGGAGGCGACGGTGTTGGCGGTGTGCCGCAGGAGGGAGGCGTGGACGGCCCGGTCGCCGTACGGGTGGCGGTCGCCGCCGAATCCGGGCAGTTCGAGGCAGGCGGCGACGAGCAGGGCGGCGAGCCCTGCGCCGCCCACGGCCAGCAACCACAGCCGCAGCCGGTTCACTCGGACTCCCTCTCCGCACCCCGCCGCAGCCGGTTCACTTCGGCTCCCCCTCCGCACACCGCCGCAGCCGCTTCACTTCGGCTCCCTCTCCGCACGCCGCCGCAGCCGGTTCGCTTCGGCTCCCTCCGCGCACGCCCGCAGCCGCTCCTTCCCCGCACGGCCCCGCAGCCGCTTCACTTCGCCTCCTTCTTCGCGCGGCCCCGCCGTCTCACCTTGCGGACCGACAGCATGATCAGCAGCGGGGTGAGGGCCGAGCCGACGGCGAGCTGGGACAGGCCGACGTCCGGGGCCTGGAGCACGGTGAACAGCGCGGCCAGCAGCACGCCCATGAAGGACAGCACCAGCGCCTGGCGGGCGGGGTCGCGCTGGGCCACGGCCGCGGTGGCGGAGGCGGCGACGAGCAGCAGGGCGAGGCCGATCAGCGCGTCAGCCACCCCGCACCCCCCGGAATCCGCCGGCCAGCGCCCGGGAGGCGATGATGTTGCCGCCGGTCAACAGGGCACCGGTCAGCAGCAGTTTGACCAGGGCGCGGCCGGGACCGACGGCCACGCACAGCACGATCACGACGACCGCGCCGGCCCCCACCGCCGTCCAGGTCAGCCCCCAGGCGCCCGGGCACCCCTCGGACAGGTCGTCGGAGAACAGCCGGGCGAAGACCAGCGTGCCGACCGGGCCGAGCAGGGAGAGCAGCAGGGCGAGGTCGACGTAGGCGGGGCGGCCGTAGCCCTGGGCGAGGAGCAGCAGGGCCGGGCAGACGGCGGAGGTGGTCATGTTCTGAGCGATCACCCGGCGGGCCGGCGGGCCGGTGGTCACGCCCCACAGCGCGGCGGCCCCGCCCGCGCCGAGCAGGACGGCCGCCGCGAGGTTCCAGCCGTTCACCGCCAGGTCACCGCCCGCCGGCCGGCCCGGGCCAGCACCGCGCCCACGGCGGCGCAGCTCGCCCCGACGATCCGCTCCAGGGTGTCGACGGTCGTGATGAGCACCAGCCACAGCAGTGCCAGCGCCGCCCACCAGGCCAGGAGTTCGCCGGCGGCCAGGAGGACCGCGCGGGGGGCCGTACGGCGGTTCATGCGGCACCTCCTCGGTGCGTCGCGCAGGGATTCGCGGCGATGTGCCCGGAATGCCGCTGGGGGCATCCAAGCACCGCGGGACCCGCGCGGGAGCGGCGGCGCGCGGGTCCGCACCCGGAGTGCCCCGGAGGCGGGAACGGAAACCCGGGCGGGTCCGGCCGGGCAACCGGCGTGCCGGACCGGGAAGTTGCCGCCGGGACGGCCGAGGGGTCCGTACGGTCAGGGCCGACAGCTGGTCCGTACCAGAGTATTGACGGCCCCTTATCTCACCCCTTAAATCAAGACACGCATCCCCACGGCGTCCTCCACGACCACCCCCACGAGAAACGGAGAGCCATGGCCTCCCCACGCCTGCTCCGCAGATGTCTCCTCGCCGCCCTGTCCGCGGCGCTGATCGGCTCCGCCGCCGTCGGCCCGGCGCGCGCCGAGAGCGCCGCCCCGGCGGCCGCGGCCGTCACCACCTTCTCCGACACCTTCGACGGGCCCGCGGGCGCGGCGGTCGACGGCTCCAAGTGGACGCTGGAGACCGGCGACAACGTCAACAACCACGAGCGGCAGTACTACACCTCGGGCACGAAGAACGCGGCCCTGGACGGCCAGGGCCATCTGGTGATCACGGCCCGCAAGGAGAACCCGGCCGGCTACCAGTGCTGGTACGGCAGCTGCCAGTACACCTCCGCCCGGCTGAACACCGCCGGCAAGTTCACCGCCCAGTACGGGCATGTCGAGGCCCGCATGAAGATCCCGCGCGGGCAGGGCATGTGGCCGGCGTTCTGGATGCTCGGCACCCCGGTCAACTGGCCGGACTCGGGCGAGATCGACGTGATGGAGAACGTCGGCTTCGAACCGTCGACCGTGCACGGCACCCTCCACGGCCCCGGCTACTCCGGCTCGGGCGGCATAGGCGCGGGCTACACCCTGCCGAACGGGCAGGCCTTCGCGGACGCCTTCCACACCTTCGCCGTCGACTGGGCGCCCGACTCGATCACCTGGTCGGTGGACGGGAACGTCTACCAGCGCCGCACGCCCGCCGATCTGGGCGGCCGGACCTGGGTGTTCAACAAGCCGTTCTTCCTGATCCTGAACCTCGCGGTCGGCGGCTACTGGCCCGGCGACCCGGACGGCTCCACGCAGTTCCCGCAGACGCTGGTGGTGGACTCGGTGTCGGTGACGACGAGCGACAGCGCCGCCGGGGTGCCGATCCGGGGCCTGGCGGGCAAGTGCGTGGACGTGGCCGGCGCGAACTCCGCGAACGGCACCCCGGTCCAGCTCTACGACTGCAACGGCACGAACGCGCAGGCGTGGACCGTCGGCTCGGACGGCACGCTACGGGCCCTCGGCAAGTGCCTGGACGTCAGCGGCGGCGGCACCGCCGACGGCACACCCGTCCAGCTGTGGGACTGCAACGGTAGCCCCGCCCAGAAGTGGGCCCTCCCGGCGGCCCGCGACATCGTCAACCCGCAGGCGGACAAGTGCCTCGACGTCACCGGGAACAACTCGGCCAACGGTACGCGGCTGCAGATCTGGACCTGCACGGGCGGCGCCAACCAGAAGTGGACGGTCGGCTGAACGGTCCGCTCAGCGACGCGGCCGCCAGGTGTACTTGTCCCCGCCCACGAACCGGATCACGTCCGGATCGTCGAGATCATGAATGGTGATGCCGTGGGAGGCCGCCGCCTCCAGGACGTCGGTGACGTTCCTGGCCTCACCGACCACCTGACCGTCGATCTCCATGATCCGGAACGGCGGCTCACCCGGCTTGCCCGGGCACACGCCGAGGACCAGGATCCGCGGGTGGGAGATGTGGGGAGCTGCTTGTTCGGTCATGGAATAGAGCCTAGAACGCTCGGCGGACCGACGGGCGGTCCACGACGGCCGGCCGCACCCCCGCGGCCGGCCGCACGCGGCTGCGGCCGGGGCGGCCCGTCATGGGCGGCGCCAGTCGTCACTGGTCAGATGGGATCCGGCCTGCGGGCCCATGCGCAGCATGCCGCCGTCGGCGCTCCAGGAGGCGCCGGTGACGTACGAGGCGTCGGGGCTCGCCAGGAACGCGATCACGGCGGCGACCTCACGGGCGTCGCCGGGCCGGCCGAGCGGCACGCCGGGCCGGCGCACGGTGTGCACGTCGGTGTCCTCCTGGCCGGTCATCGGGGTGGCGATCTCACCGGGCGCGACCGCGTTCACCGTGATGCCGTGCTCGGCCAGTTCCAGGGCCATCACCTGGGTGAGCAGGCCGAGCCCGCCCTTGGCCGCGCAGTACGGGGCCGCGCCGACCCGGGGCTGGTGCTCGTGCACCGAGGTGACATTGACGATCCGGCCGCCGTCACCCTGCTCGATCATCCGGCGCGCGGCCCGCTGGCCCAGCAGGAAGGGGCCGACGAGGTCGACGTCCAGGACCCGGCGCACGTCCTCCAGGGTGAGGTCGAGGTACGGCGTCATCGTGCCCGTACCCGCGTTGTTGACCAGGACGTCGATCCGGCCCAGCTCCGCGCACAGCTCGTCCACGGTGTCGGCGGCCTCGGGCAGCCGGGTCAGGTCCAGCCGGGTCACGGCGGCGCGGCGGCCGTGCGCGCGGACCCGCTCGGCCGTCTCCTCGGCGCCCTTGTCGTCGGTGTGCCAGGTGATCCCGACGTCCAGGCCCGCCTCGGCCAGGCGTACGGCGGTGGCGCGGCCGATGCCGGAGTCCGCGCCGGTGACGATGGCCGCTCGGGGCATGACCGGCCTCCTCTCGGTGAGTGTGGGCATGGCAGTACCCGGGGGCGGGGTGGACAAACGGGACCGTCGCGGGGGTGAGGGAGCACAGTGGGGCGCGTGGGTGCCCGTGCGGTCCCCCGCCCCCTGGTGTGAACCTGGTGGGATGGAACCCGTCGCCGCACTCGACCGGATCGCGTTTCTGCTGGAGCGGGCGCTCGCGCCCACCTACCGGGTACGGGCCTTCCGTACCGCCGCCCGGGCGCTGGCCGCGCTGCCGGGGAACGAGGTGGCCGAGCGGGCCGCCGCCGGGACGCTGGAGTCGCTGAAGGGGGTCGGGCCGAAGACCGCGCAGGTGGTGCGGGAGGCGCTGGCCGGTGAGGTGCCCGGTTATCTGCGCCGTCTCGAGGAGGAGGCCGGGGCGCCGCCCGAGGGGCCGGGGGCCGGGCTGCGGGCGCTGATCCGCGGGGACTGCCACACCCACTCGGACTGGTCCGACGGGGGCAGCCCGATCGAGGAGATGGGGCGGACGGCCGCCGGGCTGGGGCACGAGTGGGCGGCGCTCACCGACCACTCGCCCCGGCTCACCGTGGCCCGGGGCCTGTCGGCCGAGCGGCTGCGTGAGCAGCTGGCGGTGGTGGCGGAGCTGAACGCGCGCTGGGCGCCGTTCCGGCTGCTCACCGGGATCGAGTGCGACATCCTGGAGGACGGCTCGCTGGACCAGGAGCCCGAGCTGCTGGAGCGGCTCGACGTGGTCGTGGTCTCGGTGCACTCCAAGCTGCGGATGGACGCCCGGTCCATGACCCGCCGCATGGTCACCGCCGTACGTGATCCGCACGCCGACGTCCTCGGGCACTGCACCGGGCGCCTGGTCACCGGGCGGGGGCGCCCGGAGTCGCGGTTCGACGCGGACGAGGTGTTCGCCGCGTGCGCCGAGTCGGGGACGGCGGTCGAGATCAACAGCCGCCCGGAGCGGCTGGACCCGCCGCGGCGGCTGCTGCGCCGGGCGGTCGAGGCGGGGGTGCTGTTCGCGGTCGACACCGACGCGCACGCCCCCGGCCAGCTGGACTGGCAGATCCTCGGCTGCGCCCGGGCCGAGGAGTGCGGGGTGCCGCCCGGGCGGGTGGTGACCACCTGGCCGGCCGAGGACCTGCTGGCCTGGACCCACGAGGGCCGCCTGCCGTCCCGGGCGACGGGCCCCTGACCCGGGGTCGGCGGGCTATCCGCCCTGGTCGCCGCGAGGGTTCCCGACCCTCTCGGCATGATCCCGCGCCGGCCCGCGCGGCAGGCATCCGGCCCGTCCGGCGCGGCACCGCTCCTGGCCCGCGCGGCAGGTACCCGCCCCGTCCGGCGCGCCCCCCTCCCGCCCCGTCCGTCGTGCCCTCCACACCCCGTCCGCGTGGCCCTCCTGGCCCGTCCGGCGTGGCGCCCCTCCGGGCCCGCACGCCGGGTCCCGGCCCGCACGGCGGGTTCCGGGCGCGGACAGCGGGTTCCCGAACCGCCCCCGCGTGGTACCCGTCCGTCCCCGGAGCGAGCGCCAGGAAAGGAACCCCGCATGGAACGAGCCGCCGTCTTCGACGTGGACGGAACCCTCGTCGACACCAACCACCTCCACGTCGTCACCTGGTGGGAGGCGTTCCGCCAGGCGGGGCACGAGGTGCCCATGCACGCCGTGCACCGGGCCGTCGGCCTGGGCTCCACGGACCTGATCGCCCACCTGCTCGGCGACGGCCGCGACCGGGACCAGGACGGCGAGCTGAGCGCCGCGCACACGGCGCTGTACGGCCAGTACTTCGACCGGCTGCCCGCCCTGCCGGGCGCCGGGGAGCTGCTGCGGCGGCTGCGCGGGGACGGCTGGGCGGTGGTCCTGGCCACGTCGGCGAGCGGCGCCGAGCTGGGCGCGCTGCGCCGGGCGATCGACGCGGACGACGCCATCACGGCCACGGCCAGCTCCGACGACGTCCAGGAGGGCAAGCCGGCCCCCGAGCCGGTGGAGCACGCCCTGGAGCTGGCCGGGGTCCCGGCCTCGCGGGCGGTGTTCGTCGGGGACACGGTGTGGGACATGCGGGCGGGCGGCAAGGCCGGGGTGCGGTGTGTGGGGGTGCTGTGCGGCGGGATTCCCCGCGCGGACCTGGAGGAGGCCGGGGCGGAGGCGGTGTACGCCGACCCCGCCGACCTGCTGGCTCGGCTGGCCGGGAGCCCGCTGGCGTAAGCCGTGACGCAGGTCACGCGAGTGAACGGAACACCCCCGTATGGTTGCCCGTTGAACAAGCCGTGGGTGTGGACGGGACAGTGTCCCCGGGCCTCACCATTCGCCCACAGGGACGATCGTTCGGCTGAAGCCCTGTGGAGCCTTTCGCCGCGAGGCGACCGCCGTCCGCGCCCACCATCGACCGCCCCGGCCGTGATTCCCCCGTCACGGCCGGGGCATTTCCATGACGACGGCCGGTTTCGAGCTCCTGTCCGTGGGAGATGGGGGCGCGGGTCAGGACGGGGAGCCGGGGCCGGGCGGAAGGTGGACGGTCATGATCAGGTGGCAGGTCCCGGTGCCCGCGCCCCGGTAGGCGTGGGGGACGCCCCCGTCGAAGGCGGCGGTCTGCCCGGCCTCCACGGGGTGCTCGGCACCGTCCACGATCAGCGTCATCCGACCGGACGTGACACTGACGGTCTCCACGACGCCGGCCTGGTGGGGGTGGCTCGGGTACTCCTCACCCGGTTCCAGCGTCCAGCGCCAGACCTCGACGGGGGCCGGCCCCTGGGTGGTCAGCATGAGCCGGGCCTCACTCCCCCGCGCTCCGGTCCACAGCGGGGTCAGATCACCGGCGGCCACGACGCGTACGCGTCCTTCGGCGCGGCCCTCCAGCAGGGCGGAGACGGAGACACCGAGGGTGTCGGCCAGCCGTACCAGAGTGGCGAAGTTCGGATTTCCCTGGGCCTTCTCCAGCGCGACCAGGGCCCCCTTGCTGACCTGGGCCCGCCGGCCGAGTTCGTCCAGCGACAGACCCGCGCGGGTACGGGCCGCCCGGACGTTGCGCGCGAGCGTCCGCAGGGCCGCCTCGGTCTCTGCCATCCGATCACTTCCTCAATGGGGCACTGCACTGCACCGCTCGGTCGTTCGATTGACACGCCCCGGTCGGTACGTTGTACGGTTCAGTCGTTCCATTGATGGTAAGGGATCGTCTCGTGAACGCTTTGCCGCCGGTCGGCCGCCGGACCCGGTCCGTGCGGGCGCCGGGACAGCCGAGCACCTCGGCGCGTCCATATGCGACCGAGCCGCCCGGGCCGCCGTAGGGTCCCGGGGTCGCTGTAGGGCCCCTTTCTCCCCGCCCGCCCACCGACCCGCTCGCCCTCACCCTCGCCCGCCCGCCCTTCCCACAGGGAGAAGCGCATGTTCATCCAGCCCTGGGACGCCGCCCTGGACGACGCCGAATGGCAGAACTGGATCGCCGACGGCCATGACTTCGGCCAGCTCTGTGTCAACGGCCCCTCGGGCCTGCCGCCCGTCGTCGTCCCCACCCACTTCGCCCCCGACGACGGCCGTCTGCTGATCCACCTCGCCCGCCCCAACCCGGTCTGGAAGGCGATCGAGCGCGACCCGGACGTCACCTTCACCGTCGTCGGCGACTACGCCTTCGTCCCCGGCCCCTGGCGCGCCAAGCCGGGCATCCCGCCCACGGACTCCGTCCCCACCAGCTACTACGCCGCCGTCCAGTTCACCTGCCGGGCCCACATCATCGACGACCCCGAGGCCAAGGCCGACCTGCTGCGCCGCCAGATGGCCCACTTCCAGCCCGACGGCGACCACGCCCCCATCGACCCCGGCGAACCCCCGTACGGCCGGATGCTCCCCGGCATCCGCGGCCTGCGCCTGGACGTCGTCGACGTACGCGCCAAGTTCAAGTACGACGACCACAAGCCCGTCGAGCACCGCACCGCCGTCGCCGACCGCCTCACCCGCCGCGGCCAGGGCCTCGACATACCCGCCGCCCGACACCAACTGCGCCGACTGGGCCGCATCGGCACCTGGACCCCATGACCCGGCCCCTGGCCGTCGCTCCCCGCACCCCGCACCCCACACTCGCACTCGCACTCGCACTCGCACTCGCACGAAACAGGATCACGCCCATGACCGCCTTCCGCATCAGCCCCGCCGTCGCCGACGCGTTCCCCGACACGCTCATCGCCGTGGTCACCGTCACCGGCCTGCGCGGCCACGAGCCCTGGCCCGCCACCGTCACGGCCGTGGCGGACCTGGAGCAACAACTCGCCGCCGGTACCTGGCAGCCGGCCGACGAGACGGATCCGCGCATCGAGGCGTGGCACGCCGCCTACCGTTCCTTCGGCACCAATCCCCGTCGCATCCGGCCCAGCGTCGACGCGCTCGGCCGCCGCATGGCCAAGAAGGGCGGCCTGCCGCGGATCAACCCGGCCGTCGACTCCTACAACGCCGTCTCCGTCCGCCACGGCCTGCCCGCCGGCGCCTTCGACCTCGACCACGTCACCGGAGACGTCGACATCCGCCACGCCGAAGGGGCCGAGGAGTTCACCCCGCTCGGCGAACCCGACACGGTCGAGAACCCGAAGCCCGGCGAGATCATCTACGCCGACACCACCGGCGTGCTGACCCGCCACTGGAACCACCGCGACGCCCACCGCACCCGCGTCACCGAGGACTCGACACACGTCGCCTTCGTCCTGGAAACGCTCCACGCCACCCGCGACGGCCACCTCCTCAAGACCGCGGCGGACGAACTCCAGGACCTGCTCGCCCCGCACAGCGACCGGACGACGGCCCACTACCTCAGCCCCACAACCCCCCACATCGGCATCTGACCGGGGTGGCGTTCCGGAATGCCTTCCGCTCGACCAGCCTCGGAACGCATTCCGGAAACACTCACCGGCGAGAGACTCCCCTGGCGACCGGCGGAAAACGCCCGCCTACAGCGATGCGAACTCGGCCGTGGCGCCGTCTCCGTCCAGGTTGAATCCGAATTTCTCGGCGACCAGTGTGGTGCCGTCACTGAAGTAGAGCGTGACGCGGGCGACGTCGATGGTCCAGTTGTCGTTGCCGTTCGTCTTGATCCACATGCGGACCCGGAAGCCCGAGCACTCCCACTTCCGCGCGCCCGGCGCCTCGACGACGAGCGGGACGATGTGATGGGAGTCGTCGTTGTACGTGGTCATGTCCTTGCCGGAGCTGTCCGCGTTGTTGATCGAGGCCAGCAGCGACTTCTCGTCACTCGTCTTGACGGTGATGTAGATACCGGTGTCGTGGTCCTTGTTGTCGTCGTCACCGGTGAGCGTGAAAAGCTCGGCGCGGCTCAAGGTCGGCCCCGCGCAATACCCTTCGCCACCGCCGTCGCACGCCACGGCCACCGGCCGATCGGCGACGGCGAGTTCCTGACCCGGACCGTCCCCTTCCGGATTGGTCATGTTTCCCCCTGCGAGTCTGCCGCAAATTCCATCTCTCGTGATGTACCCTCACCGATTTCCCCCAACAGTCGCGGCGAAGAGGAAAGGATTCCGCTCAAGTAGGTCATATTTAATGACCGCGCCCCATGGCGTTCTGAACACATGACCGAACACAGCAGCCGGTCGCAGTCCGGATCAGCCGTTCGGCGCGTGACCGGGCCCGGAGTGCGGGTTGGCCGCGGTGCCCTCGGTGCTCAGCAGTACGACGACCGAGTCCGGCCCGAGCCCGAGTGCCGTACGGCGTACCCCGGCGCCCGCGCCGGAGAGCACCGCCCGCAGGCCGGCGAGCGCCGCGGCTCCGCAAGGGCCCGAGGGGACACCGGCGGCGGCCAGATCACCGGCCGCGCGGGCGCTGTCGTGGTCCGCGACGGCGACGGCGGCGTCCAGTCCGCCGCGCAGGCGGGGCCAGGCGATGCCGGACGGGGCGCCGCAGTTCAGCCCGGCCATGATGGTCGGCCGCGTGGTGACGCTGACGGGTTCGCCGGCGATGAGGCTCTCCAGGACACAGGGCGCTGCCTCCGGTTCCACGGACAGCAGCGCCGGGGCCCGCCCGCCCGGGCGGCTGCGGTAGTGCGTGACCACGGCCTGGGCCAGCGATCCCACACCCACCGGTATGGAGACGAGGTCGGGGCCGGCCGGGACTCCCTCGGCCGTCAGTTGCTCGTCCACCTCGGCGCAGAGGGTGGAGTAGCCCTCGACGATCCACCCGGGTATCCGCTCGTAGCCCGGCCAGGCGGTGTCCTGGACGAGGACCGTGCCCGGCGCGGTGGCCTCCTCGGCCGCCAGGCGTACGGCCTCGTCGTAGGGCCCCGCGACCTCGGTGACTTTCGCCTGTTCGGCGACGATGGCGGCCACGGCCCGCGGATGCACCCCCTGGGGGACGAAGACGTGGGCGTCCTGACCGAGGCGGCGTGCCATGCGGGCCACCGCGCGGCCGTGGTTGCCGTCGGTGGCGGTCACCAGGGTGACCGGGTCCTCCCCCGCGCCATCGGCGGCCCGCTCGGCGAGGACCCGGTGGATCGCCCAGGACGCGCCCAGCGCCTTGAACGCGGGGAGGCCCAGTCGGCACGACTCGTCCTTGACGAAGACCCGTCCGACTCCCAGCTCGGCCGCCAGGGACGGGACTTCCGTCAGTGGAGTGCGGGCGTAGTCGGGCAGCGAGGAGTGGAAGGCCCGTGCCTTCGCGGGCGCGGGTTCACACCGCCAGGCGCGGGCTTCGGGCCGTACGAACCATGGCAGGGCGAGGCGAGGGGAAGCGTTGTCAGACACATGATCAGGGTGCGGTGCGCCCTGCGATCGGTCCAGCGAATGTTTCCGACCTATATTCATCGGAGAAACCGAGCGTTCTGTTCGGTCCGGGACGGCGAGGAGAGCCACGCTTGTCATGTTCGACCTGCATCGACTGCGTCTGCTGCGGGAACTCAAGCACCGGGGCACCCTGGCGGCCGTCGCCACCGCCCTCTCCTACGCCCCCTCGACCGTCTCCCAGCAGCTCTCCCAGCTGGAGGCCGAGGTCGGCGTCCGGCTTCTCGAGCCGGTCGGGCGGCGGGTGCGGCTGACCGCGCAGGCCGAGATCCTCGTCGCCCACACCGAGGCGGTCCTCGAACGCCTGGAACGCGCGGAGGCGGACATCGCCGCCTCTCTGACCGACCTGACCGGCACGCTGCGCATCGCCTCGTTCCAGACGGCCGCCCTGGCCCTGGTTCCGACCGCGCTCGGCCTGCTGCGTGACCGGCATCCGCACCTGCGCGTCCACGTCACCCACATGGAGCCGGAAGCGGCACTGCCCGCGCTCCAGGCCCGGGACTTCGACCTCGTCCTCGCCGAGGAATACCCCGGCAACCCCAACCCGCGGCCCGCCGAACTCGAGCAGGAGGAGTTGCTCGACGATCCTCTGCGCCTCGCCCTGCCGACGCCGGCCGGCGCCCCTGACACCGACGGCCCCACGGCGGCGCTGCGTTCGCTCGCCGACCACCCCTGGGTGATGGAGCCGGAAGGCACGGCCGCCCGGCACTGGGCCGTGACCCTGTGCCGTGACGCCGGCTTCGAACCCGACGTGCGGTTCGAGACCACCGACGTCCTGCTCCACCAGCGTCTGGTCGAGCAGAAGCACGCCGCGGCCTTCCTCCCCGACCTCGTCTGGAGCGGACGGACTCCGACCGTCCCCCTGCGCCCACTGCCCCGCGGCCGGCGCACGCGCCGCATCTCCACCGTCGTACGCCGGGGCGGCAGCCGGCACCCCGCCATCCTCGCCTGCCGCGACGCCCTCCGCCGCGCGGCCGGCCACCGCTCCGGCCAGACCTGAGGGGAAGGCCCGCGGTCCTTCGGCGCGGGGCGTCGTCGCCGGGTGAACGGCAGGATGCCGGCCGGCGCGGAGAGTGCCACCCAGGCGCGGAGCAGCCCAGGACGGGAGCGGGCCGTGTCTCCAACACGCCGGTAGTGCGCCTGATATGAAGTCTTATCCGATAAGCGCTCTCTTCACCCGTTCGAGGGACTACGCCCTCCATGCGCGTTTCCTACTCTGACGCCAGCGCCCGTCCATCGGGCCTGAATCCGGGAGGAAACATGCATGTCGTCCGACACCGGCTCTCCGCCGTCATCGCGGTCGTCCTGCTCTGTCTGGCCGGCGCCGTGATCAGCCTGCAGAGCACCACCACCGCCTCCGCGCAGGGCCCCGACGGGGGCGTCCACCACATGCGGCCAGGCAGCCTGAACCTACAGGGGACCCCCTCGGGACGGTGGGTGAACACCACGGTCGTGGTCACGCTGCCCCGGCCCGGCACCTACCTCCTCGACGCGGACGTCCGCGGACGCGTCGCCGGCGACGGCAACGCACGCCTCCTCGCGTCCGTCCAGGCCCGGCTCTGGAACGTCACCAACGGCACCCTGGTACCGCAGAGCGAGCGCCTGGTCACGCACATGAACACGCCCCCGCTGAGCGGGCCCGTCGCCAGGCAGTCGACGGCACCGATCAGCGAGCGCATCACCGTGAACCGGGAGACCGTGATCCGCCTCCAGGTACGGCGGGTCAACAGCGTCGGTCAGACCTACCGCGCCGACATCTTCTCGGACGGCTCCGGCCGCACCTCGCTCCGCTACCAGCGGGTGTGACACCGGGAAGTCCCCCAACGGCCCGCGAAGCCGAACCTGCGGTCCCGCGTCCCCGGCGACGGAAACGCGGGGCCGCGCCCATCCCGGCGACCGGACTCAGCGGCCGACCCAGCCGAGGGTGCGGGTGGGCGGGGCGAGAGCTCCCCACACGGCTGACGTGGGCCCAGCCGACGAGCGGCACCCGGTCGCGGCCGCTGTCCTGGTCGGAGGATGGAGAACCGCGCGCGACAGGGAAGAGGGACATCGGCGGCCGTCCGGGACCGCCCGTCTGGTGGAGAACCGCGCGCGACAGGGAAGAGGACCGCGAAGCCCGGCACCCGGTGCTTCGGGCGGATCACCCGAAGCACCGGCCCGGTCGTCCCCGGCCTGCGGACCATCGCACCGACACGGCAGGCCGGGACAGGTCACGCGGTGGCGGGGCCGTCCGTCTCGCCGGTGCCGGTGTTCTGCTCCCCGGGAGCCGGTGGGGTGGCCGTGTTCTCGGGTTCACCGTCGGCCGGGGTGCTGTTTTCGATGGCCGGGGTGTTCGGGCCGGGGGCGGCGCGGTCGTCGAGGGCGATGGTGACCGGCTCACCGTCGGGGGCGAGGCCGGTCAGGCTGTTCTCGATCCGTTCGTACAAGGTGGCGGCGAGCTCTTGGTCACCGTCGCCACTGCCGGAGGTGTGCTTGATGGCGTGGAGGCTGATCAGCAGGGCGATCAGGGAGCGGCCGGACAGTGCGGCGCGGATCCGCTCGCCGCCTTCGCCGGTGACGTGCGGCGGCACGCGGAAGTGCGGGTGCCGTCCGGCGTGGGCGGTGAGGAACTCCCAGATGTCGCGGTGGCACAGCAGGGAGGCCGTGGAGACGCGGGCGGCCGTCTTGAGAAGGGTGCTGTGCTCCGTGCTCACCTCGGGAGTCGTGGTTGCGGAACTGGGGCCGGGCCGGGTCCGCAACTCCTCCACGGCACCGCGCAGACCGGCGATCTCCCGCTGCAGCGAGGCCAGGCCGGAGCGGGCTTCCTCCAGGGCGGTGCCGAGTTCCTGCTTGATCTCCCCGGCGGCTTCCTGCAGCGGGTCCGGGCCGTCGTGCCGGTCATCGGCCAGGCTCTCGCCAGCGGTGCCGTCCGGGGCGGTGAGCGCGGCGAGCACGGGGGCGAGTTGCTCACCGAGGGCGTCACTGAGGGCCTCACTGAGGGCCTCGCGGACAGCACGGCGGACGGCGTCGACCGTCAGCGCCGGGCCGGGAGCGGGGCACGGGTCAACGGTGCGCTGCGCCGGGATCACGCTGTGCAGGGTTTCTCCCGGCAGTTCGCCGGACTCCGTGATGGTGGTGACGGGTGCCGTCGCGGGGCTGGTGCGGTCCCGCTCGGTGCCGGGTGTCTCGTGGACCGTGGGGCCAGGATCAGGGGTCGGCGGGTCGGGGTGCTGTTGCGGCGGCGCGGGCGGCGTGAGATCCGCGAGCGCGGCGCGGACGTCCTCCAGTCCGGTGCGCAGTTGGGTGACGATGTCGTGGACTGTGCTGTTGAGCGATTCCCCGTTGGCGTTCAGCTTGGTGTAGACGTCGCCGAAGCCGGCGCGCATCCGGCCGAGTTCGTCGACGACCTCCTTCGTCCTGTCCTGGGCGGCCCGACCGGCCGACTCCAGCTTCTCCACGCTCTTGTCGAGCGCGTCCCGGATGTTCTTGTCCGTGTGCATGACGGCCGTGTGGAGCATGGCCAGGGAGTTGGAGAGATCCGGGTCCGGCTGGCTGGCCATCATCCCCCATTTCATTGCGTTACGTAGCTGATCGAGCACGCTTTGTATGCTGCCCCGGCCGAGGCGTCCGGTGCAGGGAGATCGGGTCAAGTGGCTGGAGAACGCCGGTTGTTCGGGCTGGAACCGGTTGGGTGGTGTACGCGCCGAAATGCGCCCCCTGGGAGCGGGGTGAGGACCCCCTGTTTGCCACTTGCGGCGACCCTCCGCAAGAGACGGACCCACAGCCGGTCATCACCGGCCGGCGGTCGGGCGCCCTGGCCCGCGCGCCCCTGACCGCGCCCACGACTCAAGGCCCGTCCCACGCCGAGCCGTTGGTCGGCATCCGAAGGGCACCGCTCCCTGTGGTCTCGCGGAAACAGGACGGCTCGGACGCCTTCTCCTACTCGGGGGAAGGCGTGCTGGAACGTCTGCTCCAGGCACAGGCGCACTTGCCGGACGGTCTGAGGTTTCAGCCGGCGCCTGCTACACCGGCGCCAGGCTGTCGCAGCGACAGGCAGTCCGCCCAGCTCCATCTCCCGCCCGGGACGCGACCGCGCCGGACCGCCTCAGACGGTGTTGATCCGCCAAGCGATCATTCCGGTCGCACGGGCGTCACCTCTGACATCGATGCGCACGGACTTACCGGTTGTGAAGCGCTCGAAGACAACTGAGCGATCGCAGGGTACGGCCTTGCCCGGCGCCGTCCTGCTCGGGGTGAAGAAGAGCCACGCTTCTCCCGCACCGGCACAGACCACCGTCAGTTCGTAGGAACGACCTGCCGGGAGGCCGGGCTGGGTGTGGACTCCGTCGGAGACGCGTTCCACACCCGACTCGACCATGGACGGGCCCTGGTCGGTGACCGCGTCCAACGCCGACTGCGCCTGCGCGGTGAGGTCGTCCTCCGCTAGGCGTTCCGCGCTCGCGCGAGGAGACGTTGCGGCAGCGCGATCGGGTGCGGGGACGTTGCCGGGCGTACACGCCGTCAGGCACAGCACCGGGGCCAGAGCGACGCCTGGCAGCCATACAGGCACCGGCCTCATGAGGAGGTCTCCCCGTACTGGTGACGCTCACGGTCATGGTTCTCCCGGTCGGCCCGGCCCTTTATGCCGGTGACGACCCGCGCCGCTACGGTCCCCAGGCGGAGCCGCAGCGCGGTGCCGGATGCCATGGCCGCCGGGCGCGTACCGAGGCTCATGTGTGCCCCCCTCTTCAGACACCCGCCTTGGTCACGGGCGGCAACCAGAACACTATGGTCCGACCAGGACCGTATCCAGGAGATGTTCGTCTCTCTGAGCTGGACTTGAGCCACTTCTGGCGTCCGGCAGCGGTGAGCCCTGGGCCGCTGCCTCGTGGGCGCGGGCGTCCGCCTCGCGGTCCGTTCCGCAGGTCGAGCTGTCCTGACCGGCCGGTTCCGCCCCCGGTCGAGCTGTCCTGACCGGCGCGCTCGGGATATCCCCACCCCGATCCGCCGGGAGCCTCCATGTCCCGCGACGGCCGTGCTCCGTAGCGTCGGGTCATCGGCTGGGAAAGATCGCGAGAGGACGGACCATGAGGCTGCGCGGCGGCAAGCGGCGGACGGCGGACGACCGGCTGGAGCCCCAGGGCACACCCGGGCTCGCCGTCGAACTGCGCGGGGTACGGCGGGAGTACGGCCGCGGCTCCCGTACCGTGCACGCCCTCGCGGGCGTCGATCTCGCCCTGCCGCGCGGCACGTTCACCGCCGTCATGGGCCCGTCCGGGTCCGGCAAGTCCACCTTCCTGCAGTGCGCGGCCGGTCTCGACCGGCCGACGGCCGGCTCCGTGCGCCTGGGCGGTACGGAGATCACGGGCATGCGCGAGAACCAGCTCACCGAGTTGCGGCGCAGCCGCCTCGGTTTCGTCTTCCAGGCCTTCAACCTGCTGCCCTCCCTCACCGTGGAGCAGAACGTGCTGCTCCCCATGCGGCTGGCCGGGCAGCGCCGGGACCGCCGGCGGGCGGAGGCGATGCTCGCGCGGGTCGGTCTCGCCGACAAGGCCGGGCGGCGTCCCGGCGAGTTGTCCGGCGGCCAGCAGCAGCGCGTGGCCGTCGCCCGCGCCCTGATCACCGACCCGGACGTGGTGTTCGCCGACGAGCCCACCGGCGCCCTGGACACGGTGACCGCCGCCGAGGTCCTCGGCCTGCTCCGGCAGGCGGTGGACACCCTCGGGGCGACCGTCGTCATGGTCACCCACGATCCGGCCGCCGCCGCATGGGCCGACCGCGTGCTGTTCCTCGCCGACGGCGTCTTCGCCGGCGGCCTCGACCGCGGCACGGCGGAACAGATCGCGGCGCGCATGGCCGCCCTCACCTCCCGTACGGGCGCTGCGGCGGTGGCCGCCGCGTGAGGACCCTCGCCCCCAACGGCCTCGCCCGCGCGGCCGTACGCTTCAAGCCCGCCTCGTTCGCGGGCACCTTCGTGGCGCTGATGATGGCGTCGCTGATCGTCTCCGCCTGCGGCATCCTCCTGGAGACCGGCGTCCGCGCCTCGGTCCCGCCCGCGCGGTACGCGAAGGCGCCGGTCGTCGCGGCGGCCGACCAGTACGCCCACCTCGTCACGGGCAGCGGGGACAGCCGCTCCGAGGAGACGACCCCGCTGCCGGACACCGCCCGCGTGGACACCGCGCTGGCCGGCCGGGCGGCCCGCGTGCCCGGTGTCCGGGCGGCCGTCCCGGACTTCACGTTCCCCGTGCGCCAGGGCAACCGCGCGGTCACGGGCCATGGCTGGGGATCGCACGCCTTCACCGGCACCGCGCTCCGCTCCGGGGCCGCGCCGCGTGCCGGGGAGGTCGTCCTGGACGCCGCCGCCGCGCGGGCGGCGCGGGCCGGGGTGGGCGACACCGTCGTGCTGGAAACCGCCGCCGGACGCGCCGGTTTCCGCGTCTCGGGGCTGGCCCAGGCCGGGCCCGGCGACCTGGCCGGGGGGCCCGTGGGCTGGTTCGCCGACGCCCGGTCCCCCGTGCTCGCCGGGCATCCCGGCAAGGCCGACGCCATCGTCGTACTGGCGGACGGCGGGACGGAGACCGATGCCCTCGCCGCCGGTGTGCGCGAGGCGCTCGCCGGGTCCGGCGCCGGGGTGCGCACCGGTGACGACCGCGGCGCGGTGGAGAACCGCGGGCTCGGGTACGCGAAGGAGACGCTCACCGGGCTCGGCGGTTCCTTCGGCGGAATCGCCGCCATGGTCGCCGTCTTCACCGCCGCCGGCACGGTGGCCCTGTCCGTCGCCCAGCGCGCCCGGGAATTCGCGCTGCTGCGCGCCATCGGCGCCACGCCGCGGCAGATCCGCCGCGCGGTCGCCGCCGAGGGGCTGCTCGTCGCGCCCGTCGCCGGGCTCGCCGGCTGCCTGCCCGGGGTGGGGCTCGCGCACTGGTGGTTCGGGCAGTTGAAGGACCGCGGGGCCATTCCGGAACCCGTGCGCCTGCATGTCTCCTGGCTCCCGCTCGTCGTCGCCGTCGGCGCGGGGCTGCTGACCGCGCTCGCCGCCGGCTGGGCGGCCGGGCGCCGGCCCGCGCGGATCAAGCCGGGGCAGGCGCTCACCGAGGCGTCGGTGGAACGGCGGCGTCCGGGCGTGATCCGTACCGCACTGGGCCTGGGCGCCCTGGTCGGTGGCGGGTTCCTCACCGTGCTCGCGGCACGTTCGGCCGGGGAGGACGCGGCCAACGCCGCCCTCGGCGTGGTCATGCTGTTCATGCTGGCGGTCGCGTTGCTCGGTCCGCTGGTGGCGCGGCTGTGCGCGGCCCTGTCCGGGCTGCCGCTGCGCGGTCTGGGCGCCGCGGCCTCGCTCGCCGCCGCCAACTCCCGTACGAACGCCCGCCGGCTGGCGTCCGCGCTCACCCCGATCGTGCTGGCCATGGCCTTCGCCTCGACGCTCACCTTCCTGCACACGAGCGAAAGCCACGTCGCCGCTGAGCAGTCGCGCGCCGGCATCACCGCGGACCACGTCGTCACCCACCCCGCCGGGCTGTCCGCCGGTGCCGTCGAGCGCGCCGCCCGTGCTCCCGGCGTCCGGGCGGCCGTGGGCCTGCTGGACACCGAGGTGCTGGTGCCCGTCGGGTCGGGCGGCGGCCGCTGGTTGCAGGACGCGGCGGCCCAGGGTGTCTCCGGCTCCGGCGCCCGGCTCGCCGAGGTGCAGGACCTCGATGTGCGCGACGGCGACCTGGACCGGCTCGGCGGGGACCGTATCGCCGTCGACACCACGCTCGCCGCGTCGGCCGGGGTCACGGTCGGCGACCGGCTGCCGCTGTACCTGCCGGACGGCACCCGGGCCCGCCCCGAGGTCGTCGCCGTCTACGGCCGTGGGCTCGGCCTGCCGGCCGTCACCATGGACCGCGCGTCGCTGGCCGCCCACGTCTCCTCGGGCTTCGACAGCACGTTGCTGGTACGCGGCGGAGACGCGCGGGACCTCGCCCCGCTGGGCCAGGTCGCCGACGGGTCCGGTTACGCGGTCGAGCGGAGCGCCGGTCGCGAGCTGAACGCCTGGGCGAACTACACGATGGCCGCGGTCCTGGGCGGCTTCGCCGCCGTGGCCGCCGTCAACACCCTGGTGATGACCGTCCTGGACCGCCGCCGGGAACTCGGCGTGCTGCGTCTCGTCGGCGCCACCCGGCGCCAGGTGATGGGCATGCTGCGCTGGGAGGGCCTGCTGGTGGCGGGGGCCGGCGTCGCCCTCGGCACGGCCATCGCCGCGGCCACCCTGATCCCGATGACCCGCGGCCTGACCGGCGAGGACCCGTACGTGCCGCCGCTGGTGTACGCGGCCTTCGCCGGGGGCGCGGTGGGGCTCGGCCTGCTGGCGGTGACGCTGCCGGCCCGGGCGGCGCTACGGCGCTGAGCCCCGGCCTTCCGGGACAGCGGGTACGGACGGCCCCGGCCGCCTACCCCTCGGTCACGATGCGCTCGACCGCCGCCGCCACCAACCGCTCGCGCTCCGCCGGTGTGAAGACGTCCGGCAGGGTGAGCTGCTCGACGATCAGCCAGTTGAGCGTCAGCATCAGCAGCTTGACCGCGGTGGCGTCGCCGGGGAGGCCGGACGCCTCGTGGTAGGCGACGTTGGCGGCCATGTCGGCCCGGACCCGCTCGGTGAGGACCTCGCGGAGTCCGGGGCGGCGGGTCGCTTCAAGGCGCAGTTCGAGCAGCGCGAGGTAGCCGGTGCGGAAAGCGGCCACGCGGCCGACGAGTTCGCGCATCAGCTCCGCGTAGGTCTCCCGGTCGCGGCCGGCCGACCGCTGACGGCTGATCGTGGCCTCGTCGGGCTGGAGCCGCTCGTAGACCCGGGCGCCGGCCTGGGTGAGCAGGTCGTCGCGGTCGGCGAAGTAGTTGGAGGCGGTGCCGACGGGCACGGCGGCCTCCGTGTCCACCGCCCGGAACGTCAGGCCCCGCGCGCCGTCCCTGGCCAGCACCTCGATCGCCGCGTCCACGAGGGCGGCCCGGCGCTGGTCGTTCCGTCTCACCATTGACACCACTCCAGTTGTAGTACTACGTTCAAACCACTTCAACCAGAGTACTACGTAGGGAGTTACCAGCTTGCGCAAGCTCGTGTACTACGTCGCCGTCTCGCTCGACGGCCGCATCGCCGGCCCCGGCGGCGAGTACGACTTCTTCCCGGCCGGCGACGAACGGCAGGCCGCCGCCTACTCCGCCTGGACGGGCGCCCTGTATCCCGAGACGGTCCCGACGGCCCACCGCGCCGCCGCCGGCCTGGACGGCGCACCCGGCCGGCGCTTCGACACGGTCGTCATGGGCCTCGGCACCTACCGTCCCGCACTCGACGCGGGGATCACCCGTCCGTACGCGCACCTGCGCCAGTACGTGGTCTCCGGCACCCTCACGCCGGACGTGGACCCGGCCGTCACCGTCGTCCCGGGCGACCCGCTCGGCCTGGTCCGCGCGCTCAAGCGGGAGGCGGGCACCGGGCTGGACATCTGGCTGTGCGGCGGCGGGAAGCTCGCGGGTGCCCTGCTGCCCGAGATCGACGAACTGGTGCTCAAGAGCTACCCGGTGGTGGCCGGTGCCGGGATACCGGCCTTCGACGGCACGTTCGCCCCCACCGCGTTCGATGTCGCCGAGCGCACCGCCTTCCCCAACGGCGTCACCCTCACCCGCCTCACCAGGCGCTAGCGACACGCGGCAGGAGCCGTTTCCCCAGGGGTGCTGTGGGTACGCTGACGTTTCAGGTTTCGCATTCCCGTCGGACATCGGTCTCACAGCGCTGGCGGTTGGGACACAGGAGGCCGGGCGCGATGGCCATGAATCACGGCAAGACACGGACCCCGGGGGCCACGGACGCCGGCTCCGCGGGCTCCGGGTGCGGCGCACCGTGCTGGATCAGCCTGACCAGCCACGGCCTTGAGGCGTCACAGCGGTTCTACGGGGCCGTGCTCGGCTGGCAGTGGCGCCCGGCCGAAGCAGATGATCACTTCCGTATCGCGCTGGCGGACTCGGCGCCGGTCGCCGGGATCGCCGTGCTGCCCGCCCTGCGGCAGACGGGGGTGGCCTGGACGCCGTACTTCGCCGTCCCCGACGCCGACCAGGCCGCGGCGCGGGCCCGGGAGCGGGGCGGCACGGCGGGCGTCGGCCCGCTGCGGCTGCCGCCCGGGCGCGTGGCACTCCTCTCCGACCGGCACGGGGCCACCTTCGGCATCTGGGAGGGGGAGCGGTTCGGCCGCTGGGAACCCTGGCGGCGCTCGGCACCCGCCTTCATCACCCTGCACACCCGCGACGCCTTCGACGCCGCCATGTTCTACGGCGGTGTCCTCGACTGGGCCTCGGACCGCCCCGGCAGCTGTGAGGTCGAGTACGAGGCCGACGAGGTGCTGTTGC
Source organism: Streptomyces rubradiris (assembly GCF_016860525.1). Taxonomy (NCBI): domain Bacteria; kingdom Bacillati; phylum Actinomycetota; class Actinomycetes; order Kitasatosporales; family Streptomycetaceae; genus Streptomyces; species Streptomyces rubradiris. The sequence goes on from NZ_BNEA01000015.1 coordinate 628,386, forward strand.
GCAGCCAGGGCCACGTCGTCGCGCGCCTCGAGTCGGGAGAGTCGGACACGGCGCCCGACCCCTCGGTACGGCCGCACTGGCAGGTCACCTTCCTGGTGGACGATGTGCCGGGGTGCGCGCGGGCCGCGCGGCGGCACGGCGGAGGCGTCCTGGAGGAGGGCGAGCACGAGGCCGTACTGCGCGACCCCGACGGCGCCCGGTTCACCGTGATCTCGGCGGCCGGGTCGCCGCCCGCCGGCTGAGCGGGCGGCGGCCCGGCACCCTCCGGGAGCCTCACGAATCGCCGGGTGCCCCCGCCGTGGTGTCCCGGGACCGCTCAGCGGCGTCCGCGCCCAGCGGTGGCGCGGCATGGCGGTCGGTGCGGTGCTGCTCGCGGGTGGTGGTGAGCCGCTGCCGGGGCGTGCCGGCCGGGCCGGGCGGCACGGGGACGGGCCGGCGGGCGGTGAGACGGCCCACCCAGCGGCGACCGCAGAGCGGGCAGGGCGGAGCGCCTTGTGGCTCGTAGGGGGACGGCACGCCGTCTCCGTCGCGGGTGAAGTACTCCCATTCAGCGCCGTTCTCGTCGCGGTAGTACTGCACGTCGTAATCGGCGCTCCAGGTGTGCCAGCAGTGGCCGCAGGTGAATTCCACGCGCTCGACAGCCAGTTCGGTGATCATCGGCCTGCCTCCTTCCGGCCTGGTCCCGTCTCCACAGCTACCGTCCTTCGCAAAAGCTTGTAAAGAGGTGGAAACCTGGATTTCTTGACAAGCTGGCGTGGGGACTTCATCCAGACTCTCAGTGACGTGTGTCCGCTCCGGGGTCTGGGACACGGAGGGAGGAAAGGGCCATGGCACGCGCGGTAGGAATCGACCTCGGCACGACGAACTCGGTGGTCTCGGTCCTGGAGGGCGGCGAGCCCACCGTCATCACCAACACGGAGGGCGCCCGCACCACCCCGTCGGTCGTGGCGTTCGCCAAGAACGGCGAGGTGCTCGTCGGCGAGGTCGCCAAACGGCAGGCCGTCACCAACGTGGAGCGCACCGTGCGCTCGGTCAAGCGGCACATGGGTGACGCGCAGTGGAGGTTCCCGGAGACCGGGAGCGTCGACGGCAAGCGGTACACGGCGCAGGAGATCTCCGCGCGGGTGCTGCAGAAGCTGAAGCGGGACGCGGAGGCGTACCTCGGCGAGGACGTCACGGACGCGGTGATCACCGTACCGGCGTACTTCAACGACTCCCAGCGCACCGCGACCAAGGAGGCCGGGGAGATCGCCGGGCTGAAGGTGCTGCGGATCATCAACGAGCCCACGTCCGCCGCCCTGGCCTACGGCCTGGACAAGGAGAACGACCAGACGGTCCTCGTGTTCGACCTCGGCGGCGGCACCTTCGACGTGTCGCTGCTGGAGATCGGCGACGGCGTGGTCGAGGTCAAGGCCACCAACGGCGACACCCATCTGGGCGGCGACGACTGGGACCAGCGGATCGTCGACCACCTGGTCCAGCAGTTCAAGAACCACTACGGCGTCGACCTGGCCAAGGACAAGATGGCCGTGCAGCGGCTGCGGGAGGCGGCGGAGCGGGCGAAGATCGAGCTGTCGTCGTCCTCGGAGACCACGATCAACCTGCCCTACATCACCGCGTCCGCCGAGGGCCCGCTGCACCTGGACGAGAAGCTCACCCGCGCCCAGTTCGAGCAGCTGACCAGCGATCTCCTCCAGCGGTGCAAGGGCCCGTTCGACAACGCGGTCAAGGACGCCGGGATCAAGGTGTCGGACATCGACCACGTCATCCTGGTCGGCGGCTCGACCCGGATGCCTGCGGTGACCGGCCTGGTGCGGGAGCTGACCGGCAAGGACCCGCACAAGGGCGTCAACCCGGACGAGGTCGTGGCCGTCGGCGCGGCCCTGCAGGCCGGTGTGCTCAAGGGCGAGGTCAAGGACGTCCTGCTGCTCGACGTCACCCCGCTGTCCCTCGGCATCGAGACCAAGGGCGGCATCATGACCAAGCTGATCGAGCGCAACACCACGATCCCGACCAAGCGCTCGGAGATCTTCACCACGGCCGAGGACAACCAGCCGTCGGTGCAGATCCAGGTCTTCCAGGGCGAGCGCGAGATCGCGGCGTACAACAAGAAGCTCGGCATGTTCGAGCTGACCGGTCTGCCGCCGGCGCCGCGCGGCGTCCCGCAGATCGAGGTCTCCTTCGACATCGACGCCAACGGCATCATGCACGTCACGGCGAAGGACCTCGGCACCGGCAGGGAACAGAAGATGACCGTCACCGGCGGCTCCTCGCTCCCCAAGGACGACATCGACCGCATGATGCGGGAGGCGGAGCAGCACGCCGAGGAGGACCGGAACCGGCGCGAGACCGCCGAGACCCGCAACCGTGCCGAGCAGGTCGCCTACCAGACCGAGAGGCTCCTGAGCGACAACGCCGACAAGATCCCCGCCGACATCAGAAGCGAGGTCGACACGGCTCTGGCCGAGCTGAAGCAGGCGCTGAAGGCGGAGCCGGCGGACACGGCGGTCCTGCGGCAGGCCACGGACAAGGTCACCGCCGCCGCCCAGAAGGTGGGCACCGCCATGTACGCCCAGGCGCAGCAGGCACAGGGCGCGCAGGCGGCCGGTGGCGGTGCGGGCGGGGGCGCGTCCGGTACGGACGGTGGCGCGTCCGGTGCGGGCGGGGCGGACGAGGACGTGGTGGACGCCGAGATCGTCGACGAGGACAAGCGGCAGGACGGTGCCGGATGACCGGTCCGAGCGGCACCGGCCGCCGTGGCAGGCCCGCGCTGTCGGTCGTCGGGGCCACCCGGCGGCGGGAACCGGGAAACAGCCTGGAGCCCCGCCGCCGTGGCGATGTCGAACCCGCCCGGCAGCCGGCCCGGACCGCCGGCGAGCCCGCCGAGGCCGCCGTGCTGCGCGCGCGGCTGCGCGAGTGCACGGCGGACCTGCGGCGCGTGCGGGCCGAGTACGACACCTACCGCGAACGGGTCGGCCGCGACCGTCTGGCGGTCCGCGAGATAGCGGTGGCCAATGTGCTCACCGGCCTCCTGCCCGTCCTGGACGCCATCGACCAGGCCCACAAGCAGGGCGAGGTCACGGGCGGCTTCCGGCGGGTGACCGAGGTCCTGGAGAGCGAGCTCGCGGCCCTGGGGCTGCGGTCGTTCGGCACGGCGGGCGACCCGTTCGACCCGGCCGTGCACGAGGCCGTCTCCTGCACGTTCACCGCCGACGTCCGGCAGTCCACCTGTGCCGTCGTCCTCCGCCCCGGCTACCGGGTGGGCGACCAGCTGCTGCGGCCGGCCCAGGTGGAGGTGGCGGAACCCGTCCGGACATGAGCCGCCTGCCGTGAGGAAGGAGTTGTCGCAGTGCTGTCCGCCGTCGTGATCCCCGCGATACTGCTCGCCGTCGTCCTCGCGCCCGGGGTGTACGAGGAATGGAAGGCCTACGTCCGGCAGACGCGGCTGCCGCTGCCCCCGGCACGGCGCTCCGTGCGCACCCGGCTGGTCCACGGCAGGCGGGTCGCGTCCCTCCGGAGGCGGGTCGCGTCCCTCCGGAGGTGGGTCTGCCGTCGTTCCCCGGGTCGACGGGCGGACTGACACCTGCGGGGCCGGTCAGCCGTCGGCGTCGCTCACGCCGGTCGTCCCGGCGACGAGCGCGCGGAACGCCTCCGGGTCGCCGATGACCTCTTCCCTGCGGTCCGGCTGCCGGTAGAGGCGCCAGTAGCGGGCGCCGATGGCGTCGGGGCCGGTCACCGGGTCGCCGGGGACGATGCGGGAGGCGATGGTCACCGTCGCCGCGTGGATTCCCTGGGGGCCCAGTTCGGCGTGCAGCGCGTGCGCCCAGTTGCGCAGGCCGGCCATGGCGAGGCCCACATTGCCCAGGAAGGGCGCGGCGATCGTCGCGGAAACCCCCGTGGTCAGCAGCAACGTCCCCGCGCCACGGGCGAGCATGTGCGGCAGGACCTGCCCGACCGCCGTGACCGCGCCCAGCACATGCAGCTCGAACTGCTCGGTGGCGGAGGCGGCCGTGGTCCGCGCGGCGCTGGTGATGGCGCCGGTCGGGCTCGGGCTGTACTCCAGCACGTCGACCGGCCCCAGCCGCTCCCCGACTCCGGCGAGGGCACCGGCCAGCGCCTCGCGGTCCCGGATGTCGGCGGGGAAGGCCGCCGCCGTGACGCCCGACCGGGTCAGCTCGTCCACCAGACGGCCCAGGGTGTCCTGGTTCCGGGCGATCAGCCCCACCCGGAAACCGTGGCTGCCGAAAGCCCGGGCCACGCCCATCCCGAGTCCCGGGCCTGCCCCGACCACAGCGAGCGTCTTCGTCACCGCATTGCCCCTTCCGGCCACGGCGGACGGTCGGACGCGGCCGCGACCTGCCCGCCGGATGGTTACTGTTTGTTCGCAGCAGCATCCTTTGTCACCGGCCTGCCGGGGACAAGACGGCACATTCATGTCGGTGACGCACAAGGAGGTAACCCATGACGGCCCGCGGGAACAGCTCACCGGCCCTACGGCACCGCGATGCCGGGTCCGGGCCGCCGGCGGCCGCGGGCGGTGGCGAGACGGACGACGAGGTGTGCCGGCAAGTGCTGCGCATCCTGGCCCTGATCGGCGACAAGTGGAGCATCCTGGTCGTCGGGCAACTGCGCGACCGGACCCTGCGCTTCAGCGAACTGCACCGCGCGGTGCGGGGAATCTCGCAGCGGATGCTCACCCTGACCCTGCGCCAGCTGGAGCGCGACGGACTGCTCACCCGGACCGTGCACCCCAGCGTGCCGCCGCGCGTCGACTACGCGCTCACCCCGCTCGGCACCACCCTGCTGGACTCCATGACCGCCCTCGCCGACTGGGCCGTCACCCACCGGCACGAGGTCGACGACAACCGCCGCCGCTACGACGCCGCCCACCCGCCGCGGTGACGTGAACCATCCTCGTCCGGGGCGTCCGGGGCGTCCGGGGCATGCGGAGGTGTGTCCTACGCGGGTTCCGGGCCGTCGAGGAACCCGAGCAGGACGTCGGCCTCCGCGCGGAGCCGGGCGGCCCGGTCCGCGTGGGCCGGTGCGGTCAACCGCGCGGCGGCTTCGAGCCGTTCGCCGGCTTCGGCGCGTACGACGTGGATCACTTCACGCTCGCTCAGCTCACGCCGCGCGGCTTCGGTGGTGCCGGCGCCGGCCGGTGACAGTTCGAGGGCGACCCCGCGGAGTTCGGCCTCGCTCACCGGCACCGCCTCGGCGTTGTCCAGCGCGGCCAGGGTCGAGCGCAGGGCGCTCACGGCGGCCTTGTCGCGGGCACGCATCGCTTCCGGCAGTGCCTGGCGCATACGAAGACGTAGAGACATGCCGGTGACCTTATGTCCGCGCTCCCCCGCCCTCAACGCGATAAACCGCCGTCACCGCGACATGGGCGCCGGAGCCGCCGCCGTGCCGCGTGTGCGCGCCGGGTGTCCGGGTACCCGGGCGCTCGTCGCAGCCCGGCCGTGCCGACGAGAGGAGCCGAAGGTGAGCAGCTCAGCGGGCAGCAGGGTGGTCGTGACCGGCGCCACCGGCAATGTCGGTACCAGTGTGGTGCGCCTGCTCTCCGAGGACCCCGAGGTGGCCGAGGTGCGCGGGCTGGCCCGGCGGACGCCGCAGTGGTCGCCGCCGAAGACCGAGTGGTCCGCCGTGGACCTGGGTTCGGACGAGGAGAACCTCGCCGAGCGGTTCGAGGGCGCGGACGCGGTGATCCACCTCGCCTGGGCGTTCCAGCCGACGCACGACCCGGCCCGGACCTGGCGGACCAATGTGCTGGGCGGTATCCGGGTCTTCGAGGCGGTCGCGGCGGCCCGGGTGCCGGTGCTGGTGCACGCCTCCTCCGTCGGCGCCTACTCACCCGGGCCGAAGGACCGCGCGGTGGACGAGTCCTGGCCGACACACGGCTGGCCGGACGCGGCGTACTGCCGGGAGAAGGCCTATCTGGAGCGCACGCTGGACGTGTTCGAACGCGATCACCCCGAGGTGCGGGTGGTGCGCATGCGGCCGGCGTTCCTGTTCAAGTGGCAGTCGGCGAGCGAGCAGCGGCGGATCTTCGGCGGGCGGTTCCTGCCCGGTCCGCTGGCCCGGCCGGAGCTGCTGCGGTTCCTGCCGGACATCCCGGGGCTGCGGGTGCAGGCGCTGCACACCGACGACGCGGCCGAGGCCTACCGGCTCGCGGTGCGCTCGGACAACGCCCGGGGCCCCTTCAACCTGGCCGCCGATCCTCCGCTGGACGCCGCCGTCCTGGCCGAGCTGCTGGGCTCCCGGCCCGTCCGGCTGCCGCGTACGGCGGCCCGCTCGGCGATCGCCGCCGCCTGGGGGCTGCACCTGCTGCCCGCGTCTCCGCACCTGTTCGACGCCGTGCTGCGGTTGCCGCTGATGGACTGCGCGCGGGCCCGCACCGAACTGGGCTGGCGTCCCCGGCGTACGGCGACCGAGGTGATCCAGGAGTTCCTGGAGGGCCTGCGGCAGGGCGGCGGAATGGAGACCGAGCCCATGCGGGGACGGAAGGTCGGCTGAGCGGGCCCCGAGGCCCGACGGAGGAGCGGAGAGACGCCATGGCAGTGCGGGAACCCGGGTCCGGCGGCGAGGAGCGGCCGGTGCCCAGGGACATGCCCGACCAGCAGGTCGGTGCCGGGGAGGACCGGTGGGACGTCACCGCCCCGGGGCGGCCCGCCGAGGACGGGCGGGGCGAGGACGGCGAGGACACCGCGCCGGACACGGACGAGGCCGGCACCGGCCCGCGCGGCGCGCCCCGGACAGGCACGGTGCACCCGGAACACCCGGGTCCGGACGAGTCACCGGCGTAGGCCCGCGTGGGGGGTGTCTGCCGGCGGCCGGCCCGCCGGACCGCACGCGCCGGCGGGGCGCGGCCGGGGTCAGTGCGGCGCCCTCTCCTTGAGGGCCGTGTGCCAGGTGGGGAGCGGAGTCTCGCCGGCCGGTTCCGGGCGGCGGCCGCCGGCGGCGAAGAAGTCGGCCAGGGGAAGGATCGCGGCGCCGACGGTGACCGCGTCCGGGCCGAGCCGGCCGAGCTCGATGGTCACCTGGTCGCCCGGATGGCGCAGGGCGTACGTCGCCGCGTGCCGGCGGACGGCGGGCAGGAAGCGGGTGCCCAGCTGGAGGCCCGCCCAGCCGCCGATGAGGATGCGCTCGGGCTGGAAGAGGTTGATCAGGTCGGACAGGCCGGCGCCGAGGTACTCGGCGGTCTCCTCCAGGACGGCCAGCGCGACCGGGTCCGGCGCGGTGCCCTCGGGCGGGTACGCGGCGGCGAGCATCGCGGTGAGCGCGGTCTCCTCGTCCGTGTCCTCGGGCGGCCGGCCGCCCTCCTCGCGCCAGCGGGCGAGCAGCGACTCGGCGCCGGCGTACGCCTCCAGGCAGCCGGGGGCACCGCAGCGGCAGCGTCGGCCGCGCACCCGTACCGTCAGGTGCCCCCACTCCACGGCCCGCCCGTGCTCCACCTCGGGCGTGACCAGGCAGGCGCCGACGCCGGAGCCGAACAGCACGACCACGGCGTTGCGGGCGCCGCGCCCGGCGCCGAACCACATCTCGGCCTGGCCGAGGGTCTTGGCGCCGTTGTCGATGAGGTACGGCACCCCGTCGGGGAGCGGGGAGGCGGAGCGCAGCAGCCGCTCCAGCGGGACGGCGTCCCAGCCGATGGTCTGCCCGTGGACGACGGCGCCCTGGTCCGGGGTGTGTTCGACGATGCCCGGGACGCCGACGCCGACGCCCAGCAGCCGGCCGGGGGCGGCCTGTGCGGCGGTGAGGACCTCGGCGACGCCGTCGCGGATGTGACCGGCGATGACGTCGACGTCGTAGCCCTGCGGGGTCAACGGCCGTTCCACCCGGGCCAGTTCGGTCAGGGCCAGGTCGAACAGCTCGACGCGGACGCGGGTTTCGCCGACGTCGACGCCGATCATCTGTCCGCTGTGCGGGGCGACGCGCAGCAGGGTGCGGGGCCGGCCGCCGTCGGAGTCGACGCTGCCGGCCTCCTCGACCAGGCCGTCCGCGATCAGGTCCGCGACCACGTTGCTGACCGAGCCGGAGCTGAGTCCGGTGGCCGGGCCCAGCTCGAAGCGGCTGAGCGGGCCGTCGAAGTACAGTCGCTGGAGCACCGCCGTGCGGTTGCCTCGTCTCAGGTCGCGTACCGTGCGCCCGTTGCGCCCCGCCATGTGGCTCCCTTCACGAACCGTGCCCGACCTGCAACATACTCCTTCGGGCAGCGGGACGCGACATTACCCCACGCCTTAGTTCACGCTGTGAGCTAAGCGGAACGCGTGCTGTCGCCCAGCGGGCCGGGGAGACGGGCGGCGGTACGCCCGCCTCCGCCGGCGCCCGCCGGGCCCGCCCCACCGATTCCGCACGACCCCGGGCCGCCGGGTCGCCCGGTGTCCGCTCCGCCGGTTCCGCGCGAGCCCGGTCCGCCGGGTGCCCCGGCGTGCGTTCCGCGGGGTCTCCCACCGGGCCCCTCCCCCGCGGCCCGGCTCACCCGGCCGCGTACACGTCCTCCACGTAACGTCCGTCCGCCACCAGCGAGTCGAGCCACCGCTCGGCCTGCGCGGCGTCGGCGTCCGGGGTGTGCTTCCGGTACAGGGTACGGAACGCCTCGCGGACGCCGGGTGCCATGCGGGCGCCGTCGCCGCACACGTACACCCGCGCCCCGGCGGTCAGCAGCCGCCACACCTCATCGGCCTCGGCGGCGATGCGGTGCTGGACGAAGGCGGCGCCGTTCACGGGGGCGGCGCTGAAGGCCGGGCGCAGCGCGACGGCGCCGGCCCGCTCGGCGGCCCGCAGCTCGTCGGCGTGCAGATAGTCGGCGTCGGGCGCGTCACAGCCGAAGTACAGCAGGGCGGGCGGGAGTCCGGCGCCCGAGCGGAGGGCGGCCAGCCGGTCGGCGACGACTCCCCGGAACGGCGCCAGACCGGTGCCGGCGGCGACCATCACCACCGGCGCCGAGCCGTCGACGCGGAACGCCTCACGGCAGGGCTGGACGCGGGCGTACACGGTGTCGCCGGGCCGCAGGGAGGCGAGGTGACCGGAGCCGGTGCCCCGGTAGCGGCCCTTGCCGGAGCGAGCCGGGGCGTCGAGCACGGAGACCATGAGGTCGGCGTGGCGGGCGTCGGTCGCGGGCGCGGAGGAGATCGAGTAGTGGCGGGGGCGCAGCGGGGTGAGCAGGTCGAGCAGGACCGGCCAGTCGAGGGCGCCGCGCAGCGCGGGGTGGTCCTCGGCCAGCTCCACCAGGGTGCGCGGGTCGTCGCCGGGCAGGGCGGCGAGGGCGGCGCGCTCGGGCGGGCAGGGGTTGGCCGCGGCGAGCAGGGCCCGCTGCCGGTCGGTCGGGCGCTCCTGCAACTCCACATGGTGGGTGAGGAGTTCGCGTACCGTCAGCGGCCGGTCGACGGCAAGGCTGTCGCGGCGCGGGCGGGTGGCCCGGATGTCCAGGACGGCGTCGGCGTCGAGACCGAACGCGGCGAGTGCCCGGTCCACCAGTTCCGGGGCGTTGGCGGGCAGCACGGTCAGGTGGTCGGCGGTGCGGTAGGTGACGCCGTCGGGCAGGGCGATGCGCAGGAACCGCTTGGTGCGGGGGTGGCCGGGCGCGGTGAGGTCGCGGGCCTCGGTGACGGTCATCGGGACCAGGCCGTGCCGAGCGGCGAGGGCGTCCAGCGGGCCGCCGGTCAGGGTGCGTACCTCGTAGGCGTGGGCGGGCTCCTCCTCCGGGGTGCCGGGCCCGGCGTCCGGGTCGCCGTACCGCGCGAGCAGCGCGGTGCGCAGGCGGTCCGTGAACTCCCGTACGGTGCCGGCGAGATCGCCGGAGGCGTCGGCGGCGGCGCGCCCGGTGAGCCGGGTGGCGCCGAGTTCGGCGAGGCGGGCGTCGATCCGGGCGGGGACCTGCTGGTAGGTGGCGGCCCAGTTGCGGTCGCCGACGCCCAGGACGGCGTAGGTGACGCCGGTCAGGTCGGGGGTGCCGTCGAGCCAGGCGGCGAAGGCGGTGGCGTCGTCGGTGGGGCGGCCGTTGTAGGAGGCGGCGGTGATGATCACGGGCCGGTCGGTGGGCAGGCCGTCCGCGTAGGCGTCCAGCGCGGCGACCTCGGTGGCGCAGCCCACGGCGGCGGCCTCGTCGGCGAGCCGGGCGGCGAAGTCGCGGCAGGTGCCGTAGTTGCTGCCGTGCAGGAACAGGGCGCGGGTGCCGGTGCGGACCCGGGCCGGGAGGGTGTCCGGGGCCGGGGTGTCCTGGGCGGGCGCGGGGGCGGTGCCGGGCAGCGGGGCGTGCGCGCGGTCGGCGGCGGTGCGCGGGGTGAGCGTGAGGGTGAAGCCCTCGGGCTTGAGGGTGAGGGTCTCCTTCACGGTGAGCCGGTAGCCGGTGTGGTCGTGCAGCCGGTAGCGGTGGACCAGCAGGGCGAGCAGCATGGTCGCCTCGTGCAGCGCGAACTGCCGTCCGATGCAGGCGCGTTCGCCGGTGCCGAACGGCTTGTAGGCGTGCACCGGGCGGGCCGCCTCGGCCTCGGGGGTGAACCGCTCGGGGTCGAACAGCTCCGGGTTGTCGCCCCACACGCTCTGGCGGTGCAGCATCGGCGTGAGCACGGTGACGGCCTGGCCGGCGCGCAGCGGGATCCGGCCGCCGAGCAGGGTGTCCTCGCGGGCGTGCCGGCTGAACGCGGCGGCCGTCGGCCACAGCCGCAGCGCCTCGTTCAGGACCTGGCGGGTGTAGGTGAGCCGGCCGATGTCGTCGTACGTCGGCTCGGGGTCGGGGGCGCTGCCCCACAGCGCGTCGGCCTCGCGCTGGACGAGCCGGAGCACGGCGGGGTGCTTGGCGAGGTAGTACAGGGCGAAGGACATGGCGCCGGAGGTAGTCTCGTGGCCGGCGATCAGGAAGGTGATGACCTGGTTGCGGATGTTGGCCGGGTCCAGGGTGGTGCCGTCGGCGGGGTGCGGGGCGCTGAGCATCAGCCCGAGCAGGTCCTTGGCGCCGCTCTGGTCGGTGCCGGTGCGGGCGGCGATGACGTCATCCACGACCCGGGCGAGGTAGTCGGCGTCGGCCCGGAAGGCGGCGTCGGCGGCCGCGTGGTCCCCGTCGGGGGTGCGGGCCAGACGGGTCATGCTCCACTCCAGGCAGCGGACCATCGACTCCACGAAGGGGTGCGGTTCGGCGCGTTCGAAGGACCCGAAGTCGTAGTCGAATCCGGCCAGTCCGATGGTGTCGAGCGTCATGCGGGTCATGTCGTCGGGCACGTCGACGGGCCGGCCGTCCCGGGCGGCCCGGTCCCAGGAGTCGATGAGGCGGCGGGCCACCTTCAGCATCACCGGGTGGTAGGTGCGCATCGAGCCGAGCGCGAAGGCGGGCATCAGGATGTCGTGCGCCTTGGCCCAGTTGGGCTCGTCGTTGTACGCGGTGAACAGGCCGTCGGCGGCGAATTCGCGGACGTTCTCCAGGGCGGGTCCGACGTGCTTGGCGAACCGCCCCTCGTCGGCGAGGTCGGCGACCAGGTCCGTGTCGGCGACGAACATCGCGTCCCGGCCGTGCAGCCGGCGCACCAGCACCGGGCCGTGCTCGCGCATCAGCCGCATCACCTGCTGGATGGGGGTGCGGCCGGGGCCGGTGGCGGTGATGTCGACGACGGGCACGCCGGGCAGGGTGGCGGCGGGCTCGGGGTGCAGTGTGGTGGGGGGCATGCGCGACAACTGCCTTTCGCGGGAACGGACTCCTGCGCTCCAGGGTGGTCGACGGGCGGGCCGGACCGGCGCCAGGGCACTACACGATCGTGTAGGGGAAAGTCGGTGACGGCTCTTGCGCGCCCGCGGGTGACCGGGCAGCGCCACCCGGTGCCCGGTCATGCGCGGGCACGGCCGGCCCGGGGCCGTGTCCGCCTCCCTCGAGTTGCCGCTGACCTGCCTTTTCCTCTTTGATGGGCGGGCGGCCGGCGGACCGGGAGGTGCGATGGAGGCGGGACGGGCCGACGCGGTGACCTGGCGCAACCGCGCGCTGCTGGTGTTCGACCGGGTGTCGGTACCGGTGGCGGTGTGCGATGTGTACGGCCAGGTGGTGCTGGCGAACCCGGCGATGGCCACGGAGTGCGGTACCACCCCGGGCCGGCTGCGCGGCCGGCAGGTGCTGGAGCTGTTCCGGCCGCAGGAGGCCGGTCAGGTGGAGCGGATCGCCGAGGCGCTGCGGCTGCGGCACCGCTCCCGCTACCAGGTGTCGGTGTGCTGGCGGGCGCCCGGCGGGGCGGAGCGGTACGGGGAGCTGACCGCGGATCCGGTGAGCGACAGCGCCGAGGAGACACCGGCGCTGCTGGTGATGCTGCGGGTGCTGGGCGAGCGCGCCGCGCCCGGGCCCGGGCCGGCGCCCACCACGGAGGTGGAGCGGCAGGTGCTGGCACTGCTGGCCGGCGGGGCCACCACCGCCCGCGCCGCCCGTGAGCTGGGTCTCAGCAGGGACGGCGTCACCTATCACCTGCGGCGGCTGTCGGCGCGCTGGGGTGCCGCCAACCGCACCGAACTGGTCGCCCGCGCCTACGCCTTGGGTGTGCTGCTGCCCGGGGTCTGGCCCCCGCGGGCGCGGCCCGGGGAGTCCGAGTAGCCCTGCCGGAAAACCATTGGCCCACTCCTGCCGGGCTAAATACGATAGCCGCCTGCCTAGGATCTCTAGGCAGCGTGCCGTCACATCCGGAAGGACCCCCATGAGACCGCTCACCGAGCAGGACATCCGCGCCTCCTTCGTCAACTGCTCCAAGGGCGAGGCCAAGCGTCTGGCCGTGCCGCGGGATCTCGGGGACCGTCCTTGGGACGATCTGGACTTCCTCGGCTGGCGCGACCCCGGCGCGCCGGACCGCAGCTATCTGGTCACCGAGCGCGACGGCCGTCTCGCCGGTGTGGCCCTGCGCTACCCGGCCTCGCAGCGCGGCTTCCTGCACCGCAGCCTGTGCTCGGTGTGCCTGACCACGCACCCCGGCGGCGGGGTGTCGCTGATGACCGCGCGGAAGGCGGGCACGGCCGGCCGGGAGGGGAACTCGGTCGGGCTGTACATGTGCACCGACCTGGCGTGTTCGCTGTACGTGCGCGGCAGGAAGGCGCCGGAGTCCGGGGGGCGGTTCGAGGAGAGCCTGACCCTGGAGGAGCAGATCGCCCGGACCCGGAACAACCTCTTCGCCTTCCTGGACAAGCTGTACACCTGAGAGCCGTCCGGCCCGCGCCGTGGCGGGCGTGGCCGGGAACAGCCCGCGAACGGCCAGGTTCGACCTGCCCGAGGAACGGGAACAGGCCAAAGGATGATCAACGTACGGAAGTGGACCTCGGGACTGCAGCGGGTGCTGAGGCGTCGCCGGGAGCCGGCGGTCGTCCAGACGCTGCGGTCGGCCGGGGCCGCGTCGGTCGCCTATGTCATCGCGCTCCGGCTGAGCCCGGAGCCGGCCCCGCTCACCGCGCCGCTGACCGCGCTGCTGGTCGTCCAGGTGACGTTCTACGCCACGCTGACCAACGGCATCCGCCGGGTGAACTCGGTGGTCGCCGGTGTGCTGGTCGCCATCGCGTTCAGCGTGCTGGTGGGTCTGACCTGGTGGAGCCTGGCGCTGCTCATCGTCGCCGCGCTGGCCGTGGGCCGGCTGGTACGGGTGGACGAGTACACGGCCGAGGTGGCGATCAGCGCCATGCTGGTGCTCGGTGCCACGGTCGGGTACACCGCGTGGGCCCGGATCGTGGAGACGCTGATCGGCGCGGCCGTCGGTACCGCCTGCAATCTGCTGCTGCCACCGCCCGTGTGGGTGGACGAGGCCGGCCGGTCCATCGAGGGCCTGGCCCGGCGGGTGCGGCAGCTGATGCTGCGGATGGGCGAGGAGGCCGCGGGCCGGGTCCCCTGGCAGCGGGCGGCCGAGCGGCTGCACGAGGCGCGCCGGCTCGACCACGACATCACGGGGGTGGACGCGGCGCTGCGGCAGGCGGAGGACAGTCTGCGGCTCAATCCGCGGGTGAAGGAGGGGCTGCTGCACCGGGTGGTGCTGCGCACCGGTCTGGACACGCTGGAGATCTGCACGGTGGTGCTGCGGGTGCTGGCCCGCTCGTTCACCGACCTGGCGAAGGCCCGCGGTTCGCAGGACCTGTTCCCGCCCCGGGTGGGGGCGACGGTGGAGCAGTTGCTGTCGGAGATCGCCGACGCGGTGGTCAGCTTCGCGGTGCTGGTGACCACGCATCTGAGCCAGGACGCCGAGTCGGCCGAGGCCCGGCTGTCGGCCGAGCTGCACACGGCGGCCGGCACCCGGGACCGGCTGGCGGAGCTGCTCCGGGAGGAGATCGCCGAGGACTGGACGGACTGGCAGCTGCTGGGTGCCGTGCTGACCGAGACGACCAGGATCATCGATGAGCTGAACACCGAGCACCGCACCCGGCGGCTGCTGGAGGAATTGGACCGGGTCTCCCGCGAGCACCGGACCAAGCTGCCCCGGCTGGCCCGGCTGCGCGACTGGCTCGGGGTCCAGGAGGAGCTGTGGCGCAATCGCGCGGGCCTCGGCAACCGTTCCCGGTGAGGTGCGCCGGGGCCGCCCGGGCGCGGCACGGGTTGCCCCTGGCGGCGGGTGCGGGCCAAGGTGTCCTGTCAGGAGCGGGCCGGCCGACGACCTGAGGTGGGGCATGGAGACGGAGTCACGGGCATCCGCACGGAGCCGGGAGCACGGGAGCGGGTGGACCAGGCGCCGGTTCGTCGGGGCGGTGGCGGGCACGGCGGCCCTCACCGCGTGCACGGCCCGGGTGACCCCGTCGGCGCACGCTCCGGCGACCCGGGGCACCCCGGAGCCCTCCGGGCCGTCCCGGGGGCCGTCGGGACCGCGCCCGCTGTACGTGGGCACCTACACCTCGGTGGCGGGCGGCGGCACCGGCATCGGCATCGCCGCGTACGACCCCCGGTCGGGCCGGATCACCGGGGAGGGCACGCTGACCGGGGTGTCCGACCCGTCGTATCTGGCCGTGCACCCGGACGGCCGGACGCTGTACGCGGTGGCCGAGCGGCAGGACGGCGCGGTGACGGCCGTGCGCCTGGCCGACCGGCGGGTCCTCGGCACCCGGAGCACCGGCGGCGCGGGTCCCTGCCACTTGTCGGTGCATCCCAGCGGTCGCTGGCTGCTGAGCGCCGACTACGGCTCGGGCAGCGTCTCGGTGCACCCGATCGACGCCTCGGGGGCCCTGGGCGAGCGCACCGACCGGGTCACGCACACCTCCCCGCCGCCCGGTCCCGGCCAACAGGGGCCGCACGCCCACCAGTTCGTCACCAGCCCCGACGGACGGCACGTGCTCGCCGTGGACCTGGGCACCGACACCGTCTACACCTACCGCCTGGATCCGGTGCGGGGCACGCTCACGGAGGTCGCCCGCGCGCGCACCCGGCCCGGCGCGGGCCCGCGCCACCTGACCTTCCACCCCGGTGGCCGGTACGCCTACCTGGCCAACGAGGTGGACGACACCGTGACCGTCTGCGCCTACGACCCGCGCTCCGGGCGACTGAGCGTCGGCGCGCCGCAGCCGACGGGCTCGGACGGTGGCACCAACTATCCGGCGCAGCTCCTGGTGACGGCGGACGGCCGGTTCGCGTTCCTGGCCAACCGGGGCCACAACAGCCTCGCCCGGTACGCCGTGGAGGCCGCCGGGGCCCGGCTGCGGCTGCTGGGGACGGTGCCGGTGGGCGGGGACTTCCCGCGGCAGATCGCGTTCTCCCCGGACGGCCGGCTGCTGTTCGCGGCGAACCAGCGCTCCGGCACGGTCACCGTCTTCCACGTCGACGCGGGCAGGGGGCGGCTGAGCCCGGCCGGCGAGCCGTTCGCGTCACCCGTCGCCGTCTGCGCGTTGCCGCTGTAGCGCCCGGGGGCAGCCCGCGGCGGCGGCCTGGGCCAGCAGGGCGTGCACGCGCTCGGTGAGCTGGGGCAGGTCGTCGGCGGGCGTGTGGAAGGGCAGTCGTACGTCGCCGTGGGCGCGGGTGCGTTCGATCCGCAGGGTCAGTCCGTGCCGGTCGACGGCGAGCGGCACCACCCGGGTCGCGGCGTGCAGGCTCTCCGGCCGCACCAGGCGGCTGAGCCGCTCGACGGCGTCCGGGTGGGCGTCGGCGAGGTGGGTGAGCAGCCGGGCCTCGGCCTCGGCGAGGGGGTCGGGCCGGGCGGCGGCGAACTCGTCGAGGTCGACGACGACGGGCCCGGATGCCTGCCGGAGCACGACCCGGGTGGGGCGGAAGAGCAGGGCGCCCTCGGACGGCTCCAGCCGGCCGGAGAGGTAGAGCCGGGCCCGGACGCGGTTGCGCACCGGTACGGGGGCGACGTCGGCGAACTCCAGCAGGGCGGAGGGTTCCTGGCGCGGGGCGCACAGGAACGCGGCGAACAGGCCGCTGTCGTCGGGCACGGTCAGCCGCACCAGGCCGTCCTCGGTCACGGTGTGCGCTCCGGCGTACTCCTCGCGCACGCCGTCCGCGGTCACCGCGCACGACCACGCCACGGACAGCACCGTGCGTGCCCGTTCCGCCGCGCCGGGGGCGGCCGTCCAGTCCTGCGTGTCACCCATCCGAGACCTCCTTAGGTAAGCCTTGCCTAACCTATCGGAGTTCGGGGCCCGCGCCAACCACGCCGCACCGGCGGACGGAGTCGTTCCGGGTTACGCGAGGACGCCCAGCAGCGCGCGGGCACACAGGTCGCGCACCCGCTCGCGACCCGACTCGCCCTGCCCGCCGAGCCATTCCAGACACACGGCGGTGGTGAAGGCGAGCCAGCCGCGCACCGCCAGACGCACCTCGGGGGCGCTCTCGACGACCGGCCCGAACTCGGGGTCGGCGGCGAACGCGGCCAGGATCTGCCGCTCCTGCGCGGCCAGCGCCCGCTGGTAGACGCGGCGCACGACGGGGTCGCCGGCCGCGGCGGCGCGGTGGAAGGCGCGGAACCCGTGCGCGTGGGCCTCGACATAGCCGAGATACGCGTCGAGGCCGGCGGCCAGCTGCTCGCGCACCGGCACCCCGGGCACGGCCGCCGTCATCCGCAGCATCCGCTCGCTCTCGCGCTCCACGACCGCGGCGAAGAACTCCCGCTTGGTGGGGAAGTAGTGGTACAGCAGCCCCCGCGACACCCCGGCGATCTCGGCGACCCGCTCCACCCACACATCGTCGTAGGCGCTCTCGGAGAACAGCTTCGCGCCGACCGACAGCAACTGCTCACGGCGCTCTTCGGTACTGAGCCGGCGCCGGGCGCGCTCCCCCTCGTTCGCGGGCATGCCGTCACTCTACTTGACGCCGAATCTAATACGGCACCACACTGAAACGCGTTATTGAACCCACGTCCAACACGCGGGGGCGGCGTCAACCATCCGCTGGATCAAGGGGGATCACGCATGGCGGAGACGACGAAGACCAAGGGGAACCGGCCGCCGAAGGGCTTCCGGAGCGCCGAGCACGGCTGGCCGGAACTGCATCGCATACCGCACCCGCGGCACCGGCTGCCGCTGCTCGGCGATGTGCTAGGCGCCGACCGGCACCGCCCGCTCCAGGACTCCCTGCGCCACGCCCGCGAGCTGGGCCCGATCTTCCGGCGCCGGGCCTTCGGCAACGAGTTCGTGCTGGTGTGGGGGGCACGGCTGGTCGCCGACCTCGCCGACGAGTCACGGTTCGCCAAGCACGTCGGGCTGGGCGTCGCCAACCTGCGGCCGGTGGCCGGGGACGGCCTGTTCACCGCCTACAACCACGAGCCCAACTGGCAGCTGGCGCACGACGTCCTCGCGCCCGGGTTCAGCCGGGAGGCCATGGAGGGCTACCACGGCATGATGCTGTCCGTGGCCGGCCGGCTCACCGACCACTGGGACCGGCGGCTGGCGGCCGGGCGCACGGTGGACGTGCCCGGTGACATGACCCGGCTGACCCTGGAGACCATCGCGCGGACCGGCTTCGGGCACGACTTCGGCTCCTTCGAACGCGACCGGCCGCACCCGTTCGTCACCGCGATGATCGGCACCCTCGGCTACGCCCAGCGCCTCAACACCGTTCCCGTCCCGCTGGCCCCGCTGCTGCTGCGCACCGCGACCCGGCGCAACGCGGCCGACATGGCCTACCTGAACCGCACGGTGGACGAACTCGTGGCGGCCCGGCGCCGGTCCGGGGGCGGCAAGGGGGACCTGCTGGACCGCATGCTGGCCACCGCGCACCCGGAGACCGGGGAGCGGCTGTCCCCGCAGAACGTCCGCAAGCAGGTCATCACGTTCCTGGTGGCGGGCCACGAGACCACCTCGGGCGCGCTCTCCTTCGCCCTGTACTACCTCGCCCGGCACCCGGAGATCGCCGCCCGGGCCCGGGCCGAGGTGGACCGCGTCTGGGGCGACACCCCGCACCCCCGCTACGACCAGGTCGCCCGGCTGCGCTACGTGCGCCGGGTGCTGGACGAGTCGCTCAGGCTGTGGCCGACCGCGCCCGCCTTCGCCCGCGAGGCCCGCCAGGACACCGTCCTGGCCGGGGAGCATCCGATGCGCCGGGGCGCGTGGGCCCTGGTGCTGACGCCGATGCTGCACCGCGCGCCGGAGGTGTGGGGCCCGGACCCCGAGCGGTTCGACCCGGACCGCTTCACCCCGCAGGCCGTGCGCGCCCGTCCGCCGCACACCTTCAAGCCGTTCGGCACCGGGGCCCGGGCCTGCATCGGCCGGCAGTTCGCCCTGCACGAGGCGATCCTGGTCCTCGGCCTGCTGCTGCGCCGCTACGAGCTGCACACCGACCCCGGCTACCGCCTGACCGTCACCGAACGCCTGACACTCATGCCGGAGGGGCTGCGGCTACGGCTGGAACGACGACGCCGGCACCCCGAAGAGGCGCGGCGTACGGTCCCCCCGGACCAGGACGAACCCGCCGCACCCCGGCGGCATCAGCCACAGCCCCGGTCAGCGAGCCGCTGTCCAGTGCGCGGGGCGGGTGACTGACCCCGGCAGACGCGTACCGGCGCCGCCCCGCGCGGCGTTCACCTGCGGCTGGGTGAGGAAGAAGGCCCCGGTCAGGTCCGCGTCGGTGAGATCGGCGTCCCGCAGGTCCGCGCCGATCAGATCCGCGTCGCGCAGGTCGGCCCCGGTGAGGTCGGCGGCGATGAGGTAGGCACCGCGCAGGCTCGCCCCGCGCAGATCGGCGCCCCTGAGCCGGGCGCCGATCAGGTCCGCGCCCCGCCGGTCCTTGCCCTTCGCCTTCCCCCTGCCCTTGCCGGTGGCACCGGCCCGGACCAGCTCGCTGGTGCGCAGCAGGAGCACGTTGACCTCCTGCCGGTGCGCGGCCACGTCCAGCGCGGCCAGCTCCTCGGGGCCCTGCCGGGTGAGCCGCTCGGTGTGCTCCAGGGCCGTGCGCAGCTCGGGGTGGACGGGTGCGGCGGCGGGCAGTCCCAGCGCCTCCGTCAGGTACCACAGCAGCTCGTGCAGCTGCCGGACGACCGGGAAGACGTCGAACATGCGGCGCGCGTGCTCCTTCGGCCCGCCGCGCCAGTCCCGTCCGCCGAAGGTGACCTGGGACACCTTCTGCCCGGCGCCGAAGCAGTCGTAGACCGTGCAGCCGGTGAAGCCCTGCTGCCGCAGGCGGGCGTGGATGCCGCAGCGGTGGTCGTCCCGGAGGTTGGAGCAGGGGGTGCCCGCGGGCTTGTCCACCGCGAAGTCGGCGGAGCGGGCGAAGGGCAGGGCGACGCAGCACAGTCCGAAGCACTGTGCGCACTCGCCCCGCAGGTCGGCGGGGACGGTTGTCTTCTCCGGCATGACAACCAGCCTACTGACCTGCGAAAGCTCCCTGTCCGTCGCGTCGCCCGGCCACCCGCTCGACGGCGGCCCGCACCCGGTCCGCGCCGTCCTCCAGGGCCATGTGGCGGGCGGCCCGCGCGGCGGCGGCCGCGTACGTCTGCCGGCCCGTCACCTCGGTGAGTGCCGCGGCGAGCCGTTCCACGGTGAGGCCGCGCAGCGGGACCGGGGCCGCGGCGGCGCCGAGCGCGGCGAGCCTGGCGGCCCAGAACGGCTGGTCGGCCGCGGCGGGTACGGCGACCGAGGGCACGGCGGCGCGCAGCGCGGCGGCGGTGGTGCCCGCCCCGGCGTGGTGGACGACGGCGGCCAGCCGCGGGAACAGCAGGGCGTGCGGCACCTCGCCGACGGTGAGCAGGTCGTCCCCGTCGGCGGCGAGCCCGGCCGCGCCCGACTGGAGGATGCCGCGCAGCCCCGCCCGGCGCAGCGCCGCCACGGCGATCTCGCTGAGCCGCTCGCCCTGCCCGGCGGCCATGCTGCCGAAGCCGACGAGGACCGGCCGGGGTCCGGCCCGCAGGAAGTCCTCCAGCGCGGCGGGCAGGCGTTCGCCGGTGCCCAGGTGGGGCTGGAAGGTGCCGGCGACCTCCAGGCCGGGCCGCCAGTCGGCGGGCCGGGGGACGAGGGCCGTGCTGAAGCCGTGCAGCACCGGCCAGTGCGCCCGTTCCCGGCGGCGGCGCATCGCGGCGGCGGTGAGCGGGGGCAGCCCGAGCCGCCGGCGCAGTTCGGCCACCGCCGGAGCGTAGATCCGGTCGGTCATGCGCAGCGCCAGCCGGCCGGCCGCCCGGTTGCCGGCCCGGCCCAGCGACCGGGCGCCCGCGACCACGGGCGGGAAGTCACCGGTGGGCGCGGTCGGCTGGAGGTACAGGCCGATACTGGGCAGGCCGGTGGCCTCGGCGAGATGCCAGCCGAGCGGGGCCGTGGTGGCCGACAACAGGAGCAGCTCGGTGTCGTCGGTGACCGCGTCGGCGAACCCCCGGCCGAGTTCCGTGACGAAGGCGGCGGCCGTGCGCATGAGGTCCCGTCGGCTCCCGGCCCCGCCGTGCGCCCGTGGATCGGCGGGCAGCGGCCGGAAACCCAGCCCGGCACCGCGGGCGAGGCCGGCGAAGCCGTCGGTGGCGGCCAGCGTCACCTGGTGCCCGGCGCGGGTCAGTGCGGCGCCCACGCCGGTGTAGGGCGCGACGTCACCGCGCGATCCGGCCGTGGCGATCAGGATTCTCATGGCTGCTCCTCGGGTTCCGGGCCGGCGGCTTCGCGGCGGGCGGCGTTGGCGTGGATCGCCTTGCTCACGTACGCGGCGAGGCCGGGCCGTTGCTGTGACGGCGGGACGAGGAGGGCGAAGGCGCGCGGGTCGGCGGCCAGGTCGTCGGCGACGCGCCGGTGGGTGTCCGGCGGGCAGGGGGTGAACCAGCGGGCCAGATGGCGGCGGTGTTCCTCGGCGAGGTCCATGGCCCGCTCTCCGTCGGCGGGTTCACCGGCGTCGAAGGCGGCGAGCAGGTCGGCCCGCCAGGCCGCGGCCTCGGCCATCAGCCGCCGCCAGTCCTCCTTGCTGTGGCCGGCCGCCCGTGCCATCGCCTCCCGGTACGCGGCCGAGTCCCGCCACTTCAGCTGCGCCTCGGTGGCGTAGCTGAGGTCGAAGGAGATCTCCCCGAAGACCTCGAAGCGCTCCTCGGGGCTGAGCCGCACCCCGGTGCGCTGCACTTCGATGGCCTGCTCGGCCACCTCCGCGAGCCGTTCGAGCCGGGCGATCTCCTCGCGCAGCAGGCGCTGGCGTTCCCTCAGATGGCCGAGTGCGTCGGCGTGCGGGTCGCGCAGGATGGCGGCGATCTCGTCGAGCGGGAAGCCCAGTTCCCGGTAGAAGAGGATCTGCTGGAGCCGGGCCAGGTCGGCGTCGCCGTAGCGGCGGTAGCCGGCGGGGCTGCGCTCGCCGGGCGAGAGCAGCCCCGTCCTGTCGTAGTGGTGCAGCGTCCGCACGGTCACCCCGGCGAACGCCGCGACCTGGCCCACCGAGTAGCCCATGTGCCCGCCCTTTCGTCCGGTCACAGGCTGCGGCCTGACGTAGGGGGAGGGTCAAGCCGGTGCGGCCCGCCCGTCATGCCTCGTCGCGGACCAGGGACAGCAGCCGGTCCAGGACCCGGGGTGCCGTGCGCAGGCCGTCGTGCTCGTACTCGTTGGTGACCCAGGGGCGCAGGCCGCGGATGGCGGCGGCGGTCTCCAGGGAGTGGGTGGCGTCCACGAACATGTCGTCGTGGTAGACGGCGGCGGCGACGGGGACCTCGTTGGCGGCGAGGCGGGCCGGGTCGTACAGCGGGCGCCAGTCGGTGCGGGCGGCGAGCAGGTCGGCGGTCTCGCGCAGGGGCCGCAGGGCGGGGTCGGCCTCGAACATCCAGGGGTGGACGGTCTCGCCGGTGAAGAGCACCGGGCCGTCCCCGGTGAGCGCCTTGGCAGCGTCGAACCGCGGGAACTCGGCGCGGACGCGTTCGGCGGCCCAGGCCGTGGGGCGGGCGTCCTGGCCGTAGATCGACTCGTGGACGAGGGCGTAGAGCGGGTGGGCGGCGTACGACAGCAGGGTCTGCGCCTGTTCCTGGAAGGCGTCGGACAGCTCGTGGCCGGCAGGAGTGCGCACGAAGGCGTCCTCCAGCAGCAGGTGCAGCCGGTGGCTGCCGTCGGTCGTGCCGAGCATCAGGCCGAGGGACTGGAACGCCTCCACGGTGAAGCGGTAGCCGTTCGGCAGGACCACGTCGTGGGTGAGGAGGTGGTCGGCGATCCGGCGGGCCCGTCGCACGTCCTCGGGATAGCGGTCGTAGTGGGCGGCGACCTTGCGCTCGATGCGCGGGTAGGCCGCCCGGTAGACGTCGTCGGCGTGGGCGTGCAGGGACGGCAGGCCGCCGGTGATCAGTGCGGTGTGCACGCCCTCGGGGGCGAGGGAGAGGTACGACACGGTGCAGAAGCCGCCGTAGCTCTGGCCGAGCACGGTCCACGGGGCGCCGCCGGTGAGGCGGGGGCGGATGGCCTCGCAGTCGCGGACGATGGAGTCGGCGCGGAAGTGGGTGAGGTAGTCGGCCTGGGCGGCGGGGCCGCCGCGCAGCGGGAGCGTCTGCCGGGTGGCGGGGGTGGAGCGGCCGGTGCCGCGCTGGTCGAGCAGCAGGACGCGGTACTCCTCCAGGGCCCGGTCGAGCCAGGACTGACGTCCGACGAAACGATTCGCCCCGAAGCCGGGGCCACCCGTGAGATACACCAGCCAGGGCAGGTCCTGCCCGGCCTTGCCGCTCGCCACCGCCTCGCGGGCGTACAGCTCGATGGTCTCGCCCCCCGGGTCGGCGTGGTCGAGGGGCACGGTGAAGTGGTGGTCGGTGAGGACGACGCCGGGCTGGCGGTAGCTGTGGCTCAACGGGTCTCCCGGAACGGGCGGTACGGACGCGTCCCAGTTCAGCACATGAGCGCGCGCGGGCCGCACCCCGGGATCACCGTTCGGACACCGGACGGGCGGTCAGCGCGCGACCAGGCTGGAGCGGCGCACCACCAGCTCCGGCTGGAGCACCACCCGGCGGTGCTCGTGGGCCCGCTCGCCCCGCTCGGTCTCCTCCAGCAGCAGTTCGGCGGCGAGGGTGCCCAGGGTGACGGCGGGCTGGCGTACGGAGGTGAGCGGGACGGCCGCCGCGGCGGCGAACTCGATGTCGTCGTAGCCGACGATCGCCAGTTCGTCGGGGACGGCGACGCCCGCCGCGTACATGGCCTGGAGCAGGCCGAGGGCGAGCAGGTCGTTGGCGCAGAAGACGGCGGTGGGGCGGTCGGCGAGGCCGAGCAGCCGGGCGCCCGCGTCCCGGCCCGCGGCCACGTCGAGGCGTTCGGTGGGCAGTTCGCGCAGCGCCTCGGGCCCGAGCCCGGCCTCGGCGAGCGCGGACAGCGCGCCGGTGCGCCGGTCGCGGACCTGGTTCAGCCCGGGCGGCCCGCTGACGTAGGCGATGGAGCGGTGCCCGGCGTCCACCAGGTGGCGCACCGCGAGCGCGCCGCCCGCGATGTCGTCCACCGACACCGAGCACTCGGTGGTGCCCTCGGCGACCCGGTCGACCAGCACGAACGGGATGCCGTGCCGGCGGAAGGCGGCGATGTTGCGGCCGGTGGCGTCGGCCGGGGTCAGCAGCACGCCCCGCACCCGCTGTTCGGCGAAGAGCGAGAGGTACTCGGCCTCCTCGGCCGCGTCCTGGGCGCTGTTGCACACCATCACGCCCAGCCCGGCGTTCCGGGCGGCCCGTTCGGCGCCGCGGGCCACGTCCACGAAGAACGGGTTGCCCATGTCGAGCACGAGCAGCCCCATGATCCGGCTGCGGCCCGCCCGTAGCTGGCGCGCCGACTCGCTGCGGACGTAGCCGAGCCGGTCGATCGCGGACAGCACCCGGGCCCGGGTCTCGCTCGCCACGGTGTCCGGGCGGTTGATGACGTTGGACACCGTGCCCACGGACACTCCGGCGGCGCGGGCGACGTCCTTGATACCCACCGACTGGGCCATCGGGTTTCGGACCTCCAGGGGACGGGATGCGGCGGGACGAGCCTCACATTACCGTCACGCGGGCAGGGCGAAGTCGGCCACGTACAGCGGTGAGGGCGTCGTACCGGCGGACTTCTCCTGGTACATGAACGACAGGACGCCGTCCGCCGCGATCCGGGTCTCGTCCACCACCACCTCGCCGAACGCGTTCAGCCCGGCGCCGTCGAACAGCAGCGCCCAGTCGGTGTACCCACGGGCCGCCGAGGCGGCGGCGATCCGGCCGCGGGGCAGCACGGCGTAGGCGTTGTCGTGGCGGTCCAGGACCAGCCTGGTGCGCTGGCTGGAGCGCAGCGGGACGGGGATCTCGGTCTTCAGCCAGGTGCCGGCGGCGGTCTTGCGCAGATGGTGGGCGCGGGCGTGGGCGGTGCGGGCCGCGGCGTAGCCGCCGGGCCGCGGGCCGAGGCGGACGGGGAGGTGGCTGACGACTCCGTGCGGCAGGCCGGCCGAGTCGGTGCACTGACTCTCCTGGTTCATCAGGCAGTGGTCCGGGCCCAGCGGGTCGACGACCAGGCCGGGGTCGGTGACGCGGACCCGGTCCGGCCCGCCGGTGGTGCCCACCACGGTGCCCGCGTCGTCGCGCCAGGTCCGGCCGCGGTCGTCGGACGTGACGTAGCCGGTGTCGTGGTTGGTCAGTCCGCCGCCGTCGGCGAGGACGGCCGGGTCCCGCTCCCGCCAGGTGAACAGGGCGTGCAGCCGGCCGCGCCGGTCGTAGTCGAGGCCGTGCAGGTACATGCTGCGGGCGGTGCTGGAGCCGTGCGCGCTGGTGTACGTGCCGGTGGCGCCGGACCACTCCCCCAGCGCGGTCCACCGGGAACCGTCGTACTCCGCGAGGGCGTTGCGGCCGTTCCCGGAGACGCCGGCCCGGTAGGACAGCTGGAGCCGGCCCTCGGGGGTGGTGAGGAACTGCGGGTAGGTGAACCGCTCGGTGAGCGGCAGGCCGTCCAGGGTGGTCCGTACGGCACCGAAGGCGGACGGGCCCCAGGCGGTGCCGGAGGGATCGTCAAGGAGTCCGGCGACGGACTTGACGTAGTGGAAGCCGTCGCTGTGGGAGTCGAGGTTCAGGTGCAGGCGGCCGTCCACCGGGGAGACGCCCATGCAGATGACGTTGTGGGAGTCGTCGGCCTTCAGCCGGTGGGGCAGGGTGACGGCCGTCCAGGCGGCGGTGCCGAGCGCGCGGCGGGCCACGACCGCCTCGCGGCTCGCCGTGTACCAGACGGCGTACTGGTGGCCGCCGTGGGTCAGCAGGCCGTGTTTCTGGAAGGAGTTGGTGTTGACCAGGCCGTCGTAGGAGACGAAGTACAGGGCGCGGGCGTCCAGTCGGGTGCGGGCCGGTCCGGTCAGCGAGGGTCTCATCCGCGTGGCTCCCGGACTTCAGGCGAGGTGGAACACTTCGGTGAGCGGTCGCATGGCCTCGTCGGGCCGGGTGCCGTCCAGGGATTCGAAGAAGGGCGCCATCTCCCGCTGCCAGCGGGCGTTGACCTCGGTGGCGGCCATGCCGGCCTGGGCGGCGGCGAAGTCCTCGGTCTCCAGGTAGCCGACGAGCAGGCCGTCCTCGCGCAGGAACAGCGAGTAGTTGTGCCAGCCGGCCGCCTTCAGGGCGTCGAGCATCTCCGGCCAGACGGCCGCGTGCCGCGCCCGGTACTCCGCGAGCCGGTCCGTCCTGACCTTCAGCAGGAAGCACACGCGCTGCATGAACAGTCTCCGTCCTCTCAGAAGTGGTACCGGTCGATGGTGCGGGCGTCGAACACGGTCGGCTCGCCGAGGTCGATCACGCCGTTCTCGCCGAGGGTGTACGTCGTCCCGCCGGACCGGAAGGTCTCGCCCCGCCTGCCGCTGATCTGCCCGGAGGCCAGCGCGACGGCGGTGCGGGCCGCGAGCGCGCCGAGCCTGTCCGGGTCCCACAGCGCGAAGGCCTCGACGGTGCCGTTCTTGACGTACCGGCGCAGGTCGTTCGGGGTGCCGAGGCCGGTCAGCCGGACCTTGCCCCGGTACTTGGACCCGGACAGGTACCGGGCGGCGGCCTTGATGCCGACGGTGGTCGGGGAGATGATCCCCTTCAGGTCCGGGTGTTCCTGGAGCAGGCCCTGGGTCTGCTGGAAGGACTGCTGGGCGTCGTCGTTGCCGTAGGCGATGCCGACGAGCCGGATGTCCTTGTACTTCGGGTCCTTCAGCTCGTCCTTCATATGGCCGATCCAGGTGTTCTGGTTGGTCGCGGTCTGCGCGGCGGACAGGATCGCGATCTCGCCCTTGTAGCCGATCTGCCGGGCGAGCAGCCGCACTTGGACACGGCCCAGGTCCTCCGCACCGGCCGGCGAGACGAAGGCGTTGCGGCAGCCGGGGGTGGTGTCGGAGTCGTAGGTGACGACCTTGATGCCGCCCCGCATGGCCTGCCTCAGCGCGGTGCACAGGGCGCCGGGGTCCTGCGCGGACACGGCGATGGCGTCCACCCGCTGCTGGGTGAGGGTGTTGACGTAACTCACCTGCCCGGCGGTGTCGGTGGCGCTGCCCGGACCGACCTCCTTGTAGTGCGAGCCGAGTTCGGCGAGGGCCCGCTCGCCGCCCTTGCCGGCGGTGGTGAAGTAGGGGTTGTTGACCTGCTTGGGCAGGAATCCGACGGTCAGGTCCTTCTTGGTCGCGGCGCCCGGGTCGGCCGGGCCGGCGGGCGCGGGGGCGGCGTAGTCCGCCTTGACGTCGTCCTTGGTGGTGCCGCCGCAGGCGGTGAGCGCGAGGGCGAGCCCGGTGCCGGCGGCGAGCAGCACGCGGGCGCGGCGCGGGGAGGGGTGCGGCATCGTAGGCGTCCT
Source organism: Streptomyces rubradiris (assembly GCF_016860525.1). Taxonomy (NCBI): domain Bacteria; kingdom Bacillati; phylum Actinomycetota; class Actinomycetes; order Kitasatosporales; family Streptomycetaceae; genus Streptomyces; species Streptomyces rubradiris. The sequence goes on from NZ_BNEA01000015.1 coordinate 655,482, forward strand.
TCGTCCGGGGAAAAGGGGTCTAGGCCGGCCGTCGTGCCACGGCGAACCGCCGGGCCAGCCGGGGCCCGAGCACGGACACCACGAGCAGCACACCGGTCACCACGGTCTGCGACTGGGCCGAGACGTCGAGCAGGCTCATCACGTTCTGCAGCGCGCCCAGCAGGAAGACCCCGGCGAGGGCGCCGCCGATCGTGCCCCGGCCCCCGTCGAAGTCGATTCCGCCGAGCAACACGGCGGCCACGACGGACAGTTCGAGCCCGGTGGCGTTGTCGTAGCGGGCGCTGGCGTAGTGCAGCGCCCAGAACACCCCGGTGAGCGCGGACATGAACCCGGTGGCGACGAACAGCACGAGCTTGGTCCGCCTGACCCGGATGCCGGCGAACCGCGCCGCCTCCTCCCCGGCCCCGATCGCGTACAGCGAGCGGCCGAACGGGGTGGCGTGCAGCACCACCGCGGCGAGGGCGAGCAGCACCAGGAAGAGGGGGAAGGCGCGCGGCAGGAAGGAGTCGCCGATGCGGCCGGCCGCGAAGTCCAGGTACTGCGGCGGGAAGTCGGTCACCGTGTCGGAGCCCAGCACGATCTGCGCGATCCCCCGGTACGCGGCGAGCGTGCCGATGGTGACCGCGAGCGAGGGCAGCCCGAGCCGGGTCACCAGCAGGCCGTTGACGAGCCCGCACGCCACGCCCAGCAGCAGGCACAGCGGGATAATCGTCTGGATGGCCAGGCCCTCGTTCCACAGCCGGCCCAGCACCGCGCCGGACAGGCCCGCGGTGGACGCCACGGACAGGTCGACGTCACCGGAGACCACCAGGAGCGTCATCGGCAGGGCGATCAGCGCGATCGGGAGCGTGTTGCCGAGCAGGAACGACAGGTTGAGCGCGTTGCCGAAGCCGTCGACGCAGCCGAACGACAGCAGCGACAGCACGATCAGCAGCGCGCCGACGACCGTGTCCCAGCGGACCGCGCGGGTGAGCGGCTCAGGCACGGGTGCCCTCCTTCGCGGCTTCGGACATCCGCGTTCCCCTGCGCGGCTCAGGCACCGGTGTTCCCTTCCGTGACCCCCGCACCGGCGTTCCCGTTCGTGACCCCCGCACCGGCGTTCCCGTTCGTGACCCACGCACCGGCGTCGCCCTCCGCGACTCACGCACCGGCGTTCCCGTTCGTGACTCAGGCACCGGCGTTCCCCTTCGCCATGGCGGGCCTCCTCGGGCCCGGACTCTTCTTCAGGGCGGTGGCCACCCGCAGCGCGACGACCCGGTCCACGGCGATGGCGAGCAGCAGGAGGGCGCCGTCGATGGCGAGCACCCACACGGAGCTGACGCCGAGCGCGGGCAGCACGCTGCCCACGGAGGTGAGCAGCAGGGCGCCGAGCGCGGCGCCGTACACGCTGCCGGACCCGCCGGTGAAGGCGACGCCGCCGACCACCACCGCGCTGACCACGGTGAGTTCGTAGCCGCTGCCGGTGCCGGAGTCGACGTTGCCGAACCGCGCCAGGTACAGCGCTCCGGCCAGTCCGGCGAGGGCGCCGCAGCACGTGTAGGCGGCCAGTATCCGGCGGCGCACGGGGATGCCGGCCAGCCGGGCCGCCTCGGGGCTGGAGCCGAGCGCGTACAGTTCCCGGCCGCCGGGGTAGTGCTTGAGGTAGTACGCCGTGGCCACCAGCACCGCCAGCGCGATCAGCGCGAGCCAGGGCACCGCGAGGATGCCGCCGGAGCCGAAGTCGGCGAAGCCTGCGGGCAGATCGGCGGCGGTGATCTGGCGGGCGCCCACCCAGAGGGAGTCGGCGCCCCGCACGACGTAGAGGGTGCCGAGGGTGACGACGAGGGCCGGAACCCGGCCGAGGCTGACGAGCAGGCCGTTGAGCAGCCCGCAGCAGACGCCGAGCAGGACCGCGACGAGCACCGCGACGACCGCGTTCCCGCCCCCGTGCAGCCAGGTGCCGGCGGCGAAGGCGCTGATCCCGAGCGTGGAGCCGACGGACAGGTCGACGTTGCGGGTGAGGACGACCAGCGACTGTCCGGTGGCGACCAGCACCAGGACGGCCGCGTTCAGCAGCAGGTCCTTCACGCCCTGCTCGGACAGGAACCGGCTGTTGCCCGCCTGGGTGACCGCGATCATCACCAGGAAGACGGCGAGGACGGCGAGTTCGCGCATCCTGAGGACGCGCTCCAGGAGCCGGGCGCCGCCGGAGGGGGGTGTCCCGGCGGCGGAGGGCTCGTCCGTGGTGGTCACCGTCATGCGGCGGCCCTCCCGGTGGCGGCGGCCAGCACGGTCTCCTCGGTGGCGGCGGCGCGCGGGAGGTCGGCGGTGATCCGGCCCTCGTGCATCACCAGGACCCGGTCGGCCATGCCGAGGATCTCCGGCAGATCGGAGGAGATCATCAGGACGGCCACCCCGTCGGCGGCCAGCTCCCCCAGCAGGCGGTGCACTTCGGCCTTGGTGCCGACGTCGATGCCCCGGGTCGGCTCGTCCACGACGAGTACCTTCGGGGCGGTGGCGAGCCACTTGGCGAGGACGACCTTCTGCTGGTTGCCGCCGGACAGGGTGGAGACGGCGTCCGCGATCCGGGCGTACTTCACCTGGAGCCGCACCGCCCAGTCCAGGGACCGGCGGCGTTCGGCGCGCCGGTGCACCAGGCCGGCGCGGGCGGTCGTGCGCAGGCCGGTCAGGCCGATGTTCCGTTCGACGGACAGGTTCATCACCAGGCCCTGGGCCCGCCGGTCCTCGGGGACGAGGGCCAGTCCGGCGGCCATCGCGGCCGACGGCGCGCCGTTGGGAAGCGGCCGGCCGGCGACCTCCACCTCGCCCGCGTCCCGGCGGTCGACGCCGAACACGGCCCGGGCGACCTCGGTGCGGCCGGCCCCCACCAGCCCGGCGAGGCCGACGATCTCGCCGCGCCGCACGTCGAAGGAGACGTCGGTGAAGACGCCCTCGCGGGTCAGCCGGCGCACGCTGAGGGCGACGTCGCCGGCGCGGACGTGCCGCTTCGGGTACAGCTCGGCCAGGTCGCGGCCGACCATGCGGCGGATCAGGTCGTCCTCGGTCATTCCCGCGAGGGGCTCGGTGGCGATCCGGGTGCCGTCGCGCAGGGTGGTCACCTTCTGGCAGATTTCGAGGATCTCCTGAAGCCGGTGGGAGACGAACAGCACGGCGGCGCCCTGCTCGCGCAGGGTGCGCACGACGCCGAAGAGCCGGGCGGCCTCGCTGCCGGTGAGGGCGGCGGTCGGCTCGTCCATGATCAGGACCCGGGCGTCGAAGGAGAGCGCTTTGGCGATCTCCACCAGCTGCTGGTCGGCGATGGACAGTCCGCGGGCGGGCCGCCCGGGGTCGAGACCGACGCCGAGCCGCCGCATCAGCGCGGCCGTCGCCGCGCGGGTGGCCTTGTGGTCGATCCGGCCGAGGGCACGGGTGGGCCCGCGGCCCATGAAGATGTTCTCGGCGACCGACAGGTCCGGGAACAGGGTGGGTTCCTGGTGGATGACGGCGATGCCGACGGCACGGGCGTCGCCGGGGCCGTGGAGGACGACGGGTCCGCCGTCGAGCAGCACCTGCCCGGTGTCCGGGCGGTGCACCCCGGCGAGGATCTTGATCAGCGTCGACTTGCCCGCGCCGTTCTCGCCGGCCAGGGCGTGCGCCTCACCGGGCAGCAGCTCCAGGGAGACGTCCCGCAGGGCGCGTACGGCGCCGAAGGACTTGGAGACGCCCTTCAGCGCGAGCACCGGGAGAGGTCCCGGGCCGGGCGGATGGGTCATGGGGCTCCTCGACGGCACCGGCGCGGGGGCCGCGGAGCCGCCCACAATGCCGTGAAAGGTTTCAAGTGGATTGCCGGGACCGTAGACACCGTGCCCCTGTCACGTCAATGGGCCCGGATCGAAAAACTTTCGAGCATCGCTCGGGTATGGCACGGTCGCGGTGACCGGGTTGGCCGGAGTGCTTGACACCCCTGGTGACGGCCCCTAGCTTGCCGTTCTGAATCGTTTCATACACTCGGTCCGTCGTCCGCCCGATATCCACAGGAGCCCTGAAGTGACCGACCTCGCCGCGGTGAAGGCCGCGCTCAAGACCCAGGCCGTCGAGACGCCGTCGTGGGCGTACGGGAACTCGGGCACCCGGTTCAAGGTGTTCGCGCAGGCCGGGGTGCCGCGCTCGCCCTGGGAGAAGATCCAGGACGCGGCGCGGGTGCACGCGTTCACCGGGGTCGCGCCGTCGGTCGCCCTGCACATCCCCTGGGACACCGTGGAGGACTACGCCGCGCTCGCGAAGTACGCCGAGGACCAGGGGGTGCGGCTGGGCACGATCAACTCCAACACCTTCCAGGACGACGCCTACAAGCTGGGCAGCGTCTGCCACCCGGACGCGGCGGTACGGCGCAAGGCCGTGGACCACCTGCTGCGCTGCGTCGACATCATGGACGCCACCGGCTCCCGGGACCTGAAGCTGTGGTTCGCGGACGGCACCAACTACCCCGGGCAGGACGATGTGCGCGCCCGCCAGGACCGGCTGGCCGAGGGGCTGGCCGAGGTGTACGCGCGGCTCGGTGAGGAACAGCGGATGCTGCTGGAGTACAAGCTCTTCGAGCCCGCGTTCTACACCACGGACGTGCCCGACTGGGGGACCGCATACGCCCACTGCCTGGGACTCGGCGACAAGGCGCGGGTGGTGGTGGACACCGGGCACCACGCGCCGGGCACCAACATCGAGTTCATCGTCGCCACACTGCTGCGGGAGGACAAGCTCGGCGGGTTCGACTTCAACTCGCGGTTCTACGCCGACGACGACCTGATGGCGGGGGCGGCCGATCCCTTCCAGCTGTTCCGGATCATGTACGAGGTGGTGCGCGGCGGGGGGTTCACCTCCGAGGTCGCGTTCATGCTCGACCAGTGCCACAACATCGAGCCGAAGATCCCGGCGATCATCCGCTCCGTGATGAACGTTCAGGAGGCCACGGCGAAGGCGCTGTTGGTCGACAGGGACGCGTTGGCGAAGGCGCAGGCCGCGGGGGACGTGCTGGGGGCCAACGCCGTGCTGATGGACGCGTACGACACGGATGTGCGGCCGTTGCTCCGTGCGGTCCGGGAGGAGATGGGGGTGGACCCCGATCCGATGGCCGCGTATGCCCGGTCCGGGTGGGCCGAGAAGATCGTCGCCGAGCGGGTCGGTGGGGAGCAGGCGGGCTGGGGGGCGTGAGCGTCTGCCGGGTCGCTGTTCCGTCGCGGGGTGCGGGCCGTCTTCGGCCGGTCACGCAGTTCCCCGCGCCCCTTCGTAACGTTCCCTCTCCTGGAAAGAACCGACAGCCATGACCACCCATCCCCAAGTAGCCGCTCTCCTCTCCCGCTCCCACCGTCTCGGCTCCGACCCCCGCAACACCAACTACGCCGGCGGGAACGCCTCCGCCAAGGGCACCGCCACCGATCCCGTGACCGGGGGTGATGTGGAGCTGATGTGGGTCAAGGGGTCCGGGGGCGACCTCGGCACGCTCACCGACGCCGGGCTGGCCGTGCTGCGGCTGGACCGGGTGCGGGCCCTGACCGGGGTGTACCCCGGTGTGGAGCGCGAGGACGAGATGGTCGGGGCCTTCGACTACTGCCTGCACGGCAAGGGCGGGGCCGCGCCCTCCATCGACACCGCCATGCACGCCCTGGTCGACGCCCCGCACGTGGACCATCTGCACCCGGACTCCGGTATCGCGCTCGCCTGCGCGGCCGACGGGGAGAAGCTGACCGCCGAGTGCTTCGGGGACCGCGTGGTGTGGGTGCCGTGGCGGCGGCCCGGGTTCCAGCTCGGGCTGGACATCGCCGCGATCAAGCGGGACAACCCGCGGGCGGTCGGCTGCGTCCTCGGCGGGCACGGCATCACCGCCTGGGGCGAGACGTCGGAGGAGTGCGAGCGCAACTCGCTGTACATCATCCGCACCGCCGAGGCGTTCCTCGCCGAGCGGGGCAGGGCGGAGCCGTTCGGGCCGGTCGTCGCCGGGTACGAGGCGCTGCCCGAGGCGGAGCGGCGGGAGCGGGCCGCCGCGCTCGCGCCGTACGTCCGGGGCCTCGCGTCACAGGACCGGCCGCAGGTGGGGCACTTCGACGACTCCGACGTGGTCCTGGACTTCCTGGCCCGCGCCGAGCACCCCCGGTTGGCCGCCCTCGGCACCTCCTGCCCGGACCACTTCCTGCGCACCAAGGTGCGGCCGCTCGTGCTGGACCTGCCGCCGGCCGCCCCGCTCGTGGACGCCGTCGCCCGGCTGAGGGAACTGCACGCCGCCTACCGGGAGGAGTACGCCGCCTACTACCGGCGGCACGCCCGGCCCGACTCCCCCGCCATGCGCGGCGCCGACCCGGCCGTCGTGCTGATCCCGGGCGTCGGCATGTTCAGCTTCGGCAAGGACAAGCAGACCGCCCGGGTGGCCGGCGAGTTCTACGTCAACGCGATCAATGTGATGCGGGGCGCCGAGGCCGTCTCGTCGTACGCGCCGATCGAGGAGGCGGAGAAGTTCCGCATCGAGTACTGGGCGCTGGAGGAGGCCAAGCTCCGGCGGATGCCCGCGCCCAAGCCGCTCGCCACGCGTGTGGCGCTGGTGACGGGGGCGGGCAGCGGGATCGGCAGGGCCATCGCGCACCGGCTGGCCGCGGAGGGGGCGTGTGTCGTCGTCGCCGACCTGAACGCCGAGGGCGCGGCGCGGGTCGCCGAGGAACTGGGCGGGCCGGACCAGGCCGTCGCCGTCACCGTGGACGTCACCTCCGAGGAGCAGATCACCGCCGCGTTCCGGTCGGCGGCGCTCGCCTTCGGCGGGGTCGACCTGGTCGTCAACAACGCCGGGATCTCCGTGTCCAAGCCGCTGCTGGAGACCACCGCCCGGGACTGGGACCTCCAGCACGACATCATGGCCCGCGGCTCGTTCCTGGTGTCCCGGGAGGCGGCGCGGGTGATGACGGCGCAGGGACTCGGTGGCGACCTCGTGTACATCGTCTCCAAGAACGGCGTCTTCGCCGGGCCGAACAACATCGCCTACTCCGCCACCAAGGCCGACCAGGCCCACCAAGTGCGGCTGCTGGCGGCCGAGCTGGGCGAGCACGGCATCCGGGTGAACGGGGTCAACCCGGACGGTGTGGTGCGCGGCTCCGGCATCTTCGCCGGGGGCTGGGGGGCTCGGCGGGCCGCGGTCTACGGGGTGCCGGAGGAGAAGCTGGGCGAGTTCTACGCGCAGCGGACCCTGCTCAAGCGCGAGGTGCTGCCCGAGCACGTGGCGAACGCGGTGTTCGCGCTGACGGGCGGGGACCTCACGCACACCACCGGGCTGCACATCCCGGTCGACGCGGGTGTGGCGGCCGCGTTCCTGCGATGAGCGCGGGCGTGAAGGCGTACGCGGCCGTCGACCTGGGCGCGTCCAGCGGGCGGGTCATGGTGGGCCGGGTGGGCCCGGACTCCGTGGAGCTGACCGAGGCGCACCGGTTCCCGAACCGGCCGCTGCGGCTCCCGGAGGGCCTGCGCTGGGACATCCTCGCGCTCTACGGCGGTGTCCTGGACGGGCTGCGGGCGGCGGGCGCCCGCGGCGGTGGCCGGCTCGCCTCGGTCGGCATCGACAGCTGGGCGGTCGACTACGGCCTGCTGGACGGCGCGGGGGCGCTGCTCGGCAACCCGGTCCACTATCGCGACGCCCGCACCGAGGGGGTCGCGGAGAAGGTGTGGGCGACCGTGCCGGCGGCGGAGCTGTACGCGGCGACCGGCATCCAGTACGCGCCGTTCAACACGCTGTACCAGCTCACGGCGGACCGCTCGACCGCCCGGTTCGCCCTCGCGGCACGGGTGTTGCTCGTCCCGGACCTGCTGACGTACTGGCTCACCGGCGAACAGGGCACCGAGCTGACCAATGCCTCCACCACCCAGCTCGTCGACCCCCGGACCCGTACCTGGGCGCACGGCGTCGCCGACCGGCTGGGCATCGACCTCGGCCTGTTCGCGCCGCTGCGGCAGCCCGGCGACCCGGCCGGGACGCTGCGGCCCGAGGTGCTGGCGGAGACCGGGCTGCGCGGCCCGGTGCCGGTGACGGCGGTCGGCTCGCACGACACCGCGTCGGCGGTGGTGGCGGTCCCGGCGACGCACGAGCGGTTCGCCTACATCTGCACCGGCACCTGGTCCCTGGCCGGCCTGGAGCTGACCGCGCCGGTGCTGACCGAGGAGAGCCGGGCGGCGAACTTCACCAACGAGCTGGGGCTGGACGGCACGGTCCGCTACCTGCGCAACATCATGGGGCTGTGGCTGCTCCAGGAGTGCGTACGGGCCTGGGGGGAGCCGGACCTGGGGCTGCTGCTGCGGCAGGCGGCGGCCGTGCCGACGCTGCGTTCGGTGGTGGACGCCGGGGACGCGGCGTTCCTCGCGCCGGGCCGGATGCCGGAGCGGATCGCCGAGGCGTGCCGGGCGTCGGGGCAGCCGGTGCCGGTGACCCCGGCCGAGGTGACCCGGTGCATCCTGGACTCGCTGGCCCTCGCGCACCGGCGGGCCGTGCTGGACGCGGCCCGGCTGGCCGACCATCCGGTGGACGTGGTGCACCTCGTCGGCGGCGGCACCCGCAACGCGCTGCTGTGCCAGCTGACGGCCGACGCCTGCGGGCTGCCGGTCGTCGCGGGCGCCACCGAGGCGGCGGCCCTGGGCAATGTGCTGGTGCAGGCCCGCGCGCACGGACTCGCCGGCGATCTGCCCGCGCTGCGCCGGCTGCTGACCCGTACCCAGCCGCTCACCCGGTACTCACCCCGGGGGGACACCGGCCGGTGGCGGGCGGCCGAGGAGCGGCTCGCCGCGCGGTGAGCCGCGTTCTCCCCGCGGCCGGACCCCGCCGACTACCCTGCAATCGTCCGATGATCCGATCGACCCGTCCGACGACCGACACCGAGGAGCCCGATGCGTGTCGCCCTGTTCCTGACCTGTGTCAACGACACGCTGTATCCGGACACCGGCCGGGCCGTGGTGAAGCTGCTGACCAGACTGGGTGTCGACGTCGACTTCCCGATGGACCAGACCTGCTGCGGGCAGGCGCACTACAACACCGGCTACCGGCACGAGGCCGAGCCGCTGGCCTGGCACTTCTCCGATGTCTTCCGCGACTACGAGGCGATCGTGACCCCGTCCGGGTCGTGCGGGGCGATGGTGCGGGAGCTGTATCCGCGGCTGGGCGAGCGGGCCCGGGCCGAGGGGCGCGGGGACGGGCTCGCCCGGGCGCTGGCGCCGGTGGTGCCGAAGACGTACGAGCTGACGGAGTTTCTGGTGGACGTGCTCGGGGTGACGGACGTGGGCGCCTACTACCCGCACAGGGTCACCTACCACCCGACCTGTCACGGGCTGCGCGGACTCGGGCTCGGGGACCGGCCGCGCCGACTGCTGGAGGCGGTGAAGGGGCTGGAGCTGGCCGAGCTGCCGGGGGCCGCGGAGTGCTGCGGGTTCGGCGGCACATTCGCGGTGAAGAACGCCGCGGTGTCGGCGGCGATGGGCGTGGACAAGGTGCGCGACGCGGAGTCGACGGGCGCCGAGGTGCTGTGCGCGGCCGACAACTCCTGCCTCATGCACATCGGCGGCACGATGAGCCGGCTGGGCAGCGGCATGCGGCCGGTACACCTCGCGGAGATCCTGGCGAGCACGGAGGAGGAACCGGCGCTGTGAGCGGCACGTTCGTCGGCATGCCCGCGTTTCCGGAGGCCGCGCGGGAGGCCGTCCGCAACCCCACCCTGCGCGGCAACCTGCGCCACGCCACCCACACCATCCGCGCCAAACGGGCCCGTGCCGTCGGCGAGTTGGCCGACTGGGCGGAACTGCGCGAGGCGGGCCGCCGGATCAAGGACCACACCCTGCGCCATCTCGACCGGTACCTGGAGCAGTTGGAGGAGTCGGTCACCGCGGCCGGCGGTACGGTGCACTGGGCGGCCGACGCCGCGGAGGCCAACCGGATCGTCACCGAACTGGTCAGGGCCACCGGCGAGTCGGAGGTCGTCAAGGTCAAGTCGATGGCCACGCAGGAGATCGAGCTGAACGAGGCCCTCGCGGCGGCGGGCATCCGCGCCTACGAGACCGATCTCGCCGAGCTGATCGTGCAGTTGGGCAAGGACCGCCCCTCGCACATCCTCGTCCCCGCCATCCACCGCAACCGGGGCGAGATCCGGGACATCTTCGCGCACGAGATGGGCGAGTGGGGCCGGCCGGCGCCCGAGGACCTGACGGACACGCCCGCCGACCTCGCCGAGGCGGCCCGGCTGCACCTGCGGGAGAAGTTCCTGCGGGCGAAGGTCGGCATCTCCGGCGCCAACTTCATGGTCGCCGAGACCGGCACCCTCGTGGTCGTCGAGTCCGAGGGCAACGGCCGGATGTGCCTGACCCTGCCCGAGACACTGATCTCGGTCGTCGGCATCGAGAAGACCGTGCCCACCTGGCGGGACCTGGAGGTCTTCCTGCAGACCCTGCCCCGCTCCTCGACCGCCGAGCGCATGAACCCGTACACCAGCATGTGGACCGGCACCACGGACGAGGACGGCCCGCGCGCCTTCCACCTGGTGCTGCTCGACAACGGCCGCACCGACACCCTCGCCGACACCGTGGGCCGCCAGGCGCTGCGCTGCATCCGCTGCTCGGCCTGCCTGAACGTGTGCCCGGTGTACGAGCGGGCGGGCGGGCACGCCTACGGCTCGGTCTACCCGGGCCCCATCGGCGCCATCCTCAGCCCCCAGCTGCGGGGCACGGGCAGCGAGATCGACGCCTCCCTGCCGTACGCCTCGTCGCTGTGCGGGGCCTGCTACGAGGTGTGCCCGGTCGCCATCGACATCCCCGAGGTGCTGGTGCACCTGAGGGAGCGGGTGGTGGAAGGCGGCCCGGCCGTGCGCCGGGGCAACAAGGTGCTGCTGAAACCGGCGAAGGGGCACGCGGCCGAGCGGGCGGCGATGCGGGCGGCACGCTGGGCGTTCGCCCACCCCGGCGCCCTGCGCGCGGGCCAGCGGCTGGCCTCCCGGACGCGCCGGCTGCATCCGCGCACCCTGCCGGGTCCTGGCCGGGCGTGGAGCGGCGCGCGGGATCTGCCTGCCGTGCCCCCGGAGCCCTTCCGGGACTGGTGGCAGCGCACCCGCGGCGGGAAGGACGGCGACAGGTGAACAGCAGGGAGCGGATTCTGGGGCGGGTGCGGCGGGCCCTCGCGGACGTCACCCCGGACCAGCGGCCGTACGAGGAGGCCGTGCCCCGGGACTACCTGCGCGCGCACGGGGAGCGCACCGTCGCGGAGACGGTGGAGCTGCTGGCGGAGAACCTGGCGGACTACCGGGCGATCGTGCACCGCACGGACGCGGAGGAACTGCCGACGGTTGTCATGCGGCTGCTCGCCGAGCGCGGTTCCCGGGAGGTGCTGGTGCCGCCGGGGCTGCCGCCCGGGTGGCTGGCCGAGGCCGATCCTGTGCGGGTCCACGACCGGGCGGCACTCACCGCCGCGCGGCTGGACCGGGTGGACAGCGTGGTGACCGGCTGTGCCGTGGCGATCGCGGAGACCGGCACCCTCGTGCTCGACGGCTCCCCGGACCAGGGCCGGCGCCGCGTGTCGCTGATCCCGGACCACCACATCTGTGTCGTCCGCGTCCCGGACCAGGTCGTCTCCTCCGTCCCGCAGGCCCTCGAACGCCTCGACCCGGCGCGCCCCTTGACCTGGATCTCGGGTCCGTCGGCCACCAGCGACATCGAACTGGACCGGGTGGAGGGCGTGCACGGCCCCCGCACGCTGGAGGTGATCCTGCTCGGATGACCCCTCGGCGGGCGCGGTCCGCCGGTCGGGGCACGGCGGGATGAGGGGCCGGGCCGGCTGCCGTAGCGTGGGGGAATGATCCGGTTCGAGCAGGTCACCAAGCGGTATCCGGACGGTACGACGGCCGTGGACGGCCTCTCCTTCGAGGTCGCCGAGGGCGAACTGGTGACGCTCGTCGGGCCGTCCGGGTGCGGCAAGACGACGACCATGATGATGGTGAACCGGCTCATCGAACCGACCTCCGGCCGGATCCTCGTCGACGGCCGGGACATCGCCGGCGTCGACCCGGTGCGGCTGCGCCGCCGCATCGGGTACGTCATCCAGCAGGTGGGCCTCTTCCCGCACCGCACCGTCCTGGACAACACCGCGACCGTGCCCGCGCTGCTCGGCTGGAAGCGGGCGCGGGCCCGGGCCCGGGCGGCCGAGCTGCTGGACCTGGTGGGCCTGGACCCGAAGACGTACGGGCCGCGCTATCCCCACCAGCTGTCCGGCGGGCAGCGGCAGCGGGTCGGGGTGGCCCGCGCGCTGGCCGCCGATCCGCCGGTGCTGCTGATGGACGAGCCGTTCGGCGCGGTCGACCCGGTGGTGCGCGAGCAGTTGCAGGACGAGTTCCTGCGCATGCAGGCCGAGGTGCGCAAGACGGTGCTGCTGGTCACGCACGACATCGAGGAGGCCGTCCGGCTCGGTGACCGCATCGCCGTGTACGGGCAGGGCCGCATCGAGCAGTTCGACACGCCCGGCGCGGTCCTCGGGGCGCCCGCCACGCCGTACGTCGCCTCCTTCGTGGGCGCCGACCGGGGGCTGAAGCGGTTGTCGGTCACCGCGATCGAGCCGGACGACCTGGAGCAGCCGCCGGTGGCCCGCCCGGACGAGTCCGCCGCGCGGGCCCGGCAGCGGCTGCTCGGTCAGGGCGCCCGGTGGGCGGTGGTCCTGGACGCGGACGGTGACCTGCACGGCTGGGTCGGCGTCGGGGAACTGGCGGCGGGCGGCACGGTCGGGGACCGGGCCCACCGGATGACCGCCTGGGTGCCGGTCGGGGCGCCGCTGAAGCAGGCGTTCGGGGTGATGCTCCAGCACGACGCCGGGTGGGTGGCCGTGCTGGACGGGGCGCGGTTCCTCGGCGTGCTGACCCCGGCGAAGCTGCACGAGGCGCTGCGCCGCTCGGTGGACGCGGACGCGCGCGGGGTGACGCGGGGGCAGGTGCCGTTCGACTCGGTGGCGGACGCCTGAGGCGGCCTACCCGGTCAGCCCCTTGTCCTCCAGATAGGCGCGGGCCACGTCGGCGGGCAGCCGGCGCGCGGAGTCGACCTGCCGGTTCAGGGCGGCGAGGTCGGCGGTGGTGAGCACGTCGCCCAGCCGGCCCAGGGCCTTCGCCGCCCGGGGGCCGCCGGCGCGGGCACGGTTGACGACCGGGACGACGTGGTCGGCGTTCTGCAGCCGCTTGTCGTCGGCGAGCAGGACCAGGCCGAAGGAGTCGAGGGTGGCGTCGGTGGTGGTGGTCAGCACCATCTGGTCCCGGCCCTGCTGCACGGCCCGTTTCGCCTGGGTGGTGCCGACGCCCTTGGGGTCGATTGCGGTGATGTCGATGCCGTACACCTTCCGCAGGCCCGGGGCGCAGTACGGCCGCCGTACGCACTCGTCGCCCGCCGCGAGCCGTACCGGAAGTTTCCTGGCGCCGAGGTCGCTGAGGGTCTTCAGGCGGTGCCGGCGGGCGTAGCCGGCGCTCACCGCGAAGGCGTTCTGGTCGACGGCCCGGCCCGGCGCGAGGACGGTCAGGCCCCGGGGGGCGGCGAGGGCGCGCAGGGCCTTCATCGTGGCGCCGAGGTCCGGCGAGCCGACGGGTTTCGCGTCGGCGCCGTGCGTCTTGGCGTTCAGCCAGTCGGCGAAGGTGGCCGCGTACTCGGGTACGACGTCGATCCGGCCGGACTCCAGGGCCGGTTCGTACAGTTCCCGGTTGGCGACCGTGAGGACGGAGGTCCGGTATCCGGCGTCGCCCAGCAGCCGGGCGTACAGCTGGGCGAGCAGGTCGCTCTCGGTGAAACCGGCCGAGCCGATGGTCAGCCGGCGGCTGTCACCGGGCGCGGCGGTGACCTGGCCGCGGTCCTCCAGCGCGGGGCCGGCGGCACAGGCGGCGAGGAGGAACAGGGCGAGGAGGGCCAGGCCGGGTGTCCTGGGGTTTGTCATGGCCGGCCGCCCCTCGCCCGGGCCGGCGCCAGTCGCTCGGCGAGTTCGAAGACGGCCTCCACGGCGAGGGCGAGGGCGGCGACGAGGAACGCGCCCGCGACCACCTGGGGCGTGCTGGCCAGGTTGAACCCGGCCGTGATGATGCGGCCGAGGCCGCCGCCGCCCGCGAGCGCGGCGATGGTGGCGGTGGCCACGAGCTGGACCGCGGCGATCCGGACCCCGTTCAGCAGGAGGGGGAGCGCGAGGGGCAGTTCCACGTGGAACAGCAGCTGGCGGCCGGTCATCCCCATGCCCCGGGCGGCCTGTACGACACCGCGGTCGACCTCGCGCATGCCGACGTAGGCGTTGGTGAGCAGCGGTGGTACGGCGAACAGCACCAGGGCGACCACGGTGGGGCCGTCGTCCCAGCGGCCGACGGGGGTGAGCAGCAGCAGGACCAGGACGGCGAAGGTGGGCACGGCCCGGCCCGCGTTGGAGAGGTTCACGGCGAGCGCGCCGCCCTTGCCGAGGTGGCCGAGGACCAGCGCGACGGGCAGGGCGAGCGCACAGCTCAGCAGCAGGCAGACGGCGGTGAGCAGCAGGTGCTGGAGCAGCCGGTGCCGGATGCCGTCCTCGCCCGGCCAGTGCGCGGGGTCGGTGAGCCAGTCCCAGGCGGCGGCGAGGGTGCTCATGCGCGGGCCGTCCTGGTCCAGGGGGTGACCAGCCGCTGCACGCCCAGCAGGAGCAGGTCGGCGGCGACGGCGATCAGCACGCACAGCACGGACGCGGTGAGCACCTGGGCCTTGAAGTAGCTGTTCATGCCCGCGTAGATGAGGTTGCCGAGGCCGCCGTAGCCGACGATCGCGCCGACCGTGGCCAGGGAGACCGCCGAGACGGTGGCGATGCGCAGGCCCGCCATCGCGGCGGGCAGGGCGAGCGGCAGCTCCACGGCGAGGAGCAGGCGGACGGGTCCGTAGCCGAGGCCGCGCGCGGCCTGCCGGGTCTCCTCCGGGACGGCGCGCAGGCCCGCGAGGATGTTCCGTACGAGCACGGTGAGCGAGTACAGCGCCAGCCCGGCGACGACGAGGGCGGCGGACAGGCCGTACAGGGGCAGCAGGAGGGAGTACATGGCCAGCGACGGGATGGTGTACAGGATCGTCGTCACGGCCAGCACCGGGCCGGCCGCCCAGCCCCAGCGCCGGGCCAGCACCGCGAGCGGCACCGCGACGACCAGGCCGAGCAGCACCGACAGGGAGGTCAGCTGGAGATGCTGGACGACCGCGTCGAGCAGGATCTGCCGACGGGTGCTCAGGTAGATCCCACAGATCCACTCGTTGCGCGTCAGGCAGTCGTCGGGGAGCGGTGCCACGGGTCCATTGCAGCGGGCGGGGGCGGGCAAAGGCGCGTTGGGGTGGGCTGGATGGGGGTCTGGGCCCTTGCTGAGCGGGGGTGTGGCCGTCGCTGGGCAGGGGTGCGGGCCCGTGCTGGACGGGGCTCGCGGTGCTCGCCGGACACGGCTGATCGGCGCGGACCGTGGCGCTCACCGGGCGTGGCCGGCCGGAGGGAACCGTGGCGCGGGAACTGAACAAGCGCTTAGATAGAAGCCGGAACGTTCCCCTGGGGCCCGCTCCAGGACCGCACTGCTCCCGACCCGCCGGAGGCCCCCGTTGTTCACGTCCGTCGACGACGTCTCCGTCCGCCTCGCCGAGGCCGGTTACCTCGCCTCGCCCGCCGTCGCCACCACCGTGTTCCTCGCCGCCCGGCTGGGCAAGCCGCTGCTGGTGGAGGGACCCGCCGGGGTCGGCAAGACCGAGCTGGCCAAGGCCGTCGCCCAGGTGGCCGGCGCCCGGCTGGTACGGCTCCAGTGCTACGAGGGCGTGGACGAGTCCCGGGCGCTGTACGAGTGGAACCACGCCAAGCAGCTGCTGCGCATCAGCGCGGGCCGCGACGAGAGCTGGGACGAGACCCGTACCGACATCTTCAGCGAGGAGTTCCTGCTCCCCCGCCCGCTGCTGACCGCCATCCGCGGTGACGAGCCGACGGTGCTGCTCATCGACGAGACCGACAAGGCCGACGTCGAGATGGAGGGACTGCTGCTGGAGGTGCTCAGCGACTTCCAGATCACGGTCCCCGAACTGGGCACGGTCACCGCCACCCGCCGCCCCTTCGTCGTCCTCACCTCCAACGCCGGCCGGGAACTGTCCGAGGCGCTGCGCCGCCGCTGCCTGTTCCTGCACATCGGGTTCCCGGAGGAGGAACTGGAGCGGCGGATCGTACGGTTGAAGGTGCCGGGCCTCGGGGACGCGCTGACCGAGTCGGTGGTGCGGGTGGCCGGGGCGCTGCGCGCGATGGACCTGCGCAAGGCGCCGTCCGTCGCCGAGACCGTCGACTGGGCGCGCACCCTGCTGGCCCTCGGCGCCGGCACCCTGGACGAGGGCGTCGTACGGGACACCCTCGGGGTGATCCTCAAGCACCAGGACGACATCCAGAAGGCGGCGGCCAAGCTGGACCTGGACGCGCTGTGACCGCCGTCGCCGACCGGATCACCGGCCTGGTCGGGGCGCTGCGCGCGCACGGGGTGCGGATCGGCACCGGGGAGACCGTGGACGCGGCGCGGGCGGTGGCGGCGCTGGGCCTCGCGGACCGGGAGCTGCTGCGCGAGGGCCTGGCCGCGACCCTGCTGCACGGTCCGGGCCAACGGGCCCTGTTCGACTCGGTCTTCGACCTGTACTTCCCGCGCGGCGTCGGCGCTCCGCGGAGCGCTTCCGGGGACCGGGACGACCTGCGCGACCGGCTCGTCGGGGCGCTGGCCGCCGACGACCGGGCGCTGCTCGCCCGGTTGGCGGCCGAGGCGGTCGACGGGCTGGGCGGGTACGGGAGTTCACCCGGCTCGGACGGCTGGTCGGCGTACCAGACCCTGGAACGGCTGCGGCCGCAGACCCTGTTGGCCCGGGTACGGGCCGGAATGCGGGACCCGGGCGGAAGCGGCGCGGGCGGGGCTGACTTCGCGGACCGGCTGCTGGACGACGAGATCCGGCGCCGCATCGAGGAGTTCCGGCGGATGGTCGGGACGGAGGCGCGGCGCCGGGTGGCGGAGCGGCGCGGACGCGACGAGATCGCCCGGCGGGGCGTCAGCCCGACCGCCGACCGGGTCGACTTCCTGTACGCCGGCCGGGACCAGCTCGCCGAACTGCGCCGGACCGTCCAGCCGCTCGCGCGCAAGCTGGCCACCCGGCTGGCCGCGCGCCGCCGCCGGGCCGCGCGCGGCACGATCGACCTGCGCCGCACCCTGCGCACCTCGCTGTCCACGGGCGGGGTGCCGATGCGGCCGGTACTGCGCCGGCGCCGACCGGTCCGCCCCGAACTGGTGCTGCTGTGCGATGTGTCCGGCTCGGTGTCCGGGTTCTCCGACTTCACCATGCTCCTCGTCCAGGCGCTGCACGAGGAGTTCACCAAGGTGCGCGTGTTCGCCTTCGTCAACCGGCTGGACGAGGTCACCGGCCTGCTCGGCCACGGCCGAGCCGACCCGGACGGGCTCGGCGCCCGCATCCGCGCCGAGGCCACGCTCACCGGCTGGCACGGCGGCAGCGACTACGGCATGGCACTGGGCGAGTTCGCCGAACGGTACGGCGGCGCGGTCGGCCCGCGTACGACGGTGTTCGTCCTCGGTGACGCCCGGACGAACATGAGCGACCCGAACCTCGCCGCCGTACGGGACATCGCCCGCCGGGCCCGGCGCGTCCACTGGCTGAACCCCGAGCCGCGCGACCTCTGGGGCACCGGCGACTCGGCGGCGCCCGCGTACGCCGGCCTGGTGGAGATGCACGAGTGCCGCACGGCCCGGCAACTCGGCGCGCTGACAGCCCGGTTGCTGCCGGTGTGAGGCGGACCCGGGGCGCGTCCGCCGGCGTGGGTGACGGCCGGCCGCCCACCGTGATCGACTGGGCGCGGCGGCACCCCCGCCCGCCGAACACCGAACCGAGGACACCGCGATGAGCCAGCACCCGCCCGTGCCGCTGGGCACCTTCCCCACCCCCGTCGAACCGGCGCCCCGGCTCGCCACCGCGCTTGGACTCGGGCCGGACGACCTGTGGGTGAAGCGGGACGACCTGACCGGACTCGGCGGCGGCGGGAACAAGGTCCGCAAACTGCAGTGGACTCTCGGCGCGGCCCTCGCCGAGGGCGCGGACACCCTCGTGACGACCGGTGCCCCGCAGAGCAACCACGCCCGGCTGACCGCCGCCGCGGGCGCCCGGCTGGGGCTGGACGTGGTCCTCGTCCTGCGCGGCTCCCCGGGCGGCTCGCACTCCGGAAACCTCGCCCTGGACGGGCTGTTCGGAGCACGGATCGCCTGGGCCGGCGAGGCGGACCGGGCCGGGCTGGACGCGGCGGCCGACGAGGTCCGCGCGCGGCTGCGGGCCGCCGGCGCCCGTCCGGCGCTGATCCCGTTCGGCGGCTCCAGCACCCTGTCGGCCAGGGGCTACGCGGACTGCGGGGCGGAACTGCGCGAACAGGTGCCCCGGCTGCGCACGGTGGTGGTCGCGCTCGGCTCGGGCGGCACCATGGCGGGGCTGGTCGCGGCCCTGGGCAGCGACTCGGTGCTCGGTGTCGACGTGGGCGCGCTGGCCGAACCGGCCGCCGCGGTGGCGGAGTTCGCCGCGCCGCTCACGGACGAGGAGGTCGCACCGGAGGGGCTGCGGGTGCGCCGGGACCAGGTGGGCGCCGGGTACGCGGCCCTGACCGGCCCGGTGACGCAGGCGCTCCGGCTCGCCGCCCGCACCGAGGGCCTGGTCCTGGACCCGACCTACACGGGCCGGGCCCTGGCCGGCCTCCACGCGGCCGTGCGGGACGGTGACATCCGCCCGGGCGAGAAGACGGTCTTCCTGCACACCGGCGGCCTGCCGGGCCTCTTCGGCCATCCGGCGGCGCTGACCTTCGCGGAGGAGGGCGCGGCGGCCTTCGAGGCGTGACCGCCAACAGGGGCCGGACGGTGGCCGGAGCCCCCTGAAACACCAGGTCGGGCGCCGGCCATAGGCTGGCCACCGAATGCCCACCGGATACCCCCTGTCCTCCGACGACCCGAAGGTGACCCATGTTCGCGCTCTCTCTCGGTGACGACGGCGCCGAGCTGTGCCCGCTCCAGCCCTGGCAGGCCGAGGAGTTCCTCGCCCATGTGGACCGGGGCCGGGAGTTCATCGGCCGGTTCAACGGACTGCCGGACGCGGTCACGGACCCGGAGTCCAGCCGGGCGTTCCTGGAGGCGTACGCCCGCAAGGAGGCGGCCGACGCGGGACTGATCCGGGCGATCCGCCTCGACGGCACCCTGGTGGGCGCGGTGATCCTGCGCCGGCTGGACGTCCCGCAGGGCACGGCGGAGGCGGGCTGCTGGCTGGAGCCGGACGCGGTGGGCCGGGGTCTGGTGACCCGGGCGGCGCGGCACCTGATCGACTGGGCGATCCGGGAGCGTGGCGTGCACCGGGTGGAGTGGTGGGTGTCGGCCGGCAACGCGCCCAGCATCGCCGTCGCCCGCCGGCTCGGCATGCGCAAGGAGGCGGTCCTGCGGCAGAGCCACCTCCACCGGGGCGAGCGGCACGACGAGGAGATCTGGGCGGTGCTGGCCCCCGAGTGGACGGCCGGCCCTGCGGCTGACGCTGCCTGACGGCGGTCCGCCGGACGCGGGTCACGTCCGGGGGCCGGCAGCGCGCTGAAGCCGCTGGGCCGAGACGCCCGGACCTGCCTGCGCCGGCGGCGCGGGAACGTGGCGGAGAAAATTCGTCGGCCGGGACCTGCAACCTCGTCCGGGGCCGGACGTCTGTCGGGGTGGAGGCCTCCACTTCGACAGACGTCCGACCCGAGCGACCGAAGGAACACATGTCCGCACACCGTGCCCCACGCCAGCACCGTACGCACCGGCTGCGCGCCGCCCTGGGGGTCTCCGCCGTAGGCGCCGCCCTGACCGTCGCCGGCGCCATGACCGCGCAGGCGGCCCAGGACAGCGGGCCCGCCAAGGCCGACCGCTCGTCCGCGGCCCCCACCCAGGCCCACCAGGCCACCGCCCCGGCCCCGGCCCCGGCGGACGACCAGGTATCCACCCCGGCTCCGGTACCGCCGGCCCACACGGCGACCCCGTCCCCGGCCCCAGCCCCGCCGACCCACACCGCCACCCCGGCCCCGGCCCCGGTCCCACCGACCCACACCGCCACCCCGGCCCCGGTGCCGTCGCCGGTCCGCACGGGAACCCCCGCCCCGGTACCGCCGACGGGTACGGCGACCCCCGCGCCGGCACCGGCCACGGCCGTCCCCTCCCCCGTCCCCGCTCCGGCCACGGCGACCCCGGCCCCGGCCCCGGAGGCGGACCGCCCGGTGCCCGTCCCGCACCACCACCGCCACGCCGCACCGGCGCCGGTTCCGGTTCCGCGGCAGCACTGAGGCAGGTCCGGTGCGGGGAGCCGTCGCGCGGCGGCTCCCCGCACCGGGACCAGGCACCGGGAGACCCATGACGACAGCGACACCACCGGCCACGGCCCTGCCCTGGGCACGCGCCGGCGCCCCGAAGCCCTCCGCGTCCTGGCCGCGGCGGCTCACCCACGTGCTCCGCGTCCGCGTCCTCGCCCGCACCCACGCGGGTACGACACCGGCCGCGCCCCGCACCGGTGCCCCGGCCGGCGCGGTCGCGGCCGGAACGCCGCCGGGCATCGAGGAGTTGTACCACCACCGCAGGCTGTCCCTGGTGCGCCTCGCGGTGCTGCTGGTGGACGATCTGCCCACGGCCGAGGACGTCGTCCAGGACGCGTTCACCGCGCTGTTCCGGCGGCACGGCCACCGGCTCGCCGCGCTGGACGACCCGGAGGCGTATCTGCGGACCAGCGTCGTCAACGGGGCCCGCTCGGTGCTGCGTCGCCGCAGGACCGTACGGGCGCACGTTCCCGCGCCCGAGGAGCACGCGCCCGCCCCGGAGGAGGACGTGCTGCTGCACGAGGACCACCGGGAGGTGCTGGCCGCGCTGCGCACGCTGACCCGGCGGCAGCGGGAGGTGCTGGTGCTGCGGTACTGGTCGCATCTGACCGAGGCCGAGATCGCGGCGACGCTCGGCCTGTCGCGCGGTGCCGTCAAGTCCACGGCCAGCAGGGCCCTGGACGCTCTGGGCCGGCGTCTGGAGGGGCTGCGATGAACGAGTACGGTACAGGGAGCGGGGCGGCGCCCGTCGAGGAGCGCCTGCGGGCCGCGCTGGCCGCGCGGGCGCACGCCGTCGGTCCGGCCGACCTGCGGCCCCTGTCACCGCCCGCCCCGCCGGTGCGGTCGCGGCGCACGCGGGCGCGCCGGATGGTGGTGGGCGCGATGGCCCTGGCCGCCGTCGCCGCGCTGGTGTTCCTCACGCTGGTGCTCTCCACGACGCACGACGGGCACCCGGCCCCGGCCCCTCCGGCCCGCTCACCGCACCCGCGGACCGGAACCCCGTCCCCGGCGCCCACCCCGGCCACCCCGAGCCCGGTCACGGCGACGCCCACCCCGCGGGCGGCACACCCCTGAGCGGGGCGTGCCCGTATCCGCCGCCCCGTGCCGCAACCTACCGTCCGGCCCAGCGCACTTGAGGGGTGAGACGGTCCGCGTCCGCGGGCCGGGAAGGGGGACGGGATGAAGCGCGGTGAGGACGCGCTGCACGATTTCGTCCGGGACAGACGCCTGGCGCTCTTCAGGAGCGCGTATCTGATCTGCGGCAACCGCGACGACGCGGAGGACCTGGTCCAGACGACGCTGGTCAAGGTGGTCCTCGGCTGGCGGCGGTGGCAGCGGCTGGACAACATCGAGGCGTACGCCCGCAAGACGCTGTACCACACCTTCATCGCCGGGCGGCGACGGTTCTGGCGGCGCGAGTACGCGTACGGGGAGCTGCCCGACCGGGCCGTGCCCGAGCCGGACGCGGAGACCGGGATGGCCGTACGGGCGGCCCTGGCCGGGCTCACGCCGAAGCAACGCGCCGTGCTGGTCCTGCGGTTCTGGGAGGACCAGAGCGTCGAGGCGACGGCCGCGGTGCTCGGCATGCGGGAGAACACGGTGAAGAGTCACACCGCTCGCGGCCTGGCCGTGCTGCGCGCCCGCATGGAGCGGGAGACCGAGAGGGAAAGGGAAGGGGAACGCGTATGAACGACGGCACGCACGAGGTGCGGGAGCTGCTGGGGCGGGCCGTCGAGGGGGTCACCGGTCCCTCCACCGACCCGGCCGCGGTCTTCGGCGCGGCGTCCCGGATCCGCCGCCGGCGCCGGGCGGTGGTCGGGGGGACGGGGCTGGCCCTGGTCGCCGCCGCCGTGATCGCCGGGCCGGGCCTGGCATCCGGCGGGACGGAACGGGCGGTGACGGCCACCGCCCCCACGCAGCTGACCGCCGGCACCGGACGGCAGGAGAAGCTCGCCGCGCTGTTGCCGTCCGGGGTCGGGAAGGTGGAGGAGGTCTCCTGGCCGGTGCTGATCAAGGGCGCCGACCCGGCGGCCGGCACCGATACCGGGACGGGGGGCCCGCTGGACGGCGAGTACGCCGTACGACGGGACGGCGGCGTCGGCTTCCTGCACATCAGTGTCCGCAGCGCGAAGGAGGTCGCCGGGAAGCATCCCGGCGGGGACCCGGCGGCCGACCTGTGCGCACCGGACGCCGACACCGGCGACCGCCGCGCCGACTGCGTACGGGAGGAGTTGCCCGACGGCCGGGTGCTGACGATCTGGCGGCAGCCGGCCCGGCACGACGAGGGCACCCCGGTGTGGGGGGAGGAACTCACCGGCCGCCTGCTGCTGCCCGACGGGCGGGCCCTGTCGGTGCGGGACAGTACCGGCTATGACGGTGACGGCCGGCTCGGTCCCCTGCTGAGCAGCCCGCCGCTGACCCGCGACCAGCTGCGCACGCTGATGCTGCGTCCGGTGCTGGTGGCCGGCTGACGGCGGCCCGGCGCCACCGGGAGGGCACTCACCCCGTGTTCTCCCGGATGCGGGCCAGCAGGGCCCGCAGCCGCTCGCGGTCGGCCGCGTCCAGCGTCGCCGTGGCCTCGGCGAGGGCGAGGCGGTCGGTCTCCTCCGCCTCGCGGTGGCAGCGCAGCCCGTCCTCGGTGAGGCGCAGCAGGAACGCGCGCCGGTCCGTGGGGTGGCGTACCCGCTCCACCAGGCCGTCGCGTTCCAGGCTGTCCACGATCGTGGTGGTGGTGCGGGCGGCGATCCCGGCCAGCTCGCCGAGGTCCCGCATCCGCAGTGGTTCCGGCGACCTGGCCAGCATGCGCAGGGCGCGCAGCCGGGCCACCGAGGCCCCCTTCTCCCGCAGCCGGGCCTCCACGAACTGCCGTAGCCGGTTGGTCGTCTCGTACAGCTCGTCGATGAGGATGTCGCTGCTGCCGTGCACTGCCATGGTGCCCAGTCTCTCCTGTCCCGCACGGCCGGGACCATCGAGCCCGGCCGTCGGCCCGGCCGGCCCGGTCCGCTTACTGCCCGTCAGGCCCCGTCCCGCATCGGGCACGCCGAAAGCCATGTACTGAGCAACAACATAGTGCGTATGCTCAGCATATGCGCCGTCGTCCCTCCGTGCCGTTCGCCCTGCCGTCGCTCAGTCAGCGTCTGGTCGTCCCCGTCATCTGCGTCAGCGTGACGTTCATCGCGATCGTCGACGGAGCGATCACCACCGTGGCCCTGCCCTCGATCGCCCGTCAGTTCCACCTGACGACCGCCGCGCTGGACGGCGTCGTCGTCGCCTACCCGGTCTGCCTGGCCATGGCCATCCCGGCCTCCGCCTGGCTGGTCGAGCGGTTCGGCGGCAAACGCGTGCTGCTGGCCGCCCTGGCCGGCTTCCTCGGCTCCTCGCTGCTGTGCGGGGCGGCGGCCGGGCTCGGTCAGCTCGTCGCCTATCGCGCGGTGCAGGGACTGTCGGCCGGCGTCCTCTTCCCGGCCTCCGCCGCGCTGCTGTTCGGCACCTTCACCCCCGCCGAACAAGTGCGCGTCTCCCGTTACATGATCATTCCGCAGCAGATCGCCCCGGCCGCGGCCCCCGTCCTGGGCGGGCTGCTGGTGGACCACCTGTCCTGGCGGTGGGTGTTCTACGTCAACCTGCCCGTGGGACTCCCGGCCGTGCTGTTCGGCGCGCTGTTCCTGGCCGGCGACCGCGGCGGCCGGCCCGGCCGGTTCGACGTGCCCGGCCTGCTGCTGAGCGCGGGGGCGCTGGGCACCGTGATGTTCGGCGTCTGCGAGGGACCCAACCGCGGCTGGTCCTCCCCCGCCGTCGTCGGCTGCCTGGTCCTGGGCGCGGTGCTGCTGGCCGCCGCCGTCGCCGTCGAGCTGCGCACGGCCCACCCCCTGCTGCGGCTGCGCCTGTTCACCGACCGGCTCTTCCGCGACACCAACCTGATCAACCTGGTCGGCCTGATACCCATCATGGGCGCCCTGTACCTGGGGCCCCTCTTCCTCCAGCAGGCGCAGGGCCGTACCGCGCTGGAGTCGGGCCTGACCACCTTCCCCGAGGCGTTCGGCGTCCTGCTGACCGTGCAGATCACCGGCGCGCTGTACGCCCGGGTCGGTCCGCGCCTGATCGTCGGCGTGGGACTGGCCGGGGTCAGCGCGACCCTGGTGCTGCTCGCCGGCTGCGACGCCGGCACCGGCCTGTGGACGGTCCGCTGCTACATGTTCCTGTTCGGCGCCGCGATCGGCTGCTTCTTCATCCCCACGACGGTCGCCTCGCTGGCCACCGTCGACCGGGCCGACCTGGCCCAGGCCACGATGCTGAACACCGTGGTGCGCCAGACCGGCGGCGCGCTCGCGCCGGCGGCGGTGACCACGGCCCTGGTCCTCGGCACCCCGTCGGGCGCCGCCGCGGCCCCGCCCGTCGCCGCGTACCAGCACGCCTTCCTCGCCCTCGCCGCGATCGCGGCGGCCACGGCGGTCTTCACCTTCACGATGCCCGACGGCCCCGCCCGCGCCGCCGCCCGCGGCGGCACCGCCGCGCCCGGCCGCTCCGCCCTGCTCCGGCGCCGACGGCACCGGGTCGACGCCTGAGCCCGCCGGGCCGACGCCCGCGACCCGACGCCCGCGACCCGACGCCCGCGACCCGACGCCGAGCCCGCGGGGCCGATGTCCGCGACCCGCCCGCGCCACCCGCGTCTGTCGTGCGAAGCCCGTCGACCTCCCGCATATTGGGGAAGTGACTCTCCCGGGGACGAGGCGACGCCTCGGAGCCGTACGAGCCACGAATGCCCGGCCGGCCGTACACCTGCCGGCCGTACTCCGGTCGGCGGCGCCCTCACCGGCAAACGCGCCCGGCCGCATGCGAGGAGCGCGCCCGGCGGCGCACAAAGGAGGCTGTGATGTCGTTCCAGGAACCGACAGTGCTCGAATGCCCCTTCGACTTCGCTGAGGCGCTGGACTTCGACCCGGAGCTGGACGCGCTGGCCCGGCGCGGCCCGGTCAGCCGGATCCGGCTCCCCTACGGCGAGGCCGAGGCGTGGCTCGTGACCAGCTTCGCCGGCGTGCGTCAGGTGACGTGCGACCCCCGGTTCAGCCGGGCGGCGATCGTCGGGCGCGACTACCCGAGGATGACGCCCGAGCCCATCGTGTCGCCGGAGTCCATCAACGTGACGGACCCGCCGCACGCCACCCGGCTGCGGCACGTGGCGGCCCAGGCGTTCACCCGGGACCGGGTGGCGGCCATGCGGCCGGCGGTGGACCGGGTGGTGGCCGGCCTGCTCACGGCGATGGCCGAGACGGGCCCGCCCGCCGACCTGGTGACCCATCTGTCGGTGCCGCTGCCGCACCTGACGATCTGCGAGCTGCTCGCCGTGCCCGAGGCCGACCGTGACGAGCTGCGGGACCGCACCATGCGGCTGCTGGCCACCTCCGCCGACGCCCGGCAGACCGCGGCCGAGGCCAAGGCGTCCCTGCGGGCGTACTTCGCCGGGCTGGTCCCGGAGCGGCGGCGGGCGCCGGGCGAGGACCTGCTCAGCACGCTGGCCACGGCCCCGGTGCCGGAGGGCGAGGAGCCGCTGAGCGACGACGAGCTTGCGGTGCTGGCCGTGACGCTCATCCTCAGCGGCAACGACACCGCGACCTGCCAGATCAGCGACATCGCCTACGTGCTGCTGACCCATCCCGAGCAGCGTGCCGCGCTCGCCCGCGACCCCGGCCGGTTCCCCGGCGCGCTGGAGGAGCTGCTGCGGTTCATCCCGTTCCGCAAGGGCGTGGGCATCCCCCGGATCGCCCTGGAGGACGCGGAGGTCGAGGGCACCCTCATCAGCGCCGGCGACTACGTCCACGTGTCGTACCTGGCGGCCAACCGGGACCCGGCCGTCTTCCCCGACCCGCACCGGCTGGACCTGGAGCGACCGGTGCGCCCGCACATGACGTTCGGCTGGGGCGGACACCACTGCCTGGCGGCGCCGCTCGCCCGGGCGGAGCTGGACAGCGCGGTCACCGGCCTGCTGACCCGCTTCCCCACGCTGCGGCTCGCCGTGGCCCCCGAGGACATCGAGTGGGACACCGGCACCATCCGCCGCTTCCCGGTGCGGCTGCCGGTCACCTGGTGAGGCCCCGCTCGCCCCTGTGAGGCACGTCACCGGCCGCGGATGTCACACGGCGGCGCCCGCCGGCATCTCGTGGGTGTGACGAGGGCGGACCGGCGGGAGCGGACATGAGCGGGCGCAGCACGGGAGTGGGTACGGGTACGGGCACGGGCACCGCGGAACCCCGGGTGCCGGGCGTGGACTTGGCCACCCGGGCGTTCGTCGCCCACCGCAACCTGCTGTTCACCGTCGCCTACGAGATGCTCGGCTCGGCCGCCGACGCCGAGGACGTCCTCCAGGAGACCTGGCTGCGCTGGGCGGACGTCGACCCGGGGACCGTGCGCAACCCGCGGGCGTACCTGGTCCGGATCGCCACCCGCCAGGCGCTGGCCCGGCTGCGGACGCTCGCCCGGCGCAAGGAGTCCTACGTCGGTCCCTGGCTGCCCGAGCCGCTGCTGACCGCGCCCGACGTGGCGGAGGACGCCGAACTGGCCGACAGCGTCTCGATGGCGATGCTGCTGGTGCTGGAGACGCTCACCCCCACCGAACGGGCGGTGTTCGTGCTCCGCGAGGTGTTCGCGGTGGAGTACGACGAGATAGCCGGGGCCGTCGGCAAGAGCCCGGCCGCGGTCCGTCAGATCACCCACCGGGCCCGCGCCCATGTCGCCGCCCGCCGGCCGCGCGGAACGGTCTCCGCCGCCGAGACGCACGCCGCGCTGGAGGCGTTCCGGCGCGCCGTCGACACCGGCGACCTGCGGGGGCTGCTCGACATCCTGGCGCCGGACGTCGTCTTCCTGGGCGACGGCGGTGGAATCGTCCGGGCCGCGCCGGAGCCGGTCGTGGGCGCCGAGCGGGTCGCCCCGCTGGCCGCCGGGTTGCGCAGGTTCGGCGCGGCGGCGCTGCGCCCGGCCCTGGTCAACGGCTGCCCGGCACTGGTCCTCCGGCTCGACGGCAAGGTGGACACCGTGCTCGCCCTGCGCATCGCCGACGGCCGTGTCACCGGCCTGTACGCCGTGCGCAACCCCGAGAAGCTGTCCCGGATGGACCAGGAGGTCGTCCTGCGCCGCTGAGCCCGCACCGGCCGCGGTCGTGCGGCCGGCCCCGCCGGGGCGGATCCGGCGTGGCGGGCAGCGGGAGGCCGCCCCCTCCCGGAGTCGGAGGGGGCGGCCGGGGTCAGCGCCCGGTCCCCGGCCGGAAGCGCCGGTAGAGCACGGTCCCGCCCGCCAGCGACGCCAGGCTCGCGGCGGCGGCCGTCCAGGTGCCGTCCGTTCCGGTGCGGGCCAGGGTGCCGGGCGTGCGCTGCCGTACGACGCTGGACGCCGGGTGCGGCGCCGGGCGGGTGGGGGTCGCGGGGTGCGACGGCTCGTGCGGCTCGTGGCGCGGCGGCGGGGTGTGCCGCACGGGCGGTGTGGGCCGCTCGGGGGTGTCGGGACGGGTGCCGGAGGTGTTCACGGACTGGTTCCCGAAGACGGGGTTGCCGATCCCCACCACGTCCACGGTGTTGCCGCTGACGTTCACCGGCAGGTCGACCGGGAGCTGGAGGCCGTTGCCGGAGATCACCCCGGGCGAGCCCTGCTCCTTGCCCACGGCGGTGGCCCCGCCCGAGGTCGCGGCGCCCTCCTTGCCCCCGGTCCGGTCACCCTGGTTGGCGCAGCGGTTGCCCATGGCGGGGTTCAGCAGCCCCACCACGTTCACGGTGTTCCCGCACGCGTTCACCGGAACGTGTACCGGCAACTGGATGCCGTTGCCGGAGATCAGCCCGGGCGAGCCGCCCGCGTGACCGCCCGCGGCGGAGTCGGCGTGCGCCGGCCCGGCCACTGCCATCGCGCCCGAGGCGGCGGCGACGGCGATGACACTGTTTCGGGTAACCCGTTTCATCGGTTCCCTGTCCTTCCAGATACGGTCGCGGGCACTTGCCCGCACCCGGTGAAACGCGGCTGAAAGCGTGCAAGTTATGGCTTATCAATCTTTCGCCGGGTACCGGATACGGACGCGCGCGCCCCGCGGGCGTCCCCGGGCCGTCGGAAGTCGGCCGTCCCGCAGGGCCGCGCAGATGGCCGAGCCTGCGGCAGCGGTGGCGTCCGGGAACTGGTAGCTGTCGTGAGGGCACCTCAGCCGGAACCGATCCACTCGAATCGACCGAGACGAGGAGCGATGGCAACGACCGTACGCGACACCAGGAGCGACACCGCGCCCGCCAGTCTGCGCCTGCCCGGCATCCTGCTGGGCGTGGGGCTCGGCGGATTCGTCGACGGCATCCTGCTGCACCAGCTCCTTCAGTGGCACCACATGCTGACCAGCACCGACCACGACCGCATCGGGGTGAAGTACTACGACCCGAAGAGCGTCTCCGGGCTGGAGATGAACACCGTGTGGGACGGCGTCTTCCACACCGTGTGCTGGCTGGCCGTCCTGTCCGGGCTCGCCGTGCTGTACGCGCGGGTGACCACCGGCCGGCGCCGGGTGTGGACCTCGCGGGTGCTGTGGGGCTGGATCCTGGCCGGCTGGGGCCTGTTCAACCTGGTGGAGGGTCTGCTGGACCACCAGATCCTGGGCATCCACCATGTGCGCGGCGGGGCGTACCAGGTGTGGTGGGACGTGGCCTTCCTGGTCCTCGGGGCGCTGCTGGTCGCGGGCGGGCTGCTGCTGAAGCGGGGCGGCCGGTCCTTCGACCCGGCGGCTCCGGGCGCCGTCCGTGCGGGACGCCTCGCCTGATGGGCCACCACCACACCTCCGACCCGGCGGCCGGTGGCGCGCCGGGTGCCGTCCTGCCGGTCCTGGCCCTGCTGGTGTGCGCGGGCGGCTATCTGCTGCTGGTCCTCCGGGCGCGCCGGCGGAATCCGGCGCGGGCCTGGAGTCCCTGGCGCACCGTCGCGTTCTGCGCCGGTGTGGTGCTGCTGGCGGTGGCGCTGCTGCCGCCGGTGGCGCCCCTCGCACACCGGGACTTCCGCGGTCATATGGTCCAGCACCTGCTCATCGGGATGTACGCCCCGCTCGCGCTGGTGCTCGGCGCCCCGGTCACCCTGGTGCTGCGCGCGGTTTCCGCGCCCCGCGCGCGCCGGCTGACCGCGGTGCTGCACAGCGCTCCGGCGCGGCTGCTGACCCGTCCGCCGGTGGCCGTGCTGCTGTCGGCCGGCAGTCTCCCGGTGCTGTACTTCACCCCGCTGTACGACACCGCCATGGCCCACCCGGCCGGGCACTGGCTGACGCACGCCCACTTCCTGCTGTCGGGGTGCCTGTTGGCGCACGCCGTCGCCGGTCCCGACCCCGCTCCGGCCCGGCCCGGCGTGCCCGCCCGGCTGGTCTGGCTGGGCTGCGCGATCGCCGTGCACGCGGTCGCGGCGCAACTGATGTACGGCGGCTTCGGCGTGGCCGTCCACGCGCCCGCGTCCGAGGTCCGGGGCGGCGCGGAGATCATGTACTACGGCGGTGACATCGCCGAACTGCTGCTGGCGGCGGCGCTGGTCGCCACCTGGCGCCCCGGGCGGCGCCCGTTCGCGCGGCCCGCCCCGCTCAGGCCCCGGGCGCGACCGTCCGGGTGACCGCCCGGCGGCTCCTGCCGGCCGCCGGGTACGCCCAAGGCCCCGGCCCCAACCTCAGTCCATGCCGTGCGGGCCATGGACGCCTCCGGTTCACAAAGGGGTGGCCGCGCGCAGGATCAGCACCAGGGTGACGGCCGAGTTCGCCGACGACATGGCGGAGGCCAGCGCCCCGGCGGCGGCGCCCCAGGCGGCCAGGCCGACCGCGGTGAACGCCGACGGCCAGGTGCGGGCCGCCGGTGCGGGCGCGAGCAGCGCGGCCACCCGGCGCGGCACGGGCCCGGTCGCGGCGAGCGCGGCCAGGGTGGGCGCCGGGGTGCGCGGCGACAGCAGGGCCGCCTTGCCGATGGCCCGGGCCACCGTGCGCCGGTCGCCCACCGCGCGGGCCGCCTCCTCGTCCGCCCACCGCTCGGCCGTGTAGACGACGGCGGTGCGCAGCGGGCGCAGGAACGGGTTGGCGCGGGCGGCCAGGTGCGCGGCGAGCAGATGACGGTGGTGGCGGGCGGTCAGGTGGGCGCGTTCGTGCGCGAACAGGGCGCGCCGCTCGGCCGGGGCGAGTCCGTCCAGCAGGGCGGTGCTGACCACGATCCGGCCCCGGCCGCCGGGCAGCGCGTACGCGTACGGCGTGCTGTCGGGCAGGACGGCCACCGTGGGGCCCGGCACTGCGGCCAGGGCCCGGCGGGCGCGGCGGGTGACCCGGCGGTGCCGCCACAGGGTGCGGGCGCAGGCGGCGGCGACCACGGCGAGCGCCGGTATCGCGGCCCGGCCGGCCACCTCGTCGTGCGGGACGGCGGCCCGCACCTCGGGGTCGGACCAGCCGTCGGGCAGCGGGTTGCCGGGCAGTTGCGCGGTGCCGACCACCATGAGCAGGGCCAGGCACAGCGTGCTGCACACGGCCATGACCACGGCGACCGCGGTCAGCAGCCGGGTGGCGGTGCGCGGGTGCAGCCGGTTCTCGGCGAGCCGGGCGACCGGCCACGCGGACAGCGGCAGCACCAGCGGCAGGAAGACGAAGACCCCCATCGGCGCTCAGTCCTCCGGGCGGCCGGCGTCCGGGGCCGGGATGTCGAGCAGGGCCCGCAGCACCTGTTCGTCGCCGGGCGGCAGGGCGGTGACGAAGCTGGCCAGGACCGCCTCGCGGTCCCGCTCGCCGTCCAGCAGGCGGCGCATGCGCAGGGCGGCGAGCCGGGCGACGTCGGCCGTCGGCGTCCACACGAAGGACCGGCCGTGCCGTTCGCGGGAGACGACGTCCTTGGCGAGCAGCCGGGTCAGGATGGTGACGACGGTGGTGTAGGCGAGGTCGCCGCCGAGGCGCTGCTGCACCCAGGCGGCGCTGACCGGCCCGTCCGCCTCGCGCAGCGCGCCGAGCACCTGGCCTTCCAGCTCGCCCTGGCCGCGCCGCCGGGCCCGGCCGTCCTGCCCGTCCTGCCCTGTCATCTCTCCGGTCCCCTCCCCCGTCTGCACCGCTCTGTCACCGACCCGTCCCACGCTACTTCACGCCACTGACAGTGCCCCCGGCCGCGCGGCCCGCGCCGATGCCCGGGGGTGCCGCCGGGTGCGGGGCGGGCGTGGCATGCTGACGCGATGGCACCCCGTGATGACACACCGCTCGCCGAGCGGGTCGAGGAACTCCTCGCCGCCGGCGGTCCCTTGCCCATCGTCGCGGCCGGCCGGCCGGTGCTGCGGCGCGGCACCGAGCCGTACGACGGTCAGCTCGGCCCCGCGCTGCTGGTCCGGTTCGTCGAGGCGCTGCGCGCCACCATGCACGCGGCGCCCGGTGTGGGACTGGCCGCCCCGCAGGTCGGCATCCCGCTCCGGATCGCGGTCATCGAGGACCCGGCGCCGGTGCCGCCGGAGGTGGCGGCGGCCCGGGGCCGGGTCCCCCAGCCGTTCCGGGTGCTGGTCAACCCGGTGTACGAGCCGGTGGGCACCGCCCGGGCCGCGTTCTTCGAGGGCTGTCTGAGCGTGCCGGGCTGGCAGGCGGTGGTGGCCCGGCACGCCGAGGTGCGGCTGCGCGGCGAGGACGAACGGGGCCGCCCGCTGGACGAGGTGTTCACCGGCTGGCCGGCCCGGATCGTCCAGCACGAGACGGACCACCTCGACGGCACGCTGTACCTGGACCGCGCGGAGCCGCGCTCGCTGTCGACGAACGAGGCGGTGGCGTCCCTGTGGGCCCACCCGACGCCGCACGCGGCAGCCGAGGCCCTGGGGTTCCGACTGCCGTAGCGGCGCGGTCAGTTGTCCCGGTACGCCTCCAGCAGTCGCAGCCACACCTCGCTCAGGGTCGGGTAGGACGGGACCGCGTGCCACAGGCGGCCGACCGGGACGCGGCCGGCGATCGCGATGGTGGCCGAGTGGATCAGTTCGCCGACGCCGGGGCCGACGAAGGTGACTCCGCGCAGGATCTCGTCCTCCAGGTCGACGACCATGCGGGCGCGGCCCCGGTAGCCGTCGCCGTACAGGCCGGCGCCCGCCACGGAGGAGAACTCGACGTCCACGGCGCGCACCCGGTGCCCGGCCTGCTCGGCCTCGGCGAGGGAGAGGCCGACGGCGGCGGCCTCGGGGTCGGTGAAGACGACCTGGGGTACCGCGTGGTGGTCGGCCGTCGCCGCGTGGGCGCCCCAGGGCTCCTCCAGGAGGGTGTCGCCGGCGGCTCGGGCGGCGATCGCGGCGCCGGCGATGCGGGCCTGGTACTTGCCCTGGTGGGTGAGGAGGGCCCGGTGGTTGACGTCGCCGACCGCGTACAGCCAGTCGGTGCCGGTGACGCGGAGGCTGTCGTCGGTGGCCGGCCAGGAGCCGGGTTCCAGGCCGACGGTCTCCAGGCCGAGGTCGTCGGTGCGCGGGGCGCGTCCGGTGGCGAAGAGGATCTCGTCGGCCTCGATCCGGTCGCCGGCGGAGGTGACCGCCACGACGGTGCCGTTCTCGCGGCGGACGGACTCCACGGAGGTGCCGGTGCGGATGTCGGCGCCCGCCTCGGTGAGGGCCTCGGCGACCAGTTCCCCGGCGAACGGCTCCATCCGGTTCAGCAGGCCCTTGCCGCGGACCAGCAGGGTGACCCGGGAGCCGAGGGCCTGCCAGGCGGTGGCCATTTCGGTGGCGACGACCCCGCCGCCGACGACGATGAGCCGCCCGGGGGCCGCCTTGGCACTGGTGGCCTCGCGGCTGGTCCAGGGCCCGACGTCGGCGAGGCCGGGCAGGTCGGGCAGTTGGGCGCGGGTTCCGGTGGCGACGGCGACGGCGTGCCGGGCGGTGAGCGTGGTCAGGGTGCCGTCGGGGCCGGTGACGGTGACCTTGCGCGGGCCGGCGAGCCGGCCGTGGCCGCGGTACAGGTCGGCGCCGGTGCCCGCGAGCCAGTCGGCCTGCCCGTCGTCCTGCCAGTGGGAGGTGTACTCATCGCGTCGGGCCAGCACGGCCGGGGTGTCGAGCGGGCTCCGCGCGGCCTGGGCGAGGCCGGGCAGGCGGCGGGCGTCGGCCTGGGCGATGACCGGCCTGAGCAGGGCCTTGCTGGGCATGCAGGCCCAGTACGAGCACTCGCCGCCGAGCAGTTCGCTCTCCACGACGGCGGTGGTCAGCCCGGCCGCCCGGGTCCGGTCGGCGACGTTCTCGCCCACCGGGCCCGCCCCGATCACCACGACGTCGTACGTGTTCGATTCCGTTTCCGTCATGGGGTCAGTCTGGTGGGTGGTGTGCGCCGCGGCCACATGGGTACGCGCGCGGAACACCGGTGTGCACGGCTGGAATAGGCGGCCCGGCGGCCGTGTTTGCGCCGTCGGCACACCCCACACCAGGAAGAGGGAAGCACGCCATGACCAGCACCGTGGAACTGACCAAGGAGAACTTCGACGAGACGGTCTCCGGGAACGAGTTCGTTCTGATCGACTTCTGGGCGTCCTGGTGCGGGCCGTGCCGGTCGTTCGCGCCCGTGTACGAGAAGGCGGCCGAGGACAACCCGGACCTGGTGTTCGGCAAGGTGGACACCGAGGCGCAGCCGGAGCTGGCCGCGGCCTTCGAGATCCGGTCGATCCCGACGCTCATGATCGTCCGCGACCAGGTCGCGGTCTACGCCCAGCCGGGCGCCCTGCCCGCGCCGGCCCTCGCGGACCTGATCGAGCAGGCCCGCGCACTGGACATGGACGAGGTCCGCAAGAGCGTCGCCGCCCAGCAGGGGCAGGCCCCGCGCTAGGCCCCCGTACGGCAGGGCAGCACCTCGGCGCCCCCTGGGGACGCCGAGCGTCGCCGCACGGGCCGGCCGGGCTCGCGCCGCACCGGGGAGACCCCCCGGTACGGTGTGCGTCCCGGCTCGCCGCCGGGGTCGCGCACCGCGGACGTCCAGCGCGACGAGGCCGCGCGCCGGGGGCCGCGATGTGCGCGGCGCCGAGCCGGGGCCGCGGCGGCCGCACGGGCGTCAGGTCGTCGGCGCCGGCCGCGGCGATGTCCTCGGGAACACGTACGCCGTCGTACCGGAGAGCCGCAACAGCGGCATGGCGTACCCGTCGTCGTGGGCGAGGTCGGCGGCCCTCAGCCGCGCCCGCCGCACCATCAGGAGTCCCGCGTCAGGCCGCGGACCTGATCAGGAACTCCTGGTCCGCTGCCTTGCCACAGGGTTCCACCATCGCGTCGGCCCCCTTCTCGGTGGAATCGCCGCGGAGGCCCACGCACCGCTGAGTGCCCTCCAGGCGCAGGCGGTAACGGCCGTCGGTCGTGGCGGCGGGCTCGATGCGGAAGTGCTGATAGGCACGATGAGCGTCGCAACTCCTCGACGGCCACGGTTCCAGCAGGTCCTTGCCGGGCCCCTCGCGTCGCACGGTCAGACAGCCCCACCCGTGCTGCGGGTGCTGCCACTCGATGAAGTACGACGTCGTCGCCGCGCTGGGT
The DNA here is from genome assembly GCF_016860525.1 of Streptomyces rubradiris. Lineage (NCBI taxonomy): Bacteria > Bacillati > Actinomycetota > Actinomycetes > Kitasatosporales > Streptomycetaceae > Streptomyces > Streptomyces rubradiris. The sequence goes on from NZ_BNEA01000015.1 coordinate 690,337, forward strand.
TCGACCGGCCGTAGGTACGTGTGCGGTGGCCGGGCCTCCTCGCAGGGGAGTTGTGCCGCGACGGCATTCAGGTATGCGCCCTGGGTGTCCCGGCCCTCGGTGAGACACAGCTGGGGAGTGCGGGCCGGACGGATCTCCGCGAAGCCCCGCAGGGAATCCCGGGCCGCCGTGTTCACGTCAGGCGGGACGGCCGGTGAGGGGGGAGCAGCCCCGAGGACCGCCGAGAGCGCCCATACGGCGACAGCGACCAGACACGTCGTGAGCTCCCCGACCAGGACCCACGACCGGGCCCGCCGGGTCAGCCCGCCGAGCCTCAGGGCCGTCACCCGTGAGCGGGTCCGCCGGGCCCCGGCAACGATGTCAGGGTCCGGATCGGGGGCGGGCCCGGACGGCCGTGCACTCGCCGCTTCCTCGGCCCGTTGCCTGGCCTCCAGCCAGGCGTCGACGTCCGTTTCGTGCGCACCACAGGCCCGGACGAACGCTGCCACGGTCCCGGGGGCCGGCAGACGTATGCCCCGGAGCATGTCACTGACCGTGCTGCGCGCCAGGAGCTCTCCCCGCGCGCGGGCCCGTTCCTCCAACTCGCGCAGGGTGAGGCCGGACCGCTGCTTGAGCTCGCGCAGCAGCTGAACGAGGGCCGCGGCGTCACTCACTCCCTGCGGGTCGAGCTTTCCCACGCTGTCCGTGCTCACGTCCACATGCTCTTGGGTCCGGCCCGGCCCGACAAACGCAGATCCGGACAAACAGCGGAAGGTATGGGACATCTCCCTTCACGCCCGACGCTTCTCTCTCACACCTGAGCCCCCCGCCGGCTGCTCCCGCCGGTCCGGACAACGCCGGACACGATGCGGACACGCCTGTGACCACACCGGACAGCGGCGGTATGTCCGGGACGAGCGGAGGCGGTTGTGCCGGACGGGTGCCGCTGCGCAGTCTCGTTGCCGTCCACGGGGGTCAGGCTCCCCGGGCACTTCCCGGGGACGCCGTCCCCCACCTCCGGAGGAGGAACAGATCATGCGTGTCGTCATTCGGGCGGTCTCGGACCGTCTGCTGGAGAAGGTGGCACCCAAGGCATCGGCCTCGGCTGTGGCGTGCTGGCAGTACGAGTGCATTCCCTACAGCGGGTGTGCGCAGAACAAGGCGTACTGGGCGTACGACCCGTGCAACGACCGGGACTACATGAAGTGGTGTGGTTGCTGAGGTCCTGACGTCGCGGGCACGGGTCGGGCCGCCCTGAGGGGGCGGGCCGGCCCGTGCCTCCCCGTCGCACCCCGCTCCGGTCAACCGAAGGACTCAGCCCGGTGAACCATCTGATCGACACCGGCCGGATCTTCCTCGGCCTGGTCTTCTTCTGCTCAGTGGTCGGCAAGATCCGCGGCGGCGCCGCCTACACGGGCTTCAGGGTCGCGATGGCTCGGCTGGTCCCCGCCCTGCGCGGCCGGACCGGACCTGTCGCCGTGCTCGTCGTCGGCGCCGAGACGGCGGTGGTCGGCGCTCTCGCGGTGCCCACGACCGTGACAGCCGGCTTCGCTCTGGCCGCCGTACTGCTGGCGGCGTTCACCGCCGTGCTGGCCGGCGCGCTGCGCCGGGAGGAGACAGTGGCCTGCCACTGCTTCGGCGGCGGCGGACAGCCCGTCGCCCTCCGGCACGTGCTGCGCAACGTGGGTCTCCTGTGCGCGGCCTCGGCCGGTCTGGTGGCCCGGCTCGTGACGACGGGCGACACCGCCGCCCCGCGGCCCGCCGTGCTCCTGTTCACGGCCGGCGCGGGGGTGTTCCTCGCGCTCGTCACCGTCGCCCTGGACGAACTGGCGTATCTGCTGAGCCGGCCGGACCCGAAGAGCGCCGGGAGGGCCCGCGGATGAACCTCACCATGGCGGGCGCCGTGCTGGTCGCACTGGCGGTCAGCGGGGTGGTTCTGACCCGGCGGCGGTACGTCGTCGTCACCGTCGTCGGCGTCAGCATGCTCCCCACCCTCGCCGAGGGGGACCGGGTGCTGGTCCGCCGTTCCGCGCTCGCCCGGGTACGCACGGGTGATCTCGTGGTGTCCCGCCCTCCGGCCGGCGAGCGCTGGGCAACGCTGCCGACCTGGCTGATCAAGCGTGCGGTGGCGGTACCGGGCGACCCGCTGCCGGGGCATGTCGCCCTCGCTGTACCGGAGGGGCCCGGCGCCCGGGTGCCGCCCGGCCGGGTGGTCCTGCTGGGCGACAATCCCGCCGAAAGCCTGGATTCGCGGTTCTGCGGCTACTTCCGCGAACACCAGATCGTCGGCATCGTCGTCCGGCGCCTGACGCGCGGCGACTGAACCCGTTTTCCGAACGCATACTGCTGGAAGGACGCTCCGCCATGCCGTACCTGACCGCCGCCGTACTCCTGCTCGCGCTCCTGGGCCTCTTCAACCTGGCTTTGACCTTCGGAGTCGTCCGCCGGCTCCGGGAGCGCCCCGCCGCACCGGCGGGCGAGGGGTGGGACCGGGCCTCGGGACTCGCCGTCGGGGTACCGGTGGGTGCCTTCTCCGCCGTGGACACCGACGGGCGGACCTTCACCCACGAGAACCTGCCCGACGGGCTCATGGTCGTCTTCGTGTCACCGGACTGCCCCGCCTGTGAGGAGACCCTGCCTCATGTGGTGGAGCGGGCCCGCGAGTACGGCCGGGCCCACGTGCTGGCCGTCGTCATCCGGGACGGGGACGAGCCGGGCGACATCGAACCGTATGTGGAACGCCTGACCCCGGTGGCACGCGTGGCGGTCACCGACATGGGCGGCGACCTCACCACGGCCTTCGCCCTCCAGGGTCTGCCCGCGTATGCCGAGATGGGCGCTGACGGCCGGATCGCCGGCACGGGGCGCATCCTGCCGCGCAGGTCGGTGCGTGACCGGGACCGGGCGAGCGCCGGCGTATGAGCGGTATGAGCGAGGCGCAGGACAGGATCACCGCCAGGGCCGCGGCGGACACCGTACGCAGCACCGCTGTCCTGGCCTGGCGGGCGGCGCCTTGGAACCTGGCGGTGCTCGCGGCCCTCACGACAGGGCTGGCGGCGGTTCCCGTAGTGACGGCCTGGCTGACCAGGCTCGTCCTGGACCGCCTCACCGGTGTCGCGGGAACGGAGCTCTTCGCCCTGGCCGCGGGGCTGGCCGCCACGGGACTGGTGGCGGCGGTGCTGCCGTTGCTGCGCCAGTTCCTGGGCGCGCGGTTCGATCGAGCGGTGAGCCTGCGCGCGGTGGACCGTCTGTACAGCGCGGTGAACTCCTTCCACGGTCTGGCGCGGTTCGAGAACCCCGCCTTCCAGGACCGGCTGCGCATGGCGCGCGGAGCGGCCGGGCAGTCGATCGGGCGCCTGGTGGACGGCAGCCTGCGGGTCGGAGGCGGCGCGCTGACCGCCGTCGGTTTCCTGACCGCGTTGTACGCGATGGACGCGACGATGACCATGCTGGTCACTGCCGGCGCCATACCGGCTCTGATCGCCGAGCTGAAGCTCTCCCGCCGCCGGGCACGTACGGAATGGCGTGTGAGCGCGGCCCAACGGCGCGCGTTCTTCTACCAGATGCTGCTCTCCAGCCTTGACGCGGCCAAGGAGGTGCGCCTGTTCGGAGCGAGCGGTTTCCTCAAGGAGCGGATGCTCGCGGAACGCCGGACCGTCGACGCCGAGACCCACCGCACGGACCGCCGCGAGTTCCTGACGCAGAGTCTGCTCGCCGTGATCAGCGCGTTCATTGCCGGGACCGGTCTGATCTGGGCGGCACTCGCGGCCCGGCGCGGTCAGCTGACGGTCGGGGACGTGTCCATGTTCGTGGCCGCCGTCGTCGGCGTGCAGAGCGCGTTGTCCGGTGTCATCCGATCACTCGCCGACGCGCACCAGCACTTGCTGATGATGGGCCACTACCTCGCGGTCGTACGGGCGGGGCCGGACCTGCAGGGCCCACCCGACCCACCGCGTGCGCAGGCACACCTGCCCGCTCTGCGCAAGGGGGTGGAATTCCGCGACGTCTGGTTCCGCTACGCCGAGGACCACCCGTGGATCCTGCGCGGAGTGAACCTGTTCCTCCCGTACGGGGAGGCCGTGGCCCTCGTGGGCCAGAACGGGGCGGGCAAGAGCACCCTCGTGAAACTCCTCTGCCGGTTCTACGACCCGACGCGCGGCGCGGTGCTCTGGGACGGCGTGGACATCCGCCAGGTACCGGTGCCGCAGTTGCGCCGGCGCCTCGGCGCCGTGTTCCAGGACTACGTGCCCTACGACCTCACGGCCGCTGAGAACATCGCCATCGGTGACGTCGAGGCGCTCACGGCACCGGGCAGGATCCGGGAAGCGGCGCACAGGGCGGGGGTGCACGACATGCTGACCCGACTCCCTTACGGTTACGACACCATGCTGAGCCGGACGTACGCGCAGGAGGCCCAGCACGACGACGAGACGGGGACGACGCTGTCCGGGGGCCAATGGCAACGCCTGGCTCTGGCCCGGGCCTTCGTCCGCGACGAGCCCGACCTGCTCATCCTCGACGAGCCGAGCTCCGGCCTCGACGCCGAGGCCGAACACGACGTCCATCTGCGCCTGCGCCACCATCGGGCCCACCGCACCAGCCTGTTGATCTCCCACCGGCTCGGCGCGGTGCGCGACGCCGACCGGATCGTCGTCCTGGCTGACGGCCGGATCGCCGAGGAGGGCACCCACGACGCGCTCCTCCTGGGCGGAGGAACGTACGCCAAGCTGTTCACCTTGCAGGCGAGCGGCTACCAGGAGGAGGGATAGCCCGCCGATCCCCTGCGCAACCGCGTCCAGACCCGGCTGCGCCAGTACGGGCGAACGTGTTCGACACGAACTTGTTCGCGACGAACACGTTCGTTACGCTGGTCCCATGACCGCTGCCCCCCGCTCCCGCCGGGAGCGTCCCGCCAAGCCCGCCCTGACCCGGGAGGGCATCGTCGCCGCCGCCGTCGCGATCCTGCGCGCCGAAGGACTGCGCAAGGTGACGATGCGCCGGCTGGCGCAGGAACTCGACACCGGCCCCGCCTCGCTCTACGTGTACGTCCGCAACACCGACGAGCTGCACGCGGCCGTTCTGGACGAGCTGCTCGGCACGGTCGGCCCGGCGCCGGCCGAGGGCGGCTGGCGGGAACGGCTGGAGCGGGTGCTCACCCGCTACACCGCGATGCTCCTCGAACACCCCTCCCTGGCCCGGTCGGCACTGACCGCGCGGCCGAGCGGCCCGCACTATCTGCGCCTGATCGAGACCCTGCTCGGCCTGCTGCGGGAGGGCGGGGTCCCCCGGGCCCAGGCCGCCTGGGGCGTGGACCTGCTGCTCCAGCACGCCACCGCGACCGCCGCCGAGCACGCCGGGGAGGAGTCCCCGGCCGCCTGGGAGGCGGCGGCCCGGGCCCTGCGCGAGGCGCCCGCCGCCACCCATCCGCACATCGCCGCCGACGCCGGGGCGCTGCTGTCCGGCACCCCCGAGGCCCGCCTGTCGTGGGCCTTCCAGACCCTGATCACCGGCATCGAGCGGACCGCCGTACCGACCGAAGGCCAGGAGACCCCATGACCACCGCGCCTCTCCCCCACCATCGCGTCGCCGTCGTCGGCGCGGGCCTCGGCGGGCTCGCCCTCGCCCGTGTGCTGCACGTGCACGGCATCGAGGCCGCGCTGTTCGACCTGGACGCGTCGCCCCGCGCCCGGGCCCAGGGCGGCATGCTCGACATCCACGACGACACCGGCCAGGAGGCGCTGCGGGCCGCCGGCCTGCACGAGGAGTTCCTGGCCCGCGTCCACGCCGGCGGCCAGGCCACCCGGGTCCTCGGGCAGGACGGCACCGTCCGGCTCGCGCAGGTCGACGACGGAACGGGCGGGCGCCCCGAAATAGACCGGGGCGACCTGCGCGAGCTGCTGCTCGGGTCGCTGCCCGCGGGCACCGTCCGGTGGGACGCCAAGGTCGTCGGTGCCCGCCCGCTGGAGGGCGGACGGCACCTGGTGACGCTCGCGGACGGCTCCGAGTTCACCACCGGCGTGCTGGTCGGCGCGGACGGCGCCTGGTCCCGGGTCCGGACCCTGGTCTCCGCCGCCCGGCCCGCGTACACGGGCGTGTCGTTCGTGGAGGCGGACCTGCGGGAGGCGGACCGGCGCCACCCGGTGAGCGCGGAGGTGGTCGGCGGTGGCATGTTCTTCGCGCTCGGCCCCGGCCGCGGGTTCCTCGCGCACCGCGAACCCGACGGCAGCCTGCACGTGTACACGGCCGTGGTCGCGCCGGAGGACTGGCTGGACGGCATCGACTTCACCGACACCGAGGCGGCGAAGGCCGCCGTGCTCAAGGAGTTCGACGGCTGGGACGAGCGGCTGCGGGCGCTGGTCGCCGACGCGGACGGGGCGCTGGTGCCCCGCCGGATCCACGCGCTGCCGGTGGGGCACCGCTGGGACCGGGTGCCCGGGGTGACCCTGCTCGGCGACGCCGCCCACCTGATGTCCCCGTTCGCGGGCGAGGGCGCGAACCTGGCCCTGCTCGACGGCGCCGAACTGGGCCTGGCGCTGGCCGCGCACCCCGACGACACGGAGGCCGCGCTGGCATCGTACGAGGCCCGGATGTTCCCGCGTGCCGAGGCGTCGGCGGCGGAGTCCGCCCGCGGTCAGGAACTGCTGTTCGCCGCCGACGCCCCGCGGGCACTGGTGGAGATGTTCACCGGCCAGGGGGACTGACCGCCGGACCGGCCGACCCGGCGCCGGCCACGGGACTGACCGCCGGACCGGCCAACCCGACGGCGGCCACGGGGGCTGACCGCCGGCCCGGCCGGCCGATCTCGGCCAGGGGGTTCGGCCGGCGGGCGCGGACCGGTTCCCGGGTGGGGGCGGGCAGTGGCGCCACGACGGTCTCGGCGGGCTCCGGGTGACGGCTCGGGGCCGGTCAGCCCGGCGGGTCCGTGCGGGTCACCCGGGCGACCAGGTCGAGCCAGGCGGCCTCCAGGCGCTCCATGGGCATCTCGCGCTGCCGGGTGAGGTGATGGATCAGCGCGGGGTCCAGCGAGGCGAGCAGCGTGTGGGCGAGCAGGTCGCAGTCGCCGTCGGGCACGGTCTGCCGGAGCAGCATCGTGAGGTGCGCGCGCAGCGCCCCGACTGCCGGGTGGACGAACCGTCGGGGCGGCTCGGGCTGGGCGGCCAGTTGCAAATCCAGCTGTTCGGCCGTGCGGTACAGCACCGCCACGCCGAACGCCCGCAGCCGCTCCAGGGGCGGCGCGCCGGGGCCCAGCGGCGGGGGCCCGCCCATGAAGTCGGCCTGGAGCCGGCGGGCCGAGTGGTCGAGGAGGGCCATCAGCAGCCCGGTGCGGTCGCCGAAGCGGCGGAAGACGGTGCCCTTGCCCACGTCGGCCGCCGCGGCGACCGCCTCCATGGTGACCCCGGCCACCCCGTGCTCCGCGATCAGCCGGGCGGCGGCCTCCAGGAGTCGGGCTCGGTTGCGGGCCGCGTCGGCGCGCAGGACCGGCTCGCCGGGAGCCGTGCCGACCTCCAGCAGGAAGGGGGCGTCGAAGGGCTCTTGAGGCTTCGGGAAGGGCGGCAGAGCGCTGGACATGTCGACAGCGTAAAGCATCGGGAACAGAACTGGACCGTGGTCCGCTTGAGGTGGTACACACTTAAACGGACTTCGGTCCGGATCGTCCCAGCGATGTTTCAGCCCCTTGGAGTTCCCATGTCTGTTCGCATCCTCGCGCTCGTCGGCAGCCTCCGCGCCGGTTCGCACAACCGCCAGCTCGCCGAGGCGGCCGTGAAGCTCGCGCCGGAGGGCGCCGAGGTCGAGATCTTCGAGGGTCTGGCCGAGGTCCCGTTCTACAACGAGGACATCGACGTGGAGGGCAGCGTGCCGGCCGCCGCCGTCAAGCTGCGCGAGGCCGCCCAGGCCACCGACGCCTTCCTGCTGTTCTCCCCCGAGTACAACGGCACCATCCCGGCCGTGCTGAAGAACGCCATCGACTGGCTGTCCCGCCCGTTCGGCGCCGGCGCCTTCGGCGGCAAGCCCGTCGCCGTGGTCGGCACCGCCTACGGCCAGTACGGCGGCGTGTGGGCCCAGGACGACACCCGCAAGGCCGTGGGCATCGCCGGCGGCAAGGTGATAGAGGACATCAAGCTGTCCATCCCGGGTTCCGTCACCCGCTTCGCCGAGACCCACCCGTCCGACGACGCCGAGGTCGCCGCCCAGCTGACCGAGGTCGTGGCCCGCCTGCACGGCAACGTGGGCTCCGCCGCCTGAGCCGTCCGCGCACCGGGGGCCGGAGCCGGCCCGGCTTCGGCCCCCACCTCGTACTCGGCCCGGCTTCGGCCCCCCGCCTTGTCCGCCCGGACCTAGACGCGGCTCGACGGCGCCGTGTCCGCGGACAGCCGCTGGGCGAGGTAGACCGGGATCACCGACAGCAGGACCAGTACCGCGGCCACGACGTTCACCACCGGTGCCTGCCGCGGCCGGGCCATGTTGTCGAAGATCCACAGCGGGAGGGTCTGGACGCCCGGACCCGCGGTGAACGTGGTGACCACGATCTCGTCGAAGGACAGCGCGAAGGCGAGCAGCGCGCCCGCCAGCAGCGCGGAGCGCACGAGCGGGAACGTGACGTCCACGAAGGCCCGCAAGCCGCTCGCGCCGAGGTCCTGGGCCGCCTCCTCGTACGAACCGGCAGTACGGCGCAGCCGGGCCACCACGTTGTTGAAGACCACGACGACACAGAACGTGGCGTGTCCGACGATCACGGTGAACAGCCCGAGGCCCACCCCGAGCGGCTCCAACACCGTGCCGAAGGCCGAGTTCAGCGCGATGCCCGTGACGATGCCGGGCAGCGCGATCGGCAGCACCACCAGGAAGGACACCGTGTCCCGGCCGAAGAAGCGGTACCGGGCCACCGCGAAGGCCAGGAGCGTGCCGAGCACCAGCGCTATGGCGGTGGCCCCTACCCCCGCCTTCACCGAGACCCACAGCGCCTGCCGGACACCGGGGTTGTGCGCGGCCACCGACCACCAGTGCCCGGTCAGTCCCGGCGGCGGCCAGCCCGCGCTCCGGTCGGGGTTCAGGGAGTTGAGCAGGACCAGCCCCAGCGGGACGTAGATCACCGCGAAGCCGAGCGCGGCGGCGGTCCGCAGGGCGATCCGCGCGGTGCGGCCGAGACGCATGGCGCTCCTTCCTACAGGTTGTCGAGGGCGCCGGTCCGGCGGATCGCCAGCAGGTACAGGACGATCACGACCACGGGCACGGTGCCGAGCGCGGCGGCCATGGGCAGGTCGAGGTCGATGTGGGAGTACACGAGGTTGCCGATGAGCTGGGTCTTGCCGCCCACGATCTGCACGGTGATGTAGTCGCCGAGGCTGAGCGAGAACGTGAAGACGGAACCGGCGGCGGCGGACGGCAGCACCAGGGGCAGCACGACCGAGCGGAAGGTGCGGCCGGGCCGCGCCCCGAGGTCGGCGGACGCGTCGAGCAGCCCGTCCGGGACCTGTGCGAGCGCGGTGTGCAGCGGCAGGATCATGTACGGCAGCCACAGGTACGTCAGGGTGAGCACCGTGGCGGGCAGCCCGTAGCCGGGACCGCGCAGTCCGAACGGGGCGAGCATCCAGTCGGCGAGTCCGCCCTGGGACAGGATCAGCCGCCAGGCGTACACCTTGACGAGGTAACTCGCCCACAGCGGCGTGAGGATCGCCGCCACCAGCAGCGGTCGCCGGCGCGGCGGGGCCACCCTGGCGGTGTAGAAGGCGACCGGGAGGGCGAGCAGCGCGCACAGCGCGGTCACCGCGAGGGCCACCGCGACGCTGCGCAGCACCACTTGGCGGTAGACGGGTGTGGTCAGCAGGGCGTGGAAGTTGTCCGTCGACCAGACCTTCACCACCTGGGAGGTGAAGGAGTCCGTCGTCCAGAACGCGGAGACGAACAGGACCGCCAACGAGCCGAGGTAGAGGACGGTGAGCCAGAGCAGCGGGGCGGTGAGCAGGAGGGTCAGCCGCAGCCGGGGCCGGCGGCGCAGGACCGCGGCGAGCCGCCGCGCCGGGTGCCGCCCGGCTTCGGTTCGCACGGCTCAGCCCTTGATCCCGGTCCAGGCGCGGACCCACTCGGCGTACGGTACGCAGGTCACGTCCCGGCGGCCGTCCAGGCACTGTTCGACAGGCGTGTTCCAGAAGGCGATCTTCTTCCAGTAGCCCTCGTCGGCGGCGTGGTACGTCGCGCAGAAGTTCTCGTCGGTGGTCTCGGCGCAGGCCCGGGAATTGGCCGGTGCCTCGCCGAAGTACTCGGCGACCTGGGCGTTGACCTTGGGTGAGATGATCCAGTCCAGCCATTTGTAGGCGCAGTTGGGGTGCTTGGCCTTGCTGGAGACCATCCAGGTGTCCGACCAGCCGGTCGAACCCTCCTCAGGCACGAGCGCCTTGACCTTGGCGCCCTCGGAGGCGGTGAGGTTGGCGATCACCTGCCAGGTCGTGCCGACCACCGAGTCACCGCTCTTGAAGGCCGAGACCTCCTTCAGGTAGTCGCTCCAGTACTCGCCCACGTACCTGCTCTGCCGCTTCAGCAGCGCCACGGCCGCGTCGAACTGCTTCCGGTCGAGCGCGTACGGGTTCCTGATCCCCAACTCCGGCCGGTGGGCCTTGAGATACAGGGCCGCGTCGGCGATGTAGATCGGTGAGTCGTACGCGGTGACGTGCCCCTTGTACCGGGCGGCGCCGTCGAAGACGGCCGACCAGGAGGTGGGCGCCGGTGTCACCTTCTCGGTGTTGTACATCAGCAGGTTCGCGCCCCGGCCGTGCGGAATCCCGTACATCCGGCCGTCCACGGAGTTCCAGGCGCCGTTCTTCAGCCCGTCGAAGACGTCCTTGTAGTTCGGGACCAGGCCGGTGTTGACGGGGGCCGCGTCTCCGGAGGCGATCAGGCGCAGGGAGGCGTCACCGGAGGCGGAGACGGCGTCGTACGCGCCGGTCTTCATCAGTTTGACCATCTCGTCCGAGCTGGCGGCGACCTTGGACCGGACCTGGCAGCCCGTCCGCTTCTCGAAGCCGCCGACCCAGTCGGCGCGCGGATCGTTGGAGCCGTCCTCCACATAGCCGGCCCACGCGATCAGGTTGACCTGCCCCTCGGTGCGGCCCAGCTCCGCCGGGGCCTTCAGGGCGGGCGGGTGGACGCCGGGGGCGGACGAGCCGCCGGATCCGGAGGAGCCGCAGGCGGCGGTGAGCAGCAGCGCGGCGGCGCAGAAGGCCGCGGCGCGCGGGGTACGGATGAGACGCACGGCGCTCTCCAGGGGTGGGGGGATCAGGAAGGGAGCCGGACGGCGTGCCGGCGGTGCCAGCGGAGGCGGACCCGGGTGCCGCGGTAGGCGGCGACGTCCGCCGAGGAGGTCTCCAGGTTCTGCTGGAGCGCGGTGAGCCGGCCGCCGCCGTCCAGGTCGACCACGAAGCGGGTGGCGTCCCCGAGATAGACGACCTCGGCCACGGTGCCGGTGACGGTGGCGTGTTCCGGCTCGTCCGGTCCGGCGGACTCGTTCAGGACGCGGATCTTCTCCGGGCGGATGCTGTAGGTGCCCTGGGAGCCGGTGATGCGGTGGGCCGTCTCGCCGTCGAGGAGGTTGGAGACGCCGACGAAGGAGGCGACGAACGCGGTCGCCGGACGTTCGTAGATCTCCGCGGGCGTGCCGGTCTGGGCGATCCGGCCCCGGTCCACGACGGCGATCCGGTCGCTCATGGTGAGGGCCTCCTCCTGGTCGTGGGTGACGAGGACGAAGGTGATGCCCACGTCCCGCTGGAGCGCCTTGAGTTCGACCTGCATCTGCCGGCGCAGCGTCAGGTCGAGGGCGCCGAGCGGTTCATCGAGCAGGAGCACGCTGGGGCGGCCGACGAGCGCGCGGGCCAGCGCGACGCGCTGCCGCTGTCCGCCGGAGAGCCGGTCGGGCCGCCGCCGTCCGTAGCCTTCGAGGCGGACCTCGGCGAGCGCCTCGCGGGCGCGGGCCAGCCGTTCGGCCTTCGGCACCTTGCGCACCCGCAGCCCGTAGGCGACGTTCTGCTCGACCGTCATGTGCGGGAAGAGCGCGTAGTCCTGGAAGACGGTGTGCACGTCCCTCTCGTACGGGGCGAGGCCGGTGACCTCCTGTCCCGCGAGTTCGATCCGGCCCCGGTCGGGCGTCTCGAACCCGGCGATCAGTCTCAGGAGGGTCGTCTTCCCGGAGCCGGACGGGCCGAGCATCGAGAAGAACTCGCCGTCGCGTATCTCCAGGTCGACGCCGGCCACGGCGGGCGTCTCGCCGAACGACTTCCGAAGTCCCTGCAAGCGGATCGCGAGTTCCTCCACACGGGAACCTTTCTGGCGCGCTCAGCGTTGACCTCAAACCTATGAACTCATAGGTCGCCTCTCAAGAGGGCGTCAGGGTAAATCTTCAGCCGACGAGCAAGGTGGTGACCGTGAGCCGGCCCGAGACAGACGGCGGCGCCCGCCGGGCCGTCTTCAGCCCGGTGGACACCCGGGCCCGCGTCGACGCGGTCGTCCGCCGCATAGGCGACGCCATAGAGCTGGGCCTCCTCGCCGACGGCGAGCAACTCCCCGGCGAGAGCGAACTGGCCGGGCAACTGGGCGTCTCCACGGTCACCTTGCGCGAGGCGCTCATGGCCCTGCGGCAACGGGGGCTGGTCACCACCCGGCGGGGCCGGGGCGGCGGCAGCTTCGTCGCGCTGCCCGAGGTCCCCGCCGACGACCGGCTCAAGGAGCGGCTGCGCGACTGGAGCACCGCGGAACTGCGCGATCTCGGGGACCACTGGGCCGCGCTGACCGGCGCCGCCGCCCGGCTCGCCGCCGAGCGCGCCGGTCCCGCGGGCCTGGAGCCGCTGCGCCGTACGGCACGGGAGCTGGCGCGGGCCGGGGACGCGGCGGCGCGCGGCCGGCTGTACGGCCGCTTCCATGTCGAACTCGCCGCCGCAGCACAGTCCGCACGGCTCACCCGCGAACAGGTCGCCCTCCAGGGCGAGGTGGGTGCGCTGCCCTGTCTGGTCCTCGCCGAGGACGCATATCGTGAAGAAGTCGCGGACCGGCACCGCCGGGTCGTCGCCGCGGTGCAGGACGGGGCCGACGACACGGCCGGCTCGCTGGCCGAGCGGTGCGTCAGGGAGTCGACGGCGCGGCTCGTCGCCGTACGCCTCACCCTCTGACCGCGCCGTGTGACGGTCCCGTCGGCTGGAGGACACCTGCGGCACTTCGAGGCGGCCGTGCTCCCGCTGCTGCGCGGCCTGCCCCGCCCGGCCCACCTGGTGAACGCCCACGGCCGGGTCGCCGCCTCCGCCGACACCGCCCGCCTGGCCGGTTCCCTCACCCGGGGCCCGGACTTCGGCGCACTGCCCGACACCGCCCGCCCCGGCACCCACGACGGCCCCCGCCTGGTCCCGTGCCGGGGCGTCCCCCTGGTCCTGGTCGTGGCGTGAGCCGGCGGACGACGGCGAGCCGGACGGCGAGGAGCGCCGCCACCGCCGCGGCCGGCGCGATGATCCCGGCCGGGGCGCCGCCCACCGCGACCGCGACGAGCACGACGGCCGCCAGGACGACTTCCACGGCGTTCAGCGCCCGGAACACCAGCCGGCCGATGGCCAGCCCGACGGGGATCGTCACACCCGGGGCGCGGAACTTCAGCGGCGCCTCCAGGAAGGAGATCGCCAGCACCATCCCGAGCCAGACGAAGGTGACCGCGCCGGCGGTGGCGGCGCAGGTGTCGTTCATGGGGACCACGGGCCTTTCTCCGGCGGAACGGCGGTTCCGCGCGGGGCACTCGTCGGGCGGATGGGTGCGCGCGCGGGCCAGGAGGCTCAGGCCACCGACGCGCCGGCCACATGGGCGACGCACGAGTCCGGTTCGGCGAACGGCTCCAGTCCGGTGGCCGTCAGCGGCGCCTCCATCCGGGCCAACGCCCCCTGGATCAGGCCCAGATGGAGCGAGCACACCAACCCGCCCTGTTCCTCGGCCAGTTCCAGGAAGGGGCAGTGCCGCAGCCGGATCCGTTCCGGGGGCCGGCCGGGCTCGCCGGCACCTTCGGCCCGCGGTGCGAAGCCCAGGCCGTCCAGCAGGGCGAGCAGCCGGGCCGTCGACCGTTCGGGCGTCGGTGTCTCGTCCGGCGCGGGCGGGTCCGCCAGATAGCGGCCCCAGGTCCGGCCCGTCTCCCGGGCCTCCGCCCGCGCCTCGGCCGGGTCGGCGGCGGTCCACCGGCTGAGCAGCATGCGGGCCAGCAGCCGGTAGTCGCGCGGGCCGCCACGGTCCATGCCGGGGCGCGCGGTGTAGACCGTACGGGGCCGGCCGGGCCCGGAGGGCTCCTCGCTCCGGCGCTCCACGAGGCCGTCGGCCACCAGGGCGTCCAGGTGGAACCGCACGGTGTTGGGGTGCAGTCCCATCCGCTCGGCGGCCTGCGCGACCCCCAGCGGCGCGGGCGCCGCGCGCAGCACGTCCAGCAGCGCTCGGCGGCGCGGACTCTCCCGCGTGCTCACGTCCGGACACCCCTCTCCGCCCCGGCCGGTTTTCACGAATCGTACATGGATCAATTGTAGGGTGACCGGGATGTGCGAGCGGGGGAACGCGAGAGCCGAGGGGAACACCAGATGACATCGCCGTCCGCGACCGACACCGGACCGGCCGCCCGCCCGGCGACCCGGCCGCGCGTCCTGTGCGAGACCCACGCGCTGGCCGAGGCACCGCCGGTCCCCGCCGGGGTGCTGTGGAAGCTGGCCGAGAGCGGGCGCCAACTCGACGCGAACGTGGTCCGGCTGACCCCGGGCGGCCGGGTCCCGGCCCACACCGAGACGCAGTTGGACGTGCTGGTCCTCGTCATCGCCGGGGACGGCGTGCTCGGCGACGGCTCCCCGGACCCCGGGCAGCCGCTCGCCGAGGGCGCCCTGGTCTGGCTGCCGCACGGCTCCGCGCGCGGCATCACCGCCGGCCCGGCCGGGCTGACGTACCTGACCGTGCACAACCGGCGCCCCGGCATGCGGATCGGCTCGCGCCCCGATGCGGCGACGGCGTGACACCCGCGGTGACGGGGCCAATCGCGCGGCCCGTCAGGGTGCCCGCGTGAGTACGTTCACCGATGAGAGCGCCCCCGGCCGCCATGGCCCCTACGCCACCACCGAGGCCGACCCGCGCGAGGTCGGCCGGGTGCGCACCGAGTACTCCCCGGCCCACGACGGCGACCCCGACCCCGGGGAGATCGGGTGGACGTGGGTGCCGTACGAGGAGAACGACGGCCGGGGCAAGGACCGCCCGGTGCCGGTCGTGGCCCGGGAGGCGGCGGGCGCGTTCCTCGCGTTGCCGCTGTCCAGCAAGCGGCATGACGGGGACCGGGAGTGGGTGGCCATCGGCGGCGGCCCGTGGGACCGCTTTCGGCCGCGACTCCTGGGTGGACGTCGACCGGGTGCTACGGCTGCACGAGCAGGGCATGCGCAGGGAGGCCTGCGCGCTGGACCGGATGCGCTTCCATCTGGTCCGGCAGCGACTGCGTGAGCGCTACGGCTGGACCTGACGGCGAGACGGGCCGGGCGTGCCGTCGGCTTCCCCGACGCCCTCGCCCGAACCCGTTTCATGCCCCGCGTGCCTCGGGAAACGCCCGTGCGAACGCCTCCCGTACCATCGCCCCCGGAGTCCGGTCCAGCACGCCGAACACCACGTGGTCGAACGTGCGCGCGAACCGGCCGCCGGGACCCAGGACCGCCCGGAAGGCGCCCGCGACCCGCGCCGGGTCGTTCTGGAAGACACCGCAGCCCCAGGCGCCGAGCACCAGCCGCCGGTAGCGCTGGGCCGCGGCCGTCTCCAGCACGCGTTCCGCCCGGACCGCCAGCGCGCCCGGCAGTTCGGCGGCCCGTTCCGGTGCCGTACGCCGGATCACGCCCGCGTTGGGGGCGGCGGACGTCAGGAAGCCCGCGCGGTACGGCTCGGCGAGCAGCCGCCCCCGGTCGTCGCGGAAGACGGGGACGCCCGGCGAGTGGATCACCCGGTCGAAGTAGAACGGATCGCGGTCGGCGCGGTGGTGGTCGTAGAAGCCGCGGGCCGTCAGCAGGCAGGTGTGCAGCGCGGAGGCGCGGCACAGGGCCTCCTCCTGGGCCTGCGCGCCGTTGAGGTAGCCGCCGCCCAGGTTGCGGGCCGAGGCGAAGTTCAGTACGGCCACGGGGCCGTCGGCCAGCCGGCGGGCCGCCTCCAGGCTGCTCTCCCCGGTGACCTCGAACCGCGTGCCGCCCTCCGGCACCGCCCCCGAAGCCCCCGTTCCCGAAAGTACCGTCCCCGAAGGTCCCGTCCCCCAAGGCGGTGACGCCGACGGCACCGGCACCGGGTCGGGACCGAAGATCCGGGTGCCCGCCCGCGCGGCCTCCACCGCCTCCGCGATCGGCACCTCCCGGCCGTCCGGCGCCCGGTACCGGCCCGCGGCCACGATCCGCTCCGTCTCCGCGGCGATCTGGCGCAGGCGCGCGCTCACGGCGCCACCCCCGCGGGCGCCGCGACCGCGCCCCGCGCGGTCTCCCCCGTCGTGCTCATGCAGGCATCCTGGGTGATGCTGGTACGCGATGCAACGGAATTGAGGACGAGCCCGGAACGTCCGGGTCGGCACTCTTGTGCGCGCCCGCCGAAGGGTCTTGGCTGGGATGCGTACCCGCTCGGCCCGCGCCATGGGCCGATGGCATGCTGGAGCCTCAGGAGAATCCCGACATGTCCGACATACAGAGCGACGGCGGTGGTTGTACCGAGCACGGCGCCGTCGTCACCGAGGACGAGGCGGAGGCCCTGATCCGGGGCATCTGCTTCAAGACCGGACCGCCCCGCGCCCTCGGTGTCGAGCTGGAGTGGCTCGTCCACTCCCTGGAGCTGCCACAGCTCCCGGTCACACCCGAACGACTCGAAGCGGCCTACGCCACGGTGCGCACCCTGCCCCTGGCCTCGGCGCTCACCGTCGAACCCGGCGGCCAGCTGGAGCTGAGCTCGCCGCCCGCCGCCTCCCTGACGGAGTGCGTCGACACCGTCTCCGCCGACCTGGACGCCGTACGGGCCGCTCTGGCCGGGCACGGCCTCGGTCTCGCCGGCCTCGGTCACGATCCCCGGCACCCGCCCCGCAGGTTCCTGCGCGCACCCCGCTACGACGCCATGGAGACCTGCCTGGACCGCACCGGTCCGGCCGGCCGGCACATGATGTGCTCCTCCGCCTCCGTCCAGGTGTGCGTGGACGCGGGTCACGAGGAGCCGGGCCCGCTGGGGCACACCCGGCGCTGGTGGCTGGCGCACCAGTTGGGCGCGGTCCTGGTCGCCGCGTTCGCCAACTCCCCGCTGGCCGGCCTGCGGCGCACCGGCTGGCGGTCCACCCGTCAGCTGAAGTGGATGGAGATAGGGCCCGGCCGGGCCGGCGCTCCCCCGCTGGACGGCGAGCCGCGCGCCGCCTGGGCCCGGCACGCGCTGGACGCACCGGTGATGTGCGTCCGCCGGGACGACGGCCCCTGGGAGGTTCCCGAGGGGCTCACCTTCCGGGAGTGGACCCGTTCCCGGTCGCCCCGGCCGCCCACCCGGGCGGACCTCGACTACCACCTGAGCACCCTCTTCCCGCCGGTCCGGCCGCGCGGCCACCTGGAACTGCGGATGATCGACGCGCAGCCCGGCACGGACGGCTGGCTCGTGCCCCTCGCGGTGACGGCCGCGCTGTTCGACGACCCGCAGGCCGCCGAGACGGCCTACCGGACCGTGAAGCCGCTCGCCGAACGGGCCCTGGACCGGCCCGCCCCGCACAATCCGCTGTGGGCCGACGCGGCCCGGCACGCCCTCGCCGATCCGGAGCTGCGCGAGGCCGCCGACGGCTGTTTCGCGGCGGCCCTGGAGGCGCTGCCCCGGCTCGGCGCCACGACCCGGGTCGTCGACGCCGTGGCCGATTTCCGCGACCGCCATGTCGCCCGGGGCCGCTGCCCGGCCGACGACCTGCTGGACGAAGGACCACCCGGGGACACCCGCGCCCACGGGAGGAAGGACATCCGCACATGACCGCCCCGGAGACCGGCACCACGACCACCGAGACGGACACCGAGGCGCTGCGCGAACGGGCGCTGGCCTGCCTCACCACCGCCCGTGCCCGCACCACGCTGCTGACCACCTGTGTCGACGAACCCGACCTCACCGCCCAGCACTCCCCGCTGATGTCCCCGCTGGTGTGGGACCTCGCGCACATCGGCAACCAGGAGGAGCTGTGGCTGCTGCGGGCGGTCGGCGGCCGGGAGGCGATGCGGCCCGAGATAGACAGCCTGTACGACGCCTTCGAGCACCCGCGCGCCGAACGCCCCAAGCTGCCGTTGCTGCCGCCCGCCGAGGCCCGCCGGTACGCGGCCGAGGTGCGCGGCCGGGCGCTGGACCTGCTGGCGTCGGCGGACTTCCACGGCACCCGGCTGACCGAGGCCGGCTTCGCCTTCGGCATGATCGCCCAGCACGAACAGCAGCACGACGAGACGATGCTGATCACCCATCAGCTCAGGAAGGGCCCGCGGGCGCTGACCGCGCCCGACCCGGACCCGGCACCGCCGTTCACCGGTCCGGCCGAAGTCCTCGTACCCGGCGGCCCGTTCACCATGGGCACCTCCGGCGAGCCCTGGGCGCTGGACAACGAACGCCCGGCGCACTCACGGGAAGTCGCGCCGTTCTGGATCGACACCGTCCCGGTGACGAACGCCGCCTACCAGGCGTTCATCGAGGACGGCGGCTACACCACCGAGCGCTGGTGGACACCGGAGGGCTGGGCGCACATCCGGCGGCACGGCATCACCGCCCCGCTGTTCTGGCGGCGGGACGGCGACCGGTGGCTGCGGCGCCGGTTCGGGATCACGGAACCGGTGCCGCCGGACGAGCCGGTGCTGCACGTGTGCTGGTACGAGGCGGACGCCTACGCCCGCTGGGCCGGACGCCGGCTGCCCACCGAGGCGGAGTGGGAGAAGGCGGCCCGCCACGACCCGGTCACCGGCCGCTCCCGGCGCTACCCGTGGGGCGACGCCGACCCCGAGCCCGAGCACGCCAACCTCGGCCAGCGGCATCTGCGGCCCGCCCCCGCCGGCAGCTATCCGGCCGGTCAGTCGCCGCTGGGCGTGCGGCAGTTGATCGGTGACGTGTGGGAGTGGACGGCGAGCGACTTCCTGCCGTACCCGGGGTTCCGGGCGTTCCCGTACAAGGAGTACTCCGAGGTGTTCTTCGGCTCCGGCCACAAGGTGCTGCGCGGCGGCTCGTTCGCCGTGGACCCGGTGGCCTGCCGGGGCACGTTCCGCAACTGGGACTACCCCGTGCGCCGGCAGATCTTCTCCGGGTTCCGCACCGCCCGTTCGGAGGCCGTCTGATGTGCCGTCACCTCGCTTATCTGGGGCCCGAGGAGTCGCTCGGGCGGCTGATCGTGGAGCCGCCGCACGGCCTGTACCGGCAGTCGTGGGCGCCGCGCCGGCAGCGGTACGGGACGGTCAACGCCGACGGGTTCGGGGTCGGCTGGTACGCGCCCGGGGATCCGGCGCCGGCCCGCTACCGGCGGGCCGGGCCGATCTGGGCCGACCTGTCCTTCGCCGACCTGGGCCGGGTGGTGCGCTCGGGCGCCGTCCTCGCCGCGGTCCGGGACGCGACGCTGGCGGGGGCGGACGCCGAGGCCGCCGCGGCGCCGTTCGCGGCCGGGCGGTGGCTGTTCAGCCACAACGGGCTGATCGCGGGCTGGCCGGACGCGGCGGCCCCGCTGGTGTCCACGCTGCCCCCGGTCGAACTGCTGTCGCTCCAGGCCCGCACCGACTCCGCGTTCGTCTGGGCACTGGTCCTGCACCGGCTGAAGGCCGGACAGCCGCCCCGGCGGGCGCTCGGCGAACCGGTGCGCGAACTGGCCCGGGCGGCCCCGGCGTCCCGGCTGAACCTGCTGCTGACCGACGGGGACACGATCACCGCGACCGCCTGGGGCGACTCGCTGTGGTACCGCGCGGAGCCCGGCCGGAGCGCGGTCGTCGCCTCCGAGCCGTACGACGACGACCCGCTCTGGCGAGAGGTCCCCGACCGCACCGTGCTCACCGCGAGCCGCGCCGGCGTGCGCCTCGCCCCGCTGGAGGATCCGGCGGCCGTACCCTCGAAGGAGCCCTCCCGTTGAGCCCCTTGCACATCACCCGCACCCTCCCCGAGGACGCGACGGAGGCCGCGCTGCGCGCCGACGTCCTCAGCGGCCTCACCACCGTCCCGAAGCGGCTGCCGCCCAAGTGGTTCTACGACGCCCGCGGCAGCGAGCTGTTCGAGCGGATCACCGAGCTGCCCGAGTACTACCCGACGCGCGCCGAACGGGAGATCCTCGCCACCCGGTCCGGGGAGATCGCCGCCGCGAGCGGTGCCCGCACCCTGGTCGAACTGGGCTCGGGCTCCTCGGAGAAGACCCGCCATCTCATCGACGCGCTGCCCGCGCTCGCCGCGTACGTCCCGGTCGACGTCAGCGAGAGCGCGCTCACGCGGGCCGGGCGGGCGCTCGTCGAGGAGCGTCCCGGTCTCCGGGTGCACGCGCTGATCGCCGACTTCACCGCACCGCTGACCCTGCCCGCGACGCCGGGGCCCCGGCTGGTGGCCTTCCTCGGCGGCACGATCGGCAATCTGCTGCCCGCCGAACGCGCCCGGTTCCTGGCCTCCGTCCGCGCGCTGCTCGCCCCGGGCGACGGGCTGCTGCTCGGCACGGACCTGGTCAAGGACGAGCGGGTGCTGGTCCGGGCGTACGACGACGCGGCCGGGGTGACTGCCGCGTTCAACCGGAACGTGCTCGCCGTGATCAACCGCGAGCTGGGCGCCGACTTCGACCCGGAGGCGTTCGAGCACGTGGCCCTGTGGGACGCCGGACGGGAGTGGATCGAGATGCGGCTGCGCTCCCGTACCGCCCAGAGTGTGAAGGTACCCGCGCTCAACCTCGCCGTGGACTTCGCGGCGGGCGAGGAACTGCGAACCGAGGTGTCGGCCAAGTTCCGCCAGGAGGGGGTGACCGCGGAACTCGCCGCCGCCGGGCTGGAGCTGACGCACTGGTGGACGGACGCGCAGGGCCGCTTCGCGCTGTCGCTGAGCGTGGTGCGGTGAGCGCGGTGCGCCGCGCGGGATGCGGTGAGCCAAGTGCGGCGGCTCAGCCCACGTCGGGGGCGAGCGCCTCGGTGATCCTCCGGGAGGCGCGGCGGGCCTCGGTCGCCGGGTCCCCGCCCTGGAGCACCCGGGTCATGTACTCCTTGATCGGGTTGTCCGCCTCGACGTCGGCCCACTGAGGGGTGGAGGGGGTCGCCCGGCCGTGCGCCGCGCCCGCCGCCATGGCGGCGACCCCCTCCGCGCCGGCGACCGCGCCGGCCAGCGTGGTCTTGTTGGGCACGTAGTTCATGGTGCGGGCCAGCTCGGTGTCCCACTTGTCGCCGGTGAGCGCGCCGACGACGGTGGTCGCGGCGAACTGGTCGTCGGTGTTGCGCGGGACGACCAGGTCGGAGCCGCCGGTGAAGACGGCGCCGGGCCGGCCGGCGGTGGGGCCGGGTACGGGGAAGAAGCCGAGCTGGTCCTTCAGCTCCGGGTTCTGCCTGACGATCGACTGCGCGAGCCCGGGTACGGCGATGATCTGTGCGACCTTGCCGCCGGCGAACACCCCGGACTGGGGCGGGTGTTCCTCGTCGGCGTCCACGGGGCCCGCGCCGAGCGCCTGGAGCCTGCGGTAGAAGTCCATGCCGCGCAGCGCGGCCGGGCTGTCCAAAGTGCCCCGCCACTCGTGGTCCTTCTCCTCGGCGAGTTCGCCGCCCTCGTCCCAGATGAACCCGGAGAGCGTGTACCAGTCCTGGCCCGCGAGGTAAATGCCCTGGTTCCCGCCGGTGTTGAGCTTCTCGGTGGCGGTGAGCCATTCGTCGCGGGTCTGCGGCGGGCGGGCGATGCCGGCCTGCCGGAACAGGTCCTTGCGGTAGATGACGACCCGGTTGGCCGCGTACCAGGGGATGCCGTACTGCTTGTTGCCGTCCTTGCCGGGCTGGGCGAGGCCGGGCAGCCAGGTGTCCTTGCCCCAGTCCCGCATCGACTCCAGCGTGAGGTCCGCGAGCCGGCCGCCGTCGGCGTACAGCGGCACCTGGGTGTTGCCGACCTCGATGACGTCCGGCCCGTCGCCGGAGGGCTCCTTGAGCGCGCCGCGGACCTTCTCCACGATGCCGGTCCATTCCTGGATGCGGATGTCGAGGCGCAGGTCGTCGTGGGTGCGCTCGAAGTCCTCGGTGAACCGCCGCAGGAACTCCTTGGAGGCGCTGTCCTTCATCAGCCACACGGTGACGGTCTTCCGCTCCTGGTGGTCGCCGGGGAGCAACCCGCAGGCGCTGACGAGGGAGCCGGTGACACAGACGAGGGCGAGCAGACGACGTCTCACGAAGGGTCCTGTTCTGTCGGGCAGGGGGTGCCGCGGGGTGCTGGTACAGGGTGGGGCCCGACGTGGGGGGACGAGCGCGTGGGCTCGTACGGGTGTGCTGGATTTTGGTATGTACCAATGCGGAGGTCAAGCGCTACCCGGCGGTACGCCCTCCGACGCCATGCGGAGCGGGCGCGGATAGTGCACGGTGGAGTACGGCGTGAGACGTAAGGAGCACCCGCATGACGAACCACACCTACCGGGTCACCGAGATCGTCGGCACCTCGCACGAGGGCGTGGACCAGGCCATCCGCAACGGCATCGCGCGCGCCGACCGGACGCTGCGCAACCTGGACTGGTTCGAGGTGACCCAGGTCCGCGGCCAGATCGAGAACGGCCGGATCGAGCACTACCAGGTGGGTCTGAAGGTCGGCTTCCGCATCGAGGACGCCTGAGCCGTCCCGGCGCGCGTCAGGTGCGGCCCTCCCGCTCCTGCGCCTCCTCGACCGCGGCCGACTTCTCCGCCCAGCGCGCCCGTACGACGGTGAACCCGGCTCGTTCGGCGTCGTCGCACACCAGCTCGTCGTCGTCCACGAGGACCTCGACCTCGTGGTCCCGGGCGAGCCGGCGCAGGATCTCCAGTTTGGTGCGGCGGGCCGGTCTGCGGTCGGCGTCGCGCCGCATGAACACCCGCCCCTCGGGCAGTCCGTGCGCCGCGAGCCAGTCCAGCGTGTCCCGGCGGTACCGCTCGGGACGGCCGGTGAGGTAGACGACCTCGCGGGCGCGGGCGCTCTCCACGGCCAGCGCCACGCCCTCGGCGAGCGGCGGGTCCGCGGGCGCGGCGGCGAAGAACGCGGCCCAGTCCCGCGGCCGGCGCTCCAGGAAGTGCTGGCGGTGGGCGGTGTCGGCCAGCGTGTTGTCGAGGTCGAACACGGCGATCGGCGGCCTGTCGCGGTCGGTCACACAGTCACCCTAGCCAGCCGCCGTTCGCCGCGCGCCCGCACGGCCCTCCGGGAATCCTGGGCACGTCCCGGCGTTGAACACTGCGTGAGCAGCACAGTGATCAGCCGCACCCGGTTCTCCGTCCTCGACCGCTCGCGCACCCGCGAGGGCCGTCCGCCCGGCGAGGCGCTGCGGGACACCGTCGCACTGGCCCGGGAGGCGGAGGCGCTCGGGTACCACCGGTTCTGGGTGTCCGAGCACCACGGCGTGCCCGGGGTCGCCGGGTCCGCGCCGACCGTGCTCGCCGCCGCGGTCGCCGCCGCCACCCGCTCCATCCGGGTGGGCACGGGCGGGGTCATGCTGCCCAACCACCGGACTCTGGTCGTCGCCGAGCAGTTCGGGGTGCTGGAGTCGCTGTTCCCGGGGCGTGTCGACATGGGGCTGGGCCGCTCGGTCGGCTTCACGGACGGGGTGCGCAAGGCGCTGGGCCGGGACAAGGGCGACGCCGAGGACTTCGCGGCCCAGCTCGGCGAACTGCTGGACTGGTTCACGGGCGGCTCGCCGACCGGGGTGCGGGCCCGGCCCGCCGAGGGCCTGACCGTGCCGCCGTTCGTGCTGGCCCTGGGCGAGGGCGCGCGGATCGCGGCCCGCGCGGGCCTGCCCATGGTCATCGGCGATCTGCGGGGCCGGGAGAAGATGCTGCGCGGCATCGACCAGTACCGCTCCCTGTTCCGCCCGTCCCGCTGGGCGGCCGAGCCGTACGTGGTGATCTCCGGCACGGTCGCGGTCGCCGGCACCGAGGCCGAGGCGCGCCGGCTGCTGGTCCCCGAGGCCTGGTCGCTGGCCTACTCCCGCACCCGCGGTACCTTCCCGCCGCTCGCCCCGGCCGAGTCCGTGGAGGGTCGGACGATGACCGCGAAGGAGCGTGACTTCTACGAGTCCGCGCTCGCCGGGCACATCGCGGGCACCCCGGAGCAGGTCGCGCACGAGCTGGAGTCGGTGCTGAAGGAGACAGGCGCCGACGAGGTGCTCGTGACGACCAGCACCTACGACCGTACGGGGCTGCTGGACTCCTTCCGGCGGCTGGCCGCGCTGTTCGCGCCGGGCCGGTGAGCCCCCGGTCCCCGAGATGCGGTTCCGGCGCGGGCCGGTGACCCTGGGAGGGCAAGCCTGTCAGCGACGAGGAGGCTGCCATGTCCATGCTGGACAAGCTCAAGCAGATGATCAAGGGCCACGAGAGTACGGCCGACAAGGGCATCGACAAGGGCGGCGACTACATCGACCAGCGCACCGGCGGCAAGTACCAGTCACGGGTCGACACCGGTCAGGACAAGCTGAGGGACGAGTTCGGCACCCGGCCGCAGGACCCGGGCAACCCTCCGCGGTAGCGGCGCACGGGGGCGGATAGAGTTCCCCCGATGCACACCCCTTACGACCCTTACGTCCGCGTCCGCGGCGCCCGCGAGCACAACCTCAAGGGCGTGGACGTGGACATTCCCCGGGACGTGCTGGCCGTGTTCACCGGGGTCTCCGGTTCGGGCAAGTCCTCGCTGGCGTTCGGCACCGTCTACGCCGAGGCCCAGCGGCGGTACTTCGAGTCGGTCGCGCCGTACGCGCGCCGGCTGATCCACCAGATCGGGGCCCCGAAGGTCGGCGAGATCACCGGGCTGCCGCCCGCGGTCTCGCTCCAGCAGCGCCGCTCGGCCCCCACCTCACGCTCCTCGGTGGGCACGGTCACCCATCTCTCCAACTCGCTGCGGATGCTGTTCTCGCGGGCCGGCAGCTACCCTGCGGGCGCGGAGCGGCTGGATTCGGACGCGTTCTCGCCGAACACGGCCGCCGGGGCCTGCCCGCGCTGCCACGGCCTCGGGGAAGTCCACGACACCACCGAGGAGTTGCTGGTCCCGGACCCCTCGCTGTCCATCCGCGAGGGGGCGATCGCGGCCTGGCCGGGTGCCTGGCAGGGCAAGAACCTGCGGGACATCCTGGACACGCTCGGCCATGACGTGGACCGGCCCTGGCGCGAGCTGCCCGCCGAACAGCGCCACTGGATCCTGTTCACCGACGAGCAGCCGGTCGTCACCGTCCACCCGGTGCGCGACGCCGACCGCATCCAACGGCCGTACCAGGGCACCTACACGAGCGCGCGCCGGTATGTGCTCAAGACCTTCGCCGACACCAAGTCGGCCACCCTGCGGGCGAAGGCGGAGCGGTTCCTGACCAGCACCCCCTGCCCGGACTGCGGCGGCAGCCGGCTGCGGCCGGAGGCGCTCGCGGTGACCTACGGCGGCCGGACCATCGCCGAACTCGCCGCGCTGCCGCTGACCGACCTCGCGGGGCTGCCCGACGGCGACGACGAGACGGCGCGCGTCCTCACCGCCGACCTGAAGTCCCGGATCGCGCCGGTGGTCGAGCTGGGCCTCGGCTATCTGAGCCTGGACCGGGCCGCCCCCACGCTGTCCCCGGGCGAGCTGCAACGGCTGCGACTGGCCACCCAGTTGCGTTCCGGGCTGTTCGGCGTGGTGTACGTGCTGGACGAGCCGTCCGCCGGGCTGCACCCGGCGGACACCGAGGCGCTGCTCACCGTGCTGGAGCGGCTCAAGGCGGCCGGCAACTCGGTGTTCGTGGTGGAACACCATCTGGACGTGGTGCGCGGCGCCGACTGGGTGGTCGACGTGGGTCCCGGCGCGGGCGAGCGCGGCGGCCGGGTGCTGTACAGCGGGCCGCCCGCCGAACTGGCCTCCGTGGCCGGGTCGGCGACGGCCGCCTACCTCTTCGACGAGTCGCCCGGTCCGGCGCGCGAGGTCCGCGAGCCGCGCGGCTGGCTGACGGTGGGGCCGGTGACCCGGCACAATCTGCGCGCGGTCACGGCCCGCGTCCCGCTCGGCGCGTTCACCGCGGTCACCGGTGTCTCCGGTTCCGGAAAGTCCACGCTGGTCGGGGAGCTGACGCAGGATCTGCCGGGGGTGGGACGGCTGGTCCGGGTCGACCAGAAGCCCATCGGCCGCACCCCGCGCTCCAACCTGGCCACCTACACGGGCCTGTTCGACGTCGTACGGAAGGTGTTCGCCGGCACCGAGGAGGCGCGGGCGCGCGGGTACGGGGTCGGCCGGTTCTCCTTCAACGTGCCCGGCGGGCGCTGCGAGACCTGCCAGGGCGAGGGGTTCGTGAGCGTGGAGCTGCTGTTCCTGCCGAGCACCTACGCGCCCTGCCCGGACTGCGCGGGCGCCCGCTACAACCCCGGGACGCTCCAGGTGCGGTACCGGGGGCGGACGATCGCCGAGGTACTGGACCTGACGGTGGAGGCGGCAGCGGAGTTCTTCGCGGACACCCCGGCCGCCGCCCGGAGCCTGCGCACCCTGCTGGACGTGGGCCTGGGCTATCTGCGGCTCGGGCAGCCCGCGACCGAGCTGTCCGGCGGGGAGGCGCAGCGGATCAAGCTGGCGAGCGAGCTCCAGCGGGGGCGCCGGAGCCACACCCTGTATCTGCTGGACGAGCCGACGACCGGGCTGCACCCGGCCGATGTGGAGGTGCTGACGGACCGGTTGCACGGGCTGGTCGACGCCGGGCACACGGTCGTCGTGGTCGAGCACGACATGACGGTGGTCGCGGGCGCCGACTGGGTGATCGACCTCGGCCCGGGCGGCGGCGACCGCGGCGGCCGCATCGTGGCGCAGGGCCCACCGGACGAGGTGTCCCGGGCCCAGGGCAGCGCGACCGCGCCCTATCTCGCGCGGGTCCTGCCCTGACCGCCCGGGCCGGCCCGGCCCCGGCCCCGGTCATGCCCTGAGGACCGGGCGGCCCGCCCGCGTGTCGTGGCCGAGCGGGCGCGCCCGGGCGCCGGCGACCAGGGCCGCGTGGGTCCAGGCGGGCTCGGGGGCGGGCGGCTGGGCGGCGCGGGCCAGGGTGCGGCGGTCGGGGTGGGTGCCCGGCCGGATCAGCGGGCGCAGCTCCACTTCGGCGACCAGGCCCCGGGTGCGGGCCACCCGCCACAGCGAGGCCAGCAGGGTGTCCTCGCCGACGAAGGCCGCCGCGGTGCCGGGGCCGCCGTCCCGCCGCCGGTAGCGCAGCCCGACCGGCTGGACCGGTACACCCGCGTCGAGCGCTGCCTGGAACACGGCCCGGCGGAACCGGCCCTGGGCGCGTCCGCACCAGGTGCTGCCCTCGGGGAAGGCGGTCACGGCCCCGCCCGCGCGCAGCGTGCCGGCGATCCGGGCCACGGTGCCGGGCAGGGCGCGCAGCCGGTCCCGTTCGAGGAACAGGGCCCCGCCGCGCGCGGCGAGCGCGCCCGCCAGGGGCCACCGCCGGACCTCGGACTTGGCGAGCATCCGGGCCGGGCGTACGGCGGCGAGCAGCGGTATGTCCAGCCAGGAGACGTGGTTGGCGACGAGCAGCAGCCCGCCGTCCGGCGGTGCGGTGCCGGTGACCCGGAACCGGACCCCGGCGGCCCGCACGATCAGCCCGCACCACCGCCGGACCCACGCGGCGGGGACCCGTCCGCCGAACGGGGACAGCGCGATCCCGGCCAGCACCAGGGCCGCGAGCCCGGTCAGCCGCAGCACGGCCCGGGGAACGGACGCGGTGGCCCGGACGGGCTCCACGCAGGCGGCCGGGGTGCACGGCGCGGTGGGCAGCCAGCCGCTCATCAGGCCGGGACGAGGGAGAGGAAGTGACGCAGATAGCGCGGGTCGACCCGGCGTATGGACAGCAGGACGTACAGGTCGGCGACGCCGAAGGCGGGGTCGTGCGCGGGTGCGCCGCACACCCAGGCGCCGAGCCGGAGGTAGCCGCGCAGCAGGGCGGGCAGCTCGGTGCGGGCGGCCGGGGCGGTGGCGGGCGCCGTCCACGGCAGCAGGGGCCGGACCCGGAACTCCTCGGGCGCCAGGTGCCGTTCGCTCACCCGCTGCCAGGTGCCGGCGGCGAGGGCGCCGCCGTCGGCGAGCGGTACGGAGCAGCAGCCGGCCAGCCACTCGTGGCCCCGGTCGGTCATGTAGCGGGCGATGCCGGCCCAGATCAGGCCGATGACGGCGCCGTCGCGGTGGTCGGGGTGGACGCAGGAGCGGCCGACCTCGACCAGCCGCGGCCGGATCGCGTCGAGCGCGGTGAGGTCGAACTCGCCGTCGGAGTAGAGCCGTCCGGCGACGGCGGCCCGCTCCGGCGGCAGCAGCCGGTAGGTGCCGACGATCTGCCCGGTCGCCTCCTCGCGGACGAGGAGGTGGTCGCAGTAGGCGTCGAAGGCGTCGATGTCGTGCCCCGGTTCCGGGGTGGCCAGCAGGGCCCCCATCTCCCCGGCGAAGACGTCGTGCCGCAGCCGCTGCGCGGCACGCACGTCGGCCTCGTCGCGGGCGAGGGTGACGGTGTAGCGGGCGGGGGCCGCGGGCTGCGGGGGACGGTCGAGAGTGGGAACGCCGGTCATGGCTTACTCCTGGGCACGGGCCGGGTCGGCAGGGGCGGCGGGCCCGGTGCGCGCGGCCCTCCGCTCCTGTTCTTCCGAGGCCGGTTGGCGTGCGCGTGACCGGTGCCGGGAGCGCGGATGTGGGGCGGGTGAACGCCCCGGTCAGCCGTCCCGGGTGACGCGGCCGGCGAGCAGCCGCCCTCGCCCTCGCCCTCGCCCTCGCCCTCGCCCTCGCCCTCGCCCTCGCCCTCGCCCTCGCCCTCGCCCTCGCCCTCGCCCTCGCCCTCGCCCTCGCCCGGATTATGCCGTCCGCTCGTTCCCGAAGAGCACGGCGGCAGGCTACCGGGAGCCGGAACACCAGACGGGGCCGGGGGAGCACCTCCCCGGCCCCGCCCGCCCGCCTGTGGTCGGCGAACGTCTTCAGGCTGCGGCTACCTCTTGCCGGCCTTCCTGGTGGCCCGCAGCCACTCCTTGTTCATGCTGGTGATGGACATCAGCGGAATGCCCTTGGGGCAGGCCGTGGCGCACTCTCCGGTGAGCGTGCAGCCGCCGAAGCCCTCGGCGTCCATCTGGGCCACCATGTCCAGCACCCGGGTCTCCCGCTCGGGCGCGCCCTGGGGCAGCACGTTGAGGTGGTTGACCTTGGCGGAGGTGAACAGCATCGCCGCGCCGTTGGGGCACGCGGCCACGCACGCCCCGCAGCCGATGCACTCGGCGTGCTCGAACGCGAAGTCGGCGTCGGCCTTGGGCACCGGGGTGGCGTGGGCCTCCGGCGCGGCACCGGTGGGGGCGGTGATGTAGCCGCCGGCCTGGATGATCCGGTCGAACGCCGACCGGTCCACCACCAAGTCCTTGATCACCGGGAAGGCGGACGCCCGCCACGGCTCGATGTCGATGGTGTCGCCGTCCTTGAAGGACCGCATGTGCAGCTGGCAGGTGGTGGTGCGCTCCGGCCCGTGCGCGTCGCCGTTGATGACGAGGCTGCACGCGCCGCAGATGCCCTCGCGGCAGTCGTGGTCGAAGGCGACGGGCTCCTCGCCGGACAGGATGAGCTGTTCGTTGAGGACGTCCAGCATCTCCAGGAAGGACATGTCGGGCGAGATGTCGTCCACCTCATAGGTGGACATCGCTCCTTCGGCGCCGGCGTTCTTCTGCCGCCAGACGCGCAGGGTGAGCTTCATGCGTAGCTCCGCTGGGTGGGGTGGACGTACTCGAAGACCAGGTCTTCCTTGTGCAGGACGGGGGCCTCGCCGGTGCCGGTGAACTCCCAGGCGGCGGCGTAGGAGAACTCCTCGTCCTTGCGGGCCGCCTCACCGTCGGGGGTCTGGGACTCCTCGCGGAAGTGGCCGCCGCAGGACTCGGTGCGGTGCAGCGCGTCGAGGCACATCAGCTCGGCGAGCTCCAGGTAGTCGACGATCCGGTTGGCCTTCTCCAGCGACTGGTTGAACTCCTCGCCGGTGCCGGGGACCTTGATGCGGCGCCAGAACTCCTCGCGGATCTGCGGGATGCGTTCCAGGGCCTTGCGCAGCCCGGCGTCGGAGCGCGCCATGCCGCAGAACTCCCACATCAGCTCGCCGAGTTCGCGGTGGAAGGAGTCCGGGGTGCGGTCGCCGTCCACCGCCAGCAGCAGGTTGATCCGGTCCTCGGTCTCGGCCAGCACCTCCTGGACGGCGGGGTGCTGGTCGGTGACCGGGTCCTGGTGGGGGTTGCGGGCGAGGTAGTCGTTGATGGTGGCCGGCAGCACGAAGTAGCCGTCGGCCAGGCCCTGCATCAGGGCGGAGGCGCCGAGCCGGTTGGCGCCGTGGTCGGAGAAGTTGGCCTCGCCGATCGCGAACAGGCCGGGGATGGTGGTCTGCAGGTCGTAGTCGACCCACAGGCCGCCCATCGTGTAGTGCACGGCCGGGTAGATGCGCATCGGCACCTCGTACGGATCCTCGTCGGTGATCCGCTGGTACATGTCGAAGAGGTTGCCGTACTTGGCCTCGACGGCCTTCCGGCCCATGCGCTTGATGGCGTCGGCGAAGTCAAGGTAGACGCCCTGGCCGCCGGGGCCCACTCCCCTGCCCTCGTCGCAGACGTTCTTCGCGGCACGGGAGGCGATGTCCCGGGGCACCAGGTTGCCGAAGGACGGGTAGATGCGTTCGAGGTAGTAGTCGCGCTCGTCCTCGGGGATCTGGTGCGGCGGGCGGGTGTCGCCCTTGGCCTTGGGCACCCAGATCCGGCCGTCGTTGCGCAGCGACTCGCTCATCAGGGTCAGCTTGGACTGGTGGTCGCCGGTGCGCGGGATGCAGGTCGGGTGGATCTGGGTGAAGCACGGGTTGGCGAAGTAGGCGCCGCGCCGGTGCGCCCGCCAGATCGCGGTCGCGTTGGAGTTCATGGCGTTGGTCGACAGGTAGAAGACGTTGCCGTAGCCGCCGGAGGCGAGGACGACGGCGTCCGCGAAGTACGTGTCGATCTTCCCGGTGATCAGGTCCCGGGCGACGATGCCGCGCGCCCGGCCGTCGACGACGATCAGGTCCAGCATCTCGGTGCGCGGGTGCATCTCCACGTTCCCGGCGGCGATCTGCCGGGACAGCGCCTGGTAGGCGCCGAGGAGGAGCTGCTGGCCCGTCTGGCCGCGGGCGTAGAAGGTGCGGGAGACCTGGACGCCGCCGAAGGAGCGGGTGTCGAGCAGGCCGCCGTACTCGCGGGCGAACGGCACGCCCTGGGCCACGCACTGGTCGATGATCTCCACGGAGATCTGCGCGAGCCGGTGCACGTTGGACTCGCGGGCGCGGAAGTCGCCGCCCTTGACGGTGTCGTAGAACAGCCGGTGGATGGAGTCGCCGTCGTTGCGGTAGTTCTTCGCCGCGTTGATGCCGCCTTGCGCGGCGATGGAGTGGGCCCGGCGCGGGGAGTCCTGGTAGCAGAACTGGACGACGTGGTAGCCCTGTTCGGCGAGGGTGGCGCCGGCGGAGCCGCCCGCGAGGCCGGTGCCCACCACGATCACCGTGTGCTTGCGCCGGTTGGCCGGGTTGACCAGCTTGGCCTCGAACCGGCGCGTGTCCCAGCGCTCGTGGATCGGGCCGGACGGGGCCTTGGTGTCGGTGACCGGGGCGCCGGTCGCGTAGTCGGTGTACGTCATGGTCAGCTCACCACTCCGGTCATGACGCCCACGGGTACGGCGATGAAGCCGGCCGTGAGCAGCAGCGCGAGGACGTTGGCGACGGTCTTCAGGGCGCGGTCGCGGGCGCGGCTGCCGACGCCGAGGGTCTGGGCGGCGCTCCAGAAGCCGTGCCGGATGTGCAGGCCGAGCGCGAGCATCGCGACGATGTAGATGACGTTGCCGTACCAGGTGGAGAAGGTGTCCACGACGTTCTGGTACGGGTGTCCCTCCTGGAAGCCGCCGGAGTGCACGGTGCCGGTGGTCAGGTCGAGGACGTGCCAGACGATGAACAGCCCGAGGATGACACCGCCCCAGCGCATGGTGCGCGTCGCGTAGCTCGCCCGTGGCTTGCTGTGGACGTACCGGGTGGGGCGGGCCTTGAGGTCGCGGCGGCTGAGCTGGTAGGCGGAGGTGGCGTGGGCGACCACGGCGACGACGAGGACGACCCGGATCAGCCAGAGCGTCCACTCGTAGTGCATGAAGGGTTCGCCGACGGTGCGCAGCCAGTGCCCGTAGTGGTTGAACTCGTCCGGGCCGAAGAAGATCTTCAGATTGCCGATGACGTGGGCGACCAGGTACAGCAGCATGATCACGCCGCTGACGGCCATGACCGTCTTCTTGCCGACGGAGCTGTCCCACACGGTACGCGCCATGGACGGCCGTCGGTCCGTCCGCGTTGCCAGAGCCATGGCACAGAACGCTAGGGCCGAAGGTCCCGATCGGTCCAAGACATGGTGCAGCTTGTTTCCATAGGCTGAGGCTATGCTGGCTAGGTGCAGTTCCAGCAGCTCCAGTACTTCGTGGCCGTCGCCGAGACCCGGCACTTCACCCGGGCCGCCGAACGGGTCCACGTGGCCCAGCCGTCGCTGTCCCAGCAGATCAGGGCGCTGGAGCGGGAGCTGGGAGCGGATCTGTTCCTGCGCGCCCGGGGCAACATCACGCTCACCGACGCCGGCGAGGCGCTGCTGCCGCTGGCCCGGCGCATCCTGGCCGACGCGGACACCGCCCGGCACGAGGTGCAGGAGCTGGTGCAGCTGCGCCGGGGTCGGGTGCGGCTGGGGGCGACACCGAGTCTGTGCACCGGGCTGCTGCCGGACGTGCTGCGCGCCTTCCACGACCGCTATCCGGGCATCCGGCTGCTGATCGAGGAGGGCGGCTCCCACGACCTGGTGCGCGAGCTGGCGCGGGGTGCGCTCGACCTGGCCCTGGTCGTACTGCCGCTGCCGACGCCGGCGCCCGCGCTGACCACGGTGGAGCTGCTGCGCGAGGACCTGGTGGTGGTGTCCTCGCCGGAGGCGCCGGCGCCCGGCCGGGGCGGGCGGGTGATCCGTATCGCCGACCTGGCGGGCGAGCGGCTGGTGATGTTCCGGCACGGGTACGACCTGCGGGAGCTGACCGTGGCCGCGTGCCGGGCGGAGGGCTTCGAACCGGACTTCGCGGTGGAGGGCGGCGAGATGGACGCGGTGCTGGGGTTCGTCCGGGCCGGGCTGGGGGTGGCGGTGGTGCCGCGCATGGTCGCCACCCGGGCCGGGCGCGGGCTGCGGGTGACCCCGCTGGCCCGGCCCGGACTGCACCGTACGATCGCGCTCGCCCACCGCAGCGACGTGGCCCCGCCGCGGGCGGCGCGCGAGTTGCAGCGGATGCTGCTGGAGCGCTGAGCCGCGGACTCAGCCGAGGACCGCGGGCCTGAGCACCTGCTCGCACCACTGGCGGAAACCGGTCGGCGCGGCGTCGGGGGTGACGGGCACGCCGGCGCCGTAGAAGTCCTGCTCGTCCAGGGCGCGCATCATGTCGGCCAGGCCCTGGGCCGCGGCCTCGCTCGCGCCGTACCGCAGCAGCGCCGCCTTCTGCTCCTCGGCGCCGATCCGGCGGAAGCGGACCGGCCGGTCCAGCACCTCGGACACCACCCGGGCCATGCCCTCGGGCGTCAGGTCGTCGGGGCCCGCCATCGGTACGTCGGCCTGGCCGGTCCAGGCGCCGTCGAGCAGCAGGCGCGCCGCCGTGGCGCCGATGTCCCGGGTGGCGCAGGTGCGCAGCACCCGGTCGCCGGGCACCGCCATGGCCAGCTCACCGCCGTCGCGCAGCGCGGGGGCCTGGGCGAGCAGGTTCTCCATCAGGTACGGCGGGCACAGCGCCCGGTGGTGCACGCCGGTGGCCCGGACCTCGTCGTCGGCGGCCAGCGAGGCCGAGATCTGCCCGGCGTGGCCGGCCACCCCGCGGCCGAGGGTGGAGACGGCGACGACCCGCTCCACGCCCTGCGTCGCGATCGCGTCCACGAGCGGCCGGGTGAAGGCGCGGAAGTGGCCCTCGACGCTGTCGGCGGTGAGCGACGGCGGCACCAGCCAGAACACCCGGTCGGCACCCGCGCACGCCTTGGCCATGACGTCGGGGTCGGCGTGCGAGCCGGTGACGGCCTCCACGCGGTCGCGTACCCGCGAGGGCAGACGGGCGGGGTCGCGGACGACGACGCGCACCGGTCCCGCCGCGTCCCCGGCGTCGAGGAGGGAAGCGAGTACCTGGCCGCCGATCTGGCCGGTGGGGGTGGTGACGAGGATCATGAGGGCTCCGGAGAGGTCTGCTCGGCGAGCGGAAGAAAGTGAGCGGAAGAAGACGTGCCCGAGCCTGCCCGCCGGGGCCCGGGAACCGAAGGACCGGCCGGCTCAGGGTTGTTACCCTCAGGGCAATACCGAGCGGAGGGGTACGGGGTGGACTCCCGCCTGTTGCACTACTTCGTCGCCGTGGCCGAGGAACTCAACTTCGCCCGCGCCGCCGAGCGGCTGGGCATCTCCCCGCCGCCGCTGTCCCGGGCGATCCGCCGGCTGGAGACCGAGCTGGGGGTGCCCCTGTTCGACCGGACCACGCACCGCGTCGCGCTGACCGAGGCGGGCGAGGTGCTGCTGCCGGAGGCACGGTTCGCGCTGGACGCCCTCGATGCGGCCGGGCGGCGGGCGCGGCGCGCGGCCGGACCGGACCGGAAACTGGTCCTGGCGGTCAAGGCCGACGGCGACGCGGGGCTGCTGGAGCCCCTCCTGGAGCACTACGCCGCCCGGCCCGGCGCGCTGCCGGTGACGGTCCGGCTGTGCGCCTGGCGGGAACAGCCCGGGCTGCTGCGGCGCGGGGAGGCGGACGCGGCGCTGCTGCACGAGCCGTTCGACAGCACCGGCCTGGACAGCGAGGCCCTGCTCGAAGAGGGCCGGGTCGCCGCCCTCGGCTCGGCCCACCCGCTGGCCGGCCGCGACCGGATCACCCTCGCCGACCTGGGCCTGCGGCCGGGCGGACTGCACCGGTTCCTCGAAGAGACGCGCGGCGCGGGCCGGGACCTCGCCCAGCTGCTCACGCTCGTCGCGCTGGGCGACGCGGTGGCCGTGCTGCCGGCGTCCGTCGCCGGCCGCTACCCGCGCCCCGGGGTCGTCTACCGGCCCGTCACCGACGCACCGCCCTCGCTCCTGGCGATCGCCTGGCCGCAGCAGTCCCGCTCCCTGGCCACGGCCGCGCTGGTACGGTCGGCCGCCGCCGTGGCCGCGACGGCGCGCGGCGCGGAGGCCGGCGGTCCGGACCCCGCGGGCACGCCCGCCGCAGCCCTTTCGTCCACAGGGGCCAACGCGGCGGCCTCCGGCGGACCGGGCGCCCGCACGTAGTCGACCGTCCCGGCCGCCCCCGCCCGTCCGGACAGGGGCGAGGACGACGCCGGCACGGCACCCCGGAAGTCCCGTGGCGCGAAGAGCGGGACGACGCGACGGCCACCGGCGGACCGGCCGCCCAGCCGCTCCCGGCCACGCGCCGCGCGCGGGATGCCGCCGCGGTCGTACGGCCTGCCCCGTCATCGCCCCGGGTCCGCAGGAGCTCCCCGCGCCGGGCGGGAGGCGAGGCGGGGAGAGGACCGGCGGGTCGCGGGAATCCGGGCGCCGGTCAGCCCGTCGCGTCCACCAGGGTCAGGTCGTGGAGCCGCTCCGGCGGGCCCGGGCGGGCGTAGTACCAGCCCTGGGCCGTGTCACAGCCCAGTATGCGCAGTTGCTCGGCCTGGGCGCCGGTCTCCACGCCCTCGACGGTGACCGCCAGGTCGAGGCTGTGGGCGAGGGAGACGATGCCCTCCACGATCTTCAGGTCGACGGGGTCGGCGGGGAACCGCTGCATGCCCTGGGTGAAGGAGCGGTCGAGCTTGAGGATGCTGACCGGCAGCCGGCGCAGGTTGGCGAGGTTGGAGTAGCCGGTGCCGAAGTCGTCCAGGGCGATGTCGACGCCCATCTCGGCGAGCCGGCGCAGCGGTTTGAGGAGGTCGTCGTCGGCGCCGATGAGCGCGGACTCGGTGACCTCCAGGCACAGCGCGTCCGGGGTGACGCCCGCGCGTTCGAGGATCTCGACGGTGTCCTGCACCAGCCCCGGGTGACCGAGCTGGCAGGGCGAGAGGTTGACGTTGATCCGCAGCGGGCCGCACTGCCCGCCGTGGCGTTCGCGCCAGGCGCGGGCCTGCCGGATCGACTCCTCCAGCACCCACCGGCCGAGCGGCACGATCAGACCGGTGTGCTCGGCGAGCGGGATGAACCGGTCCGGGCCGAGCACACCGTGCTGCGGATGCAGCCACCGCACCAGGGCCTCGGCCCCGCGCACACTGCCGTCCCCGAGGTGCACCAGGGGCTGGTACTCGATGAAGAACTCGCCACGTTCCAGCGCGGTCGGCAGGGCCGTGGTCAGGCCGTGCCGGGTGATGGCGCGGGCGTCGGCCTCGGGGTCGGCGAGTTCCGCGCGGTTGCCGCCCGCCGACTTCGCCCGGTACATGGTGATGTCGGCGCTGCGCAGCACCTCGGCGGCGGTACGCTCGCCGGCCGGTCCCTCCACGATGCCCAGGCTGCCCCGGACCAGCAGATCGCGGCCGTCGATGCTGATCGGGGTCACGAGCGCGTTCATGATGCGCTCGGCGAGTTCGTCGACCCCGCGCTCGGTGCCGGGGCCGGTGGTCAGGGCCACGAACTCGTCGCCGCCGAGCCGGGCGACCATCTCGCCGGGCGCGGTCGCGCAGGACTGGAGCCGGTCGGCGACCTCCACCAGCAGCCGGTCACCGGCCGCGTGACCGAGGCTGTCGTTGATGGTCTTGAAGCCGTCCAGGTCCAGGTAGCACAGGCCGAACCGCTGGCCCTCGCCCGCGTTCAGGACCTTCTCCAGCCGCTCGAAGAACAGCGTGCGGTTGGGCAGGCCGGTCAGGGCGTCGTGGGTGGCCTCGTAGCGCAGCCGCAGATTGAGCAGCCGGCGCTCGGTGGTGTCCTCCATGAGGGCGAGCTGGTACTGCGGGCTGCCGTCGGCGTCCCGCAGCAGCGAGACGGTCAGATTGGTCCACAGGACCGTTCCGTCGGGCCGGTTGAACGCCTTCTCCACGTGGTAGTGCTCGCGCTCGCCGCGCACCAGCTCCTCGTACAGCCGCCGGATGTGCGGGGCGTCCTCGGGGTGCGCCCAGTCCTGGACGCGCCGGCCGCGCAGGGTCTGCTCGGACAGGCCGAACATGCGCAGCAGCGCCTCGTTGACCTGGAGGACGTTGCCGCGCAGGTCGGCGATGCCGATCCCTATGGCGGCGCCCTCGAAGACCGCGCGGAAGCGGGCCTCGCTGGCGTGCAGCGCCTGGGCGACCACGCCCTGCGCCCGCAACGCGGCCTGGGCGATGGCCTCCTGCTCGGCACGGGTGCGCTCGCGCAGCGCCTGGGCGTAGCCGGCGGCCATCGCGTGCTGCAACCGCGAGGAACGCAGCCGCAGTTCCTCCTGGGGGCCGTCCTCGCCGCAGTACAGGACCAGGTAGGCGTCGACGCAGTCCAGGGTGCGGACCAGCGCCTCGGGGTCGGTGCAGTGCGCGCCGACCAGGGCGGCCCCGACGGCCTTCGCCGCGTCCGCGTCGAAGAGGCGGGCGTGCAGCAGCTCGCTCAACCGGCGCGCGAGCGGCAGGAGTTCCTCCGCGAACTCGGCGCGGGTCAGCGAGGTCGAGGTCACCGGGTAGACCGCCCGGCTCCAGATGGTCGTCAGGCGGCGCAGTCTGTCCTCCGGCCCGTCCGATTCCGCGCTCACGCCGAACGCCCCACGCCGGCCAATCCGGAGAAGGCATACGGGTCCTCGTCCTCCGGCGCCGAGTCCGGGCGCCAGTGCGGCATCTGCACCAGTCCGGGTTCCACCATGTCGTACCCCTCGAAGAACCGCGCGACCTCGTCGCGCGAGCGCATGATCAGCGGGCTGCGAATGTCCTTGTATACGTCCACCGCTCCCTCGGCCCGCTCGGCGGGCAGCGGGATTCCCTCGTACGAGGCATGGGTGAGGATCAGCAGGCTGCCGGGCGCGAGCGCCTCGCGCAGCTCGGCCACCGCACCGTACGGGTCGTCCGCGTCGTCCACGAAGTGCAGTATGGCAACGAGCAGCAGCGCCACCGGACGCCTCAGGTCGATGAGCCTCTCCAGCCGGGGGCTGGTCAGGATCTCCCGGGGCTTGAGGAGGTCGGCGGCGATCACGTCCGCGTCGTCGTTGTCCGCGAGCACGGCCTCGCTGTGCGCGACGGCCACCGGGTCGTGGTCGACGTAGACCACCCGGGCGCCCGGTACGGCGGCCTGGGCCACCTCGTGGACGTTGCCGAACGTGGGGATGCCGGAGCCGATGTCGAGGAACTGGGTGATGCCCTCGCCGGCCGCGAACCGCACCGCGCGGCGCATGAACGCCCGGTTGGCCTGCATGACCTTCGGCAGGCCCGGCATGAACTCCATGGCCCGGCGCGCGGCCTCCCGGTCCACCTCGAAGTTGTGCGAACCGCCCAGGTAGTAGTCGTAGATCCGCGAGACGCTCGGCACCGAGATGTCGATGCTGCGTGGGGCCCAGGCAGGACGCTCCATAAATGTCTCCAAAGCGTGGACAGGTGTAGGCGATCCGGTGTTCGAGCAGAGGCTACTGATCGCCCGCCGAAGGAGCGACCCGAAACGGAAATTGACCATCCGTTCCCGGTCACTGCCTGCGGCAAGTGCCCGTACGACCCCGGTCCGTGACGACGCGACCGCCCTGACGGGTTCCGGCGCGCGCACGACGATCCGCCCCCTCCGCGCGATGCGGAGGGGGCGGATCGTCGTGCGCGCGCCGGGCCGGGGCGGGTGATCGACCCTGGGGAGGTGATCTACGCGCCCGGGGCGCCGACCGGCTTGCCGTCGGGCGACACGGCGTACCAGGTGCCGCCCACGCCCTGACCCTTGGTGTCGCCCGGGGCCTTGTCCCCGGAGAAGGTGTAGACGGGCCAGCAGTCGACGGTCATCTGCCGGGTCCCGTCGGCACGGGTGAAGGGCATGAGGCCCTTCTTCTTCACGCCCTTGGTGTCGTCCGCGGCGACCGGGGCGACGGCCGGCCACTTCTCCAGGCAGGCCCCGGAGCAGTTCGAGACGGACTCGGGCCAGGCCTTGTCCTTCAGGAAGCGGTAGACGGTCCTGCCCTCGCGGTCCACGACGATCTCCCCGAGTTCCGGGTCCTCGCGGACGGACAGCCCGGGCGGAGCGGACCGCCCGGCCTTCTCCCCGGTCGGGGTGATCGCGAACCAAGTGCCGCCTACACCCTGGCCGTTCACGTCACCGGCGTTGACGTCCTTGGCGTAGCGGTAGGCGGGCCGGCCGCCGATGGTGAGCTGCTTGGAGCCGTCCGCGCGGGTAACCTCGCCGAGCAGCGCCCGGTCGATGCCGGCGCCGGCGGTGGCGTCGTCGGCGGGGACCGGCGGCCACGTGGTGGCGCAGTCGCCGGAGCAGTTGGACCTCGGCGGGTCGGCGGTGTCCTTGTCGAACCGGTAGAGGGTGAGGCCGGAGCCGTCGGTCAGCACCTTGCCGAGTCCGGGGTCGCTCGCCACGGTGAGCTCGCCCGCGGGGGTGCCCGGGGCCGTGGAGTCCTGGGTGTCGTCGGCGCCGTAGCCGTTGCCCGCGCCGATCGCGGTGCCGCCGCCCGGCTCCGCGGCGTCGCCCGCCGCGACCGTCGCCCCGGCGTTCCGCGCCGCCGACGCGGGAGTGGTGCCGGCGTCCTGACCGCACGCCGTCGTCAGGGCCAGCACCGCGGCGGCCGTGGCCACCAGTGAGGCGGTCCGCCAGGAGGTCTTCATCGTCAACTCCCCATCGTCACCTGGATACCGCGGCGCCTTCCGCGCCGCCGCACGGCCATGGGTACGGGGAGAGGAGGCCGCCGTGTTCAACGGCGGGCGGGAATCTCTTCCATGGGGTCCCCGACAGGCGGGGCACTCGGCATATGCGGCTGTTCCGTCCGTCAAACCTCCGGTCGGTCAAACTCCCTCGTTCGGAGCAACCTTGGGCCACTGTGGGGCAGCGCCGTCCCGCCGCGCCTCATGATCTGCCTCGTGCATGGACCCGAAGTGACCCGATGCGCACCCACCGCACGGGTGCTGGCCCTGCTGACACTGACCTGGGCCCTGGTGGGCTGGCCGGCCGGCACCGCGTCGGCCGACGCCTGCGCGTACGCCTCGACGGGCCCGGACGGCACGGTGGCGGTGGCCCACGCCGGCGGCCACCACCGGCCCCACCCGCCCGGCCACCACGACTGGCCCCACCCTCCCGGCCACCACCACTGGCCTCACCCACCCGGCGGCCATCACTGGCCCGACCCGCCCTGCCCGAAACCACCGCCCCCGCCCCCGTGTCCGCCCGAACCGACGCCCACGCCCACGCCGAAGCCCCCACCACCCCCGAAGCCGACACCGACCACACCACCCGAACCGACGCCCACCCCCACCCCCACTCCGACAGCCACCCCCACGCCTCGGCCACCCGCCCGGCCCGCCCCGGCACCCCCGCCGACGCCCACCCCCGTCATCCGCACCCCCACACCCACCCCGTCCCCCAAACCCCCGCCGAAACCGGCCCCCAGGCCCACCCCGCGGCCCTCCGCGACACCCGTGAGTTACCCGGTGTACCACCCGCACGCCGTCCGTCGTCCGGCGCGCCGGCACACCACTCCCGTCACCTACGTCCTGCTCATCACCATCCCGGCGATCGTGGCCGTCGCCGCCCTGCGCCCGCGCTGACGCGCCGGCCCCTCACTCCTGGAGGCACCAGTTGTCGGATTGGCTTGTTCTCGTCCTCGCGATGGCGGGGGCCTGTGCCGTGGTGGTCGTCATCACACTGGTGCGGCAGCGGACGGCCTCCGAGGACGAGGATCCCAGCGAGACCCCCGACGTCATCGAGTACATGACGATGTGGATCGGCGTCATCTACGCCATCGTCCTGGGTCTGGCCATCGCGGGCGTGTGGGAGGCCCGCAGCGCCGCGCAGGACCACGTGCAGGCGGAGGCGCAGGCGCTGCACGAGATCTCGGAGCGGGTGCGCGTGTACCCGCCGGAGGTCCGGGACCGGGTCCGCGCGGACGTGGACGCCTACGTCGAGTACGTCGTCCACACCGAGTGGCGGCGGATGGCGGACGAGCAGCAGGTCACCGAGCGCGGCGGCGAACTGCTCGGCCGTGTCCGGGCGGACGTCACCGACTACCGTCCGGGGAACGACTTCGAGGCGCAGGCCTACCAGCCACTGCTGGACCAGATGGCCGCCGCCGACCAGGCGCGCAACGCGCGCGCCGACTCCACCGGGGTCACCATGCCGCCGGTCGTGTGGTGGGGCCTGATCACCGGCGGGCTGATCACCATCGGCATGGTGTTCGCGCTCCAGATCCGGCGCACCGGCCGGGAGTTGGTCCTGGCCGGGCTGTTCTCCGCGACCATCGCCTTCATGCTGTTCCTCATCTGGGACTTCGACGCGCCGTACAGCCGGGGCATCGCGGTGACCGCGGAGCCGTTCCTCACCATGTTCCCCGGCGCCGGCGGCTGACTTCCGGCCACGACAGGCCCCCGCCCCCGGTTCCGCCTTCCGCGGGAAGCGGGGGCGGAGGCCTGTCGTCATGTGGGTGTCCGGCGCGGGGACGGTCGCGCCGGT
Source organism: Streptomyces rubradiris (assembly GCF_016860525.1). Lineage (NCBI taxonomy): Bacteria > Bacillati > Actinomycetota > Actinomycetes > Kitasatosporales > Streptomycetaceae > Streptomyces > Streptomyces rubradiris. The sequence goes on from NZ_BNEA01000015.1 coordinate 732,075, forward strand.
CCCGATGACCTCCGTGGCACACCGTGGGCTCAGGCCCCCTTCGCATGCCGGCGGCGCAGCCAGAAGGCGCCGCCGCCGACCAGGGCCGTGGCCACCAGACCGCTGCCGATGGCCATGTCGGTGGGCGTCGCGCCGCTGGTCCGGCTGCCGCCCAGGCCGCCGTTGACACCGCCGAGCACGGTGAAGGCGTCCCGGCGGGTCAGGGTGCGGCCGTCACAGCGGACGGTGACGCTGTACCGGCCGCGGCGGGCGTCGCGGTCGACGAAGGCGACGCCCCGCGCGGTGTCGTCGCGGAACGATTCCAGCCGGATGGTGCCGAAGGCGTCCGAGCTCGCGGTGCCGCCCCGGCAGCCGTTCACGATGATGGTGAGGCGGCCCCCGGCCGGGAGCACATCGGGCGTGACGAAGATGTCGTGCGAGTTGCCGAAGCCGTCGTCATGGCCCTCGCCGCCGTTCCCGTGCCCGAAGTCGCCTCCCCGGTCGCCGAAGCCCTCACCCCCACGTCCGTTGCCCCCGCCCTCGCCCCCGCGGCCGTTGCCCCCGCCTTCTCCGCCGCGGCCGTTGCCGAAGCCCTCGCCGCCATGCCCGTTCCCCTCGCCCCCGCGCCCGTTCTCCTCGCCCCCGCGCCCGTTGCCCTCGCCGCCACGCCCGTTCCCCTCTCCCCCACGGCCGTTGCCCTCCCCGCCACGGCCGTTGCCGTTGAAGTTCCCGTTTCCGTTGCCGTTGCCGTTGCCGTTGAAATTCCCGTTCCCGTTGCCGTTCCCGTTGAAATGGCCGTTGCCGTTGCCGTTCCCGGGGATGACGCCGTTGCCGCTGAAGGTGCCGATGTTGCCGGTGCCGGGGACGATGACTGTGGTGTCGGTGCCGCTCGGCCCGCCCCCGTTGCCCATGCCGTCCGCGACGGCCACGGGGACGGCGAGCCCGAGGACGGCGACCGTGGTGCACGCCGCCGTCAGGGCGCGTTGGTTGCGCATGTGTTCCTCCGCGGGAGGTCACCGGGTCCCGTCCCCGGTGGATCGGCGAGAAGCACCTCCCGGGACGACCCTCGGGCGCGCGGAACACGCCCGCATGTCGAGAATGGTCCGTCCTGGTGAGCCGACACACCGGCGTATCACCACACAATCGGATATTGCCGCAGGTCACGGACCGTCAGAAAATTCCTGGGAACGGCAACTCGGATGGCGCACCGAGCGTGCGGCCCGCCACCCGTTCGCCGATCGCCCCGTCGCCCGCCACCCGCGCGGGACTTAGCGTTTTCCCATGCGCGAGGGACGTGGCGCGACCGCGTCGAGAGGGGATGGCGAATGTCTGCGTCCAAGCTTGCCTTGCTTGCCGAAGAGGAGGAGCGGCGGAAGAGGCGCGCCCCGTGGGGCGTGATAGCGCTGGTGCTGCTGACCGGTCTGGCCCTGATCCGCAACGGCTCCGGGGAGTTCGACGTCGGACCGCCGCAGCCCGCCTCGGCGGCGGCCCCGGACGCCCACGCCACCCTCGGCGCCCTCGCGCCCGCGCCCGCCGCGCTGCCGTTCTCCCCCGTACGACGGGTGCGGATCCCGGCGATCCGGGTGGACGCCCCCGTCGTGCAGGTCGGGCTGGACCCGGAGGGCTGGGTCGCCGCGCCGCCGCCGGAGAAACCGGGCCAGGCCGGCTGGTTCACCGGCGCGGTGTCCCCCGGGGAGAAGGGCACCGCGGTCATCGTCGGCCACGTGGACAACGAGCAGGGCCCCGCCGTGTTCTACGGCCTCGGGGCGCTGCGGAAGGGCAACCAGGTCGAGGTCCTGCGCCAGGACGGCAAGACCGCCGTGTTCGAGGTCTACGGCGTCGAGGTCTTCGCGAAGAACGCCTTCCCCGGCGACCGGGTCTACGGCTCCAAGGGCGCCCCGGAACTGCGGGTCATCACCTGCGGGGGCGGCTTCTCGAAGCAGAACGGCTACGACGGCAACGTCGTCGTCTTCGCCCGCCTGGCCGCGGTCGTCTGAACCGGGACGCCCTCACACCCGCCGGCGCGGCACGGTGAGGTGATAGCCGGAGTCCAGCAGATGGGGCAGCCATTCGCGGATCGCGCGGACGGTCTGCGAACGGTCGCCCCCGGCGTCGTGGGAGAGCACCACGACGCCGGGGGCGGCGCCGCTCTCCACCTGGTCGACGATGGTGTCGGTGCCGGGCTCCATCCAGTCGGTGGTGTCCACGGTCCAGGCCATCGGCTCCATGCCCATCTCGGCGCCGAGCTGGAAGGTGGCCCGGTTCCAGGCACCGTAGGGGGCGCGGAACCACTGGGGGCGGTCGCCGTAGGTGTCCTCGATGATGTCGCTGGTGCGCTCCATCTCGGAGCGGATCTCCTCGCGGCCGAGGGTCGTCAGCAGCGGGTGGGTCCAGGTGTGGTTGCCGACGACATGGCCCTCCTCGGCCATCCGGGCCAGCAGTTCCCTGTTGTCCACGACGCACTCCCCGCAGACGAAGAACATGGCCCGGACCCGGTGCCGGGCGAGGGTGTCGAGGATGTGCGGGGTGTAGTCCGGGTGGGGGCCGTCGTCGAAGGTCAGCACCATGCGCCGGCCGCTGCCGGAGATCCGCAGGATGGGTTCGTCGCGCACCTTGAGCTTGCGGGGCGGGGTGCGCGGCGGCCCGTATCCGGTGAGCGGCTGGAGCCGGAAGGCGGAGGGTCCCAGGGCGGGGCGGGCCTGGGGACCGGGTGCGGCCGCGGGGGCGGGGGCCGCGGCGGCCCGGACGGTCTCCTCGCCGTCGCTCGCCAGGACGGCTCCCGCGGTGCCCGCCGAACCGAGCGCGGCGACACCGGCGAGGAGCATCCGGCGCCGCGTGAACAACTGATCCTTCTGCATGACCCATCAGTCGCCCGGCCGGACTCCGCCGCACCGCAACGCCGTCGGTGCGGCGCGGTAATGCACCCGGACAGCGGAGCGGACGGACGCGTCCGCAGCAGCCTCCTCCCCCGCGCACACGCGTCCGCAGCAGCCTCCTCCCCCGCGCACACGCGTCCGCGGCGACCTTCCGTCACGCGCTCCCGCGGCGCCCGCCCGCCGTGCCCGTGGCACCGCGCCCGGCGGCGGCCCCGGCCCTGCGCGGGAACAGTGGGTTCCGCTAGCCTCGGGGCGTGACGGAACAGCACGAACAGCCCGCGCACACGTTCGAGCGGGGCACGGACGGCCCGAAGGTCATCGTCGTCGGCGTGGACGGCTCGGACTCCTCGTTGCGCGCCGCCGCGTACGCCGGAGGGCTGGCCCGGCGCCAGCACGCGCTGCTGGCCGTGGTGTACGTGCAGCCGGTGCTCGCGGCGGGCGCGGCGCTCGGGGCGCCTGTGGCGGACACCACCGACGAGATCGCCGAGGACCTGATCACGCAGATCCGGGAGGCGGCCGAGCGGGTCAAGGGCATATTCGAGGTGCGCTGGGAGTTCCACACCTTCCGCAGCGACCCCTACGGCGGGCTGGTGAAGGCGGCGGACGAACTGAAGGCGGACGCGGTGGTGGTGGGCGCCTCGGAGCAGGCCGGCCACCGGATCGTCGGTTCGGTGGCGGTCCGCCTGGTGAAGGCGGGCCGCTGGCCGGTGACGGTCGTGCCGTAGACCGCCCGGCGGCGTCGCTCCGGCCGGGACCGGCGGGCGCGAGGGGACGTGTCCGGCGGGTACCCGGACGGCGCCCCGGGCCGTGCGTGGCGTCTTCCCTGGGCGGCGGTGCTGAGACATCATGATCCGCCGTCAGCCGTTGCCGTGGGCGAAGAGGTGAGACGCATGGGCAGGCTCCGCGCGGGCCAGGGGATTCTCCGCCGCAAACCCATCGAGCACATCGAGGAGACGGAGGTCGGTGAGGGCACCCGGCTGGAGAGGTCGCTGGGGCTGTGGCAGCTCACCGCGATCGGGGTGGGCGGCATCATCGGCGCGGGCGTGTTCACGCTGGCCGGTACGGTGGCCAACGGCACGGCCGGGCCCGCGGTGCTGGTGTCCTTCCTCATCGCCGGTGTGGCGAGCGCCTGCGCGGCGCTGTCGTACGCCGAGTTCGCCGGGATGATCCCGAAGGCGGGGTCGGCCTACACCTACGGGTACGCGGTGCTCGGCGAGTTCGCGGGCTGGTTCATCGGCTGGGACCTGCTGCTGGAGTACACCGCGATCGTCTCCGTGGTGGCCATCGGCATCTCCGGCTACTTCGGCTTCCTGGTCAGGGAGATGGGCGCCGATCTGCCGCAGTGGATGCTGGGCGCGCCCGGCACCGGCGGCGGGCACCGGGTCGACCTGTTCGCGGCCGTGCTGTGCCTGCTCATCGCCTGGCTGCTGAACCTGGGCATCCGCAGCGCGGCCCGGTTCGAGACGTTCGTGGTCGCCCTGAAGGTGCTGGTGGTGCTGCTGGTGATCGGGGTGGCCGTGTTCCACATCGACACCGGGAACTACCAGCCGTTCTTCCCGTACGGGATCGGCGGGGCGTTCACCGGCGCGGCCACGGTGTTCTTCGCGGTGTTCGGCTACGACGCGATGTCGACGGCGGCCGAGGAGTCCAAGGACGCCCAGCGGCACATGCCGAAGGCGATCGTCTACTCGCTGGTCATCTCGATGGTGCTGTACGTGGCGGCCTGCCTGGTGCTGACGGGCATGCAGAACTACAAGGAGATCGACAAGGAGAGCGGCTTCTCCACGGCGTTCAAGTCGGTGGGCCTCGGCGCGCTGGCCGACGTGATCGCGGTCGGGGCGATCATCGGCATCCTCACGGTGATGTTCACGTTCATGCTGGGTGTGACCCGGGTGTGGTACGCGATGTCCCGGGACGGCCTGCTGCCCACGTGGTTCGCCAAGACGCACCCGACACGGCACGTGCCGACCCGGGTGACCTGGATCGTGGGGGTGGCGTCCGCGGCCATCGCCGGCTTCGTCCCGATCGCCGAGGCGGCCGAGCTGACCAACATCGGCATCCTGCTGGCGTTCGTGGTGGTGTGCGCGGCGGTGATCGTGCTGCGCTACCGGCAGCCGGACCTGCCGCGCACCTTCCGCACGCCGGGGATGCCGGTCGTGCCCGCGCTGGGGGTGCTCTTCTCCGTCTGGCTGATCACGTTCCTGCAGTGGCAGACCTGGGTGCGGTTCGCGATCTGGTTCGCGCTCGGCTGTGTCATCTACTTCGGCTACTCCTACCGGCGTTCGGTGCTGGCCTCCGGGCGGACCGGCGACTGATCACTCGGCCATGACCAGGCCGTCCTGGTCCGCGCCGCGGCTGAGGACCACGTCCCGGATCCGGTCGCGGGCCCCCTCCAGCTCGGCGCCCTGGGTGATGGCCCGGCCCAGATCGACCACCCGGCCGGCGTCGAGGTCGTACAGCTGGGGGACGAACTCGGCCCGCACCACCCGCCAGGGTCCGCCCGGCCGGTCCGGCGGGGCGAAGGTGAAGCGGCCGAGCGTGGACTCGTTGCCGCGCGGGTCCGGGGCGCCCCGCTGGTCGTGGAGCGGCCCGGCGATCTGGTCGCCCAGTCCGTAGACCACCCAGGTCCCGTTGACCTTCTCGTACGCCTGGGGGACGTGGGCGGAGGTGCCGAGGATCAGGTCGATGTCCGGGCGGCCGTCGGTGGCCGAGGCGGTGAGGCGTCCGGCGAGGGCGAGCTGGAGCCGGTCGGGTTCTTCCTGGCCCTCGGTGCCCCAGTCCACGGAGACCACGACCACGTCGGCGCCGCCCCGCCGGGCGGCGCGGGCGTCGGCGATGATCCGGTCGGCGTCGATCAGGTTGACCGCCCAGGGCCGGCCGTCGGGCGCCGGGTAGCCGGTGGCGGAGGTGTACGACAGGTGGGCGACCCGGGCGCCGCCGGCCCGGTGGAGCACGACCGAGCGGGCCTCGGTCTCGCTGCGGGCGGTCCCGCTGTGCCGCAGCCCGGCCCGGTCCAGGGCGTCCAGGGTGCGCGCGACACCGGCGGCGCCGTCGTCCAGGGCGTGGGCGGAGGCGGTGGAGCAGCCGTCGTAGCCGGTGGCGGCGAGGTCCTCGGCGAGCCGCGGCGGGGCGGTGAGCGGGGGCCCGCCGGTGGGGTCGCCCTCAGGGCCGTAGCCGGTGGCGAGGTGACACAGCGCCAGGTCGGCGCCGGAGACGACCGGTTGGACGGCGGAGAGCATGGGGCGGAAGTCGTGGCCGTCGCCGCCGGCGTCGTAGGCGGCCCGTTCGACGACGGTGGCGTGCGCCAGGATGTCCCCGGAGGCGACCAGGGTGAAGGGGCCGGCCGCGGCGGGCGCCGGGGACGCCGGGGGTGCCGCGTGCCCCGGTGTGCCGGGTTCCCGGTACTGGTTCCGGCAGGCCGCCCCGGCCGCGAGGACGGCGGTCAGGACCAGCGCCACCTGCTTGGTGCGTCCGATCATCAACTCACCCCAGAGTCGTCGTGTGGACAGACGAAGCCGTGACGGGCATATGGGTATGAAGCTGATGCGTCGGATAAACAGCCCGGGTGGCGTCGTTAGCCCGTCCGGTGTCCCGGGCACCGCCCGGCCGACCGTTCGCCGACGCGATCGACCGTCCGTCGCACAACCCGCTCCGCCCCCCTGTCCGCCGGACGCGGCCTGCGCTGCCATACGGCCATGACGGCCGGAACCTCACTCACCCACGGGACGACGACCGCCGAGCACGAGCTGGCCGCGCTCCAGCGCGAGCACGGCGGTCCGCTGTTCGCCCTGCTGCTCAGGCTGTGCGACGGGGACCGCCAGCGCGCCGAGGACCTCGTCCAGGAGACCCTGGTGCGCGCCTGGCAGCATCCGGAGGCGCTGCACGCCGACGACTTCGACTCGGTACGGCCCTGGCTGCTGACCGTGGCCCGGCGCCTGGCGATCGACGCCCGCCGGGCGCGGCGGGCCCGGCCGCCCGAGACCGGTGACGAGGTCCCCGAGAACGCGCGGGTGACCGCCGACCACGCCGAGCGGGCCGCGGCGATGCTCGATGTCCGGGAGGCTGTGAAGACACTCACTCCCGCCCACCGTGACGTGCTCGTGCTCGTGTACTTCCGTGGGGCCAGTGTGGCGGAAGCGGCCGAGACCCTGGGGATTCCACCGGGTACCGTGAAGTCCCGCGCGTACTACGCGCTGCGCGCCCTGCGCCGGGTCCTCCCGGGTTACGCGGCCGACCTGCGGTGAAACCGGAAGGCTGGTCAAACCTCGGTAAAGCGCCTTGCTGTGGTCCCCGTTCGGGCATGGGCTGTCCTCATCCGCGTTCCGGACGGGGGTCCGGGCCCGCAGGTTCGGGCGACGCGTACGCACCGGAGGAAGGGCAGGAAGGGATGCTGCACAGAGGTCACGAGAGCACGGACGGTACCGGCGGCGGTGAACTGGCCGTCCCGATGGCCTGGTTGTACGCCGAGTACATCGCCGACGAGCTGCTGCGCACCGGCGATCTGATGCCGCCGACGTCCTTCGAGTTCCGGGCCGGCCGGGACGCGCTGGCGCTGACCGTCTTCCTGTCCGACACCGACGGGGAGCTGTCCGGCATCCGGGTGATCTCCCAGCTGGAGAACTGGCTGGCGCTGACCGCCTACGACCAGCCGTGGCGGGACTGGGTGCGGGCGCGCATGGCCGAGCGGACCGAGCGGGCGGCCGGCTCCGGCGCTCCCTGCCCGGATCTGGCGCTGGCCGCCGACGCCTGGCGCTGGCTGGAGGAGACCGAGCTGCTCGCGCCGGACCTGGACGCGGTGCCGGGCGGCGGGCCGGTGTTCGGGGAGGACGACGGCCCGAAGGTGTGGACACCGGCCTGGCGGCTGGGGCTGCCGCTGGGGCACCTCGCGATCCACCTGTTCTGAGTCTTCGTCCGCGTCTTCCGCGACGCACGCCGGTCCACGGCCGGGCCGCCGGCGCCTGCCTCGGTCACGATCGTGTGCGCGCCTTGAGCGCTCCGGTGGTCCGCCGCGTACGGGTGGGGGCGCGGAGCAGCCCCGCCCGCACCCATCGGCACGAGGATTCGGCATGAGGTCCCCGGAACGGCATCGCGACGCCGGCGCGTACGCGCTCGGCGTGCTGGACGCGGCGGAGGCATTCCGCTTCGAGGACCACCTCATGGAGTGCCCCCGGTGCGCGGCCCACGTGACCGGGTTCGGGCCCACCACCCGACAGCTGATGCTCTACCGCCGGGCCACCGCGCCGTTCGCGCACACCTTGGCCCAGCCCGGCCCTTGGCGGCTGGACCGGCTGCTCGGCGAGCCGGCGCGCCTGCGCCGGCTGCGCCGCTGGCGGCTCGGGTACGGGCTGGCCGCCTCGGTGGTGCTGGCCGCGGCCGGTACGGGGTCCGTGGTCTTCACCGGACACGCGGAGCCGCCGGACCCACGGACCACCAGGGTCGCCTCGGCCACCGATCCGCGTACCGGGGTGTGGGCGCGGGTCACCTCGGCGGACCAGGAGTGGGGCAGCGAGCTGCGTGTGGAGGCGGGGGACGGCGCCGGGCCGCCACGCCCCCGCCTGCTGGTCGCGGTCGGCCGGGACGGCTCCGAACAGGTCGTGGCCGGCTGGTCCGGCCCGGGCGCGGGCGGCCGGCCGGTCACCGTGCTCGGGGCCACGGCGCTGCGCCCGGACCGGATCGCCCGTTACGAGGTCCGCACGGCGCGGGGAAAGGTGCTGGTCACGGTCCGGGGACGGTGACGGGGCGCGCCGTCCGGTGACGGGGCGGGCCGTCGGCCTCACTTCAGCAGCCGGGACAGCCTGCGGTCGGCCAGCGGCTTGCCGCCCGTCTGGCAGGTCGGGCAGTACTGGAGCGAGGAGTCGCTGAAGGAGACCTCACGAATGGTGTCGCCGCACACCGGGCACGGTTCACCGGTGCGGCCGTGGACGCGCAGACCGCCCTTCTTCTCCGCCTTCAGCCGGCCCGCCGCCAGGCCCCGGGCCCGCTCGACCGCCTCGCCGAGCGTGCCGCGCAGCGCCGCGTAGAGCCGGCGGGCCTCCTCCGGGGTGAGGGAGGCCGCGAGCTTGAACGGGGACATCCGCGCGGCGTGCAGGATCTCGTCGCTGTAGGCGTTGCCGACGCCCGCGATCAGCGACTGGTCGCGCAGGGCGCCCTTCAGCTGCCGCCGTTCGTCCCGGAGCAGGGCGGCGAAGCGGTCCTCGGTGAAGTCCTCGGCGAGCGGGTCGGGGCCGAGGCGGGCGATGCCCGGCACCTCGGCGGGGTCGCGGACCACGTACACGGCGAGGCGTTTCTGGGTGCCGGCCTCGGTCAGGTCGAAGCCCTCGCCGGTCTCCAGCGCCACGCGCAGTGCCAGCGGTCCCTTGCCGGGCCTCGGCGGGCCGTCCGGGAGCGGGTCGCGCCACTGGAGCCAGCCCGCGCGGGCCAGATGGACGACCAGGTGGAGTCCGCCGTCCGTCTCGATGTCCAGGAACTTGCCGTGCCGGCGCACGGCGGTCACCTCGGCGCCCTCGACGGCACCGGGCGGAGGGTCGTACGTCTTCAGCACGCTCACGGCGACCGGCAGCAGCCGCACCACCCGGCGGCCGGCCAGGTGCTCGGTCAGGAAGTCCGTCAGCGCTTCCACCTCGGGCAGTTCGGGCATACGTACAGGGTGCCAGCCGGCACCGACAACGCCACGTCGCCGCCGGGCGCGGTGGCTACGGCAGCCGGAACTCGCACCACACCGCCTTGCCGGAGCCCCGCGCCTGGACGCCCCAGGCGTCGGCGAGCCGCTCCACCAGGAGCAGGCCGCGGCCGAACACACCGCTCTCGCCCGCGTCGCGGCGCCGCGGCAGGGCGCTGGAGCAGTCCTCGACCTCGATGCGCAGCCGGCGCTCGGAGCCCTCCAGAACCCGCACGGTGACGACCGCGGAGCCCCCGGTGTGCAGCAGGGCGTTGGTGATCAGTTCGTCGGCCACCAGCTCGATCTCGTCGGACGGTGCGCGGGCGCCCCAGGCCCGGGCGGTGGCGCGGACCAGGTGCCGGGCCTGGGCGAGGCCCTCCGGATCGCCGGCCGCCACGTGCTGCCGGAGCCGGCGGCCGGGCCGGGCGGCCCGCGCGGCGCGGCGGCGCAGCAGGAGCAGCGCCACGTCGTCTTCGCCGCCGCGCTCCTCGGCCGCCTGGATCAGCCGGTCGGCGAGGGCCTCCACCTCGGCGGGTCCCTCGCACACCAGCCCCATGAGGCCGGACATGCCGTCGTCCAGATCGGTGCCGGGCAGCTCCACCAGTCCGTCGGTGCACAGCAGCAGCGTGCTGCCGGGGTCGAGTTCCAGGGTGGCGACGGGGTACTCCAGCCGGCCGAACTCGGCGGACAGGCCGAGCGGCAGCCCGCCCTCGACGGGGACGCGGGAGCAGCGGCCGTCGCGGTGGCGCAGCAGCGGGTCGATGTGCCCGGCGCGGACCATCTGCACGACCCCGGTGGCCAGGTCGGTCTCGGCGTACAGGCAGGTGGCGAACCGGTCGGTGTCGAGTTCGTGCAGGAAGACGGAGGCCCGGGCCATCACGGTGGCCGGGGTGTGACCCTCGGTGGCGTAGGCGCGCAGCACGATCCGCAGCTGGCCCATGACGGCGGCGGCGTGCGTGTCGTGGCCCTGGACGTCCCCGATGACCGCGCCGACCCGGCCTTCTCCCGAGGGGGTGTCCCCGGGCAGCGGGATCAGGTCGTACCAGTCGCCGCCGATGTCCCGGCCCAGGGCGGCCGAGCGGTAGCGCACCGCGATGTCGGCGCCGCGCACGCTGGGGATGGAGCGGGGCAGCATGGCCTGCTGGAGGCCCTGGGCGAGGTCCTTCTCCTGCTCGAAGAGCATGGCGCGCATCAGGCTCTGCGCGATGCTGCTGCCGAGCGCGACGAGGACGGCGCGTTCCTCGGCGGAGAAGCCGCGCCGGTCGTCGTAGAGCAGGCCCATCGCGCCGATCGGGCGGGCCTGGGCGATCAGCGGGAGGTAGGCGGCCGAGGTGATGCGCAGGCCGGTGAGGTGCGGCCACAGGATGGGGTAGTGCGCGGCGAACTCCTCCGGTGACTCGATGAACCGGGGGCTGAGGGTGCGTACGACCTCGCTCATCGGGTACGGCTCGTCGATCCGGGTGACCCGGGTGCCGGGGACGAAGCTGCCCGCGGGGCCCTCGGCCACCAGCCGGATGCGGCCGGCCTCCACCAGGCCCATCACCAGGCTGGTCGCGCCCAGGTGGCGGACGCCGTGGGTGTCCTTGAGCACGTCGATGACGTCCTGGACGCTGCGGGCGTGGGCGAGGGCGGCGGAGATGACCTGGACGACGCCGGTCTGCTGCCGGAACGCCTCCTCCTGGGCGGACCGGAGGCTGCGTGCCGTGCTGTCGGCGAGTTCCTCGGTGGCGTCGCGGAGGATGCCGACGACGCGGTGCGGGCGGCCGGAGTCGTCGCGGCGCAGGCGGCCCCGGGTGTGTGTCCAGCGCATGGTGCCGTCGCGGCAGCGGATGCGGAAGTAGGCGCTGTAGTGGTCGCTGCCGTCCTTGATCGCCCGGGCGACGGTGGCGTCGAGCCGGGCGGCCTCCGGCGGGGGCACCCGGAGGGCGTTCAGGGTGTCCAGGCGCCCGTCGTACTCCTCGGGCGGCAGGTCGAGCACCTCGAGGGCCTGGGCGTCCAGGTGGAACAGACCGGCGTCCAGGTCCCAGTCGAAGCTGCCCATGCCGTTGAGCGCGAGGACCGGGTCCGGGCGGACGGGCCGGTCCTCCGGGAGTGACAGGGCGCTCGCACCCCGATCGGCCATGGGGCCACCTTGCCAGCATCCGGCCGATTCTTCGACTCGCCGACCGGGCCGCGGGCGCGAGGGGCCCACGCTCAGGCGCCGCCGGCCGCGGGGAGGCCAGGGGTGCCGGGCCCGCCGGGCGGCGCGCTGGGCGTCCGGGTGGTCGGAGCCGTACGGCTCGGTGCCCTGTCCGCCGGGGTGGTCGGGGCCGTCGGGGCCGGGGTCGCGGTCGCGCGGGTCGTCGGGGACGGGCTGGTGGTGGTCCGGGCGGGCGGGGGGACGACGCGGTCCCGGCGGACGTCGTGGCCGGTCCGGCGCTCGGTCCAGGTGCGGTGCCCGGCGTCGACGAGGGTGAGGCTGGTGACGGCCCGGGGTGCCGGGCTGACCACGATCACCTTGTTCGGCCGGTACCCGGGCCACGGTGTGCCCCGCGCGCTGGCCCCGCCGCGGGTCGGCGCGGGCGGTGCGAGCGGGTTGCCGCAGGCGCAGCGCACCCGCGGCAGGCCCCGGTCGTCCACCAGGACGGCGGTGCCCGCCTGGAGCACGGCCTGGTAGTCGTCCGCCCGGCGGGCCTGGTAGGCGTGGTTGGTGACGCGGGTGTCGGCGCCGAGCACGACCGGGGTCAGGCCGCGCAGATAGCCGGGGAGCGCCGCCCGCCGGACCCCGACGACACCGGCGAAGGCGTCGGCCCTGGCCGGGTCCGCGGCCAGGTAGCGGATGTGCCGCTCGACATCGCAGCGGGCGACGCGCGGGCTGCCGCGGTACAGACCGGGGGTCGCCCCGGACACCGTACGGGCCGCGCGCAGGGGCGCCGCCAGCTCACCGGCGGAGGCCTTGGCGCCGATCCGGGGGGACTCGGAGGCGGCGGGGCCGGTCGCCGTCGAGTCGGTGAAGGGCCCGGGCCCCCGCTCCCCGGCGGCCTGGAGGAAGACGAGGTCGCCCACCCGGGTCTGCTTCACGCCCGCACCCGCGCAGCCGGCGGCCAGCAGCGCCACCGACAGCACGCAGGCCGTGACCAGGGTTCGGGTGGGTATCCGCACCGCACACTCCACATCACTATGGGTGATTACGCCCTATTGTTGGCATTGCTCAGGTTTGGCTGGCAACTCGGGGAACGCCGCGCCGGGAGTGGCGACGGCGACGCCGTACGGAAGGGCGCGCACAGCCGTGGACTGGTTCACCGCACCCGACTACTGGCTGAGCCGGCTGGTCCTCCAGCGGGCTCTGGCCGCCGTCTACCTGGTCGCGTTCCTGACGGCGGCCCTGCAGTTCCGGGCCCTGCTGGGCGAACGCGGCATGCTGCCCGTCACCCGCTTCACGGCCCGGGTGCCCTTCCGGCGCGCCCCCAGCCTGTTCCAGCTGCACTACTCCGACCGCTTCTTCGCGGGGTGCGCCTGGGCGGGGTGCGCGGTGTCGGCGGCGCTGCTGGCCGGGGCGGACTCGGCGCTGCCGCTGTGGGCGGGGATCGTGCTGTGGCTGGTGCCGTGGGCGCTGTACCTGTCGATCGTGAACGTGGGCCAGACGTGGTACGCGTTCGGCTGGGAGTCGCTGCTGCTGGAGACCGGTTTCCTGGCCGCGTTCCTCGGCAACGACGAGGTGGCGCCGCCGGTCGTCGTGCTCTTCCTGCTGCGCTGGATCCTGTTCCGGGTGGAGTTCGGCGCGGGGCTGATCAAGCTGCGTGGCGACGCCTGCTGGCGGAAGCTGACCTGTCTGGACTACCACCACGAGACCCAGCCGATGCCGGGCCCGCTGAGCTGGTTCTTCCACCATCTGCCCCGGCCGCTGCACCGGGTGGAGGTGGCCGCCAACCACGTCACCCAGCTGGTCGTGCCGTTCCTGCTGTTCGCCCCGCAGCCCATCGCCTCGGCCGCCGCCGCCCTGATGATCGTCACCCAGCTGTGGCTGGTGCTCTCCGGGAACTTCTCCTGGCTGAACTGGATCACCATCGTGCTCGCCCTGTCCGCGCTGCGGCTGCCGGCGACGGCGCCCTCGGTGCCCGCGGCGCCGTTGTGGTACGAGGTGCTGGTGCTCGCGGTCGGCGCGCTGCTGGTCTTCCTCAGCTACCACCCCGTGCTGAACATGATCTCCCGCCGCCAGGTGATGAACCGCTCCTTCGACCCGCTGCACCTGGTGAACACCTACGGCGCGTTCGGCAGCGTCAGCCGGGTCCGCTACGAGGTGGTGGTCGAGGGCACCCTGGACGAGCGGCCGCACGCGGACTCCGACTGGCGGGAGTACGACTTCAAGGGCAAGCCCGGTGATCCCCGGCGCTGGCCGCGCCAGTTCGCCCCCTACCACCTGCGCCTGGACTGGCTGATGTGGTTCGCCGCGCTGTCGCCCGCGTACGCCGGTGAGTGGTTCGGCGGCCTGGTGGAGCGCCTGCTGGAGAACGACCGGGACACCCTCAGGCTGCTGCGCCGTTCCCCGTTCCCGCCGGACACCCCGCCCCGCTATGTCCGCGCCCGGCTGTTCCGCTACCGGTACACCGGCTGGCGGGAGCTCCGGGAGACGGGGGCGTGCTGGGAGCGGACGTATGTGCGGGAGTATCTGCCGCCGACGCGGCTGGCGTAGCCGGTTCGGAGGCGGCAGCCGGCTCAGGGGGCGTGGAGGCGGGTCACGGCGGCTCCTCCGCCGCCGGGGGCAGCAGGCCGTCGTCGCGCAGCTCCCGCCAGAAGGCGTCCGGCACCGGCGTGGTGAACTGCTCGGCGCAGTCGTGGACTTCGGCCGCCGAACGGGCGCCGGCCAGGACGCTCGCCACGGCCGGGTGCGCGGTGCAGAAGGCCAGGGCCGCGGCGCGCAGGGTGGTGCCGTGCCGCTCGGCCGCCGCCTTCAGCCGCAGGGCGCGGTCCAGCAACTCCCTCGGGGCGCGGGTGTAGTCGTACGTCGCCCCGGGCGCCGGCGCCGCCAGCAGACCGGAGTTGAAGGCACCGCCGACGACCACCGCCACCCCGCGCCGCAGCGCTTCGGGCAGCAGCGCGTCGGCCGCGCTCTGGTCGAGCAGGGTGTACCGGCCGGCGCACAGCACCACGTCCACGTCGGTGTCGCGGACGAACCGGGTGAGCATCCCGGCCTGGTTCATGCCGGCGCCGATCGCGCCCACCACGCCTTCCGCGCGCAGCCGTTCCAGGGCCGGGTAGCCCTCTCGGAAGGCCTGTTCGGCGTGGTCGTCGGGGTCGTGGAGGTAGACGACGTCGACCCGGTCGAGGCCGAGGCGGTCCAGGCTCGCCTCCAGGGTGCGGCGGACGCCGTCGGCGCTGAAGTCCCACACGCGCCGGTGGGTCGCGGGGACGGCGTAGCCGTGGGCGCGGTCGTCGCCGGTGCCGTCGGCCGGCTCCAGGCGGCGGCCGACCTTGGTGGAGAGGGTGTAGCTCGCGCGGTCGTAGGCGCGCAGGGCCGCCCCCAGGCGCCGTTCGGACAGGCCGAGGCCGTAGTGCGGGGCGGTGTCGAAGTAGCGGATGCCGCGCTCCCAGGCGGCCCGGACCGCCGCGTGCGCCTGCTCCTCGCTCACCGGGGTGTACAGGTTGCCGAGGGCGGCGGCGCCGAAGCCGAGCCGGGTGACCTGGACGCCGGTGCGGCCGAGGACGGTCACCGGTGCGCCGCCGGCCGCGGCCTGAGGCCCTGCATGCCGCCGTCGACGGCGAGCGCGGTGCCGGTGGTGGCGCCGGCCAGGGGGCTGGCCAAGTAGGCGATGGCGGCGGCCACTTCGGCGGCGGAGACGAGTCGTCCGGTGGGCTGGCGGGCCTCCAGCGCGGCGCGTTCGGCGGCCGGGTCGGGGGCCGCGCCCAGCAGCCGGCCGATCCACGGGGTGTCCACCGTACCGGGGTTGACGCAGGTGACGCGGATGCCCTCGCGGACGTGGTCGGCGGCCATGGCGAGGGTCAGGGAGTACACGGCGCCCTTGGTCGCGCTGTACAGGGCGCGTTGCGGCAGGCCCGCGGTGGCCGCGACGGAGCAGGTGTTGACGATCGCGGCGTGGGCGGAGCGGCGCAGGTGGGGCAGGCAGGCGCGGGCGGTGCGGACCATGCCGAGAACGTTGACGTCGAAGACGTGCCGCCACTCGTCGTCGGTGTTGTCCTCGACGGTGCCCTGGGCGCCGACGCCCGCGTTGTTGACCAGGATGTCCAGGCCGCCCAGCGCACCGGCGGCCTCCTGCACGGCGGCGCGCACCGAGGCGTCGTCGGTGACGTCGGCGCGCCAGGCCCGCAACGGTTCGGGCACCTGGGTGGGGTCCAGGTCGAGTACGGCGACCTGCGCGCCGCGCTCGGCGAGGAGAGCGGCGGTGGCCCGGCCGATGCCGGACGCGCCCCCGGTGACCAGGGCCTTCAGGCCCGTGAATTCGCTCATGCCGACTGTCCCTTCCGGTCGTCGGGACCGGCGGACCAGTAGGTGCCGCCGGGGAAGGTGTAGTGCGCGAGGGCTTCGGGGCGCAGGGCCGCGGAGAAGCCGGGCGCGGTGGGTGCCGTGTAGTGGCCCGCGCGGATCACCACCGGGTCGAGGAAGTGCTCGTGCAGGTGGTCGACGTACTCGATGACCCGGTCCTCGGTGCTGCCGGTGACGGCCACGTAGTCGAACATCGCCAGGTGCTGGACGAGTTCGCACAGGCCGACGCCGCCGGCGTGCGGGCACACGGGGACGCCGGACTTGGCGGCGAGCAGCAGGACGGCGAGGTTCTCGTTGACGCCGCCGACGCGGGCCGCGTCGAGTTGCACGATGTCGACGGCGCCGGCCTGGAGGAGCTGTTTGAAGACGATCCGGTTGTGGGCGTGTTCGCCGGTGGCGACCTTGACCGGTGCCACGGCCCGGCGGATCGCCGCGTGGCCGAGGATGTCGTCGGGGCTGGTGGGCTCCTCGATCCAGTACGGGTCGAACGCGGCGAGCGCCTTGGTCCAGGAGATCGCCTCGTCCACGTTCCAGCGCTGGTTGGCGTCGACGGCCAGGCGGATGTCCGGTCCGACGGCCGCGCGGGCGACCCGGCAGCGGCGCACGTCGTCCGCGAGATCGGCGCCGACCTTCAGCTTGATCTGCCGGAAGCCGTCGGCCACCGCCTGGCGGGCGAGCCGGGCGAGCTTGTCGTCGTCGTAGCCGAGCCAGCCGGGCGAGGTGGTGTAGGCGGGGTAACCGGCCTCCAGCAGGCGGGCCGTGCGCCGGCCGGCGCCGACCCGGCCCCGGCGCAGCAGCGTCAGCGCCTCCTTGGGGGTGAGGGCGTCCGTCAGATAGCGGAAGTCGATCTGGCGCACCAGCCATTCGGGCTCGGCCTGGGCGAGCAGCCGCCACAGGGGCTTGCCCGCGCGCTTGGCGGCGAGGTCCCAGACGGCGTTGACCACGGCGCCGGTCGCCATGTGCAGCACGCCCTTCTCGGGGCCGAGCCAGCGCAGTTGGCTGTCGCCGGTCAGGTCCCGGTACAGCGTGCCCGGGTCGGCGCACAGCTCCTCGACGGACCGGCCGACCACGTGGTGGCGCAGCGCGTGGATCGCGGCGACCTGGATCTCGTTGCCGCGTCCGATGGTGAACGCGAAGCCGTGTCCCTCCGGTCCGTCCTCGGCGTCGGTGCGCAGCACGAGGTAGGCGGCCGAGTAGTCGGGGTCCGGGTTCATCGCGTCGGAGCCGTCGAGTGCGCGCGAGGTGGGGAACCGGATGTCGTAGGTGTCGACCGCGGTGATGCGGGCGGGCGTCGGGGACACGGGGGGCCTTTCGGTCCGGGCGGTGTTCGCGTGCGGCCAGCCGAGCGGGAGTGCGAGGTGTGAGGTTCGGGCGTGTCAGGGCGCGGGGATACGGCGGGGGTGACGCCGCATACTTATCAGACCACTGAGCCGCTACGACAGCCTCGTGCACGGAATATCGTTGCCGTTCACTCGAAGTGGTCGGACCACTGGCCTGGCTAGACTGCCACGCACCCGGTGAGTGGAGGAGTGGCGTGGACGATGCGGCCCCGCGCAAGGGCACGGTGACCCAGCGCGCCGTCGAGGAGATCAAGGCGATGATCGCCGAGGGCCGGCTGGAACCGGGCCAGCGGCTGCCCACCGAACGGGAACTCGCCGTACGGCTGGGCATGTCCCGCAGCTCGACGCGGGAGGCGATCCGCGCGCTGACGGTCATGGGTGTGCTGGACGCGCGGCACGGCTCGGGCATCTACGTCGGCGCGCTGGAGGCCGGCGACCTGCTGGAGACCTTCGGGGTGGTCGCGGACCTGTCCCGGGGGCCGCGCCTGGTGGAACTGCTCCAGGTGCGCCGGATCCTGGAGTCCGCGGCGGCCGCGCTGGCCGCCGCGCGCATCACCGACGAGCAACTTGCGGCGGTGGCGGCTCACTTGGCGGCGATGAACGCCACCGACGACCCGGAGGAGATCCTCGCCCACGACCTCGCCTTCCACCGCGAGATCGCGTCCGCCGCGGGCAACGCGACGATGGCCGCCATCCTGGACGGCCTGTCCTCGCGCACCTTCCGCGCCCGCGTCCGGCGCGGCCACCAGGACCAGGACGCCATCACCCGCACCCGCCGCGAACACGCCGCCATCCACCGCGCCCTCGCGGCCCGCGACCCGGAGGCCGCACGAGCGGCGGCAGCGGCCCACGTGGGCGAGGTGGAGGAGTGGCTGCGGGGCCGGGCCGGGGGCTAGTGCCCGGCCCGGCCCCGCCTTGTGCCCGGCCTCGCGCCTGGCCTTGTGCCCGGCCTCGCGCCTGGCCGTGTGCCCGGGGCGCGGCCGGCCGGGAGCGGCCGCGCCACGCCGGTCAGGGGCGGCCGAACCTGAGCGTGACGAGTTCGAACGGACGCAGGCGTACGGTGATCCGCTCGCCCTCGCGGGCCGGCGGCTCCGCGTCCGGCAGCGGGCGTTCCAGCAGGTCGGTGACGGTCACGCCGGTGAAAGCGAAGCCGGTCGTCAGGGTCGCCCGGGCCCGTCCGCCGTGGGCCTCGTGGAAGCGGACGACCACGTCCCCGCTGCCGTCGTCGGCGAGTTTCACCGCCGTCACCACCACCGCGTCGTCGTCCACGCCCACCAGCGGGGCCACCGCGCGGGCGCCGGTCGTGTGCCGCTCCGGCAGGTTGATCCGCCAGCCCTCGCGGACCGCGTCACCGACCGAGGCGCCGACGACCAAGGCGTGCCGGAAGCGGTGGACGCCCTGGTCGGTCTCCGGGTCGGGAAAGCGCGGGGCGCGCAACAGGGACACCCGGACCGTCGTGGTCGTACCGCGGTCGCCGTCCGCGCGGACCGTGCGGGTCACATCGTGGCCGTACGTCGAGTCGTTGACGACCGCCACGCCCCAGCCGGGCTCCTCCAGGTGCACGAAGCGATGGTTGCACGCCTCGAACTTGGCCGCCTCCCAGGAGGTGTTGGTGTGGGTGGGGCGGAAGGCGTGCCCGAACTGGGTCTCGGACGCGTACCGTTCGGCGTGCAGATCGAGCGGGAAGGCCAGCTTCAGGAACTTCTCCGTCTCGTGCCAGTCCACCTCGGTGTCGACGACCAGCCGGCGTTCACCCGGCGGCAGGGACAGCAGCTGGGTGACCCGGGACGAACCGAAGGACCGGACGATCCGCACCGAGGCGCCGTCCTCGCCGGCCGTGACCGACTCGGCGCCGGTGAGGTCGGTGACGGTGTTGCGGTAGAAGGAGTCGACGTCCCAGGCGTCCCACATGTTCGGGAAGTCCGGGTGGAGTTGGAGGAGGTTGGCGGCGGTCCCGGGGGCGATGGCCTCGCGGCCGGCGGCGGGATCGTGGACGGAGACGACCAGGCCCCGGGCGTCCACGGTGATCCGCAGCAGGCCGTTGTCCAGCCTGAACCCGCCGTCCTCCTGGGGCGTGAGGGTGCTGGTGCCGGGCGCGTCCGGGGTGGCGGCGGCGCCCGCCGGGACGCCGTGCCGGGCGTGCGGGGCGGAGTTGAACAGCAGCGGGGTCGTCCCCTCGCCCGCCAGGGCGCGCTGGGCCGCGTCGATGACCGCGGTCAGTTCCGCGGTCAGCCGCTCGTACGTCGCCCGGGCCTCCCGGTGCACCCAGGCGATGGACGAACCGGGCAGGATGTCGTGGAACTGGTGCAGCAGCACCGTCTTCCAGAAGCGGTCCAAGTCCTCGTACGGGTAGGGGAACCCGGTGCGCACGGCGGCGGTCGCCGCCCAGAGCTCGGCCTCGCGCAGCAGGTGTTCGGCGCGCCGGTTGCCCTGCTTGGTCCGGGCCTGGCTGGTGAGGGTGGCGCGGTGCAGTTCGAGGTACAACTCCCCGACCCAGACGGGTGGTTCGGGGTATTCGGCCTCGGCCTGCTCGAAGAAGGCGCGTGGGGTCTCCCAGCGGACGGTGGCCGAGCCCTCCAGGTCGCGCAGCCTGGCCGCCTTGGCGACCATCTCGCGTGTGGTGCCGCCGCCTCCGTCGCCCCAGCCGGTGGGGGCGAGGGAGTGCCGGGCCCTGCCCTTGTCCCGGAAGTTGCGTACCGCGTGGGCGATCTCGCTGCCCTTCATCGAGCAGTTGTAGGTGTCGACCGGCGGGAAGTGCGTGAAGATCCGGGTGCCGTCGATGCCCTCCCAGTGGAAGGTGTGGTGCGGGAACTTGTTGGTCTGCGACCAGGAGATCTTCTGGGTCAGCAGCCACTTGGAGCCGGCCGCCTTGATGATCTGCGGCAGTCCCGCGGCGAACCCGAAGGTGTCCGGCAGCCACGCCTCCTCGTTCTCGATGCCGAACTCGTCGAGGAAGAACCGCTTGCCGTGCGTGAACTGCCGGGCCATCGCCTCCGAGCCGGGCATGTTGGTGTCCGACTCCACCCACATCCCGCCGGCCGGCACGAACCGCCCCTCGGCGACGGCCTTCTTCACCCGCGCCCACACCTCGGGACGGTGCTCCTTCACCCACGCCCACTGCTGGGCCTGGGACATGGCGAAGACGAAGTCCGGCTCGTCCTCCAGCAGCGCGGTCATGTTGGACACCGTCCGGGCCACCTTGCGCACGGTCTCGCGCAGCGGCCACAGCCAGGCGGAGTCGATGTGGGCGTGCCCGACGGCGCCGATCCGGTGCGCGGAGGGGACGGCGGGGGCCGACAGCACGCCGGTGAGCCGTTCCCGGGCCCGGCCGGCGGTGGCGTTCACGTCCTGGAGATCGACGGTGTCCAGGGCCTGTTCGACCGCGCGCAGGATGTCCCAGCGGCGCGGGGAGTCCACGGGCAGCTCGGCCATCAGCTCGCCGAGCACCTCCAGGTCCATGACCAACTGCCACACGGTCTCGTCGAACACGGCGAGGTCCATGCGGGCCAGGGTGTACTGGGGTTCGGTGCCGGCGGTGTCCTTGTCGCCGAGCCAGGTGGGCCGGAAGGGGTGGTAGTCGAGGATGACCGGGTTGGAGGCGGCCTCGATGTGCAGGCGCACCTCTTCGCCGCCCGCGACGGGCGCGCCGATCCGCACCCACTGGTTGCGCGGGTTGAGGCCCTTCACGGGGGTGCCGTCGGGCCGGTAGACCAGGCCCTCGCACTGGAAGCCGGGCATGTTCTCGTCGAAGCCCAGGTCGAGCAGGGCCTCGACGGTCCGCCCGGCCCACGCCTCGGGCACGGTCCCGGTCACCCGGAACCAGCTGGTGCCCCAGGGAGCACCCCAGCGGGCGCCCACCGCGATCGGCTCGGGCTCGGCGGCCAGCCCCTCGGCGACCGGCACCGGCTCGCCGGGCGCGTGCCACACCGCGACCTGGAGCGGCACGGACTCGGGGTACACGGCGGGGCGGATACGTTCGTCGAGCACGCGCCTGAGGCGGGCTTCCACCAGCGTGCGGTCGTCATGCATGCGGGGTGCTCCCTGCGGGTTCCGGGTGATTACCAGGGGTGGGTGACGGTGACGGGGGCCGAGGCGTTGTAGAGCTCCCCCACGGCGCGCACTTCGAACCGTGCGGCCGGCTCGCCCTGCTCGGGCCGCAGGCCGGTGACGAACCAGGCGCGCTGGCCGGTGGCGCCGAGGAAGCGGCGGGTGCCGTCGGCCAGGAGGCGGTGGAGGGTGTAGTGGCGGACGGGGCCGGGGGCGGGGTTCCAGGCGAGCCGGAGGTCACCGCCGTTCGCCGCGGTGACGCGGGCGGCGGAGGGGGCGGCGGGGGCCGGCGGGGTGCCGTCGGGGCGGACGGCGAGGCCGCCGAGCCGCCAGCGCACCGGGGTCGCGCCGTCGGTGGGGGTGAGCCGGACGCCGAGAGCGTGCACGGTTCCGGAGAGGCCGGTGAGCGGGATGCTGACGGTCTGCCAGCTGTTGACCGAGTTCACACGGGCGTGGGCGCTGCCGGAGTCTCCGCGCGCTTCTGGGTGAGCCGAGTTCACACCCTCTGGCGCCTGATCGGAGTTCACACCCGTCCCTCCGACCGTCGCCTGCCCCACAGCCCGCGTGTTGACCGAGTTCACAGCCAGATACCTGTACGGCGGCGTCTCCCCCGGTCCGCTCGGTGGCGCCGTTGCCACCGCCAGTTCGACGTTCACACCCCCAGACTCGCCCCGACACGTCAGGTCGACAACCGTGTTCACAGCGATCGGCAGCCGGGTCGCGTACAGGTCCAGCACCACTGGTTGATCGAGTTCACCCGCCACCAGCACGCTGCTCCCGCCTCGCCAGGCGTCGGCGAAGTCGAAGGCGACCGTCGGCCGCGTGCCCGCCGTCCGGACCACCCACCGCCGTGACGGCAACCGGTCCTGGAGGCCGAGATGGTTCCAGGGGCTCTCCGAGACGACGGCCCCCTCCTCGTACCACCGCAGCCCGTGCCCCGTGTTGAACACGGTCGCGAACGGCACGGACGTCACCGTCGACCGGTCCGCCACGGACACCGCGGGCGCCCGCCACGGATCGCCCGGGTCGGGCCGCGACGGGTCCGCGGACCGACCGGTCCAGAACCGGTCGTCGGCCGCGTGGAAGTCCCCGGGGGCGCGGCGGTCGGCAGGCAGGTGGTTCCGGGTCCACTCGGGCCGGTAGAACCCGATCGAGGTGACGTGCGGCTTCCCGGCCGGCACGATCGCGTCCCAGTTCACGTACGTGCCGGACCCGTTCGACTCGACATCGACGCCGGCCCACAGTTCGTAGCGGCTGCGCCCCAGCCGGTCCGCCTTCGTACCGGAGGACGCCAGCGAGGCCGCGCTCCACCGGAAGTCCACGAACATGCCGTCGGCGGCCTCGAAGAACGCCTGGTTCTGGCTGGTCAGCGCGCCCTGCCAGCTGACCGTGCCGTTCACGGTCAGCGCGTCGTACCAGGTCACCCGCTGTCCCTTGGCCGCCGCCAGCGCCCTCAGCTCCTTGACGAAGCCCAGCATGGCCGTGCCCAGCGCGGTGTTCCCGCCGCCCGTCTCGGCGTTCAGGAACCAGCCGTCGAAGCCGTACGCCGCCGCCACCGCGACAAGTTGCGCGGCGAGCGGGTAGTGGCCGGTGGCGTCCTGCTGCACCAGGTCCCGGGTCCACTGGAGCTGTCCGCCGTAGGCCGCCGGTGGCAGGAAGACGTTCCCGAGGACGGGGACGCCGTGCCGGTGGGCCGCGTCGACGACCGGGGCGTTCGGGGCGAGGATCAGGCCCTCGCCGGCCGAGCCGCCCCAGAACACCAGCTCGTCGATGTACGCCCAGTGGGTGAGCGCGTAGTAGTCGGCGGTGGCCGAGCCCTGGGAGGGGTTGGCCGACGTCGGCCCGAAGGAGACCAGCGCCTGGACGCGGGCCTGCCCCGTGCGGGCGGTGGGGTTCGCCGGGGTCGGGGTGAAGCGCGGGGCGAGGGGCACGGTCGCGGCGTTGAAGGCGAGGTCGGGGTCGTCCGCGGCGCGCCAGCTCTTCAGGCTGCGCCAGGTGATGCCGGGGCCGGGGCTGCCGGCGGGCAGCGAGTCCGGGTACCAGTAGGCGGCGTACGGCGGGGTGGCGGCGGTGGCACGCGGGGCGGCCGTGGCGGGCGAGGCGGCCGTGGCGGGCGGTGCGGGGGCGAGGGCCGCGGCACCGGCGGCGATGAGGACGGTGCGTCTGCTGGGGTTCACGAGCGGGTGCCTCCTCGGAGGGCGGGGAGTACCTGGCCGGGCGTGACGACGTCGGTGATGCCGCGCGCGGCGAGGTGGTCCCGGTCGTCGGCTCGGGTGTCGAGCACGGTGGTCGGGCGGGTGCCGTCGGCGACGAGCCGGAAGTAGGCGTCGAAGACGTCGCCGCCGGGCGCGCAGCGGGAGCGGCGGTCCGGCGCGGCGGGGACGACGAGGGCCGTACGGCGCGCGGCCGGGGCGCGGTGGCCGGCGCGGGCGGCGTCGGCCAGCACGCGGGCGATGTCCTTGGGCCGTCGTTCACCGGTGAACAGACCCAGGGAGTACTCGAGTTCGGGGAAGTCGGCGAGCGTGCGCGACACGTCGTGGGAGCACCACCAGGTGATGCCCCACAGGTCGGGGCAGTCCAGCACGTTGCCGATCGTGGCTTCGGCGAAGGCGGCGGCGTGCTCGGCGGGCACCAGCGGCGCGGGGGCGCCGACCTCCTGGAGCCAGACCGGCCGGTGCGGGTCGTCCGCCCATGCCTTGGCGAGTTCGACCAGGTAGGCGGCGTGGTGCTCGGCGGGCACGGAGGTACGGCCGTGGCGTTGGGCGGTTCCGTTGAACACCCAGGAGTGCACGGCGGTGACGGCGCCGAGCCGGGCGGAGTGGGCGGGGGTGAAGGGCTGGTCGTCCTGGTACCAGGCGGCGTCGTAGGAGGCGTGCAGATGGAGACGGCCGGGGGCGCCCTCGGCGCAGGCGTCCAGCATCCGGGTGAGCCAGCGTCCGGCCTCGTCGGCGGTCACCGGGTCGGGGTCGGGGTGGGGGCCGGCGGCGAACTGGTTGACCTCGTTGCCGACGGTCATGCCGAGGAAGTGCGGCCGGTCGGCGAGGGCGGCGGCGAGGGTACGCAGATAGGCGGCCTGCCCGGCGGTGACGTCCGGGTCGGTGAAGAGGTTGCGGCGGTGCCAGGTACGGGTCCAGGCGGGCAGGAAGTCGAAGCTGGACAGGTGGCCCTGCAGTCCGTCCACGGCGGTGTCGAGGCCGCGTTCGGCGGCGGCGTCGGTGAGGGCCACGAGCTGCTCGACGGCGCGGGGGCGGATCAGGGTGCGGTTGGGCTGGAAGTACGGCCACAGCGGGAAGACGCGGATGTGGTCCAGGCCGAGCGCGGCGATGGCGTCGAGATCGGCGCGCACGGAGTCGAGGTCGAAGTCCAGCCAGTGGTGGAACCAGCCTTGACTGGGCGTGTAGTTGACGCCGAAGCGTACGGCGGGAGGCATGCGGTGTCCTTGCGCTCGGGGGGGTTCAGCCCTTGACGGCGCCCTCGCCGACGCCTCGGAAGAAGTACCGCTGGAGGCAGGCGAACAGGGCGATGAGCGGCGCCACGGCGATGACCGTGCCGGCGGCGACCAGGCGTTCGTCGTTGGCGAAGGTGCCGTGCAGATAGTTGAGGCCGATGGTCAGGGTGAACTTGGAGGGGTCGCTGAGCACGATCAGCGGCCACAGGAAGTCGTCCCAGGCGCCCATGAAGGCGAAGATCGCCACGACGGCGAGGGTGCCCTTGACCGAGGGCAGGGCGACCCGCAGGAACCGCTGCCAGACGTTGGCGCCGTCGACGTAGGCGGCCTCCTCGATCTCGTAGGGCAGGGCACGGAAGGCGCCCCGCATCAGCAGGACGTTCATCGCGCCGACGGCGCCGGGCAGGACGACGCCGATGAGCGTGTTGTTCAGGCCGAGTTCGCGCATGGTGGTGAACTGGGCGATGACGATGCCCTCGACGGGTACGAGCATCGCCAGCACGAAGACGAGCGTGGTCACGCGCCGGCCGCGGTAGCGCAGCCGGGCCAGGGCGTATCCGGCGAGGGCCGAACCGACGCAGTTGGTCACGACGTTGGCGGCGGCGACCTTCAGGGAGTTCAGGGCGTAGTCCCAGACCGGGATGGTGTCGGCGACCCGGGCGTAGTTGTGCAGGGTGGGATGGGCGGGCAGGAGGCGGGGCGGGGAGCTGTAGATGTCCTCGGTGGGGCCCTTGAGGGAGGTGGCCAGCTGCCAGAGGAACGGGCCGGTGGTCAGGGCGAGGACGGCGAGGAGCAGCAGGTACCGCCAGAGCAGTTCGCCGGGCCGCACGCGGCGGCCGTCGTCGTCGGTGACGCGGGGCTCCCGGACCGTGGCGGCGGGCCGCTCGGGGCGGACCTTCTCCAGGACGCTCACGCTTCCTCCTTCCGGTCGGCGCGCAGGACGAGCAGCATCAGGACGACGGTGACGGCGAACACGACGACGGAGAGGGCGGAGGCGTAGCCGACCCGGCCGGTCAGGCCGGTGCCGGTGCGCTGGACGAGCATGACCAGGGTGGTGTCCTCGCCGGCCGGGCCGCCGCTCGGGCCCGCCATCAGGTACACCTCGGAGAACACCTTGAAGGCGGCGACCGAGGAGAGCGCGGCGACCAGCACCATGGTGGACCGTACGGCGGGCACGGTGACGGACAGGAAGCGGCGCACCGGTCCGGCCCCGTCGACGGCAGCGGCCTCGTGCAGTTCGCGTGGCACGTTCGCCAGCGCTGCCAGGTAGATGACCATGTAGTAGCCGAGGCCCTTCCACACGGTGACCGCCATGGCGCTGAACAGGAGCAGCCACTGGTCGCTGAGGAACCCGATCCGGCCGATGCCCACCGTCTCCAGCACCGAGTTGACCAGGCCGCGTTCGTCCAGCAGCCACACCCAGATCAGGCCCACCACGACGATCGAGGCGACGACGGGGGTGTAGAAGGCGGAGCGGAAGAAGGTGATCCCGGGGATGTTCCGGCGCACCAGCAGGGCGAGCAGCAGCGGCAGGACGACGAGTGCGGGGACGACGACGAGGACGTAGAGGACGCTGTTGCGCAGGCCCGTCCAGAACATGTCGTCGTGGAGCAGTTCGCGGAAGTTGGCGAGCCCGACGAAGCGGCCGGGGAGCAGGGTGCGGCGGTCGGTGAAGGAGTTCACCAGGGTGGAGACGAAGGGGTACAGCACGAAGGCGCCGGCGATCAGCAGTCCTGGTGCGGCGAACAGCCAGGGACTGGTGGGCAGTTGCCGCCGTACGCGCAGGGGTGCGGCCATGGCGGGTCAGCCCCGGAGCAACCGGTCGGCGGCCCTGACAGCGTTGTCGAGGGCTTCCTCGGGGCTCTCCTTGCCCTGGAGCGCCTTGGCGACCTCGTTGCGCAGCGCGGTCTTCATCTGCTCGCTGAACAGCACGGGCGTGTAGTTGACCGCGTCCTTCAGTGACTTGGCGGCGGCGACGCGTACCCGGGTCTCGTCGGTGCCGTCCTCCCTGGTGAAGTACGGGTCGTCGAGCGAGCCGGCGGTGCTCGGGAACACGGCGACCCGCTTGGCGAAGGCCATCTGGTTCCGGGCGTCGGTGACGAAGTGGGCGAAGGCGACGGCGGCCGGGGTGTGCCGCGTGCGGGAGTTGACCATCACGCCCATCACGTACATGTTGACGTGTCCGGTGCTGGTGATCTGGTCGGTGATGCCGATGTTCCGGTACAGGCTCGGGGCGTTCTTCTTGAAGTTGCCGAGGTCCAGGGCGCTGCCGGGGTTCATGGCGACGGCGCCGGTGAGGAACTTCTTGCCGGCCGACTCGCCGGTGGCGGTCAGGGCCTGCGGGTCGAGGGCCTTGGCGTCGTACAACTGCTTGTACTTGGTGAGCAGTTCGACGCCCTTGGGGTCGTTGAAGGTGAATGCGGTGCCCTGTTCGTTCATGAGCGGGACGCCGTAGCGGCCGAAGTCCTCGATGGTGGGCACGTTGGCGAGGGTGGCGACCTTTCCGCCGCTCTTCTCGGCCATTTCCAGGGCGGTGGCGAAGAGTTCGTCGTATGTCCTCGGGGGCTTCCGGGGGTCGAGTCCGGCCTTTTCGAAGAGGGCTTTGTTGTAGAAGAGCGGGCCGGTGTTGAGGTACCAGGGGAAGGCGTAGGTGCCGGTCGTGCCGGGGACCTGGTGTCCGGCCCAGGCGCCGGGCAGGTATTCCTTCCGGTAGCGGGCGGCGGCCTTGTCGAGGTCCAGCGCGAGGCCCGCCCGGGCGAGCGGGGCGACGAGGTCCGGGGAGACGTTGACGACGTCGGGCAGGGTGCCGCCGCCCGCGTCCGCGCTGATCTTGTCGGCGTATCCCTCGGCGGGCTGGTCGATCCACTTGACGTGGGTGTCCGGGTACTTCTCCTCGAAGGCCGCGATCAGATCCTCGAAGTAGTCCTTGAAGTTGGCGCGCAGGTTCCAGGTCTGGAAGGTGATGTCGCCCTCCACCTTGCCGGAGGCGTCGCCCGTGCCGCCGGCACCGCCGCCCGAGCCGCAGGCGCTCAGCGGCAGGACGAGGGCGACGGCGACGGCGGTGAGGGCTCTGCGGGAGATGGGCACGGACACGGCTCCCTTGCTGTGTCGGGGCTGTGGGTGGCGCGAAAGACCTTGCACAGGGCGTTCCGGGAAAGTCAATGGATTCGTCGCCGCCAAAGCATTCCGTCCGGCACAAGTGCAGGTCGGCGTCTACTCGCCGGGACCTTGCAAGAGTTGACTAATGCGCTTTAGGGTCTTGACACTCAAGCGCTTCAGCGGTTCCCTGCCGAAGGGGAGGAAACGTGCCGACCAGACGGTCCCCCGCCCGCCGGCCCACGATGAAGGACATCGCCCGGCGTGCCGGGGTGTCCGAGAGCGCCGTGTCCTTCGCGCTCAACGACCGCCCCGGCGTCTCGGAGGCCACCCGGGCCCGGGTGCGCCGCGTCGCCGAACAGCTGGGCTGGCGGCCGAGTACGGCCGCCCGCGCGCTGTCCGGGGAGGGCGCGGCCACGGTCGGCTTCGTGCTGGCCCGCCCGGCGACCACGCTGGGCGTCGACTCCTTCTTCCTCCAGCTCGTCTCCGGCATCCAAGGGGTGCTGGCGGAGCGCCACTTGGGCCTGCTGTTCCAGGTGGTGGAGGACGTGGCCGGCGAGTGCGCGGTGTACCGGCGCTGGTGGGCCGAGCACCGGGTGGACGGCGTGCTGGTGGTCGATCCGCGCGCCGACGATCCGCGTCCCGGTCTGCTGGACGAACTGTCCCTGCCGGCCGTGGTGATCGGCGGCGCCCCGGACGAGCGGCATCCGGGGCTGTCCACGGTCTGGGCGGACGACGCGGGCGCGATGGCCTCGGTGGTGGGCGAGTTGACCGCTCTGGGCCATCGCCGGATCGTGCACATCGCCGGCCTGCCGGGCCTCGCGCACACCCAGCGCCGCATCCGCACACTGCGCGCCGAGGCGGAGCGGCGGGGGCTCGCCGAGGTGGAGTCGGTGACGACCGACTACTCCGGCACCGAGGCCGCCGTCGTCACCCGCCGGGTCCTGCGCGGCCCCGCTCCCCCGACGGCCCTGGTGTACGACACCGATGTGATGGCCGTCGCCGGTCTCGCCGCCGCCGCGGAGCTGGGCTTCTCGGTGCCGGCCGATCTGTCGGTGGTGGCCTGGGAGGACTCGGCCCTGTGCCGCATGGTCACGCCGTGGCTGTCGGCGCTGTCCCGGGACAGCGTGGAGTTCGGGTCGACAGCGGCCCGGGAGCTGCTGGCCCTGCTGGACGGCGGCCCGGCCCGGACGGTACGGGTACCGGTCCCCCGGCTGATCGAGCGGGACAGCACGGGCCCGGCACGAACGGACCGGCGATCACGCCTCGGGACCGGGAACGGCGTTACGGGCGACGGTGGTTCGGACGCCGACGCGTGAACCAACGGCCGGGCCACGGCCAGAAAGCCGAACCGGCACCCGGGGCTGCGGGCACGCCCCTGGAACCGACCGAACCCCGGGCACCGAACCGCTGCGACACCCGGGCCGCCGGCACGGAGACGACCCGCCGGCCGGGCCGCGAGCGCCGGCCCCGGTCCGTCGGCCCCTCGACGTACCGGGCCCGGCGGTGCACAGTTCTCCCTACGCGCCTTCATACCGACGGGTAACCGAGGGGGGCGCGCAGCCTACGAACACCCGAGGAGCGTCCGTGAGCAACTGGGCCGGCCGGAGTGCCGCCGAGATCGCCGCCGCCGTCCGCGAGAAGCGGGTCACACCCCGGGAGGTGGTGGCCGAACATCTCACGCGGATCGAGCGGTCGGACGGCCGGGTCGGGGCGTTCCGGAAGGTCCGGGCGCGGGCGGCGCTCGTCGAGGCCGACGAGGTGGCCGCCCGGGCGGAACTGGCCGAACTGCCGCTCGCGGGCGTGCCGGTGGCGGTCAAGGACAACCTGGCGGTGCGCGGCGAGTCGTGCCGCAACGGCTCCGCCGCCACCCCGGACACCCCGGCCGCCGAGGACCATGTGACGGTGGCCCGGCTGCGCGCGGCGGGGGCGGTGGTGGTCGGCCTGACGAACGTGCCCGAGCTGTGCGTCTTCGGCACCACGGAGGGCCCGTACGGCATCGCCCGCAATCCCTGGGATCCGTCCCGCACGGCGGGCGGCTCCTCCGGCGGCAGCGCGGCGGCGGTGGCCGCCGGGCTGGTGCCGCTGGCGCTCGGCAACGACGGGATGGGCTCGCTGCGCATCCCGGCCGCGAACTGCGGGCTGGTCACGCTGAAGCCGGGGCACGCGGTGGTGCCGGCCGGGATCGGCCACGGCGACTGGTTCGGCATGTCGGAGAACGGGCCGCTGGCCACGACGGTGGAGGATCTGCGGCTGATGCTGGGCGTCCTCGCCGACGCGGAGTTCGTACGGCGGGAGGAGCGGGGCCCGTTGAGGATCGCCGTCGCGCTGCGCAGCCCGCTCGCCGGGGTGCCGGTGAGCCGGCCGTATACGGACGCGGTGCGGCGGGCGGCCGGGGCGCTGGCCCGGTCCGGGCACCGGGTGCGGCGGGCGGAACCGCCGTACCCGCCCTCCCTCGGGGTGACCGCGCTCCGGCACTGGACGGCAGGGACGGCGATGGACGCGGAGGGCCTGGACCCGGCCCGGCTGGCCCGCCGGACCCGGGTGCACGCGGCCGTGGGCCGCCGCTTCACCCGCGCGGTCCGCACCGGGGCCGCCCGGGACCGGCTGCGCGCCCGGCTGACGCCGTTCTTCACCGAGCACGACATGCTGCTCACCCCGGCCCTGGCCCGCCGCTCCCCGCAGGCCGGGCCGTGGCACGAGCGCGGCTGGCTGCGCAACGTCCTCGCCAACTCCGCCTGTTCGCCGTTCACTCCGCCGTGGAACCTGACCGGCTGGCCGGCGATGTCCGTGCCGGTCGGCACCCTGCCCTCGGGCGCCCCCTGCGCCGTACAGCTGGTGGGCCGGCCGGGCACGGAGTCCCTGCTACTGGGCGTGGCCGAGGAGTTGGCGGAGCTGATCCCCTGGCGGCGGACGGCGGGAGCGTGACGAACAGGGCCTACTCCAGCGACCGGTACATGATGTGCAGCCCCACCCTGCCGTGCCGCGGGTGCTCGAACGCCTCCGGGACCGTGCCGAGGATCGTGAAGCCGAGGGACGTCCACAGGGCGACGGCGGGGTTGGTCTCGACCACGGCGTTGAAGACCATCGCGCGGTAGCCGTGCGTCCGGGCCTCGGCCAGCACGTGGACGGCGAGGGCACGGCCGATGCCGCGGCCGGTGTGGTCGGGGTCGACCATGAAGCCGGCGTTGGCGACGCGGGCGGCGGGTCCGCCGTAGTTGGGCGTGAGGTAGGCCGACCCGACCACGGCTCCGCCGGCGTCCTCGGCGACGTAGACCCGCTTGGCCGGGCTCATCCACAGCTCGCGGGCCGCTTCCTCGGTGGTGTGGGGGTCCCAGGCGTAGGTCTCGGCGGCGGCGACGATCCGGTGCCAGAAAGGCCAGATCCGCGGCCAGTCCCCGGCCGTGGCTTCTCTGATCAGCATGGGCGCGAGTCTGTCACGCCCACACGGACGGCGATCGCGGCGGGCCGGGGCGGGAGGGTCAGTCCACGCTCGGCAGGATGTGCGGCTCGGCCAGGTCGTCCTCGTAGCCGGCGAGGCGGATCGGGGCGGAGCGGGCCCACACCTCAAGGCTGCCGAGTTCTCCGGGCCTGCGGCGCCCGCGCTCCGCGCGTTCCTCGGGGCGTTGTTCGCGATTCGTCTTCTCCGGTGTCACCGCGCACTCCTTATGTGTCGGGTCACCCTCGGGGCATACCGGACAGTCGACGCCATGGCGCCGGGCGCCCGCTCGGGTCTGGTGGGAAAGCCGATTACGGACGCGGTGGCGCCGGTTTCCGCTGCCGGAGCGAACCGTTGTGGACCGGCGTGCCCCAGGACGGACGGTGGGTGTGGGTGAGACCCCGTACTGTTGTCCGCCGACTCCCAGATTAACCAAATGAGCGGACATCCGCTCGATAGGGAATGCAAACAAGGTGTAACCACTGTGCTTCGCGCGGCCTCCCAATAGCCCCCAATATGGGGCCTTTTCCCACAAGATGCTCACTCGTACGACGTCCGGAATCACCCGTACGGCGGATATGAACGAACGCCTCTTCGAAATAAGTTGGGGAACGGTTGACCGACCCGGCGCAGTTCAAGTGTCGTTGGCCGGGCGGCAAACCGGCCATGGTCTGCTGACGCGGCAACGGCTGTCTCGCGGAAGGACTGACGCATGGAGCTGCGCAGCGTCGAGGAGCTGATGGATCTGCTGGACGCCGGTCGGCACCGGCACGCGCTGCGGACCGCCGCGCTGCTGCGCCGCGGCCGCCCCGCCGACAAGGAGCTCCAAGTGGCGGGCCTGGTCAGGGGCATTGGACCGGTGCTGTGCGCGGGCGACGAGGCGGCCCGGGCCGACAGTGCGGCACAGGCGGTGCGTTCCCTGCTCGGGGAGCGGGTGTCCCGGCTGGTCCGCGCGGACGCGGACCCGGCCGACGACGATGTGCTGCGGCTGTGCCAGGCCGAGGAGGAGGCCGGCACGGCCGCCTTCGACGCGGGCGTGCTGGAGGACTGGCGCACCGTGCTGGAGCTGGTGGCGGCCGGCACGTGCCGGCTCGGCGCGGTCGACTGAGACACGGCCGGCCGATCCACGGCGCCCGCCGGGCCGCGGTCGCGCCCGGGCGCGGTGGACCGGGGTCGCTCCCGGGCGCGGTGGACCGGGGTCGCTCCCGGGCGTGGTGGACCGGGGCGCGCCCCGGCCAACACCCGCCCGCCGCTCACCACTTGCCGGGCGCGTAGTCCTTCAGGAAGACGCCGTACAGGTCCTCGCCCGCCTCGCCGCGCACGACCGGGTCGTAGACGCGGGCGGCGCCGTCGACCAGGTCGAGCGGGGCGTGGAAGCCGGCCTCGGCGAGACGCAGCTTGTCGTAGTGGGGGCGCTCGTCGGTGATCCAGCCGGTGTCGACCGAGGTCATCAGGATCCGGTCGGACTCGAACATCTCCTGGGCGCTGGTCCGCGTCACCATGTTCATCGCGGCCTTGGCGGCGTTGGTGTTCGGGTGGCCCGCGCCCTTGTAGCCACGGCTGAAGACGCCCTCCATGGCCGAGACGTTCACGATGTACGCCCGTCCGCTCGCCGCCTTGCGCGCGGCCTCGGCCATGGCCGGGCGGAGCTTGCTGATCAGGATGAACGGCGCGGTGTAGTTGCAGAGCTGGGTCTCCAGCAGCTCCACCGGGGAGATCTGGTCGATGGTCTGCACCCAGGTGTTGGTGTCGACGACGTCCGGGAGCAGACCGCCCGCGTCGATGGCGGTGCCGTCGAGGTGTCGGGCGACGCTGGCGTTGCCCGCGACCAGGGCGAGGTCGGCTACCTTCTGCGCGTCCAGCCCGCTGGTGCCGACGGGCAGCGCGGCCAGGCCGTCGACCGCGCCGGAGTTGAAGGCGCCGATGACGTGGTGGGCGGGCAGTTCGCCGGCGGGCAGCGGGGCGCTCTCGCCATCGACCAGGGCGGCGTAGGCGGAGGGCAGGCGGCGCACGGTCTGCGTGGCGTTGTTGATCAGGATGTCCAGCGGGCCGGCCTCGGCGACCCGGTCGGCCAGTGCGACGGCCTGGGCCGGGTCGCGCAGGTCGATGCCGACGACCTCCAGCCGGTGCAGCCAGTCCGCCGAGTCCTCCATCGCCTTGAAACGGCGGATGGCGTCCTTCGGGAACCGGGTCGTGACGGTCGTGTGCGCGCCGTCGCGCAGCAGCCGCAGCGCGATGTACATGCCGATCTTGGCCCGGCCGCCGGTGAGCAGGGCGCGCTTGCCGGTGAGGTCGGCACGGGCGTCCCGCTTGGCGCGGTTGACGGTGGCGCAGTCGGGACAGAGCTGGTGGTAGAAGTAGTCGACTTCCACGTACCGCGTCTTGCAGGTGTAGCAGGAGCGCGGGCGCTGGAGTATCCCCGCGATCCTGCCCTCCTCGACCTTGGAGGACGGCAGGATGCCCTCGGTCTCGTCGTCGATGCGCTCGGCCGAGCCGGTGGCGGTGGCCTCGGTGACGGCGCGGTCGTGGGCGGTCTTGGCGGCCCGGCGCTCCTGGCGGCGGCGCTGCTTGACCGTGCGGTAGATGTGCGAGGTGGCCCGGCGCACCTTGATCGCGTCGGGGTGGTCGACGTCGAGCCGGTCCAGTTCCTCCAGCACGCTCAGGCAGACGGCGAGCCGCTCGGGGTCGATACCGGGCCCGTAGACCATCTCGTCCATGGACGCCGAACCGTCCTCTGTCACCGTCATCGCGCTGCCGTTCCCCTGGTCACCCGAGCGGCGCTCCGACTCGCGTCCGCTTTCGAACAGCGAATTTTACGGAGCGCCGGGCCGGTGGGCCAAACCGCCGCCGATTCCGGTGCCCGCGGACCACCGGCGTCCCGCTCCGCCGCCGGGTCCGCCCGCACCCGTCGCGGAGCCGCGCGGAGGACACGGCCGGCACCCCAGGGCCGCCCGAGGCCGCTCCCGCCAAGGGCCGCGAGCCGGCCCCGGGACCGGTCCCCGCCAAGCGGTACGCGCCCGATCCCGGGGCCGGCCCCCGCCAAGCATTACGCGCCCGCCCCCGAGACCGGCCCCCCGACGAACCAGGACAGCCAGCCCCCGAGCCGCCCCCGCCAGGCGGCGCGCCTGAGCCGATCCCCGCACAGGGGTACACGCCGAACCCCGAGACCGAACCCCCGACAAACCGGGACAGCCAGCCCCTTCAGCCGCCCCCGCCAAGCGGCACGCGCGGGCCGGCCCCCGCCAAGCGGTGCGCGTCGGGACCGGAGGCCGCCGGGGGCCGGTGCTCAGCGGTCGCAGACCGACAGCAGGGTCGCCACCTCCGCCGACACCGCCCGCGCGAGCCGCTCCAGGTCCGGTACGGCCCGCGCGTCGGCGACCAGCCCGTAGTGCACGCGCCCGCGGTACGTGGAGATCGCGACCGCGAGGGCCTGGCCGGGGGCGAGCGGGGCCAGCGGATACACCTCGGTCAGCTCCTGGCCGCCGAGCCGGAGCCCGAAGCCGGGCAGCGGCACGCTGGTGACCAGGATGTCGAACCACAGCCGGGCCGCCTGGCCGACCAGCGGCCCGCCGAGCCGGTGGGCGAGGGCCGGGACGTGGTCGGCGAGCAGGGCCACCGCGCCGGCGCCCCGGTCGGGCCCCGCGTCCTTGTTGCGGACCATCGCGGTGCGCACGGTGCGCAGCCGGCCGAGCGGGTCGCTCTCGTGCACCGGGAGCCGTATCAGATAACCGGAGAGCCGGTTGCCCTGCGGCTGGGCGGCGTGCGGCCGGCGCCGGGACACCGGGATCAGGGCGCGGGGCGCCACGCCCTCGCTGCCGTCGCCGCGCTCGTCCAGCCAGCGGCGCAGGGCACCGGCGACGACGGCGATGAGGACGTCGTTGACCGTGCCTCCGGCGCTCTTGCGCACCCGGTGCACCTCGTCGATGTCGAGGACGACCCCGGCGACGCGGCGGGTGCCGCTGGGCTCGGCGGTGAGCGCGGCGCACGGGCGCATGCCGAGGGTGGACCGGGCCAGCGAGGCGCCGATGTCCAGCGCCCGGCCCATGTCGGTGAGCACCCCCCGGACCAGCCCGGGGACCCGCGCGGGCAGCCGGCGCGCGTCGGGCAGCGGGCCGCGCGGCGGCTCGACGACGCGGGGCGCGCGCTCGGGCAGGCCGACGGGGTCCAGGATGCCGGCGGCGAGCTTCAGGGCGCGCAACCCGTCGGCGAGGGCGTGGTGGAACTTGAAGAGCACCGCGAAGGAGACCCCGTCGGCGCCGGGCAGCACATGCGCCTCCCACGGTGGCCGGCCGCGCTCCAGCGGGCGCTGCATCAGCCGGCCGGCGGCCGCGTGGAAGTCGTCGGCGGGGGCGTGCAGCCGGACGTGGTCGAGGGGGTCGAAGCGCGGGTCGGTCTCGCGGGCGGCGCCGCCGAAGGCGAGCGGCTGCCACAGGTCGCGGATGCGCAGGCGCAGCCCGGGGACGGCGGCGGCGCGGGCGGCGAGCAGGTCGGCGGCGTGCGCCCCGGCGGTCGGCGAGTGCGCGCCGAAGATCCCGAGCGCGCCGAGGTGCATCGGGTGCCGGTCGGTCTCCATGTTCCAGAAGGCCAGGTCCAAAGGAGCGAGCAGGTCGGAAGTCACGGGCTTGCCTCACGCGTCGGCGGTCATTTCAGGACGGGCGGCGCCGCTTCGGGTGCGGTGCCCCACGCCGACGGGCGCGGGCCGACCGTGAAGGCGAGGGAGCGCAGGGAGCGCAGCGCGCCCGTCGTCAGATAGGTCCGGTCGTGCGGGGTGCCGTCGGCGCGTACCGCCTGGACGTAGCGATCGGTGGCCGAGGTGCCGGGCGCCGTCACGGTCAGCCGGCCGCTCGGCCAGTGACGGCGGTCCAGGGCCAGGTCGACCCGGTCGAACACGGGGGTGGTCAGGCCCCAGGTTCCGTAGCCGGGCTGGACCGGGAAGAGCCCGATGGCCGACAGCACGTGCCAGGCGGACATGGTGCCCAGGTCGTCGTTGCCGGTGAGGCCCTCGGGGCTGTCGGTGAACAGGGTCAGCGCCGCGTGCACCACGTCCGTCGTCTTCCAGGGCCGGCCGGTGGAGAGGTAGGTGTAGGGCGCGATGAGGTCCGGCTCGTTCATCGGGTTGTAGACCGCGGCGTTGTAGTAGGCGTACGGGTCGCCGTGCACCCACACCTCGCGCGCGGTCCTCTCCGGGTCGGCGAGCAGCCGGTCGTAGGCGAAGAAGG
This sequence comes from Streptomyces rubradiris, assembly GCF_016860525.1. Lineage (NCBI taxonomy): Bacteria > Bacillati > Actinomycetota > Actinomycetes > Kitasatosporales > Streptomycetaceae > Streptomyces > Streptomyces rubradiris. The sequence goes on from NZ_BNEA01000015.1 coordinate 768,658, forward strand.
CGTCGAGGCGGGCGTCGGCCGCGCCCCTGCCGCCGATCAGCCCGACCAGGCCGGGCACGTCCTGCGGGACGAGCCACTGGTACTGCCAGGCCGTGCCCTCGTGGAAGCCGCTGCCGCGGGCCGGGTCGGCCGGGCCGGCGAAGGCGCCGGAGGCGTCCCGGGCGCGGAAGAAGCCGGTGGCAGGGTCGAAGATGTTGCGGTAGTTGCGCGAACGGGCGGCGTAGCGGGCGGCGTCCTCGTGGTGCCCGAGGCCGCGGGCCATCTGCGCCAGCATGGCGTCGGCGAGCGCGTACTCCAGGGTGACCGAGGCGCCGTAGTGGAAGTCGGAGTCGCCCATCTTGGCGTACGGGCGGTCCTTGACCCAGGGCGCGAAGCCGCGCGCGATGTACTCGGCGTTGGCCTCCCGGCCGACGCCCGGGTGGGCGGCGGGCGGCACGCCGTCGGCGTTCTCGCGCAGCGCCCGGTAGGCCCGCTCCTCGAAGCCCTTCAGCAGGCCCGAGTGGTAGGCGGTGGTCAGGAAGGGGGTGACCGGGTCGCCGGTCATGATGTTGGTCTCGACCGGGCCGTAGCCCCACTTGGGCAGCCAGCCGCCGTCCTCGGCGACCGCGACCACCGACCGGGCCATGTCCCGGGCCTCGCGCGGCGCGAGCAGGGCGAGCAGCTGGGCCTGGGTGCGGTAGGTGTCCCACAGCGACCAGTTCTGGTAGTAGGTGAACCCCCGGGCGCGGTGGACGCGGCGGTCCCAGCCGAAGTAGCGGCCGTCGGCGTCGCCGCCGATGTTGGGCGCCAGGTACGACCGGTAGAGCGAGGAGTAGAAGGTCCGGCGCAGCGCGGGCGTGCCGCCCCGCACCCGGACGGCGGTCAGCCGCCCCTCCCACTCCTCGCGGGCCCGGCGGCGCACGGTGTCGAAGGAGCGGCCGCCCTCGGCGCGCAGGTTGGTCGCGGCGCCGCGCGCGTCCACGTACGACAGCGCGGTGGTCGCCTCGACCACGCGGTCGCCGGTGGTGTCGAAGCGGACGTAGGCGCCGTCGGCTCCGGTGCGGGCGCCGGGGGTGACGGTGCGGCCGTCCCAGGTGCCGTAGGCGGTGAAGGGCCGGCTGAAGCGGGTGATCGTGTGGACGGTGTAGGGGCCGGTGTCCCGGCAGAAGCCGTGGCCGGTGATCTCGGTGCGCACGGTGCGGTCGTCAAGGATCTCCACCGCGCTGCGCACCGGCTTGTGCAGCGCCTGGGCCGCGTTCAGCAGGATGTTGGCCTTGCCGGTGGCCGGGAAGGTGTAGCGCTGCACGCCGGTACGGGCGGTGGCGGTCAGCTCGGCGCTGATGCCGGAGGCGAGGCCGACCCGGTAGTAGCCGGGGCTCGCCTCCTCGTCGTCGTGCGAGAAGGCCGCCGCGTACCGGGCGTAGTCCGTCTGGGTGACGTCGCCGGTGGTGGGCAGCACGGGGAGGTCGCCGCCGATGCGGCAGCCGACCCCCGAGAGGTGGACCAGGGAGAAGCCGCGGATACGGTTCTGCGCGTAGTCGTAGCCGGTGGTGTGCCCGGTGTCCGGGGAGAGCTGCACCATGCCGAAGGGCACGGCCGCGCCGGGGAAGGTGTTGCCCTCGTTCCGGCTGCCGATGAACGGGTTGACCAGCTCGGTGAGGCGGTCGCCGGGCGGCTCCCCGGCCCGTGCGGCGGGGGTGGCGATCAGCGCCGAGGCTGCCATCACCCCGGCCATGCACCAGCGCGTGCGCCGGGTCCCTCTCATATCGGTGACCTCCGCGGGTTGGACATCGTTGCCTGCATCCTGAAGGCCGCGAGGCACGAACCCGGGCATTCAGGGTGATTGGCGTGCGACGCGTCGCACCGAGGGGGCTCTCGTCGAGGGCGGAACGCCGGGTAGGGGGTGCGGGAGAGCGGTCAGCCCGGTGGGCGGGTGTGGCAGCAGTCGCCGCAGAGTCCGCCGCCGGGCACCCGGTAGTACAGGCAGCAGCTGCGGCGCCGGAAGGACGCGCCGGTGCGCACTCCGGTGGCGTCGAGCAGCGGATGGGCGAACAGTTCGCCGGTGAGGGCGCGGGTGCGGGCCGCCACGTCGGCACGGCCGTGGGCGCGGGCCCAGCGGCCCAGTTCCCGGGCGGTCGCGGCCAGCGCGGAGCCCGCGTTGCCCCACAGCAGGCCGGCCGCGACGCCGTAGCGGGCCCGCAGCACCGCCGTCAGGGGCTCCAGATGGCCGTGCAGCACGGTGGCGGCCAGCGTGGCCGCGTCCCCGGGCAGGGCGCGCACCTCGGTGAGCCACAGATCGTCGGGGGCGGTGGCGTCCACGTCCCAGCGCAGCAGGCGCGGGTCCAGGTCTGGCAACCGGCCGTACAGCACGGCGCAGCCCAGGGCCGCCGACCACAGCCGGGCGGCCAGCCCCTGCTGGGCGAGGGAGGCGGCCACCCGGGGCTCGGCGGTCCGCAGCCGCTCCCCCACCACCGCGACTCGCGCGGCGACCGGATCCCGGCCGGACGGCGGCACCCGCGCGTAGCCGTCCGCGAGGGCCGGGAGCCGCCACGGACCGGCGGCGCCGGGCGGGCCGGGGAGGGTGCGCAGCACGAAGAAGCCGCCGAGCGGGCGGAGTGCGGCGAGATCGCGGTCGAGATCCACGACAGCACTCCTACCAGGCGCGTCGCCGAAGCGGTGCGGCGGGTGCCCGCCCGGCGTCAGGCCGCCAAGGGATGGGCGGCACGTCGGCATACTGCGAAAGCAGTAGGCGGCATTGCGCTCAGGGACGACGACGGGCGGATCACGAGCGGGCAGAGTGTCGACCATGGAAGCCGATCGCATACGGGCCCGGGACACCCACCGCCCCCAGAGGAGACGCCGATGAGCGCCCTGGCGTTATCCGTGCTCCTGTCGGTCGTCTCCGCCCTGGCCTACGCGGGCGGAGCGATCATGCAGGAGCGGGTGGCGGTGTCCTCCGCCGGCAGCGCACCGGTGCGCCGGCCGGGCTGGTGGGGGGCGCTCGCGCTCAACGGCCTCGGCGGTGTGCTGCACGTCGTGGCCCTGGCCTACGGGCCGCTCAGCCTGGTCCAGCCGCTCGGCGCGCTGACCATCGTCTTCGCCCTGCCCATGGCGGCGCTGTGGGTAGGCCGCCGGGCGGGGGCGACCGCCTGGCGCGGCGCGCTCATGGCCACGGCCGGCCTCGCCGGTCTGCTGTCGCTGGTCGGCTCCTCCGCCACGCACTCCCTGACCGCCGGGCAGCGGCTGGCCGTCGCGCCGGCCACCGGCGCGGCGGTGGCGGCGCTGGCCGTCGCCGGGCTGGCCGTGCACCGGCACCCGGCGGTGCGCAGCGTGCTGCTCGCCACCGCCTCCGGCGTCGCCTTCGGCATGTCGTCGGTGTTCACCAAGACCGTGGCCGTGGACTGGACCCACGGCATCGACCTGGGCGCGCTGCCCTCGCTCGGGGTGATCGGCGCGTTCTCGGTCGCCGGTGTCCTGCTGTCCCAGCTGTCCTACCGGCACGGCGGGCTCGCCGCCCCGCTGGCCACTCTGACCGTGGTCAATCCGGTGCTGGCCGCCGCGGTCGGCGTCCTGATGTTCGGCGAGACCTTCCGCCACGGCACCGCGGGCATGGTACTCGCCCTGGGCTGCGGGGTGGTGGCGGCGGGCGGCCTGATCATGCTGACGACGGAACGGCTGGAGCACGGGGAGGCGCCGGAGTCGCCGGGGCCGGCCCCGGCGGACCCACCGGCGGAGCCGACGCCGGCCTCCCCGACCGGCCCAGCGGTGTCTCCGGCCGCCACGGGGCCGGCCCTCGTCGCCCGGGAGCCCCGCCCCGTAGTGCCACGGCAGCGTGGGGCGGCGGACACCGGAACGGACCGGGCCGGGAGCCCGGTGCCGCGCGAGCCCGGCCCGGCCGGGAGCGGAACGCGAGCCGGAAGCGGAACGGAGACCGGGAGCACGACGGAGAGCGAAACCGGAACGGAGGCTGGTGGCGTCGGCCCGCCGGCCGACGGCGTGGCCCCGGCTCCGTACGTCCCGTCGGCCGACGCCGCGTCCCCGGACCCGTACCTCCCACCGGGCGACGGCACGCACCCCGCGCCGTACGCCCCGCTGTCCGTGCGCTCCCACGTGCCGGCCGTGCCGCCGGTGCCGGTGCCACTGTCGGTGCCGGTCCCGCTGTCGGTGCCGTGCCCCCGTCAGATGGCGACGCCGCCGGCCCGGAGGTAGGCGAGCGGGTCGACGTCCGACCCGAATTCGGGCCCCGTCCGCACCTCGAAGTGCAGGTGCGGGCCCGTGACGTTGCCCGTGGAGCCGGAGCGGCCGATGCGCCGGCCGGCGGTGACGTCCTGGCCGGCCCGCACGGAGATGGCGGACAGGTGGGCGTACTGGGTGTAGCGGCCGTCGGCGTGCCGCAGCACGACCTGGTAGCCGTACGAACCGCCCCAGCCCGCGGCCACCACCCGGCCGGCCGCCACCGCCCGCACGGAAGTCCCGGTCGGCACGGGGAAGTCCACGCCGGTGTGGTAGCCCTTCGACCAGTGCGAGCCGGCCACGTGGTAGCCGGTGCCGACGGAGGCGGTCACCGGGGCGACGCGCGTGTGGTGGGCCGGAGGCGGGGCGTGGTGGGTACCGGCATGCTCCGAAGGGGCCTGGCGCTTCCGGGACTTGTCCGAAGGAGCCTGGCGTTTCCGTGACTTGGCAGGCTCGGAAGCCTCGGGGGGTGTGCTCCGGGTCCGGGCGCCGTTCAGGCCGAGCCGCTGGCCCGGCAGGATCAGGTCGGGATCGGAGCCGATCGTGGCACGGTTGCCCGCGTACAGGGCCCGCCAGCCGCCGGGCACGCGCTGCTCGCCGGCGATGCCGGAGAGGGTGTCACCGCGCACCACGGTGTACATCTCGGCCCGGCCCGCGCGGGACTGCGGGGTGGTCTGCGGACGGACGTCCCTGACGGAGGAGGCCGGCTGCGCACCGGTCCGCACCGGGTGGGTGGCCGCGGAGCGGGTGTGCGCCGAGTGGGTGGCCGAGGAGTCGGTCTGCGCCGGGGGTGTGGTCGCGGAGTCGGTGTGCGCGCCGGCCGTGCCGCCGCCCCTGATCAGCCCGGCGCGGGGCGCGCACGCCGGCCAGGCGCCGGGCCCCTGTCCGTCCAGCACCTTCTCGGCGACGGCGATCTGCTCGTCCCGGGTGGCCAGGTCGGCGCGCGGCGCGTAGCGGGTGCCGCCGTACGCCTCCCAGGTGGACCGGGTGAACTGCAGCCCGCCGTAGTAGCCGTTGCCGGTGTTGACGCTCCAGTTTCCGCTGGACTCGCAGGCGGCGACCTTGTTCCAGGTGGCCGCGTCGGCGGCGTGCGCGGTGCCGGCGGCGACCAGCGGGATGGCGAGGCCGGCGCCGCTCGCCGTGACGGTGAGCGAGGCGCGGTTGATCCTGTTCGGCTGGTACCGGCGGTGCCGGCCGCGTGCGGCCATGTCCGAATTCCCCTCGGCATGCGTCAGGAGGGGCAAAGGTAAGCACCACGAACTGGCCATGACAAGGCAGGGAATCGGCCTGCCGCACGGCTCAAGTGGCCGGGAAACAGCTCTTGTCGAGCCGGGCCGCGACCGGTGGCCGAGGCAGGGCGCTCGCGACGCGTACCGGAATGTGGCGGGTCACCAACACGTTCGCCGTCACAGCACGTCAGGATAAGCAGGGCCCCGTACTGACGGAGCCGTAGACATGAGGCAACCAGGGAGCAGGCGGTATGAGCACTTCAGCGCAGATCGGTGTCACGGGCCTCGCGGTGATGGGCCGCAACCTCGCACGGAACTTCGCGCGCAACGGCTACACGGTCGCCGTGCACAACCGTACGGTGTCGCGTACGAAGGCGCTGGTGGAGGAGTTCGGGCAGGAGGGCGACTTCGTCGCGGCCGAGACCGCCGAGGAGTTCGTGGCGGCGCTGGAGCGCCCCCGCCGTCTGGTCGTCATGGTCAAGGCGGGCGAGCCGACGGACGCGGTGATCCAGGAGTTCGCCCCGCTGCTGGAGCCCGGTGACATGATCATCGACGGGGGCAACGCACACTTCGCGGACACCCGGCGCCGGGAGCGGGAGCTGCGCGAGCGGGGCATCCACTTCGTCGGCGCGGGCATCTCCGGCGGCGAGGAGGGCGCGCTGCACGGACCGAGCATCATGCCGGGCGGGTCCGTGGAGTCGTACCAGTCGCTGGGCCCGATGCTGGAGAAGATCTCGGCGAAGGCCGCGGACGGCGCGCCGTGCGTGACGCACGTGGGCCCCGACGGTGCCGGGCACTTCGTGAAGATGGTCCACAACGGCATCGAGTACGCCGACATGCAGCTGATCGGGGAGGCGTACCAGCTGCTGCGCGATGTCGCCGGGTACTCCCCCGCGCAGATCGCGGACATCTTCCGCACCTGGAACACGGGCCGGCTGGACTCGTACCTGATCGAGATCACCGCCGAGGTGCTGTCCCACGTGGACGCGGCCACCGGCAAGCCGTTCGTGGACGTGGTGGTGGACCAGGCCGAGCAGAAGGGCACCGGCCGCTGGACCGTGCAGATCGCGCTGGACCTGGGCGTCCCGGTGTCCGGCATCGCCGAGGCGGTGTTCGCCCGGTCCCTGTCCGGGCACGCGGCGCTGCGGTCCGCCTCGCGGGACCTGGCCGGACCGCAGCCCTCCGCGCTGAGCGAACCGGAGGCCGCCGCCTTCGCCGACCGGGTGGAACAGGCGCTGTACGCCTCCAAGATCGTGTCGTACACCCAGGGCTTCCACGAGATCGCGGCCGGCAGCGAGGAGTACGGCTGGGACATCGACCTCGGCGCGGTGGCCTCCATCTGGCGGGGCGGCTGCATCATCCGCGCCGCTTTCCTGGACCGCATCCGCGCGGCCTACGACGCCCGGCCCGACCTGCCGAGCCTGCTCTCGGACGAGACGTTCGCCCGCGAGATCGCCGACGCGCAGGACGACTGGCGGGAGGTGCAGATCGCGGCGGTACGGCAGGGAGTGGCGACGCCCGGCTTCGCGGCGGCCCTGGCGTACTACGACGGCCTGCGCTCCCCGCGCCTGCCAGCGGCGCTGACCCAGGGCCAGCGGGACTTCTTCGGCGCGCACACCTACCGCAGGGTGGACCGCGAGGGGGCGTTCCACACGCTGTGGGGCGGGGACCGCGGCGAGGTCACGGCATAGGCGGGCGGTGGTTCCCCGTGCCCCGGGGACGCTGTCCGGGGCACGGGGACTGGGCACACGGGGACGGGGCATGGGGCACTCCCGGGCCGCGACTACGGGTGTGCCGGTGGCTGGGCGGGCGGTTCCCCGTGCGCTCCCCCTCACTCGGTGGTGCTCAGGTGAGGGGAGGGCCCGGTTCGGGGTTCGGCACCGGTTCCGGGCCCGGGGGGATGGGGGACGGGGACGGTTCCGGCGGGCCCGGGTGGGGCGGTGCCGGAGGCGGTGTGGGACCGGGGCCCGGCGGGGGCGGGGTCGGCTGCGGGACCGGCTCGGGCGGCGGCACCGGGGTGGGGTAGGGGTCCGGCGGAGTCGGGCTCGGGCCCGGACCGGGTGCCGGGCCGGGCGGGACGGGGTCGGGCGGGACCGGGTCGGGGTGCGGGTTGGTCATCGTGTCCTCCGGGCTGTCACGGGACGTCGCCTCTGGACTACTCCCCCGCCTACCCGGTGCCCGCGCGGCCACTCACCCGACGGCGGCACCGGACGGACCCGGCCCCGTGCCGGCGCGGCCCTGCCTCGGGGTGACGGGCTCGCCTCCGGGCGCGCGTCACCGCTTGTGCGCGGTGGTGAGGAAGTCCAGGACGAGCCGCCCGGCGTGGGTGCGGAACTCCTCGAAGTAGGCGTGCCGGGCACCGGGGATCAGGTGCAGCCGGGCGCCGGGGATGCGGTCGGCGAGCAGGGGCGCGTTGGCGGTGGGATTGAGCAGGTCGTCGCTGCCGTGGACGACCAGGGTGGGCGCGCTGATGGCCGGCAGGAGGTCCCAGGCGTCGTGCCGGTCGCCGGCCGCGAGGTGGTGGCGCCGGGCGTGGACGGGCATGCCGGGGTCTCCGAGGGTGTGGTGCGGGATGGGGTGGGAGGCCAGCCATCCAGGGGTGTACATCAGCTCCAGCAGGGCCTGTCGCGCGGCTCCGGGCCGAGGCCGCGTCAGGGCCCGGCGGACGTCGGCGCCGCGTTCGACGCCGTGCGGGCCGCCGGGTGAGGTGCAGCCGAGGACCAGGGCGCCCACCCGGTGGGGGTGGCGGGCCGCGAGTTGCTGGGCCACCCGTCCGCCCATGGACGTGCCGTAGACGTCGGCCCGGTCGATGCCGAGTTCGTCGAGGACGGCGATGACGTCCTGGGCGAACAGCTCGGTGCTGTAGGGGGCGTCGGGCTTGTCACTGTCGCCGGTGCCCCGGTAGTCGAGCGTGAGGGTGCTGCGGGCGGGGTGGAAGTCGGCGCGTACGGTGTCCCACCAGTGGTGGCTGTTGGCCTGGCCCGCCAGCAGGACCAGCGGCGGCGCCCCCCGGCCCCGGAGCTGGTAGGCGATGCGGGTTCCGTCCGGCGTCGTGGCGTAGGTCATCGGCTTCTTCCTCGTCTCCCGTGCGGTGGGCGAAGTACTCGCGTCCGGTCCTCAGACACCCGCTGTCACCGCGGCGCCCAGCCCCAGCAGGACGGCGCCGGTGGTCACGCTGAGTCCCCGCAGGACGGCCGGCCGCGACACCAGGGCGCGCCCCCGGCCGACGGCCCAGGTGAGCAGCGTGTACCAGGAGGCGCTGACGAGCGCCCACAGGGCTCCCAGGGCGACGGTCGACAGGAACACCGGGCCGTCGGAGGTCACGAACTGGGGCAGCACCGAGACGGCGAACACGCCCGCCTTGGGGTTGCCGAGGTTGGTGCTCAGGCCGGTGAGGTATCCGCCCGCGAAGCCGCTGCGGCCCCCTTCGTCGCGGGGCGGGCGGGCGGAGCCGGTGGTGAGCGCGGTCCGCAGCGTCTTCAGCCCGAGGATCATCAGCACGACGCCGCCCGCGATCCGGAGCACGGCGTACGCGGTGGGGCTGGCCAGCAGGACGGCGGACAGCCCGGCCGCGGCGGCCGTGGACCACAGCAGGAAGCCGCTGGCATTGCCCGCGAGCGTGCCCCGGAGCGTATGCCGGCGGCCTTCCAGGGCCTGCCGGATCATCAGGGCCTGGCTCGCGCCTGGCAGCATCGCCAGCAGCAGGGTGGTGACGAGGAAAGCGGGCACATGCGTGGGCATGGGAAAAGAACCCTTCCGGGGACCGTGTCCGATGGGTGTGCCCCCACCCTTCCCCTCCCGCGCTCGTAAGAGAAGTTAAAAGAGAGGGGTGCAGCGTTAGGATCGGTGAATGGTGGTGGATCCGGGACAGCTGCGGCTTCTCGCGTTGATCGAGCGGCACGGCTCCCTGACGGCGGCGGCTCGCGCACTGCACCTCACGCCCGCCGCGGTCACCCAGCAGGTGGCCAAGGCCGAGCGGGACTGGCAGGTGCCGCTGGTCGTGCGGGGGCCTCGCGGGGCCTCGCTCACCGCGGCCGGTGAGCTGCTGGCCTCGCACGGCCGGACCGTGGAGGAGGCGGCGGACAGGGCGCAGGCGGAACTGGCCGCGCTGCTCGGTCACCTCTCGCTGCGGCTGCGCATCGGGACGTTCCAGGCGGCCGCCCTGCACCTGCTGCCACCGGCCCTGACGGCGCTGCGCCACCGCCACCCGGACGCCGATGTCTCGGTCGTGGACGTGGTGTCGGGACGCGGGGCGGACGAGATCGGCGCGGGACGCCTGGACGTGGCCATCGTCGCGTCCTGGGGCACGCCGCTCGCGCCGCCCCCGCACATACGGGCCCACCCGCTCCTGCTGGACCCGATGGTCGTGGTGCTCCCCGACGACCATCCCCTGGCCACCGGGCAGCCCGCGGACACCGAACTCCGCCTGGAACAGCTGCGCGACGAGTCGTGGGTTTCCATCCTGGCCGGCCACGCCGCCCGCGAACAGTTCCACGACGCGGCCCGCGAGGCCGGCTTCACTCCCACCGTGCGGTTCGAGACGGAGTCCTACGACGTCGCCCAGGCCCTCGTCGGCACGGGCATCGCGGTGGCCCTGGTCTCACGCCTGGCCCTGACCCACGCGCCCGGCACCACCCATCGCGAACTGGCCCGCCCCAGGCCCTACCGCCAGCTCTACGCCGTGACCAAGGCCGACGCCGGCCTCACCCCGCTCGCGGACCTGCTCATCGGCCTCCTACGCGATGTCGCCCGCGACATCACCGCCTCCTGGGAGGCGAGCTCCCGTTCGGCCTGAGCCCACGGGACCACCGGCCGGTGTCAGGCCGGTGCGTCCGTGCGCCCGGCTGGAAGACCGGGATGCCGTGCCAGCCGCGAGGCTTCGGCCGTGACCTCGGCGTCGACCTGTGCCGGTGTCGCGTCGCCGTATTCGAGGAGGTCGTACGCGTCGTCCAGCTCGGCGAGCCGCTCGGCCAGCGGCAGTTCGTGCCCGAACCGCCGGTGGATCCGGAAGGCCAGCTCCCGCGGCGTCAGCTCGCCGGCCAGCATCCGGGCGGCAAGCGCTCGTACGGCGGCCTCCTGGCCGGCAACACTGCCCACCGCGGGGAAGGTGAGGCCCAGCTCATCGAGTGCCGGGGGCAGGAGGCCGGGAACGTCGTGATCCGCCTCCGCGCGGGTGCACGCCGCCAACATCCGCAGGGCGGGGCCGTCCAGGCCGGCGACGAGTGCGTCACAGGCGGCGGTGACGACGTCGGTGGCGCGGATCTCACCCACGCTCCACAGAGCGGCACGGTCCTGAAGCCGGCGGGCGGCTGATTCGGTCGACGGCATCTGATCATGATCCCGTCGGTGGGCTGACCAGGTCGAGCGGGTTTCGCGGGCGGGCTGGACGGTCGTGTGGACGGCGGACAGGGCGTGCGGTCTCGATCAGGCGCCGCACGCCCCTGGACCACCGGTCAGCCGGTCAGCCTCCTACGGCCTGCGGGCTGCGCTGCTGGTCCGAGCCGGGCACCGGCTCGGACGGGTCGGCGCCGAGGGACACGATCCGGTTGCCGGCGTCGACATGCACGACCCGGGGCCGCAGCTCACGGGCCTCCGCGTCGGTGACCTGCGCATAGCTGATGATGATCACCAGGTCACCGGGGTGGACGAGATGGGCCGCCGCCCCGTTGATCCCGACGACCCCCGAGCCGCGCTCCCCCTCGATGACGTACGTCTCCAGCCGGGCACCGTTGGTGACGTCCACGATGTGCACCAGTTCCCCGGGCAGCAGATCGGCGGCGTCGAGGAGATCGGCGTCGATGGTCACCGATCCCACGTAGTGCAGGTCGGCCTGGGTGACGGTGGCGCGGTGGATCTTGGACTTGAACATGGTACGAAACACGAAGAAACTCCCGAAATGTCTGCTCCCTGCCCACTTCACGCAGGTCAAGGGCGGTTCCCGGAGCCTACAACCATTCGCACGTTCGGTCAGCTCTCTCCAGGTCTTTCAGGACTCATGCTGACCACTTGCCGACTTTCCTGACGCATCGTCAAGCCACGGCAGGAGGTCTTCGCCAGCCCTCCCGGCATTCCCATCGTCAGGGCCCTCCACACCTGACCGGCCTGTAGGCTGCGACGCCCGAACACGTGGGTCCGACGCTGGCAAAGGCACTGTTGCACCTCGGCGACTCCATCACCGCCGACCACATCTCCCCCGCCGGACGCATCCCCGCCCACAGCGCCGCCGGCCGCTGGCCGACCGAGCGGGGCGCGTCGCCCGCCGGGACCTCAACCAGTACTCCATCCGCCGCATCAACCACGAGGTCATGCTGCGTGGCGCCTTCACCAACCCTGCCGTCACCAACCTCCTCCTCGACGACCGGCCCGCTCCGGGCGGCCACACCTACACGGCCGACCGCCCGCGCGTACTGCCCGTCCACGAGGCTGCCCCCCACCTACCGGGAAGCCGGCTACGACCTGGTTAATGTTGACAATGCCCGCGCCCACAGTGCCCGCCCCGCAGGGAGACACACCGGACGATACTTTCGGTCCTGTCCGGCGCTCCCCGTCCGGCTATCCGTCGGCTTCCGACCCCTCGCGCAACCAGAGCGGACAATACGCGGGGACGAATTCGACCCGGATCCGACCGGGGCTACTCGGAGCCGATCAGGGTACATGTCGGCGGCGGCTGAACTCCTCGAGTGATGCCGAGAGAACAGTAGCCCCCTGTTTCGATTCCGAGAGGGCCGAGGTCGGACGGGTCTGCTCAAGTGCCCGCTTCCAGCCTTCTGTCAGCACCCCAGGCCTCATCGTGCAGATCTGGTTCCGCCGACAGCCCTGCCGCGTCCGCGACATCCGGGTCCACTTCGGCCTCATACTCTGCTGCACCACCGGCAGCCTGCTCCCCTGAGCTGTCGCTCTCGTCCTCCTCAGCCGATTCTCCCTCCGCGAACATGGGCAGAACATAAGCCTGAGCGAGCCCAGCCAGGTGAAGAGGCAGTGGTAGAGACAGCGACGCCGGATAGTCCGGTGCTTGACGCAGTTGGTGCATGGCCAGGGCCAGCACCTCCGGCTCGTCGGGCTTCCCCGCCTGATCCGAGAAGTCGTCACTCGCATGACATCCAAGTACCGCGATCTCGACAAGGGCGGGGTTCCAGGCGCCTTTGCCCGCTTGCGAAACGAGGTTACCGGCCGCGGTGACTCTGGTGGCGAGCCTGTCGAGTGCAGGAGAGACCGGCTGGGATCCGGGGCGTTCCGTGGTGCTGTAGAACACCCTCTCGTCTGGCGAGCGCTGACCATCGCCGCTGATGTCCGCCGCCCAGAATCCGGCCGGCTGCCCATTCGGCTCGCCCTTCTCCGCCAGGCCCCACCACTGGGCGGTCTCCCTCCCCGTCCGCCCGCGTACGCGCACCAGGCGGAGCTCGTCGTCGAGCCGTCCCGCGGGCGCATGTCCCGTCCGGAGGAGGTCCCGGATGACCTGACCATCCTGCAGCCACGGCCAGTGCAGCCTGCTGTTCTGGGCATGAGTGATGAGGGCCGTGGGGCGTCCGCGCAGAGACTGAAGCATCCGCTGCAGGAAGCTTGCGGTCTCCTGGCGCTGCTGAGCCAGGTTGGCACGCCACTGTTTAGGGGTGACCCATCGCGCCTGTGGGCTCGTGCCGTCGCGCTGCCCGGGGATGGCAGGGGACGGCTCCGCGAACTCCTCCGGATCGATCTCGGCCTTTTTCACCAAGCTGAGCAGAAAGCGCGGATAGGGGATCCATTCGCAGGCGTCGTCATCCCACCCGCGGACCAATGCGAGGTCCGTGGCTTCCGGAAGCGGCGTGACGAGCACGGCGACTGGCAGATGCCTGGGCAAGCGGGTGGGGCCGTCCTTGCGCCGCTTCACCATCCACAGCGCGGCGTACTGAAGATCGTTGGGAAGGTCGGCACCGAGCGTGTGCTGGGGCAGTACGCGCACACCGAGCTGCCGCAGTCCGTCCAGCCAGGCATTGTGGGCTCGGTGCTCCAGACTGTCGGCGTTGTCGATCCCGCGTTCCTCGGAGGATGTGACAACGAACTGCGTCAGGAGCCCGGCGTCGGCGCAGCCGAGGCGGATGGCGAACTTCGGGTCCGTCTCGCGGGGTTTGAAGGTGCTACGGTGTGCGATCTCGACCAGGGCGAGTCCGGGGCGAGACGGGTCGGCCCCGTCCCGGCTCAGCCATTCGCGGAGATCGCGTCGGCGCCGCATGATCCCGTCGGCGATGCGCGCTCCCTTTCCCTTGACCACCGCATCGGGGCGCAGCCGGTCACCGAGCCCGTCGGCCAGCGGCAGACAGCGCAACCTCAGGATCAGTTCCGGTGTCTGCCACTCCAACACGACAGGTGAGCCAGGGCGGGCCTCGTCGAAGTCCTGGTCCGTCACCCCGGCGCTGTCCGGGTCGCCGGGACCGTCCAGGCCGAGTGCCTGGGCGAAGGCCGTGACTCCCTGGCGTCGTACCTCGGCGGTCTGCCACAGCAGCCGGGCCTCCACGACAGGACGTCCGGTGTCGGTGGAGTCCAGACCGGTGAGGCGGGAAAGCGCAGCGAGGGCGGTGCGCCGGGCCTGAGCAGCGCGCAGCTCCTCGGCTTTTTTCTCCGCGTCGCCCTTCGGCTTGGCGCGCCGGTTCGCAGGGGCGGCGATGCCGCGTCCCCGACCGCGCACCAGGTCCGGAACGCGCACTACACCTTCGGGCAGCGCCTGCTCCGCCCACGCGGTGAGTTCGGACAGCTGGTGCGTCATAAGGCCCCGGCCCACCTCGTGGACACCCATGCGGGTGCTGTGGACCACGCAGGCGCGTACCCCGGGACCGTCCTTGATCCACTCGGTGGGTTCCGAGAGGAGCTGGTCGATGTCCGGAAAGTGACCGGTGACGCTGAGCGTGCGCAGGATGCCCGCCGGGTCGTTCTCGACCCAGGCGAATCCGTCGGAGTCCCGGTCGCGCCGAAGGCGGGCCAGAGCGTACCGCTCGGTGGCCGGCGCACCGGGCAGCCAGGGGATGCGCGGCCGGAGATAGATGGTGGTCGCCTCACGGTACGGAAGATTCAGACGCTTGGTGTCCGCCCTCGGGTGTGTGGCCCACCGACGTACGCCCCAGTGGAAGTGCAACCGGGGCCGGGGGTCGAACGGGGTGGTGTGCAGGGAGATGTTCAGCACGATGGAGAACCACCATTCCCTGCGCTTGATCGTGCGGCTCAGGGGCTGGGACATCAGCTCGGCCCCCTGGTCGCGGGGGCCTCGGGGGAGCGCGCGGAAGCGGAGCTCACCACCGTCGAAGGGGTACGGATCCAACGTGAGAATCCGGCGCGCGAGCGCGTCGGTCGCGAGCTGGAACTGCCGGGGTTCCGGAGCGGCCGTGCCGCCCTTCGTGGGCGACGCGGCCAGCAACTCCACGCCACGCACCGGTTCCCACCCTGGGAGGTTCTGCTTCAACTCGGCACTACAACGGAGAAGAAGGGAGCGGAAGCCAGGGTCGTCTGCCGCTCCCGTGGGCCCGAGTGTGCGCAGCCAGGCGTCGAGCAGCTTGCCCAGAGTCCCGTCCGGGAGCGGGTCCGGCGCCCCGTCCGGTACGTACATCCAGAAGTCGTCTGGGGGCATGGCCCCTTGGCCCACAGGCGGTTTGGGCCGCGGCCGGACGACGATGTCGGGTGCGAGCGTCTGCAGTACGGCGTCCAGGCGCCGGGTGGGGACGGTCTTGTGCCGCTTGTCCTCGTCACGCCCGTGGTTGTGGAGTTCCAGCAGTCCTTGTTGCCAGTGCTCGGGAAACCGGAGCGCGCGGAAGTCCTCTGTCCAGGCTCCTTCGTCGCTCAGGTGGTAGGCGGCTCTGCGGATCTTCTTGTACATGTGTTCCTCCTTCAGGCGGGATGCGGGAGCGGAAAGCTCAGCGGGTGGATCCGTCGGCTCCCTGCTGAGCGGCTACAGCGTCACCGGGGTGGGTCCTCGCGGGTCTGTACGCCGATGCCGCACAGGGCCTCGTACAGGGGCTGGTAGAGCAGCCTGACCAGTGCGGGGTCAGATGGGTCTGGAAACCTTCCCGGGTCGATGCCTGGGGCGAAGTAGGGAGCCAATACGTCCCGCAACCTGACCAGCAGGCCGGGATCGTCGAGCCAACGAGGGAGTCGCCCCGACGAGAGCCTCCGAGTCCGTTCGGAGGCAAGCCGAGGGGCGAACGCGGCATCGACGAACACGACACGCGCCGGCACGCCGCCGCGTACCAGACGGCCGATCACCTGCCAGATGGTGACCAACTGGTCCCACGCGAAAGAGGTCTTCTCCTTGTCGGACAACGCTGAGTAGATGTAGCGCCGCGACAGCAGATGCCGCCATACCGCGCGGGCGGTCGCCCGGAAGGCGCCACCCGCTGCGTTGAGGCCCCCGGCCTTGCTTACCAGCTCGCCGAAGGTGCCCTGATCAAGTCCGGGCTGGTTACGTGCGAAGCGCGTGGCCCAGTCGTTGACGGCGAAGACAGCGAGGGACAGGTCGTCGGGGCGCGGATGCGGGCGGGCAAGGAAGAACACCGTCCCGAACGCGGCTACCCGCTCCTCGCCCGGACGCTGCGGTGCCGTGAGGATGTTGTGTCCGCGTTCGATGGCCAACAGTGGGGCCACTAGCAGTTCGGCGTCCGGATCATCGGCGAAGGAGGCGAGGTCGCCACGCCGCACGGCGCCCGCCCGGGGGCCTTGAGTGGCAGCCGGGGCCTCGCCGTCGACTGCCGCCTCCAGCTCGGCGTCGTCCGCGACGAGCACGCGGACCCGCCCCCGCCAGCGCGGGATCTCGTCCAGGCAGTCGGCTGCCACCGATGCCTCCCGGTAGCTGCCCACGAGGAGCAGCGCACGGCGGCGCCGTTCGTCTGCGATCTGCGCGAGTTCACGCTGGAGCGGGCCCGCACTGCCGTCGCGGCGGGGTCGTGCCAGCCGGTGTACGAGCATGCGCAGAACATCGTCGCGTTTGTCGGGGTCCTGTCCGGACAGGCGGATCGGGCGCCCCGCGTCGTCGTACTGGAACTCTGTGCGGAATACGGTGTCCCGGATGGAGCGGAGTGCCTGTGGTTGTGGCTTGAGCACCGCTCGCACAGGGGCGAGCACGTGGGCACGGGTCGAGGTGCCTGCCCAGCTGGTGCCCGACATCAGCAGCACATGTGGTCCGTTCACGTCGTGTTCCGGGTCGGCGCCGAGCTGCGGAAGGGAGAGAAGGAGTTCCCGGCCCACTCCGGCGCACCGGAAAAAGCGCAGGGTCCCGGTGCGCCGACCGTCGCGCTCTGTCCCCGTATCCCGCTCCTCAATCAGGTACTGAAAGCCGATCACGTTCCCCATGGGGGCCTCGGGCAGCAGGGGGGCGTAGTCGAGGGGCGGTCGCCGGGTGAGGTCGTGTCCCCCCGGATCGAGCCGCAGGGCCGCCTCGACTTGGGGCCACAAGAAAGTGACACGGTCCAGGCGCTGGTGGAGCGCGGCGAGGATGAGGGTGAACTCCAGTCGGCGTGCGTTTGCTTCCAGCCAGGCATCCGTCAGGGGGACGTCTTCAGGGGCAGTCTTCCCCTGGGCGCCAGATGCCTGAGCCGGCCTCTGGTCCGGGCCCGGTGCACCGTCGAGAAGGTCCTCCAGCAGGCCGCGAACTCGGCGACGGGTGTGCCTCTCGTTGAGTGTGTGCAGCAGATCCTGTGCGAGGTCGGCCATCGCGTCCGCGGCCGTGCCGTGCGGCCCTCGATCACCGAGCGGGTCGTCGCGGAAGGTGTCGAAAAGCTTGGTCACCTCGTCGCGGCGGGCGGCCCACGGGTCGCCGACCGCAGCAGGGGCGTCACCTGTCCCTGTGTCCAGGCCCTCGTCGTCACCGTAGAGGTCGGCCTCGTCCTCGATGTCGTATTCGCCGTCGGCCTCCCCCTCTCTCCGTGCAGGCGGGTACCAGGCGTGGAGCAGCTTCTCCTGAAGGGTCCAGGCGCTGAAATAGTCGATCTGCACCCACTTCCGCAGCTTCGCGTCCCCGATGAGTATGGCGTACAGCCGGTCGGCTGCGGAGCCTACGACATCCAGGGCGGCGGAGAAGCGTTCGACGTCCTGGTCGGACAGCTGGAGGCGACCCTGCCGGGCCAGCTCCGCGATCTCGTGCGTCTGCAGCTGGTCCAGCCAGGATTCGAGCCCCTTCGTTACCAGAGTGGCCGAGGGTGCGAACATTTGGTCGAGTTGCATCTGCACCCGGTCGGCCTCGTCCACGATCACGATGTCGCTCCGCAGACAGGCCAGCTCCAGGTAGCGCAGCCGCTCGGCGTTGAGCTGGCGTGGCACCGGGGTCTGGACGAGACTCGCCGGGTTGGCCACCCAGATGAGCGCGTCCACGAGGTCCCTGGCCGCGGAGTGGCGGGGACAGGCGCTCCAGAGTGGGCAAGCGTGCGGGTCCCGGAGCTCCTCCAGGTCCGAGCCGTCGCCGAAGTCCTCGGAGCCACTGTCGTCGGGGCGTTCGCCGCGGGCTCGGGCGAGTTCCCGGGTGATCCTGGCGGCCGTGGACTCGTCCTTCCCGTCCTGCTGACGGACCGGGTGGAGGCTGCCGCACGGTGCGTCCGCGTAGCGCAGGGGTGCGGCCGAGTCGAGGACGCGCAGGGCATCCAGGGGACACGCGGTGCTCAGATGGGTGAACGCAGAGCTGGTGTGGGTGAGCAGGGAGTGTCCGCCGCGGCTGGCGAGCCGACGGTGGAGCCGCTGAGTGTGCTGCTGCCGGGTGGTGCCGCCCTGGACGATCGCCGCGCGCAGACCGAGTCCGCGGAACAGTGCGGTCAGCGCCAGCTGTTCCGCGACGTCACCGACGACGAGCGTCGTACGCAGGCCCTTGCGGTGCGCCCACACCGCGAGCAGCGTCATCAGGGTCGATTTTCCGGCGCCGACCATTCCCACGAGGTGCGTGAGTTGGTCGAGCGGCAGAGCGTCGGCCTTCTCGAACCCTGTTCCGTCGGCGGTGCGGGTGTCCAGTTCCAGTCGCGACAGGCGCTCGGCCCAGTTGCCCGGCTTCAGACCGCGCGTGCGCTCCGCCTCATCCATCCACTGTGCGATCCCCGCGAGTTCGGCGAGGGACACGTTCAACCGCGTCGATCGGCCAGGGCGTCCGGCGCCGAGGTCGTGACCCGATGGCGGATCGAGAACCAGGTCGGCCGACAGCGTGACGGATGTATACCTGCGGCGGTCCACTAAACGGTACGTGCCCTCGCTCGCCTGCGGAAGCGGATTGCTGGCGTAGTCGGGTAGCCGGCTCAGAGCGGTGTCGTACACCTCGAAGCGGTGTGCGGCCACGGGCGGACTGACGCGCCGGGCAGGACCGCCGCCGGGCGGGACACGGTAGCCACGCAGCCGCTCCGGCAGGTCGAGATAGGCCTCCAGGCTCTGCTGCCAGACGCGGTGGCGGCGCATGGGCCACAGCAGGTGACGGGCAGCGGTCAGCGCCAGTTCGTCGGCGGGGCGGGTGACGAGTCCGGCGGCTCGGGCGAAGGGGTAGCCGCCGAGGAGCACCCAGGTGCCATCGACGGAGAGGCCCGGATCGAGAGTTTCCAGCAGACGCAGGCCCAGTTCGACCTGACACAGAAGCGCGGGCTTCGTTCCCGCGTGTTCCTGCGGCCAGGGGCCGAAGTCCTTGACGAGCTGCTGGTACCAGCCGTTGCGATCACGCACCTTTTGCTCCTGCTCCTTCTGCTTCCGCGGTCGACGGAGCGATACGAGCCTCGGGCCCTCGCTCGCCACGCAACCGAAACCGCGCCGCCTTCACTAGCTGTTCGTCCGTCAGCAGCCGCAGGCCGCCGGCGGACGCCGGGCGCTCCTGGTCGAAAACGTCGAGATAGTCCCGCCGCGTGCGCACCCGGAACCGCGGTACCACCCAGCAGGCCTCGTGGTAGGGCGGCTCCGGTCGGACGGGCTCCGCAGTGCTGCCGAGCAGCCCGGGAAACGCCCAGTCCTTGACGTCGACGGCCCACACGTACCCGTCGGGAAAGGTGATCCTCAGGTCGTACGCGTCGAACCCTGGCCACATCTCCACGCCTAGTCCCAGGTCTCGTAGGGCCTGTTCCAGCTCGGTCTCCGCCCTGCCGGGGCCGGTCACGAACTGTCTGAGGGGCCTGCGCAGTTGGCGCAGCTCACCGGTTTCGGCCGGGTCGAGCAGGCGGCCGTGCGGTGCGTCTCCTTCATGCCGGCACTGGTCCCGTTCGCACCACCAACCGCCTCCGGCCAGCGGTGTGAGTAGGGTCAGGCACCGCCCGCAGGTGAGGTAGGAGCCGTCCCTACGGTGACTGGCGGGCACCGGCGCATAGATCTCCTCGATCAGGAACCTCACCGGATCGAGGAACAGGTCCGTGCTGACGTCGGACCACTCGGCCTCGGTGAGCACAGGGCGGTCGACGAGCAGGCGGCGGAACGCCGTGTACGACTCGGGGGACGAGGCGTCGCGGCATGCCCGCATGGCTTCATGGACGACAAGTCGGTCGTACTGGCGAGCGGTGCTGCCGCCGCGCCCCTCGACGGCCAGTTCCTGGCAGA
The DNA here is from genome assembly GCF_016860525.1 of Streptomyces rubradiris. Lineage (NCBI taxonomy): Bacteria > Bacillati > Actinomycetota > Actinomycetes > Kitasatosporales > Streptomycetaceae > Streptomyces > Streptomyces rubradiris. Next base: position 788,604 of record NZ_BNEA01000015.1, read on the forward strand.
GCTGTGTCGGCTCCCCCGAGTCCTCGTCGATCAGCCGGTCGTCGCCGGTGAAGAGCCCGTCGGGTAGCCGGTCGAGCGGCCAGCTGCCCAGCGGCCGTGTGCGGCACCACCGGACCATCTCGGGCACCCCGGCCGGCGGACGTGCGCCGTTGCGCAGGCACTGCAGCACGAGCGCGTCCAGGGCCCTCTGGGCATCGGCCGGATAAGGCAGCCTGAAGGAGTCGAGCCGGGTAACCGCGTCGAGCCGAACGACGGCGGTCGCGACATCACGCAGCAGAACGACGTCCGGGTTGGCAAGCCAGTCAGGAAGATGCGGTCGATCAGTCATGCGGGTTCCCTCGATCGGGGTCCCAGGCCGACGCATCCTCCAGCGTGCCGGTGGCACGCGGATGATCGGCCGTGTAGGCGGTGCCGGGACCGCACCAGGTGCGTGCCTGGCAGCCGTGGCAGTGCCGCCCCGTCCTGGGTTCGTACGACGTGTCGTTCAGCAGGGGCTGGGCGATCTCGGCGATGACCTCGCGGGCCTCTGTGACGGTCTCCGGATGGGCAGGGTCGATACGTTCCAGGCGACTGAGGCCCCGGTCAGCTCGCAGGTGCTCCAGCTCGATCCAGGAACGCCGCGCCCCGGTGCCGACGGCTCCGGCGGAGAACAGCAGTACCGCCAGCGCGAGCTGTGGATATGACCGCAGGAGGGACCGCCCCTCCCACAGAGGCCGGGAGGAGGTCTTGGTCTCCCGCCAGATCCACCGGCCGCGGAAGGTGTACAGGAGGTCGGGCACGGCCAGGACGACGACGTCGAGTTCAGGGACGTAGGCGGTCACCGTGTGCTGCACAAGCACCTGCTCCTCGGGGGCGATCCCGTCCAGAGGGCACAGCGCGCGGTGCTCGTCGAGCATCCGGGCGGCCTCCCACGCCGACGGACCGTCCAGGTTGTACTCCCCTGCCACCTCGAATTCGTCGGGGCGGGGCAGGCTCCGGCACGTGCGCGCAGGGCGTACGGAGTGCCGCTTGTTCAGCCAGTCGTCGACGGCCCGGCCCCGGCGTGCGCCGTCGCCCTCCTCGGCCAGGTTGTCGAGGTGGAGCCGTCGGACCAAGTGGTACTGGGCCGGGCACTCGCCGTACAGGCGCAGGTCCCAGGCGGACAGAGAGCGCCGTTTGTGGGCCTGCGTCGAAGGCGTGCCTCCCCACAGATCCGGGGTCCTGCGCAGCGCGGTGCACCGGCTGATGCCCTTGCACTCGACGCAGCTCTCGCCGGGTCGCGTGCCGGTCCCGGTGGCCACATGGTGGAAGACAGGTGCGGTGTCGGCGGTAAAGCGCTCCGCCGCCTGCGCGGACCTCCAGTCCAGCAGCAGGGTGGCACTGCCGTCCGCGCACCCGAAGTCGAACACGCGCACCCGGTCCGGTGGACGCCCGGGGTTGGTCGGCGCCTCAGGCGGAGCGACACGGGCTCGGCGCCGAGGAGTCTCCTCGCCTTTGGCCATGACATGGGCGATGGCAGCCTTCTCCGCCGCTGGACGGTCTTCCTTGGCTCTACCCAGCGACGGAATCCAGAGCTCCCTGAGGGAGCCGTCCGCGGACGCGTAGGGTCGGCCCCAGACGGTGTGCTCGTACTGCCGTGCCCCACGTGCGTCGGGCACCTCCCGCCGGGCGGTGCGCACCGTCCATCCCGACCGGACCGGCGCGGTCGATGGCAGCCCTGCCGCCCTGGCCTGCGACTGCTCACGCTCACGGGCGACGGCATACCGTTCCAGCGCCTGCGCTGTCCACTCCAGCAGGGCCGGATGCACGACTGCGCCACGTCCGCGGAATACCCCACGAGTACTGCGGAGTTCGGCGAGCACCCGCCCAAGTGGCCACCCTTCGTGTTCCCAGAGGTCGAGCGCGGCGAACAGGGGCCCGAACGCGAACTCCTCGCGTGGTGCGGGGCGAAACGGTGTGGGCGGATCCGCGGTGACCATCGGCCGCACGGCGGTCCGCAGGTGGGATGGGCAGGCGGCGGGAGCCGGACGGGCGTGTCTGGGGCTCACTTTGATCAGCCATCCGTGCCCTGCGGTTCCCGGCGGATTCTGCATTGATTCCCCCTGGTGAGGACAGCGCGAGCGATCGAGGACAGGGCTCAGCCGGAACGCAGGCAACGCTCCAGCGTGCACTTCACAATGCCATAAATCTGTGAACTAAGTCCATAGACGAAACGATCCACTTCCGTTTCACGCTACGCTGAGATGCACCAAGTGGTGCAGGCGTACGGAGGGGCGCAGTGGTGGACAGCGGTTCACAGGAGTTCCGCGCGGGCGAAGTGGTCGAGGGTCGCTACGAGTTGGCCGAGTCGATCGGCAAGGGCGGCATGGCGCAGGTGTGGCGTGCCGCAGACCGCGAAACCGGTCTCGACGTAGCGGTGAAGTTCCTCCGCCCTGACTCAGAGGACCTGCGCCAGCTCGACACCCTCGCGCGGCAGGAGGAACTCGACGTGCTCCGTGCCCGATTCCGGCGCGAGACAATGCTCCTGGGCAGGCTGGACCACCCGGGCATCCCGGAGCTCTATGGGCACGGGTCGCACCGGGGAATGCCGTACATGGCGATGCGCCACGTCCCCGGTGTGAACCTGCACAAGTTCCTCGGCGAGCACGGCCCGCTCACGCTCACCGTGGCCGCCGCCGTCGCGGCGCAGGTGGCGGACGCCCTGGCCTGCGCGCACACGCTGCCCGTGGTGCACCGGGACCTCAAGCCGCAGAACATCATGATCTCGGACGACGGTGTCGCCGTCCTCATCGACTTCGGCATCGCCAAGCCCTTGGGAATGGGCGTCACTCAGTACACACGGCACGGCTCGACACTGGGGAGCCGCGGCTACCAGGCGCCAGAGCAGATCCTGGAGAAGGAGCCCACCACTCGCACCGACGTCTACTGCTTCGGTTGTGTCTGCTACGAGCTCTTCGTCGGCCGACCACCTTTCGTCGCCGACGGGACGAAGGGCATGGTCGAGCAGCACCTGCACGACGACCCTCTGCCCCTCGCGGTCCACGCCGCCGGAATTCCCGGCTCCCTGGACGACCTTGTGCTCCGGATGCTCGCCAAGGCCCCCGAGCGCCGGCCGACCGTCGAAGAGGTCCGAGAGGTCCTGGCCGCGCTGACGCCACGCCCTGGTGATCCCGAACCGCGTCCGCGGCTGAAGCGCGATCCCACGGCGCCCTTCCGGCTCCCGCGGGAGCGGCCGATCCGTCGGCAGCCGCCCGCTCCCTCGCCGTCCGCTCCCGCGGCTCACGACGAGTGGCTCGACGCGCGTGCCGTCGAGAAGCTGTGCGACGAGGCTCAGCGGGAGATTCACGACGGCGACCCAGACCACGCAGTACGTCGGCTTGAAGGGCTCGCAGAACGGGCGCGCGACGAGTGGGGATCACGGCGGCCGTTGGTCCGCCGGGTCTGGGAGCTTACGGCGGAGGGCCTGCGCCTGGCCGGGGAGTGCGGCCCGGCCGCCCGCTTCTACGAGAGCATCGCGAGCGAACTCGTGCACGGCGACGGTCCCGAGGAACGGGCGTGCCGGGCGGTGCTGCGGCTGCGGGCGGCCGAGTGCCGGCTCGCGTTCGGCGAGATCGAGGAGGCGATCGCCGCTGTGGAGGCGGCAGGCCACGTGGCGGCCGGGCTGCCCGCCTCACTGGCGGCGCGCGTGGAGGAGGTACGCCGCGAGGTCGACCTCGACGTCACCGAACGGCTCGCCGGTCCGGAGTCCTGAAACCGGGATACGGCCGGACCCCCTCGGGCGAGGACAGGCATCCGGCCCTCGGGGCTCGGCAAGACCACGCGCCGTAAGCCGAAACTAGCCTGATCGCCGAGGTCCGAGGCTGCGCACCGCCCGGCCCGGCGCCTTGTCATGCCTCGGCAGTCATCCGCCCGGCGGCCAGCTCATCAGCGAGGTCGCGAACGAGTCCGGTTCCGAGGGTGTGCAGTTGTCTGACGGTCTTCTCGAAGTCCGCCACCTGCCGGAAAACCTCACCGTAACGCCGCTGTTCCGCCAGGCCGATCTGGCGGACCTGCAGTTTGCGGACGTCCACGCGCGAGGAACTCGACGCGTGGGTACCGGCCTGGCGAGCGTTGGCAGGAGCCCGCAGCGATCCCGCGAGGAACCAGGCGTCGAGTTGGTCCGGATGCACCGTGAGCGCGTACAGCTGGGGCCCGAGGGCCGTCGGCGGGCCGTCGTGGACCCAGGCGGCGAAAGCCCTCGCCACACCGACCACGATGACATCCCCCGGTTGCGCGAGGACAGCTGCTGTCGCCTCGGCATCCGCCCGGGTCAGCCAGCCATGGGGCTCACCGTCCATCAGCAGGTCGGGCACCGTCAGCAGGGGAACGCCGTCGTCGGCAGGCCGACCTTCACAAACCGTCCCCTCCGTCGGCTGCTGCCCTCCGCGCAGAGTGAGTGCTTCCGCGCGGGCAAGTTCACCCACGGTCGTGGTCGGCTGTGCACCGGCCTCGCCGCCGGCGAATTCGAGGGAGGACAAGTGCCCGCCCGTGTCCCCGAGAGCGGCCACTAGCCGGTCGAATTCCTTCCACGATTCCGCCCGTTGGGAGCCGACTGCGGACGGCGGCGGCGTGATGTGACGCCCGGGCGTCAGATCGACTTCGTCGTCGAGAAGGTCGATGACCGGTAGCGAGGTGACGAACTGCGGCCGCGTGTCTGCCCGCTCGCCCGGTTGACCTGCCGCGCCGAGCGCCGACCGGACGAACGCGGCGAGTGCTCCCCAGTCGGGTACGGCATCGTGTGCGGACGTCCTCGGAAAGCGGGAAGCGGCGTCGACGAGCAGTAGCTCCCCAGAGCCCTGCGGACCTGAGCCGAACCGAGGCATGTACAGCACCCACAACTGGAGCGAGACGCTGTGTGGTGCCGCACAGCCCGGGGGCAGAGCCACGACGGCCCGCAACAGCCCGGAGCGCAGCAGCGACCCCCTAATCCTCCTGCCCGCCCTGCGAGAGGCCACCGCCGGCGGCAGGAGAACCACCGCGGCACCACCCGGTTCCAAGCGGGCGACACAGTGCTGCACCCAGGCGAGTTCGGGTTCGGTGCGGGGTGGCATCCCGTGCACCCAACGCGCGTCTGTAGCGAGTTCCTCATAACCCCAGTCCCGCTCGTTGAACGGGGGGTTGCACAGCACCACGTCCGCTCGGACATCGGCCAGGGGATCCGCGCGCAGCGAATCCGCGGACCGGACATCCGCCGTGATGGACCCCTCGGCGGTTCGGGACAGCAAAGCGAGACGGGCGTCCGCCAGTGCGGCCAGCACCGGGTCGCGGTCGCAGCCGAGCAGGGTGACCGGCGCGTGGGCGGCGGCGGCCGCGGCGAGCAGGTGCCCCGTACCACACCCGGGGTCGAGCACGGTGTGGATGTCGCCGTGCCCGCCGGCGTCCGCGCCCAACCGCACCCCCTGGGCGAGATCGACCATGAGCGCGGCGAGCGGTTCTGGCGTTGTGCTGATCTGCCGTACGTTGGCGTCGAGCCAGCGCCGCAGCAGGAACTCGAAGGCGTCCGACGGGCCCTCACGCCGCCCGAGATTCGCCGCCTTCTGCGCCAACTCGCGCGCCTCGGCAGAGAGATGTATGCCCACAGGTCCGTGTGCGTCGCCGCTCATGAGGCGGCCCGCGGCCGCGATGGCGAAGCCTGTGGCATCACGGCCACCCAGCGCCTCGAACTGCGGCCAGAGCCACTCGCGCTCCGCGGCTTTCTTCAACTTGCCATTGTCACGCAGCCATGCCTCGATCTCGGTCAGTGAGAATTGTGGGCTCACGTCCGTGCCGCCGATACGGGCGGGAAACGACTCGTGCCGACGGCGCCAGTTACTTACGGCGGCACGTCCCACACCAGCAAGCCGCGCGATTTCGGCCAAGGTTACTGGCACGGCGGGCGTCGTCGACACCATGGATCTCCCTGGCACTCCGATGAAAAACGACCATTCGACTTCCTAGGTGCTCAAAACAAGCCACCCTGCCCCGCCCTGCCTGTCAGGCTACTACGCCCGTTGACTTTGTTCACAGTCCGCAAAGCGCCGAATCGGATGGCATCTGGCCATACGATCGCTCCTTACGGAGTCCACCACACGCGGCGGACGAGGTCGTGGAAGACCACGGTCGGCAGTCTTCGGCGGAGTAGGAGAGGGAAGGCCATGCCCACCCCACACAAAGGCCCCGTGCTCGGGGAGCGTTACCGCCTGGAGCGCCCGCTCGGCCGGGGCAGCATGGGACGCGTCTGGGAGGGGCGTGACCTGCGGCTGGGGCGCCGGGTCGCCGTCAAGACGGTCATCGTGGATCCCGAGGCCGACCCTGACGACCAGGAGCGTTTCCGACGCCGCTTCGACCGTGAGGCCAGGGCCGCCGCGGCACTGGACAGTGCCAATGTCGCGACCGTATTCGACGCGGGCGTCACTGACGGCGAGCACTGGCTCGTGATGCAGCTCGTGGAGGGGGCAACGCTGGGTGAAGCACTGGACGAGCGCGGGCCGCTCGACGTGCACTCGGCCGCCGCCACAGGGGCCCAGATCTGTGCCGGTCTGGCCGCGGCGCATGCGGCGGGGCTCGTGCACCGCGATCTCAAACCCGAGAACGTCATGATCCGCCGCGACGGCGTCGTGAAGATCCTCGACTTCGGGCTGGTGAAGCTGGTGGCGGACAACGGCCCCACTCTCACGGCGACCGGGCAGCAACCAGGCAACCTCCTGTACGCCTCCCCCGAGCTGCTGTCCGGGGAACCGCCTCTGGACGGCCGCAGTGACCTCTACAGCGTCGGCTGCCTGCTGCACCACCTGTTGGCAGGCGCCCCTCCGTTCCCGCCCGGCGCGCCCATGGCCGTGCTGCACCGGCACCTGAACCAGCCCCCGCCCGCACTATCGGACCTCGGTGTGGACGTGCCGGACCGCCTGCAGGCGCTGCTCTTCTCACTCATGGCCAAGGAACGTGACGACCGCCCCGGCTCGGCGGCCGATGTCTACACCGCCCTCGGCCCCTGGCTGCCCGCCTCCTCGGCGGGGCTCTCGGCGGCGCACCGGTTCGGCCCCGAGGACCCCGCCCGTCCGTTCGTCCTGCCGCAGGGTCCTTACCCACTGTGATGCGGCCGCTACGTGCGCAGTTGCCCGGGGCAAGTGAGAAGATGCCGGGAGAGGGCGCACGCACAGACGGGACTCAGGGGGCCGAAGAGGCGTGGGAACAGTCATCCGGGAGCGTTACGAACTCGGCGACCGCCTCGGGCGTGGCGGTATGGGGGAGGTCTGGGCGGCCAGAGATCTTCAGCTGGACCGGGTGGTCGCGGTGAAGCTCCTACGCTCCAAGGGGGAGGGCGGAGGCCAGGACGGGGGCCTCACCCGCCTTGAGCGCCGTTTCGCGCGAGAGGCGCAGCTCACGGCCCGGATCGGGCACCCTGGCGTACCGGCGGTGTTCGAGACCGGCCGTCACGACGGCGAGACGTTGTACATCGCCATGGAACTCGTCGACGGGCAGACCCTGTCCGCCCGTCTCCGCGCACAGGGCCCACTCCCCGTCCGGCTGGCCGCGCTCGTGGCCGTGCAGACCGCCGATGTCCTGGCACACGCCCACCGCATCGGCGTCGTCCACCGCGATCTGAAGCCGTCGAACCTCATGCTCACGGGGAACAACACCGTCAAGGTCCTCGACTTCGGGATCGCATCCGCCCTGGAACCCGACCCGGACGAGCCACGACTCACGGGGACAAACGAGGTCCCCGGGACCCCGGGCTTCATCTCTCCTGAACAGGGCCTGGGCGAGCCTGCGACCACGCGGAGTGATCTCTACGCGCTGGGCTGCGTACTGTACGAGGCATTGACCGGGCGGCCTCCATTCGAGATCGCGCCGGGCGCGTCGCCCTTCTTCCTGGTCTACAAGCACATCCAGGACAAGCCCCGCCCGGTGAGTGAGCTGCGGCCCGGCGTCCCGCACATCTTCGCCGATCTCGTGATGCGCCTGCTGGCGAAGGATCCGGGGGATCGCCCTTCGGTACAGGAAGTGCAGACGGTGGCCCGGGCATGGACCGAGCAGCAGCCACCCCTGATCACCGATGCCCCGTCGGCTCTGCCCCGCCCCGCATCCGCTGCCGATGACGCGGATCCCCCTTCCGCAGCCTCCCTCACCGAGGAACTCCGCCGGCTCTCCGGGCGCGGCGAACACGCGGCGGCCGCAGCGCTCATCGACTCGCATCTGCGCAGGACACGGCGCCCCGTGGACGACCCCGAGCTCCTGCCGCTGCGGCTCACCCGCTGCGAGCTGCTGTTGTCCTGCGAGGACTTCACGCAGGCGTACGACAGTTACTTCCAGCTGGGTGGGGCGCTGCGCCGAAGCCGCCCCGCCACCGACCGGGACGTCCTCGCCTGCCGGGCGGGGGCGGCCAAGTGCCTGGCCGAGCTCGGCCGCACCACGGAGGCCCTGCACGAGTTCGAGGCGATGTTGCCGGTGCAGCAGCATGCTTTCGGCGCCACCGACGGCAGGGTCTTCGACACCCGGTATGAGATCGCCTCGCTCGTGGCACGCGGCGGACAGGTTCGCCCCGCTCGCGACCAGCTGGCCGCACTCCGGGACGACCAGCGGCGCGTCCTTCCTGCGAGCGACCAACGGCACACCAAGGTCGAGGAGCTCATCGCCCGCTTTGATCAGTTCCTCGCCGCCACCTGAGGCATGCGTGAACTATGTTCACACACACCTAAGCTCTGTTACGCTCCCCTTCTCAGAGCCCGCGCCAAGTGTTCCGAATTGCGTAGGCTCAGCGCCGTACGTACAGGGCGCGTACCGGCAAGGGAAAGGGAGCGGCGGGCATGACGCAGACGGCTCGGCGGGAGCGCGAGGCAGGGGTGGCGGACCAGCTCCCGGAGGAGGGCGAGCTGGTCGAGGTCCGCGGTCAGAGCTGGGTCGTGGCACGGGTCGAGGCAGCCCCCGCCGTCGCCGGCCGGGCCGCGACGCTGGTCCATTTGCAGTCGGTCGCGGACGGCCGCTTCGGGGACACCCTGTCGGTCATATGGGAGGTCGAGCCTGGACGCCGGGTCCTGAACCGCGGCTCGCTGCCCGACACCTCCACCGGCCAGTTCGACCCACCCGGACGTCTCGCCGCGTTCCTCGACGCCGTCCGCTGGTCGGCGGTCGCCTCCGCCGACGTCAGTACGCTCCAGGCCCCCTTCCGCTCCGGTGTGGCCGTCGAGCCGTACCAGCTCGAACCCGTCTCCCGCGCCGTCGGTGCCCCGCGTGTCAACCTGCTGCTCGCCGACGACGTGGGTCTCGGCAAGACTATCGAGGCCGGGCTGGTCGTGCAGGAGCTGCTGCTGCGGGGTCGGGCCCGCAGGGTCATGATCGTCTGTCCAGCCGGACTGACCCTGAAGTGGCGTGACGAGATGCACGACAAGTTCGGCCTCGACTTCACCATCGTCGACTCGGAGCACTGCGCCCGGCTGCGCCGCACCCACGGCACCGCGGCCAACCCCTTCCGCGTCCACCCGCTGACCATCGTCTCGCTGCCCTGGCTGCGGGGCGCGAAGGCGCAGCGCCTCCTGGACGAAGTGGTGCCGGCCCGGGAGGAGACCACGGAGAACGGAGCGCGTCGGCGCCGCTTCTTCGACCTCCTGGTCCTGGATGAGGCCCACCACGTGGCACCTGCCGCGCCGAAGCAGGTGTACGCCGTCGACTCCCAGCAGACCAAGCTGATCCGCCGCCTGGTGCCCCACTTCGAGCACCGCCTCTTCCTCTCGGCCACCCCGCACAACGGCTATCCCGAGTCGTACACCGCACTGCTGGAGCTCATCGACGACCAGAAATTTGCCCGCGGCGTCGAACCCGACAAGCAGTCGCGTGACGAAACGGTCGTCCGGCGCCTCAAGTCCAGCGTCATGAACCCCGACGGCACCCCGCGATTCCGTACCCGCAGAACCCGCGAACTGCCCGTCGAGTACACGGACCAGGAGCGCGAGGTCCACGGCCTGCTCAGCAGTTTCGCCGACCTGCGCAAGCAGCGTATGGCGCCCAAGGCTCGCGGTGGCCGCCGCGCAGCCGACCTGGTCACCCTGCTGCTGAAGAAACGCCTGTTCTCCTCCCCCGCCGCCTTCCTGCACACCGTGCAGGTCTACCTCTCACACCTGGACGACACCAAGGGTCGCCCGCGCTCCGCCGCCGCCGAAGTCCCCAACTGGCTGGACGAGTTCCCGGACCTGGCCGCCGAACTCGACGACCTCGGCCTCGCCGACGCCGAGGACGACGCCCTCACCCGCTCCACCAGCCTGACCCCGCAGGAGGACGGCGAGGAGCTGAAGCTGCTCCAGCAGATGGAGCGCTGGGCCCTCACCCACGAGGCCGCCGCCGACTCCAAGGCCGAGGTGCTGATCCGCGAGCTCAAGGCGATCTGCCGCCCGGACCAGCACTGGACCAACGAGCGTGTCGTGGTCTTCACCGAGTACCGCGACACCCAGAAGTGGCTGTTCAACCTGCTCCAGCAGCACGAGCTCAGCGACGGCGGCCGGGTCGCAGTCCTCCACGGCGGCCTGGGCACCGAGGAGCGCGAGAAGATCCGGCTGGGTTTCCAGGCCCACCCCGCCACCGAGGAGGGCAAGGTCCGCATCCTGCTGGCCACCGACGCCGCCAGCGAGGGCATCGACCTCCAGAACCACTGCCACCGGCTGTTCAACTACGACATCCCCTTCAACCCCAACAAGCTCGAACAGCGCATCGGCCGCATCGACCGCTGGGGCCAGAAGAAGGACCCGGAGATCACCCACTTCATCGGCGCCGGCTGGGAGAAAGCCACGGCCGGCTCCTACGAGGCGGACCTGGAGTTCCTCTCCCGTGTCGCCCGCAAGGTCGCCCGGATGGAAGCGGACCTCGGCTCCGTCAACGCCGTCATCGCCGACGCCGTACAGCGCCGCATGACGGGCGACCAGACCCCCGTGGACATCGAGGACGCCAAGCCGAAGCAGATCGCCGGACGGCGCACCGGCGGCGACATCGCCTCGGAGCAGAATGTCACCGCGCAGGCCAAGCGCCTCGCCGACCAGTACCAGGAGACGGTCGACGCGCTGGGCCTGACCCCGGCCAATATCAAGCGCGTGGTCGACACCGCGCTCGCCCTGGACCACCAGCAGCCGCTCACGCCGTACTACAGCGAGGACTTCGACGGAGGCCTGTACGAGGTCCCGCCCCTGTCCGGCACATGGGAGCGGGCCACGCGCGGCTTGGCCCACCGCCTGCGCCCGACCGAACTGCGTCCGGTCACCTTCGACCCGCAGATCGCCGCTCAGGGCCGCGACGACATCGTCCTCGCCCACCTCAAGCATCCGCTGGTGGCTCTCTCCACAAGACTGCTCACCGCGGCCGTGTGGAACGCGGACAGCGTGGGCCTGCACCGCGTCACGGCGGTCGTCACGGACGACCCGGACATCCAGACGACCCTCGTCTCGGCCTACGCGCGCTACGTACTCGTGGCTTCCGACGGCACCCGCCTGCACGAGGAAATCCTCTACGCGGGAGGCTGGTTCGGCGACACGGGCCGCTTCCGCCGCTGGGACTCGGTCCGCACCCAGGGCGCCGCCCTGGCCCGCGCCCTCACCGACGGCACCGAGGCCTCCGCCCCCCTGCGCCAGGAGATGGTGAACGCCTGGCCCAAACTCAAAGACCCCCTGCACGACTCCCTCACCGCCCGCGCCCGCGAACGCCGCGCCTCCCTGGAGACCGCCCTCGCCAACCGCCGCGGCGAGGAGGAGGCCCGCATCCAGGCCACCCTCGACCGCTTCGAGGCCACCCTGCGCGCCAAACTCAAGGAAGAGGGCGACGACGCCGGCGAGCAGATCGCGCTCTTCGGCACCCGCGAGGTGACCACGGCCGAGCAGCGCCAGTACCGCGAGGACCGGGACCGGTGGGAGGCCCGCATCCGGGAGATCCCCGCCGAACGCGAACGCGAACTCGCCGCCATCGCCGCCCGCTACGAGGAGCCGCGCTCCCACCTCTTCCCCGTCGCCGTCGTCTTCGTGATCCCCACAAAGGAAGCCCGCCGATGAGCCCCCGCCCTGCCGTCTCCCGAGGACTCGCCGCCGCCAAGGCCAAGGCGCTCGACGGCCGAGCCCAGCACCAGGAGTGGCTCGACCTCACCGAGGTCTCCGGCCCCTTCCTCACCATGCCGGTGCTCCTGGAGGCCTGGCCCCAGCTCGACGCCCTCGACAAGGACCAGCGCACCCGTCTGCGAGCCCACCACGCCGACTGGCAGACGGACACGACCGCCCACCGCGATGAGTGGGTGGCGTACGTCCTGCGCTCGCTCCTGGAGTGGGGCGACGCGCTGGTGTTGCGTCAGGGTGAGGCAGAGGACGTACCGGACCTGGTCCTGGACCGCTTCACGGTCGATGTCCCCGAGCACGGAGCCCGCCTGCGCGCGGACTTCGCCCTCGTCGAGCCGGGTACGGACATCGCGGCCGAGCCGGACACAGATTCGGCGGCCGAGCGCGTCCGCGTGCTGGGCATGCTGGTACCGGCGGGCACGGCCCCGACAGCGCGCCCGGCGTGGGGCGACGACTGGTCGGCGAGCCACGCGGACCGCCTGGCCCGCCTCCTGCGCCACCACGGCGTCTCACTCGGCCTGCTCACGGACGGCCGCTGGTGGTGCCTGGTCTGGGCCCCGGTCGGCGGCGTCACAACGACGGCCGTCTTCGACGCCATCGGCTGGAACGAGGCCGCGGAACGCAACGTCGTACGCGCCTTCGTGTCGCTCCTGCGCCGTCGCCGCTTCTTCGAGTACGCCGAGTCCGAGACGCTGGTCGGCCTGCTGAAGAAGAGCCTGGACGCGGGCGACGAGGTCACGGACGCGCTCGGTGTGCAGGTGCGCCAGGCTGTCGAGCTGCTGGTGGACGCGATCGGCCGTGCTGATGCGAGGGCTATGGAGAACGGCGCGCCGGGATTGCGGGCGAGTGGGGTCGAGGCGAGCGAGGTCTACCGAGCTGCGGTCGCGGTGATGATGCGGGTGGTGTTCCTGCTGTTCGCCGAGGAGCGCGGCCTGCTCCCGGCGGACAACGAGGTGTACGCCAAGTCGTACTCCGCACGTTTCCTGCGCGCTGAGCTGAAGGCACGGGCGGACGCGGAAGGCGAGGCGTCACTGGAGCACACGACGGCGGCCTGGCACCGCCTGATCGCCCTGTTCCACGCGGTGCACGGCGGCGTGAAGCACCCGGAACTCGAACTCCCCGCGTACGACGGCTCGATCTTCGACCCGGACAAATACCCCTGGCTGGAGAAGAGTTCGCCTCTCCTCCCCATCGACGACCGCACGGTCCTGCACATGCTCCAGGCAGTGCAGGAGGTCCGCGTCGGCACCGGGCGACAGCGCGAGACGCGCACGCTGAGCTTCCGGGCGCTGAACGTCGAGCAGATCGGTTACGTGTACGAGGGTCTGCTGTCGTACGACGGTGAGCGTGCCGTGGAGACGATGGTTGGCCTGATCGGGCCGGCCGGCATGGAGCACGAGGTTCCGCTGCGGGAGCTGGAGGCGCTGGCGGCGGAGTCGAGGGGCAGCGTGAAGACGCTGGCCAAGAAGATCTACGACAAGTGGAAGGACCCGAAGCCGCCGGCGAGCGTGGCGAAACTGGAGAAGCTGCTGGCGCCCGGGAAGCCGGAGGAAGTCACGGAGGCGCAGCGGCTCCTGCAGGCCGCGTGCAAGGACGCGGACCTCACGGAGCGGCTGGTGCCGTTCTTCGGGGTCCTGCGGCGCGATCTGCGGGACCTGCCGGTGGTGATTCCGGCGGGCGCGCTGTTCGTCACGGAGTCGTCGCTGCGGAAGAACACGGGGACGCACTACACGCCTCGGTCGCTGGCGGAGGAGGTCGTCCGGCATGCGCTGGAGCCGCTGGTGTATGAGCCGGGGCCGCTTCAGACGGCGGATGAGTCGGCTTGGGTGCCGAAGTCCTCGGAACAGATCCTTGAGTTGAAGGTCGCCGACATCGCGATGGGGTCGGCGGCGTTCCTGGTGGCGGCTTGCCGTTATCTAGGCGACCGGTTGATCGAGGCGTGGGCTCGGGAGGGCCGCGAGCAGGCGGTCGCTTATCGGGCCGGGCAGGACGTGGACCAGGTCACGGCGGCGGACGCGGAGTCCGACCCGGTGGTGATCGAGGCCCGGCGTCAGATCATCGAGCACTGCCTGTATGGGGTGGACATCAACCCCATGGCAGTGGAGATGGCAAAGCTGTCGCTGTGGCTGGTGTCGATGGACCCGGAGCGGCCGTTCACGTTTCTGGATGACCGGTTGGTGGCGGGGGATTCGCTGCTGGGTGTCACTTCACTGGAGCAGTTGAAGGCTGTGCACCTGGATGTGGCCAAGGGTGACCTGTTGGGAGCTGCGGCCGACACCGAGAGGCTGGTAAGTGAGGTGGTGGCGTTGCGGCACGCCATCACGGAGAAGGGGGACGGGACACAGGCTCTGGCGGAGAAGCGGGAACTGCTGGAGGAGATCCGGAAGAAGACGGCCAAGCTGCGGCTGGTGGGGGATCTGGTCGTAGGGGCTGCGCTGGCGACATGCGCCTCGGGGCGGGTGCCCTGGTACGAGGAGGAGGGCGGCGAACGGCTTCGGGATCTGTTTCCGGTGGCTGCTCGGGTGGCTCGGGAGGTTGTGCCTGAATCCGTGGCAGAGAATTCGGCGACGGTTCGGGAGGCTCGGGCGCAGGCGCGGGCTTGGCTGGATAGTGAGCTGCCCAACGGTGGGATGCGGCGGATTTCGGTTCATTGGCCATTGGAGTTTGCGGAAGTGTTTACAGAGAGGGGTGGATTTGATGCCTTGGTCGGCAATCCACCCTTCTTGGGGGGAAAGAAGCTCACTGGCGCGCTCGGCGAAGCCTACCGAGAATACATGGTCGACTTTCTCGCTAACAGTAAGCGCGGCAGCGCAGATTTGGTATCCTATTTCACATTGCGCGCACATGACCTGTTGAACCGCAATGGGCAGAGCGGCCTAATCGCAACCAACACCTTGGCGCAAGGAGATACCCGCGAAGTCGGATTGGATCAACTTCACGCCGCCGGGGTTGAGATTCGCCGAGCAGTGAAAAGCGCACCGTGGCCTTCTGCTTCCGCGATGCTTGAATACTGCGCGATCTGGACCAGTTCAGGACTAATGGCGAAAAACGCCAACAGAGTAATTGACGGGACCGTGGTACCGAACGGGATTGCTACGTCGCTGAATCCCGCCACGCGGGAGGCGTCATGGGCGGAGCCCCTGCGCCGCAACAGTCAGCTCTCCCACATCGGCTCGCTAGTGTTGGGGCTTGGTTTTACCTTGCCTGAGACCAGAGCTAAATCCTGGATCAGCGAGGATACCCGGTACTCGGAAGTGCTCTTCCCATACATAAACGGCCAGGACCTAAACAGCCACCCCGAGCATGGAACAGATCGCTGGATCATCAATTTCCACGACTGGCCACTCCACAAAGCCATGGAGTTCCCACTCGCATTCAACCAGGTCGAGGCCCTGGTAAAACCAGAGCGGGATTTGAACAAGAGAAAAGTCTATCGCGAACGCTGGTGGCAATACGGCGAGAAGCAAAAGTCAATGGTTGCTGCTATCGCGCCACTGGACCGCTGCATCGTTATCACCCGCGTGAGCAAGGTGGTTATGCCGGTCATGGTGCCGACTGGGCAGGTCTTCAGCGATGCAACTGTCGTCTTCGCTTCGGATGACTACGCATTTCTGTCCGTTCTCAGCAGCGCTGTCCACTATTGGTGGGCGATCGATCGTGCGTCCACCATGAAGGGAGACCTCCGCTACACACCCACCGACGTTTTCGAGCCATTTATCTACCCACACCTTAACGATCGCCTTCGCACAGCCGGAACTCGCCTGCACAAGCACCGCAGCGAACTCATGATGCGCCGCAACATCGGCCTGACAGGCACGTACAGCCTCTTGCATGACCCCGCCTGTCAGGATGAGGACATTGTTCAACTCCGCAGTATTCACCAGGAGATCGACAAGGCCACCGTCGAGGCCTACGGCTGGCGCGATCTGCTGGACGAGACTGGGTCAACGCCGCCCACAGACCCCACCCACGAGACCTTCCCTCTCGACCACGGCTTCCACGAGACGGACCAGGGCACGCGCTACACCATCGGCCTGCTCGCCCGCACCGAGATCATCGACCGGCTTCGCCAGCTCAACCACCAGGCGTACGCTGATGAGGTCTTCCTCGGGCTGCACAAGAAGCCGAAGAAGTACCCAGACATGCCTCCACCCTCCGAGGAAGCCCAGCGCAAGAAGGCGGAGCAGAAGCAGACCGCGACCGTCGACTTCGAAGACGGCGGCCTCTTCCGGCCCGAGGGCACCATCTTCTGAAGTACGCCATCAGTCAGCTCAGTGCCAGGCCCTGATTGACCGCACATCCGGTTCTCTGCTTGCCGATAGCTGCAGCTATCGGCAAGCAGAGAACCGGCCACCCACCATCGCAGTCGCCACCTGCGACCGCCACACCGAGACCCCCACCGCGAGGCCCCATGTCCCCATCCGACGTCGGCTTCGACCACCGCCTCGTCCAGACCGGCGTCATCGGTCACGCGAACTCCGACCATCCGGTCATCCTGCCGATGGACGCGTACGAGCTGGACCTCTGGCGCAAGGCGCACCCGAGCTACACCTAGTGGTGCGGCATCCAACTCGGCGGATGTGGTGGTGAGCTGAGCGACAAGCGGTACACCGACAAGGTCTGTCACTTCGCCCACCACCCCAGCGCTCCGACCTGCCACCGCACCGCGAACGGCGAATCCAGTGCCGACCACCTGTTCATCAAGCGTGCTGTGCAGCGGCTGCTCGAAAAGGAGAAGGTGCGCGGCACAGTACAGACGAGGAACCTCGGCACCGGACCCGGCGACGCCGTGGACGTGCACCTTCCTGACTCCCGGCGCCGCCTCCGCTTCCAGCTCGCCTCCCTCGACCACCGCGCCTGGCGACGTGCTGTCGACGAACTCGCCGGTGACGCCGACGACCTCGACTGGGTCTTCGGACCTGACACACCCGTCACCCGGGACCTCGCCGGCCGCCACGGCTTCTGCCTGCGCGTGCGAAGCGAGACCGTGGGCGGCGAGCGCCGTGTGCACATCGGGGCCGAGACCCAGGACCGTCAGATCCAATGGACCCCGCTCGACGAGTGCGTGTTGACCCCGAACGGGCTCTCCACACCGGATGTAGAGACGATCCGGTTGCCCCTCCCCCGCCCGAAACCGCCGTCGTTCCCGATCCTCGGCAGCCTGCTCTTCGCACTGGTACCCGAGGCCGAGGTCCCCATCTCCTCCCCCTTCGCCGCCGATGACCGGCACCTCGTCGTCGCGGACGTCAGGCCCACCGACAGCCCCATCGTCCGTGCCCTGCTCTCCCTGCCCGGCGATACGGATCTGCCTCCAGTCGAGCACGTCTACCGCATCCCCGACTCCGCTCGGATGCTCGTCACGGAGGATGGCGGGTGGGCTATCCGGGCCAACCGGTATCTCCGACTCGATGCCCACGAAGCCCAGCGCACCGGACTGTGGACACCGGCTCCGGTCTCCGACACTCCGACCGCCGCACCGGTCCTGTCCCCGCGCAACGCGACGACTACCCCGCAACAAGGCGCCGAGTCCCAGACCCAGGCCCAGCCTTCCGCTCACCAGGACGACGCAGCGCAGCCCCAGGCGTCTACCGCCCTCAACCGGAGCGACCTCATCATGGCGGTGCGTGAAGCTCTCATGCAGTGCGCGTGCGAGGCGACCACAACGACATGGCCGCAGTTGGCGCAGGCCGTCGGGTGTGAACTCGATGACCTCAGCCAACATGAGCGCCGCGATCTCCTTGTCGAGGTCGACACCCCGCTCTGGGGCAACGTCCCGGTCCTGTCCGCTCTCATACGCCAGGGGAGACACCCCCTCCCTTACTTGGACCAGGTGCTTGCCGGCCTTGGAGTAGGGTTCGCTCAGTCTTCGCCCTGGATCCCGGAGTGGGCGTCCGTCGAAGCCGAACGGGCCTTCGCCGCGTACAGTCGGCCGCCGCGGGCCATGCCACCGCGTCTGGACCTGTCTCCAACTCGGAAGCAGCCGTCGCGCTCGCAGGCCGACGGCCAGGCGGTGACAAAGCAGTCGACGAGACGCGGGTCGGGCACTGTCGGGAGCGGTTCCTCGAAAGCTCCCATCAGGGTAATTCCCCCCAGCGAAAGCACGATGGCGCGAGTGCAGACCCTCATTGACGAGTATCGCGAACTCCGCGCTCGGCTGACGCAGTTGGCAGGGAAAAAGAAGAAGGTCGAGAACAAAGTGCTTCTCGATGCAGAGGCATGGCTGTCGTTTCACGGCCGACCAGCGCTAGCGCAGGCTATGCCACAGCAACAGAGAACTCGCCTCGCCTCACTGGCCGGTAACCACGTCACGCACTTGCTTGAGGTCCAGATCAAACTGCTCCGTCGCACGATCAAAGAGGAAGAGATCCTGATCAAGTACGAGCGCCGACGCAATCCACCGAACGAGGAATCACTCTCTGCCGTGCCTGCCACCGGCGCTCCCGTTACCCCCGTGCCGGCCACGTCCTCGACGCCATCCAAGACTTCGGCCAGCAAGGCAGAAGAACGGCTCAGGCGGCAGTTGGTCCGAACGGCGAGCCTCGGGGAGACCATCCCCCTCCTCGATCTGGAAGGCGGTCGCACGCTCCCGGACGACACGCTTCGTCGGATGCTGACGGCAATAGACCGCTCAGTGAGCCCGGACGTCCCCCTGCTCTCTGCCCTCGTCACCGCGCCCGACGGCGGCCCCGTTCTGTTCTTCCGCCGGCTCCTCAGCGACCTCGGCCTCGCTGTCCCGCACTCAAACGAGGTGCTCCTCATGGTCTGGCGCAGGGAACAAGAACGGGCCCATGCGACGTACGCTGACCCGCCGCGTCCCCTGCCGCCTCGCCTCGTGCCGATGGCGCAGGGCGGTCAGCGGGCCGAGGCGCCCCCGACGTAGGGCAGGAAGGCCACCCAGGCTTCCCGAGCGAGGAACAGCTTCGGCCCTCGCTTGTCCTTGGAGTCGCGTACGAGGATCGTCCCGAGCGTCTCGGCGACCTCGATGCAATCGCCTCCGCCCGAGCCGCTGTAACTACTTTTCCGCCACGTCAACCTGCCGTTGCCACCCGTGGCCTGCCCCTTGCTCATGCCGCTCCTGCAAGTTGCTCGAGGATCGTAAGCGAACCGACTCACCGCCTCCGCCTCGATCCCCGCAAAGTCCCCGAAGAACTTGGGTAGTTTGGCCCGGTCCACATCCTCCTGGAGCTCCGCAAGCACCCCGCCCGCCTCAAGAACACGCTCCGCCGCCTCTGTGAACGCGGCCTTCGCCGGTCGGCGACCCTGCTCGATCGAGGCCACCTGCTCGCATGAGTAGCCGACAGCGTCTGCCAGTTCCTGCTGAGTGAGCCCCTTCTTGGTGCGGAAGAGTTTGACCAGCTTGCCGTACGCGATCCAGATGGCCGGGTTGTCCTCGTCTTCGGCCCGCGTCCTGCGTCGCGGGATCACCTGAGCGCCCGAACTCCCCATGACCCCCGTGCTGTGACCGCCACGCGTCCATACCCCCAGTTGCTGAAGTTCCAGCCCCAGTTGAACGCCGCATCCCCGCCCCGGTCACGGGCGGGAACCCGTACAGATCAGTTTCCAGCCCGTACACCGGGACCGAGTACGGCAGTCCGACCTGGTCAGGATATCTGCGCGACGGGACGGTTACCCTATGAAGTCGAAATCTTCCCCACGTTCCGCACCGTCTCCCGCCTCCCCGGCAACCGCCCCTCAACCCAGCACACCCACCACCCCCAGCCCTCAACTCCGCGCCCTCTTCAGCTCCACGCCCCGAGGCGCCCGACTCGCCCGTCTGCTCGTCACTCAGGAACTGGAATCACGGGGCCTGCCGCAGTCCGCTCCCGCCGCACTTGCCCTCGCCACGATCACCGCCCGAACTCGCCGCCAACGCGGCGACCCACGGCCGTACACGCGGCCGCGACTTCGAGGTCCGGCTCTTCGTCACGGCCGACCGGGCCCACGTGGAGGTCAGCGACACCCGCCCCGACCTACTTCCGCCGTCACCGAGCAGCAGGCCCCCGACGGCAACCATCTCCACCGATGCCCCCGCCCACTCAGGCCGCGCCTGCTACTGGTCGAGGCCTTCGCCGATCGCTGGGGGTGCGAGCCGCGCGACGCGTTCGTCAAGACCGTGTGGGCTAGGTGATCCCGTGATCGACACCGCGGGCAGCGCCCCGGCGGCATCATCCCTCTTGCGCGTCCCGCACGGGAAACGTACTCGTGTCGACCTTCACGCGCTCCCCGGTCGCCAGCGTGAAGCTGACCGGCTCGCCGTACGGGATCTCCAGCACCCGCCCGTACCCGGCGGCGTGCGGCTCAGACATCAGCGTGACCGCCTGCTTGAACGGGTCGGCGATCATGTAGACGTCGATGCCGAACCGCCCATACTTCCGGACGTTCCTGACGTAGTCCTTCTCGTCCTCCGGCTCGGACGGGACCTCCACCACGGCCAGCACGTCGACGCAGGAGTAGCTGTTCTTCCGGCGCTCGGCGTCGAAGCCGATGATCGTCAGGTCGGGCGCCGCGTCATTCTCGCCGGGGAAGGTGATGAGCACGTCCCCGAAGACCCGCTCCCGGGCGATGCCCGCAGCCTTGACCGCGTCCTTGACGTCGGAGACGGTCCAGTCCTGCTCCGGGCTCTGCGGCGTCATGATCACCCTCCCGTCGAAGACCTCGACCTTGTACCCCTCGGGGACAGCGCCCCGTTCGATCAGATCGCTCATGACGCTCACGGCAGCTCACCTCCTGGGGGCATTATGACGGGTGGGAGGAGAGTAGCGGGATCTTTCCATCATCCCTCCGTCCACCCCGAAGCCGAGCCTTGTGTGAACTGAGTCAACAGACGTAATGTTCCTTCATGACGCCCCATGGGACCACCTCCACCTTCTACGCCCTGCGCCACGACTGGTTCGACGACCTCGCCGCACACCTGTCGGGCATCCTCCGACGCATCTCCCCCACAATTCACGCCGCCGTCCCGCACGACCTCGGTTCTCATGAGCTGCTCGCCGCCACCGTGCTCGCACGGGCCGCGCAGGCCGACATGGAGCGGCGGGAGATCGCTTTCGTGGCCGGCGACCTGGTGCGCCTCGCCGGGCCTCAAGGGGTGCAGGCCCCTGAGCGTGTTTCGGAGGTGGAGGAGTTGTGGACCGCTCTCCGTCACCCCACCTCCCCGCTGCTCCACTCCTGGTGGCGCGAGCCTCTCGGTGAAGGCCTGCTCGCTCACTGGGCCCGAATGCGGGCCGAGGCGGTGGGCTGGCCGCAGGTGCACAGCGAGTTGCGGGAGCGGTGGTCCCTGGACAGTGACGGCATCTGGCGGCGCGGGCTCGGCCCCGCCGACGGATCGGACGACGGTGACTGGTGCGGGTACTTCGCCTACCTCGACGCACACTCCGGCAGCAGGGAAGCCGCCTTCGCCCGCGTCATCCTGGAGCGCACTCCGGGCCTGGCCGAGGAGATCGACGCTTACGCCTCCGAATGCGCCGACGAACTGACGTATGTTCCCCACCTGGCGCTGATCCACCGGGAACGCGCACTCGCCGAGGCGCTCACCATCGTGATCGAGGGCAACCTGGAGGCCGGAGGCGAGGTCCTCCCTGCCGATCTCGTGGCTTCCTCTCGCTCCCTGCGCGATGCCGGAAGGGCGTATCTGCGCTGGCTGGACGACGAGTTCGTCCCGCGGCTCACTCCGCTGGAGCACGCCCACCTCGACCTCGGCACCGAGGAAGCGGCCCGAGCCGAGGCGTATCTGCGGCAGTACGCGGAGATCTGGTGTGCCCCAGGCGATCCCGCTCTGCCCACGCCCGTCTTCACCGAGGAGGACTATGCGCCGCTGAAACCCGCCGAGCGCCCGCGCGCCCTCGTACCGGAGTGGATGGCCATGGTCGGGCAGGTCTTCTCCGAGGCGGGACAGCTCGGCTGGACCGGGGTGGTGGGCTCGCAGCCGTGGTGGCTGTATGTCGCGGAGGCCGGGATGGAGTCGGCGGCGGCCCTGCGCTTCAAGCACGACGGCCAGGTGCGCATCGGGCACCGTACGCTCGACGACCCCAACGACATGCTGGTCGGGTTCCCCAAGCACGACCCCGATGCGCAGAGCCTCCACATGCGGTTCCGCTACGACGAGGACGACGCGCACGAGATGTGCGAACTGCTGGTGCTCTCGCGGGCCGGACGTGCGCAGTTGGGCTTCCTGATCCAGGACGCGAGCGGCGCCTACCGCATGCTCAGGATGGTGAGCGTGCCGATTCCGCCGGCCCTGCGGACAGCCATGCGGGACAAGGCGGTGCGGAGACTGGATGCGATGACCGGCGGTGAGCCGGGGGCGCTGGGTGCCCTGATCGCGCCGGAACCCGACGGCACCCCACCGTCTCCATCCCCCACCGACAACGCCGCAGCCGGGGCCCCGGCCGATGCCGACTCCCACGACGGCTGGGAGTTCGCCGACGGCACCCTGTTCCCTCGCGAGGACACGCTCTTCTGAGGACTCTACGCTAGTAACTTGTGAACTCAGTCAATACATGAGACTGTGAGAGTCTCATGAGCCATGCTCGGCGGTAGTCTCAACTGCAGCTCCGCCCCGACAGACCGCCCCGCCGGAACCGGTCGCCCGACTCCCCTCGCAAGCACTCGAAAGGGCCCGATCGCTCATGCCGTCCCAGCCCGCCGCCGCAGCCCCCGGTGTGCGCCACCCCATCGAAGGGGTGCCGCAGACGTTCCTCCCCGGCGACTCCTACGACGTACGCGACCACCTGGTGAAGTACATCCGGCGGGACTTGCTCGGGCCCTGGGACGGCGACACGGAGGAGCTGCCCCACCGGTCGGCCGGGCCGCGCGACCGCTACCTCGTCGGCATGCTGGGCCCCCGGCCGGAGAGCAGCGAGACGGCGACCCAGATCGCCCGTAACGCCGCCCAGCAGGCCGATGTCGAGCCGGGCAGTGACGCCGGGACGGAAGAGGGCGCGCTGGAGGACCGGCTCACCCCTCAGGCCTCCGGGCGGATCTGGGCCTCGTCCATGGGGCTGTCGTTCGTCGTTCCGGCGTCGGTCGGTGCGCTGACCGTGCAGGCGGCATGGGGGCGGTACTCGCTGACGAGCGGATTCACCTCCGACGGCCGTCCGGCGCAGGTGTGGGGGCGTGAGCCCGTGGCGCACCCGGTCGGCATCGACGTGACGCGTACCGGAGATCAGAGCCGGATCCTGGAAGGCGACGAGTCCTCCGGTGTCTGCCTCGACGTCCAGGTGCGCGAGCGTGCCGCCGGGCAGGGCGGCGAGGACCTGCGGGTGGTGGAGATCGCGCTCGTCAACCGGCTGCGGGAGAACGACGCCGAGCGCCGGGACACCCAGTGGCTGTTCCAGACGGAGCTCACGGTCACCGCGTTCCCCGACGAGAAGGCAGCCGTTTTCCTCCCGATCGACGATCCGCTGGACCCGGCCTCGGCCGGCGCCTCGGAGGACGTCGAGGAGCGGCGTCTGCGGCTGCTCTACCGGGACAGTCTGCGGCATGCCGTCGGCCGTAACGTGGCTGTGCGGGCGGACGTACGCAAGGGTGAGCGCCGTGCCCACCGGCTGCGCACCACCTGGCTTCCGGAATACGACGTGCCGGCCACGCAGGCACCGACGGCCGCCGAGCAGCCTCTCCTGGACGGCCTTGAGCTGGGGATGGACGAACTCGCCGCGCTGGCCGTTCCCGAGCGGCGCAAGGAGCTCACCGCCACGCTGGCGCCGCTCGCCGAGGGGTACCACACCTGGCTCCAGGAACAGCGGGCCAAGGCCCGGACGCTGCCCGAGGACTTGCGGGTCGCTGCCGAGACCGCCATCGACCAGGCGGCGGAGGTCTGCCACCGCATAGCGTTCGGCATCGACGCGCTCAGCGCGGACCCGAACGCCCTGGAAGCCTTCCGCTTCGCCAACCGGGCCATGGCCCTGCAGCGGCGGAACACCGCCATCGCCGCCCTGCGTGCCGGGCAGGACGGTATGGGCTACCGGCAGGCGTTCGAGCAGGTCCGTGGCGAAGACAAGAAGGCGGCCAGCTGGCGGCCCTTCCAGCTTGCGTTCGTGCTGCTCAACCTCGCCTCGCTCAGCCAGCCCGGCCACCCGCACCGGGGCACCGGACGCGAAGCCCTCGTTGATCTGCTGTTCTTCCCGACCGGTGGCGGCAAGACGGAGGCGTATCTCGGGCTGGCCGCCTACACCTTCGCTCTGCGTCGCCTCCAGGGCGTCGTGGGCAGCGGCAGCGAGGCCCGCGACGGCGGGGCCGGGGTCGGCGTACTCATGCGGTACACGCTGCGGCTTCTGACGGCACAGCAGTTCCAGCGGGCGGCGGCCCTGGTCAGCGCCTGCGAGGTGCTGCGGCGCCAGGAGGTCGTACGGGACCGGCGGTGGGGCGAGACGCCGTTCCGTATCGGCCTGTGGGTGGGAAGCTCGGTTTCGCCCAACTGGTTCTCGGAGGCCCAGGAGCAGATCGCCGGCGCCAAGGAGAGCTCCAGCGACAAGCACGCGCGCGTGATCCAGGTACTGACCTGCCCGTGGTGCGGCGAGGGCCTGTCCGCCCACTCGAACATGGACTACGACGAGGACCGGCGCCGGGTGCTGTTGTACTGCCCGCGCGGCGAGGGCGAGGAGCGGTGCCCCTTCTCCCGGCTCGGGGCGCCCGGTGAGGGTATTCCCGTGCTCACCGTGGACGAGGAGATCTACCGGCTCGCCCCCGCGATGGTGATCGCGACCGTCGACAAGCTGGCCCAGCTGCCGTGGAACGGGTACGCCGGGCTGCTCTTCGGACGCGTGACCGACTGGTGCCCGCGGCACGGCTACCGGCACGACGACCTCGACGAGCGCACCGGCTGCCGTAGCCGGCACACCCGCAGGGGCCAGCGGCTGCCGGCGGTAGCCGCGCAACCCGTCACCCGGCTGCGACCGCCGGACCTGATCATCCAGGACGAGCTGCACCTGATCTCCGGAGCGCTCGGTACCACCGTGGGGCTCTTCGAGGCGGCGGTCGACCAGCTCTGTACCTGGACGTACACGGACGCAGACGGACGCCGGCACGAGGTGGGGCCGAAGATCGTCGCCTCCACGGCGACTACCAAGCGGGCCGCGGACCAGGTCCGCGGGGTGTTCGCCCGGCAGGTGGCAGTCTTCCCGCCGCAGGTGGTGGACGTGGGCGACACGTTCTTCTCCCAGCAGGTCGACGTGACCCGCAGCTCACCCGGCCGCCGCTACCTCGGCGTGTGCGCGCACGGCACACGGCTGAAGGCCGCGGAGATCAGGGTCGCCGAGATCCTGCTGCTCGGTGCCCAGGAGCTCTTCGACACGTACGGCGCCCCGGCGGACCCGTACATGACGCTGGTGGGCTACTTCAACGCCACCCGCGAACTCGCCGGCATGCGGCGCTACATGGACGACGACATCGCCACCCGCGTGCGGATCAACGGCAGCCGCAAGGGCCACGACACGATCGCCGACCGCATCGTCACCAAGTCCGGGATGCTCAACATCCAGGAGCTGACGTCGCGCATCTCGTCGGCCGACATCGGCGCCACGCTCAAGCGGCTTGAGACAGCATTCGATCCGGAAACGGACACCTCCCCGCGGCGTCGGGCGCTGTTCGCGGAGTATGCAGCTGCACGGCGGGAGAAGCGAGAGCCGCGCGTAGCCCTGACTCACATCGAGAAGCGGGCGGTGGACGTCGTCCTCGCCACCTCCATGCTCCAGGTGGGAGTGGACGTGTCGCGGTTCGGTCTGATGCTCGTCGTCGGCCAGCCGAAGAACACCGCCGAGTACATCCAGGCGTCCTCCCGCGTCGGCCGTGACGCCCGCCGCCCCGGCCTGGTCGTCACGCTGTACAACTGGTCCCGGCCCCGGGATCTCGCGCACTTCGAGGACTTCACCCACTACCACGCGACGTTCTACCGCCAGGTCGAGGCTCTGTCGGTCACACCGTTTACCCGGCGCGCCCTCGACCGCGGCACCGCACCGACGTACATCGCGGCACTGCGCCAGGCCGCCTACGAGCACTCACGCAACACCGACGCACACCACGTCGATCTCGACGGCTCCATCGCCGCGCGGGTCGAGGAACGGCTCCTGGAGCGAGCGGACCGGGTCGCGGGCGAGCGTGCCCGGCAGTACCTGTCCGAGCGCATCACCGCGCTGAAGGACTCCTGGGCCGAGCAGCGCGAGCGCGGGGGCGTCCTCGGCTACCGCACGGAGAAGAAGAAGGACATCCTGGTCACCCCGCTGCTGCACCGGGCCGACGGCTCGCGGTGGGACGAACTCACCGTCCCGATGTCGATGCGTGAGACCGAGAACGAACTGAACCTGCTTCTGCCCGGCGGGGGGAACTTCGTGGAGCAGGCCACGCACAGCGGGCCGGACTGGTACTTCACGCCGGCCGGTGACGCCGATGCCGACGCCGCGGCTGCGCCGGTCGACGCCGACGAGTACGGGGACGCCGCGCCCGCGGCGGCCGGAAGGGGACGACGATGACCGAGCGCTACTACCGGCGGGTGGGCGCGGCCCGCCCTAGCCACCTCATGTACACCGCGGGCGTCGGTTCCCTGATCGACCTGCCCAACTTCTCCGTTCTGGTGAAGGGCCTGGACTCCTGGAGCTACACCGGCCTGGCCGGGTACGTCATCGACGAGCCGCGGCTGCGCTCCGCCGTCAACCGAGCCCTTCAGCTCTACGGTTCCGCGCAGGTCAACGAACTGCGCTCCGCCCCCTGGATGGAGGGCGCGGACAACGCCCCCAAGGACTTGGCCGCCCAGGGTGTGGGCGTGCCGGTCACACCCTTCCCACAGTGGCTGCGATGCACGGCCTGCAACCTCCTCGCGCCCATCGACTCCGACGCGTTCGCGTTCGTCAACAACAACCCGCGCGCCCCGCACGAGGCCAAGTTCGTCCACGACTGCAAGCCGGGCAAGCCGCTCGCCGTCGCGGCCCGCTTCACCCTGGTGTGCACGGCGGGGCACCTCGACGAGTTCCCGTACGCGCTGTTCGTCCACCACGGCAGCCCGTGCTCGAAGATGCCCCGGCCACTGCTGCGGATGAAGGACCACGGCGGCAACCAGGCGGCCAACGTCACCCTGGAGTGCGTGGCCTGCGGCGAGCAGCGCAACATCCGGGACGCGATGGGCGAACGCGGACGACGCAACCTGCCCGCCTGCAGAGGACGGCACCCGCACCTCGGCACGTACGAGGACGGCTGTGACCGGGATGCCACTCTTATGGTCGCCGGCGCGTCCAACCAGTGGTTCCCGATGACACTCAGCACTCTCGCGCTGCCACCCGCCAAGGACGCCGACCTCGCCGAACTGGTGGAGGAGCGCTGGGCCGACCTCCAGAACGTCACCTCGCGCGCGATCTTCGACGCCTTCGCCGGCACCCCGGCCTACGCCTACCTCAAGGAATACGACGCGGACGCGCTCATTGCCGCGGTCCAGGCGCACCGTGACCGGCTCGACGGCAAGCCGTCCCAGGAGGCGGCGCCGGCGATGACGACCGCTGACCTGCTGAGCCCCGAATGGGCAGTACTGTCCTCCTCTCCCCTGCCCGACGTCACCGACGACTTCGCGCTGGAGGAGGTGACCGTTCCCGACGCGCTGCAGGACCTCTTCGCCGACGTACGGCAGGTCCAGCGACTGCGTGAGGCACGCGCGCTGATCGGCTTCACCCGCCTCGACGCTCCGGACCCTGAGGCTCCGGAGATCGCCACGCGGGTGCGCCTGGCGCGCACCGCCCAGAACTGGGTGCCCGCGAGCGAGGTCCGCGGGGAGGGGATCTTCCTGCGGGTGCGGGAGGACCTGATGGCCGAGTGGGAGGACCGTATGCGCAAGTCGCCTGCCATGCAGGCGCACCGTGAGGCATTCGCCCGCTTCCGCACCAACCGCAAGTCCGACCGCCTGCAGGGCTCGTTCGACCCGATGCGGGGCTGGCCGGGCGAGCGCTACATAGCGCTGCACTCGCTGTCCCACCTGCTGATCCGGACCATCGCCCTGGAGTGCGGCTACAGTTCGGCAAGCCTCGGTGAACGCATCTACGCCGGAGACGAGGAGAACCCTCACACCGGCATCCTCATCTACACCGCTGTTCCCGACTCCGAAGGCACCCTGGGAGGACTCGTCTCACTGGCCGAGGAACGGGACTTCGAGCGGATCGTCCGCAGAGCGCTGAAGGACGCGGCCCGCTGCTCCTCCGATCCACTGTGCGCCGAGCGGCTCCCCCGTGATCCGGCCGATTACCTGCACGGCGCCGCCTGCCACGTATGCCTGTTCGTGTCCGAGACGACGTGTGAGCGCGGCAACCGCTTCCTCGACCGCCGTTTCCTCGTACCGCTCGGGGATGACACGGACCAGGTGCTGACCCCCATCGGTCTGCGGCCGTGAGCCGCAAGCGGTTCGAGGCGGCGGCGCAGTCCGCCGCCGCCTCACTGGGGGTGGCGCGCACCAAGGATCTGGCCGGGCTGTTCGCACGGGGGAAGGGCGTCGAGTACGCGCTGACGATGCTTCAGGATCCGGGCGCGTGCGAGGCGATCCGCACCATGTACGAGGTCGCGGAACAGGAACACGTGCCGCCCTCCGAGGCCGCCGCGTACCTGCGCGGTTACCTAGCCGGGCAGGCACGGCAGCGGGATGTCGTCGAGATCCGTCCCGTCTGGAGCGGCCCGGCCACTCCCGGAGTACCGGTGCGTCCCACCGCGCGCGTTCTGTCCGAGGTCGTCGGTCGCGCGGAGCAGGAACTGCTCGCCATGACATACGCGGCCCGTCCCTACGCACCGCTCTCGGCCGCGCTCCGCTCGGCGGTGGCCCGGGGGGTCGAGGTCCACGTCGTGGTGGAGACGAGGACCGGCGCCGACGGCCTGCTGCACGGGCCCGAGCCGGCCGAGGCGTTTTCCGATGTCTCGGGCATAGGGCTGTGGCATTGGCCCCCCGAGCAGCGCGACCACCGACCCGCGCGGCAGCACGCGAAACTGGCGGTTGCCGACCGGCGCGTTCTGTGGCTGGGCAGCGCGAACCTCACCGAGTCGGGAGTCCATCGGAACATCGAAGCCGGACTGCTCGTCATCGGGGGAACGGCACCCCAGAGGGCAGCCGAGCATATACGGGACCTGCAACGGCGAGGCGTGCTGCAGCGGTTGAAGATCTGATGTGTGCGCAGGCGGCCTGTCTCAGCCGATAGTCGCATGGAGCACGCGGCGGATACGGTGATCGAGGAAATCGCCGGACCGCTCGGGCGAGGGTGCAGAGGACGTAGAGGACTTCGACACTGATGGCAACGCTGGGTATCCACAAGGACTTCCTGATGGAGTTCGCCCGACTGGAGAGGCCTGTTCAGAAGCGCGTCCACGAGGTCTTCGAGAAGTTCCAGGAACACCGACACGCAGGCCTCCACCTGGAGAAGTTGGAAAAGGCCCGAGACCCCCGTATCCGCACCATCCGCATCACCCAGTTCATGCGGGGTGTAGTGCTGGCTCCAGAGTCGGGAGACAGCTTTCTGCTGCTGAAAGTCCTGCCGCACGACGACGCGATCGCGTGGGCAGTGAAGCACCGGGCGACCCTAAACTCGGCCACGCAGGGCATCGAATTGCGCAACGACGTCGCCTTGGAGCGGGCCACGGCAGGAGTGCGGGCCATCGCCGCCGACACGACGAAGCGGCTGTTCACCCACGTCTCCGACAAGGACCTGACCCGCCTGGGAATCGACGCCGACCTGCTTCCCCTGGTACGGCATCTCAGTGACGAGTCGCATCTCGACGCCCTGCACAAGATTCTTCCTGAGCAGCAGTACGACGTGCTGGCAGGCCTCGCGGCCGGCATGGGAGTCGACGACGTATGGCGCGAAGTGGTGCAGGCACAGCTGGAGCAGACGCCGCCAAGCGTGCCCCAGCAGGTCACAGGTGTAACCGGTGACGACCGATCCGTGCCTGTGAGTGAAAAGGACGGGCTGTCGGCCGCCATGGCACGTGCCCAGGGCCGTATCGCGCTGATCTCGGGTCCCGACGAGCTGATGGAGATCCTTACGCGACCCTTCGACGCCTGGCGGGTTTTCCTGCATCCGAGCCAGCGCAAGGTGGCCTGCCGCCCCTCCTACAGCGGCCCGGCGCGCGTGACCGGTGGCCCCGGCACGGGCAAGACCGTGGTTGCCCTGCACCGGGCGCTGCACCTCGCGCAGCAACTCCCGTCGGAGGCACCGGACAAATCCATCCTGCTGACCACGTTCACCCGGGACCTCGCCTCCGACCTGAGCCGGAGCCTCGAACTGCTCATCCCCGACGCGGAACTGCGCGACAAGATCCACGTCGTCAATATCGACGCGCTGGCCAACCAGATCGTCCGAGAGGACCGGCGCACCTCTCTGTCCGTCATCACCGGCCAAAAGGAGATCACCGCACGTTGGGCGCGGATCGCCCGCCGTCTCGGCATCGACTTCACCGACGTCTTCCTCGACCAGGAGTGGAGGCACGTCATCCTCGCCCAGGACGTACGCTCCGCGGAGTCGTACCTCAAGGCCTCGCGCAGCGGTCGCGGCACCCCGCTCGGGCCGCTGAAACGGGCCCAGGTATGGCGCGCGGTCGAGGCGTTCACGAAGGAACTGCGGGCCAACGGCGAGTGGACCTTCCTGCAGATCTGCGCGGAGGCCGCCCGGCTGTTGGAGGAGCGCGGCGGTGAGCGCCGGTTCCGTCATGTAGTGGTCGACGAGGCGCAGGACCTGCACCCGGCCCAATGGCGCCTCTTGCGGGCCCTGGTTACTCCGGGGGCCGATGATCTGTTCATCGCAGGAGACACCCACCAGCGCATCTACGGCAACAGGGTGTCACTGCGCAGCCTCGGCATTCCTGTCACCGGTCGCTCGACGCGCCTGCGCATCAACTACCGTACGACCAAGGAGATCTTGTCCTGGTCCACCGGCCTGCTGACGGGTACAAGCGTCGATGACATGGACGGGGGCGACGAGTCCCTGAGTGGCTACCGCTCTGCATTCCGCGGCGCGCCTCCGCAGCTCGTGCCGGCTTCCAGCAAGGCCGAGGAGCTCGCCGGACTCGTGGCCCAGATCGGGGAGTGGGTGACGGCAGGCGTCGCTCCGGCCGAGATCGGAATCGCCGTTCGGTTCGTCCAGCTCGGGAAGGATGTCGCTCAGGCTCTGGAACGGTCGGGGATAGGCGCGACCGTTCTCGGCTCTTCACCGTCAGGGACAAGTGACGGCGTCCGTATCGGGACCATGCACCGCATGAAGGGGCTCGAATTTCGCTGTGTGGCCGTAGCCGGGGTGAATAACGGTATCGTCCCCATGCGCAGTGCCATCACAGCCGAGGAGGTCGACGCTCAGCAGCACCGCGAGGATCTGCTAAGCGAGCTGAGTCTGCTCTTCGTGGCCTGTACGCGGGCACGTGAGGCGCTGAGGGTCTCCTGGCACGGAGGCCCGAGCCCGTTTCTCGCCATGGTGCGCGCCTCGTCGGATCGGTAACTGACTCAAAACGTTTGGATTGGATGGACCCGCGCACTTCCAGATCGCTGGTGTGAGGGCCGGTTCACGAGGTATTGATCCGAAACGGTAGGTGTCTCGGGTCGTTGATCCCCGCGCAAGTCAACTGGTGAGGGACGCCCGGCAATTGCCGCCATCGGCGCAGGAGGCACTTTGGCTGCGGGCGGTGGCCGCGTTGGTGGCGGGCCGGACTCGCGAGGATGTCGCGGCAGTGTTCCAGATCCCGCTGAAGGCCGTGCCGTGGAGATCTGGTGGGCGAAGTGGCTGGCCGGCGGACGTGAGGCGCTCGTGGCCCAGCCGGGCCGTCGAGCAGAACCCGGAGGCGGTGCGCGTTGGCGGGAGGAGACCTGGCCGGCGATCCGCGCTATGGAGAAAGCCGAGTGCGGCGGAGTGCTCTTCGCCGACCAGGTCGGCATCCGCTCCGACCAGGTCACCGCCGGCCGCACCTGGGGCGCCAAGGGTGGACCCCGATCGTGCGCCGCTCGGGCAACCGGATGCACTTCATGGTCTTCACCGAGACCTTCGACGCCGACGTGATGTGCCGTTTCCTCGACCAGCTCACCGACCACTTCGACCACAAGGTCCACCTCGTCGTGCACGGCCACCGCGCACCGCTCCCGCAAGGTCCGCACCGGGCTCGCCGATCACCCGGACCGGATCGAGCTGCACTTCCTGTCGTCGTACTCGCCCGACCTGAACCCCGACGAGCTGGTCAACGCCCACCTCAAACGGAGGCTGCCTATGCACAGCCGGGCCGCGACCAGGCCCAACTCGCCGCCGAGGCCCGACGGTTCTTCCACCGACGCCAACGCCAGCAGCACATCGTCCGGGGCTACTTCAGCGGCCCGCACCTCCGCTACATTCTCGAATAGAACCCTTTGAGTTTCGGATCAATAGATCTGGGTGAGGCGCTCGATCCCGTCGTCCTGCGTGTCGTAGCCGGACTCCTCGCGCTGCTTGCCAAGCGCGTCCCTGAACCGAATCGTATACGGGTGCGCAATGGGTCGGCTTGGCACAGTCACAGTCCTTGAAGAAGGACCCCATGCCACGGACGAGCTGTCGGGCCACGTGTCGAACCTTCCGAGCCGGAGCGAGGAACCATGCACAGGCATTGTGCAGAGGGCGGAAGGTCAGGAAGCGGAGATAGGACTGCGACGCACGCTGACCGTTTGCTGACCTGAGGGGCTTCCTTCACGCCCCTGACCTGCGCAAACACCCAAACGCTAGATCTTGGACTTGAACAGAGTACGCAGCACTTTGGACTCCTGTAAGATGGCTCCCTGCCTGCTTTGTGCAGGTCAAGGGCGTTCTTCACTCTACAGGGCGTCCGCCGAAGTCGATGATCGGGAGGAACATCGCTTCTTTTCGGTGACAGGGCTCCACGCCTGGGCCTCGGCGCCAACCAGGCTGTTGTGGTTGGTGCCACCGACCAAGCGCCCGTCTGATGTCCGGGAACTGACCACCCCTACCTGGTGGGCAGTTGCGTCCGGGGCTCATCGACCTGGGCATGGGCCGGGCGGGCGGCAGTGACGCGGGCGCCGGCCGGGCCCTGGGCCGCGACGGCTATGTGTCGCCGGACGACTTCCCGCGCGAACTGGTCGAGCTGCGCGGCTACTTGGAGGCGGGCTCGGCCAGTGCGTCGCCGTCGGAGAGGGCGTCAGCTCTCCTCGCGTCATGCGGCGAAGGCGCGCGTGAAGGTCTCGACGGCGGCGGCGACAGTGGCCCGCAGCTCCTCGTCGGGCACCGCGCGGGTGCCGAGGACGGAACGGCCCTCCATCGGCCCGGTCAGGAGCGCGACGAACTGCTCGGCGGCCCGCACCGGGTCGTCCAGGCGCAGCCGGCCCACGAGCGCGAGCCGGGCGAAGCGGTCGGCGAGGGCCTCGGAGAGCCGGTTCGGGCCACTGCCCCAGACCTTCTCGAAGAGGTCGGGGAAGCGGGAGATCTCGGCGTGCAGCAGGCGCCGCAGGGCCCAGGCGTCATCGCTGGAGTAGCAGAGCAGGAGGCGGTATCCGACGTCCTGCAGCGCGTGCGGCAGGTCGTCCACGTCGCTGCCGAGGCGCGCGACCACGGCGAGGCTCTTGGCGGTGGCCTGTTCGGCGGTGACGCACACGGCCTCCCTGAAGAGCTCTTCCTTGCCTGATCATCGTGCTCCTGATGGGCGGGCTCATGGGCCTGCTCGACGGCACGATCGTGAACGTCGGCATCGGCACCCTGGGCGACCACTTCGACAGTTCCCTCGGCACGGTCGGCTGGGTCGCGACCGGCTACCTCATCGCGGTCACGCTCGCCATCCCCTTCACCGCATGGGCCGTCGACCGCTTCGGCAGCAAGAAGATGTGGCTGACCGGCCTGGCCCTCTTCGTCTTCGGCTCGCTCGCCTCCGGCCTCGCCTGGAGCATCGAGAGCCTGATCGTCTTCCGGGTGATCCAGGGCTTCGGCGGCGGCATGCTCGACCCGATCATGCTCACCCTGCTCGCCCGCGTGGCCGGGCCGGAACGCGTGGGCCGGGTCATGGGCCTGATGGGCATCGTGATCCCGCTCGGCCCCGTCCTCGGCCCCGTCCTGGGCGGTCTCATCATCGAGGGCCTGGACTGGCGCTGGATGTTCCTTGTGAACATCCCGATCGGCGTACTGGCCTTCGCACTCTCCCTGCGCATCGTGCCGACCGACCCGCCCAAGAGCGAACGGACCACCAGCCCGCTCGACTTCGTCGGCCTCGCGCTGCTCGGCCCCGCCTTCGCCGTCCTCACCTTCGCGCTCTCGCGGGCCGGCGAGGACGCCGGCTTCGGCAGCGCCCCGGTGATCGCGGCCCTCGCCCTGGGCGCCGTGCTGCTCATCGGCTATGGCGCGCACGCCGTACGGGTCGGCGCCAAGGCCCTGATCAGCCTCGGCCTGTTCCGCGGCCGCAGCTTCTCCGCCAGCGTCACGGTCATGGGGCTCACCGGTGTCATGCTCTTCTCGATGCTGTTCCTCGTCCCCCTCTACCAGCAGGAGGTGCGCGGCCACGGCGTGCTCGCGGCCGGGCTGCTGCTCGCCCCGCTCGGCGTCGGCTCATTCCTGGCCATGCCGGTGGCCGGCCGGCTCAGCGACACGGTCGGGGCCAGGCGGCTCGCCCCGTTCGGCGCCCTCGTCATCACCCTGAGCTCCCTGGCGTACACCCAGGCCGGTGCCGGCACCAGTGAAGTCCTGCTCGGCGGCTGCGCGTTCACCACCGGGGTGGGCCTCGGCTTCATCGGCGCGCCCACCATGGGCTCGTTGTACCGGACGCTGCCGGGCGAGTCCGTCGCACAGGGCACCTCGGTGCTCTACATCATCAACCAACTCGGCGCCTCGCTCGGCATCGCCGTCGTCGCCCTGCTGCTGCAGCGCCAGGCCGACAGCGGCCACAGCCCGGTGGAGTCCTTCCAGACCACCTCCTGGTGGGTGTTCGGGGCAGCCCTCGCCGTGCTGATCGCCGGATGGTTCCTGCCGGGCAAGCCCGAGTCGGCCGCGGCGGCGACCGAGCAGGGGGACAGCCCGCAGGAGGGCGACTCACCGAGCACCGTCGCCGCCCGGAGCTGAACCACCGCCCCCGTCAGAGGCGTTCGGCGTACGACGCGGCCGTCCCGCACGAGCGCGCTGTCAGTCGCCGCTCAGCCCCTCGGGACAAGCCGGCCCACCGCATCCGATTCATCGCCGCCGGCGGGCGAGTCGGTCTCCGCCATCCTCGCCCGGTCGGGCACCTGGGGCGTGGGGCTCTTCTTCCTGCCGAGCGGGTTCGTCCTGGCCTGGACCGCGCGGCCGGGCGACGACCACTCGGGCCTTCTGGCGGCGCCGCGTGGCGAAGCGATGCGGCAACATGGCGGCAGATCGCCGATCAGCCGCACCGGTCAGCCGACCGCACGGCACATCTCAGGTCGCCGCGATGCTCAATGTGTCCACGAGAGAGGGGTCCGCTGCC
Organism: Streptomyces rubradiris; assembly: GCF_016860525.1. Taxonomy (NCBI): domain Bacteria; kingdom Bacillati; phylum Actinomycetota; class Actinomycetes; order Kitasatosporales; family Streptomycetaceae; genus Streptomyces; species Streptomyces rubradiris. The sequence goes on from NZ_BNEA01000015.1 coordinate 824,084, forward strand.
GATCAAGGCGGTGATCACATGGGAAGATTCCAGGCGCATGGTGGCGCCAAGAAGGATTTCGACTTCAACGTCGGTCTGGCGGAGGGCGATTGGGACGCGAAGCGATTCGGTGACCGGCTGTGGGCTGATGTCGCTCGAATTCTGGAGGTGTCCTTCGAGGACAGTCCCGGTGAACCGGGGGATTCCGGGAGCCATCGGTATTGGTTCGAGAATGACTCGGTGAGCATTTCCTTGTATGTCGACGACGGAGAGCCGGGCTGGGTGTTCGAGAAGGTTCCGGCGATGCTGACCGCCCGTTCCCGGTCCGAGTCCATCGAGACCTGGCAGCTGGCGGAGAAACTCTACGACCGCCTCGTCGCGACCGGGAGTTATCTGGTGGTGGTGTTCGCCGACGACGGCATGCCGGTCGACGCGAATCTCGACATCGGCGACAACTGGTGAAACCAGAGGCACGTACGGCGGACGGAGCGACGTTCCCCGTCAGCGCGATCAGGCACCATCGGGGCACTCCCGGAAGCAGGTTCAGGCGTCAGGGGTCAGAGCTCGCCACTCGACTGTGTGGTCGCACCAGCGCTTCAGGAGGGTGTGGTCGTGGCCGACCGCGAGCAGGCCGGCGCCGGTCGTGGCTCGGTAGCCCTCGACGACTGCGACCAGCGCGGCGGTGGTGGAGGCGTCGAGCATGGCGGTCATCTCGTCGCAGATCAGCCAGCGGGGGCGGAGCACGAGGGCGCGAGCCAGGCAGGCGCGTTGCAGCTGGCCGTCGCTGACTTCGTGCGGGCGTCTGGTCAGCAGGTCGGGGGTGAGGCCGACGGTCGCGGCCAGCTCGGGGACGCGTTCGGGTATCTCCTCACGACGGCCGGTGGCCCGGAGAGGCTCGGCGATCAGGTCGCTGAGCCGCAGCCGGGGATCGGCGGAGAGCCGGGGTTCCTGGAAGACGACGCCGAAAGCGGTGCGCTGTTCGCGGGGGGCCCGGTGGCGCCAGTGGCGTACGGGGGTGCCGTCGAGGAGCAGGGTTCCGGAGTAGGGGCGGTGCAGCAGGGCCGTGACCCGGGCGAGGGTGGATTTGCCGCAGCCGCTGGGGCCGAGCAGGCCGACGGCCTCACCGGGTGCGAGGGTCAGGGAGAAGTCCCGTACCACGGGAGCGCGTCGGTCGTAGCCGGCGGTGATGGCGCGCAGTTCAAGCACGGGCGTCCTCCGGGACGTGCGGGTGGTGGCAGGCGACCGCGTCCGTCATCGGCGGCTGGGCGGCGCAGGCGGGGGTGGCCCGGTCGCAGCGGGCGGCGAAGGCGCAGCCGTCGGGGAGGTCACCGAGTTCGGGGGGCATGCCGGGGATGGGGGTGAAGGCCCGTTCGGGGAGGGCTTGGAGGAGGCCGCGGCTGTAGGGGTGGCGGGGTCCGGAGGAGCCGAAGAAGCTGGTCGCGTCGGAGAGTTCGATGATGCGTCCCGCGTACATGACGGCGATCCGGTCGGCGACGCGTTCGGCCGCGGACAGATCGTGGGTGATCATCAGCAGGGCCCGGTCGGCGTCGTCGACGTGGCGGCGCAGTTCGTCGACCGTGTGGCGCACCAGGTCGCGGTCGAGTCCGGTGGTCGGTTCGTCGGCCAGCAGGAGAGGGGCTTCGCCGACCAGGGCGAGGGCGGTGGCGGCGCGCTGGGCGAGGCCGCCGGACAGTTCGTGCGGGTGGCGGTCGAGGTGGCCGGGCGGGAACGCGGCACGTCCGGCGGCCTCCTCGGCGGCGTCGCGCAGGGCGGCACGGCCTCGGACCCCCGTCAACGCGGCGATTGTCTCCTGCAGTTGGGAGCGAATGGTGCGTACGGGGGTCAGGTGCGCGGCCGGGCTCTGCGGGATCAGGCCGATCCTGCGGCCCCGTACCGTGCGGGCGAGGGTGCGCTCGTCGGCCGTGACCAGGTCGAGGTCGCCGAGGAGGGCCTCGCCGGTGGTCTGCGCGTTGGCGGGGAGCAGGCCGAGGAGGGCGGAGGCGAGGACGGACTTGCCGCAGCCGCTCTCACCGATCAGGGCCAGGCACTCCCCCGCCGCCACGTCGAAGTGCGCGTCGGTGACGGCGGCGACGCGGCGCCCGCCGGGCATGAGGAAGCGCACCGACAGGCCGCGCACCGACAGCACGGGTTCTCGCTCGGTCACAGCATCAGCTCCGATCGGCGGCGGGGGTTGATCCGTTCCCGCCAGGCCCCGGCGAGACCGGCGATGGCGAGGGTGGGGACGATGATGAACAGCCCGGGGAAGAGGGTCGGCCACCACTGGCCGGCCAGGAGCGAGCCCCGGGCGGTCTGGATGAGGGTGCCGAGACTCGCGGTGTGGGTGGGCAGGCCCAGTCCGAGGAAGGACAGGGCCGACTCGTGCCACATGGCGTGCGGGACCATCAGGACCGCGGAGAGGGCGGCCTGGGGCAGTACGGCGGGCAGCAGGTGCCGTACCGCCACCCGCCACCGGGACGCCCCCGCGGAGACGGCGGCGTCGATGTACGGGCGCGAGCGCAGCGAGAGGACCTCGGCGCGGACGATCCGGGCGGTCGACAGCCAGTGCGTGAGCGCGACCGAGACGACCACCGGCCAGACGCCCGGACGGAACAGGGCGACGATGAAGATGCCGAGCAGGAGGTGGGGCACGGAGGAGACCGTGTCGACCAGCCGCATGATGCCGCGGTCGGCCCAGCCGCCGAGCGCCGCGGCCGTGGCCCCGACGGCCGTCCCGATCACGGTCGCCGTCAAAGCCGCCACCACCCCGACGAGCAGGGACACCCGCAGGCCGTAGACGCAGCGCAGCAGCAGGTCACGCCCGACGTCGTCGGTGCCGAACGGGTGGGCCCAGGACGGCGGTAGCAGCTTCGACGCCAGGTCCACGGCCTGCTGGTCGAGCTGGACCAGCGGCGGTACGAGCAGCACCGCGAGGAGCGTCAGGGCGGTCAGCGTGGCGGAGGTGCGCACCCGGACGGTGCGGGTGGAGCGGCGGTTGGTGCCGTACGACCGCCACTTCCTCTCGACTGCGGCCTCAGCCATGGGAGTCACATTTCACTGAGCTTCACCCTCGGGTCGAAGAGTCCGTAGAGCAGGTCCGCGAGCAGGTTGCCGGCCAGGACGGCGGCGGTGGCCAGCGTGGTGAGGGCGGCCAGCAGCGGGAAGTCGACGGCGGTGGCCGCCTGCACCGTGGCCGCCGCGATGCCCGGCCAGCTGAAGACGCTCTCCACCAGCAGGGCGCCGGTGATGAGTTCGGGGACGCGGGAGCCGATCAGGGTGAGCACCGGCAGCAGCCCGGAACGCAGGGCGTGGCCGAGCAGCACGGTGCGTTCGTCCAGGCCCCTCGCGCGGGCGCCGCGTACCGGGTCCTCCGCCAGGGCGTCGCCGACGCCCTGGCGGACGTAGAGGGTGAACCAGGGCAGCTGCGAGACGGCGAGCACGCAGGCGGGCAGCACGATATGGCTCGCCACCTGGCCCGTGCTGACCTGTTCGCTGGCGGTGTCGGTCAGGCCGCCCGCCGGCAGGACGTCCAGTTGGAGTGCGAACAGCCAGATGGCGAGCAGGGCGATCCAGAAGACCGGTGCGGCCTCCAGGGCGTAGGCGAGCGAGGTGACGGTGCGGTCGAGCCAGGATCCGGGGCGGCGGGCCGCGAGGACGCCGAGCAGCGTGCCGGCCAGGACGGCGACGGCGAACGCGACCGCGCACAACAAGGCCGACCACGCCAGGCGTTCGGCGATGACCTGGGCCACCGGTTGGCGCATCACGCTGGACTGGCCGAGGTCGCCGGTGAGGGCGGAGGTCAGCCACCGCCACCAGCGTTCGGCGAAGGGCTGGTCGGCACCGAGGTTGGCCCGCAGCCGGTCCAGCGTCTCCTGGTCGGCGCCGAGTGCGGCGGTGCCGGCGTAGGCCTTGACGGGGTCGAAGGGGGAGGCGGCGGCGATCGCGAAGACGCCGAAGGTGACGACGAGGAGGACCGGGGCGGCGAACAGCGTCCGCCGCCCCGCCAGGCGGGCCATCGCTCCCCAGGGCAGCGGGTTCACTTCTTGGGCTGCCAGTCCTCGAGGTTCCACCAGGGGCCGCTGGCGAAGCCGTGCTCGTGCGGCTCCAGTTGCGTGGTCAGCCCCTGCCAGCGATCGGCGAGGACGTAGACGTGGTCGATGTGGGTGAGGAAGGTGTAGCCGGGGTCCTTCACGAGTTCGCGCTGGAGGGCCCGGTACGCCGTTTCGCGCGTGGCCTCGTCCTGGCCGCGGCGGCCGGTGTCGAGGGCGTGGTCGACGGCCGGGTTGTCGTAGTGGCCCATGTTGTTGAAGCCGTTCCCGGCGAGGGAGGAGTGCAGCATGGTGTAGAGGCCGAAGTCGGGGTCGCCGATGCTGCCGCCGGCCGCGAGGACCGCGGTGTTCTTCATCCGCGGCTCGATGACCTCCCAGGTGGCGCTCTCGACCTTCACGTCGATGCCGGCCTTCTTGGCGTCGGAGGCGTACGCGAGAGCGTGGTCCTGGCGGACCTTGTCGCCCGAGGGGTAGAGCAGGGTGAAGGCCGCCTTCTGACCGCCCTTGGCGCGGATGCCGTCCGCCCCCGGCTTCCAGCCCCCCTCGTCGAGGATGCGCTTGGCCTTCGCGAGGTCCTGGCCCCGTTCGATGCCCTTGGCGAACCAGGGGTCGTCGACGGGGAGCGGCCCGTAGGCCGGGCGGCCGGCACCGTCGAGGATCTTGTCGACCATGGCCTCGCGGTCGACGGCGGCGTCCAGGGCCCGGCGGATCGCGCGGTCGCCGGTGACCTTGCCGGCCGTGGGGAGGGTGACGGTGCGCAAGTCGTAGGACTTCGCTTCGTAGGTCTTCTTGTTCTCGTCGTCGTCGAAGGTGGCGGCGAGGTTGGGCGGGAGGATCGCACCGTCGAGGTCGCCGGAGCGCAGGCGGGTCGCGCGTACGTCGTCGTCCTCGACGATCGCCATGGTGACCGTCTTCACCTTCGGTGCGCCGCCCCAGTACGTGGGGTTGGCCTTGAAGGTGAGCTTCTCGCCCTTGCGCCAGTCGGCCAGGACGTACGGGCCGGTGCCGATCGGCTTGGTGTTGAAGGCGCCGGTGTTGGGGTCCTGCTTGCCGGCGATGTGCTCGGGGACGATCGGCAGGACCGTGCGGCCGGCGAAGGGCGCGTAGGGGTACTTGAGCGTGAAGACGACCTTGTCGTCGCCGTCCGCCCGCACCTCCTTGATGGCGTCCAGTTCGCTGCGGGAGGTGTTGTTGGTCTTGGTGTCGAGGATGGTCCGGTAGGTGAAGACCACGTCGGCGGAGGTGAGCGGCTCGCCGTCGCTGAACTCGACGCCCTCGCGCAGGGTGTAGGTGTACGTGAGGCCGCCGTCACCGACCTCGGGCAGTGCCTTGGCGAGCGCGGGTCTCAGTCTCAGGCCGGCGTCGCGGGTGAGGAGGCCGTCGAAGATCTTCGAGTTGCCGTCCTTGCCGTAGCCGAGCAGCGGGCTGAGGGTGTCCGGCTCCGAGGCCACCCCGATCACGACCGAGTCGGCGGGCCCACCGCCGCCTTCGCCGCCACCGGGCGCCGAGCACGCGGCTGCCCCACCGGCCAGTGCCGTGGCGACGGCGGCACCGCGTATCCATCGGGTCGTCATGAGCCCCCCCTGTTGCATGGAATTTGTTGTTGCATAGTAAGTGCAACTGAGGACTGCTGGTCCATCGGTCCACGCCGCACACCGTGACAGCGGCGGGGGCTCCCGCAGGCACGTCGCCTGCGGGAGCCCCCGCGTTGTGCCACCTGCCGGTGAAGGCCGAGAAGACGATCACGAGACAGGACGCTTCGCGCTGGTCTCAGGGCGTCTCGGAGGGCAGGGCGCCGCGCACCTCGCGGGCCGCCGCCACCAGGTTCTCGAGCGAGGCGCGCACCTCGGGCCAGGTGCGGGTCTTCAGGCCGCAGTCGGGGTTCACCCACAGCCGCTCGGCCGGAAGGGCCTCAAGGCCCGCGCGCAGGAGAGCCGCCGCCTCGGCGGTGGCCGGGATGCGCGGGGAGTGGATGTCGTACACCCCCGGTCCCGCCTCCCGCGGGTACCCGTGCCGGGCCAGTTCGCGGGCCACCCGCATATGGGAGCGGGCCGCTTCCAGGCTGATGACGTCGGCGTCGAGGTCGTCGATGGCCTGGACGATGTCCCCGAACTCGGCGTAGCACATGTGGGTGTGGATCTGTGTGTCCGGTCGCACGCCGGCCGTGGTCAGCCGGAACGCCTCGGTGGCCCAGGCCAGGTAGGCGGGCCGGTCGGCGGCGCGCAGCGGAAGCGTCTCGCGCAGGGCGGGCTCGTCGACCTGGATGACCGAAGTGCCCGCCGCTTCCAGGTCGTTCACCTCGTCGCGCAGGGCGAGGGCGACCTGGCGGGCGGTCTCGGCGAGGGGCTGGTCGTCGCGGACGAAGGACCACGCGAGCATGGTGACCGGCCCGGTGAGCATGCCCTTGACCGGCCGGTCGGTGAGGGACTGGGCGTACCTCGTCCAGCGCACCGTCATCGGCTCCGGCCGTGAGATGTCGCCGGCCAGGATCGGCGGGCGGACGTAGCGGGTGCCGTAGGACTGGACCCAGCCGTGCCGGGTGGCGAGGTAGCCGGTGAGCTGTTCGGCGAAGTACTGGACCATGTCGTTGCGTTCGGGCTCGCCGTGCACGAGCACGTCGAGGCCGGTCTTCTCCTGGAAGGCGATCACCTCGCGGATCTCGGCCTCGATGCGCCGCTCGTACGTCTCCTCGTCGGTCCTTCCGGCCCGTACGTCGGCGCGGGCGGTGCGCAGTTCTCCGGTCTGGGGGAAGGAGCCGATGGTGGTCGTCGGCAGCAGAGGCAGGCGCAGGTGCGCGCGCTGGGCGGCCGAGCGTCGCGGGTACGGCTGGGAGCGGCGGGTGTCGGCGGCGGTGACGGCGGACGCCCGGGCCCGTACCGCCGGGTCGTGCGTGATGGGCGAGCCCGCGCGGGAGGCCAGATCGGCGCGGTTCGCGGCCAGCTCCGCCGCGATCGTGTCCGCGCCCTGCGCCAGGGCGCGGGAGAGCGTGACGATCTCCGCGGTCTTCTGCCGGGCGAACGCCAGCCAGCGCAGGATCTGCGGCTCGATGTCCCGCTCGACCGCGGCGTCGAGCGGGACGTGCAGCAGGGAGCAGGAGGCGGCCACGTCGACCCGGTCGGCGAGGCCGAGGAGGGTGGCCAGCGTGGTCAGCGAGTTCTTCAGGTCGTTGACCCAGACGTTGCGCCCGTCCACGACACCGGCGACCAGCCGCTTGCCGGGCAGACCGCCGGCCGCGGCGAGATCGTCGAGGTTGGCGGCGGCCGGGCCGGTGAAGTCCAGGGCGAGCCCGTCCACCGGGGCCTTCGCCAGCACGGGCAGCGCCTCGCCGAGCCGGTCGAAGTACGAGGCCACCAGCAGCTTCGGTCGGTCGGCGAGTCGGCCGAGGTCGCGGTAGGCGCGGGCGGCGGCGTTCAGCTCGGCCGGGGTGCGGTCCTGGACCAGGGCGGGCTCGTCCAGCTGCACCCACTCCGCGCCCGCGGCCCGCAGGTCGGCCAGCACCTCGGCGTACACGGGCAGCAGCCGGTCCAGCAGGGTGAGCGGCTGGAAGTCCACCGCGACGCCGGGGGCGGGCTTGGCCAGCAGCAGGTAGGTGACCGGGCCGACCAGGACGGGCCGCGGGGTGTGGCCGAGGGCGAGGGCCTCGCGCAGTTCGGCGGTCTGCTTGCCGGAGTCGGCCGCGAAGACGGTGTCCGGCCCCAACTCGGGTACCAGGTAATGGTAGTTGGTGTCGAACCACTTGGTCATCTCCAGCGGCGCCGCCTCCTGGGTGCCGCGGGCCATGGCGAAGTAGCCTTGCAGGGCGTCCTCCTGGACCGCGGCGCGGTGGCGGTCGGGGATCGCACCGACCATGACGGTGGTGTCCAGGACGTGGTCGTAGTACGAGAAGTCACCGGTCGGCACCTCGCCCAGACCGGCGTCGGCCAGGTGCCGCCAGGTGGAGCGGCGCAGGCCGGCGGCCGTGCGCCGGAGGGCATCGGCGGTGACCCGGCCCTGCCAGTAGCCCTCGATCGCCTTCTTCAGTTCCCGGTTCGGTCCCTGGCGGGGGTAGCCGTACACGGTGGCTTGTACTGCCGCGGCTGCGGACTCGGCTGTCACGGAACTCTCCTTCGCGAGCACTCGTCATGGGTTCCCGGGACGGGACGAGGGCGCGAAGGGATGACGAAGGGCAGCGGGACACCATGGGTGCCCGCCCCTGCCGCCGACCCGCCCTCGAGGTCACCGAGATGCCGTACGCGATGGCCGCGCACGGGCAGTGGCAGGTCTTCGGACTCGCGAGCACGCCTCGTGCCGTACGACGTGTACGAGGCACCTACTGGCCGTCGCTTCCCAGACCCGCTTGCCGGGCCCAGTGCGTATGACGGCGGTCGTTCCCGCTCACCGCTGCGGGGCAGTCCCGGATTCCCACCGGGTTCCCTCTTACGACGCGCCTGCCTGGCGGGCAGGGCGAACCAGCTGCACGAGGCAGCCTATACAGCGGCGCGCCCGCCGTGAAGCCGGTGAAGACACGGCGACGGCGGCGAGGCCGGTGATGGTGAGGTGGCGGCAGACCTTGCGGAGCGGCTTGGCGAACGACCCGCGTGTCCGGGCGGCTTCCCCCGGGCCTTCCGGGAGTCGTGCCGGCCGATCGTTCCCGGGCATCCCGACACGACCGAAACATGTGTGTTCGAAACCACCGCCCGCTCGTTGAGTCGCAGGAGCTGTCACACAACCGGCAAGGGGGACCCATGTCGACTTCGGCCAGGACACCAGCTGGCGCGACTCTCCATCACGCGGCGCGACGGCCGCGCACGCCGGTTCTCCGGGTGCCGCGCCGGTCCGGGCGGGGAGGTGCGCTGTGAAGAGGTTCTTCGGGCGCGTGCGGATGGCCGAGCCGGAGGTCTCCGACGCCGAGCGGGAGCTCTTCGGCGGTCCTCTGCGCTACGACATGGGCTGGTCGGAACATGAGCGTGCCTGGCTCGACCTGACGATGATGTCGGCTCTGCGCTCCATGCCGAGGCTGGTCGGGACGACGTTGCGGATGGCGTGGCAGGCCGACCGCCGCGCTCTGCTCACGGTCGCCGTCAGCGAGGTCGGGCAGGGTGCCGCAGCGGCGGTCGGGCTGCTCGCGGTGAACGCCGTGATGCACGCCCTGCTCGGCTCGGGCACCCCCGGCCAGCGGCTGCACGCGATCCTGCCCGGACTGCTCGCCGCCGCCGGAGCCGCCGTGGTCAACTCCGGTCTGGCCGGCTGGTCCACCTCGCGGGCGGGCCGGCTGGAGCCGTTGGTGGAACGGATCGCCACGACGCGGTACCTGGCCGCCGCCGCGTCCGTCGAGCTGGAGGCCATCGAGGACCCGGAGTTCCGGCGGCTGATCGACGTCGCCCAGTACGGCGCCGGTTCCGCCCGTCGCATGATCAGCGCCTGCGTGGCCGCCTTGAACGGGACCATCTCCCTTTTCTCCACGGCCGGTGTGCTCACCATCCTCCACCCGGTGCTGCTGCCGATGCTGCTCCTGATCGCGGCGCCGCGCGGCTGGGGCGCGATGCGGGTGGCGCAGGAACGGTATGTGTCGGTGATGAGCTGGGTCGAGCATGTGCGGGCCGGCCGCCTCATCGGCAACCTGCTCACGGAGCGCACCGCGGCACAGGAGGTGCGCATCCACGCCGTCGGGCCGTTCCTGCTCAGCCGCTACGAGCGGATGGCGGAGAGCGCCGAGGCGGAGCAGGAGCGGCTGGCCGTCGGCAAGGCCGTCACGGAGTGGGTGGCAGCCGCGCTGTCCGGCCTCGCCATGGCGGCGACGTACGGGGCCATGTTCTGGCTGATCATGAGCGGGCACATGGGTCTGGCCGTGGCCGGGACCGCCGTCATCGCCGTCCGGTCCGGCTCGGCGAGCCTGGGCGGGCTGGTGATGAACGTGAACCAGCTGCACGAGGAGTCCCTCTACGTCCGCGACCACGCCCGGTTCCTGGAGGAGGCGGCGCGGCGCACCATTCCCCGCGGGGGTGATCCCGTCCCGGCACGGGTGCGGCAGGTCGTCCTGGACAAGGTGAGCTACCGCTACCCGGACCGGGAAACCCCCGCCCTGGACGAGGTGTCCCTCACGCTGCCCATGGGCTCGGTCACCGCCGTGGTCGGCGAGAACGGCTCCGGCAAGAGCACCCTGATGAAGGTGCTGTCGGGTTTGCTGCTGCCGCAGACCGGGCGGGTGCTGTGGGGCGGGGCCGACCTCGCCTCCCTGGACCGCGCCGAGGTCTTCGACCGCGTCTCGCTGCTCACCCAGGACTTCCAACGCTGGCCGGTGACAGCGGCGCTGAACATCCGGATCGGCCGGCCCGCACGGGAGGCCGGCCCCGAGGACCTGCGGCCGTCCGTCGACTACGCGGGCGCCGGACCGGTCGTCGCGAAACTTCCCGACGGCCTGCGCAGCCTGCTGGCCCGGATGTTCCGGGGCGCGAGCGAACTGTCCGGCGGCGAGTGGCAGAAGATCGGCCTCGCCCGGACCCACTGGCGCGACTCCACCTCCGATGCCGACGGTGTGCTCATCGTGGACGAGCCCACCTCCGCCCTCGACCCGGAAGCGGAGATCGCGGCCTTCGACAGCATCCGCCGGCTCGCCGCCCCGAACCGGGCCGTCGTCCTGGTCACCCACCGCATGTCCGGTGTCCGCCATGCCGACCGCATCCTCGTCCTGCACCACGGACGGCTCGTCGAGCACGGCAGCCACGACGACCTCATGGCCGCCCGAGGGCGCTACGCCGCGATGTTCGACGCGCAGGCCGCCCAGTACGCCCCCGCGGGCACCGTCCCCCGCCCCGGCTCCCCGGCCGTCACGGATTCCGCATGACCCGCTCGCGGCCGGCTCGCCGCGTGCCGGCACGCGGCAGCGGAGCCCGGCCGGCCGGACCGAAGCCCGTCCGCGGCCCGGCCGGGGGTGATCTCCAGGTCTGGCCTTGCCCGGCGATTCCAGACCACCACGTCCGGAATGCCCCGGGACCGGGCCGGCCTGCCCGGCTGTGAGCACGGGATCGCTCCGGACGAGTTGCGTCCGGCCGTGGCCGGCCCGAGGGTGGAAGGAAAGGCGACACAGCAGGCTCGGACGCGCCGACTCACCCTACGGTCGGACGTGCGGTATCCGCTCGCCGAAGGTGTCTCGGGCGTGCGGCGGGGCGGTCACCGTATGCAGGGGGGCAGTCGGAGCGGAGACACCATGACGAACGAATCATTCGACCGCCGTGCGGGCGAGGGGCAGTTCGGACTCTACGACCAGAGCGTCCGCAAGCGTGAGAACGCCTACACGGGGAAGTACCTCGTACTTCTCGACTGCCAGGAGGAGGAGCGCGGCATGGCGGCGCTGCGCTCCCAGGCCGGCATCGCGAGCGCGGAACCGGTGCGTGGTGCCGAGGCGGAGAGCGCCGTGCGCGTCTTCGGGGCGCCGGACGTGAACGCGCTCTTCCCGGAGTTGGGCGTCGCCGTCGTCGACGTGGCACCGGACCAACGGGAGGCGCTGGTGACGGCCGCTCAGCAGGAACCGGCGGTCATCGCCGCGGAGCCGGAGCGCCTGGTCTACATATCGACCATCACGGACCGTACACCGGAGGTGACGGGGTACTACCCCACGTACCGCAGCGACGAGGACGTCCTGGAGCGGCACACCACGGCGGCGATGGCCGTCTCGCTGGGCCCGGCCTGGGACGAGACCGAGCACACGTGGGGCCTACAGGCGGTACGGGCCAACCACTCTCCCCTGACGGGGCAGGGCGTCGGGGTCGCGGTGCTCGACACCGGAGTGGACACCGCACACCCCGACCTGACCGCGCACATCGCCGGTACCGCGTCCTTCGTGCCGGGGCAGTCCGCGCAGGACGGCAACGGCCACGGCACCCACTGCATCGGCACGGCGGCCGGGCCGGCGCAGCCGCAGCACGGGCCGCGCTACGGCGTCGCTCCCGAGGCGCAGATCCTGGCGGGCAAGGTGCTCAGCAACCAGGGCAGCGGGAGCGACGGTCAGATCCTCGCGGGGATCGCCTGGGCGCTCTCCCAGGGGGCGAAGGTGATCTCCATGTCACTGGGCGCCCCGGTCGGCGCCGGGCAGCTGTTCTCACCGGTCTTCGAGAGCCTCGCCAAGCGGGTCATCACCGCGGGCACGCTGATCGTCGCGGCGGCGGGCAACGACGGCGGGCCGGTCAACCACCCGGCCAACTGTCCCTCGATCCTGGCTGTCGCGGCTCTGGGCAAGGCGCTGGACGTGGCACCGTTCTCCTGCCGGGGCCAGGGTCTCGTCGGTGCCGAGATCAACATCGCGGCGCCCGGGGTCGATGTGCGCTCCGCCTGGCCGATGCCCCAGGTCTACAACACGATCAGCGGGACCAGTATGGCCACCCCGCACATCGCGGGTATCGTCGCGCTGCTGGCCCAGGGGGCGCCGGAGGCCACGGCGTCCGAACTGAGCAAGCGCCTGCTCTCCGGCGCGTACCGGCTCGCACAGCCTCCCGCGAGCGTCGGTGCGGGTCTGGGACAGACTCCGTGACCGAATCCCCGCGGGTGGACGTCATCCTGTCCGTCGACGACCCCGGGCGGTTCGCCGAGACGATCGGGGCGGCGCGGGCCGTCGGACTCACCGTGACGAGTGAGCAGCCGCTCATCGGCACGGCCGCCGGCACCATCGCCGAGGACCGGCTCCCGCTGCTGCGGGCGGTGGAGGGCGTGGCGGCCGTCGAACGGGCCCGCGCCGTCCGCCTGCCACCGCCCGAGCCGCCGGACCGGTGACGACGGGGCCACCGGACCGGTGTCCCGGCCGGTCCCTCGCGGTCCTTCAGGGCCAGACGCCGGAGAAGTCGATGCTCCGGGCCCACTCGGGGTGGTCTATCAGGGGGTTGCGGTTTCCTTGTATCCCGGCGATGGCCGCGTTGCGGTGCAGCTCGTACTCGGTCACGGGTTCGTTCTCGTGCCAGGCCAAAAGGATGGGCAGCCGCTCCTCGGGGAACTCCCGCGCCCTGTCCCCGACGAGGCCGGGGTACCGCAGCAGGAAGTACAGGGTGGCTCTGGCGACGGCTCCCTTGCTGTGCTCCGGTTCGAACCCGCTCTTCTCGCGCATGCCGCAGTCGTCCCGGACGGCCTCCTCGAAGCCGGGGAAGTCCATGTAGGGGTAGTTCCCGCGGAAGCTGTTGCACGCCGGTTCGCACGCGAACAGATGGTGCAGGTCACCGCGCATGGGCTCCCGCTTGCCGAACCAGGACTGCGGGACGACGTGCTCGCAGTTGAACGGCAACGACGCCTCCAGGGCGTCCAGTTCCCCGGCGAGCTCGTCCGCGCTCGCCGTGCTCTCCCGCAGCAGGAACTCCTGCATGCCCCGGAGCCGGGACGCCTCGGCGGCGGCGTCGGCGCGGATGAGTTCCTCCGCGGTGAAGGTCTTCCCCGAGTAGACGCTGCGCAGGAGGCGGTCGGGGTGGAGGTCGACCCACGGGTAGAGCATGCGCGCCGGTCTGTAGGAGGGGCGGGGCCCGTGGGTGTCCTCCAGCAGGGCGGTCAGCGCCTGCCGCAGCGGCTCGCCGTACGAGTCGGCGTCGACGTGCGCGTAGTAGGCGTCCCGCGCGGCGCGGTCGTCGTCGGGGACGTAGTAGGCGCGTGCCTCCCCGAGCCGGAGGTTGAGCAGGGCGGCGTCCAGGTCCCGCGCGACGGCGTCGGCGACGGCGGAGCCTGCCGCCGCCCGCCCCGGCGGGGCGGGGACGGCGCCGTCGGCGGTCACCGCGGTCACCCGGGGGCCGGCGAACCGGTCGGGGCCGCGCTGTCCGGGCGCCGGCGCGTCGACGCCCACGGTGATCCGGAGCGGCACGGTGATGCCGACGGCGGGACCGGAGGCGGGCGGTGCGGAACCGTCCGGCGTGGGTCCGTCCGGCCCCGGGTGCGTCGGCGTCGGGAGTGCGCCCTCGCGGCCCGGCCGGTCCGGTGGCCGGAACAGTTCGTCGCGCAGCCGGGCCGCGTTCCCGGTCAGCGTGAGCCGGCTCAGCGCTTGCAGCACGCGGCTGACGCGCACTCCTTCGTTGGCCTTCCACGCCAGGCGGTGCTCGCCCATCCCCGGCCGCCAGGGCGTTCCGTCGGTGGCCAGGGGGAGGCCGTCGGGACCGGTCTCCGGTACGGCCGAGTGGTGCAGCGCGACGACTTCCCACTGGTCGTTGAAGACGGGGGACCCGGAAGAACCCGGCGCGGTGTCGGTCACGTAGTGGACGAACCGGTCCAGCAGGTCGACGATCTGGTTCTCACGCAGGGCGAGTTGCTTGGGCTCGCCGTTGGGGTGCTGGATGATGTTGACGAACTCGCCGAGGATGGCCTTGCCTTGGGCCCCGTCCAGCGGCAGCCAGCCGAAGTCGGCGAGCCGCGCGCCCTCTTGGTTGTGTTCGGCCACCGCGACGACGGTGAAGTCCAGCTCACGGTCGGTGGCGAAGAAACCGTGGGGGTCGATGCGGAAGGTCACCGGGACCAGGGGGTGCCCGTCCAGGCCCGCCTGGAAGTCGAACTCGACGACGGCGTGGCCCGCTTCCTCCGGGCTGCGCAGTACGTGGTTGTTGGTGAGGAGGAGGGAGGGGGACACCAGGAAACCGGTGCCGTGATGTCCGCCCTCCGGTGCGCGGACGGAGATCCGCCCGACCGACCGGGCGGCCAGATACCCGCCCTCCAGGAAGGCCACTCCGGTGAGGTTGTTGCGTCCCATGAGGCGTTCCAGGCCGAGGAGATCGGCGCCGAACGCGTCCGGTGACAGCGACAACGTGCTGCCGGTCGTCGTGGCGGGCTGCGTCGGTATCTGCTCGATCGCCTTGGCGAGCGACCAGTCGGCGTTCAGCCGGGCCAGTCGCTTCTGCACCCGACCGGGTTCGTCGGCGTACAGCACGCCCCGGCTCTCAAGGGTGTGGAGGGTCTCCTCCCGCTGCGGGGACCGGTCGCCGAAGCGTTTCGCGGCCTTCTCCAGCTGTGCCAGGTAATCCGTTTCCGCCTGGGGAACGTGTTCCACGGTGATCATCGAAGGTCTCCCTCGCTCCGCTCCCCTCCCCCATTGTGTCCACCGGTCACCGGTGATTGCTTCTCGTACGGATGGTCACCGGTTCAAAAGTCACCTGGTCAACTAACTACTGGGCGCCGTGGAAGCTGGTGGCCGAGGCGTACTCGTAGCCAGACCAGACGTCGCCACCGCGCCATGCGGAGCCGTCCCAGACGTAGGCCGCGGCGAGCGTGCCGTAGTAGCCTTGCCCGCAGGACTGCCACCCGCCCCAGTCGAACACCAGCTCAGGACCCCAGGGTCCGGGGAACTCGCCGCCCATCTGGCCCGTGGCGCCGTACTTCCAGTCGCTGGTGCGGCACACCGTCCAGGCGGAGCCGTTCCAGCGGTAGACGGTGGCCCGCGTGGCGGCCCAGCCGTCGGGCCGGGACAGTCCGGTGCCGCATCCTTGGGTGAGCGCGTAGGTGTGGGAATACGCGAGGTTGCCGGACAGCGCGCCGGGCCGCTTGTGGTCGATTCCCGCGTCGCCGCGGACACACAGGCCGGTCCCGTTGTACACGACCAGGCCCCAGCCGCGACCCGCGCCGCCCGGCACGTCCGGCGGATCCGCGCGGCGCACCCGGAAAGCCCCGCCAGGAGACACCTGACGGGGCTTCCGGTTCGCTGTCGGTGACACTCAGCGGGGCAGCCGGGAGACCATCCGCGCGAGGTCGTCCGGGAACTCGGACATGTGCGCTGCGGCGCAGTGGCTGACGGTGCAGGCCGCGGAGACCGACTCCATCTCCGAGTACTCGCCACTCGACAGCATCTTGGCGCACATTCCCAGGGGGACCACGAAGTCCGCTTGAGCTTCGTCGGTCAGCGAATCGAGCAGGCCGGATTCCTCCGGGAGAACCAGCTCGACGATCGCATGCAGAACTCCTGCCGGCTCGGAGACGTCGACTCCACGAGAGAGTTCGACCATGTCTTCGTATTCGGCAAGGCCGAATCGATTGACCCGGAGATGTTCTCTGCCCACGTCGATTCCCGTCGAAGCTGATTCCCTGATGTCGCAACCTGAGCCGGAAAACCGCCGGACAAGGGCGGGCGGGGGCGCCGTGGGCCCAAACCGGGCGGCGAATTCACCCCCTCGCCTGCACCACTTCGAACGATCCCCCGCGGACTCCGGCCGCACCCTCGGCCGCCTCGGCCCGGATGAGACACATCGTCTCCAGCTCGTCGGCACAGGCCTTGTCGCGCGTCGTCCTCGCCCTACCCCTGCGACTCCTCCAGCAGTCTCAGGGCCCGCTCCTTCAGCCGGGCGTCGGCCCGGGTGGCGTCGCCCGCGTCGTAGGGGGGCCGCGGGTCGTACTCGATGGCGAGCTGGGCCGCCTTCGCGGTGTCGGGGCCGGCGAGCAGGGACGCCAGGTACAGGGCCATGTCGATGCCCGCCGACACCCCGGCCGCGGTGATGATCTTCCCGGAGCGCACGTAGCGGCGGGGCAGGTAGGTCACGTCGAACGTGGACTCCAGGTACCCGGCGGAGGCCCAGTAGGTCGTCGCCCGCCGCCCGTCCAGCAGTCCCGCGGCGGCCAGGACGATGCTCCCGGTGCACACCGAGGTCGTCCACCGGGTGTGCCGGTGGATCCGGCGGATCCAGTCCAGGAGCGTCCGGTTGTTCATCGCCGCCACGGTGCCGCGGTTGCCCGCGCCCGGGACGAGCAGGACGTCGAGGCGGTCCACCTCGTCGAGGGACCGCTCGGCGACCAGGGCCACGTCCCCGGTGTCCGTGCGGACCGCGCCGCGCCGCTCGGCGATCATGGTCACGGTGGCGCCGGGCAGCCGGGACAGGACCTCCGCGGGGCCGGTGGGGTCCAGCAGGCTGAAGCCGTCGTAGAGGAGTACGCCGATCCGCGGGCCGCCGCCGGCCTGCGGCGCGGCGTGTGCCGGTCCGGCCGGGGCCGTCGTCGTGGCCGCGAGGGCGGCGGTGGCCACGGTCCCGCGCAGGACGTTCCTACGGGTCGTCGAGTGCCGCGTGCTGTGCGCTGTGCGCGTGCTGTCGGTCATGTCCCGGAGTCTGCTGCCCGGAAGCGGCGAGGGGCGGTGGCATGTCCGGCATCCTGCGCATCGTGTCCCCCGTGACCCCGTAGTGGTCCAGGAACGCCTGCCGCAGGGTCTGTGCCGACCCGAACCCGCAGCGGCGGGCGATCGCCGCGAGCGGAAGCCCGCTGGACCGCGCGAGTTGCGCCGCCGCCTCGGTGCGCGCCTTGCGTACCGCCCGGGCCGGGGTCGTGCCGAGGTGGGCGGTGAACAGGCGGGTCAGATGGCGGGTGCTGATCCCCGCCCGGCGGGCCAGGGCGGCGGGCGCGAGGTCCTCGGCCAGGTGGCCGGAGACATAGCCCATCAGGTCCCGGACCAGCCGGTCCTGGGGTGGCGGGGCGGCCAGGAACACCGATATCTGCGCCTGGTCGGCGGGGCGGTGCAGCGGGGTGACGAGTTCCCGGGCGACGGCGCGGGCCAGCGTCGGCCCGTGGTCGTCCTCGATCAGCGACAGGGCCAGGTCCAGCGCGCTGGTGACGCCGGCGGAGGTGTAGACGTTGCCGTCACGGATGCACAGGGGGCGCACGTCCACGGCCACGGCGGGGTGGCGTTCGGCGAGCCGTTCGCCCCAGCCCCAGTGCGTCGTCACCCGTCTGTGGTCCAGCAGGCCGGCCGCGGCCAGCACATAGGCGCCCGTGCAGACGGACGCCACCCGCCGGCTGCGGGCGGCCAGCCGGCGCACCTGGCGCAGGAGCGGTTCGTTCGCCGCCGCGTCCTCGCAGCCGACGCCGCCCACGACGATCAGCGTGTCCAGCGGACCCGTCACCGTGTTCAGGTCCTGTCCGGCGCCCACCAGGATCCCCGCCGAGCTGCGGGCGGCCCGGCGGCCGAGGGTCGCGAGCTCGACGGCGTACGGCGGCGCCGCGCCGTAGCGGTTGGCGATGTCCAAGGCGCTGCTGGGACAGGCGATGTCGAGGATCTGCGCGTTGTCGTAGGCGACGATGAGCACGCGCCGCTGACCGTCCATGTCTCCGTACCCCCTCCTTCGGACCCACCCCATCACAGCGGCGGCCGGCGGTACGGAACGGCCCCGGGGCGGGGGCGCGCTAGCGACGGGGGTCCCGGGTGAGCCAGGGGGTCAGCAGGGAGAACGGGATCAGTTCCTTGTACGTCTCGTCGCCGGGCAGCGGGACGACGAGCCACTGGCCGGGCGGGAACAGCCGGCCCTTGGTGAAGGCCAGTCCGCCGTAGACGGAGCGGAGGAAGGCGGGAACAGAGTCACGGGGGACGTCGTGGAACTCCACGCCCTCGACGGTGATCTTCGCGTCGTCCTCGGGGAAGAGCCGGACGCTCACCGACGGCGGGCCCGCGAGCTCCACGAACGCCTCGTGCGGCAGCGAGCCGTCGGGGTCGGTGACGGTGAACAGCGGGGCCGAGGTGCGACGCGATGTGCGGTCCGCCCCGATGTCGTCGGTGACCGACAGCGACAGCCGGTATTCCTCCGCCAACGCGCGTATCGCGGTGACCGCGGCCTCGGTGGTCGGCAGGTGTGCGTGCTCCATGGCCCCGATCATGCCCGACGGGAGGGCCGCCGGGCGGCGGCGGCCCGCGGCTACCATCCGTACATGGTTTCCGGGGACAGGTCCCGGATGGTGTGTGTTTCCGAGGAGTTGGGGGTTTCGCATGGTTGCGGGTCGTGTCGTCCGTTTCGACAGTTCACGAGGTTACGGGTTCGTCGCGCCGGAAGGCGGTGGAGAGGACGTCTTCCTGCACGTGAACGATCTGCTGGTCCCCGAGGAGTACGTGCGCCCGGGGCTGGTCGTGGAATTCGACGTGGAGAACGGCGAGCGGGGGCCGAAGGCGTCGAACATCCGACTCGCCGAGGGCGTCGAGCCCGGTGTGCCGCGGCGGCCGGGCGCGGCGGCGCGGACGGCGCCGCTGGACGAGTCCGGCCAGCCGATGTGCGACGTGCTCAGCGCCGCGGAGTACCGGCGCGAGGTGACGGAGCTGCTGCTGAACGCGAGCCCGCTGCTGACCGCGGAGCAGATCCTCGGCATCCGCGCCGCGCTGGTGAAGTTCAGCGAGAGCCACGGCTGGGTCGAGGACTGATCCGTCGCCGGCGCGGCCGTCCCGTGCCGGGCCGTCGGCTCGGTTCCGCTCCGCGACTTGCTGTAATGCCTGCTCCAATTGGAGCAGGCATTACGGTAAGATCGGCGCCCGACAGGGTCAAGAGCGTGGCGACGGAAGGGTCTTCTGCATGACCGGGCCGCGGACGAGTGGCAAGAAGCGCGCCAACGGCGTGGAGTCGCGGCAGCGCATCCTCGACGCGGCGGTGGCCATCGCGGGCGAACGCGGGTACGACGGCACGTCGATCGCGGCGGTCAGCGCCCGGTGCGGCCTTCCGGCCAGCTCGATCTACTGGCACTTCAGGGACAAGGACGACCTGATCGCCGCGGTCATCGAGCGCAGCTTCGAGACCTGGCTCGCGGCCGTCGAACTGCCCGGCGAGGAGGCCGGCACTCCCCTGGACCGAGCCGTGATCATGGCGGCGAACGTGGCCAAGTCCCTGGTGAACGAGCCGGACTTCCTGCGTCTCGGCCTCATGCTCGCCCTGGAGCGGCGGCCCGAGGAACCCCGGAGCCGGACGGTGTTCTTCCAGGTCCGGCACATCGCCCGGCAGCGGATCGAGGAAGTCGTCCGGTTCGTGCTGCCGCAGTTGGACGACGACGCGGTGCGCTTCCTCACCACCTATGCCATCGCCGGGGCCGACGGGCTCTTCGTCCAGCGGGAGTTCAACGGCGACAGCGTCGATCTGGTGGAGATGTTCCAGTTCCACGCGCGGCTGGTGTACGAGACGGGCCTGCGCATGGCCGCGGAGAGCGCGCGATGACCCCGGCCGGCCGGCGACGCGCCGAGCCCGCCCCGCGACCGGGCGGGGCCGCCGGGCCCGCGTGCGCCGGCCGGTTCCGCCGCGCACACCCCGGGTGCCCCCGGCTCCGGGACGGACGGGCGGTCCGGGCCTTCCACACCGCGCCGGCCGCACGTCCCCACCGGTTACGGCAGCGCCCTGGACTTCGTTCCGCGGACATCACCCGGCGTCTCGACCGCCGCGCCCGGCGCCGTCGCCGGCCGGGCCCCGCGAAGCGCGCCCCGGCCGTCCCGGCCCTGTGCCGGTGACGTCCCGCGGAGAACCGCCGCCCGCCCGCGCCGTCCGGAAATCCACCCCCGAGAGAGAGTCAGCAGGTCACCGCATGCCCGCCGCACTTCGCCGGATCGACGTCCATCAGCACGTCACACCGCCCTTCTACGGTGCCCTGCTCGCCCAGGCGGGCATCGCCGAGGCGGGTGGCCGCGCGCTGCCCGACTGGAACCCCGGGGCGGCGCTGGAGGCGATGGACCTGCTGGGCACCGCCACGGCGATGGTGTCCGTCTCGACGCCCGGCACCGGCTTCCTCACCGATCCGGCCGAGGCCGCGGGCCTCGCCCGGCGGCTCAACGACTTCTCCGCCGCTCTGGCCGCCGACCACCCCGGCCGCTTCGGCTGGTTCGCCACCCTGCCCATGCCGGACGCCGAGGCCGCCGTGAACGAGGCCCGCCGGGCCCTGCTCTCGCTGGGGGCGGACGGGGTCACCCTGCTCGCCAACACCCAGGGCGTCTACCTCGGCGCGCCCGGCCAGGACGCGCTGTGGCGGTGCCTGGACGAGCACGGCGCGGTGGTGTTCGTCCACCCGGCCGAGCTGCCGGCGCCCGCGATCAAGGACATCCCGCCGTTCGCCGCCGACTTCCTGCTCGACACCACCCGCGCCGCCTACCTCCTCGTGCGGGGCGGCATCGTGCGCGACCACCCGAACATCCGGTTCGTGCTGAGCCACGGCGGCGGCTTCGTGCCGTACGCCTCCCACCGCATGGCCGTCACCATCGCGAACGACACCGGGCGCTGCCCGCTGGACGTGCTGGACGACTTCCGGTCCTTCTACTTCGACACCGCGCTGTCCTCCAGCCCGGCGGCCCTGCCGACCCTGCTGGGCTTCGCCCGGCCCGGGCACGTCCTGTTCGGCAGCGACTGGCCGTTCGCGCCCACCGCCGCCGGGCAGTACTTCACGGCCGGTCTGGACACCCACGTGGACCCGGACACCCTGACGGCCGTCAGCCGCACCAACGCCGAGGCGCTCTTCCCCCGCCTGGCCGCCCGGCCGCCCGCGGCCCCGGCCCGGCCCCTGACCGCGCGGCTGCGCCAGTCGGTGCACCGGGCCGGTGCCCGGCTCGCCTTCAAGCTGGTCCAGCCCGGCGCCGACTGAGAGGCCGGCGGAGCGCCCCACCGCTCAGTGCGCCGCGGTCTCGTCCTGCCCGGCGGGCACGGGGGCGCCGCGCCGGGTGAGCCAGGTGATCGCCCAGAGGGCCACACCGACCAGCAGCAGGACCCCTGCGACGCGGTACTGATCGGCGGGGCGTGCCGAGGACCAGGGAAGGACCAGGTAGACGCAGGTGACCATGCCCACTACGGGCAGCAGGCGACCTGCCTGGAAGTGCCACCCGTCGGCCTTGTCCCGGCGCAGGACGAGGACCGAGAGGTTGACGGCCGCGAACACCGTGAGCAGGAGCAGTGACGTCGTCCCGCCCAGCAGGGCGACGACCGAGCTGTCGGGATTCAGCGAGACGAAGGCGATCAGGCCGAAGGCGATGGCGGTGGTGAACAGGATCGCCGCCTGAGGTGTGCGTCGTACGGCGTGCACCCTGGACAGGAACGGCGGCAGCACCCCCTGTCTGCTCATGCCGTACAGCAGGCGGCTGGCCATCAGCATGTTGATCAGGGCAGAGTTGCCCACCGCGAACATGGAGATGAACGGCAGCAGGTCGGCGATGGGGAAGTCGGGAGCGGCCGTCTGGACCACCGTCGCCAACGGCGTCTCGCTCGATGCCAGCCGGCCGACGGGGACGACGGCGACGGCGCAGACGGACACCAGGACGTAGACCAGCCCGACGATGCCCAGACCGGTGAACATCACACGGGGGAAGACCCGTTCCGGGTTCCTGGTCTCCTCCGCCATGTTGACCGAGTCCTCGAAGCCGACCATCGCGAAGAAGGCCAGCGACGTCGCGGTGCTCACCGCCAGGAACACGCCCTTGTCCGAGGTGGTTTCGAAGGCGACGGCGCGGGAGAAGTCCGCGTTCCCGCCCGCGATGAAGTAGCCGCTGACCAGGACGACGAGGAGCAGGCCGGAGAGTTCCACCGCGGTCAGCACGACGTTGACCTTGAGGCTCTCGGCGACGCCTCGGAGGTTGACGAGCAGCACCAAGCCCATGAAACCGAGGGCGATCAGCATCACGAGGACGTTCCCCGCGTCGAGCCCGAAGCCCGTCACCAGGTTCGCCGCGAACGCCCGCGAGGCGGCGGACGCCGAGGTGATACCGGAACACATCACGGTGAAGCACACCAAGAAGGACAGGAAGTGCTTGCCGAACGCCTTGTGCACGTACAGCGCGGCACCGGCGGCCTGCGGGTACTTGGTGACCAACTCCAGGTAGGAACAGGCGGAGACCAGCGCGACGGTGAAGGCGATGAGGAACGGCAGCCATGCCGCGCCCCCGACCTCCCCCGCGACCTGCCCGGTCAGCGCGTAGATCCCGGTGCCGAGGATGTCACCGACGACGAACAGCAGCAACAGGCCCGGACCCATCGCCCGCTTCAGTTCGGGCCGGCCATCGGTGTCCACGGCGGACGAACCCGGTAAGTCCTGGCGGGACATGCGGCACTCCTTGTCGTGGTGCGGTCGAGGGATCACCCCTCTGTGCGGGTTGTCGTGCACCAGACCGTTGCATCAGGCCGGCCCCATGGTCAACGAATCGGCGCCCCGGCACCGAACCGCTGCCCGCTCCGCGCACCTCCGGCCAGAAAACGTCTTTTTGTGTCGCCTTTCGCAGCGGTCCTCAATTCCTGGAACTGAACGTCGAAAGACTGGAGGAGACGGAGCTGGTATCGCGCGCGACCGGCACCCGCGTCTTCTTCTGCTGGGTGTCCTGCGCATCAGGCGCATCGACAGAACGCGGCACGGCCGATGACGCCGTCGCCGAGCGGCTGCGCACGCCGCAGGAGGCCGGCCGGCCCTGCCCTCGGGAGACAGCCCACGACTGAAGTGGGTGCCGGAAGTGGTCGGCGAGGAAGGCGTGCGCCGGCCCGGCCGGGTCTCCTTCGGCCGGGCTCCGGCACCTGGGGCACCGCGCTTTTTCCTGGTGTGACGCTGCCGGCCGTCCGTGTCTCACATCGTGCTGATGTAAGGGGTCGTTTCGCCTCGACTGCCGCATTTCACGTGTACCGCGGGCTATAAAAACGCGTCATCAACGCGCGCAAAGTCCTCGTCGGTGTGTACCGGCCGAGCCGGTAGCGGCGTGAGCATTGGCCCGGTGCCGGGCCACCGCGTCGTTGTTGGCGCACCGCACGGAGCAGTAGGCACGGCGGCCATTGCGGGAC
The DNA here is from genome assembly GCF_016860525.1 of Streptomyces rubradiris. Lineage (NCBI taxonomy): Bacteria > Bacillati > Actinomycetota > Actinomycetes > Kitasatosporales > Streptomycetaceae > Streptomyces > Streptomyces rubradiris. Next base: position 847,566 of record NZ_BNEA01000015.1, read on the forward strand.
GTGTCCACGAATGCCAGCCGGCAGACGCCGCGTGCGCAGCGGCCGAGCCTGGACGGCGCGGCGGAACAGACGACATAGGACAGACCGGCAGCGGTGATCGCCTTGATGTGGGCGGCGGGGTCCGCTCCCGGAGCGCTGTAGTGCATGTGCGGGGTACCGTCGTGGAGCGAAATGTGGGGGGTGCCGGCGGCACTCGCCAATAACTCGTTGATCCTTTCGCACCGTTGCTCCAGCGGCTGGTCGCCGAAACAGCGGGCGAGCCGTCGGCTCCACTCCCCTATATCGACCGCCTGCCGCGGGGTGAGAGACCGGTGTTCGACGCCGTGCGCCGCGAGGATCGGTTCCAGTTCACGGGGCCCGACGGGGGCCGCGCAGTTGACCAGATCCGCTGCGAGTCGGGCGGCCTCGCCGCCGTAAGGGTTGAATTTCATAGCATCATTAGAGCATGCTTTGTCGCGCGCCAGCGGCTGTTTCTTTCCGGATATGGCCGCTGGTATGGCACGTGCAGAAGACAACCGACCGAAGCAGGTGTCGACGCAGCACATGTCCGTTCTCACCCAGGAAAACATGCCCGTGTTCATCGAGCAGCCAGTGGAGAAACTGGCTGCCTCCGTTCACTCGAGTGAGGCCCTGAACAACGAGTTCTGCTCCCGTTGGAAGGGTGGGCCCCTGACGTGCGTCGAGTGCGTGAAGAACCTGGAGATCCGCGAGGCGCCGACGTTGGACACCACGCGGGTGTTCAGCTCGGGACAGCGCGCGCTGTGCGAGTCGGAGGACCAGCGCGTGGGACAGGGGGCCTTGCCGGCACAGGAGCCCCTGGCCTGCTCGATGCTCACGCGCCGGTACGAGGGGGTGCGCAACTACAAGAGCGTCTACGAGAGGGACGACGACTTCCACAAGGCCTGCGAGTACTTCTACGTGCACATCAAAGAGGCCGAGAAGGAACACGAAGTCCAAGCCGTGAAATCCGCGGCGGCCTGACCGACGGGTGGGGACGGGAGAGCGCTGAGCCGCTGTGAACGCACGACACGCCCACCGCGGCCGATGGGTCCCTCCGCTGCTGGTGCTGGCGCAGATCAGCAGCCTGCAGCTCGGATCGGCCGTCGCCAAGGGCGCATATGACGAAGTGGGAGCCACAGCGCTCGCCGGCATGCGGTTGCTGTTCTCCGCGGTCATCGTATGCGCGCTCGTCCGCCCCCGCCCCAGCGCGATGGCGCCCCGCCAGTGGCGGGCGTCCATCGCGCTGGGGGTGGTCTTCGCCACCATGAACGTCGCCTACTTCCAGGCGATCACCTACCTGCCGATCGGCGTCGCCTCGACCATAGAGCTGCTGGGCCCCGTGGTGGTGTCCGTCGCCATGTCGAGGCACTGGCGTGACATGGCGGGCGCCCTGATGGCGTTGACGGGCGTGGTGCTGCTGGCCTCCCCCGGGGCCGATCTCCCCATGGCCGGACTGCTGATGGGGGCTCTGGCCGCCGTATGCCGTGCGGCCTACGTCGTACTCAACCGACGGGTGGGGCTGCTCTTCGACGACTGGAGCGGCCTGGCCGTCGCACTGGCCGTCGGTGCCTGCCTGCTGACCCCGGTGGCAGCCGTGACCCACGGAGCCGCCGTCGCCCGGCATCCGCACCTCCTGCTGATCGGCCTTCTGGTGGCCGTCCTCTCCTCCTTGATCCCGTACTCCCTGGACATGACGGCGCTGCGACGCATCGACGTACGGGCGTTCGGCGTTCTGCTGGCCATGAGCCCCGCCGTCGGTGCCTGTGTGGGTTTCGTGGTGCTCGGTGAGCACGTCACCGTGCGTCAGTGCGCGGCCATCGCGCTGGTCGTCATCGCCGGAGCGTGGTCGGTCAGATCCGCCCCGGGCCGCGCCGACCGCAGTCCGGCGGGATCCGCCACCGAGTCGGGACCCGGAACGCCCACATCCTGACGTTCCACCGGAGCCGGCGTACAGTCGCCCACCGGCTGTGTAATGGTTGAACGCACTTAGGCCATTGCCTCAGGGTGGCGATATGGATGACTCCGGCATCGATCGCTGTCCCGTCTGCCTGTCGCCGGCCACGGAGGGCGCGGAGTGGGTCCTGCTGTCACGGCACCGGACGTCCGCCGGCTACATCGAGTACTGCCTGTCGGCCTGCGGATGCATCACCGTGCTCCGTGACGGTGACCTGCTGAAGAGCGTCCCCTCGGGCATCGGCCGCACCTCGGCCCCCCGTGGGGACCGCCGCGGAGCCGGGTGAGCCGGGTCCGGGTCGGCCTCAGCGGGCCCGGCCGGCCGCGCGGCCGGTCAGCAGGTCGCGCAGGTCGCGGGCGTTGCGGCGGCTGACGGCGAGCGTGCGGTCACCGATCCGGACCGTCAGGTTGCCGCCCTCCACCCGGAGTTCCTCGATCCTGCCGAGGGCGACCAGCCGGCTGCGGTGGATCCGTACGAAGCCGTGCGGGCGCCACTGCTCCTCCAGGGTGGACAGCGGTATCCGCACCAGATGGCTGCCCTCGCCGGTGTGCAGCCGCGCGTAGTCGCCCTGCGCCTCGACATGGGTGATGTCGGCGAGGGGCACGAACCGGGTCACCCCGCCGAGTTCCACGGGCACGTGGCCGCCGGTGCCGGGTGCGGTGGGAGCGGGCGCCGGGGGTCCGGCCGGGCGGGGGCCCTGACCGGCCCGGACCAGTTCGGCGACGCGCCGCACGGCCTCGGCGAAGCGCTCCTTGCGCAGCGGTTTGAGCAGGTAGTCCACCGCCTTCAGGTCGAAGGCGCGCACGGCGAAGTCCTCGTAGGCGGTGACGAAGACGATCAGCGGCGGTGCGGTGAACCCGCCGAGGGTACGGGCCAGTTCGAGCCCGCTCAGGCCGGGCATGCCGATGTCGAGGAAGACGACGTCGAAGCCCTCCGGGCCGGCCGGGTCCCGGGTGCGGGCGTCGTCCAGCCGGCGCAGCGCCTGGGTGGCGTCCCGCGCGGGCACGGCCGTGCCGACCCGGGGGTCCTCGCCCAGCAGGTACAGCAGTTCGTCGAGCGCGGGTCGTTCGTCGTCCACGGCCAGGACGCGCAAGGGCGCGTCGCTCACCCCCATGTGCGCACCGCTCCTCTCGTCCTCGACCGCTCCCCCATGGTGGTCCAGCCGCTCACCGGCGTCGAGATCGCGGACCGCGGTGTGTCCGGGCCGTGATGCCCGGGGGACGCGAATCGTTATTTGAGGCCGCTGAGCATGACGCCGCGGATGTAGTGCTTCTGCAGCAGCAGGAACAGCACCAGCACCGGCAGGACGCTCAGCACGAGTCCGGCCATGACGACGGGCATCGTACGGGCCGGGTCGACGTGGTCACGCAGCAGCTGGACGCCGACCGGCAGGGTCATCAGGTCCGGGTTGGCGGTCGAGACGAGCAGCGCCCAGATGTACTCGTTCCAGGCGTCGACGAAGGTCAGCAGCCCGAGGGTGACCAGGACCGGCTTGGTCTGCGGCACCACGATCCGCCACCACACCGTGAACTCGCCGGCCCCGTCGATGCGGGCGGCCTCCAGGACCTCGTCGGGCAGGGACAGCATGAACTGGCGGGTCAGGAAGATCCCGAAGCCGTTGACCAGGAACGGCACGGCGAGGGCCGCGATGCTGACGGTCAGGCCCGCGCCGCCGCGCCCGAGCAGGTCGTTGCCGCCCGCCAGCGGCCAGTGCACCAGGATCAGGAAGCGCGGGATGAGGAAGAGGAACGGCGGGACCATCATGGTGGCCAGCACCAGCCGGAAGACGAGGTCCCGCCCGGGGAAGCGGAGCCTGGCCAGCGCGTAGCCCGCGAGCGACGAGGTGAGCAGCACCGACAGGGTGATCACGGTGGTGACGACGACGCTGTTGCGGAAGAGCACCGGCAGGTTCAACTGGTCCATCGCCGCGCGGTAGTTGGACAGCGCGAACGCCTTCGGCAGAAACCGGTACGGCAGCGTGCCCGCCTCGCCCGGCCCCTTGAAGGACGTCATCACCATGTCCAGGAACGGCACCACCGTGAACAGGGCGCCGGCCACCACGACCAGGTACGACAGCCACGGGAAGCGGCGCCTCACGCGTCCTCCCCCGCCCGGCGGAAGACCCACAACTGGGCCAGGGTGACCACGAGGACCACGGCGAACAGCACGAACGCGGCGGCGCTCGCCGTGCCCCAGTCGCCGTACTCGAAGGCCCGCCGGTACATCTCCAGCGCGGCCACGTCGGTGGCGTCGCCCGGGCCGCCCCTGGTCATCACGGTGATCAGTGCGAAGGACTGCAGGCCGGTGAGGAACTGGGTGACGCACACGAACAGCAGGGACGGCCGCAGCAGCGGCAGGGTGATCCGCCAGAAGACGGTGCCGGGCCCGGCGCCGTCGAGCGCGGCGGCCTCGTGGTAGGAGGCGGGGATGGACTTCAGCCCGGCGGTCAGCACGAGGATGGCCGAGCCGAGCGAGGCCCAGGCCTGCACGACCACGACCGAGGGCAGCGCGGTGTCCGGGTCCTGGAGGAACGCCACCGAGCCGAGCCCGAGGGCGTTGAGGACGCCGTTGGCCAGGCCGCCCGGCTCGTAGATGTATTTCCAGACGTTGCCGACGGCGACGACGGTCGTGACGATCGGCAGGAAGTACAGGGTGCGCCACAGCCCCTGGAACCGCAGCCGGTCGACGCACGTGGCGACGGTGACCGAGCCGGTCAGGGCCAGCGCCACGGTGCCCAGCGCGAACAGCAGCGTGTTGGTGAGGACCGGCACCAGGAACGTCGACCCGCCGGCGAAGAGGGCGGCGAAGTTGTCCGGGCCCACCGGCTCGATCGCGCCGAGGTCGAAGCCGGTCCAGTGGGAGAGCGACAGCAGCAGCGCGAAGCCGAGCGGCAGGAGCAGGAAGACCGCGAAGAACAGCAGCGCCGGGGCCAGGAAGAGGTAGGCGGCGACCGTCTCGCGGTGCCGGCCCCGGCGGCGGCCGTGACCGGCGGGCGCGCCGGGCGGCGGGCCCGGTGCCCGCTCGGGCGTCTGCGGGGTCAGGACGTTCACCATGACCGGGACACCTCCTGGTCGACCTGGCGGCGGGTGGTGCGCAGCGTCTCCTCGACCGACCGCCGACCGGTCCACAGCGCCTCGATGTTCTTGCGCAGCAGCGTCTTGGCCCGGGGCGCGCCCGGCCCGTTCGGCTCCGGCACGGCGTAGTCCAGCGCGTCCAGGAACGGGCGCAGGTTCGGGTCGCCGCCCGTGCCGAGGAGCGCGCGCATGTCGTCGGCGCGGGCGGTGAGGGTGCCGGCGGACACCTGGAGGGCGCTCATCCGGGTGGCCGCGGCGCCTTTCCGCGTGGTCACCCGGTCGGCGTTGAGCCAGCGCAGGAACTCCCAGGCCTCGCGCGGGTGCCGGCTGGCCGTGTTGACGCCGAGCATGAAGCCGGTGGCCAGAGTGGCGGGCCGGGCGCCCGGCGCGGGGACGGGCACGGGGGCGACGCCGACGTCCCGGTAGTCGCCGCCCATCAGGGGCCGAAGGCTGCCGGTCCACCAGCCGGCACCGATCACCATGGCCACCCGCCCGGACGGGAAGGCCTGGTAGACGTTGACGGCGGGGGCGCTCGCCCCGCGGGTGACGAGCCGGTGTTCCAGGGCGAGCGCGGCGCGGCCGGCCGGCGAGTCGATGGCGGTGGACCTGCCGTCGGGGGTGACGAAGCGTCCGCCGGCGGCGTGCAGCAGGGCGAGGGTCTGGCCGACGGTGGTGGCGTCGTCGTTCGCGGACAGCCCGAACCCCTGGACGAGGGGGTTGCCGTACCGGTCGCGGCGGGTGGTGCGGTAGGCGGCCTCCTCCAGCTCCGGCCAGGTGCGCGGCGGGCCGTCGGCGCCGGCCTCGCGCAGCAGCCGCCGGTTGTAGTAGAGGGCGTACGTCTGGGCCTCGGTGGGATAGCCGTAGACCGTGCCGTCCACCGTCACGGCGCCGACGGCGGCCGCGCCGTAGTCGCGCCGGATCCGCTCGGCGTGCTCGGGCGGCGCGGGCCGCAGCACTCCGGCGCGCACCAGCTGGCCGTTCCACAGGCAGTACGGGTGGAGGATGTCGGCGCCCTGGCCCGCTGCCTGCCGGACCATGAACGTGGTCAGCAGGTCGGTGAACTCGACGGCCTTGGTGCGGATCTTGACCCGGTCGTGGGTGGCGTTCCACTCGTCGACCGGGCCCTGGAGGGCCTGGCGGAGCGTGCCGCTCGCGTAGTGGGACAGCAGGGTGAGGACGATGGGGTCGCCGGGCCGCCCGGTGCCCCGGTGCGGGGCGGCGCAGCCGGCGGCGAGCAGCGCCGAGGGGAGGGCGAGCACGAAGTGCCGGCGGCTCCGCGTCACCGGGCGGCCTCGCGGCGCAGTACGCGGAACACCCGGGTGGTGGTGAAACCGGCCGCGCGGTACAGGTGGCCCGCCGGGGAGTCCTCGCCGGTCCACAGGAACCAGGCGCCGTGCGCGCCGTGCGCCCGCATCCGCTCCAGGACCAGGTGGAGGAGGACCTTGCCGACTCCGCTGCCGCGCAGGTCCTCGCGCACCCCGAAGGGGCCGAACCGCTCGGCGGCTGCCTCGTACGCCCCGTGCATCGCCCAGCCGGCCATCCGGCCCGAGGGGTCCCGGGCGACGACGATCCGGTCCAGTGGGGTGCCCGCGGCGCAGCAGTCGCGGATCGCGCGGGCCCAGTCGGCGTGGAAGTGGGTACCGGCGAGCGCGATCAGGTCCACCAGGTCGTCGTCGGCCGGGGTGGCGAACCGGTAGCCGCGGGCCGTCAGGCCGTCCCGGCGGCGGGCGACCTCGTCCGGGAGGCGGTAGCCGACCAGGCCGCGGTCCATCGCCGCCGCCTCGTACAGCGTGCGGAAGCCCAGCGAGGCGAGGAGCCCGGCCGCTTCCGGGTAGGTGCCGGTGTCCAGGCCGGGCAGGAGGTAGTTCGGGGTGTACGACGCGAAGTCGACCCGGGTGCGGCCGTGGCCGTGCAGCCAGTCGAGGGCGTCGGTCAGCAGCCGCCGGCCGAGGCCGCGTCCGCGGGCGGCGGGGTCGACGAAGAAGAACGGGATCCAGCCCTGTTCCGGCTCCAGGTCGGTGCCGGCCTGCGGGACCAGCCGGCGCACCGCGTAGGCGGCGCCGGCGATCCGGCCGCCGGTCACGGCGACCCGGAGCCCTTCCGGGTCGAAGTTGGCGTCCAGCAGGACCAGGGAGCGGAACCGGCCGGGGGTGAGGGGGTCGGCCGGCGCGCTGCGGCGCCACGCCTCCACCACACCCGGTCCGTCACCCGTGCGGAAACCGCGGAGCACGGCCCCGTCGTACTGGCTCATCCTGTGCCCCCGTCTGGCTCGTCCTGTGCCGCCGGCTGCCGGGCGGCCTGTCGAAACGGTGGCTGGAAATCTACTGGTCCGTCCGGGAATGTCGAGCCGGACGCGCCCGGAACGGCTCAGTCCGGCAGCACCAGCCGGGCCGTCTCCCCGGGGCCGACCGGCACCACCCGGTCGTGCAGCCGGATGTCGATGGGTGAGCGGTCGGAGGCCGGTACGGCGATCTCCAGCAGGCCGCTGCGCAGCCGCAGCCGTACGCCCCAGTGGCCGTGGTAGCGCAGGGAGAAGCCGTAGGAGGACAGCTCGGGCAGCGGGACGGGGTCCAGGCACAGGCCGCCGCGGGTCTCCAGGCCGGTCAGTCCGCGCTGGACGAGGTCGAGGGTGCCGGCCATCGCGCCGAGGTGGACGCCCTCGCCGGTGGTGCCGCCCTGGAGGTCGGCGATGTCGCCGCGCAGCGCCTCCTGCACGAACCGCCAGGCGTCGGCACGGCGCGCGCGGGCCAGGATCCAGCCGTGGACCAGGCCGCTGAGGGTGGAGCCGTGGCTGGTGCGGTGCAGGTAGTGGTCCACGGTCGCGGTCCAGGTGTGCTCGTCCAGCCGGTGCCCCAGGCGCTGGAACAGGCCGCGCAGTTCGCCGGGCGAGAAGAGGTAGCCGAGCATCAGGACGTCGGCCTGCTTGGACGCCTTGTAGCGGTTGACGGTGTCGCCCTCGGCCTCCAGTATCCGGTCCAGCCGCCGGATGTCGTCGTACCGCTTGCGGTAGCCGTCCCAGTCCAGTTCGGCCAGGTCGGCGTAGCCGTCGAACTGGCTGATCACGCCGTCGTGGAAGGGGATGTGGAGGCAGCGGGAGACCTGCTCCCAGCGGGCGGGCTCGTCCTCGGTGAGGCCGGAGTACTCGGTCAGTTCGCGGCGGCGCGGTTCGGGCAGGCCGGCCAGGAGTTCCAGGGCGCGGCCGAGCACCCAGGCGGCGGTGACGTTGGTGTAGGCGTTGTCGTCCAGGCCGGGGCGGGCGGCGCCGGGGTAGGAGTCGTGGTACTCGTCGGGGCCGACCACGCCGCGGATGCGGTAGCGGCCGAGGTGGTCGTCCCAGACGGCCGAGTCCGCCCAGAAGCGGGCGATCTGGAGGAGCATCTCGGCGCCCTCGCCGTGCCGGAAGCCGGTGTCGCCGGTCGCTTCGCAGTAGTGCCAGATGTTGTAGGCCACGGCGGAGCCGACGTGGTGCTGGAGCCGGGAGTGGTCCGGCAGCCAGCGGCCGGAGCGCGGGTTGAGGTGGAGTTGCTGGGTCTCCTCGCGGCCGTCGCTGCCGCTCTGCCAGGGGTAGAGCGCGCCGCGCCGGCCGAGCGCGGCGGCGGCGTGGCAGGCGGCGTCCAGCCGGCGGTGGCGGTAGCGCAGCAGGGCCCGGGAGACCTCGGGCAGGTGCAGGTTCAGGTAGGGCAGGACGAAGAGTTCGTCCCAGAAGACGTGGCCCCGGTAGGCCTCGCCGTGCAGCCCCCGGGCGGGCACGCCCACGTCCAGGTCGGCGGTGTGCGGGGAAAGGGTCTGCAGCACGTGGAACAGGTGCAGGCGCAGGATGCTGCCCGCCTCGCCGGGCACGTCGAGCGCGGTGCGCCGCCACAGTTGCTGCCAGGCGGTGCGGTGGGCCTCCAGCAGGGTTTCGAACGGGGGCGCGCCTGCGGTCCGGTCGAGGGCCGCGCACAGCGGGTCGCTGATGGCCGGGTCGTGGGAGGTGTGCAGGGCGACGGTCTTGTCCACGGTGGCGGTCCGGCCGGGCGGCAGGCGCAGTCGCAGCCGGTGCACGGCGCGGCGGTCCTCGGTGGCGTGGTGGACCGGTGCCTCGGCGGTGAGCCGGGCGGCCAGGCCGAAGCCGATGTCGGAGGTGCGGGTGTGGCAGCGCAGCCAGACCGTGCCGGGGGCGGCGGCGCCGGCTTCGACCCGGGTGAGGTGCCGGCCGTCCAGTTCCCGGTAGCGGGCGACGCCGGAGTTGGTGACGCGCCCGTCGAGCGCGGCCTCCACGTCCAGGTCCAGGGGTTGACCCTCGGCGGTGAACTCGGTGCGCAGCGCCGCGAGATGGGGGTCGGCCAGGTGGACCAGGCGGACCTGCCGGACGAGCAGGCTCGCGCCGGCGCCGAGCGGGTAGCGGGTGCGGCGCTCCAGTGTCCCGGGGTCGAGGTGGAGGACCTGGTGGTGCTCGGTGACGGGGGTGGTGTCCGGGGTGAGCCAGTCGCCGCCGGCCGGGCGGAAGCGCAGCGGCAGCCAGTTGGGGAGGTTGACCATGTCCTCGTTCTCGACCCGGCGTCCGGCGACCTCGGAGGTGAGCCGGTTGTAGCAGCCGGCCGCGTAGGTGCCGGGGTAGTGGATGTCGTCGGCGGTGCACTCGGGCAGCGCGCCGCGGGTGGCGAAGTAGCCGTTGCCGAGGGTGCACAGGGATTCCCGCAGGCGTTCCTCGCCGGGCCGGTAGCCGTCGTACTCCCAGGTGGGCCCGGTCACCGTCATCCCTCGGACAGCAGGCCGGCGAGAATCCGGTCGGGGGTGAGGGGGAGTTCGCGGAAGCGGATGCCGGTGGCGTGGTGGACGGCGTTGCCGAGGGCGGCGGCGCTGCCGACGATGCCGATCTCGCCGATGCCCTTGCTGCCCATGGGGTTGAGGTGGGGGTCGTCCTCCTCGATCCAGTGGGCCTCGATGGCGGGCACGTCGGCGTGCACGGGCACGTGGTAGGAGGCGAGGTCGGCCTCGGGGAAGTCGCCGAACGCCGGGTCCAGGGTGCTGTGTTCGGTCAGGGCCATGCCGAGGCCCATGACCATGCCGCCGGTGAACTGGGAGCGGGCGGTGCGGGCGTTGAGGATGCGGCCGGCGGCGTAGACGCCGAGCAGCCGGCGGACCCGGAGCTCGCCGGTGACGGTGTCGACGGCGACCTCGGCGAAGTGGGCGCCGAACGCGTGCTTGGCGTAGGGGCTGTCGGCGCCGGCCTTCCCGGTGGTGTCCGCGCGGGTCTCGATGCCCTCGGGGGGCAGCGGTCCGGGGTGCGCGGCCAGCCGGGAGGCCAGTTCGGCGCAGGCGTCGTGGACGGGCCAGCCCCAGGAGGCGGTGCCCATGGAGCCGCCGGCCAGAAAGGCGGGCGGCAGGTCGCTGTGGCCGATCTCGACGCGGACCCGGTCCAGGGGTGCGCCGAGGGCGTCGGCGGCGATCTGGGCGAGGACGGTACGGGCTCCGGTGCCGATGTCGGTGGCGTTGATCCGGATGGTGAAGGTGCCGTCGGGCAGGGCGCGGGCCGCCGCGGCGGACGGCTGGGCGGCGGCCGGGTAGGTGGCCGCGGCCACTCCGGTGCCGGTCAGCCACGGGCCTTCGCGGCGCGTCCGGGGGCGTGGGTCGCGCCCGGCCCAGTCGAAGCGGCGGGCGCCCTCGCGCAGGCACGCGACGAGGCTCCGGCTGCTGAAGGGTTTGCCGCTGCCCGGCTCCCGGTCGGGTTCGTTGCGTATCCGCAGTTCCACGGGGTCGATGCCGAGGGCGTCGGCGAGTTCGTCCACGGCCGACTCCAGGGCGTACATGCCGGGTGCCTCGCCGGGGGCGCGCATCCAGGACGGGCTGGGGATGTCGAGCGCGGTCACCCGGTGGGTGCTGAGCAGGGCCGGGGTGGCGTACATGACGCGTGAGGGCACCGCGGCCTGTTCCACGAACTCGCGCACGCGTGAGGTGTGGGTGGTGACCTCGTGCAGCAGGGCGGTGAGCCGGCCGTCGGGGTGCGCGCCGAGCCGCAGCCGCTGCACGGTGGGGGCGCGGTGGCCGACGGTGGTGGGCAGGTGGCGGCGGGGGTAGGCGACGGTGACGGGGCGGCCGGTGTGGCGGGCGGCCAGGGCGGCGAGGACGACGTCGGGGCGTGGGGTGCCCTTGGAGCCGAAGCCGCCGCCGACGTGTTCGGTGACGGCGGTGACGTGGTCCTCGGGCAGCTCGAACAGCCCGGCGAGCACGGACCGCACGGTGCTGCCGCCCTGGCTGGAGGTGTACACGGTGAGCCGGTCCCCGTGCCAGTGGGCGGTGCTGGCGTGCGGTTCCATGGGGTGGTTGTGCAGTGGCGGCACCCGGTAGGTGACGTCGAGGCGGACCTCGGCGGCGGCGTAGGCGGCCTCGGGGTCGCCCTGTTCGAGCCGGCCGGGGTAGCCGCCGCCGACCTCCTCGGGTTCGTAGGCGTCCGGGTGGCCGGGGACGAGGGTGACGTCGTGGGGTTCGGGGGCGTAGTGGACGCGGACCGCGCGGGCGGCGTCGCGTGCCGTCTCCAGGGTCTCGGCGACCGCCAGGGCCACGCACCAGCCGCGGTGCGGCACCCGCGGGTTCTGCAGCACGGCGAGCGTGTGGTCCTCGGGTTCGGCGAGCCGGGGGGCGTCGCCGGGGGTGAGGACGGCCAGGACGCCGGGCAGGGCGAGGGCCTCGGAGGTGTCGACGGAGGTGACCCGGCCGTGGGCGATCGCGGCGGGCACGGGCCAGGCGTGGGCGCGGCCGGGCAGGGTGTACTCGGCGGCGTAGCGGGCGGCGCCGGTTACCTTCTGGCGTCCTTCGCGGCGTTCGGCGGGGGCACCCAGGGCGGTGCCGGTCGTGCCGGTCGTACCGGTCATGGGGGTCCTCCTGGGGCGGCTCAGGCCGTCGCGGTGGCCGGGGCGAGACGGTTCAGGACGTCCAGGGCGAGGTTGCGGGCGAGGGGCACCTTGTAGGCGTTGTCCCGCAGGGGCTCGGCGTGCGCGAGTTCGAGGGCGACGGCTCCTTCGAAGGCGTCCGGTGTGGCGGGGGCGCCGAGCAGGGCGAGTTCGGTGTGCCGGGCCCGCCAGGGGCGGTGGGCGAGCCCGCCGAAGGCGATGCCCACCTGGTCGACGATCCCGTCCGCGACGCGCAGCGCGACGGCGACGGAGGCGAGGGCGAAGGCGTACGACGCCCGGTCGCGGGCCTTGCGGTAGGCGGAGGGCACGCCGGCGGTGGCGGCCGGGAGCAGCACGGCGGTGATCAGTTCGCCGGGGCGGATCCAGGTGTCCCGTTCGGGGTGTTCGCCGGGCAGCCGGTGGAAGTCGGCCACCGGCAGCCGCCGGGTGCCCTCGGGGCCGTACAGCTCCACCTGGGCGTCCAGGGCGGCGAGGGCGACGGCCATGTCGGAGGGGTGGGTGGCGATGCACCGCGCGGAGTGGCCGAGGACGGCGTGGTCGCGGTGGACGCCGTCGCGGGCGCCGCAGCCGCTGCCCGGTTCCCGCTTGTTGCAGGGCTTGCCGAGGTCCTGGAAGTAGGGGCAGCGGGTGCGCTGGAGGAGGTTGCCGCCGGTGGTGGCGGCGTTGCGCAGTTGGGCGGAGGCGCCCGCGAGGAGGGCCTGGGACAGGGCGGGCCAGCGGTCGCGCACGCGCGGGTCGGCGGCGAGGTCGCTGTTGCGGACGGTGGCGCCGGCGCGCAGCGAGCCGTCGGGCAGTTCCTCGATGGTGTCCAGCGGCAGCCGGCCCACGTCGATGAGGACGGTGGGTTGTTCCACGCCGAGTTTGACCAGGTCGACCAGGTTGGTGCCGCCGGCCAGGTAGCGGGCGCCGGGGTGGGCGGCGTGGGCCTCGGCGGCCTCCTGGAGGGTGCCGGGGCGCAGGTATGCGAAGCCGTTCACTCGATCACGTCCTCGATCGCCTCGACGATGCGGGGGTAGGCGCCGCAGCGGCAGAGGTTGCCGCTCATCCGCTCGCGGATCTCGGTCCGGTCCAGCGGGACGGGCCGGCCCGAGGGGGCGGCGGGGTCGGTGACGTGGGAGGGGTGGCCGGCGGCGGCCTCGGCGAGGAGGCCCACGGCGGAGCAGAGCTGGCCGGGGGTGCAGTAGCCGCACTGGAAGGCGTCGCGGTCCAGGAAGGCCCGCTGGAGGGGGTGCGGTTCCTCGCCGTCGCAGCCGAGGCCCTCGACGGTGGTGATGTCGCTGCCGTCGCAGGTGACCGCGAGCAGCAGACAGCTGTTGACGCGGCGGCCGTCGGCCAGCACGGTGCAGGCGCCGCACTGGCCGTGGTCGCAGCCCTTCTTGGAGCCGGTGAGGTCCAGGTCCTCACGCAGCAGGTCCAGCAGGACGCGCCGGTGGTCGACGCGCAGGGTGTGGGGTTTGCCGTTGACCCGCAGGGTGACCTCGGAGTGGTGGGGTGCGCTGGTCATGGGCGGGGATGACCTTCCGGACGGACGATGCTGCCGTTCCCACCGCGTATCCAGTCGCCCCCGCCTCACACGTGCCGCCACGTATCCGGTCGCTCCCGCCTCACACGTCCCGCCACGTATCCGGTCGCCCCCGCCTCACACGTGCCGCCACGTATCCGGTCGCTCCCGCCTCACACGTCCCGCCACGTATCCGGTCGCCCCCGCCTCACACGTGCCGCCACGTATCCGGTCGCCCCGCCGCTCGCGTCGCGCCGCCCGTCCGGCGCGGGGCCCGGTGCCGCTCAGCCGGCCGGCGGTGCCATCACCGCGGCCGGTTCGCCGCGGGTCGCGAACTGGGTCCGGTGCAGCTCGGCGTAGCGTCCTCCCGCCGCCAGCAGCTCGTCGTGGTTGCCGCGTTCCACGATGCGGCCGGACTCCACGACCAGGATCTGGTCGGCGGCGCGGACGGTGGACAGGCGGTGGGCGATGACGACGGCGGTGCGATCCTGAAGCGCCTCGGCGAGCGCCTCCTGGACGGCCGCCTCGGAGGTGTTGTCCAGGTGGGCGGTGGCCTCGTCCAGGATGACCACGCGCTGGCGGGCCAGCAGCAGCCGGGCGATGGTCATGCGCTGGCGTTCGCCGCCGGAGAGCCGGTAGCCGCGCTCGCCGACGACCGTGTCCAGGCCGTCGGGCAGGGAGCGTACGACGTCGGTGAGCCGGGCCCGGCCGAGGGCGTCCCACAGCTCCTCGTCGGTGGCGCCGGGGCGGGCGAGCAGCAGGTTGGCGCGGACGGTGTCGTGGAAGAGGTGCCCGTCCTGGGTGACCATGCCGAGGGTGGCGCGCAGGGAGGCCGAGGTGAGGTCGCGGACGTCGACCCCGCCGATGCGGACCGCGCCCGCGTCGACGTCGTACAGGCGCGGCAGCAGCTGGGCGATGGTGGACTTGCCGGCGCCGGAGGAGCCGACGAGGGCGACGGTCTGACCGGGTTCGGCGCGGAAGGAGATGCCGTGCAGCACCTCGGTGCCGCCGCGGGTGTCGAGCGCGGCGACCTCCTCCAGGGAGGCCAGGGAGACCTGGTCGGCGGCCGGGTAGGCGAAGCGGACGTCGTCGAACTCGACGGCTACCGGGCCGTCGGGGACCTCGCGGGCGTCCGGCTTCTCCTCGATGAGGGGCTTCAGGTCCAGCACCTCGAAGACCCGCTCGAAGCTGACGAGCGCGCTCATCACCTCCACCCGGGCCCCGGCGAGCACGGTCAGCGGGGCGTACAGCCGGGTCAGCAGCAGGGCGAGGGAGACGACCGCGCCGGGCTCCAGGGTGCCGTGCAGGGCGAACCAGCCGCCGAGGCCGTAGACGAGGGCCAGGGCGAGGGCGGAGACCAGGGTGAGGGAGGTGATGAAGACGGACTGGGCGGTCGCGGTGCGTACGCCGATGTCCCGGACCCGGGCGGCGCGGGCGGCGAACTCCGCGGATTCCTCCTCCGGGCGGCCGAACAGCTTGACCAGGGTGGCGCCGGGGGCGGAGAACCGCTCGGTCATCCGGGTGCCCATGGCCGCGTTCAGGGCCGCAGCCTCCCGCTGCATCCGGGCCATGCGGCTGCCCATGCGGCGGGCGGGCAGCACGAACACCGGCAGCAGCACCAGCGCGAGCAGGGTGATCTGCCAGGACAGGGTGAGCATGACGGCGAGCGTGAGCAGCAGCGTGACGAAGTTGCTGACGACGCCGGACAGGGTGTTGGCGAAGGCCCGCTGGGCGCCGATCACGTCGTTGTTGAGCCGGCTGACCAGCGCTCCCGTACGGGTACGCGTGAAGAACGCGACGGGCATGCGCTGCACATGATCGAACACAGCCGTTCTGAGGTCGAGGATGAGTCCCTCCCCGAGCGTCGCCGACAGACGCCGGCCGAGGATGCCGAGCCCCGCCTCGGCGACCGCGACGAGCGCGATGAGCAGGGCGAGCCGGATCACTCGGGCGGAGTCGTGCCCCGCCACGATCGCGTCGACGACGCGTCCGGCGAGCACGGGGGTGGCGACGGCGAGCAGCGCGGTCACCACCCCGATCAGGACGAACCGGGCGATGCCGGCGCGGTGCGGGCGGGCGAAGGCGGCGATCCGGCGCAGCGTGGCGCGGGCGAACGGGCGACGCTGGGACTGCGCGTTCATCACGCTGTGCAGCTGCGTCCAGGCGGTGGTCTCCATGCTCATGCCGACGACGGTAGGACCTCAAGCTTCGTTGAGGTCAAGGTCGGCGGGTTTTCACCCGGGGTTCGGCCGGCGCGGCCATCCTGGCGTGCCGTGACGATCTCCCGCCGCGTCCCCGTCCGCCGGGTGCTGTGCCTGGTGCCGCTCGCGCTGGTCGCCGTGGCCGCCGTACGGCACCGCGCCCTGCTCGCCGAGGGCTTCGGCCAGTTGCGCACCGCGTCCTGGCCGTGGCTGCTCGTCGCGGCCGGCGCCACCTGTCTGACCTGGGTGGCCGCGGCCGTCACCCGGCAGGGCGCGGTGGTGCAGCCGCTGCCGAAGGCCCGGCTGCTCGCCGCCCAGTTCGCGGCGGCCTCCGCCAACCACCTGCTGCCCACGGGGCTCGGCGCGAGCGTCGTGAACCTGCGCTTCATGACCGGGTGCGGGGTGCCGCTCGCCCGTTCCTCGGCCGCGCTCGCCCTGTATCTGCTGGCCGAGTCCGTGGGCCGGCTCGGTCTGCTGGCGGCGCTGCTGATCGCCTTCCCGGACGCGCTGCGGCCCGGGGTGCTGCTGCCGGACGACGCGGCGCTGCCGCTGCTGGGCGCGGCGGGCCTGCTGCTCCTGGCGGCCGCCGGCCTGGCCCTGGTACGGCCGCTGCGCGCGCGGGTGCGGTCCTTCGTCCGGGAGGCCCTGGGCGCGGCGCGGTCGGTGCACGCCCGGCCCGCCCGGGCGCTGGCGCTGTGGGGCGGCTCGCTGGCCTTCCCCGCGCTCCAGGCGGCCGGGCTGGCCGCGGTCGGCCGGGCGCTGGGGCTGTCGGTGCCGCCCGCCCACATGGCGCTCGCCTATCTCGCGGCGACGGTCGCGGTGGCCCTGGTGCCCACGCCCGGCGGGCTCGGTTCCGTGGAGGCGGCGCTGATCGTGGCGCTGGTCGCGGTGGGCGGTCCGGCGGCGGTGGCCACGGCGGTGGTCCTGGCCTACCGGATCATCACCGTGTGGCTGCCGCTGCTGCCGGGGGCGGTGACGCTGGGGGCGCTGGTGCGGCTGAAGGTCATCTGAGGCGCCGGCGGCCCGCCGCGTCCCGCTCAGCCGGTGCTCACCCGTACCGGGCCGCCCGCGGGGTCGACCCGGTCGTGCCAGCGGGCGGTGAGGGTGAGGGTGCGGTGCGGGAGAGCGGTGCCGGGGAGGAGCCGGGCGCGGTGCAGGAGGCGGCCGTCCTGGTGGACGTACAGAACCGGGCGGGGCGGCGGGGTGCCGGTGCGCAGGAGGTGGCGGTCGGGCCGGGCCCCGGGGGTGACGCGGTTGGGGGTGATCCGGCGCAGCGGCGCGGACACCAGGACGGGCACCCCGGGGTCCGGCCAGGGGGCGCCCGCCAGGTGGTCCAGGACCGCGCGGGCCGCCCGGTCGCCTTCCAGGGCCGCGGTGCGGGCGGGCTCCACGGCGTGCAGCAGGTCGCCGGCGGCGAAGACGCCGGGGCGGGAGGTGTGCCAGGTGCCGTCGGTGGCGGGGCCGCGGGTGCCGGGGTCGAGGACGAGGCCGCCGCGCCGGGCCAGTTCGTGCTCGGGTACGAAGTCGCCGGTGAACACCACGGTGTCGCAGGGCAGGACCGCCGTACGGCCGTCGCGGTGGCGGACCCGGACGCCTGAGAGCCGTCCGTGGCCGAGCAGTTCGGTGACCGTGGCGGAGGTCAGCAGGGGGATGCCGTGGCGCAGCCGGGCCGCCTGGGCGCGGGCGCGGCCGGTGCGGGCCCGCGGGTCTTCCGTGATCAGGGCGACGACCTCGGTGCCGGCCGCGCGCAGGGTGCCGGCCGCCGCGTAGGAGACGTCCTCGGCGCCGACGACGACCGCTCGGGTGCCGATGTACTGTCCGAACAGGTGGACGGCCCGCTGGAGTTCGCCGGTGGTGTAGACGCCGGCGGGGCGGGTGCCGGGCACCAGGCGGGCGGCGCGGGGGCGTTCGCGGGCGCCGGTGGCGAGGACGACCGCCCGGGCCGCGACGGTCTCCGGCCCGCCGGGACCCACGGTGGTGAGCACCGGCCCCTCGGGCGCCCAGTCCAGTGCCGTCACCCCGGTGCGCAGGGTGGCGCCGGCCCGTTCGGCGGCCTCGGTCAGCAGCCGTGCGTAGCGGGGGCCGGTGAGCGGGCGGGTCCGGGTGCCGAAGCCGCCGTGGGTGCTGTACCGGGGCACCCCGCCGGGCTCGGGCTCGCGCTCCAGCACCTCCACCCGCCCGGCGCCGGCCGCGGCCAGCCGTGCGGCGGCGGTGAGCCCGGCGGGACCGGCGCCGACGACGAGGACGTCCACGTGCCGCACGGCGGTCATGACCGCGTCCCCCGTTCGAGCAGCTCGCGGACCGCCGCCCCGCAGTAGAAGCCCTGGCAGCGGCCGGCCCGGGCGCGGGTGCGGCGGCGCAGGCCCTCCAGGCCGCGCGGCGGGATGGTACTGGCGAGGGCGTCGCGGATCTCGCCCCGGGAGACCCGCTCGCAGGGGCAGACCAGGATGCCGTACTCGGGGTCGGCGGCGACCAGGTCGGCCCGCTCGCAGGGCCGGGGGGATGCCTCGCCGAGGTTCGGCAGGGTCACCGGCTCGAGTTCGCGGACCGGTCCGGGGTCGAGCCCGGCGCCGGCCAGCAGCCCGGTGACGTGGGCGGCGATGGCCATCGAGGCGGTCAGGCCGGTGGAGCGGATGCCGCCGACGGTGACGTACGCCTGCCCGGGGTGCGCGGTGATGCGGTAGTCCTCGCGCCCGGTGGCCGCGCGCAGCCCGGCGTAGACGGCGGTAACCTCCTCCTCCACCAGGGCGGGCAGGACGCGCCGGCCCTTCTCCCGCAGGGCCGCGAGCCCCTCGGCGGTGGATCCGGTGGCGTGCTTGTCGCGCAGGTCCTCGGCCGTGGGGCCGAGCAGGACGTTGCCGTGCACGGTGGGCGCGACCAGGACGCCCTTGCCGAGGGCGGTCGGCACGGGCAGCAGGATGTGCCGCACCAGGGGGCGGGCGAACGCGTCGTAGACCAGGAGCTGGCCGCGGCGCGGGGTGACGGTGAAGTCGTCATGGCCGAGGGCGCGGTCCAGGGTGTCGGCGTGCAGTCCGGCCGCGTTGACCAGGTGGCGGGCGTACAGGGCGCCCCGGCTGGTGGTCAGCCGGTGCCCGCCGTCCCAGGCCACGTCCCGCACGGCGGTGTTCAGGTGCAGGTCGGTGCCGGCGCGGACCGCCTGGGTGGCGTAGGCCAGGGTGGTCGTCCAAGGGCAGATGACGCTCTCGCCGGGGACGTGCAGGGCGCCGAGCGCGCCGGGGCCGAGGTGCGGTTCGCGGGTGTACAGCTCCCCGGGGCCGAGCAGGGCGGTGTCGTGGCAGCCGTTCTCCTCGGCCTTGCGGGCCAGCCGGGGCAGGGCGGCGAGCTGCTCTTCGTCCCAGGCGACCAGCAGGGCGCCGACCCGTTCGACGGGGATGCCGGTCCGGGCGGCGTAGGCGCCGAGCAGGGTGTGACCCTCGCGGACCAGCCGGGCCTCCAGGGTGCCCGGGGTGGCGTCGAAACCGGTGTGCAGGATGGCGGTGTTGGCCTTGGAGGTGCCCTGGCCGACGTCGTCCTGGGCCTCGATCAGGGCGACGCGCAGCCGGGGGTGGCGGGCGAGTTCGCGGGCGATGGCGCAGCCGACCACGCCGGCGCCGACGATCGCCACGTCGTACGGCGTCCGCGGGAGCGGTCCGGTCGCGGTGACGGTCACGGGCCGAGGAGGGCGGCGACGGCGGCGCGGAACCGGTCGCGGCGTTCGGCGGCCTGCTCGGCCGGGATGCGGGGCTCGTACACGGCGGCGGGTCTCCCGTCGGGCAGGGCGTCCGCTACGCGCAGTCCGGGATGCGCGCCGAGGCGGGCGAGGGCGGCGGCGCCGAGCGCGGTGGCGTCGGGCAGCGCGGACACCTCGACCGGGCGTTGCAGCAGGTCGGCCTGGGTCTGCATGAGCAGCGCGGAGCGGGTGAGGCCGCCGTCGACGCGGAGTGTGTCCAACGGGGCGCCCAGTTCGCCGGCCGCGGCCTCGGCCAGCTCGGCGACCTGGGCGGCGATGCCCTCGCACAGGGCGCGCACCAGGTGCCCGGCGGTGGTGTCGAGGCCGAGTCCGGTGAGCGAGCCGCGCAGGTCGCCGCGCCACCAGGGGGCGGCGAGCCCGGCCAGGGCGGGGACGAAGGTGACCCCGCCGCTGTCGGGGACGCCGCCGCCGACGGGGTCGAGGTCGGCGGCGGAGGAGATCACGCCGAGGCCGGTGAGCCAGCGGACGGCGGAGGCGGCCGTGTAGACCTGGCCGTCCAGGCAGTAGCCGGTGTCTCCGGCGAGCCGCCAGGCCACGCAGGAGACCAGGCCGGACGCGCCGCGCCGGGGCCGGTCGCCGGTGTGCGCGAGCAGGAACGCGCCGGTGCCGTAGGTGCACTTGGCGGTACCGGGGCCGGTGATCCGCTGGGCGAACAGGGCGGCCTGCTGGTCCACGATCAGGGCGGTGAGCGGGATCTCGGGGCCGAACGCGGTGGTGGTGCCGACCGGGTGGGCGTTGTCGGTGATCTCCGGCAGGCGTTCGCCGGCCAGGCCGAAGAGGTCCAGGGCGCGCGGGGACCACTCGGCGCGGTCCAGGTCGAGCAGTTGGGTGCGGCCGGCGGTGGCGGCGTCGGTGGCGAAGACGCCGGTGAGGCGGTGCACCAGCCAGGCGTCGGAGGTGGTGACGACACCGTCGCGGGTGAGGTGGCGGCGGATCCAGGCCATCTTGGGCGCGGCGAAGTACGGATCGAGGGGCAGCCCGGTCAGCTGCCGCAACTCCTCGTCGTGATCGGCGAGTTCCGTGCAGACGATGTCGGCGCGCCGGTCCTGCCAGACCAGGGCGTCGGTGAGCGGGCGGCCGGTGTCCGGGTCCCAGGCGAGGACGGTCTCGCCCTGGTTGGCGAGGCCGAGGGCGACGACGTCCTCGCCGGCCTCGGCGAGCGCGCGCCGGCCGGCCTCGACCACCGAGTCGTACAGCTCGCCCGGGTCCGCCTCGACCAGGCCGCCGGGCAGGTGGCGGGGGCGCACCTCGGCGAAACCGGTGCCGAGGACGCCGCGTTCGGGGCAGACGACGAGCGCCTTGGTGCCGGACGTGCCCTGGTCGACGGCGAGCACCGGCCCCGTCATCGCGCGTCCTTTGCTCCGGCCCTGAAGACCACTGCTGCGGCCCTGAAGATCACCGCGCCAGCCTGCCGTCGCGGCGGCCCGGCGTCAAGCTCTTCCGGCGGGGGCGCCGGCCCGTCCCCACCGGCGGCCGGGCGCCGGGTCTTCCGCCTACCGCCGAGTAGGCCAACTGCCCATACCAAGTGTTTGACTTGGCAACAATGGAGAGGGAGAAAGGTCACCTCTATAGTGACCGCCGACCACGCGAGACCGCTTCTTCACCGCCCAGGGGAGGGCCGTTGCTACGTCAGGTGCGCCGACGGCCGGGGGGCGGCTGATGGCCAGGGACGCGGCCCGCCCCTCCTACGACCCCGCCGGTCCCGACCACGCGTTGCGGGCCGCGCTCCAGGAGCTGCGCACCGGCCGCTGGATGGCCATGCGCACCCTGCTGGCGGAGACGACCGAGTGGCCGCGCTGGACACAGCGCACGCAGGTCCTGGCGACGGCCGCGGCCGGCACCGACGTGGTGCGGGCCTGGCTCGCCGAGGAGCCGGACAGCGCCCACGCGACGGTGATGCTCGCCCGGGTCGGCGTGGAGCGGGCGCTGCGGGCCCGGCGGGAGAGGCACCGGCGCACCCACGAGTTGTGGATCGAGGCGTGGGACGCGGCCCAGTCGGCCACCGTGGCCGCGCCCCGGGACCCGGTGCCCTGGGTGTGTCTGCTGGCCCTGGCCCAGCTCGATCCGGAGCAACGCTGGGAGGAGCACCGGGCCGCCCCGCCGGAGCCGATGCTGCCGCCGGGCCCCTGGGGGCTGCTGGCCGAGGCGGACCGGCGCGACCCGCTCAACCGCGAGGCCCACCACCGGATGCTCCAGTTCCTGTACGTGCGCGGCGGGCCGGGGCGGCTCACCGAGGCGTCCGGGTACGCGCAGTGGGCCGCGGGCCAGGCGCCGCCGGGCTCGGCGCTGCACCTGCTGCCGCTGTACGTGCGGGTGGAGCGTTACCGCCGGGACGGCGGGCAGGACGCGGCACTGGACCTGCACTGGGTGGGGGAGGAAGCGGCCCGGGAGGCGCGGCGGGCGCTGGAGTCCTGGTTCGACCGCACACGGCCCGGGGAGCGCGCGCTGCCGGACCTCAACCACCTGGCCCACGCGCTGTGGGGTTCCCTCCAGTTCCGGGACGCGGCGCGGGTGTTCGAGGCGATCGGCCCCTACTTCACACCGCCGCCCTGGATGTACCGCACCCGGGACCGGGAGCGCGCGGCGGAGGTCTTCACGCAGGCCCGGGACCGCTGCCGGGCCGCCGCCGATGGCTCCGGTCCCTGAACGCCGGGTAGCAGCACGTCAGTTCGACACCGTTCGGCAACCACGATCCGGAGGTCCCCCGCGTGTCCCCCACCCCCGATCCCTCCCCCGTGCCCTCCCCCGGGCTGCCGCAGCAGGACGAGGAGCAGCGCCTGCGCGAACTCGGCTACCGGCCGGTGCTGGCCCGCCGGATGGGCGGCTTCGGCAACTTCGCGATCAGCTTCTCGGTGATCTCGATCCTGTCCGGCTGCATGACCCTGTACGGCTTCGGGCTGAACACCGGCGGCCCGGCCGTGATGCTGTGGGGCTGGGCGGGCGTGGGCCTGTTCGTGCTGTGCGTCGGCCTCGCGCTCGCCGAGGTGACCAGCGCCTATCCGACCTCCGGCGCCCTGTACTACATGGCCGACCGGCTCGGCGGGCGGCGCTGGGGCTGGTACACCGGCTGGCTGAACCTGCTCGGCCTGCTCGGCGCGATCGCCGGCATCGACTACGGCGCGGCCCTGTTCGCCGGGGCGTTCGCCAACCTCCAGTGGGGCTTCGTGCCGACGCCCGGCACGACCATGCTGATCTTCTGCGTCATCCTGCTGCTGCACGCGGTGCTGAACCTGTTCGGGGTGCGTCTGGTCAGCCTGCTGAACTCGGTCAGCGTGTGGTGGCACCTGGCGGGCGTGGCGCTGATCGTGGGGGCGCTGGTGATCGTCCCGGACCGGCACCGGTCGGTGTCCTTCGTGTTCACCGAGTTCGTCAACGAGACCGGCTGGGACAACCAGGTGTACGTGGCGGCGATCGGCCTGCTGCTCGCGCAGTACACCTTCTCCGGGTACGACGCCTCCGCCCACCTGTCGGAGGAGACCTCGCACGCCTCGGTGGCCGCCTCCCGGGGCATCGTCCGCGCCATCTGGGTGTCCTGGCTCGCGGGCTTCGTGCTGCTGGCCGGACTGACCTTCGCCATCCAGGACTACGACGCCACGCGCACCACGGACACCGGTGTGCCGCCCGCGCAGATCATGCTGGACGGCCTCGGCACCGACGGCGCGAGCGCCCTGCTGCTCGTCGTGATCGTCGCCCAGCTGTTCTGCGGGAACGCCGAGGTCGCCGCGGCCAGCCGGATGGTGTTCGCGTTCAGCCGGGACGGGGCGCTGCCCGGTTCGCACCTGTGGCGCAAGGTGAGCGGACGCACCCAGACGCCGGTCGCCGCCGTGTGGCTGTCGGTGAGCGTGGCGTGCGTGCTCGCGCTGCCGTCGCTGTACTCGGCGACGGCGTACAACGCGGTGACCGCCATCAACGTCATCGGCATCACCCCCGCCTACGCCATCCCCGTCCTGCTGCGGCTGCGCGCGGGCGACCGCTTCCGGCCCGGTCCGTGGCACCTGGGCCGCTGGAGCCGGCCGGTGGGGTGGATCGCGGTCGGGTGGGTGGCCTGTGTGACCGTCCTGTTCTGCCTGCCGCAGGCGTCACCGGTCACGGTGGGCACGATGAACTACGCCTCCGTCGCCCTCGCCGTGGTGCTGGTCCTCGCCACCGTCTGGTGGTTCGTCGCCCGCCGGTCGTACGGCACGCCCTCGGCCGCCTACGGCAGCGGCCGGGACCAGGCGGATTTCGCGGAGGGCATCGTCTGAGCGGCGCTGTGACGGGCGTCGCTCGGGCGGCACTTCGGCGGGCGCCGTTCCCGGTACGAACCGGCGTGCGGGATGCGGCAGGATGAACGAACGCGCCGGACCCCGGAGTTCCTCCGGCCGGCGCGGTCGCACATCCCGGACATCGAGCAGGTGACAACGTGACGAGACTTCACAACCGGCCTCCCGCAGCCGCCGAGCGCCCCGGAGGTGACCGGTGAACCGCGCGCTGACCCTGGACGACCTCGTCCTCGCCGGAATCGCCCTGGCGGCGGGCCTGACGCTCGCCTTCATGTCGCGCACCCTGCTGCGCTGGCTCGCGGGGCACGCCAAGCGGACCCGCTGGAGCGGGGACGACGTCATCGTGGACGCGCTGCGCTCGGTCGTGCCGTGGGCGGCCATCGCGGGCGGAGCGGCGGCGGCGACGGCCGTGCTGCCGCTGACCGGGACCGTCCAGCACCGCATCAACGAGGTGCTCCAGGTCTGGGTGATCGCCGTGGTGACCTTCTCCGCGGCCCGGGTCGTCGCCGGCCTGGTCCGCTCGGTCACCCAGTCCCGCTCGGGGGTGGCGGGTTCGGCGACCATCTTCGTCAACATCACCCGGGTGCTGGTGCTGGCCATCGGCTTCCTGGTCGTCCTGCAGACGCTCGGCATCTCCATCGCGCCGCTGCTCACCGCCCTGGGCGTGGGCGGTCTGGCCGTCGCGCTGGCCTTGCAGGACACGCTGGCCAACCTCTTCGCGGGCATCCACATCCTCGCCTCCAAGACCGTGCAGCCGGGCGACTACATCCGGCTGAGCAGCGGCGAGGAGGGCTATGTCGTCGACATCAACTGGCGCCAGACGACGGTCCGCCAGCTGTCGAACAACCTGGTGGTCATCCCCAACGGCCAGCTCGCCAAGGCCAACATGACCAACTACACCCGGCCCGAGCAGGAGCTGACCGTGCTGGTGCAGGTCGGGGTGGGCTACGACTGCGACCTGGAGCACGTGGAGCGGGTGACGGCGGAGGTGGTCACGGAGGTGATGCGGGACGTCACGGGCGCCGTCCCCGACCACGAGCCCGCGATCCGCTTCCACACCTTCGGCGACTCGCGGATCGGCTTCACGGTGATCCTCGGCGTGGGCGAGTTCAGCGACCAGTACCGGATCAAGCACGAGTTCATCAAGCGCCTCCACCGCCGCTACCGCACCGAGGGCATCCGCATCCCGGCCCCCACCCGCACGGTGACCCTCCACCAGGGACCGGTGACCATCCCACAGCAGCGCAGCGGCGAGGACGTGGTGTCGGGGGTTCCTGGCGGGGCCGAGTAGGGCCGGGGGGAGGGTCGTAAAGGGGCAGGGCAGCGAAGACCGGGAGGAGGACCGTAGAGGGCTGGGGCCGGGGGCGAAGGCCGCCGGGCGGGATGGAGGGGCCGGGCCGAAAGTCGTCGGGGTCGTATGCTCGGGAGGCGTGGTTTCTCCCGCTTTCGACCCCCGTGCGCTCGACCTGCGGCTGGACGCGCTCGCGCGGCAGCCGTTCCGGGCCCGGTTCCGCCTGCGCGGGCGGGACCTCGCGACCGCCCGGCTGAAGGGTCCGGCGACCCTGCGCCGGCACGCCTACGACCTGATCGCCCGGCGGCTGGCGCCGGCCCGGCCGCACAAGGACGGCAGACAGACCCCCTACCGCGGCCACCCGGTCTTCGTGGGCCAGCACGCGACCGCCACCTGCTGCCGTAGCTGCCTGGAGCGCTGTCACGGCATTCCCCGGGGACGCGAGCTGACCCGAAGCGAACACGTGTACGTGGTGGACGTCATCTGCCGCTGGATCGAGCGCGAGACGGCGGGCCGCGGATTTCCCGGGCCGGACCCCTGTCGAACGGACGGCGATCACGAGATATCTTGATGTCGAGCAATGTTGCAGACGTGGAGCGGAGCACCCGGTGACTGACTCGACCATCATCTACACCTACACAGACGAGGCCCCGGCCCTGGCGACGCATTCGTTCCTGCCGGTGATCCAGGCGTACGCCTCGCAGGCCGGTGTGCCCGTGGAGACCCGCGACATCTCGCTGGCCGGGCGCATCATCGCCGTCTTCCCGGAGTACCTGAACGAGGACCAGCGCATCCCCGACGCGCTGACCGAGCTGGGCGAGCTGGCCAAGACCCCGGCGGCCAACATCATCAAGCTGCCGAACATCTCGGCGTCCATCCCGCAGCTGAAGGCCGCCATCGCCGAGCTCCAGGGCAAGGGCTACGCGCTGCCGGACTACCCGGACGACCCGAAGACCGACGAGGAGCGCGAGATCCGCGCCCGCTACGACAAGGTCAAGGGCTCCGCCGTCAACCCGGTCCTGCGCGAGGGCAACTCCGACCGCCGTGCCCCGGCCTCGGTGAAGAACTACGCCAAGACCCACCCCCACCGCATGGGCGCCTGGACCCCCGAGTCCAAGACCGACGTGGCGACCATGGGCGAGAACGACTTCCGCTCCACCGAGAAGTCCGTCGTCATCGCCGAGGACGGCGCGCTGAAGATCGAGCTGGTCGGCGAGGACGGCACCACCACCGTCCTGAAGGACTCCGTGCCGGTCCTCCAGGGCGAGGTCGTCGACGCCTCCGTGATGCGCGTCGCCGAGCTGAACAAGTTCCTCGCCGCGCAGGTCGCCCGCGCCAAGGAGGACGGCGTCCTGTTCTCCGTGCACCTGAAGGCCACGATGATGAAGGTCTCCGACCCGATCATCTTCGGCCACGTGGTGCGCGCGTTCTTCCCGAAGACCTTCGCGAAGTACGGCGAGACCCTCAAGGCGGCCGGCCTCACCCCGAACGACGGCCTCGGCGGCATCCTCAAGGGCCTGGAGAACCTGCCCGAGGGCGCCGAGATCAAGGCATCCTTCGACGCCGAGATCGCCGAGGGCCCGGCCCTGGCCATGGTCGACTCCGACAAGGGCATCACCAACCTGCACGTGCCCTCGGACGTCATCATCGACGCCTCCATGCCGGCGATGATCCGCACCTCCGGCCACATGTGGGGCGCCGACGGCCAGGAGCACGACGCCCTCGCCGTCATCCCGGACTCCTCCTACGCCGGTGTCTATCAGGCCGTCATCGACGACTGCCGGGCCAACGGCGCCTACGACCCGTCCACCATGGGCTCGGTCCCGAACGTCGGCCTGATGGCGCAGAAGGCCGAGGAGTACGGCTCCCACGACAAGACCTTCGAGATCCCGGCCGCGGGCACCGTCCGCCTGGTCGACCAGGCCGGCAACGTCCTGATCGAGCAGCCGGTCGCGCAGGGCGACATCTTCCGCGCCTGCCAGACCAAGGACGCCCCGATCCGCGACTGGGTCAAGCTGGCCGTCACCCGCGCCCGCGCCACCGGCGACCCGGCGGTGTTCTGGCTGGACGAGGACCGCGCGCACGACGCCAACCTGATCGCCAAGGTCAAGCAGTACCTGCCGGAGCACGACACCGAGGGCCTGGACATCCGCATCCTGTCCCCGGTGGAGGCCACCAAGCTGTCGGTGGAGCGCATCCGCCGCGGCGAGAACACCATCTCCGTCACCGGCAACGTGCTGCGTGACTACCTGACCGACCTCTTCCCCATCCTGGAGCTGGGCACCAGCGCCAAGATGCTGTCGGTCGTCCCGCTGATGGCGGGCGGCGGCCTGTTCGAGACCGGCGCCGGCGGTTCCGCGCCCAAGCACGTCCAGCAGCTGGTCAAGGAGAACTACCTGCGCTGGGACTCGCTCGGCGAGTTCTTCGCGCTGGTGCCGTCCTTCGAGCAGTACGCGACGGCCACCGGCAACACCCGCGCCAAGGTCCTCGCCGACACCCTGGACCGCGCCACGGCGACCTTCCTGAACGAGGACAAGTCCCCGACCCGCCGGGTGGGCGGCATCGACAACCGCGGCAGCCACTTCTACCTGTCCCTGTACTGGGCGCAGGAGCTGGCGAAGCAGACCGACGACGCCGGCCTCGCCAAGGCGTTCGCGCCGCTCGCCGAGACCCTGGCCGCGAACGAGCAGAAGATCGTGGACGAGCTGAACGCCGTCCAGGG
Organism: Streptomyces rubradiris; assembly: GCF_016860525.1. Classification (NCBI taxonomy): domain Bacteria; kingdom Bacillati; phylum Actinomycetota; class Actinomycetes; order Kitasatosporales; family Streptomycetaceae; genus Streptomyces; species Streptomyces rubradiris. Next base: position 875,215 of record NZ_BNEA01000015.1, read on the forward strand.
CAAGCCGGCCGAGATCGGCGGCTACTACCAGGTCGACAAGGCCAAGGCGGACGCGGTCATGCGCCCGTCGGCCACCTGGAACGAGGCCCTGGCGTCCCTGAGCTGACGCCCGCGACACGCTGAGCACCGCGCCCCGGACGGCACCGCCCGTCCGGGGCGCGGTCATACGGGACACGGGCACGCCGGGGCGCACATCAGGGCGGGCGCGGTGCGTTGTCAGTGCCGTGTGGCACCGTGATCACGCACGACGCACGATGTCACCGACACGCCCCTGGAGCAGCCCGTGACCTCCTTCGCCCTCCTGCCCGGTGCCCCCGACTCCCCCGTGCTGCTGCACGTGCCGCACTCCTCGCGGGCGATACCGGACGACGTGCGCGCCGGGATCGTGCTGGACGACGGCGGGCTGGAGCGGGAGCTGGACCACATCACGGACGCGCACACCGCCGAGCTGGCCGAGCGGGCCGCCGCGCTCGCCGGAATCCGGCCCTGGCGGTTCGTCAACCGGCTGTCGCGGCTGGTGGTGGACCCGGAGCGGTTCCCGGACGAGCGGGAGGAGATGGCGGCCGTCGGGATGGGCGCCGTGTACACGCGGACCACGCACCGGGCCCGGCTGCGGCCCGCGGACACCGACCCGGAGCCACTGCTGGCCCGGTACTTCCGGCCGTACGCGCAGGCCATGACCGAGGCGGTGGCCGGCCGGCTGGCCGCGACCGGGCGCGCCGTGATCATCGACGTGCACTCGTACCCCACCGAGCCGCTCCCCTACGAGTTGCACGGCACCGGCCCGCGCCCGCCGGTGTGCCTGGGCACGGACGCCTTCCACACCCCGCCCGCCCTGACCGGGGCCGCCCGCGAGGCGTTCGCCGGCTGCGGGGAGACGGGACTGGACAGCCCGTTCGCCGGGACGTACGTACCGCTGGACTTCTACGGCACGGACGCCCGGGTCGGCGCGCTGATGGTGGAGATCCGCCGGGACACGTACATGACGGAGCCGGGCGGCCCGGCCGGTCCCGGCCTGGACCGCCTGGCCACGGCCCTGGCGAGGCTGGTCGACACGGTGTAGCCGGCGGCCGCGGCACGGTGTCGGCGGCGCGGGCCCCGGCCCGAAGGCACCAGTCCCGCGCCGCCGAGTGCCACGCCCGCGCCGCTGTCGCGTCAGGCCCGCAGCCACTCCGTCACGATCACCTCCGCGCCGGTGCGCAGCCGGAGGGCGAACGGGCCGGCGGGCGGCGGTCCGCCGGTGAACCGGCCGAGCGGGTCGGCGGTGAGCGGGCGGACGTGCCCCGGGCCGCCGAGGAGTTCGATCCGCGCCGACTGCGGCGGCAGCAACTGGCCGATCAGTCCGTCCCCGGTGACCTCCACGTCCACGGTCACCTCGCCCGCGCGGAAGGTGAGCATGCGCGGTGGGTCCATGGCGCCCCGGACCGGCAGGGCGTCCACGAGCGAGTCGAAGGTCAGCTCGGCGAGCCGGGCGTCCAGATCGTGCAGCGCGAACGCGTCCAGGGCCGACTGGAGCAGTTCGGCCGGGACCGGGTCCAGCACGGCGGCGGCCTGCCGCAGTTCCTCCTCCAGCAGCCCGTCCGCGAGTTCGTCCGGTTCCCCGGGCATCTCCTCGTCCCCGTTCACTGCGCACCTCGCGCGTCCATCCGGGCCCGCAGCCGGCGCAGACAGCGCTGGCGCAGCGGGCCGATGCTGCCGACCGCGATGCCGAGCGCGGCCGAGATCTCCCCGTAGCTGGGCGGCGGCGAGGCCATCAGCACGCGCAGCAGCTGCCGGCAGCGCTCGCCCAGTCCGTCCAGTTCCTGCCACAGCCGGCGGACCCGCTCGGCCCGGTCCGCCGCCTCCTCCGAGTCGATCAGCGACTCCTCCGGGGTGCGCTCCTCGCTGGCCCGGTCCAGCACCCGCGGATCGTCGGTCAGGGTCAGCCGGGCCAGGCCCTTGAGCACCTTCAGGCACTCGTGCCGGGCGGTACTGGCCAGCCAGGCACCGGCCTTGTCGGGCTCCCGGATGCGGCCGAGGTGCTGGGCGAAGCGGAACCACACGGTCTGGAAGACCTCGTGCCCGTCGGACTCCGAGAGCCGGTGCGCGCGCACCACCGACCACACCAGCGGGCTCAGCCCTTCCACCAGCGTTTTCCAGGCCGCGGCGTCCCCGTCGACGGCGGACCGGACCAGCGCGCCGACCTCTGTTCGGTCCACGACTCCACCCCTTGTGTACGGCACGCCATCGTACGCCGTGCCGCGCAGGGTCCCGGCGCTCATACCGGCAGCGCCGGGATCGCGGCCGGTACGGGGCGCCACGTGGGCGGGCGGAGCGCCGGAGCGCACGCCCCGCGTACCTCGGCCCGGTCCGCGGTGGCCGCCAGCAGCGCGGCGCCGGCCGCCCGCGGGTCGCGTTCCCGGTACCGGGTCATCCGGTCGGCGACGAGCCCCGCGACCACCGGGGTGGCGAACGAGGTGCCGCTCCACTGCGCCGGCCCCTCGAACATCACCTGGTCCGGTTTGCCGCCCGTGCTCGTCAGGCCCTCGCTCAACACGCCGGTGTGCGGCGGGTGCTGGCAGGTGCACAGGTAGGCGTCGGGGCCGAACCGGCAGGAGTCGTAGGTGGAGTGCTGGTAGACGTACGGCACCGGGGCCCGGAAGCCGGTGAGGGCGCTGGTGAGGCGCTCGCCGGGGGCGTACGCCCGTACCCAGGGACCGTGGTTGCTGAAGCAGGCCCCGCCCTCGCCGTCCGCGCGCAGCGCCCCGACCGACAGCACGCTGCGGGCGTACTCGGGCAGCCCGGCGTAGGCGGCGGGCCAGAACGGGGTGGCGCTGCCGTTGTTGCCGGCCGCGGCGACCAGCAGGGTGCGCTGGCCGCGCAGTTCCCGCATGAACGCGTCCAGTCCGATCAGACCGTCGGCGTCCTCGCTGGGCGTGCCGGCCGACAGGCTGATGATGTCCGGCCAGCCGTCCCGGTCGACCGCCTCGAACAGCAGCGCGCCGAACTCCGACTCCAGCACGGCGCCCGCGTCGCTGAGCGTTCCCCGCACGGTGATGTCGGTGTTGGGCGCGACGGCGGCGAGGATGCCGGCGATGAACGTGCCGTGGCCGACGTACTGGCGCAGCACGCCGTCGGCGTCGGTCTCGGCGCGCTGGACGTCGCCGGTGGTGTGGGCGAGCAGCGGGCAGCAACGGTGGTCGTGCACCAGGCCGGTGTCGACCACGAGGACGCCGACCGCGGTGGCCGGGTCGTGACGGCCCTGGGCGGGGGCCGGGTTGGCGGATTCGGCGCGCGGGACGGGCACCGGCTCGTCGCCGGGGCAGGCGTTGACCGCGATGTGCATGACGTGGTTGCGTCCGGCCAGCCGGCGGCCCCGCCGGTCCTCGGCCTGCCGGACGGCGTGCAGGGCGTGCGGCACGGTGTCCTCGCCCTCGGCCGGGTCGCCGACCCGGATCCGGGTCACGCCGGTGCGGCCGGTCTGCGGGCCCTCGCGGCGTACGTGGTCGGGGACGAGACCCTGGGTCTCGGTGAAGTGGGTGCGCACGGCGTCCTCGACGAACGGGGCCTCCTCGCCGTCCCGGACGAGGACGACGCCCTTCTCGTAGAGGAAGCCCGCCGAGTCGTCCGGTCCCATGGTCAGCGGGACGTCCGGCAGGGCGCGCTGGATGTGCTGGAACTGCTCGTGGAAACGCTGTGGTGCCACGTGTTGTCCTCCCCCGTAGACGGCGCTACGACAGTTGAGAGTCGCGGGACCGTCGTCTGATACAGCCGGCTACTACCATGCGAGACGTGACAGCGGGAAGCGAGGCGATTCTCGAACTGCTGCCCATGGTGTTCGCCGACCCGGGCGAGGCCCGGGCGCGGGCCGAACACGTGCTGCGCTCGGGTCCGTCGCCGCTGCACGCGAGCGTGGCCCACCAGGTGCTCGGCATCTGGCAGCGGGACTTCGGTGACCTGCGGATCGCGCTGCGGCACCTGCGGCGAGCCCGGGACCTGGCCGCGCGCGCCGGGTCGGCCGACCGGGAGGCCGACGTGCTCGCGACGCTCGGGGTCGCACTGGTGCACGCGGGGCGCACACGGCAGGGACTCGCCTCGTTCGAGCGGGGGGTGGCCCGGGGCAGCGGGCACACCCGGGCCCGGGTGCTGTACCGGCGCGCCTACGTGTGGTGGGTGCTGGGCCGGCACCGGGAGGCGCTGGAGGACGTGCGGCGGGCGCTGCCGGTGCTGCGCCAGGCCGCCGACGACATCTGGACCGCGCGGGCGCTGACCCTGCGGGCCACCGTCCATCTGGCGCTCGGCGCGGTGGACCGGGCGGTCGCCGACTTCACGGCGGCGGAGCGGCTGTGGGACACCACCGGCCAGGAGCACGACAAGGCGGACGCGGTGGAGAGCCGGGGCCTGGCCGCCTTCCGCTCCGGGGACATCCCGGCGGCGCTGCGGCTGCTGGACGAGGCCGAGGAGCGCTACGCCAAGCTGGGCACCCCCACCTACAACCTGTCGATCCGGCGCTGCGAGGTGCTGCGGGCGGCGGGGCTGGCCCCGGAGGCGCTGGCCGAGGCGGACGCGGCGATCGCGGAACTGGACCGGATCGGCGGACAGTCCACCCGCAAGGCCGAGCTGCTGCTCGCCGCCTCCTGGGCCGCCCGCTCGGCGGGGGACGCGCACACCGCCATAGCCCGCGCCGCCGTCGCCGTACGGCTGTTCGCGGCGCAGCGCCGGACCTGGTGGGAGACGCACGCGCGGCTGGAGCTGATCGAGGCCCGGGTGGCGGCCGGGCGCCGGTCGGGGCGGCTGGTCGCGGACGCGGCGGCGGTCGCCGAGAAGCTGGCCTCCTTCGGCTCGCCCGCCGCGCCGGAGGCGTCGCTGCTGGCCGGCCGGATCGCGCTGGCGCTGGGCTGGACGGCCGACGCGGAACGGCACTTGGCGGTGGCCGCGCGCAGCCGGTACGGCGGGCCGCCGCCGGCCCGGGTGACCGGCTGGGCGGCGCAGGCGCTGCGGGCACGGGCGGCCGGGTCCCGGCGGGGCGTGCTGGAGGCGTGCCGGCGCGGCCTGGACGTGCTGGACGACCACCGGATGACGCTGGGCGCCTCGGAGCTGCGCGCCCACGCGACCGCACAGGGCGCCGAACTGGCCGCGCTGGCGCAGGAGGTGGGCCTGGCGCAGGGCAGTCCGCGGCGGCTGCTGGCGTGGAGCGAGCGGTGGCGGGCGACCGTGCTGTCCGCGCCGCCGACCCGGCCGCCGGACGATCCGGCGCTGCTGAGCGGGCTGACCGCCTACCGGGAGATCGCGGCCCGGGCGGAGGCCGCCCGGATGGAGGGCCGCCCGGTGCCGGCGCTGGAGCGCGAACAGCGGCGCCTGGAACGGGAGGTGCGCTCCCGCACCCGGCACATGGGCGGGGCCGCGGCGGGCGCCGGGTACCGCTTCGACGTGGACCGGCTGCTGGACCGGCTCGGCGACGGGCGGCTGGTGGAACTGGTCGTGGTCGACGGCCGGGTGCACGTCCTGCTGTGCGGTCAGGGCAGGGTACGGCGGTTCGCCGGCGGTTCGCTGGACCAGGCGGTGGCCGAGGCCGGGCATGTGCAGGCCGCGCTGCGGCGGCTGGCGCATCCGGGGGCCGAGGCGCGGCTGCCGCTGGTGGAGGAGGCGGGCCGGCGGCTCCAGGACCTGCTGCTGGCGGGCGCGGTGCCGCATCTGGGGTCCGGCCCGGTGGTGATCGTGCCGCCGGGCGCGCTGCACCAGGTGCCGTGGGCGCTGCTGCCCGCGCTGCGCGAGCGGGTGCTCAGCGTGTCGCCGTCGGCGGGCAGTTGGCTGCGCGCCCGGGAGACGGAGCCGCCGCCGGAGGGCCGGCCGGTGCTGGTGCGCGGCCCGGGTCTGGCGACCGGCGGCGCGGAGGTGCCGGAGCTGGCCGGCCGGTACGGCACGGCGACGGTCCTGGAGGACGACGAGGCGCGGGTGCCCCGGGTGCTGGCGGAGCTGGACGGCGCGGGCCTGGCGCACCTCGCCGCGCACGGCACGTTCCGCGCCGACAGCCCCCTGTTCTCCGCGTTGCGGATGGCGGACGGGCCGCTGATCGTGCACGACTTCGAACGCCTGGCCCGCAGCCCGTACCGGATCATCCTGTCCAGCTGCGAGACGGCGCGCCTGGCCTCGGTCGGCGCGGACGAACTGCTGGGCGTGGTCACGGCGTTGCTGCCGCTGGGCACGGCCGGGGTGGTGGCGAGCAGCGCGCCGGTGAACGACGCGGCGGTGGTGCCGCTGATGCTGGCCCTGCACAAGGGCCTCGGCGCGGGCCTGTCCCTGGCCGAGGCCCTGCGAGACGCCCGCGCCGCCCTCCCTGGCGACGCGGTCCACCAGGCGACGGGCTGGGCCTTCGCGGCGTTCGGGGCGGCCTAGCAGTGCTTCGTCACGTCGGGGGTCTCAGCTGGTGCTGGGCGGTTTCCTGGTACGAGGCTGGGGAGGCGGAGCGGCTTCGCTTTCACCGGCAGGGAGCGCATCACCGGCGGCGAGCTCGGGTCGCACCGACACCGGCTCCGACCACGAGCAGGACAGGCAGCGGTGCCAACCATGCTTGTTCGACCGACGAACCAGTCACGGTCATCACGATGCCGATCAGCAGGTAGACAGCGACGAACGCTGCGATCAAGGTGCCCCATGGATGACCGCGAGTACCGTCTTCGACGTTCTCGATCCTGCTGCCGATCCCCATGCCGACCCTCCTCCTGCCCACCGGAGTGCCCGAGGGTTCGCGGACGAAACCGGTCGCGGCGCGGGAGACGGTCTGTTCCCCTACGGGACGAGTCCGAGCAGGAGTTCGCTCAGTTCCGCCGGCATGGTGATCATGCAGTCGTGTCCGGTCGGAAGGTGCCACACGCGAGCCGGAGAGCCATTGGGCTGCACCGGGGGGACGGGCCGGCGGGTGATGCCTTCCGGCTGGGCGCCGACGCAGTGGATGTGTGTGCGCGGGATCGCCCGCGCGGCCGGGTTGTCCAGGCGCACCGGCTGCCGCAGGCAATCCACCGGCTGATCCGACAACAGCGTGCGCAGCCAGGCGATGTCCGCCGCGTCGGTGACCCCGAACAGGCCGATCGGCGGAGGGAGTTCGGTGGGCGGCGGAACACGCCAACCGCTCTCCGACCGCTCGGCCAGGTCGATCAGCCGCTGGGTCACCGGCATCACGTCGACGGCGGTCTCGCCGTGCTCCGGCACCATCGCGTCCAGGTACACCAGATGCGCGATCCGCTCCGGGACCTCGTTGGCCGCGGAAGAGATGACCAGCCCGGCGTAGCTGTGTCCCACGAGGACCACCTCACTCAAGTCCTCCGCCCGGATCAGGCCGACGACGTCCTCGACGTGTGTGTCGAGCCCGACCTCGGGACCGGCCAGGTGTGCCCGGTCGCCGTAGCCGGTCAGGGACGGCGCGAGCACGCGGTGCCCGGCCGACTCCAGCAGCGGGACCACCCGCTCCCAGCACCGGCCGCTGTGCCACGCACCGTGGACCAGCAGGAATGTGGGCATGGAAAGGGGCCCTTTCTCTCTCGGGACCGAGGCGCGAGAACATGGCCGACAACGGTTCCCTTCCGTGCCTCGGTCCTCTGCGGAAACCGTCATCATCGTGGTGCACCCGCCGCACCCCGATCAACAAGGAACTTCCCGGTGCCCCGGTTCCATGGAGGTGACCATGAGCACAGCGGGTGGCACGTCGCGGCCGGTACGGCGGGAGGACCCGTGCCGGACCCGCGAAGTGCTCGACATCGTCGGGGACAAGTGGTCATTGCTGGTCGTGCGCCACCTCAGCCAGGGGCCGCGCCGCTTCACCGAACTCAGGCGCGCCGTCGACGGCGTCAGCCAGCGCATGCTCACCGTCACCCCGCGCGATCTGGAACGCGACGGCATCCTCACCCGGACCGTCCGCAACGTCATGCCGCCTCACGTCGGTTACGAACTCCCCCCGATGGGCAGGACGCTTCGCGAGGCCACGGCACCCCTGCTGGAATGGAGCGTCCTGCGCCTGCCGAAGATCGACGCCGCCCGCGCCGCGTACGGCACCCGGGCCGGTACCCCGGACGCCTGATCGGACGGGCAGCAGGTCCTGGGGCCACGGCGGCGGGTGGCGGCTGCTACGCCGGCTCCCGTTCGGGGCCGTCCAGCAGCCAGGGCAGCGCGGTGCGGTCGCCCGTGCCCAGGCGGGTGTACGCGCCGTACAGGTGGTTGCCGACCGTGCGTACCGACAGCGTCAGCTTTTCGGCGATCTCCCGGTTGCTCAGCCCGGCCGCCGCCAAAGCGACGATCTGCCGCTGGCGGGCGGTGAGTTCGCCGAGGACCAGGCCGGCCAGCGTGGGCGTGCTCGCGCCCTGGCAGCGGCGGGCCAGGGCGACGGCCCGGGTCCGGGAACGCCTCGCGGCGCTCGGATCCCGGTGCGTCCGGGCGGCGTGCGCGTACGCCTCCGCCGCGTAGAGCGTGAAGCCCCGCTCCGCCAGTGCCTCTGCGGCCCGGTCCAGCGCGGGCCCGTCCGCGCGGGCGAGGGCGTCGGCGTGCCGGGCCAGCACGCTGCCGGCCGGCAGCCGCCCGGTCACCCGGCCGGGCTCGCCGAGGCGTACGGCGGCGTAGCGGGCGTGGACGTCGTCCGGGCCGGCCGGCTCGTCCGGGCCGCCCTCGGCCAGCCGGAGTTCCGTGCGGCAGCCGCCGTCCGCGGGGGCCGCCCGCAGCCCCTCCCGGGCCCAGGCCGCCGCCTCCCGCACCTCGCCGCGCAGGCGCGCGAACCGGGCACGGGCCTCGGCGTACCGGGCGGGCAGCGGCACGCCGTGCGCCACCAGCCACTCCCCCACCGGCGTGGGCACCGGCCGGACGTCCAGCCGCTCCATGTGCCGTACCAGGGTGCGCCGTTCGGCGTCCAGCGCCGGTCCGTACGCGGGGACTGCCCGGCCCAGCCGGCGGGCCCGCAGCCGGCCGGCCATGGCGCGCAGCGCGGTGCCGTGCAGGGGGTGGGCGAGGGTGACCGCGCCCTGTTCGCCGACGTCGATCAGGCCGTCCGCCTCCAGGCGTTCCAGGGCCTCCAGGTCCAGCTCGTCCAGCTCCTCCAGCTGCAGCGGCAGGGGCTCGGCGAAGGCGAGGCGGTCCAGGATGTCCCGTTCGCCGGGACCGGAGCGCTCCAGGGCGGGGGCGAGCCGCTCCCGGACCGCCGGGGTGACCGGCAACGGCCCCCGCCAGGCCCACTCCCCGGTACCGGGAACGGTCTCCAGCCGGCCGACCCCGACGAGCCCGGCACCAGGGCAGGCCACCGGCGACTCGGCCGGGGCGAGCGCCGTCCCCGGAGCGGACACCGGCACATCCGATCCACCGAGCGCCGCCCCATGAGTAGACGCCGACACGTCCGCCCCCGCGAACGCCACCCCCGAAGCGGACCCCGGCACACCCGCCCCGGCAAGCGCCGCCCCCCGAACACCCGCCCCGGCCGACTCCGCCCCCGGAACAGACACCGGCACTCCCACCCCGGCAAGCGCCGGTCTCGGTACGGACGTCGGCTGGGTCGATTCGGTCAGGGCGGTGAGCAGGGCGCGCAGCAGGCGTAGGTCGCCACGGCAGGACCGGTGCAGGCGGCGCACGGTGAGCGGGTCCAGTGCGGCGCCGGCGAGCAGCCGGGCGGTGTCGTCGGGCGGGAGCGGGCCCAGGGCCAGCCGGGGCAGCAGTTCCCCGGTCCACAGCCGGGACACCGCGCCGGGCACCGGTACCCCGTCCGCCGCGGCCACGATCAGCCGGGTGCGGCCGTGCACGGCCAGCTGGTGGACCAGGGCGGCGGAGGTCTCGTCCAGCAACTGGGCGTCGTCCACGACGAGGACCCGTACGCCGGACAGCGCGCGGACCGCGCGGTGCAGCGAGACGGTGTCGGGGAGCAGCTGCGCGAACGCCGCGAGCGGCAGGTCCCGGGCCTCGGGCGTGCCGGTCACCCGGGCGTGGTCCAGGCCCCGGACCGCCTCGGTGATCAGCCGGGTCTTGCCGTGGCCCGCCGGTCCGGTCACCACGATGCCGGGCCGGCCCCCGGTCAACGCGGCGCGCATCCAGTCGAGTTCCTCCGACCGGCCGGTGAACGGCCAGGGCAGCTGAAGGGTCTTCGCGTCCTGTCGGTGAGTCCTCACCTCATGCTGAGCGCGGTTACTCAGTTCTGATACAGGGCGACTTGAGTAGCCCTCGACTCAGGTGGTCGGCCGGGGCGGGCGGCACTCTGGTGCCATGACCCGACGCCTCTGCTCGCTTCCGCGGCAGCCGGTCCCGGCGTATCCGCCGGGACTGACCGCCGAGCGGCTGGGCGCGCTGCTCGCCGGGCGGCGGATGTGGGTCAACGGCACGGTGCTGCACTACTGCTTCCTCGACGCCCGCACCGACGCCTCGGTCATCCCGGTCCCCGGGTCCGGGGAGCTGCGCCGGGTGCCCTGGGCGGGCGGGGAGGGGCAGCGGGAGGTGGTCCGCGACTGCTTCCGCGAGTGGCAGGACCTCGGCATCGGCGTCGTCTTCGCCGAGGTCGCCGACCGGCACGAGGCGGAACTGCGGATCGGGTTCCAGGCCGGTGCCGGGTCCTGGTCGGCGGTGGGCCGGGACGCGCTGTCGGCCGGCCGGGGCGAGCGCACCATGAACCTCGGCTGGGACGTGACCGCGCCCGGGGAGCGCGGGACGGTCCTGCACCAGATCGGGCACGCCCTGGGCATGGTGCACGAGCACCAGAGCCCGTACGCGGGGCTGCACTGGGACGACGAGGCGGTGTGCGCGGAGCTGGCCGGTCCGCCGAACTTCTGGAGCCGGGAGACGACGTACGCCAATGTGCTGGACCGGCTGGACGGCTGCGAGGCGGGGACCCCGATGTGGGACCCGCAGTCGGTGATGACGCTGCCGCTCGGGCCGGGGCTGGTGCTGGAGCCGGAGCAGTACCGCGGGGGGCTGCGGCCGCCCGGCAGCCCGTCCCCGGCCGACAAGGAGTTCGTGCTGCGCTGGTATCCGCCCGGCGGTCCGGCGGGACCGGCCGCGCTGGTGCCGTTCCGGTCGGTGCCGCTCGGCCTGGGGCCGGGCGAGCAGGCGGACTTCGCCGTCGAGCCGGCGGAGACCCGCGAGTACACCGTGGGCACCTTCGGTGAGGCCGACACCGTGCTGGTGGTCTTCGAGGAGCGCGACGGGGAGCCGCGCTTCCTCACGGGGCGGGACGACGGCGGCACGCCGGACAACGCCGTCGTCCGGGTCCGGCTCGTCAGGGGCCGCCGCTACACCGTCCGGGTCCGCCTGTACTCCACGTGGGGGTCGGGAGAGACGGCGGTCATGTGCTGGTGACGGCACACGGACGGCGTCGGGCCACAGTCCGGCACCGGGGGGAAGGGCGCGGACGTCACCTACGGGGGAGGTGACGTCCGCGCCCACGCCGTGCCGTACCGCTCAGGACGCGGTGCGCAGCGGCTCCACGCCGATGACCTTGCGGTAGACGCGGGCGCCGTCGCCGTAGTCGTCGACGGCGTAGTGCCAGGTGGCCTGGTTGTCCCAGAGCACGAAGTCGCCGGGCCGCCAGCCGAAGCGGATCGTGTAGTCCGGCGAGGCGGCGTGCCGCAGGAGGTGGTCGAGCAGGACCCGGCCCTCCTGCTCGGTGACGCCGGTGAGGCCGAGCGCGGAGGAGCTGAGGAAGAGTCCCTTGCGTCCGGTGAGCGGGTGTTCGAGGACGACCGGGTGCTCGGTGGTGGTCTCGCCCGGGGCGGTCCTCCGGCTGCCCTGCGCGTAGTTCTCGGGGTTGCCGTCGTAGACCGCGGCGACGCCCGCGAGCAGCGTCTTGAAGGGCTCGGACAGGTCGTCGTAGGCCGCCTGGAGGTCGGCCCACAGGGTGTGGCCGCCGAGTTCGGGCACCTCGTCGTAGGTCAGTGACTCGATGGCGAAGGCGGGGGTGCGCCACAGGCCGCCGATGTGCCAGGTGCTGGCCTTGCCGGTGTGCCGCACGTTGTAGGGGTAGACCAGCGGGTGGTCCGGGTGGCGCGTGGCGGTGGGGTGGTCGAACGGCTCGGCGAACAGCCGGACCGCCTCGACGTGCTGTCCGGGGGTCAGGTGCTGGTCGCGGAAGACCAGCACCTTGTGCTCGCGGAAGGCCGTCCGCAGCGCGTCGGCGGTGGCCGCGTCGACGGGGCGGGTCAGGTCGACGCCGGATATCTCCGCGCCGATGCGCGGGCCGGTGCGGTGGACGACGAGGCTGGTACCGGGATCGGTGACGGTGGTCATGCCCATCTCCTCGGTGGGAAGGTCGGGTGTGCGCTGGTGCGGTCGTGCGGCGGTTCAGCGGCCGGCCGGCACGGGGGCCGGCGCGGGCGCCGGGCGGGGGACGGCCGGCGCCCAGGGGAACGGCGGGTCGGGGATGTGGCGGCGCAGGACCGGGGCGACCTCGGACTGGAACAGTTCGAGGGAGTCGCGGTGGAGCGTGGGCGGCAGCCCGTTCGCGTCCGCCGCCACGTGCAGCACGGTGTGCCCGAGCTCCTCGTGGTAGCGGTGCACCTTGTCGATCACCTGCTCGGGGCTGCCGATCAGGGCCGAGCTGCGGGCGACGAAGTCCTCCAGGGTCTCGAAGACCACGGGCAGGCCCGCCGCCCGCTGGTGGGCCAGGCCGGCCTCGAAGACCGGGCGGTACGCCGTCTGCGCCTCCTGCGAGGTGCGGGCGACGTACAGTCCGGCCGTGCCGGCGCCCACCGCGAGGTCCGCCGGGTCGTGGCCGTAGTGCTCCCAGCGTTCCCGGTAGCGGCGGACCAGCGCGGCGTACGGCTCGACGGGGTGAGTGACGTTCGCCGAGAACAGCGGGTCGCCGTAGCGTGCCGCGAGGTCCACGGACTGCTCGCTGGTGGCGCTGCCGTGCCAGACCCGAACGGGCCGCTGGTACGGCCGTGGCCACACCTCGGCGTCCTTCAGCGGCGGCCGGAACCGGGTGTCGGCGCTCACCTTGTCCTCGCGCCACAGCCGCCGGAACACCTCGTAGCCCTCGGCGTTGCGGGCCCACTGGTCCTCGGGGGTGACCTGGAACAGCTCGCGCTGCGCGGTGCCGTTGCCCTTGCCGATGATCAGGTCGAGCCGGCCGTCGCAGAGGTGGTCCAGGGTGGCGTAGTCCTCGTACGCCCGGACCGGGTCGAGGAGGCTGAGCGTGGTGACGGCGGTGAACAGCCGGATGCGGCGGGTGAGCGCGGCGATGTGGCCGAGCACCACCGTCGGCGCGGAGGACAGGAACGGCCGTTCGTGCCGCTCCCCCACGCCGAATCCGTCGAAGCCGAGTTCCTCCGCCCAGATGGCGTCGTCCAGTACCTCGCGGAAGCGTTCGTGCGCCGGTTTCGGCAGGCCGGTGGCGGGGTCCGGCCGGTTCGCGATCAGGGTGACGGCGAGGAACCTCACGACGCGGCCCGCTCGGCGGGGGCGCCGGTGCGCCGGCCGGTGTCGGGGTGGTCGAGGCCCAGGTGGTCACGCAGGGTGGTGCCCTCGTAGTCGGCGCGGAAGACGCCCTGTTCCTGGAGGAGCGGGACCACCCGGTCGGCGAACGGGTCGAGCCCGCCGGGGGTGATGTGCGGGACCAGGATGAAGCCGTCGGAGGCGTCGGCCTGGACGAACTCGTTGATGGTCCGCGCGACGGTGGCGGGCGAGCCGATGAAGGTCTGCCGGTTGCCGGTGTTGATCACCAGGTCGCGGATGGACCACTTGTTGGCCTCGGCGAGTTCGCGCCATTCGCGGGCGATGGCGAGCGGGTCGCGGTACATCCGCACCTGGGCGCGGCCCCGGGAGATGTGCTCCTCGGCGACGACCGGGTCCACGTCGGGCAGCGGGCCCTCGGGGTCGTACGCGGACAGGTCCCGGTTCCACACGAATTCCAGGTGCTTGATCGCGGTGGCGCCGCTGACCTGCTGCCGGCGGACCTCGTGGGCGAGTTCGGCGGCCTCCTCGTCGGTGTCGCCGAGCACGAAGGTCGCGGCGGGCAGGATGAGCAACTCCTCCGGGCGGCGGCCGTACTTGGCGAGGCGGGACTTGACGTCCGTGTAGAAGGCCTGGCCCTCCTTCAGGGTGGAGTACCGGCTGAAGATGGCGTCCGCGTCGGCGGCGGCGAACTCGCGGCCCTCGTCGGAGTCGCCGGCCTGGAAGATGACGGGGCGGCCCTGCGGGGAGCGCGGCACGTTGAACCGGCCCTGGATGTCGAAGTGCTGTCCCTTGTGCACGAACGCGCCGGCCCGGGCGTCCCGCAGGAAGGTGCCGGTGGCCTGGTCGGCGATGATCTCGTCGCCGTGCCAGGAGTCGAACAGTTCGTGCGCGGTGGCCAGGAACTCCTTGGCGCGGGAGTAGCGCTCCTCCTGCGGCAGGAAGCCGCCGCGCCGGAAGTTCTCGCCGGTGAAGGCGTCCCAGGAGGTGACCACGTTCCACGCGGACCGGCCGCCGGAGAGGTGGTCGAGGCTGGCGAACTGGCGGGCCACCTCGTACGGTTCGTTGAACGTGGAGTTGATGGTGCCGGTCAGGCCGAGCCGGTCGGTGACGGCGGCGAGCGCGGCGAGCACGGTGAAGGTGTCGGGGCGGCCGACCACGTCCAAATCGTAGATTTCGCCGCCCTGTTCGCGCAGCCTCAGGCCCTCGGCGAGGAACAGGAAGTCGAACTTGGCGCGTTCGGCGGTCCGCGCGAAGTGCACGAAGGAGCTGAACTCGATGTGGCTGCCGGCGGCCGGGTCGCTCCAGACGGTGGTGTTGTTGACCCCGGGGAAGTGGGCGGCCAGGTGGATCTGCTTCAGCGGCTTGCTCATGGTGGGGCGGGTCCTCCCGGCTCAGGCGGCGGTGGTGGCGTAGCGGTTGGCGGGGCGGGTGAGGCCGAGGTGTCCGCGCAGGGTCGTGGCGTCGTAGGCCGTGCGGAAGCGTCCGCGGCGCTGGAGTTCGGGCACCAGGTCCCCGGTGACGCGGGGCAGGTCGTGTCCGGTGACGGCGGGCCGCAGCCGGAAGCCGGTCAGTCCGCCGGTCGCCAACTCCTCCAGAAGGTCGGCGAGTTGGCCGGCCGTTCCGGTGAAGACGCGGGCGTCGCCGCGGTACGGCTCGCCCGCGAGGGTGTCGAGCCGGTCCAGCCGGGCCCGCGCCGCGGCCTCGCTGTCGTCGAGGAGGACGACGAGGTCGCCGAAGACGTGCAGCGGTTCTCCGGCGCGGCCGGCCGCCCGCTGCTCGGCGCGGATCTCGGTGACGATGGCGCGGGCCTGGTCCGCGTCGTGCGGGGTGACGTAGCCGATGTCGGCCTGGCGGGCCACCAGCCGGTACGGGACCGTCTGGTGCGCGAGAGCGGTGACCAGTGGCTGGCCCTGTGGCGGGCGGGGGGTGATGGAGGGGCCCTTGACGCTGAAGAAGCGGCCCTCGAAGTCGATGTAGTGCAGCTTGTCCCGGTCGATGAAGCGGCCGGTCGCCGCGTCCCGGATCTCCGCGTCGTCCTCCCAGCTGTCCCAGAGCCGGCGGACGACCTCCACGTAGTCGGCGGCCTCGTCGAACAGCTCGGTGATCGGTTCGCCCCCGTCGGGGGCGTCGGTCCGGCGGATGGTGCGGCGGCCGAAGTGGGCGGCCTCGTCGGGGCGGGCGCTGATCCTGACGCGCAGGCCCGCGCGTCCGGTGCTGACGTAGTCGAGGGTGGCGATCGCCTTGGAGATGTGGAACGGCTCGGTGTGGGTGGCCACCACGGTCGGCACCAGGCCTATGTGCCGGGTGAGCGGGGCGACGCGGGAGGCGATGAGGACCGCGTCGAGCCGACCGCGGACCTGGTCGGTGCGCTCGTCGGGCTCGTAGCGCCGGGAGGACTGCGGGCCGAGGCCGTCCTCGATGGTGACGAAGTCGAGCAGACCGCGTTCGGCCTCGGTGATCTGGTCGGCCCAGTAGCCGGCGGTGAACAGGTCCCGGGGGCGGGCGGCCGGATCGCGCCAGGACGCGGGATGCCAGCCGGTGCCGTCCAGGGCCACGGCGAGATGCAGGTGTGCGGAGGGAGTCGGCGACACGTCGGTGCCTTCCTTGATGTCCGTACGTCGGTGAGCGGCGCGCGGCCGGGCGCGGGCCGGGGTGCGCGCGGCGAAGGCCGCGGTGCACGCGGCGCGGGCCGGGCGGGCGCGCGGGAGCGGAAGCGGGGGAAGCCGCCGGGCCGGGGGCCGGGCGTGGATCAGTGGCGACAGAGCGCGGCGGACACGCGCTGGAGGTCTATGTGCGGCCGGGAGTGCAGCCGGACGGAGCGGTACGGGCGCGGCGGGCGGGTGAGTTCGGGCATCCGGGTCACGGCCGTCGCCTCCCTCCGTCGGTCGCGGCGGGCCGGTTCGGCGTCCGCCGGGTGGATCTCGTCATGACTCTCAACACCCCGCCGTCGCGGGTTGTTCCCGGGCCGCGTCAGGAGTTGTCCAGGGGCAGGCCGGGCGGGTCGATCTCGGCCTTGGGCACGGCTTCGCTCGACAGGTTGTAGGCGGCGAGCCACTTGCCGTACTGCCCGTGTTCGATGAGGTGGTTGAGGGCGTCGGCGAGCGGCTTGGCGAGCCCGCTGTCCTTCTTGGCGGTGGCGGCGATCAGGCCCTGGGCCGTCTCGCCGGCGCCGGAGAAGGTGCCGGCGCTGCGGGTGGGGTCGGGGGTGTGCGCGGTCTGCCTCGTGCGGTAGGCGACGGCGGGGCTGGGGCCGAGGTAGGCGTCGACCTTGCCGCCGCGCAGCGCCAGGTTGATGGCGTTCTGGTCCGGGAAGTACTTGACGGTGAGCTGCTTGCCCTCCTTGGCCAGCCGGGCCTTCCACTCCAGCAGAATCTTCTCCTGGTTGGTGCCGGCGCCGACGGTGACCGTCTTGCCGGCGAGGTTGCGGTAGTCGCCGTCGAAGTTCCAGGTGCTCTTCTTCAGTACCTCGAAGGCCAGGTCGTCCTTGCGGTAGGAGGCGAACTCGTACTTCTTCTTGCGTTCCTCGGTGACGGTGACGTTGGAGAAGGCGACGTCGTTCTTGCCGCTGTCGAGGCCGACGAAGAGGTTCTCCCAGGTGGAGTTGCGCAGTTCGGGCTTCAGGCCGAGCACCGCGGCCACCAGCCGGCCGAGGTCGGGTTCGGAGCCGGTGAGGGTCTTCTGGTCGCTGCCGATGAAGTTCAGCGGTGCGGAGCCGGAGGGCAGGCCGCCGACACCGATGACGAGCTTGCCGCTCTCGCGGACCGCGGCGGGCAGCTCGGCGCTGATGGACTTGACCTCGGAGACCTTCAACTCGATCGGGTCGGCGGCTCCGTTGGACAGCTGTCCGATGGTCACCGTGCCGGCCCGGCCGCCGGTCGTGGCGGCCTCGCTGTCTCCCCCGCAGGCGGCGAGTGAGCCGGCGAGGGAGAGGGTCGCGGTCGCCGCGGTGAGGCCGCGCAGGAGACGGCGTCGGGAGAACTGGCTGGGCATGGCTGTCCTTGTCGTTCGGGTGCCGGAGTGTCGTGGGGCGGGATGTCGTAAGGCGGGCGCGGGCTTGCCGGGGGTCATACGGCGGCCTCGCCGCGCGACCGGGCCCGGAATTGCGCGAGTCGGGCGCGCAGCCGTTGCAGCGGGGTGGGCGGCAGGGAGCGGGTGGCGCCGCGGGCGTAGTACCGCTCGACGTAGAACTGGGCGACGGAGACGGCGCTGGTCAGGATCAGGTACCAGACGGTGGCGACCATCAGCAGCGGCACCACGTCGCCGGGGTAGGTGTTGCCCATCGACTGCACCACGCCGAACAGGTCGAGCAGGGAGACGTAGAAGACCAGGGACGTGCTCTTGATCAGGCCGATCAGCTGGTTGACGTAGTTGGGGGTGATGGACCTGAGGGCCTGCGGGAAGACGATCCTGCGGAACCGGTGGCCCCGGGGCAGGCCGAGCGCGGCGGCGGCCTCGTGCTGGCCCTGGTCGACGGAGAGGATGCCGCCGCGCACCACCTCGCCCGCGTACGCCGCCTCGTTGAGGGTGAGTCCGACCACGGCGATGGCCATGTCGGTGGCCAGCCGGGACTCGTCGAAGGTCACGAAGGCCGGGCCGAACGGCACCCCGAGGCTCAGGGTCTTGTACAGGGCACTGAAGTTGTAGAGGAAGATCAGCACCACGATCAGCGGGACGGAGCGGAACAGCCAGGTGTAGGTCCAGCTGACCGCGCGCAGCACCGCGCTGCCGGAGAGCCGGCCGAGCGCGAGCAGGACGCCGCCGAGGAGCCCCAGTACGGCGCTGAGCGCGGTGACTTCGAGGGTGACCAGGAGCCCGTCGAGGACGGCGGGGCGCAGGAACCAGTAGCGGAAGCGGTCCCACTGGTAGAAGGGGTTCGTGACCAGTCCGTGCAGGATCTGCGCGACGAGGACGAGGACGACGGCGGTGACGACCCACCGCCCGGGCCGACGCTGCTGTCGAACTCGCGTCGGCTCCTGCTTTTTTGACGGTCTGTCGGTGGACGCGGGCGCCTCGGCGAGGGAGACGGCGGCGCCTGGGGGTTCACTCATGTGGGGCTCCGGCGGGGTCGGACACCCCGGGCCGCGGCCGGGCGGACGCGCGCCGCCACGGCTGTGGGGCACGGGGCGGCGCACGGGCCGGCGCTAGCCGGGGGCTGGGCGGACAACGGCACACCGGGCGAGCGGGGTGTGCGGCGGGAACGCGAGGGCGATGAGGAGCGGTCAGCCCTGGCGGCGGGCGATGCCCGGCGCGGTACACAGCGCGCTGTTCACACGGAGCAGATCGACGGCACGGTCCGCGACCAGGAGGCCGGCGTACGCCGGTACGCGGCCCTGGGGGCGGCTCGGGGCCGTCCTGGAAGCTGCGTACATGGTGTCACCTGTCACTGTCGTGGCCCCGGGGAGCCTCGCGCTTACCGAATGCGTCGTCCGGTCCGGTCGTCACCTGGGGCACCCCACCGCGGTGCGAGGGTTGCCGGTCAGCGAGCCAGGGCTTGGCGCTGACGCTCATGACCGTTCTGAGCCGTAAGTAAGGCAGTTGACCGTTCGAATGTCAACGCCCGTCCGCCCAGCGGACCCCGGCGGACCCCTCTCACCTGCGGCAGGCGCCCGGGGTGTGCGCGGCGTGGCTCGCCCAGTCCAGGATCTGGACGGCGGCTCCGGCGGCCTCCAGGCCCTGGCAGCGGCCGTGGTGGCGGCGGGCGATGCCGTCGAGGTCGAGATGGCGGCCGAAGGCCGGGTGGGCGGCCAGCCGGCGGGCGTAGGCCCACAGCGCGCGGTGCCCGGCCACCCGGTGCACGGCGGAGGCGTCGAGATGGCAGCGGTGGACGGTGTCGAGCCGCACCAGGGACACCCACAGCTCGATGTCGGCGGCGGTCAGCCGGCCGTCGGCCAGGTACTCCTCGCCCTTCAGCCGGCGCTCCAGCCGGTCCAGCGTGTCCAGCAGGGTGTCGAGCGCGGCGGCCCGCTCCCGCGGGTCGGCGCCCGCCCGGCCGGCGCGCTGGGCGGCTTCCTCCATGCCCTCGGCGCACATCCGCTCCACCGCCTCGATCACGGATTCCAGGCCCGCGGGGTACAGGCCGGCGCGGTCGTCCGGGCGGAGCCGGTCCAGGTCGCGCAGGATGTCGGGGGTGTGGGTGCTGACGATGCGTCCGGACCAGTCGTCGCTGAGCACGGGGTCGAGGGCGGGGCCGGTGTAGTGGTGGGCGCTCGCCTCGTACAGCGGGCGCAGCGCCGTGTGGCCGCCGTCGGAACAGTCGGGGACGGCGGGCAGGAGGGTGACCGGACAGCGGGTGTCCAGGCCGAGGAGGCTGTGGCCGACGGCGAGGCGCAGCCCGTCGGGGCAGGCGGTGGACAGGTGGAGCCGGTAGCGGTGCGGTACGGCGTAGTGGCCGCTGCGCGCGTCCCGGCCGATGCGGCCCCGGAACAGGGGGGCGGTGCGGTGGGCGGGCCGGACGGCGGCGAGCGGAGTGATGGACATGCGTCTCCCCGGGTGGTGGACGTGCGGACGGGCGCTCCGGCACGGGCGACGGCCGGCCGGCGGGGGCCGAGGGGCCCGGTTCAGCGGTGGCGGCTGATCGCGCTGCAGACACGCTGGAGGTCGATGTGACGGCGGGAGGTGAGCAGGGGCGTGCGCGACGGGTTCCGGTCCGTTCGGCCGGTGCCCGGTGCGAGGCGCGCCATGATTTCCTACCTGTTCACTAGGATTCCCTCCCTGGAGTGTCGATCGGGCTCGGTACGACGTCAAGGGGGCGTCCACGCACCGGAGTCGGGGGTCTCCTCAGGATGGGAAACATGTGACATAGTACTGCCGTGGCGAAGCGGCCGACCTGCGATGTCGTGGTCGTCGGAGCCGGGATGACAGGCGCGGCCTGTGCGCTGTACGCCGCCCGGGCCGGCCTGAGGGTACGGGTGGTGGACCGGGGCTCGGTGGCCGGCGGCACCACCGGAGCGGGCGAGGGCAACCTGCTGGTCTCCGACAAGGAGCCGGGCCCGGAGCTGGAGCTGGCCCTGCTGTCGGCCCGGTTGTGGGCCGGGCTGGCCGCAGAGCTGGGCGCCGCGGTCGAGTACGAGCCCAAGGGCGGCCTGGTGGTCGCCCCCGTGCCCGGCGCGCTGGCCGCGCTGCGGGACCTCGCCGCCCGCCAGCGGTCCGCCGGCGTCATGGCCGTACCGGTGACGGCCGACCGACTCGCCGACTTCGAGCCGTACTTGGCGCCCGGGTTGGCGGGCGGGGTGCACTATCCGCAGGACGCCCAGGTCATGCCCGCGCTGGCCGCCGCCCACCTGCTGCGCGTCTCCGGGGCCCGGCTGCACCTCGGCCACACCGTGACCGGGGTGCTGCGCGCGGCGGGCGGCACGGTGTACGGCGTGCGCACCGACCGGGGGGACATCCACGCCCCGGCGGTGGTGAACGCGGCCGGCGTCCAAGGCGGCGAGCTCGCGGCGCTCGCCGGAGTCCGGCTGCCGGTGCTCCCCCGGCGCGGTTTCGTCCTGGTCACCGAGCCGCTGCCGCGCCGGGTGCGGCACAAGGTGTACGCCGCGGACTACGTGGCCGACGTGGCCAGCGACTCGGCCGGGCTGCGCACTTCGCCGGTGGTGGAGGGCACGGCGGCCGGGCCGGTGCTGATCGGCGCCACCCGGGAACGGGTGGGCTTCGACCGCTCGCTGTCGCTGCGCGCGGTCCGGGCGCTCGCCGCCGGGGCCGTCGGGCTGTTCCCGTTCCTCCGGCGGGTCCACGCGCTGCGGACGTACGCGGGCTTCCGGCCGTATCTGCCCGACCACCTGCCGGCGATCGGTCCCGACCCCCGGGTGCCCGGCCTGTTCCACGCCTGCGGGCACGAGGGCGCCGGCATCGGACTCGCCCCGGCCACCGGACTGTCGATCGCGCGGGCGCTCACCGGGAAGGCGCCGGAGCTCGACCTCACGCCGTTCCGGCCGGAGCGGTTCGACACACAGGGAGTAAACGACGGTGAATCCCCTTGAGCCGGCGCGGGCCCGCCCGGCCCGCACCGCCACCTTCGACGGCCGGCCCCTGCGGGTGCTGCCCGGCCAGACGGTCGCGGCGGCGCTGTGGGCGGCGGGTGTGACGGCCTGGCGCGGCACGCGGGGCAACGGCGAGCCGCGCGGGGTGTTCTGCGGCATCGGGGTGTGCTTCGACTGCCTGGTGACCGTCAACGGCCGTCCCGGCCAACGGGCTTGCCTGGTGCCGGTGCGCCCGGGGGACGAGATCCGCACCCAGCGGGGGACGGGCCACGGCGATGACTGAGCGGCCTCGGCTCGCCGTCGTCGGCGCGGGCCCGGCCGGGCTCGCCGCGGCCCTGACGGCCGCCGCACGGGGTGTCCGGGTGCTCCTGGTCGACGCGGCCGACCAGGCCGGCGGGCAGTTCTACCGGCAGCCGGCCGCCGGTCTCGGCGCTCGCCGGCCCCAGGCTCCGCACCCCCGGTGGCGCACCTGGGAGCGGCTGCGGACCGGCCTCGAACGGCACCGCGCGGCGGGCCGGATCACGCACCTGACGGACCATCATGTGTGGTGCGTGTCAGGTCAGTCGGGCTCCGGCGGGTTCACCGTGCACGCGCTGCGCGGCCCCGGGCAGGAGGAGGGCGTCACCGTCCGCGCCGACGCGGTGCTCCTCGCCACCGGCGGCTATGAGCGGGTGCTGCCCTTCCCGGGCTGGACGCTGCCCGGGGTCGTCACGGCGGGCGGCGCGCAGGCCATGCTCAAGGGGCAGCTGGTGCTGCCCGGGCGGACGGCCGTGGTCGCCGGGACCGGGCCGCTGCTGCTGCCGGTGGCGGCCGGGTTCGCCGCGGCCGGTGCCCGGGTGGCGGCGCTGGTCGAGTCCGCCGGTCCGGCCGCGCTGCCGCGCCGGGCGCCCGCCCTGGCCGCGCGGCCGGGCACCCTCGCCGAGGGCGCCGGGTACGCGGTCCGGCTGCTGCGGCACAAGGTGCGCACCCTGATCCGGCACACGGTCCTGGCGGCGCACGGCACCGAGCGGCTGGAGGCGGTGACGGTGGCCGCGCTCGACCGGGCCGGACGCCCACGGCCCGGAACCGCCCGCCGGGTGCGCTGCGACACGCTCGCCGTGGGCCACGGACTGCTGCCGCACACCGACCTGGCCGAGACCCTCGGCTGCGCCCTGTCCGGCACCGCCGTACGGGTCGACGCCGAGCAGCGCACCGACGTGCCCGGCGTCTGGGCCGCCGGGGAGACCACCGGGGTGGGCGGCGCGGCGCTCGCGCTCGCCGAGGGGCACATCGCCGGGCAGTCGGCCGCCGCGCGGCTGTGCGGCACCGTCCCTGACCCGCGCCGCTGGGCCGCCGCCGACCGGGCCAGGGCGCGGGCGCGGGCGTTCGCCGCGGCCCTGGACGCGGTGTACGCCCCGCCGGCGGGCTGGGCGGACCGGCTGCCGGACGCGACGGTGGTGTGCCGCTGCGAGGAGGTCACCGCGGGGCGGGTGCGCGAGGCGGTCGGCACCCTGGGCGCCGGGGACGCGCGCACCGTGAAGCTGCTCACCCGGGCCGGGATGGGCTGGTGCCAGGGCCGGATGTGCGCGCCCGCGGTGGCCGGCCTGACGGGCTGCCCGCTCGGCCCCGGACGTCGGCCGTTCGCCCGGCCGGTACCGCTCGGCGTCCTGGCCGACCTGCCGGACACCGAGTAAGCCGTGCCCAACAGTGCAATATCACACCTCACTACAGCGGTTACCTGCCGGGATTGGGGACTTCCGATGTCCGATCTACCGCACCGCCCCTGGCGCGGCGTCCTCGTCGCCACCGCCCTCCCCTTCCGCGACGACCTCTCGGTCGATTACGACCGTTACGCCGAGCACTGCGCCTGGCTCGTCGCCAGCGGCTGCGACGGCGTCGTACCGAACGGCTCGCTCGGCGAGTACCAGGTGCTCACCCCCGAGGAGCGGGCCCGGGTGGTGGAGACCGCCGTGGCCGCGGTCGGCGGACAGCGGGTGATGCCGGGCGTGGCCGCGTACGGCCCCACGGAGGCCCGCCGCTGGGCCGAGCAGGCCGGCGCGGCCGGCTGCGCGGCGGTGATGCTGCTGCCGCCCAACGCCTACCGCGCCGACGAGCGTTCCGTCCTCGCCCACTACGCGGAGGTCGCCCGGGCCGGCCTGCCGGTGGTGGCGTACAACAACCCGGTCGACACCAAGGTCGACCTGGTGCCCGAACTCCTCGCCCGGCTGCACGGCGAAGGGCTGGTGCAGGCCGTCAAGGAGTTCTCCGGCGATGTGCGCCGCGCCTGGCGGATCGCCGAACTCGCTCCGGAACTGGACCTGTTGGCGGGGGCCGACGACGTGCTGCTGGAGCTGGTGGTGGCCGGCGCCAAGGGCTGGGTGGCCGGCTACCCCAACGCGCTGCCCCGCGCCTCGGTGGAGCTGTACCGCGCGGCCGTGTCCGGTGACCCGACCACGGCGCTGCCCCTGTACCGGCAGCTGCATCCGCTGCTGCGCTGGGACTCCAGGACGGAGTTCGTCCAGGCGATCAAGCTCTCCATGGACCTCGCCGGACGGTACGGCGGCCCGGTGCGCCCGCCGCGGATGCCGCTGCTGCCCGAGCAGGCGGCCGCGGTCCGCGCGGCCACTGGGAAGGCCCTGGCCGCGGGACCGGCCTGACCACCGGGAAGAGGAGACCGGAAGATGCGCAGCAAACTCGTCCTGCACGCCGTCGACTCGCACACCGAGGGCATGCCGACCCGGGTGATCACCGGCGGGATCGGCACCGTGCCCGGCGCGACGATGAACGAACGGCGGCTGTACTTCCGCGCACACCGCGACCACGTCAAGCGGTTGCTGATGAACGAACCGCGCGGCCACTCCGCGATGAGCGGCGCCGTCCTGCAACCGCCGGCCCGCTCCGACTGCGACTGGGGCGTCATCTACATCGAGGTCTCCGGCTACCTGCCGATGTGCGGGCACGGGACGATCGGGGTGGCCACCGTCCTGGTCGAGACCGGCATGGTGGAGGTCACCGAGCCGGTGACCACCATCCGGCTGGACACCCCGGCGGGGGTCGTGGTCGCCGAGGTCGCGGTGGCGGACGGCGCCGCCCGGAGCGTGACCCTGCACAACGTGCCGTCGTTCGCCGCCGGGCTGGACCGCGAAGTCACCCTGCCGGGCGGCCGGACCGTCCGCTACGACCTCGCCTACGGCGGCAACTTCTACGCCATCCTGCCCATCGACGCCCTCGGGCTGCCCTTCGACCGCGCCCGCAAGGACGACATCCTGGCGGCGGGGCTGGCGCTGATGCGGGCGGTCGACGAGCAGGACGAGCCGGTCCATCCGCAGGACCCGTCCATCCGCGGCTGCCACCACGTCCACCTGTACGCGCCCGGCGCCACGGCCCGGCACTCCCGGCACGCCATGGTCATCCACCCGGGCTGGTTCGACCGCTCCCCCTGCGGCACGGGCACCTGCGCGCGCATGGCACAGCTGCACGCCCGCGGGGAACTCCCGCTGCGCACCGAGTTCGTGAACGAGTCCTTCATCGGCACCCGGTTCACCGGGCGGCTGCTGGGCACGACCGAGGTCGCCGGGGTGCCGGCCGTGCTGCCCAGCTTCACCGGCCGCGCGTGGATCACCGGCACGGCACAGTACCTGCTGGACCCGGACGACCCGTTCCCCGAGGGGTTCGTCCTGTAGCGCCCCGGGCTCCGCCACCGTCCCGGCCCCTGACGCCTCCACCGCCCCGGGGCTCCCCACACGGTCCCTTCGGCTCCTCCACCACCCCGGCCTCTTCCCCCACCATCCCCTTCGGCCCACCCACCGTCCCGGCCCCTCCCCCCACCGTCCCCTCGGCGCCTGCGCCGCCCCCGGCCTCCTCTACACTCACCCCGGTGATGCGTGACATGGCACAGAACACGCGCAACGCGGAGCTGTCCGCCCTCCCCCGGCTCGGCGGGCGGCGCAGCTACCGCGAGCGGGTCGCGGACGCCCTGCGCGCCGCGCTGATCGCGGGCGAGCTGCGGCCGGGCGAGGTGTACTCGGCGCCCTCGCTGGCCGCCCGGTTCGGCGTCTCGGCGACGCCGGTCCGGGAGGCGATGCTCGACCTGGCCAAGGAGGGGCTGGTCGACACCGTGCCCAACAAGGGGTTCCGGGTCACCGTCGTCTCCGACCGGCAGCTGGACGAGTACACGCAGATCCGGGCGCTCATCGAGATCCCGACCGTGGCGGCCCTGGCCCGCACCGCCGACCGGGTCTCGCTGGAGGCGCTGCGCCCGGCGGCCCGGGAGATCGTCGCCGCCGCCGCGGCGGGCGACCTGATCGCCTACGTCGAGGCGGACACCCGCTTCCACCTCGGCCTGCTCGCCCTCGCGGGCAACGCGCACCTGGTCGAGGTCGTCGCCGACCTGCGGGGGCGCTCCCGGCTGTACGGGCTGACCGCGCTGGTCCAGGCGGGCCGGCTGCTCGCCTCCGCCGAGGAGCACCTGGAACTGCTGGACGCCCTGCTGGAGCGCGACGAGCGGGCCGTCCACGCGATCATGACCCGGCATCTGGGCCATGTGCGCGGGCTGTGGGCGGCGGACTGACCGCGGCCGGCACCGGACATCTGGCGGCGGGAGGTCCACACCTGGCGACCGGCTAACAGCACGTCGTCGGGCGCCCACACCGTATGCAGCAGCACGAGCCCATCGAATAACTCCCCGGCGGCCTCCTCCGCGTACGGCCCCCACCGCTCCACGGCAGACAGCACCGGCGTCTCCGCAGGCACCAGCACGTCCTGGACCCGCTGCACAGCCCTCTGGGTCAGGAAGAGATCGTGGGGAACTCCGTAGTCGGCGTGACGGCCAGCCACTGCCTCCCAGCCCGTGAGCAGCCACCCGCCGGCCTCCACCTGCCACAGCAGCCGGGGCGCGACGGCCGCCTCCCGGCGCAGGGAGAGAGCCTGCGCACGGTCGGCGCGGTCGCCCTTGACAAACACGGGCTCGGTTGACATGGCGAGTATGACGGCGACAGCGCTCCGGCCGGTCGCGACCTGACGGAGCATGCGGACGGGCCAGGGCCCACTCTCCCCAGACGTCAGCTCCGCTCGGGCAGCACCCGGTCAACGAGATGGTCGAGATGCGTAGTGAACAGTTTCTCCGCGTCCGGCGTGATGGTGCGCAGCGCGACGAGCGTGCTCACGGCAACGTCGATGAGTTCCTTCTCCACGTCCTCCCAGGTGTGGGAGGCGCCCTTGCGTGGGTTCGTGCCCAGCGCGCCGTGAACCGCCTCGGCGACCTCCCCCATCTCCTCGGAGATCTTCAGTACTCGCAGCAGCCGCACGTCACTGCCCGACGCCGACGGCGTCTCCTCGTCCAGCCACTGGCACAGGCGGTCGATCCGCTGCCAGGTATGAGCGTCCATGGGGTTCTCCTTGCTTGTCGTGCTGAGCTGTGCCGGCTGTCCGCTCAGGGTTCCTGAGGGGGCGGGGCAGCGGCTGCGGGATCTGACGGTAGTGAGAGGACAGGAAGCGCGTCGGTGATTCGACGCGCGACCTCCGATGGAGGTATCTCAGTGCTGTCGATTACGAGCACCCGGGACCCAAGATCTTCGAGCATGGTCGCCGCGTCGCGGTACAGCTCAACCTCGCGTATGGGCGCTGTGGGGTCGGCCCGGAAGCGGTGGGTGACGCCGGCGCGAGCGATCCGGTCTCGGATGGCGGCTGGGGAAGCGGTGAGGATCACCGCCAGGTCCGGGTGAGGCGCGTAGTCGTTGAGCAGCATCAGGAAGTCCATCGGGACACCGTCGAGCCGCTGGAGGACGAGGGTCGATGCCAGGTACCGGTCGGAGATCAGCAGCTCACCGCGGCTGAGTGCGGGGCCGATGGTCGTTTCGACGTGCCTGTACCGGGCGGCTGCTACGAGGCAGGCCAGGGTCAGGCCGTGAAGCCGGCCGCCGTGTGTCCGGGTGAAGTCTCCGAGGAAGTCACCGCGGGGCGGCTCGACCGTCCACTGGGCAGCCACGCCCCGCTCGGAGAGCAGGGTCTGCAGTTCCCGGATCGTGGTGGACTTGCCCACGCCGCTCGGGCCGTCGACCGAGACGAAGAACCCTCTACGGCCCCCGGTCATGCGGCTTCCGCAAACCCGGCCTGGTTCCGTTCGTGCTGCTCGCGGGTGAGCGTCGCGAGCGTGGAACGGACTTCGCTCACGGGCACGTCGCCGAACTGGATGCCCACGGAGAAGTTGAACTCGTCGCGCTGGCGCATGGACTCGTCGGCGCCATCCTGGGTGAGGTCGACGTCCCCGTAGGCGAGGAGGTCGTCCGGGGCGTAGCCCGCCTCGTCGGTGAGGGTCTTCCACACGGGCGTGCCCGGGTAGGGGCGGAACTCGAAGACGCTGGCGCGGATGTCGCCGCGGTACTGGTCGGAGATGGCCCACAGGTTGCGGATGTGCCGGACGGTGGCGTCCAGGTCCGCTCGGGTTTCGCCGGGGAACCCGAGGATGAAGTAGCCCTTCACCCCGATGCCGTGGGCGACCAGGCGGCGGGCGACGCGCTCGGTCATCTCGGCGTCGATCCGCTTGTCCATGGCGGCCAGGATGCGGTCGCTGCCCGATTCGATGCCCAGGGCGACCTCGCGCAGCCCGTTGGTGACGAGACGGTCCAGGTCGGCGTCGGTGAGCCGGTTGAGGACGTTGATGCGCCCGGTGGCGTCCCACACGTACCGGTCGCCGATCTTGTGGCGGGTGAAGGCATCCATCTGTTCCTCGATGACCCGGCCGGCGCCGAGGAACAGGTCGTCGACGAAGCGGAAGGCCGTCACGCCGTACGTCTCGTGAAGCTGGTCGAGTTCGCCGATGATGTTCTCGGGGGAGCGCACGCGGATCGTGACGTCCGGGTTGGCGGAGACAGCGGCCCCGCAGAAGGTGCAGTTGTAGGGGCAGCCGCGGCTACCGACGATGTTCGCCTCCCAGTGTCCCCGGGAGCTGACTCCGCCGAGCCAGGGTCGTTCGCCGGCCAGACGGCGGTCGGTCGCGGTCGGCTCAGCCTGATGGGGGTCCTGCGGGAGGAACGCTCGGTTGACGTACGGCAGGCTGTCGATGTTCGGCCCCAACAGGGCCGCGCTCGTCCTGGGGTCGGAGACGCCAGCGGCTCGGGTACCGAGCAGGTGATCGCGCCACAGGACGCCCGGCAGTGTCCGCCGGTTCTGCTCGTCCTCCAAGAGGGCGGCGACCCGCAGCTCTCCTTCACCGAGGACGAGGGCACGCAGGTGGCGCATCCGCGGGTCGGCGAGGACCCGGTCCGGCATGGCCTTGGCATGGTGGCCGCCGGCCATGAGAGCAATGCCCGGATCGAGCAGGTCGGCGATCCTCGCAGACATCTCGTAGGTGGGCGCGAGCAGGTTCATGGCGGCCCAGCGGGGCGCCGCCTCGTTGACGATCCACGCGGTCGCCTCGATCCCCAGCCCGAGAGCTTCGGCGTCGAGGACTCCGACGTTGTAGCCGTGCTGCTGTGCGTAGGTGGCGATGTACGCCATCCCCAGCACCGGCAGCGTGTAGTCGTTGGTGCGGGGCCGCAGGGCGTAGTCACGCAGCGGCGCGTTGATGAACAGGGCGTCCAGTGTGTGACGGTCGTCGGCGCCCGCAATCAGCGGTAACTGCTGCATGGGTCCTCCATGTCATCGGGCGTGCGCCCCCCAGGTGAGGGTCGCGAGGGTGAGGGTGTGCAGGGCGGTGCGGTCGCTCCCGGCCCAGCCGGTCCACAGCGGCCCGAACCTCTTGTCCTTCTTGTCGGGCCAGGCGTAGGTGGGGGCGATCTTGGCGGCCCAGGTGCGGACAGCCAGGTCGTCGTGTGGGTAGGCGTAGAAGTCGCCGGTGTAGTCGGTGGCGGCTGCGGCAGCGGTCCACGGGCCGATCCGCGGGATGCTGGTGAGCGCGGCGGCCAAGGCGCTGGCCTCCATCTGCTCCCATTCGATGTGATGCTGCTCGTAGTGCGTTGCTGCGGCTGTCAGGGCGGTGCGGTTGAACTTGGCACCGACGGCGGCGAACTGCTCGTCCGTCAAGTCGAGGACCACGGCCGGCGTGGGCGCCACGGCGAGGGCTCCCTGCGGGCCTTCCACGGTGGTGCCGTAGGCGCTGCACCACGTGCGGTACACCTTGCGGGCCTGGTCGGCGCGGACGACTTGTCGCAGGATCGCCGTGGTGATGGCATCCCACAGCCACGGGTTCGCCAGGCGCCGGGTAACTCCCAGCTCGGCAAGTCCTTCGCGCAGGGCGGCCGGGGCAGTTGGCGGTAGCTGCGCGGGGTCGGTGGTGACGAACTCAGGCTTGACGTCTTCGCTCCCGTCGACGCACGCCAGGTGCAGGCCGGCCCGGTCGTGAGACACAGTCCAGATGCCGGAGGCCGTACGGACGGCACGCGCACGCGTTCCGTCCTCGTAGGTGTGCCACGCCGGGTGGTCGACGGTCAGAACGGTGCTCATCGGTTGCCCCTCGCTGTGCCGGAAGTACTCGCCGTAGCCTCTCGCGTCACAGCCGTACGACGCGCCGCAACCACAGGAATTGGCTGCATGTGATCAGAGCCGGGCCCGACCGTGAAGGGGAGGTGGTCGAGCCCGGGCCGGGTCTCCTACTGGTAGATCGTCAGCAGTCCGACAACGCCAGTGCGCCGGTGAAGGTGTGGGGGTGTGGTCGTCAGTGCACCACATGCACTGGTCCCCAGCACACTGTGAGGCGGTCAGTGCACTGCCCGGCGGCACCTCGCTGATCAGGACGATGTTCTGCACCAGGGTCAGCAGCTCACCTGTCGGGCCTGCCGGCTGCGGCGATACCGACTCCACCAGCTCTCCTCTCAGTGCCGCCGGCCACAGGACCTCCAAGTCCTACGGCCATGGCGACGTCTTCTACTTCGCGAACAGCACGGCCAGCGTGATCACGGCCGACTGGAGTAAGGCGGGCCACAGGAGCGCGGTCCAGGCCAGCCACGGGTCCCGCCGGCGGATGATCTGCCAGGCGTGCCCCCCGGTGCGGCCGTCCGCCCGGTACCGCACCCCGAACCACCGGACGTCGATGGTGGTGAAGGTGACGAGGTCACTCGCCTCGGGGCAGACGGCCTTACGCGGGTCACTCGTGGTTCTCATCGTCCTCGTCCTCCTCATCGGTCGTCGGAACGAGCGGGCGTAGCCAGGTCGGAGACCAGCTCCGGGCTGGTCACGGACAGCGGCGCGGACGGCTGTACGGCCAGTGACACCGTCAGGGCTGAGTGATCCGTCAACTGCGGCTTATGGTCGGTCCGCACCCCATGGGCGTAGACACAGGAGCGCAGCGTCGGGGCCAGTGCCCTTGATACGTGGGCGTGGTCGTAGCGGAATCCGTCGCCGCGGCGCCCGAACCACGAGTACTCACGGGCCCTCGGGCGCAGCGCGCGGACGGCATCGACGTACCCCACTCTCATCAGCCACCGGTAAAAGTCGTACTCGAACTTCTCGAAGAACTCGTATCGGGGGATGTGGCCGGGCTCCAGGAGGTTCAAGTCGCCTATCACCAGCCGGTGGCCGCCGTCGCTCCCGTACGGGAGCGCTTCGGTCACTCCCTGGAGGAACGCCTTTTCCGGGCCATCTCCCGATCCGTTGGGCCCCTCAAGGGCACGTACAGGCCGATGATGTCGACCGGCTCCGTGTCGGTGTCGACGGTCACCCACACGCACCGGTGGGGAAGGTAAGGCGTGGTTGCGATCCGCGGGTGGACGGCCAGCCGGGAGACGACCATGACACCGCGCTCACCCCGCTCGGGCCGGGGATACACGACGTGGTAGCCAGCCGCCCTGAACCGGCCCGCGATGAGGTCGCAGCCGGCGCTGTGGGCCGTCCCGGTGAGCACGAGGACGCTCTCGGGCCGGGCCGCCAGATAGGCCAGTTGCCGCGCTGCAAGTGATCGGCCCGGGTTGCTGAGGTTGAACGTCAGCACGTTCAAGGTGGTCATCAGTCCGCCTGCTCCTCAAGGGGCGCGGTGATCGCCTGTTCGCTGTATCCGAAGGCCCGGCCGCGCGCGGCGTCGTTGGTCTCCGGTGGTAGCTCCCCCCACGTGATCATGTGGCAGGTCTCTGGGCTGTCGGACCAGCGCACGCGCACCTCCGGGAAGCCCTCGCGGCCTCGGAGCGCATCGGCCAGCAGCAGCGCCATCTCGGTGTTGGCGACAGCGAGGTGTCCCGCGCGCCGCGTACCGCCGACGGGCACGGCCAGGTACCCCCTGCCGTGCACCACGAGCACCACGCCCGCGTTGATCAGCCCCGGGTCGGCAAGCCGTTCCCGGTACCAGGAGACTTCCCACTCATCCTGTGGCCCGGGCGCACGCACCTGGACGACGGCGGCCTCGGTCTCCTCGCGTGGTCCGCGCCTGGTCACTCTTGGCCTCCGCTGGTGCGGGCCAGACGCTCGGCGAGGCGGTCCGCCTGGCCGATGAACAGACGCAGGGTGAGCTGGTCGCTCACACGGGCGGACCCGGGCTGTGCTCTCACCACGACCGCAGACCCCACGATCCCGGAGACGAGGTACCGCATGCGTGTGACCAGCCCTCGTATGCCGTCGGGGTGCTGGAGGTCCAGGCCCTCGTCGATGCGAGGGGTGCCGAGCAGCCGGGCCAAAGCGATCGATGACCTCAGCTCGTCATCCACCAGGTCCAGAGTGATGGCCCGCGTTGACGTTTTCAGCGAGGCATAGATGCCGTGGTCGTTCAGCGCCTTTTGCAGGCGGTCGGCGATGGCGTTGACGCGGACCAGCGGCTCCAGCAGCACCTTGATGATCTGGCGCACGGACGTAGCCGTGGGCAGGTGCAGCATGATGGTGAGGCCGCCGTCCTCGCGGGTGGCGTCGCCCTCGATCCCGTGCTCGATGAGCCACGACCTGACGACGCTGGGACGTGCCCTGAACGGCAGTTGCCGCTGCGGGTACAAGCTGAAGACCAAGGAGGTCCCGTCCTCTCCGGGCTCCACCAGCGCGGGCATGCCGGCCTTGTCTGCGATGCGCTGGAGGTCCTGCCGTAACGGCGCGGCCGGCTGCGGGGCGGCAGGTGTGCTCACGTGATCGTCTCGTCCTTTGTGGTGGTGACCAGGCAGCCGCGGCAGGTCACCGCCGGGCTACGTCGTACGAACGGAAGGGGGGTGCCCGTGCCGGAGACCCGGTCCGGGTGGCAGCCAACGCGGCCGTTGGTAGGCGATGGTCTGCGCTCACGGGCGCTCTGCCGGACACTCGCTGTCCCCCAGTCCGAGGATCGCCCAGCTGGACGACACCGGCAGAGCCCGTCCTGCCGCCTCGGGGCCGGCAGGACGGGAGTGTGGCCCCACCCCGGCGCCCAGGTGCCGGGGTGGGAGTCTCAGTCCGCGGGCGCGGCTGGCCGCCAGGAGGAGGCGGCCGGGGCCACCGCCCGTGGGGGTTCACGCGCCGGGGTCATCGCCCTGCCCCCACCATGGCGGCGACACGCTTGAACTCCTCCTCCAGCCGGTCCAGGCCGAACGCGGCGACCTCCGTCTCCAGTTCCGTAGGACGGACCCCGAAGAGCTGGACGACTTGCCGTTGCGCGACCGTCCACGGCGCCAGAGGCCCGTCGTACTCGGCCCGCACCAGCTTCTCACTGACCGGCCGCAGGGTGTCGGCGTCGTACACCAGGCCGGCCACGCCCCACGCGGGGGCCTGGTCGACCCACGCGCAGACGTACCGGCCGCGGATCTCGGGGCAGAGCTGGACCGAGATGACCGCGCACGGCACGCATACCGGCGGGCTCGCCGTAATCTCCCCCTCCATCACCGGGCCGCCCCTGTCCTGCATAAGGAACAGGTACGGGCCGTCAGGGCTCGGCGGCTGTCGTTTACAGACCTGGCAGAGCATGTCGGCCATCGCCTGGCGCTGCCGGTAGGGGTAGACCGTATGCGGCTGCGGGCGCCCGCGCCGGTGATGCGGGCGCACCGCCGGCCGCACCCAGAGCTGACCAAACGAGTCCCGGTCGTAGGGGGTCTCGTCCGCGTAGCCGAGGCCGGCATGCCGTCGGCTCACCACGAGCGGCGCCTCCATCAGGCGCTCCTCGCTCCATCCCGTGATGTACGGAAAACACCGGGTGGTGCAGACGGAAGCACGGTGGTGGTCTCTCTCGTCGTAGGTGGGTTGGATGCCCGGCACACCAGCGCAGGTACTGATGTGCCGGGCGGGCCCTGGTGCGGCGGCGGGGGCGTGCCGCACGAGGGCGGTGGGTCCCACCCGAGGCCAGGTCGCCGCTCCGGCCTCAGGGTGGGGGTCTCAGGCCGCCGTGGCCGTGGTCATCGGCCGACGGTTCAGCCAGTAGGCGACGGCCTGCGCCATCAGCCGGTCGAGGCAGGGCTCACACGAGTACAGGGGGGCGTACTGCCCGTCCCACTGGAGCGGCCCGAGCCACAGCACCGGAACGCCCGTGCTCTGGCAGCCGAGCCAGCAGTCACCCGTCACCCATTGGCGCACCACGATCTACTCCTTCGGAGGGGGCCCGGCACACCAGGGCCTGCGTGCTGCTGGTGTGCCGGGCCCGGGGAGGCTCCGGGCGGTACCGGGGGGACGCCGCACCGGAGCGTGCTCTCAGGGCCCGATAGTCGGCGTTGCCGCCGCGCGTGCTGCGGGGCCTTTCCTCAGCAGACGGATGTTGCGGAGCGCGACCAGTATCTCGACCTGCTCCGCCCGGCAGAGCGCGCCCGGGGACCTCATGGGGACGGGCCAGTACCCGTGCCCGCGCGGCTGTGTGCGGGTCGGGTCGGGAACGCAGATCTCAGTGCCCGGGCCAAGGTACTCAACGCCGAGGTGCGCCCACTTTGTGGGCCACTCGCTGGCCGGGGGCACCAGGCAGTAGTACCAGCTGTAGTCACGGTCGAGGATCACCGCGCCGTCGTAGAACCACAACTGAAGGAAGTGGTTGATGTGCGTCTCGTTATGCGTGTTCAGCATCTCCCACACCACGCCGATGGGGATCTGCACCGCGCTGAACCGGCCGCCGCAGGGGAGGTAGGTCGTGCCTCCGGGCTGCTGCCAGCTCGCGCGCGCGGCCTCCTTGTCTTCGGCCGCGCCGAGCAGCCACTCAGCAACCGCGGTATTCACCACCGTCACCTGCCCCCGCCTTGATCCTGTACTTCCCGTGTGCGATGAGAGCAGACACCGTCCCCGGGTCACAAAGGGAGCCTGGACGCTCTATCGGCACACACCAGTAGGTGAAACAGTCCCCGGGCTCGGTGATGCCAGGCCGCGGGATTCCGACATGGCCGTCCGTCATGCAGTCGGCGTATGGAACGTGAGCCCTGTCAACCCACTCATGCCGCTCCACGGTGCTCACCGGCACGAGCGCGTAGTAGCGCATACACCCGTGCTGATCAGCTACGACTGGCCCGCCAACGAGCTCCCGGAGGTAGGCACTCACCATCCGGGGGTCCGCCGAGCCGATCGCCGCGTGCACCAGGTCCCCGCTTATGCGGACGGCGGTGAAAACCGCGCCGCATTGCAGAAGTGCAACCCCAAAGTCATCCCAGCTCATCCGAACTTCAGCGGCGTTTGGAGCCGATGCCAGGAGCCAGTCTCGTACCTCGTCACCGCTGACTCTGCGATATGCGAGGGCACTGGCCCCTCGGGGAATTCCGGTCATGTGCCATCACCCTTGATTGCGGGATTGGGCGGGACTCGTTCGCTCCCGTGAGGCGAGCAGCGCGCGGCCCGTATGACCCACCTAACTCCGGTCCACCCCGTGTCGCCCATGACGAAGTCGGTCGCAGTGGTCCCACACAAACTGACAACTTGACTATGCGTTTACTTTTCGTCACGACCGGTGCGCTCTACCGTGCTCCCATGGGGTCACCCAGGAACGAGGCCTTAGCCGCGTGGATGAAGGCCCAGCAGATGTCCGCCGCAGAGCTGGCCACCGCAGTGAACGAGGCCATTCGAGGCTTCACCGGCAGACCCGGAAGCGCATCAGAACGGACGGTCTTCCGGTGGCTGTCATGTGAGAGTGAGTGGCCGCAAGCCCGTCAACGACGAGCCTTAGAGATCGTGACCGGCCGCCCTGCCACGGCCCTGGGGTTCGTGCCTCGGGCGAGCCGTGAGCCCGCCCAAGCGCCATCGCAGGAGGACCCATCAGTGCACCGCCGCCGTTTCTGCGGCGCGGCCACCGGCACCGCCGTCGCCGTCGCCGTACAACCCGCTGCCGCCCTCTCCCGCCCGGATCACATCGGCACCGCCGACGTGATCCGGCTCCGTGAACATGTTGAGAACCTTGTCGCTCTTGACGCCCAGCGCGGGGGCCACTCCTCCTTGGAACGGGCTGCCCTGGCCGGCGCTGCCGAAGCCCTCAACCTCCAGAAGAAGTCAGCAACTCAGCGCGTGCGACAGAAGCTGTTCGCCCTCGCCTCCGACTTCACCGCAGCTGCCACCTGGTCACTGATCGACGCTGGACAGCTCGACGGGGCCGGCAAGCACCTCGACCGCGCCCTGACGCTCGCCGGCATGGCCCAAGACGCCGAAATGACCATGCAAGTGTGGAACTTGCGTGCGATGCTCGCCCGCCAGCAGGGCGAGTACGCCGAGGCGGTAGCCGCCGCCCAGGCAGCCCAGATGACGACCGTAGCGCGGCGTAGCCCGTTCCACGCCTCCCTGGCCCACGCCCGGACCGCGGTCGGTCACGCGCACCAGGGAGACCGGCAGGCCGCCTTGCGCTCCCTCGGCCGCGCCGAGGACGCCTTGGGCAAGGCAGACATGGCCACGCCTCGCCCCACCTGGATCGCCTTCTACGGCCCGGCAGAGCTGCACTCCCTGACCGCGACTATTCGCGACGTCCTGGGGGAGCCCGCGGAAGCAGAGGCAGCGTCCTACCGAGCACTCGCCGCACTCCCCAAGACCTTACGCCGCAACCGCGCGTGGATCACCGCCCGCCTCGCCCTCTCCCAACTCCATCAAGGCGACGTCGAGGAGGCGTGCACCACGAGCGGTGATGTCTTCACGATCATGAACGGGGGTCCGCTGCCAGGCCGGATGCGCCGACTCCTCGGCGACTTCCAGCGCGACCTGATCACCACGGCCCCCTCCTCTCGCATCGCCCAGGAATGGGCCGACCGCTACCGGACCGAATGGAGCACCCCGTGACCACACCCGCCATCGAGCTCCGCCACTACGGGCACGACGACCTGCCCCAGATCCGACAGACGCTCCTCGACGTGCACGCCGACGCGTACGCAGATCAGATGGACGATGAGTTCAACCAGAAGTTCCCGTGGTTCGTCGATCACTGGGGAGGCAACCCCGGCTTCTCCTGCGTCATCGCGTACGACTCGGGCGAGCCGGTCGGCTTCGCATACGGAGCGCCGGCCGCCCCGGGACGAGAGTGGTGGCGTGAGCACGTGGACGAGCCGCCGACGGATAGCACGACGTTCAGCTTCTCGGAGCTGATGGTGCGGCCGAAGTGGCGCAAGACCGGGGTCTCTGAGCATCTACACAACGATCTGCTGGCTCATCGTCCGGAGGCCCTGGTCGTACTGCTCGTGGACCCGAGCCACCCCAAGGTCCAGGCCCTGTACGAGCGGTGGGGGTACAAGAAGGTTGGGAACCGTCAGCCCTTCCCGGACTCCCCCAACTTCGCCGTCATGCTGCTCGACCTGCACTCGACCGCCTTCTACCAGAACGGCTACGAGAAGTGACAACATCGGTCGGTGGGCGCTGCACTGGCACTGACCCGTCCCACCTGACCACCGCCAGCCCGGCAACCCCCGCACCGGCCGAGATCGTCCTGGGCGTCTACCTGCGCGCCCTGCGGCACGCGCGTGAGCAGACGCTCTCGGACATGGCGCGCTACGCCGCGGTCAGTGTGTCCGCGCTCAGCAGGATCGAGCGCGGGGAGAATCCGATCTCTCCGCACACCCTGCACGCCCTCCTCCAGCACTATGGGGTGGGCGCCAGGTACATTCAGTACCTGGCACGGCACCTACCGTTGGCCGCGCGCGGCAACCAGCACTACACGCCGCAGGAGCGGCGGCGCGCCTAGGCAGTTTCGTTTGGATCGGTTGGTCGTTGGTCCGGGTGTGCCGTTAACAGATGCGCAGTGGGCGCGGATCGAGCCGTTACTCCCGGACCGCACGCCGAAGCGGGGTGGCCGCTGGCGGGATCATCGCGAGGTGATCGACGCGATCGCGTTCAAGTTCCAGACCGGAACGCAGTGGGTCCACCTGCCGGAGAAGTACGGCAACTGGAGAGGCGTCTACAACCGGCTGCGGATGTGGGCCGTGGACGGCACGTGGGAGCGGGTGTTCACCGCTCTGGTGGCCCAGGCCGACGCGGACGAGGACCTCGGCTGGGCCGTCTCGGTGGACTCCACGATCGTGCGGGCCCACCAGCACGCGGCCGGGGCCCGCAAAAAGGGGCCCCGGCCGGCGAACCCGGCGACCATGCCATCGGCCGCTCCCGCGGCGGACTGACCACGAAGATCCACCTCGCCGCCGATGCCCGCTGCCGGCCCCTCGCGTTCGTCCTCACCGCCGGACAGGCCGGTGATGCACCCGCCTTCACCGAGGTCATGGCCCGCCTGCGCGTTCCTCGCCGGCGAGGACGACCTCGCACCAGGCCGGATGTGGTCCTGGCCGACAAGGCGTACTCCTCCCGCGCGATCCGCGAGCACCTGCGCAAGCGCGGCATCCGGGCAGTGATCCCCGTCCCTGCTGATCAGCGCAGCCACCGGCTCCGTCGGGGCAGCCGGGGCGGCAGGCCGCCGGCCTTCGACCGCGAGACCTACAAGCAGCGCAACACCGTCGAGCGGTGCATCAACCGCCTGAAGGTGCGACACGAAGTCGCACACGTTAAGTGGGAAAGCCACGAAGGAAGGAGAAATGTGCTGACCCCGGATTAGTGTCCGCAATCCGTTCCCGCGCTCACATGCGCCGCCGGTAACAGCGGGGTGTGAAGCTGAGCGTTCAAGCCCAAGGGTTCCCTGGCCATCGGGGGACGACAGGTGAGGGAAAGGCTGGACGGGTGAACCGCGTGAACCCCCGTTGATGTCTCGTAAGGTTGAAGCCACCCGATGGTTCGCAATCAGTGGCTATAGAACCCGGCGTTGAAATACGCCAGGCGACTCCCGAGGACTTTAGGTCGGGAGGAGGACACCGCCGGTTCCGGGATAGAGGGGGCACCCACCCCAGCCGCAACTTACGTGTGTGGAACGTGGAAACCCCGTTGGAGTCCGGGCTTGCCCGGTAAGCCGACCGCGAGGAAGGCCCAACTCTCCAGCGGGAACAGGATGGCCCAAGAAGCGAACGCCGGTCGACCGAAAGGTCAGAGGAAACCCTGGAGTCCTTCAACCCAGGCTATAACTCGCCGGATACAGGTCGGAATGACCTGGCCCGAAAGGGTGCCCACGTGGGCCGGGTGAGCCTTTGAACCATCCCGAGTAATGACGCCAGAACCTGCCGGACAAGTTAGACGCGAAGGAGGAACATGCGACAGACAGTCCCTACTGCCCGCCGCACCTCCACAGCGAACGGACCGCAGGGCGACCCACTGGACTGGCACGGCATCGACTGGGCCAGCACTGAGGGAAACGTACGGCGCCTGAGACAACGGATCTTCAAAGCGACACAGGAAGGGGACCTCAAGAAGGTCCGCAATCTGCAGAAGCTCATGCTGCGGAGCCGCAGTAACACGCTATTGAGCGTGAAACGGGTAACGCAGCAGAGCAAGGGCCGCAAGACGGCAGGCATCGACAGGGAACGAGCGCTCACCCCCCAGGCGCGTGCTCGCATGGCGGTCGAAATAGACCAGCAAACCCAGCCCTGGAGAGCCAGGCCCGTCAAGCGGGTCTACATCCCGAAGAGCAATGGAAAGCAACGCCCGCTCGGCATCCCAGTAATGCGCGACCGAGTAATCCAGGCACGCGTAAAGAACGCACTGGAACCCGAGTGGGAAGCCCGGTTCGAATCACGATCCTACGGATTCCGACCAGGCCGCGGATGCCACGACGCCATCCAGGCGATCTTCAGCACCGCGAAGGGCAAAACGGCCAAGCGCCAGTGGGTACTCGACGCCGACCTGGCCGCAGCGTTCGACCGCATCGACCACGAACACCTGCTCAGCTGCGTCGGCGGCTTCCCTGCCAGGGAACTCGTCCGGCAGTGGCTGAAGGCGGGCGTGGTCGACAACGGGCGCTTCACTCGCACCGACGAGGGAACACCTCAAGGCGGAGTAATCAGCCCCTTGTTGCTCAATATTGCACTTCACGGAATGGAGGAAGCCGCAGGCGTTCGTTTCGCAACCCGCAAAGGAACAGTGATGTGGGCTGCGAAGGGGACGCCAATCCTGGTGCGTTACGCCGACGACTTTGCAGTGTTCTGCACGAGCAAGGAGGAGGCTGAGAAGGTCAAGTCGCGGCTTGGTGAATGGCTTGAACCCCGAGGTCTTCGCTTCAACGAAGAGAAGACGCGAATCCTTCATCTTTCCGAAGGGTTCGACTTCCTCGGCTTCAACGTTCGACGCCATGGCGACAGCCTGATCATTACGCCCAGCAAGGATGCGGTGAAGAGAATCCGGTATCGACTGCGTTCCGAGACGCAAGCTCTTCTCGGGCAGAGCATCACAGTCGTACTTCGCAGACTCTCCCCGATCGTCAGGGGCTGGTCTGCGTACTACCGGACGGTGGTGTCCAGCAAGACATTCTCAGCGCTGGACAGTTACGTGTGGACGCTCACCTACAAGTGGGCCAAGCGCACCCACCCGAAGAAGTCGAAGCACTGGATTGTCAACAAGTACTTCGGCAGACTCAACCGGTCCAAGAACAATAACTGGGTCTTCGGTGACCGCACCACAGGTGCACATCTTCCCAAGTTCGCCTGGACCAACATCAGAAGACACCAACTAGTCAAGGGAAAGTCGTCACCCGACGATCCCGCGCTCCATGACTACTGGAGTCAGCGTCGCAGGACGCGCACACCTCCACCAATGGACAAGATCAGCCTTAATCTGGCAGCCCGCCAGAAAGGGCTCTGTCCGCTCTGCGGTCAGGCGCTCATCGCTGGAGCAGAATACGAGCCGGAAAGCCCACGCGAGTGGATCGACTGGTTCGATGCGATGAAGAAGCGGTTGCACAAACATCATTTCACCTACCGTCGAGACGGTGGATCTGATGAAGTCAAGAATCTTCGACTCGTTCACTCCGAATGTCATCAGCAGCTTCATGCACGAGATGGCAGAAACAAACAGCAGTTTCTGTGAAGCGTTTGGGCTTGCTTGAGCCGTGGTGCCTGGAAACAGGCATGCCCGGTTCTGAGGGGGCCGGGTCATGGCAACATGACCCGGCTACCCGACCAGTGGCGAGGCATCGCCACCCGCTACGAGAAAACCGCCACCGTCTACCTGGCCGGACTCCACATCGCGGGCATCTTCCTCTGGTCCGCCCGATGATCCAAACGAAAGACCCTAGCATGCCCCCGGCAACCTGGTGCGCCGGGGCCGGTGGGACAAGTGGGTGGATGTCGCCGATGATGCGACCGCCCGGTACGCGGCCGTGACGCGAGCGGCGAGCGTGATCGTGCAGTAGGCCGCGGCACGGCTCCCGCCCGGCTACCGCACAGCCGCGTACCGGGCGGCGATCACCGATCCAGGGCTCTGCCCCGACCCGGATGAAGCCACCGAGCCGCCCGCCTGGCTCGCGCAAGTGCCGCGCAACCCTGAGCAGCGCCGGACGCTGCTGCTGGACGACACCGTCCTGTACCGGCCGGTGGGCGGGCCGGCCACGATGGCTGAGCAGTGCGGTCACCTGCTGCGCCTCATGGAGGGCACCACCGGAGCCGGGCCGGTGGACATCCGTGTCCTGCCGCATGACGGGCCACCCGGGGCCTTCCAGCTCGCCGGCGGCGAGGTGGGGATGGTCACCGTCTACGACAAGCAAATGATCATCGGCATGCACATCACGCCCTGGTACGAGACCCGGTCCGGCTACGCCCGGGCTCTCACCGAGAGCCTGCTCCAATTGCAGAGACGGCCGACCGCCAGCACTCCTACGACCTGATCAGCCAGGCCGCCGACCGATGGCGGCGGGCGGCCTGACGAGGGCCGCCCGCCCAGCGCCCTGCCTGTGGCTCTACGCGTTGTAGCCCTTCTGCCTGCCCCCCCGGACCCCACGCCGCGGCGACCACGCTGAAGCAGTCGCGGCAGAGCGGGTTCGCGCCCGTGCCGTACCGCTTACACGGCTCCGAGCACCGTGTGCACCGGCCCGCCACGTCACTGCCCCAGACGGGGGCCGCGTAGCTCGCCAGCTCGGTGTCGGTTGGGGCGACCATCTTCGCGGGTCCGTTCTGCTCACTCTTATCGCCTGTCGAACAGAAGCTGGCCGCCCGGTTCGGCGTCTCGGCGACGCCGGTCCGGGAGGCGATGCTCGACCTGGCCAAGGAGGGGCTGGTCGACACCGTGCCCAACAAGGGGTTCCGGGTCACCGTCGTCTCCGACCGGCAGCTGGACGAGTACACGCAGATCCGGGCGCTCGTCGAGATCCCGACCGTGGCGGCCCTGGCCCGCACCGCCGACCGGGTCTCGCTGGAGGCGCTGCGCCCGGCGGCCCGGGAGATCGTCGCCGCCGCCGCGGCGGGCGACCTGATCGCCTACGTCGAGGCGGACACCCGCTTCCACCTCGGCCTGCTCGCCCTCGCGGGCAACGCGCACCTGGTCGAGGTCGTCGCCGACCTGCGGGGGCGTTCCCGGCTGTACGGGCTGACCGCGCTGGTCCAGGCGGGCCGGCTGCTCGCCTCCGCCGAGGAGCACCTGGAACTGCTGGACGCCCTGCTGGAGCGCGACGAGCGGGCCGTCCACGCGATCATGACCCGGCATCTGGGCCATGTGCGCGGGCTGTGGGCGGCGGACTGACCGCGGCCGGCACCGGACATCTGGCGGCGGGAGGTCCGCGCCGCAACGTTTTTTGCACGATCAAGCGGCCCGCACGGAACAAAAAACGGCGATTTTGAGCCAGTTCCGCGCATCCCCGACCATGGAGCCCGTCCCGGTGATCCCGGGAACGTTCGTTCCATGAGAGGCGCACCACCCATGCACAACACCGGAACCGTCGCACAGTCGGCTCCGGCCTCCGCGGAGACCCCCGCGGCGCCGCCCACGGTTCCCGCCGAGGACCCCCGCGGCGACGCCGGCCGGCATGCCCGCCGGTTCGGCCTGCCCGTCGCCACCGCCCTGGTCATGGGCAACATCATCGGCGGCGGCATCTTCCTGCTGCCCGCCTCCATCGCCCCCTACGGCACGGTCAGCCTGGTCGCGTTCGTCGTGCTGACCGTCGGCGCCATCGCGCTCGCCCTGGTCTTCGGCCGGCTGGCCGCCCGGGACCCGCGCACCGGCGGCCCCTATGTCTACGCCCGTGAGGCGTTCGGCGACTTCGCCGGCTTCCTCGCGGCCTGGTCGTACTGGATCACCACCTGGGTGTCGAACGCGGCGCTCGCCGTCGCCGCCGTCGGCTACCTGGACGTTCTGGTCCCGGTCAACGACCACCGCTGGAC
The DNA here is from genome assembly GCF_016860525.1 of Streptomyces rubradiris. Classification (NCBI taxonomy): domain Bacteria; kingdom Bacillati; phylum Actinomycetota; class Actinomycetes; order Kitasatosporales; family Streptomycetaceae; genus Streptomyces; species Streptomyces rubradiris. Next base: position 918,053 of record NZ_BNEA01000015.1, read on the forward strand.
CGCCTGCCTGGCCGCGCTGGCCCTCCAGTGGCTGCCCGCCCTCGCCAACTTCGCCGGCACCCGGTACGTCGGCGCCGTCCAGCTGGTCTCCACCGTGCTGAAGTTCGTACCGCTGCTGCTGGTGGCGGTCGGCGGGCTGTTCTTCTTCGACCCGGACCGGCTCGGGCCGTTCAACGCGAGCGGGCACGGCGCGGTCGGCGCGGTCTCCGCCTCCGCCGCCCTGCTGCTCTTCTCCTACCTCGGGGTGGAGTCCGCCGCCGTCAGCGCCGGCGAGGTCAAGAACGCCCGCCGCAACGTGGGCCGCGCCACCGTCATCGGCACCGCGGGCGCGGCGCTGGTGTACCTGCTGGGCACGGTGTCGGTGTTCGGCACGGTCGCCCACGACCGGCTGGTGTCCTCCACCGCGCCGTTCTCGGACGCCGTGAACACGATGTTCGGGGGCAGCTGGGGCGGTACGGCGGTGGCGCTCGCCGCGCTCGTGTCGATGACCGGCTGCCTCAACGGCTGGACCCTGCTCAGCGCCCAGACGCCGTACGCGGCGGCGCGCGACGGGCTGTTCCCGAGCGCCTTCGCCCGCCGCCGGCGGGGCGTGCCCACGGTCGGCGTGGGCGTGACGGTCGTCCTCGCCTCGCTGCTCACCGTCTACAACTACTTCTCCGGCTCGGGCAAGGTCTTCGACGTCCTGGTCCTGGTGACCACGTTCACCGCGACCGTCCCGTATCTGCTGGCCACCGCCGCGCAGATCTTCCACCTGGTGGCCGGGCGGCCCGGGCAGGTCGACCGGGGGCGGCTGGTGCGGGACTCCGTGATCACCGCCGTGGCCGCCGCGTTCTCCGTCTGGCTGATGGCGGGCGCCGGTTACGCGGCGGTGTACCAGGGTGTGCTGTTCCTGTTCGTCGGGATCATCGTCTACGCGGTGATGGCGGCGCGCCGGCAGCGCAGGCAGGCGCCGGCGGGCGAGATGCCGGCGGCCGGGACCTCAGCGGTCGAGACGGCGTAGCCCACCGGCCCCCGGCTCCGTGACCCCCGGCACTTCGGTGTCCGGGGGTTCGGTGTTCTCGGGCCCGGTGTCCGCGGGCGGATGCTCCGGCGGCGCGCTGTGGACTCCGGGCCGGTACTTGGGGACCCGGAGGGTGACCTTCGTCCCCGCTCCGACGCCCGTCTCGATCACCAGGCCGTGCTCGTCGCCGTAGACCTGGCGCAGCCGCTCGTCCACGTTGCGCAACCCGATGCCCGCCGTCGGGCCGTCCTCGCCGCGCAGGATGCGGCGGAGCCGGCCGGGCTCCGTGCCCACCCCGTCGTCCTCGACGACGATCCGGGCCGTCGCCCCCTCGTCCCGTGCGGTGATCGTGATCCGGCCGCGCCCGGTGCTGCCCTCCAGTCCGTGCTTGACCGCGTTCTCCACCAGGGGCTGGAGGCAGAGGAAGGGCACGGCCACCGGCAGCACCTCGGGGGCGATCCGCAGGGTGACCTCCAGCCGCGGCCCGAACCGGGCCCGGACCAGCTCCAGGAACTGCTCGACGGCGCGCAATTCCTCGGCCAGGGTGGTGAACGCGCCGTGCCGGCGGAAGGAGTAGCGGGCGAAGTCGGCGAACTCCAGCAGCAGCTCGCGGGCCCGCTCGGGGTCGGTCCGCACGAAGGACGCGATCGCCGCCAGCGAGTTGTAGACGAAGTGCGGGGAGATCTGCGCCCGCAGCGCCCGGACCTCCGCCTCGATCAGGCCGGTGCGGGTCCGGTCGAGGTCGGCGAGTTCCAGCTGGACGGAGACCCAGCGCGCCACCTCCTCGGTGGCCCGCGCCCCGGACCCCGGCTCGCCCGCGCCGAGCACGACGAGGGCGCCGGGCACCCGCCGGTCGACGGTGAGCGGGGCGGCGGCGCCCCAGCGCACCGGGCAGTCCGGGTCCGGGCAGGCGACGGCGAAGGTCTGCGCGCGGCCGGTGTCCAGCACCTGGCGGACCCGCTCCAGGGCCGCCTCCGCGTGGTGCCGGCCCGGCCCCTCCCAGGCCAGCAGCCGGTCCTCGGCGGTGAGCCCGAGCGCGGCCGTGCCGAACAGCGGCCGCAGCCCGCGGACCGCCTTGCGGGCGGCTTCCGGGGTGAGTCCGGCGCGCAGCGGGGGCGCGGCCACGGACGCGGTGTGCAGGGTGCGGAAGGTGGCGCGTTCCACGGGGGTGCCGGGGTCCGGGCCGCCGTGGGCCGCCCGGCGGGCCAGCAGGCGTCCGGTGGCGAGCCCGGCGGCGAAGAGCAGCGGGGCCCCGGCGGCGAGCAGGGCGAGGCCGTTCACGGGCGCGTGCCGTGGGCGGCGTACCGCCGAAGCCGGTGGGTGGTCATGGCGTCGTCACTCCTCGGCGGGTGCTGGGCAGGTCCCGGCCGGCCGGGCGTTCGGGCAGGTGGAGGCGGGCCATGACGGCCTCGGTGCCGGGCGGTACGCGGTCCCTGGTCGCCAGGGACACCAGGATCATGGTCAGGAAGCCGAGCGGGACGGACCACACGGCGGGCCAGGCGAGCAGGGAGTGCGCCCAGCCGCCGGCCGGTGGCCCGGCGATGGTCAGGGTGACGGCGATGAGGGCGCCGCCACCGCCGGCGAGGAGTCCGGCGATCGCGCCGGGCGGGGTCAGCCCGCGCCACCAGATGCCGAGCACCAGCAGCGGGCAGAAGGCGGAGGCGGCCACGGCGAAGGCGAGTCCCACGGCGCCGGCGACGGGGAGCTGGCCGGCGGCCACGCTCACGGTGCCGGGCACGGCCACCGCCGGCAGCGTGGCGAGCCGGAAGCGGCGGACGCCGAGCGAGGGCAGCACGTCCTGGCTGAGCACGCCCGCGACGGACAGGGTGAGCCCGGAGGCGGTGGACAGGAAGGCGGCGCAGGCACCGGCGGCGATCAGCGCGCCGAGCAGATCGCCTGCGGTGCCGCCGAGCAGCCGCTCGGGCAGGACGAGGACGGCGGCGTCGGTGTCGCCGGTGAGCAGCAGGTCGGGAGCGTAGAGCCGGCCGAGGACGCCATAGAGGGGCGGCAGCAGGTAGAAGCCGCCGACGAGGGCGAGCACGATCACGGTGGTGCGCCGGGCGGCGCGGCCGTCGGGGTTGGTGTAGAAGCGGACGAGGACGTGCGGCAGCCCCATGGTGCCGAGGAAGGTGGCACAGATCAGCCCGTACGTGGCGTAGAGCGGATGCGCCTCCTCGCCGCCGGACAGCGGTGCCGCCCAGCCGGCGGCGCCGCCCGGCCGGCCGTCGCCGGAGGCGCGCTCGGGCACCGGAGTCCCGGGCGTGAAGCGCAGGGTGGTGCCGGCCCGGATCTCGTGCACCCCGGGGTCCAGCGCCAGCGGGGCGCCGTCGTAGGTCCTGCCGTCCACGGCACCGCTCGCCACGGCCCGCAGCGGCGCCTCGATCCGCAGCCGTACGGTGCTGTCGACGGTGACCTGGGTGTGCCGGCGGAAGGCCGGCGGCTCCTCCAGGGCGCCGGCGGGGCGCGGGTCGCCGTGCCAGGCGAGCAGCAGGAACAGCGCGGGTACGAGGAGCGCGATCAGCTTCAGGCAGTACTGGAACGCCTGCACGAAAGTGATGCCGCGCATGCCGCCGGCGGCCACGGCCAGGGTGACGACGACGGCGACGAGCACGCCGCCGAGCCAGTGCGGGGCGCCCGTGACCAGGCCGAGGGTGAGGCCGGCGCCCTGGAGCTGGGGCAGCAGGTAGAGCCAGCCGACGCCGACGACGAGCACCCCGGCGACCCGCCGGGCGGCCGTGGAGCCGAGCCGTGAGTCGGCGAAGTCGGGCAGGGTGTAGGCACCGGAGCGGCGCAGCGGGGCGGCGACGAACGCGAGCAGGACGAGGTAGCCGGCCGCGTAGCCGACCGGGAACCAGAGCATCTGGACGCCCTCGGCGGCGACGAGCCCGGCGATGCCGAGGAAGGAGGCGGCCGAGAGGTACTCCCCGCTGACGGCCATCGCGTTGAGGTACGGCGGGACGGTACGGGAGGCGACGTAGAAGTCGGAGGTGGTGCGGGAGACGCGCAGCCCCACCGAGCCGATCACCAGCGTGGCCAGGACCGCCGCCGACACGGCCACGATGCCGTACGTCTGGTTCACCCGGCGGCTCCAAGGGCCCGGGCCCCGGTCACCGCCGGGTCCCCTCGTCCCGTTCCACGGCGTCCCGTTCGTTGCGTTCGGCCCGCACGACGTACCACCGGCCGATGACGACGAACACGGGGTAGGCGCCGACTCCGAGCACGGCCCAGACGAGCAGCGCGCTGCCCGGCCGGGCCGCCGGGTCGGGCAGGGCGGCGAAGACGAGGGGCAGCGGGCCGGTCAGCCCGACGAGCATTCCGAAGGCCAGCACGCCGAGCCGGAATTGACGGCGCATCAATTCCCTGATTACGGCGGTGTCCTGGGGCCGTGTCCGGGCGGGGGGAACCGGACCGGGCGCCGGGCGGGACGTCCGGGGTGCCCCCGTGACCACCTCACGTCGGGGAGTCCCGGGTCCACCCATGCCGCGCCCTCCGGCCCGCGAAGATCACACGTCGCAGTGGAGTGTACGCACCCCAAAACCAAAGGGACAGCTCCCGGTCGGCGCCGGCCCCCGCCGCCACCGGGACCCCGTCTCCTCAGCGGCGGAGCGTCGAACGCCGCGCCGGCGCCGGTGCCGGCGTGGGCGGCCGGCCACGATGCGGGACGCGGCCGTCCGCCGCGGCCCCGTAGCCGTAATCGGCCGGTGCGGGGCCGAAAACCGTGAGGATCTTCAAGAATGCGGATACCGGCGCTTTCGGGAGTTCTGGTGGTAACGGCGAGATCCCCATGGATAGAATGTCGCGCGCCGCCCGCGATGGCGGTCGGCGAGGTCGGTGGTGGGGGCGAGGGTACCGTGTTCGAGCTGCGCGAACTCCCAACGTTTGAGCTGCGGAAACTCCCGGACCGGGGCGGTCCCGCCCAAGAGCCTGAACGCGTGTTCGCTTTTTCTGGCCCGCACTCCTCACGGCTCACCCGCGATATCCTCCGGCGATCACCGTAAAACGGCCCATGCACAGCGGTGTGGGCCCTTTTTCTTTGCCCCGGGGGCTTCGTTTTCCGGACACGGGGGCTTCGTTTTCCAGACAAAGGAAGTGTGGAGTGTGATGCCATGAACCGAGTCGGCAGAGACTCGCACCGGGCGGCCGGGGGGCTCGCGCAGCCTCTGGCGCGCACCGGCTTGTCCCTCCTCTTATTGGCGGGCGCCGCCGTCGGGGCGACGGCCGGACCGGCCACCGCCGCGGCCGACGACGGCACGCTGACGGTCCAAGTGCTGCGTGACTTCTTCGGCACCGGCGTGATCAACACGACGATGGACGTGCCGCAGCGGGGCATGCGGGTGGAGGTCTCCGACCCCGACGGGCACCGGGTCACCGGTGTCACGGACACCACCGGAAAGGTCGTGGTGGCCGAGTCGGCCGCGCTCGACGGCGGCCGGTACCGCGTCGACGTCAGCGTCCCGGAACCGTATCGCCGCTATCTGCGGGCGGCGCCCGCGTCGACGGCGGAGAACCACTTCGACAGCTTCACGTCGTTCGTGGACGTGTCGGACGGGAAGGACGCCTCGGTGGTGACCGGGGTGTGGGATCCGGCCGACTACGCGCTGCCGGACTCCCGGTACTTCGTGCCGGTCCACAACGGCCCGAACGGGAACGACAACCGGGCGCTGGTGGCGTTCGGGACGAAGGTCCGGGGCACGTGTCCCACCGACGCGGCGTGCCCGACCACCCTGGCCACCCAGGCCCAGGTGGGCACGACGTTCGGGCTGGCGTACGACACGTACCGGACCCGGCTGTTCCAGAGCGCGTTCGCCCGCCGGTACACCCCGTACGGGCCGCAGGGCGGGGGCGCGATCTACACGGTGCCGGTCGACGGTTCGGGTGCCCCGAAGCTGTTCGCGCGGGTGCCGGACGCCACGGTGACGCGGCACGACACCGCCAACATGATCAAGGACGCCGGGTTCACCGACGCGCCCGGCAAGGAGAGCATCGGCGGCCTGGCCCTGTCGGAGGACGGCACCACGCTGTACGCGGTGAACCTGCGCACCCGCAGCCTGGTGAGCTTCGACGCGACCGGCGCCACCGCCTCCGCGCCCAAGTCGACGGTCCCGATCCCGGACCCGGGGTGCGCGAACCGCGGCGACTGGCGGCCGTTCGGGCTCCAGACCCACGACAACACGCTGTACGTAGGCGGCGTGTGCAGCGCGGAGAGCACGCAGAAGCGCGAGGACCTGAAGGCCGTCGTCGCCACCTTCGACGGCAAGCGGTTCACCACGGTCCTGAGCCACCCGCTCACGGCCGAACGCGGCAGCGTCCACCGTTCCGACGACGCCCATGCCACCCACTGGAACCCGTGGAACACCAGCCTGGACACGTGGGACGACCGGAAGGTGCGCGACACCTTCATCGATCCGCAGCCGGAGCTGGCCTCCCTCGCCTTCGCCCGGGACGGCTCGATGATCCTGGGCTTCCGCGACCGGTTCATGGACGTGCTCAGCTGGGGAGGGCTGGACCCCCGCCCGGGGATCGACAAGGCGGAATACGCCATGTCCGGTGGCGACATCACCATGGTCTGCGCCACTCCCACCGGTGAATACCAGTGGGAAGGCACCGGGAGCTGTCCCAACAACGCCACCCCCGCCAACAGCGGCGGCCAGCCCGCCGACGTCGTGGAATACTTCCCGGGCGACTCCTTCGCCAGCGCCCACCAGGAGACCTCGCTGGGGTCGGTGGCCTACATCCCGCAGCAACAGTGGGTCGTCAGCACCGAGTTCGACCCGGTCGAGCAGGTCGCGACCTCGGGAACCGGCTACCACGACATCACGACCGGTGAGGGCCCGGGCAACGCCCCGAAGGCCAACGGGTACCAGTTCGTCAGCTCGGCCCAAGGCGGGTTCGGCAAGGCCGGCGGGCTCGGTGACATCGCCTACGCGGCGGCGAACGCGCCGATCCAGATCGGCAACGTCGTGTGGTTCGACGGCGACCACAACGGCATCCAGGACCCGGGGCACGTACTGCTGCCGGGAGCGACGATCAACCTGTTGGACGCGGACGGCGAACAGGTCGCCACGACCAGGACCAACGCGGCCGGCGAGTACTACTTCGGCGGTGTCGGCGCCGCGTACCAGCTCACGCCCGGCGCGAAGTACACGGTGCAGTTCGACGTGTGCACCGCGGACACCAGCCAGGTGCCCGAGCAGCCGGCGGCGAGCGAGCTGAGGTTCACGCTCCCGCGGGCCGGTGACAACCGTGCGCACGACTCCAACGTGACCCCGCCGACCACCGGGGAGCTGTGCAACGGCTACGCGCCCGTCACCGCTCCGGACAAGCCGGGCGGCGTCGACCACACCATCGACGCCGGGGTGTACATCCCGAAGGAGTCCCCCAGCCCGAGCCCGAGCCCGACCCCCGGTCCGAGCACCCCGGCTCCGACACCGGCCCCGAGTTCGCCGCCGGCCTCACCACCGGCCTCGACGCCACCGTCACCGGTGCCACCGTCACCGGCGCCGCCGGTCGGCCCGGCCCCGGGCGGCGGGGGCGGTTCGATGGCGAACACCGGTATGTCCGGGGTGCCGACGCTGATCGGCCTCGCCGGTCTGCTGGTGGGCGCGGGCCTGGTCATCGCGTTCGTGACCCGGAACCGTCGCGCCCGGCACCACTGAACGCACCGCACCACGGTGATCCGCCCGTCCGCGATCAGGACGGCGCGCACGGGCGGATCACGTCCCGGCCGGCCCCCGAGGGCCGGCCTCGCGTCGTGTGCCACCCCGGCGGCCGGGCGGCGGGGTGACGATCAAGAGGGTGAGGCAGTCAAGTGCCAGTGACGAACCGCGTGCGCGGCGGAAGAATCCGGCAGGCCCCACCGGGCCGCGCGCCCGGCCGGCGCCGATGGCGGTGGCCACACTGGGCGGCGGTCGCCGTCGGCCTGGCGGCGGTCGCGGTGGCCGTGTTCCTCCTCGCCGGCGGCGGCCCGGACCCGGGCGGCCCGCGCGCGCTGACCGAGGACGAGGCGAACCGGCTGGCCATCGCCCGGTTCCGCAACTACGAGGCGCGGGGCCGCGCGGTGACGATCACCGTGCCGGGCGCCACCGGCGGGCTGACCGTCACCGGCTCCGTGGACTACCGGGGCAAGGTCGGTTACGGCGTGGTGCGCGGCAGCGGGCGCGACACGTCCAGCGACGGGCTGATCCAGTGGACGGCCACCTCCGTGTACGTCCACCCGATGGCGCATGCCCCGGCGCACGCCCCCGCGTCACCACCCGGCTCCGGCTGGTACGACCGTCCGCTCCAGGCATCCGGCAGCGCGCTGGACACTTCGCTCGCCATCGCGCTCAAGCTCGGCAGCGACCGGCCGGACAACGCCGAACTGCTGCCGCAGAACGGGGCCGCCTGGTGGGGACGGGACCAGGTGGACGGGCACCGGGTGGACGTCATGACCGGGCCGGCCTCCCCGGACCGTTCCGGCACGGCGGGCAACGTGCGCTACTGGGTGGGCCCGGACGGCACCATGTACCGGGTCCGCGTCCGCGTGGAGTCCGAGGAGCAGCCGGTGGTCATCGCCTTCGACAGCCGGACGTACGTGCCGGTCGAGCCGGTGCCCGGGGTGACCCCGGCCCGGTAGCCGCCGTTCAGGGCGTCCGTACCCGCGCGTGCGCGGCGAGCAGGGACACCGGCGGCAGGGGGACGTCCGCCGGCTCGGGCAGGGCCGGGACGGCCGGGACGACGGTGGCGCCCGTGGTCGCCGCGTGGGGGAACTGCGGCTGCGGACCGGGCGCGGCGACCTCGGTGAACGGGATGCCGCCGGGTGCCGTCGGCGTCGCCCAAGTACCGGTCGGTGAGGGCGCCTTGGCGGGCAGCGGGCAGGCCGCGGTCGTCGCGAGCCGGGCGGGCGCCGTGCTGTCCAGTGCGTTGCCGCGCAGGCAGTTGCCCCGCCCCCGGGTGGCGGTGGGGAACGACCAGCCGACGTCGACGCCGTTGCCGTCGAACGTGTTGTCCACGATCTGGTTGCCGACCGGAGGGATGTCGGCGGTCGCGGTGATCACCAGCCCGGCGGTGCTGTTGCCGGTGACGCGGTTGCGCAGGAACCGGTTGCCGCTGCCGCCGTCGACGCCGATGCCGGTGCCCCAGCCGCCGTCGGCCTGTTCCGGGGTGGCCCGCTGCTGGTTGGCGGCGATCAGGTTGCCCGCGATGACGGCGTCCCGCTGCGGGAGCAGTTTCTCCTGGTGGTCGGAGTTGGTGGTGAGCCCGACCCGGTTGCCGGCGAAGCGGTTGCCGACCACGTACATGTCCCCGCCGGCGTTGGTGCCTTCGTAACCGACCGCGTTCAGCTCGGCGATGTTGTCCCGCACCACGATGCGGCAGGGCTTGCACTGGCCGACGTAGATTCCCGAGTCGGCGGCGCCCGAGGCGTACGAGTGCTCGATGACACCGTTCTGCGCGGAGAACGCGTAGATGCCGTACAGGCCGTTGCGGGTGGCGGTCACATGCGAGACCAGGAACGACTTCAGGAAGGTGACCGGCTCGTCACCGGTGTCGTAGCCCCCGGAACGCCCCGGCAGTCCGGCGGCCGCCTTCGCGGAACCGGTGACCAGGACCCCGTTCTGCGTGTTGTTCCGCACGGTCAGGTTCTGCACGGCCACTCCGGGCGCGGAGACGACGATGCCGTTCGGCTGCCGCGTCCGCCCGTCGATGACGACCTTGTCCCGGGACTCGCCACGGAGGGTGATCCGAGGCGTGGAGACCTTCACCGACTCGTGGTAGACGCCCGGTGCGACCAGCACCAGGTCACCGGGGCGGGCGAGGGACACCGCGTCCGAGATGGTCGGGGCGTCGGCCGGCACCCTGATGGTCACGTGCGCCCCGTCGGGCCGCCGGCCGTGGTCCGGCCCGTCGTCACCGGACCCGCAGCCCGCCAGTACGCATGCCAGTGTGCTCAATGACGCGGCCATCACACGAAGACGCAGACGAGGCATGGCCTCATCCTGGCATGAAGCCGGCCAGCCGCGGGGCCGGTCAACTCGTCTCATCGGGAAGGGATATGACATCCTGCACACCGTGAGCCGAGCCGAACCCCGCCCGTCCCGCCGCGCGTTCATCGGCGCCAGTGGGGCCGTGGCGGCCACCGGACTCACGGCGGGGTGCGAATCGCCCGCGGCCCGGCAGGACCGCCCCCCGTCCCCCACGCCCACCCCACGGGTCTCCCCCACCGGTCGTCACCAGGCGGGCGTCACGCTCCCGCGCACGGCCCAGCCGAACCTCCTGGCGGTGGTGGCCGATGTGGACGACGGCGTGGCCGTCGGCCCGCTGCTGGCCGAACTCGGCGAGGCCGTCCTCACGCTCACCGCGGGGACCGATCCGCGTCTGCTGGGCCTGGCGCCGGGCGACCTCACCGTGACGATCGGGGTGGGACCACGGCTGGTGCGCGGGGCCGGTCCCGCCCTGCCCGGCGCGGCGGACCTGCCCCGGTTCTCCCGCGAGCGGATCGCCCCGGGGTCGCGCGGCGGGGACCTGCTGGTACAGATCTGCGCCGGCGACCCCCTGCTGTTGCCGGTCGTCGCCGCCGCGCTGCTGGGGCAGGCCGGGGACCGGGTCCGGGAACGCTGGCGGCAGTCCGGACACCGTGGTCCGGACGTCCGGGTGAGCGAGGACGTCTCCGCGCCGCGCAACCTGCTCGGTTTCGTCGACGGCATCGTGGGCCCGCACACGGTGGCCGAACAGCGGCGTGATCTGTGGCTGGCCGGACCCGCTCCGGTCGCCGGCGGCACGATCGCCGTGGTACGGCGCATGGAACTCGACCTGCCACGGTTCGCCGCGCTCTCCGTGGCCGAGCAGGAGGCGGTCCTCGGCCGGCGCAGAACCACCGGTGCGCCTCTCTCCGGCGGGACCGCCGCCACCGACCCGGACCTCGGCGCCAAGACACCGGACGGACGCTACCTGGTCCCGGCCGACGCCCACGTCCGCCGGGCCCACCCGGGCGTGGTCGGCGTCGGCCTCATGCTCCGCCGCTCCTACAGCACCGACGGGCCCGCCCCCGGCCTGCTCTTCATCAGCTTCCAGAACGACCTGCGCACCTTCACGAAGACACTGGCCCACATGGAGAGTTCCGACGCACTGCTGCCCTTCACCACCACCACGGCCGGAGCGACCTTCCTCATCCTCCCCGGCTTCGACCGGCAACGGCCGCTGGGCGCGGGGCTGTTCTCCTGAACGGGCTGGGTTTCGGCTCTCGTCACGGGCCGGGCCGGCGCCGGTGACCGGCGGGGAGCAGGGAGGCGGTCTCCGGCCTGCCGGTGCGGACGGAACAGCGGGTGAGCGGCTACGACGGCCGCTGTACGCGGGACTGCCCCGGCCGGTGGGGGCCGGGGCAGCACCGGGTGAGGTCAGCGGCCGTCATGGAGTTCCTGGTGCATCTGCGGCTGCCTGTCCTTGTCGTGGGTGACGGCGTCCTCCAGCACCCTGTTGAACACCTTGCTGCCCGCGCCGATGGCCTCCTCGCGGGGGTCGACACCGGTGACCTTCTTGGCGGCACCGCCGAGAACGCTCCCGAACCCGCCGAGCGCGCTGTTGCCGACGGCAGCGGCCTTGGCGCCGAGGTCGACGGGACTGCGCGGGACACCGGCCATGTCGGCGTACTTGTCGGTGAGCGCCTGGCGGACCATCGCGAGGAACATGTCGGTGACGCCGGGGACGTTCCCCACCAGTTGCTTGTAGTAGGTGATGGCCTGCCGGGTCATGAAGACACCGTCGTCGGTCTTCTTCCACTCGTCGTCGCGGACCCTGGTCCACATCCGGTCGACCAGGTCCACGTCCTTGGGCAGCTGCCACCGCTCCGGCGTGCCGAGATAGTGGTTGACGTAGTGCCAGGCGCGCATGAAGCCGTGCGCGTCGGCCTTGGAGACGTCGATACCGAGGTTGCGCATGGCCTGCAGGATCTGCACGCTGAAGACGCAGGCCGCGCCGGTGGTGTACTTCTGCGAGACGGGCATCCCCCACTTCGCGTAGTCCCACTCGCCGCTCTTCCGGTGCAGTTGCCGCACCGAGGCGTGGACGAGCCGGACCTTGGTGACCGTCGCCTTCAGCGTCCCGTCGCGCATGGCGCCCTTGTCGCCCATGCCCTGGAACAGCCGGGTGGACTGCGAAAGACGGCGGCCGGGGCCTTCGACGCCGCCGAGGCGGCCGGTGGACCGCAGGGTGTAGGCCCCGGTAGGCGAGAGGTAGGTGCCGATGAGGCCGACCGTGCCCTGGAGCATCGACGCCTCGCCGTGGTGGTGGGCGAAGAAGCCCTCCGCGGCCTTGGTGTCGTCCTCGCTCCAGCCCGGCGGCTCGGCCTCCGCCTGTCGCATGAAGTCCGCCAGCCGCGGCGGCAGTTGCGCGTAGTCCATGCCGGGCTTGAGGGTGTTGACCGTGCGGAAGAGTTCGTTGACCCCGGGCACCTCCCCTTGGTCGATCATCGCGGACACCAGCTCGTCGGCGGGCGGATCACCCGCCTGCGCCGCCGCTTCCAGCTCCTGCGCGAAGTTCGCTTCCGTCAGCGCCACAGCCGATCTCCCTTTCCCATGACTTCGGTACGGACACGCCGGCAAGATCGCGGAATCGATGCTTCCGCCGCCTCGCGCGGTGGGCAAGGGCCGCTCAGGGGCGTACGGGAGTGCTTTGCGTCGCGCCTTCACTGCTTGGCGCTCTGCCGTCTCCGCGAACACCCGCGGAAGAAACGGAAGAAACAATTGCGGGCCGCAGCGATTCTTCGTTCCCGGCTTTGTGCCGAGATGCCGATCGGGTTCCACCGCACCACCGCGGGCACTCCGCCGTCCGCACCCCGCGCCCGCGGGCATTCGCCGTCGCCGAGCAGGCCCCGCGGCGCGAGGTCGGCGAAGGGCTCCGGGTAAGCCGGATCAGGCCGACCGGGTCCCGTCGAGGTACGCCAGCACCGCGAGCACGCGGCGATTGTCGTCGTCGGAGGGGCCGAGGCCGAGCTTGGCGAAGATGCTGGAGGTGTGCTTGCTCACGGCACCTTCGCTGAAGTGCAGGCGCTGGGCGATGGCCGCGTTGGACCGGCCCTCGGCCATCATCGCCAGGACGTCCCGCTCCCGGGGCGTGAGCAGGGCCAGCGGCTGGTCGTAGGCGATGCGGGCGAGCAGCCGGGAGATCACCTGGGGGTCCATCACCGTACCGCCGGCCGCCACGGTGGACACCGCGTCCACGAACTGGTCGGTCTTGGAGACGCGCTCCTTGAGCAGGTAGCCGACGACCCGCTCGGCACCACCAGTTCGACACCGTCCACCGCGGTGACGGCCCCGAACCGCTTGCGCAGGCCCGACAGCCGCAGCGCCGGAGCGCTCTCGTCGATCCGCGGCCGGAACCCCTGCCGCACCCTTGCTCGTACCATGTCTCCCACCCCGTCGGCGACTTCGGCCGCTCACCGCCGCTTCGCTCCTCGAAGCGACTCGTCTCGGACAGTAGGGCGTTGCCGGGCGGGGGCAGAATCCACCTGCGCCCCTGTCAGGGGTGGGTCCAGCCCCACCCCTGACAGGGGCGGTCAGGCGAGCCGGCGACCCGGCCGTGCTCCCAAGGCGTGTGTGCCGGAAGTGTCTTGAGCACCGCCATGAGCGCGGTGAGAATCGGATCCCGGACCATGAGACGCACGTGGAGGAACGTTGTTGCTGCTGGACACCAGCGCCTTGCCCCCCGCTGAACGACTGGAGGCATTCCGTCACGGGATGACCAACGATTCGGTGCCCAACCACATCGTCCACGAGAAGACATCCGAGGGCGTCCACGCCCGGATGGAGCTCTGGAGCGTCGGGGGCCTGCCGATGTTCTCCACGTACAACAGCGGCTTCGAGGCCCACCGCACCCCCGCTCACATCCGAAGACAGCGCAGCAACCCGGTCGTCTCGGTGTCGCTCCAGCACCGGGGGACGGGCCGCGCGGAGGTCGCCGGCCAGCGGATGCTCCTCGGGCCGGACAACGTCTGTGTCTTCCACGAGCTGTCGCCCCGCGTCTACGGATGGTCGGGCGACGGGGGCTCCCAGGCCATGGTGTTCGACGTCGAGCGGATCGGCCTGCCCGTGGAGACGGTGGTGCGGGCTTCCCTCCGGCTGCGGGCGAGTCCGCTCCACGATCTGGTGCTGCGTCACCTGCGGGACATGTGGCGCGATCCCGGTCGGCTGGCCCGGGACCCCGGCGCGACGGCCCTGGCGGGGGCCACCGCCGACCTGGTCCGCGCGCTGCTGGTGTCCGCGGCGCACGACCCGGGGACGCCGGTCGTGCGGTCGGTGATGGACGAGACCCTGCTCACCCGGGTGACGGCCCACGTCCGCCGGCACCACACCGACCCCGGCCTCTGCGCGGAGAGCATCGCCGCCGCGCACGGGGTGTCGGTCCGCCACCTCTACCAGGTACTGCGCGAGGCCGAGGTGAGCCTGGAACAGTGGATCATCTCCGAGCGGCTCGCCACGGCCCGGCGGATGCTGGCCTCCCCCGATCACGCGGGCCTCGCCATCGGAGTCGTCGCGGCACGCTGCGGCTTCTCCAGCCCGAGCCACTTCACCCGCAGGTTCCGGTCGGCCTACGGCCTGTCCCCGCGTGAGTGGAGGCAGCAGGCAAAGCAGAAAGCGAGCACCCCGCCCACCGGCTGACGCCAGGAGGCGCGCCTCCGCGGTTCGCGGGCCTCGCGGCCGCTCACCGGTCGTACGCCTCGCGCACCGCGTGTGCCAGGGCCGCGCGGGAGGCCACGTTGACCTTCGGGAAGATCTTGTAGAGGTGGGTGCCGACCGTGCGGGGTGACACCTTCAGCTGTTCGGCGATCTGCCCGTTGCTCAGGCCGGACGCCACGAGCCGCGCGATGCGCAGCTCCTGGGGGGACAGCCGCCACACCTCCGTCGGCCGGGCCCGCGCGACGACCGTGCCGCCGGCCCGGAGCTCCGCCGCGGCGGTGCGCGCCCAGGGTTCCGCCTTGAGCCGGGTGAAATGCGTGTGCGCGGTCAGCAGGTGGGCCCGGGCCTCCTCGGGGCGGTGGGCGAGCCGCAGCCACGCGCCGTGGCGCAGGTGCAGGCGCGCCAGCTCGAAGGGCCAGGCCTCGGCCCCCGGCACGGCGTAGGCGGCCTCGCTGAGGGTGTGCACGTCCTCGCCCTCGGCGGCCATCGCCTCGGCGGCCGCCAGCACGAAGGCGTGACGGGGGCCGATGTCCCCCATCCGGATCTCGTGGCCGGCCGCGATATGGCGCAGCGCCTCGGCGCGCCGCCCGGTCCGCACCGCCGCCTCGACCAGGTCCAGGAACACCTGCTGGAAACGCGGCTCCTGCGGGGGGAACGTGCCCGGCGGGGTGAGGGACGCCGCCAGCGCGTACGCGGTCTCGTCGTCTCCCGAGGCCAGGGCGTGGACGGCGCGGATGCCGGCGATCCGGCGCAGGACGTACGACTGGCCGCGGGTCCGCGCCCAGGACTCGGTCCGCTCCAGGAGCGCCTCCGCCTCGGCCCGCCGGCCACGGGCCGCGTGGACCGCGGCCTCGGTGAGCCGGAACAGGTGCTCGTGGAATCCGCAGCCCTGCTCCCGGGCCGTGTGCGCGCCCTGGCGGGAGTCGGTGAGGCAGCGGTCCCATCGGCCCCGCAGGTAGTCGTCCCCGCAGGTGGCGAGCCGGACGTGCGCCTGGGTCAGGTAGGGCGCCCGCTGGACGACGCGGTGCCAGAGCCGGGTGTGCTCGCCCACGCTGTCGAGGGCTGCCGCGATCCACAGCAACCGCCAGGCCTCCCCGAGCTCTTCCTCCGGCGCCGGCACCGCGACCAGCCGCCGCAGGCGCCGCGTTCCGCCGGGGCCCGGACCGGCGGGCCGGTTCCAGAGATCGAGACAGAGCCGTGCGACGGGCCCGGAGCGGGACAGTTGTGTGCGCAAGGCGTCCCGGAGCACCGGCTCGTCGGAGAAGACGGCCGTCAGATGGAGCAGGAAGCGGACGGTGTCGCGCACGGTGTCGTCCGCCGTCGGCGAAGGGGGGCGCGGACCGGCGAGCAGCGCCCGGAGGCGGGTGACGGCCGGGGAGAGGTCACCGTCGCTCTCCAACCGCACGTAGGCGTCGGTCAGTTCCCACAGGGGGCGGCTGCGGGCGGGTACGCCGTCGGCCTCGGCGTCCGCCAGCAGGCGGGCGGCGACGGCCGGCTGTCCGCCGATGGCCGCCGCGTTGGCGGCGGCGGTGAGTCTGGCGCCGCGTGTTCCCGGGCGTGCGCTCAGCCGAGCGGCGCGCTCCAGGAGCGTCGCGGCCTCGGGGTGGCCGCCGCGCCGGATCGTGCGGCGGGCCACCTCCTCAAGGTGAGCCGCCACATCGTCGTCGGTGCCCGCGACGGCCGCGGCCAGGTGGGCGGCGCGCCGCTCGTCGTCACGGGGCAGTACGGCGGCGAGCGCGGCGTGGGCGCGGCGCAGGTCCGCGGCGGAGGCCGTCCGGACCAGGCAGGTACGGACAAGGGGGTGCAGAAAGGTCATCCTGGCGTGGTGCAGCCTGACCAGACCGGATCTCTCGGCCGCCACCAGTGTGTCCTCCGAGGCCGGCGATCCGGCGGCATCGGCCGCCTCGAGCGCCAGGCGGGTGCTCCGCTCCTCGTGGCCCGCGAGCGCGTGGAGCAGCAGCAGGAACCGGGACCTCGGGGGCAGGGCGTCCAGGCGCAGGCCGAAGTCGTGCTCCAGCCGATCGTCCGGCGACGGGTCGGCGGGGGCCGGACCGTGCGCCGTGCGGTGGACGTGCTCCGGCCGCGCGGGGCCGCCCAGCAGGGCCAGTGGGTTGCCGGCCGCTTCCCGTACCTGGCGGGCCCGGGCCTTCGCCGTGAGGTCGGGACGGCGGCGGCGCAGGACCGCCGCCGACTCGGCGTCGGTCAGCGGGGCGAGGTCCAGGATCTCGGCACCGGTGCTGTCCAGGGCCGACGAGCCCTCCGCGCGCACGGCGCAGACCAGGACGACCGGCGCGGCGCCGAGTCTGCGCTGGACGAAGGCCAGAACGCCCGCGCTGGGCGCGTCCACCCACTGGAGGTCGTCGACGGCCAGGAGCAGGGGCTGTTCGTCGGCGATCCCGCTCAGCAGGGCCAGGGTGGCGGCGGCGAGGGCCGGCCCCGCGGGGTGTGTGTCCGCCGCGGTGTCCAGGGCCCCTTCCAGGCAGCGGCGCTGTGCGGCGGTCAGCACGTCGTACCGGTCCGTCAGGGGCCGGATCAGCCGGCGCAGGACACCGAGGGCCATGCCCGACTCCGCTGCGCTGCCGGCGGCCCGCAGGACGCCCATCCCCCGTTCCGCGGCGAAGGAGACCGCCTGGTCCAGCAGCGCGGTCCGGCCGATGCCGACCTCCCCGCGCAGCCACAGCGCCCGCCCTCCGGCCGGGGCCGCGAGCAGGGCGTTCCGCAGGGCCGTCCAAGGGGCGTCGCGCCCCGTCAACGACGTACAGGGCCGGGACGCTCCCGCCGTGCCGTCGGATGTCATCGTGCCGCTCCTCGAGAACCGTGACCGCGTCGAGCGGTGGGGTCACGGCCCCCACCGCGGTTCGACGCTAGGACGCGGGCGGAGCGGGACCGGCGGTCACGCACGCACAGGCCAAACCTCTGCAGCCACAGGCCGAAACTCGTCAGCCGCGGACCGCAAGGATGCCCCTGCGCACTCCTCCGTCCTGCCTCCGGGCGGGGCCCGCCGAGCGGCGGAGGAGCGATGGGGAACGCGAAGCGGCCGGCCCGGGACGCAGAGGTCCGGACCGGCCGCTCGGAGGGGCGCGGGAGTCAGTCGGCGGTCATGCCGCGTCTCCCGCCGCGAGGTCGACGTGCCGCCTGAGGAAGGCGAGGGCGGTGTCGGCGACCTCGCGCCATCCGCTGTCGATGGTGAGGGCGTGGCCCCGGCCCGGCATCTCCAGGATCTCCGTGACCGCGGACGCGTTGCGCACCTGCTTCTTGTACGAGGCGTGGGCGATGGCCCAGGGAACGGTGTTGTCCTTCTCCCCCGAGAGGATGAGGAGGGGGCCCCGGTCGGGGTTCAGGGTGTCCACCTTGACCTCGGTCCAGGGGTTGACGTTCGCGACCGCGGCCTGGAACAGCGGTTCGCCCGGCGCCGGCACGGCGAAGGTCTCGTACAGCTCGCGCGCCTCGGCCTCGCTGACGGCGTTGGCGAAGGAATACCGGAACTGCTCGTAGGTGAGCGGCACGGCCCGGTGGTAGTTGGCGGGGTTGCCGAGCACCGCGCCGGCCGCGCGCAGCGAGGACAGCGGCAGGGGCAGCACGCCCCGGAACGGGGCCGGATCGATGGCCACCGAGGCCCGGGACAGTCCGCGGCCCGCGAGGATCTGGGTGATCAGGCCGCCGAAGGAGTGCCCGACGACCACCGGCGTGCGGTCGAGCTTGCGCACGAGGCCGCAGAAGTGGTCGGCGACCTGGCCGACGCTCTTGCCGGCGAAGACCTCGGGGTGGGCGTTGGCCTCCTGGACCGTCTCGGGGTCGTCGGGCCAGCCCGGCAGGACCGGGACGAGACCGGCGGCGTCGAACACGGCCGCCCACCGCTCCCAGCTGGTGGGCAGCAGCCAGAGGCCGTGGACGAAGACCACGGGCACGCGGCCGTCGGCGTTGGCCCGTTCGACCTGGGCCAGGTCGCGAGCGTAGGAGTTCTCGGAGGGGAGAGACACGGGGCAGTCCTTCGGGAGTGGGGCGGCGTCAGCGCCGGACGGCGCCGGCGGCCGAGCGGATCAGCGAGGTCACCGCGTGCGGGAAGCTGTGGAGGGGCAGGTGCGAGCTGGGGACCTCGACCGTGTGCGAACCCGCGCGCCGGGCCTGGAAGCGCTGGAGCTCCGGCGGGATGCCGTGGTCCTCGGTGGCGATCAGCGTCCAGGACGGCAGGGTGCGCCAGGCCGCCGCGGTCGCCCGGTCGCCGAAGGCGGTGGCGCTCAGCGGACGCTGGACGGCGGCCAGGGTGCGCGCGGTGTCGCGCGGCACGTCCTGGGCGAAGACCTGGTGGAACTCGTCGGCCCGTAGGTAGAGGTCGAGGCCGGGGGTGCCGTCGGGCGCGGGCGAGGGCACCTGGGTGAGCGCCGGTGCCAGCTGGGAGCCGGGGAACCGGGACGTCAGTTCGCCGAGCACGTCGCCGGCGTCGGGCATGAACGCCGCGATGTAGACGAGCGCCCGGACGCCGGGGGCGCTCGCGGCGGCCTGGGTGATCACCGCTCCGCCGTAGGAGTGGCCGGCCAGGACCACGGGGCCCTCGACGCTGTCCAGGAAGGCGGTGATGTGGGCCGCGTCGTGGTGCAGTCCGCGCAGCGGGTTGGCCGGGGCGAGTACCCGGTGACCGCGGTCCTGGAGCCGTTCTATGACGGGCGCCCAGCTGGACGCGTCGGCGAACGCGCCGTGGACCAGGACGATCGTGGGCCGATGCTTCTCGGAGTGCTCCCGGTCCTGGGCGGCGGGGCTCGCGGCGGCGGTCCCGGTGCCGAGCGAGGCGACCGTGGCGGAACCGGCCACGATCGCCGTACGCCGCGAGACGCCTTTTCCTGACGTGGCCTGAGCAGGGGACATGTGTGTGTGCTTTCTGTGCGGGGTGTCGCCGAGGGGCGGGATACGCCTCTCGGGCGCGGGTCGGTGGGGCTCGGCGGGCAGGCCGGTGGTCGCCGGCTGCTGCCCGGCGGCCGGTCCGGCAGCAGGTGCGGCTGGTGGAAGGCGGGCCCCGCACGAGCCGTCGGGGGACGGGCGAGCCGTCAGGTTCTGCCGCGGATGTCCGCGGGGCGGGTACGGGGCCCGGTGCCGGGTCCTGGTGGCGCGGGGCGGTGCAGCAGCGCCCGGACGGCCAGGCCGCTGCCCACCCCGCCGGCCACGGCGACGAGGGTCCACCAGACGGGCCAGGGCGTCAGGCCCAGGGCCGCGTCCACGGACCAGCGGCCGGGACCGGTGAGGGTGAGGACCGCGGGCAGGGCCATGAGGACCAGCGGGTACTCGTAGCCGTCGTCCTGCACCCACAGCCCGTGCGGCAGCTTCACGGTCACGGCCACAATCATCACGCCGATGACACCGGTCGCGGCCGGCGGGGTCAGGGCGCCGGCGGCGAGCAGCAGCCCCGCCCCGATCTGGGTGCCGCCGGCGGCGACGGCCGTCAGGGCGCCGCCGCGGAAACCGTCGCCCCGGAATTCCGCGGCGCCGCCCGCCAGCCCCTTGCCGCCGAGCCGGAAGCTCACCTTCTGCACTCCGTGCCCGGCGACGAGAAGCCCGACGGCGAGCCGCAGGACCAGCAGACCGATGTCCATCGTTTCGTGCTCCCGAGGTCGTGAACGCCGGACGTGGGATCAGCCCGCGGCGTGCGGGTCGATCATGGACTGGGCGTATACGACCCCCATGCCGTAGGCGCCGCCGTGCTCCTTCACCACGTCGAGGGTCTGGGTGTACGTCTCCCCGCGCGCCCAGTCGCGCTGGAGTTCCAGCAGGACCTGGAGCCAGGTGACCGGGACGGCGCCGGCCGCGGTCATGCGCCGCATGGCGTGCTCGTGGGCCTCGGGCGTGACGCCGGCGGAGGCGTCGGCGACGACGTACACCTCGTAGCCCTGGCTGAGGGCGGAGAGGGCGGGCAGGACGAGGCAGACCTCGGTCCACAGCCCGGACAGGATGATCTTGCCGCGGCCGGTGGCCTTGACGGCCTCCACGAGCGCCGGGTCCTCCCAGGCGTTCATCGAGGTGCGGTCCACGATCTCGTGCTTGGGGAAGACCTCGCGCAGCTGCGGCAGGAGCGGGCCGGAGAACGACTCGGCGGCGACGGTGGACAGCACGACGGGCACGTCGAAGACGGTGGCCGCCTTGGCGAGGCCGACGGTGGCGTTGATGACCCCGGCCCGGTCCGCGCTGGCCGCGCCGAAGAACATCTGCGGCTGGTGGTCCACGAACAGCATCATCGCGTTGTCGGGGGTGAGCAGGTCGGGGCTGGGCGCGGCCTCGACGGAGTCGAACTTGTTCATGACGGATCCTTCCAAGAGAGGAGAGTCGAGAAGGCGAAGAGAGACGCAGGGCGCGCGGAAGAACATCTGATGTACAGTCAACTTGCTTGCCTGGCAGCCCCGTTCACGATCCGACGCTACGGCCGCACGGTTTCCCGGCGCTTTGCTCAGGGTGTCCGGGACTGTCCCCACGCTGCACGGCTCGTCGGTGGCGTCCGCTCAGAGGACGAAGCAGGGATCGAAGACCTGAGGGCCGTTCCCGGGGGCGGAGCCACGGGCGGCCCGCCACTGGCGGTGCCGCTCCGACTCCGCGACCGCCTCCGCCAGGCGGTCGGCCTGGCGTGCCCCCGTGATTCCCGGCGGCGGGGTCGCCTGGTAGCCGCCGAAGCGGGCCACCGGGCTCCAGGAGGGGCTGACGGGCGGGACCGCCTCGTCCAGGCCCTCGTACTCCGCCGCCGCGTAGACCAGCCGGCCGCCGACGACGGTGAGCACCGACTCGATGTGCGGGATGTCGTCCGCGCGCACGGCGAAGTAGTCATGGGACAGGACCGCGAAGTCCGCCAGGAAACCGGTCCTCAGCAGCCCCTTCACCTCGCCCTCGCCCGTCATCCGGGCGCCGCCCCGGGTGTACAGCTCCAGTGCCTTCTCCCGGGACACCAGCCGGTCCGGCGGGTACAGGCGCAGGTCGCCCACGGTGCGTCCGGTGACGAGCCAGTGCAGGGCCACCCACGGGTTGTACGACGAGACCCGGGTCGCGTCCGTGCCCGCCGCCACCCGCAGGCCCCGCTCCAGCATCTCCGTGACCGGCGGCGTGCGTTCGGCCGCCTCGGCGCCGTACCGGTCGACGAAGGCCTTGCCCTGGAAGGACATGCGGTTCTGCACGCCGATGGCGCCGCCCAGCGCCGCGATCCGCTCCAGACTTCCCGGGGACACCGTCTCGGCGTGGTCGAAGAGCCACCGGTTGCCGGCCGGGAAGAGGCCTTCCGCCGCCAGCTTCTCGAAGACCGCCAGGTCCCGGCGGATGGTCTCGTCGTAGGTGGCGTGCAGCCGGAAGCCCCAACCGTTCTCCATGAGCAGCCGGACCGCCTTCTCGAACTCGGCCTCGTAGCCGGCGGCGAGTTCGGGCCGGGGTTCGGAGAAGTTCTCGAAGTCGGCCGCCGCCCAGGTCAGGTTCTCCCCGGCGCCGTTCAGCCGGAGCCATTCGTCGCCCTCGTCCGGGTCCACGGTCTCGGTCCACCGCCGCAGGTCGTCCAGCTCCTGCCCGGCGGCCTGCGGGAAGAGGTGGTAGGCGATCCGCAGGGAGAGCTCTCCGGCCCGGGCCAGCTCGGTGACGGTCCGGTAGTTCTCCGGGAAGCTCTGGAACCCGCCGGCCGCGTCGACGGCGGAGGTGAGGCCGAACCGGTTGAGTTCCCGCAGGAAGTGCCGGGTGGACGTCTTCCTGTCCTCCTCGCCCAGCGTGGGTGCCGCCGCCAGCGTGGAGTAGAGGACCAGCGCGCCGGGCGCGGCGAGCAGGACCCCCGTCGGTTCCCCGTCCCGGCCCCGCACGATCTGCCCGCCCCGCGGGTCGGGGGTGTCGCGGGTGTAGCCGGCGGCGCGCACGGCGGCACGGTTCATCAGCGCGGACTGGTACAGGTGCAGGACGAAGACGGGGGTGTCCGGGGCCGCGGCGTTCAGTTCCGCGACCGTCGGCATCCGCCGCTCGGCGAACTGCTCGGCCGTCCAGCCGCCGACCACCCGTATCCACTGGCCCTTCGGGGTGCGGCCGGCCTGCTCGCGCAGCATGGCCAGCGCCTGCCGCAGCGAGGGCACGCCGTCCCAGCGCAGCTCCAGCACGTAGTTGAGGCCGCCCCTGATCACGTGCAGGTGCGAGTCGTTCAGGCCGGGGACGATCCGGCGGCCCAGCGCGTCGACCACGCGCGTCCGCGGCCCCACGTGCCGCGCGACCGTCGCCTCGTCACCGAGAGCGGTGATCCTGCCGTCGCGGACCGCGAGGGCCGTCGCGGCGGGCCGCTCCGGATCACCGGTGTGGACCTTGGCGTTGCGGACGACGAGGTCGGCGGCGTCGCCGTCCTCTAGGCCGGGAAAGGGGGTGACACCGCTGACCGGCATCGTCGTCATGACGGGGCCTCTCGTTCTCGAAAGGGAAGGGGGCGGGACCGGACGGGCCCCGCGGAAGGACAGGGACGGCGGGTCCTACGCGCGCCCGAGGATGGCGTCGAGCGTCCGGTCGAGCTCGGTCCGGATCCGCGTGGAGACCTGGGCGGACCGGGTCTCGGACAGGGCGAGGAAGGAGCACAGCGTGTCCGTGCGGAGCCGCACCACGCAGGAGCCGTACAGGGAGACCAGTTCGATGTCCGTCTCGCCCGCGGCGCCCGGCCGGACCCGGACGTCACCGTCGCCCACGGCCACGCCGACCCCCTCCTCCAGCAGGCTCCGGGCGAAGACCCAGGTCGCGGCCCCGCCCTCGCCCGGCCCTGCGGCGGGGGCGAAGTCGAGCCGCACCGCCGGCGGGTCGCCGGGGTCGTGACGGTCCCCACCACCAGCCGGCCCGCGCCGTGCTCCGGCGACGACACCTTCGCCGTGACGAGTCGCTCGATGGGCTTCACGGACACTCCTCGGGACGTGCTCCTGGAACGGGACGCCGGCGCCGCCGGTGCGGGCGGACGCGGCGAAGGAGGCTCAGAGCGTGCGGCGGACACCGGCCGCGCGTTCGAGGTCGCGCAGCTGGACGGCGAGGTCGCCCTCGACGGCGTGGTGCGCCGGGCCGCTGCGGCCGATCGGCAGGACCTGCTCGCCGCGCATGTCCTCCAGCATGAGGGCGAAGGCCGCGTACAGGGCCGCGGAGGCCAGCAGCAGGGCGAGGACGCCGGAGAGGGTGCCCAGCCAGGCGACGCCGGAGAGGTTCGCGGCGGCGGCCACGGCGAACCGGGGGACGGCCACGCACAGCACGAGCCACAGGGCCCGCTTGGCCCTGGCCACGCTCGCCATGAGGACGGCGAACACGGTGAAGGCGAGGTTCAGCACGCCCAGCACCGCCGCGCCGCCCGGCGGGTCGAGGGCCAGGACCAGGCAGGTGGCCAGCCAGGTCCCGGAGAAGCAGGCCATCAGCGTGGCCGCGAGGACGTCACGGGCACCGAACGCCAGGACGCCCACGAGGAGTTGGAGCACGAAGGCGGGCAGGACGGTGAAGGCGACGGCCCGGTCCGCGTTCTCCTCGAAGACGCCGAGCTGGAAACAGCCGACGAGGACCGAGGCGATGGCCACGGCGTAGAAGCCGAGGGGCATCGGTGACGCGATCGGACGGAGGTTGATGCGGGTCATGCTCCGCAGATCGGGTTCGTGGTGCCGGCCGCCCGGGACGGGCGGAGGGCTGTCGGGGGTGTCCATGTGCTGCCTGCCTGCTCGGAGGAGAACGGGAAGAGCGGGGTACGCACGCCTGCCGGGCCCGCGTACCCCGGGGCGTCCGCACGGGCGGGGGCCTGCCCCCGGGCGTCGCCGCCCGGGGACGGACTCAGTCCTTGGCGAGCGCGGCCCGGAGCGTGCCCACGGCGAGGGCGACGGCGGACCGGGCGGCGTGGGTGTCCCGCAGCGCGTCGAGCATGACGAAGTCGTGGATGATGCCCTGGTAGCGCACGGCGGTCACCGGCACGCCGGCGGCCCGCAGCTTGTTCGCGTACGCCTCGCCCTCGTCGCGCAGGACATCGGCCTCGGCGGTGATGACCAGGGCGGGCGGCAGGCCGGTGAGCTGCTCGGTGGTGGCGCGCAGCGGGGAGGCGGTGATCTGCGCCCGCTCGGCCTCGTCGGTGGTGTACTGGTCCCAGAACCACCGCATGCCGTCGCGGCGCAGGAAGTAGCCCTCGGCGAACTGGTGGTAGGAGGCGGTGTCGAAGGACGCGTCGGTGACCGGGTAGAACAGGACCTGCTGGAGCAGGGGAACACCGCCCCGCTCCTTGGCCATCAGGGTGAGCGCGGCGCTCATGTTGCCGCCGACCGAGTCCCCGGCGACCGCCATGCGGGTGGCGTCCAGGCCCTTGTCCGGCCCGCCGGTCACGATCCAGCGGGCGACGGCCCAGTTCTGCTCGACGGCCACCGGGTAGCGGTGCTCCGGCGACAGGTCGTACTCCGGGAAGACGACGGCGGCACCGGCCCCGACGGCCAGTTCCCGCACCAGCCGGTCATGGGTGTGGGCATTGCCGAACACCCAGCCCGCTCCGTGGATGTAGAGGATGACGGGCAGCTCGCCCCGGACACCGGCGGGACGCACGACGCGCGCCCTGACGAAGCCGCCGGAGGGGACGGTGACGGTGACCCACTCCTCGTCGATCGCGGGCTTGTCCACCGGTGCGGACTGGACCTCGTCGACGGCCTTGCGGCCGTCCGCCACGGGCAGCTGGAAGAGGAACGGCGGCTGGGCGGTGGCCTCGGCGAAGGCCGCCGCGGCCGGCTCCAGGACAGGGGTGACAGGAGGGAACTCGTGCATGGCTGAACCCGTTTCGTGAGGGACGCGGGACGTTCGGCGCGCCGCCGCGAGGCGGCACACCGGGACGTTATGTCCCTGCGCCCGGCATGGGGCCGCCCCCCGTGCACACCCCTTGCCCGAGGGCGCACGGGGCCTCATGGAGCCTCCTCCCGTCCGAGGGCGTACGGGGGCGCCGGCCCTCCTGGTGCTCCTGCTGTCCGAGGGGACACGGGGAGCCGGCCCTCCTGGTGCCTCCTCCTGTACGAGGGCGCACGGGGAGCCGGCCCTCCTGGTGCCTCCTCCTGTACGAGGGCGTACGGGGGCGCCGGCCCTCGTGGTGCTCCTGCTGTCCGAGGGGACACGGGGAGCCGGCCCTCCTGGTGCCTGCTCCCGCGGACGGTCCCTCACCACCCCCGGTGCAAGGCGACGTGGAGGATGTCCACGGTCTGCGTCCGGGCGGCCCGGCCCGCGTCGCTCTCCCGGAGCATGTCGAACAGGATGAACCCGTGGATCGTGCCGTGGTAACGCACGGAGACGACGGAGACGCCCGCCGCCCTCAGTTTCGCCGCGTACGCCTCCCCCTCGTCGCGCACCACATCGGCCTCCGCGGTCAGGACCAGTGCCGGCGGAAGCCCGCGCAGGTCGTCCGTGGTCGCCAGCAGCGGAGAGGCGGTGATCTCCGTGCGCCGTGCCGCGTCGGGGACGTAACTCCGCCAGAAGCTCCGCATGACGGCGCCGCCGAGGAAGTAGCCCTCGGCGAAGTGCCGGTAGGAAGCCGTCCGTCCGGCGGCGTCCGTGACCGGGCAGACCAGGACCTGGTGGACGAAGTGCACTCCCCCGCGCTCCTTGGCGACCAGCGTCAGGGCGGCGGCGAGGTTGGCGCCCGCCGAGACGCCGACCACGGCGATGCGGCAGCCGTCGAGACGCCAGTCGGCACCGTTCTCCGCGATCCAGCGGGCCACGGTGTAGCTTTGCTCGACGGCCACCGGATAGCGGGCGGCCGGCGGACGGTCGTACTCGGGCACCACCACGGCCGCGTCCGAACCGAGGACCAGGTCCTCCAGCAGCCGCTGGTGGGTGGTGGCGGTCGTGTGGGTCCAGCCCAGGCCGTGCAGGTAGAGCACCACCGGCAGGAGTTCCTCGCTGTCGGCCGGCCGCAGGATGCGCACGCGGACGCGGTCCCCGTCGCACCCGGGGAGCGCCAGCCACTCCTCCCCGACGTCCGGCGTCCGGTCCGCCTCTCCGCGCAGGACGGCGAGTGCCTCTCCGGAGGGAGCGGGCCCCGCTCCGCCCGGCACGCCCGGACACTCATGGGCCTCGACGAAGGCCTGGGCCAGTTGCTCGAGGACCGTCGGCGGTCCAGCGACATGTTCCACGACGACACACTCCCGCGCGTGGGCGCGATCCCGGGATGGAAGAGCTGACGAATCCGTCGGGCCCGGCCCGCTCCTGACAGCGGCGGCCGCCGGGGCGACGGACCCCCAGCCTACGGACAGGTACCGGCCCCGCCGCCCCTCCGCACCGGCCTCATGTGCCTGTCCGTGCACACCTCTTGTCCCAGGGGGGCGGCGGACGCTCCGCCCGTGTGCGTGACCGCACGTCAAATGACCTATGTGGGGTCTTCTCGCGCCACCGAGCATGAACGGGAACGCACATGGCCGTTCACCCCCCCTGAGCGGAGAGTTCGCCGACCGGCCGGCGTCCGAGAACAAGGAGCACGCGTGGGACACGTTCTTCGGGACATGACGGCCGGACGGGAAGACGAGGCGCCACGACTGTGGCAGGACGCCTTCGACGGTCTTGTCGCCCCCGTCCGGCTCGTGATGCGCACCACTGCGGCCGGCCCCCCGGCACCGGTGATCGCTCACCTCGGCTACCTGAGCCTGCTGCTCGTCGAAGCGGGGCCGTCGCAGCTGAGCCGTACCCCCCGGCACATCGCCCGGAGCCCGGGCGAGCGGATCGCCGTCGTCCTCCAGCGGTCGGGCACCGCTCTCCTCACCCAGGACGGAAGGAGCACCGCGCTGGAGCCGGGAGAGGTGGCCTTCCTCGACCCGCGCCGGCCCTTCACCCTGGACCAGCGCGAGTCCCACCGGATGCTGCTGGTCTCCGTGCCCCGGCAGGCGCTGGGCGACCCGGCGGACCACCTGTTCCGCCTCACCGGGCGTGCCGTACCGGGACGGAGCGGTGTCGCCGCCCTGCTGGTCCCGTTCCTCGAACGCCTCGCCCGCCTCGCGGACCGGGTGACCGCGGACACCGGTGACCTGCTCGCCGGGAACACCGTCGAGTTCATCGCCCTCCTCGCCGACGAACTGCTCGGAAGGGACCAGGAGCCGCCGGGCGGCACGCGCGCCCGGCTGGTGCCGCGCGTCCGCGGCTACATCGAGCGGCACCTGGGCGAGGCGGACCTGACACCGGAACGGATCGCCGAAGCCCACTACATCTCGGTGCGCTACCTCCACCGCCTCTTCGAAGGCGAGGGGACGACGGTGGGGCGGCTCATCCTGCGGCGCCGGGTCGAGGAGTGCGCCAGGGAACTGGCCCGCCGCGGACGCGTCAGCCCGACGGTGTCGACGGTCGCCCGCCGCTGGGGGTTCCACAGCCCCGCCCACTTCAGCCGTGCCTTCAAGGGGGTGTTCGGCGTGCCGCCGCGCCAGTGGCGGCTCACCGGTGCCCTGGAGGAGGAGCTTCCCGGCCCGGAGCTGCCGAGGGCAGCACAGCGCGCCGCCGTGCACTGACGCGCCCGGGTGTCAGTCATCCGACCTACGTACCCGAGGCGGGGCACGCCGAGAGTGGGGCACGGACCGTTCGCGCACAAGACCCAAAGGAGCCCACGGTGCCGTCCTCCGCGCCTTCACCCCATGACACGGGCCCGCGTTCCGGTCCGGTTCCCCTCGCCGTGGATCCGGGACGGCCGCCGCACGTCCGGATCGGTGTCGTCCCCGGCGCGGAACTCGCCCACACGGGTGCCCTGCCGGTCCGGCCGGCCGGCGAGCCGGACTCGCGCGAGATCGTGGTCTGCGCCCCGCTCCGGGGCAGCCTCGTCCTCGCCCCCGAGCACGGTGGCCGGGTGACGCCGGACAGCCTGCTCCTGACCGATTCGGCCAGGCCGGTCCCGGTGAGCGGGACGGCCGGATGCGTCCTCGCGGTACTCCGCGTGCCCCGCCTGCTGGTGCCGGTCCCGGACGACGCCCTGGCGCGGACGACCGGCCGGACGTACGACGCCACCACGGGCGTCGCCTCGTTGCTGCTGCCCCTGCTGCGCTCCCTGGCCACGGCCGACGGCCCCTGGGGAGCGGAGGCGGGGACGGCCGGCATGGCGACACGGCTCAGGAACCAGACGGCGGACCTGGTCACCACCCTGGTGGCCGAGGAGGCCGGACGCGACGCCCACCCCGGACGGAGCGGCCTCCCGGACGGTGACCGCCGGCTGACGGACGAGATCCGGCGCTGGGCGAACTCCAGGCTCGCGGACCCCCGGCTCCGCCCGGACGCCATCGCCGAGGCCCACCACATGTCCGTGCGCCGGCTGCACAAGCTCTTCACCGAGGAGAGCGGCACGATCGGCCGCTGGATACAGCGGCGCCGGCTGGAGGAATGCCGGCGCGAACTGGGCCGCGGCGGCGGCAGCCCGGCCAAGGTGCAGGCGGTGGCCCAGCGTTGGGGGTTCGCCACCGCCGCCCACTTCAGCAGGTGCTTCCGCGCCCGGTACGGAATGTCGCCGAGCGAGTGGCGGGACCTGCGGGCGCAGACCGGCACCGTGGGGGCGGCGACGCGGACCGGCGCGCTCGACGGGACGTACTGACGGCAAGAGCCCCGTCCGCCCGGCGTCACCACCGGTAGGCGGCGGGCGCCCGGCGTGCCGCGGCCTCAGTCCCGCTCGGCCGAGTCGTCGGCCAGAGCCCGGGAGATCCCGGCCCTGGAGGTGACCCCGAGCTTGGGGAAGATCTTGTACAGGTGTGCCGCGACGGTACGGGGCGACACCTGGAGCGCCCTGCCGATCTCCTTGTTCGTCAGCCCTCTCGCGGCGAGCTGGGCGATCCGCCGTTCCTGGCCCGTCAGGTGCCCGCGTCCGCCGGCCGCCGCCGTCGGGGGCCCGGCGGCGGCCAGCTCCTCCTCGCAGCGCTCCGTCCAGGGCTCCGCGCCCAGCCGCCGGAACGCGTCGCGCGCCCGGTGCAGCACGTCGAGTGCCTCAGCACGCCGACGGCGGCGCAGCCACGAGCCGTGCGCCAGCCGCAGCCGGGCCATGGTGAAGACCCAGGTCTCGGCGCCCTCGACGGCGTACGCGGTCCGGTATCGGGCGTCGGCGGCCTCGTCGGCGGCGGCCACGGCGGCGGCCGCGGCCAGGAGGAAGGCGTGGTGAGCGGAGACGCCGGCCATCCGCGCCGCCCGCCCGGCCTCGACGTGCGCGGCGGCCTCGGCCCGGCGGCCCGTGTGCACGGCGGCCACCACGAGGTCGTAGAACGGCAGGTGGAACCACGGCAGACCGCGCGGCAGCACACCGGGGGGCATGAGCTGGACCAGGAGCTGGTACGCCTCCTCGTACCGGCCGTGCGCCAGCGCGGCCAGGGCCCGCAGGTGGACGAGGTGGTCGGTGACGAACCGCATCCGGGCCCCCGAGGCCGTCGGCTCGATGAGCGCCTCCACCTCTCGCAGCCCCTGTTCGTCGCCCCGGCCGGCCAGGAAGTGCGCGTGGTAGTGACGGAACAGCAGGGCGTTGCAGTGGTAGCCGCGGTCGTCGGCGGCCTCCGCCTCCCGCAGGCAGGCGGCGGCGCTCTCCCACCGGCCCCGCAGGTAGTCCTGGTAGAACCGGGCCTTCGCGACCGAGCCCTGGGTGGCATAGGCGTGCTGGCCGGTGAAGCGGCGCCACAGCGTCTCGTCGGCCGCGTCGACCGCCGACGCGGTCCACAGCAGCAGCCACGCGGCTCCCGCTTCCTGCTCCTCACTCATCTCCCCGCTCAGCAGGGCGAGTTCACGGGTCGCCCCGTGCGCGGTGCGGGGCGGGTCGGACCAGACCGCACGGCACAGTCTGGCCAGCGGGGAGACGGCGCCGGCGTGCTTCTCCAGGGCGCGCCAGCCCCGGGGGTCGTCGGTGTAGGAGGCGGCGAGCAGGAGCTTGAAGTAGATCTGCTCCGCCAGCCCCTCGAAGGGCTCGACCCCGGTCCGCGACAGCAGGTCCAGGGCCCGCGGCAGCAGCGTGAAGGACGACTCGAAGTCGATCCGGTGGCTCTGGTCGACGTACACCACCGCGTAGGCGAAGAGGGGTTCGAAGCCGGGTGGCACCGGCCGGCGCTTGAGTTCCTCCACCAACTCCGCGGTGTGGGCGAGTCGTCCGCCCCGCGCCGCCATGACGGCGGCCCAGGTCAGGCGTGCCGTGTGGGACCCGGCGTCGGCGCTCAGGGCCGCCGCCCGGTCCATCAGCACCGCGCCCTCGGCGTCGCCGCCGCGTCGCGCGATCTGCCGCGCGGCCTCTTCCAGCCGCCCGGCGAGGGAAGCGTCCGGCAGGACGGCGGCCAGCGTCTCGTGCCGGAGCCGCCGGGGATCGCCGGGCGCCAGCCGCCCCGCCAGGAACCGGTGGGCCGCCCGCTCGTCCTCGGGCGAGGCCAGGGAGATCACCGCACTGCGCACCAGCGGGTGGCGGAAGGCCAGGGCACCGGTCCCGTCCAGGTGCGCCAGCCCGCTCGCCTCGATGGCGGCGACGACCGCCGCGGGGTTCGCGGGTACGGCCGTGGGGCCCCCGGATACGACGGCGGGACCGCCCGTGGGGCCCTCGCACATGACCGCGGGGCCTCCGGAAACAGCCATGGGACCGTCGGAAACGACGGCGGGACCTCCAGACACGACCGTAGGACCCTCGGAAACAACCACGGGACCTCCAGACACGACCGTAGGACCCTCGGAAACAACCACGGCGCCTCCAGACACGACCGTAGGACCCTCGGAAACAACCACGGGACCTCCCGGAACGGCCGTAGGGGCCCCGGACCTCGCGGCGGGGTCGCCGGGCACCGTCGGAGCCGGACGGACGTCCGTGTTCCGCAGGCTCACCCGGCCGCCGAGAGCGGCCAGGAGCAGGGTGTGCGCGGCGTCGGCCGGCAACGACCGGATCCGCTCGGCGAAGAGTTGCTCCAGCCGGTGTGCCAGGGGCATCCGCCCTGGGGCGCCGGGGAGCCCGGCGCCGTGCTCGTCGTCCGGCAGCAGGGGCAGTTCCAGGAGGGCCAGCGGATTGCCCGCGGCCTCCGTCAGCACCCGGGTGGCCGCGGCCGCGGGCAGGCTCGGATGGTGCCGGCGCAACAGCGCCTCGGCGGCGGCCGGTTCCAGTGCCCCCACCAGTACCGGCTCCGCGGTCCACCGTTCGGTGGCCGGGCCGTCCTCGCGGCCCGCACCGACGAAGACCACGGGCAGGGCGGCGACGTGCCGGTGCAGAAAGGCGAACACCGCGGCGCTGGAGTCGTCGATCCACTGCACGTCGTCCACCACGACCAGCAGCGGCCGGTCGCGCGCGGCCTCGGTGAGCAGGGCGAGGGCCGAGGCACCCAGCGGGGCCGCGCCGGCGGCCGGTCCTTCGCTCAGGCCCAAGGCGCGCTCCAGGACTTCCCGGTCCCGTGCGGGGAGGGTCCGGGAGCGTTTCAGCAGCGGCCAGAAGACCTGGTGGAAGCCCCCGAAGGCGAGCTCGGCCTCGGCCACGGCGCCCACGGCGCCCAGGACGGCGAAGCCGCGCCGCCGCGCCGCGTTCCGTGCCCAGGCCAGCAGTGCCGACTTGCCGATGCCGGCCTGGCCCCGCAGGAGGACCGCCGCTCCGGTCCCGTCGGAGAGCGCCGCGTCCAGGATGCCGTCCAGGAAGGCCGTCTCCCGCTCCCGGCCCAGGAGTTCGCGGTCCTCCGCCTCAGACACCCGAACGTCGCCCCCCTATGCCCCGTCTGCCGGCGCATTCGTGCCCGTTCCCCGCACGTGCCGGTCGTGCCGGCGCCGACACGAGAGTATCGCCCATGCCCATGCCACAGCCGGGAAGGCCGCGGCGGCCGCCGTGCCGGTCTCCGCGACGTCGTGCCGTCGGAAACCAGGGCCGACGCCATGTCGACGAGCGCGCTTCCCGGACCAAGAGGTCCCGACACGGGCGTCGGACGTGGCGGTGGGGGTGCGGCCGGAGGTCGCGCAGTCCGCGGTTTCGGGGGTCCAGGCTTCGGTGAGGCGGCGGTGACCTGCCGGTCCTTGGCGAGCTGGTCGAAGCTCCAGGCGGCGAGTTCGTTGGCGTCGGACGTGTCCTACTGCCACATACCGGTCCGTCCGGTCATGTCATGGTCGCGGTCCGACCGGAGGACGAGAGCACGACGGTACGCGCACTCAATTGGCGACAATTCGGGCATCTACCCCGTATACGCAGGCTGCGCGCCAGTGATTCGAACCACTTCCGTGCCAGCACAGCCAAGCACGGGCTAACGTTGGCCGGTGACAAAGCGAAGGTCGGTTCGAATAGCAACCCTTGTGGCATCCGCTGTCACTGTGATGACCGCCTGTTCGCCGCCCTGGGCGGAGGAATCCGCGGCAGCCGCGGACACCACCGCTGCCGCTGCCGCGTCACGGTGCACAGTGCCCCAGGTGATCGGCCATCGCGGCACTCCCGAGGACGAGAACACGCTGCGAGGGCTACGGGACGCCACCGACGCCGGGGCAAGCGGCGTGGAGTTCGATGTGTGGTGGACCCAGGACGGCGTGCCGGTCCTCTCGCACGATCCGACGGTCGACCGCACCACCACGGGGCACGGGCCCATCGCCGCGATGACGGCCTCACAGGTACGTGCCCTGCGCACCAAGAGGGGTGAGCCGGTGCCGACCCTCAAGGAGGCACTGGGCTTCACGGCCGCGCGTCGCCTCACGGCGATGGTCGAGCTGAAGCCGACGCCGACGCCCGCGCAGGTGGATTCACTGCTGACCGTCATCCGCGCCACCGGCGCGGCCCCCTACGTCGTCGTGCACAGTTTCAACGCCGACGCGGTCGACGCCGTGCGCCGGGCCGCACCCGAACTGCACACCGCGCTCACCCACGAGAAGACCCAGATCACCGGCAAGGAAGCGGCTCGGTACGGAACATCGTTGAATGTCTCCCGGTTCCTCGCCACCCCCAGTGCGGTCCGGGACTGGCACTCCGCCGGGCTGAAGGTCTATACGTGGACGGCGAACTGGCCGCCGGCGTGGGAGAAGGCGAAGGCCGCCGGTGTGGACGCGGTGCTCACCGACCGCGTGGAGCCGTACAAGGAGTGGGCCCGCACCGCGTGCGACCCGACGGTGACAGCCGCACCGTAACGCCGAACGGGTCCGAAGACCCCGCTGTCATC
Organism: Streptomyces rubradiris; assembly: GCF_016860525.1. NCBI lineage: Bacteria > Bacillati > Actinomycetota > Actinomycetes > Kitasatosporales > Streptomycetaceae > Streptomyces > Streptomyces rubradiris. The sequence goes on from NZ_BNEA01000015.1 coordinate 951,760, forward strand.
GGGGCTTGTGCTCTGGTGGCTGCCAAGGGTGGAGTCTTCCGGCAGCCCACCTTTGTGTCCCTCTGCGCGCGGTGGGACGGGGGCACCCGGCCGCGGCGGAGCCGAGCGCGCAGGCGAGTCGGACGATCGACACGCATGTGAGTGCCCTGCGGAGCAAGCCGCTTGAGACCGGTCGGTTCCTGACGGCTCCGTACGACATGCCCGGAAAACGGTGGCGTCTCCCCGATGAGGGGCATACGAGCGACGGCATGCGCACGCGGCGAGCAGGTCTTCGGCCGGCTCAGGCCGTGCACGGCGGCGGCTCTGCCTGGCCGGGCGGGGAGTTCAGCCTGGTGGCGTGAGCCGTCGGTGTCAGTGGCGCCTTGCAGACTGTCCTTCGTGATCAACGTGAACGATGTCGACTGGAGGGCAGGCCACCTGCCCGGTCAGGTCTGCGGAGTCCCAGGCCACCTCACGAAGATGCTCTCCGAAGACCCGGCGGTGCGGGCCGAGGGGCTGGAGGACTTCTATGCGGAGGCCCATGACCAAGGAGCTGTCGACCCGTGCACCGCGGCGAGCGTGCCCCTGCTGTTCGCCATGGCCGACAACCCGGCCACGCCCGACCGGGGCGAGATCGTCAAGCTGCTCCTCAGCATCGGACGTGAATCGCTGGACCGGGACCCTGAAACCAGCTACTTCACGGTGCGCGGAGTGGAGTCGACGGCCCACGTGGACATCGTCGCCGAGATGACCGAACGGGCGGAGGCCTTCGCCCGGTACGCGGCGGACACGGACCCGCTGGTGCGCCGCCCGGCCATCGCGGCGGTCGGTCTCTTCCTGACCGACGGCCGGCGTGCCGCCCGCGTCCTGGCCGAACGCCTGCCGGCCGCGGAGGGGATCGTGGAGCGGTTGCTGGTCGTCCGTACGATGGCGCGTCTGGCGGAACGGCTGCCGGCGACCGGTCCGACCGTGACGGCCTGGCTTGACGACCTGCTCGACGGCCCCCCGCGGCCTTACGCCGACGCCCCGGTCCGGCTCTCGGCGCTCACCCACCGGTTCCCACTCGCCCCGGACCGAGCCGACTCCGCTGTCGTACCGCGCGCGATCGCTCTCCTGCGGGAGATCACCGCGACCCCGGCCGCCGGGAAGCCGTGCGACGGATGCCGCTGGTGCGAGACATCGAGCCGCGGCCGCGGCCGGAGCGTCGCTCCCACGGTCCGCCCCGTCCACCTGGCCGCCGACTTCTTCGACCCCGAACATCCCTGGGAGGAACACTCCCCGGTCAGCAGCGTCCTGCGTGCCCTGCACACCGCCCTGGGCGACCGGATCGCGGAGCGAGCCGACCTCCTCGTCGCACAACTGACCAGCCCCGATGCCGCCACCCGGTACGACGCCCTCGCCATGGCCGAGGACATCCCGGGCCCCCTGCCCCGCCCCGTCCTGACCCACCTCCTCGCCCTGCTCCCCGACGACTGGGCCGCAGCCCGCATGATCAAACGCGGGTTCAGCGCGTGGCTGCGCGGCCGGTTCACGGTCGCCGCCGAGGACACCGCACTGCTCCTCGACACCCTCGCCGACCACATGGCCACCCTGCGCGACATCCACGGCCCCGACGTCTGGGCCACCGACAACCCCCTCGTGCGCAGCGCCTACCAAGAGGCGGTCATGATCCTGGCCGACCACCACGACCCCCGTGCCCTGCCCGACATCATCCGCGCTCTCGAAACCCGCGTGGACGAATGGCGCGTCCTCCACGACATCGACGGCTACCCGCAAGCCGCCGACCGGCTCGTCCCCCTCCTGGCCGACGGCCTGCGCCGCATCGACCCACACCGCCCGGACTCCCCCGTCCCCGCCGGCCTCTACCTGTCCGGCCTGGCCGGACTGAAAGACTCCAGCGCCATACCCGTGATCACCGACACCCTCACCTGGGCAAACCGGCACCGGAACTGGACCGTGGTGACCTCGGCCCTCAACGCCCTCGCCGCCTTCGGACCCATCGCGCAAGCCGCCCACACCCTCATCCGCCCCCTGGCCAACGCCCCCGACAACACCGTACGCACCGCCGCCCGAACCGCACTCGACGCACTCACCGACGGCAAGCACCCCCTGCCCACCCCATCGACGCCCAGCGACGGCTACGGACAGCACCCACCCCACTGAGCCCCGACGACTCGTTCCACCGCTCGTCCACCATCTGCCGGGGCCGGCGGCGCGGGACCTTCGGGTCGTGCCGGAGCCGGCCCTCGCCTCGATACGGATCGGGCGGACCGTGGTGGGCGTGGGGACGGCTGCGCTCGGAGCGCCGGCCCCGTCGCGGCAGGCGGATCGATCGGAGATCACGCGCATACTCGCCCGGCTTCGTTGCGCTCCTTGCTCGTTGGATGCGCGACAGCTACCGAGCAGACCGAGTGGGAGGTGTGCTTCGGCCCCGGGCCCGGCGGTCCAGTGCCGTTCGGCGGCTGTCAGCGTCCCGTAGCCGGGAGGGGCCGGCCGAGTGTCCACGCGTCCGTGGCGGACGTGCTCCGCGTAGCCCCGCACCAGGTCGGTGAGGAGCAGCCGTGCCGAGTGCCCGTCGTGGACGGCGTGGTGCTCGGTCTGGACGAGGACGTGCTCCTCGTCCGCCGTCCGCATCAGGTGCCAGCGGATCAGGGGGCCCGCCGACAGGTCGAAGGGCCGGCGGGCCTCGGCGAGGGCGGCCTCGGACGCGGCCCGTTCGGCGTCCGGGATGTCCCGCAGATCGCTGTACCGCACTTCCGCGCGCACGGCGGTACCGGGGGCCCGCGCGCGCCGGACGCAGGTTATCCAGCCAGCCGTTTCCGGACACGACCGCCCCCGCCGGAACGCCCGCGCGGCCTGGTAGAACGACGCCCGGGCAGGCGTGTTGCGGAAGCTGCGGTGCCGTCAGGCGGCCTCCTCGCTCCGCCCCGCACGCCGGGCCTCCCGGTCCCCGGCCCTTCCCGCTCCCCGACCCTTCCCGGTCCCCGGCCCTTCCGGTCCGGAATCGAACAGCGACGGCTCACGCTCAGACAAACGATGTGCACGCTGAGGAAAAAATCCGATGGGCTGGGAATGTCTGATGGAGTCGTCCATGGAAAGGGGGTGGGCGGCATGGGAGCGTTCCCGGGCAAGCCCTGGTAAGGAGAACGGGCGGAATGAAGATGGCGGGGCAGAATGCCCGCCCCGCCATCGTTCCGTGCCAGCCACGAAGAACCAGAAAAGCCGAAAGCGGATTTCCCATGGGTGCGTTCTTCCGGCCCACGCGGCACGCGCGGTTCCGTCGTCTGTGGCTGAGTCGGCTCGCCGGTTCCGTCGGCGCCGGCGCCTTCGCCGTCGCGATGGCCGGCATCGTCGTGAACGGGCGTCAGGCTGTCGGCCTCGGCTCCGCACCGGCCGCGATGACGGGCGTCGGCGCCGCCTTCTTCCGGCCCGCCTTCGAAGCCCTCGTACGACAGCGTCCCGCTCTTCGAGGCGGCGACCTTCTTGTTGAGCATCTGTGCCCTCATCGGCACGAAGGACCCGCGATGGCGAAACTGGACCGGCAGCCCGAGGTGGGACAGCAGACGTGTTCGCCGCGCGAGCGGCGGTGAGCCGTCGCGGTACTTCCGCCGCCCGCCTCGACGCGGTGCTCCCCCACGCGAGCCGGCGGCACGCGCGCCGGGCGTGCGGGTGGGGGCGGGGCCACCCGAACAACCTGGACACGCCCGCTCCTTGCCGTGCGGCGCGAGTACCGGTCCGTGTCGTCGTCCATACGACAGGCAGCGCACAGGAAGCGCACGGGGACCGGCAAGGGAGGTGCCACGGCCGGGATGCCGGACGGCCATGTCGATCGCCCGCCCGACGAGCGCGTCCAGCCGGCCGGTGTCGTCCATCGGCGGTCCGGAGCCCGGCACTGACCTCCGCCCGGTCCCCGGCAAGCCCGCGCGCGGTAGCCCCAGCGCTTCGCCGGAAAGGGCACCGGGCGGGCCGTCGGGCGGTGGCCTGCCGGAGGCGATCGAGCGGTGAGCCCGGTAGGAGCCCCGTCCGCGTACACGGGTCTGCTCCGACCGGGTCACATCACCGCGACGCCCCACCGGTTCACACCACCGCGGCGGCCACGGCCGGCATGGTCAGGACGCGGCGGGGACCGTCGCGTCCAGGCCGCGAGCGGCGACGAGCCGCGCACTGCCGTCGGCCAGCCGGTAGGACAGCCCCACCACGCCGAGGCGGCCGGCGGCCACCCGCTCGGCCAGGACGCGGGAGCGCTCCAGCAGCAGGTCCACGGTGTTCTCGATGTGCCCGGCCAGGATCTCGTCGGCCTGGTCGCGTCCGGCGGCCCGGGCTGCCAGCACGCTCGGGGTCACCCGTTCGACAACGTCACGGACGAAACCGCCGGGCACCTCGCCGCCGTCGGCCGCGGCACGGGCGGCTGCGATGGCCCCGCACGAGTCATGGCCGAGCACGACGACGAGCGGGGCGTCCAGCACGCTCACGCCGTACTCGATGGAACCGAGGACCTCCGCACCGGCGACATGCCCCGCGGTGCGCACCACGAACAGATCGCCCAGGCCGCGGTCGAAGATGATCTCGGCGGCCAGCCGTGAGTCGGAGCACCCGAACAGCACGGCGAAGGGCCGCTGGGACGGCGCGATCTCGGTCCGGCGGGTGGCGTCCTGGTTCGGGTGCTCGGGGGAGCCTGCGACGAAGCGCTGGTTACCGGCCATCAGCAGCTCGAAGGCGTCGCGGGGCGTCGGGTTCTGGATCTCGGTCATGACGGCAGCCTACGAGGCGGCACCAGCCGTCGCACAGCCGGGACCGGCCGCAAGGGCCGGAAGGCCGGAGGTCACCAGGACGGCACCGCCCCCTGGAATCGCTGTCGGTCCCGCCCGGAGGCGAATCCGCCGAGGGCCGTAAGGAACGATCCCGGTCTCCTCTGCCCGGCGAGCGGAACGTCGAGGGCCTCGACGAGTTGATCCGTAGCGGAACGCACGGCGGATCGGTCCGGGATCTTTTGTCACCCGATCAGGTCTGGGACCGATCCGCCCGGCGGGCAGCACCGGATTCCCCCCGTGAGGGACGAAGAGAAGGACCAGCGAGTACGGCCGGCTCGGCCTCCAGTGGCGCTGGGTGCGCTGAGCGGGGCGGTGGCGGGCTTCGCCGCGCCGGCGGTGGCCGAACTGGTCGCGGCGGGAGTGCGTCCGCAGGCCGGCCCGGTCGTCGATCGTGGCCGCCGCCGCGTCCGTGGCAGCGGCCTCGGCCGCGGTGGGCGGCCGGTCCCTGAACGCCTCGCGCGGCCAAGACGCGATCGCTTCCCGCAGGAAGCTCGTGCTGCCTTCTCCCGGGTCACCGGTGCGACCGGTGCCCAAGAGGGCCGGATTACGCGTCCCCGGCATCGGTCCCTTCGTCACCCGAACGACGACTTCTACCGGGTGGACACCGCGCTCGTGGTGCCCAAGGTGGACGCCCCCACGTGATCCGGTGCCGGACGGTCGGCGGATTGGTTCCCGCCCGACCGAGGGACGAGCAGCGGGCGTAGTCGATGCGGATGTCCGGGGCGGCCCCTGGTGGCGTAGGCGGGGCCCCGGCACCCGAGGAGGTCGGGCCCGGGCCCGAGGTGGAGCGCCGGGCACCGGACACGCCGACGGAGCTGACCAAGCGGGCCTGGCTCGGTGTGCTCAAGGGAGCGCTGCGGGAGTTCAAGGACGATGAACTGACCAACCGGGCAGCAGCTTTGCCGTACTACGGGGTGCTGTCGCTGTTCCCGGCACTGTTGGCACTCGTGTCCGTGCTGGGTATCACCGGCGAGTCCACGACCGACGCGGTGCTGGCCGACATCGAGGAACTCGCTCCCGGCTCGGCCCGGGAAGTGGCCGGTCCTGGTGGTCCTGGCCGCCGTCATGATCGCGATTCTGTACTGGGCGTACGTCCAACGCGAAGGTGAAGGGCTTGAGGTGGATCACCCCGGGCAGCCTCGTCGCCCTCGTCATCCGGACGATCGCGTCGGCTGCGTTCGCCTTCTGCGTCGCGAACTTCGCCTCCTACAACAAGACGTACGGGACCATGGCCGGCGTCATCGTGTTCCTCGTCTGGCTGTGGCTCACCAATGCGGCCATGCTCCTGGGCCTGGAGTTCCACGCCGAGACCCTACGCCAGAGGGCCGTCGCGGGCGGTCTGCCGCCTGACACCGAGCCGTACACCCGCCCCCGCGACACCCGGAAGCGGGACGAGGACGACCGGCGTCGACCGGGTGAGCCCTGACCGGTCGTGCGACGGCCTCGCGCATCCCGCGGGCGTCGCCGAGGTGCTGCCGGCGGTGGAGGAGACGCCCGAGACCACGAAGCCGTGATCCGCGCGCACCGGCCCTGCCCGACTGGGGCGCCTCGTCCAGCCGACCGCCGGCGCAGCACTCCCCCACACACCTCGGCGCGGTCCGCGCCCCCGCCCGTTCCCGGGCCCGGTCGTCATGCTCCGCCGACACCGGTCAAGGGAGCACTGGCCCCCAACTGGTCCCCAGAAACGGCCGAGGGCCGGTCTCGGACATCTCCGAAACCGGCCCTCACCTGCGACTCTCACGAGTCGGGACGACAGGATTTGAACCTGCGACCCCTTGACCCCCAGTCAAGTGCGCTACCAAGCTGCGCCACGTCCCGCCGCGGTCCCACGCGGGGTTTCCCGCGTGATCACGCAGGTCAACACTACCGCACCCGGACGGGTGCCGGTGTCACCCCCGGGGTCGCGGGGGCCTCGGCCGGACGGCCCTGGTGGCGGGCCGGGACCAGGAGGGCGGCGGCGGTCGCTGCCAGGCAGAGCAGGGTGAGCAGGGCCCAGCCGTGGGTGTAGCCGGAGGCGTGCGGCAGGCCCGACGGCTGGAGCCGGCCCGTGACCAGGACGCTGGTGAGCGCGGCGCCGATGGAGCCTCCGATGGTGCGGATGTTGGCGTTCATGCCGGTCGCGGCGCCGGTCTGGGCCACGGGCACGCTGCCCACGATGAGGTTGGCCATCGAGGCGAAGGCCAGTCCGATGCCGAGGCCGAACAGGGCGGCGACGACGCCGATCTGCCACCGGGCGTCATGCCAGAGGGTGAGGAAGCCGCAGGCCACCGCGCCGAGCGCGGCGCCCGTGGTGAGCAGCGCCTTGGCGCCGACACGGGGTTCCAGCCGGCCCGACAGCACGCCGGAGAGGAACATCGCGACCAGCATCGGCAGCATGAGCAGTCCGGACTCGGTGACGCTGGCCCCGAAGCCGTAGCCGGCCGCGGACGGCGTCTGGACGAAGCCCGGCAGGAAGGACCAGATGGAGTACATGCCGGCGCCGAACAGCAGGGCGGCGGTGTTGGTCGTCCACACCGCGGGCAGCCGCAGCACCCGCAGGTCGATCAGCGGGGTGCGCGAGCGGGCCTCGGTCAGCAGCCACACCGCGAACAGCACGACGGCGGCGGCGAACAGGCCGAGCACCCTCGCCGAGCCCCAGCCCCACTGCCCGGCCTGGCTCAGCGGCAGCAGCAGGGCCACCAGCCAGCCGGAGAGCAGCACGGCACCGGTCCAGCCGACCTTGCCCGCGGTCCGTTCGGGCGACTCGGGGATGTAGCGCAGGGCGATCAGGACCGTCGCGGCGACGATCGCCACCGGGATCCAGAACAGCCAGCGGTAGTCGAGCGCGGACACGATCGGTCCGGCGGCCACCATGCCGACGCCGCCGCCGGCCGCGATCACCGCGGAGAGGTTGCTGATGCTGCCGCTGACCTCGGCCGGGGCGAACTCGTCCCGGATGATGCCGAAGGAGAGCGGGAACAGGGCGCCGCCGACGCCCTGGACGACCCGGGCGACGATCAGCACGCCGATGTTCGGGGCCAGCGCGGCGACCAGGCAGCCCGCGAGGACGGCCAGCAGGACGGCGACGAGGGTCCGTTTCCGGCCGGCGAGGTCGCCGACCCGGCCGAGGATCGGGGTGAAGACCGAGGCGGACAGCAGATACGCGGTCATCACCCAGGTCGCGGTGGACGGGGAGGCGTGCAGGGCGTGCTGCACGGTCGGCAGGGCCGGCGCGATCAGCGACTGGAGCATGGAGAAGACGCCGGCTCCGGTCGCGAGGACCGCGAAGGTGAGACGGGTGGAGGCGCGGGGCATGGAGAAGCCTCTCCGTAATCAAGGAAGGGATCAGGGAAGCGGATCAGGGAAGCGGATCAGGGAAGCGGATCAGGGAAGCGGGTCACGGAAGCGGTCAGGGAAGCCCGAGGGTCGGGTACCTGGGGTGCGTGGTGCCGGGGCACGGTCGTACGGGGCCCGCCCCGGTCGCGGGGGCGGCGGCGCGGGCCGCGTCCGGCCACGACTGAGCCACCCCGCACTGGTAAAGTGGAGGTACGCCTCCACTCTAGCGGAGGCCACCCTCCGCTTCAATTCGAATCCCCTCCCCGGGAGGCAGCAGTGACGGCCACGCCGTTCCCCGTCAGCGAGATCGTCGCGGCCCGCCGGCCGCACCGTAAGGACGCCGCCCGCAACTACGACGCCCTGCTCGACGCGGCCCGTGAGGCGTTCGCCGAGCACGGGGCCGACGCCTCCCTGGAGGACATCGCCCGCCGCGCCGGCGTCGGCATCGGCACCCTGTACCGGAACTTCCCCACCCGCCGCGACCTGTTCGAGACGGTCTACGCCGACGAGGTCGCCGCCCTGTGCGGGGCGGCCCTGGAGGTGGCGGACCGGGAGCCGTGGGAGGCGCTGACGGCGTGGCTGGACCGGTTCGCCGGTTACATGGTCACCAAGCGGGCGGTGCGCGAGGCGCTGAACGGCGAGTCGGACATCTTCCAGACCTGCCGCGACTCCATGTACGCGGCCGGCGGCCCGCTGCTGGAGCGAGCGCAGCGCAGCGGCGCCGCGCGGACGGACATGGACTTCGGGGACCTGCTGCGGCTGGTCGCCGGGATCATGGCGACGAACTTCGAGGACGCCGCCCAGCGCGACCGGGTGCTGGCCATCGCGCTGGACGGGGTGCGCACCGGCCGCTGACCTGGGGCGACGAAGTGTCCTGCGGCCGGGCCCGATGCCCCACACCCTGTCCACGGCACCGCGGCGCACCCGCCGACTAGGGTCGGCCGCATGACGCACAGCTTCGCGCTCCACATCCCCGACGCCGACCTCGAACCCGAGCCCCTGGACCCGGCACAGATCGTCTCCGGACACCCGGAGGTGACCGGGAAGGTCGTCTGGGAGTCGCCGGACGGGCGGCAGATCCGGGGGATCTGGCAGATCACCCCGGGCGTGGTCACGGACACGGAGGCCGACGAGCTGTTCGTGGTGATCAGCGGCTCGGCCACGATCGAGGTCGAGGACGGCCCGACGCTGCGGGTGGGGCCCGGCGACATGGCGGTACTGCGGGCGGGTGACCGTACGCGGTGGACGGTGCACGAGACGCTGCGCAAGGCGTACGCCATCAACCTCTGACGGGCACGCGAACGGCCTGCCGGACGGGGACGCGTTCGGAGGGTTGACACCTCACCATGTCCGGACAAAGGTGGCCCGGAGCCGGGACGGACCGGTCCGGGCGCCGGTCCCACGCTTCTGGGAGAGGCTGTCATGGTGGATGCGCTGGGTGTCGCCGTCATCGGGTTCGGCTGGATGGGCCGTGTGCACACCCGGGCGTACGCGCGGCTCCCGCACCACTATCCGGATCTCCCGCTGCGCCCCCGGCTGGTCACGGTCGCCGACGAGGTCGCGGGGCGGGCCGAGGAGGCCGCCGAGCGGTTCGGGTTCGCCTGCGCGACCCGCGACTGGCGCGAGGTGGCCGCCGACCCGCGCGTCCAGGCCGTCAGCGTCACCGCGCCGAACTTCCTGCACCGGGAGATCGGTGTGACGCTGGCAAAGGCCGGCAAGCACCTGTGGATCGAGAAGCCGGTGGGCCTGAGCGCCGCCGACGCGCGCGCGGTCGCCGACGCGGTCGCACGGGCCGGTGTGCAGGGCACGGTCGGCTTCAACTACCGCAACGCGCCCGCCGTGGAGGCCGCCCGCGAGCTGATCGTCTCCGGCGGGATCGGCACGGTCACGCATGTGCGCGTCCGCCTCTTCAGCGACTACGCGGCGGACCCGGACACCGCTTTGACCTGGCGCTACGAGCGGCGGCGCGGGGGCAGCGGGGTGCTCGGCGACCTGGCCTCGCACGGCGTGGACCTGGCCCGCTTCCTGTGCGGCGAGATCGCCTCCCTCGCCGCGGACACCGCGGTCTTCGTCCCGGAGCGGGCCCGCACGGGCGGTGCGACGGCCGGGCACGCCCTGGCCCCGGGCGGCGAGCCGGGCCCGGTGGAGAACGAGGACTACGTCGGCTGTCTGCTCCGCTTCGCCTCCGGCGCCCGTGGGGTGCTGGAGGCCTGCCGGGTCTCGGTCGGCGAGCAGAACGCCTACGGCTTCGAGGTGCACGGCAGCCGGGGGGCGGTGTTCTGGGACTTCCGGAGGATGAACGAGCTGGGTGTGTGCCGCGGCACCGGCTACCGGGACCAGCCCGTGAGCACGGTCCACGTCGGCCCGGGCGCCGGTGAGTTCGCCGCGTTCCAGCCGGGCGCGGCCAACGCGATGGGCTACGACGACCTGAAGGTGATCGAGGCCCACCGCTTCGTACGGTCCGTCGCCGAGGGCACGCCGTACGGCACCACCCTCGCGGACGCGGTGCGCGGCGCGCGTGCGCTCGACGCGATGGCGCGGTCCGCGCGGACCGGCGGCTGGGTCAGCCCGTAGGGGCGCCGGGGGCGGGGCTGTTCGCGGGGGTCCGGTGGCTCTCCGCCGATGGTGCGCGGGGTTTGTACGGACAAGAATGGGACGCATGCGTATCGGAATCCTCGGTCTCGGCCGTATCGGCTCCTTCCACGCCGAGACCCTCTTCGGGCTCGACGCCGTCGAATCGCTCGTCGTCACCGACCCGTTCGCGGACGCGGCCGAGCGGGCGGCCGAGCGGTTCGGCGCCGAGGTGGCCCCGTCGCCGCGGGCACTGCTGGCCTCCGGGGTGGACGGCATCGTGGTGGCGGCGGCCACCGACGCCCACCCCGCGCTGATCCGGGCCGGTGTCGAGGCCGGTGTCCCCGTCTTCTGCGAGAAGCCCGTCGCCCGGACGATGCGCGAGGGCGTCGAGCTCCTGGACGTCGTGCGGGGCGGGGGCGTGCCGGTCCAGATCGGCTACCACCGGCGTTTCGACGCGGGGTTCGCCGCCGCCCGGGCCGCCGTACGGGCCGGTGAGCTGGGCGCGCTGCACACCGTGCGGTCCACGACGCTGGACCCGGAGCCGCCGCCGGCCGCGTACGTCGCCGCGTCCGGCGGCATCTTCCGGGACTGTTCCGTGCACGACTTCGACAGCATCCGCTGGGTGACGGGCCGTGAGGTCACGGAGGTGTACGCGGTGGGCGGCAACCGCGGCGCCGGTCACATCGCGGCGGCCGGCGACGCCGACACCACCGGCGCGCTGCTCACCCTGGACGACGGCACGGTCGCGATGGTGTCCAACTCCCGGCACAACCGGCGGGGTTACGACGTGCGCATGGAACTGCACGGCTTCGCCGACTCGCTCGCCGTGGGCCTGGACGACCGGCTCGCGCTGCGCTCGGCCGAGCCCGGCGCGGACTTCCCCTCGGGCACTCCGCACACCTTCTTCATGGACCGGTTCGCCGCCGCCTATCGCGCCGAACTCGCCGCGTTCACCGAGGTGGTGGCCGGTACCCGGACCTCCCCCTGCACCGTGGAGGACGCCCTGGAGGCGGGCTGGATCGCCGAGGCGTGCACCCTGTCCCTACGCGAGCACCGGCCGGTGACGCTCGCGGAGGTGCGGTCGGCCTGAGCGGTACGGGGACGGTGCCGGGCCGGTGCGCGGCGCCGTCCCGTCCCCGCACCGGGGTCAGCCGCAGTACCGGATCAGCCACTCGTCCGGGTGGTAGGCGTCCCGCGCCGGGTCCGGTCGGGTGGCCGGCTTCGTCTCGACCGTGTCCTCTAGGCGTATCCGCTCGGGCAGGCGGCCGAAGCGGTGCCGCCGGGTGACGGCCGCGTCGGCGGCCTCGGCGGTGTCCCGGGGCGTGTCGTGGGTGTGCGTGCGGTGTGTCATGTCGTCCTCCCGTCCGCGCGGGCGTTCCCCGTTGTCGGTGGAACGCCCGGGTGCCCCGGTTGGTTCCCGGCTCCGCCGTGGCCGAATCCGTCAGGGCAGCGCAGGATCCGGCGCGCACGCCCGCTCAGGCGCCGCAGGAGCGCAGGAAGCGCCGGGTGCGGACGGCGATCGGCAGCGGCCGGTCCGGCTCGCACGGGTACATGTCCTGCTCGACGATCGCGAACAGGTCCACGCCCAGTCCCTGTGCCGCCCGCAGCACCGGCGCCAGGTCCGGCACCCCGGCGGGCGGTTCGCACATCACCCCGCGCCGCACGGCGGGCCCGAACGGCAGCCCCTGGGCGACGACTTCGGCGAGAATGTCTGGGTCGACCTGCTTGAGGTGCAGATAGCCGACACGCTCGCCGTAGGTCTCGATCAGCTTGACGCTGTCGCCGCCGCAGTAGGCGTAGTGCCCGGTGTCCAGGCAGAGGCTCACCAGCCGGCTGTCGGTGGCGTCCAGGAAGCGGGTGACGTGGGCCTCGGTGTCGAGGTGGGTGTCGGCGTGCGGGTGGACGACGATGTCCAGGCCGTAGGTCTCCCTGACCAGGTGGCCGAGCCGTTCCATGCCCCGGGTCAGGTGGGTCCACTGCTCGGGGGTCAGCTCGGGCGGCTCCAGGATCTCGGCGGTCTTGTCGTCGCGCCAGAAGGAGGGGATCACCACCAGGTGCCGGGCACCCATGGCCCGGGTGAGCTCGGCGACCCGGCCGACGTGGGCCCAGGTCTCCTCCCAGACGGCCGGTCCGCGGTGCAGGGCGGTGAAGACCGTGCCCGCCGAGACGTTCAGGTGCCGCCGGGCCAGTTCGTCGGCGAGCCGGGCCGGGTCGGTGGGGAGGTAGCCGTAGGGGCCGAGTTCGATCCAGTCGTAGCCCGCCTCGGACACCTCGTCGAGGAAGCGGTGCCAGGGGATCTGGTGCGGGTCGTCGGGGAACCAGACGCCCCAGGAGTCGGGGGCGGAGCCGACCCGGATGCGGTCGAGGGTCTGGGCCATGGCAGCGGTTCCTCTCCGGGCGGTCGTCGCGGGCGGGGGCCCGCCCGTCCCTCCTTTGTCAGGACATCATTTCACGAACAGGTCCGCGTGCAAGGGGGGTCGCACGGTCCCTCACGCTGGCCTTTCCGGTGTGCGCCTGGTAGCACAGAGGTGCTCCAAGTGTGCGCACGGTCAAGGCAGTTACCGTCCCGGAGGTTTCCCGTGCTGCGAGCGATGCTGACGGCGGGCGCGGCCGTCGCCGCGCTGCTGGCCCCCGCCACCGCCCACGCCGAGGAGGCCGGGCCGGGCATCCCCCCGCTCACCGACGGGCAGGGGCGGGTGCTCACCCTGCGCGGCTGGAACATCGAGGACAAGACGCACCGGGGCGAGCAGGCCCTGAGCGCGATCACCGAACGCCATCTGCGCGAACTGCGCGCCCATGGCTTCGGCTTCGCCCGGCTGCTGGTCTTCTGGGACGACCTGGAGCCCCGGCCCGGGCAGTACAGCGAGAGGTACCTGCGCAAGATCGAGCGCGTCCTGGACTGGGCCGAGCGCCAGGACGTGCGGGTCGTCCTCGACGCCCACCAGGACGTCTTCGGGCCCGCCTTCGGCCACCGGGGCATACCCGAGTGGGCGACCAGGACCGACGGGCTGCCGTTCACCCCACACCCGGACGACTGGTTCGCCGAGTACTTCGAGCCCGCCGTGCAGCGCGCCTTCACCCACCTCTACGAGGACGACGACCTCAGGCGCGCCCAGGCCCGGATGTGGCGCACGCTCGCCACCCGCTTCGCCGGCCATCCCGCGGTACTCGGCTACGACCTGATCAACGAGCCCATGGGCGAGCCGCGGCCCGGGGAGGACCTGCCGGCGGCCGCGCGCCGCATCGAACGCGAACAGCTCACCCCGATGTACAACCGGCTGGCCGACGCCGTCCGCCCGGCCGACCGGGACGCCTGGCTGTTCGTCGAGCCGACCCCGGTCGTCGGGGAGGGCGTGCCGACGGGTCTCGGCCGGGTCCGTGATCCCCGGGTGGTGTACGCGCCGCACTTCTACGACACCGCGATGGAGGCGGGCGCCGACTACGACCCCGGGGCCGGCTGGATCGAGGCGTACGAGCGGGCCGTGACCGCGTACCCGAAGCGGTACGGGGTGCCGGTGGTGGTCGGCGAGTGGGGCCCGCCGGACAGCTCGCTGCCGCACATGAACCGCTTCTACCGGGACGCCATGGCCTCGCTCGGGCGCTACGCCTCCGGCTGGGCGGGCTATGTGTGGTGCTACGGCGGCGGGTACTGCGCGCTCGACGGGACGGGCGCGTTCCGCGTCAACAAGGAGCTCACCGTGGAGCCGTACGCCGAGGCCGTCGCGGGTACGGTGCGCTCCGCCGCCTACGACGCCGGGGCGGGCGAGTACCGGCTGGTCTACCGCGCGGCAGCGCACGGTTCCCGGCTGAGCGTGCTGTCCGTGCCGCCCGGTGCCTGGCGGATCAGGGCCGAGGGCGGGGCGGACGTCGTACGGCGGACGGCCGGCCGGGCCTGGGTCCGGGCGGCCCCGGGCGAGCTGGTGACCGTGACGGTGACGCGCGGGTGAGTACGGCCTTCGCTCACGGCCGGTCGCGGCGCCGGCGTGCGGCCGGCCACGGGTGGGGCCGGCCGCGCGCGGCGGGTCAGGCGGCGGGGTCGGCCGACCCTACCGTCTCCTGCTCGAACCGCGCGTGGAACCGGCGGGTGTGGTCCACGTGGCGTTCCTCGCCGGTCAGGGTCACCGTCGCGGTCAGCCGGGCGTCCGCGCTGGACGCCGCCAGACGCAGGTGCAGCTCGCCCGGTTCGACCACCCGGCGGCCGTCGCGGCCGGTGAAGGAGGCCAGGTCGGCGGGCACGGTGACGCGTACCCGGCGGGCCTCGCCCGCGGCGAGCCGCACCCGGGTGTAGCCGATGAGCCGCTGCACCGGCTGGACGACGGAGGCCACGGGGTCGTGCAGATACAGCTGGACCACCTCGGTGCCGGCCCGCTCCCCCGTGTTGCGCACGGTGAACGCGAGGGAGAACTCGCCGCCGGTGTCCGCCTCCGCCCGGTCGACGGCCAGCTCGCCCCAGTCGAAGGACGTGTAGGACAGCCCGTGCCCGAACGCGAAGGCGGAGGTGGGGTCGATGCTGGAGACGTCGCTGGCCTGGGCGAGCCGTGCGCCGAGGTAGGTGGCGGGCTGGCCGCCGGTGTCGCGGGGCACGCTGACCGGCAGCCGTCCGGACGGGTTGGTCCGGCCGCTGAGCACGCCCGCGATGGCGCCGGTGCCCTCCGCCCCGGGGAAGAAGGACTGCACGATGGCGGCGGCCTCGTCCACGGCCCGGCCCAGGGCGTAGGGCCGGCCGGCCAGGAGGACCGTCACCACGGGCGTACCGGTGTCGAGCAGCGCGTCGAGCAGTTGCTGCTGGGCGCCGGGCAGGGCCAGGGACTCCGCGTCGCAGCCCTCGCCGCTGGTGCCGCGGCCGAACAGGCCCGCGCGGTCGCCGAGGGCCACCACGACGACGTCGGCCCGGCGCGCGGTGTCGACGGCCTCGGCGATGCCGAAGACGTCGCCGTCGTCCACGCCGGTGCCCTGGACGACGGTGAGTTCCGTGCCGGGGAACTCCCGCCGGAGGGCGTCCTCCAGGGTGGGCAGGTCGATGCCGGCCGGGGTTCCCGGGTGGTGCACGCCGACGTGCTGGGGGAAGGAGTAGCAGCCCAGCACGGCCGTGCCGACGGTGGCGTTGGGCCCGACCAGGGCGATGCGGCGGGGCCGGGCGAGGGGCAGGGTGCCGTCGTTGGCCAGCAGGACGACGGCTTCCTCCGCGATGGTCCGGGCCAGTTCCCGGTTCTCCGCGGTGTCCAGGTCGACGGTGCCGCGCAGGGTGCCGGGGTCGTCCAGGTCGGCTCCGCGCAGCGCGGCCGGGACCGGGTCCCAGCCGGCGTCGAGCAGGCCGAGCCGGGCCTTCTGGGTGAGCACCCGGCGCAGGGCGCGGTCGATGAGCGCCTCCGGCACCCGGCCCTCGGCGAGGGCCTCGGCGAGGGGCGCGCCGAACGTCTTCACGGTGGGCAGCTCCACGTCGACGCCCGCGCGCAGGGCCGCCGCCGCGGCCTCGGCCCAGTCCCCGGCGATCCCGTGCAGGGTCTTGAGGAAGGCGATGCCGAAGTAGTCGGCGACGACCGTGCCCCTGAAGCCCCAGGTGTCGCGCAGCAGCCCGGTGAGGAGGTCCTCGTCGGCCGCCGAGGGGATGCCGTCGGTGTCGGTGTAGGCGTGCATGACGGAGTCGGCTCCGCCCTCGACGATGGCCATCTCGAACGGCGGCAGCAGGACGTCGGCCCGTTCGCGCGGGCCCATGCCGACGGGTGCCAGGTTGCGGCCGGCGCGGGAGGCGGAGTAGCCGGCGAAGTGCTTCAGGGTGGCGACGACACCGGCCGAGCCCAGCCCCTGGACGTAGGCGGTGCCGATGCTGCCGACGAGGTAGGGGTCCTCGCCGATGGTCTCCTCGACACGGCCCCAGCGGGCGTCGCGCACCACGTCCAGGACGGGCGCGAGGCCCTGGTGGACGCCGACGGAGCGCATGTCGCGGCCGATGGCGGCGGCCATCCGGCGGATCAGGTCGGGGTCGAAGGTGGCGCCCCAGGACAGCGGGACGGGGTAGGCGGTGGCGCCCCAGGTGGCGAATCCGGCCAGGCACTCCTCGTGCGCCAGGGCCGGGATGCCGAAGCGGTTGGCGGCGGTGATCCGGCTCTGGGTGCGCAGCAGGGACAGCGCGCCGAGCGCGGGATCGACCGGTGCCGTGCCGAACGGGCGGGTCAGCTGGCCCAGTCCGGCGGGCAGCAGGGCGTCGAGGTCGACGGCCTCCTCCATGTCGTGCTGGTGCGGGGCGACCTCACCTCCCTCGTCGGACGCGCCGACCCACACGCCGTACAGCTGGGCGGTCTTCTCCTCCAGGGTCATCGCGTCGATCAGCGCGGAGACGCGGGTGCCGATGTCCTGGGTCGGGTCGTTCCAGACGGGGACTTCGGGGGTGGTCTCTACGGCCACGTTGGCGGTCACTTTCCTCCCATGCCCATCAGCCCCTGGACCAGGGCACGGCGGGCGAACAGGTAGACGAGCAGGACGGGCACCATGGACAGCGTCACGGCTCCCAGCAGGCCGGGGATGTCGATTCCGTGAGCGGTCTGGAAGTTGTACAGGCCCAGGGTGATCAGCTTGGTCTCTTCGGACTGGGTCAGGACCAGCGGGAACAGGAAGCCGTTCCAGGCCTGGAGGGCGGAGAACACCACGATCGTGGACAGTCCGCCGCGTGAGAGCGGCACGACGAGCTGGAAGAACATCCGCCTCGGGCTCGCCCCGTCCATGGTCATGGCCTCGAACAGCTCCGGGGAGATGTCCCGCATGGCCCCGCTGAGGATGAGCGCCGACATCGGCAGGCAGAACGCGGCGGTGGGCAGGATGACGCCCAGCAGGTTGTCGTACAGCCCGGCCTCGCTGATCAGGTAGAACATCGGCACGATCACGGCCTGGGCGGGGATGGCGAGGCCCAGCAGGAACAGCCGGAAGATCTGCGAGGTGACCCGGGAGCGGCTGCGGACGATCGCGTAGGCCAGCGGCGGTACGAGCAGCAGCACCACACCGACGACGCAGACGGTGACGACGATGGTGTTGACGAAGTACCGGCCGAAGCCCGAGTCGAACGCCCTGGTGTAGTTGTCGAGGGTGAACTCGTCGGGGAAGGACACGGGGCCCTTCTTGGCGTAGTCCTGCCGGGTGCGCAGGGTCGCGGCGAGCATCACGTACAGCGGCAGGCCGACGACGACGAGCCAGACGATCGACCCGGCTCCGGCGAGGTAGTTGGGGCGGCGCCTCATGACACCCCTTCCATGTCGCTGCGCATCTTGTCGTAGCCGGAGACGCGGACCACGATCAGCGAGACAATGGTGGCGGCGATGACCAGGCACAGGGCGATGGCCGCGCCGGCTCCGAAGTCGAAGCCCTTGAAGGCCTTTTGGTACATGTAGTAGGCGCTGATGGTGGTGTCGGTGCCCGGTCCGCCCTGGGTGAGGATCAGCACGGTCTCGAAGGTGGTGAGCCCGCCGACGATCATCAGGATCATCGAGGTGACGACCGAGTTGCGCAGCTGCGGCAGGGTGATGTGGAAGAACTGGCGGAAGCGCCCGGCGCCGTCGATCTCCGCCGCCTGGTACAGCACCGGCGGGATGGCGCGGGCGGCGCCCTGGTAGATGAGCGTGTGGAACGGGGTGAACTGCCAGGTGCTGACGAAGGCGAGGACACCGATGGCGGTGGCCTGCTCGCCGAACAGGTTGCCGTCGCCGAACAGCCAGGTCATCCGCGCGGGGATGCCGAAGTTCGGGTCGAGCAGCGCCCGCCAGAGCACCGACACGGCGGTGGCGGACAGCAGCAGCGGGATGAAGTAGACCGCCGACAGGACGGCCCGGTTGCGCTGGTGTCCGGCGGCCCAGACGCCGAGGACGATGCTCAGCGGGGTCTGGAGGACCACGCCGAGGGCGGTGAGCAGCAGGGTGAGCCAGATGCTGCGGATCATGACCGGGTCGTCGAGGATCCGCTTCCAGTTGTCGGTGCCGACGAACTCGGGTGATCCCAGGCCGTTCCAGCTCATGAAGGACAGCACCGCGACCATGATCAGTGGTGCGATGGCGAAGAGGGTGAAGAACAGGGTGGCGGGCAGCGCCCAGAGGAAGCCGGGGCGGGTGCCGCGGGCGGCGTAGGAGTCCTCCGGCCGCCGCCGGGCCTTACGGGTGGCCTCGGCGGTGGGCGGGGCGCTCGTGAACTGTGTGGTCATGAGCGGTTCATTCGGTCGGGAGGGCCTGCATGGCCTGGATGAAGCCGTCCTCGTCGAGCTGTCCGTTGAAGAACTGCTGAACGGCCTGGTGCATGGGGGTGGCGGCGGTCTGCGGGTAGGCCTGGTCCCAGGACAGCTGGAAGGACTTGGCCTTGGCCACCAGGTCGTACTGGAAGCGGGAGTACTCGGGGCTCGCCGACTCGTCCAGGAACTGCGGGGTGTTGGTGGTGGTGGGCAGGTTGCCGATGGACAACTGGGCCTTGACGAACTCGTCGGAGTACATGAGCTTCAGGAACTCGGCGACGGCCTCGGGGTGCTTGGTCTTCTTCAGCACCGAGTAGAAGTTGTTGGTGTTGCCGACGACGTTCGAGGCGTCGCCCTTGCCGCCGGGGATGGTCGGGAAGGTGCCGTAGCCCAGGCCCTTGGCGGCGAAGTCCTTGGCGTCCGTCTGCTGCTGCGAGTAGTACCAGGAGCCCATCAGCTCAAAGCCGGCCTTGCCCTGCGCGACCAGGGCGGGCGAGGAGCCGTTGGTGTACTTCACCGAGTCGTAGTTCTTGCCGAACGCGCCCGCGTCGACCAGCTGCTTGAGCATGCCGAGCGCCTTCTTGCTGTCCGCGCTCGCCCAGGCGTCCTTGTCACCCTTGAGGGCCTTCTCGAACAGCCCCGGGCCGGCGACCCGGTCGTAGACGTACTCGAACCACATCAGCGTCGGCCACTGGTCGCCACCGCCGAGGGCGATGGGGGTGACGCCCGAGGACTTCAGCTTGTTCACGGCGTCGAGCAGTTCGTCCCAGGTCCCGGGCTGCTTCACCCCCGCCTTGTCGAGCACGTCCTTGTTGCTGAACAGCAGCACCGGCTGGGTGCCGCGCATGGGGATGCCGTACGGCTTTCCGTCCACGACGGAGCTGTTGTAGACGGTGGGCAGGAACTTGTCGTCGAGGTTGGGGTCCTTCTTGATGAAGTCGTCCAGCGGCATCAGCAGCCCCGCCTTGACGAAGGGCTTGATGCTGCCGCCGCCCCAGTGGAAGAAGATGTCCGGCGCCTGGGGTGTGCTGATGATGGTCTGCAGCTTCTGCTGGTAGTCGGCACCGGGAATGGTGTCGAGGACCGCCTTGACCTTCGAGGTCTTGTTGAAGGTGTCGACGATCTGCTTCTCGATCTTGTTGCCGGAGTCGCCGTAGACGAGCACGTGGATCTTGCCGTCGTTGGAGGAACCGCCGCCGCTGCCGCTGCCGCACGCGGCGAGGGTCGCCGCCAGGGCGAGGGTCGCGCCGCCCGCGACCATTCTGGACATCCGTGTACGCATGAGTCATCCGCCTTCCGAAAGTTTCGGCATAAGAGCCGAAAGTCCTGCGGCTGGACAGTAGGAGGCGGGGGAAGAAGTGGTCAACGGTCGTGCACGTACGCGGCCAAACCGTTACCCGGCGTCCGTGCCCTATGCTGCGACCATGCGCGAAGAAGCCCAGGTCGGTCGGAGAGTCACCCTGGCAGCCGTGGCCAGAGAGGCCGGCGTCTCGCTTCCGACAGTTTCGAAGGTTCTCAACGGTCGTTCGGATGTTTCCCCCGCGACCCGGGCCAAGGTGGAGCGTCTGCTGGAGGCGCACGGCTACCGTCGGCGGACCGCGGGCGCGCCGCAGGCGCCGCTCATCGAGATCGTCTTCCACGAGCTGGAGAGCGTGTGGGCGATGGAACTCATCCGCGGGGTGGAGAACGTCGCCAAGCAGAACGACGCGACGGTGGCGCTCACCGAGAGCGGGACCCGGCAGGCGCCCGGCCCAGAGTGGATCGGGGGCGTGCTGCGCCGCCGCCCGCTCGGCGTGCTGCTGGTCTTCTCCACTGTGCCGGAGGACGTGAAACGCCAACTGCGGTCACGGGCCATCCCGTTCGTCATCGTGGACCCGGCGGGTGATCCGGACCCCGACGTGCCGTCCGTGGGCTCGGCCAACTGGGCCGGGGGCATGGCCGCGACGCGTCACCTGACCGACCAGGGCCACGAGCGGGTCGCCATCATCACCGGCCCCGAGGACCTGATGTGCTCGCTGGCCCGGCTGGACGGATACCGCTCGGCGATGGCGATGGCGGGACACGAACCGGACCCGGCGCTGGTGCGGTTCGGCGACTTCCACGTCCAGGGCGGCTTCGAACACGCCATGGACCTGCTGCGGCGCCCCGACCGGCCGACGGCGATCTTCGCCGGCAGCGACCTCCAGGCCCTCGGTGTCCTGGAGGCGGCCCGGGTCCTGGGGCTGAGCGTCCCCGGGCAGCTGTCGGTGGTGGGCTACGACGACGTGCCTCCGGCCCGCTGGTCGAGCCCGCCCCTGACCACTGTCCAGCAGCCCCTCCAGCGCATGGCCGAGGAAGCGGCGCGCATGCTGCTGCGACCCAAGGACGCCAGGAAGACGGCCCTGCGCATCGAACTGGCCACCCACCTGGTGGTACGGCAGAGCACGGCTCCGCCCGGGGGGCCGTGACGGGGGGGATCAGGGGGGGCCGGGGAGGCGACGGGGGGCGGACCAGGGCGACGCTCACTCGCCTCGGCACCTCGGCGCCGGTGCGCTGCCGCCGGCCGGCGCCGGCCGGCGCCCGAACGCTCGCCGGACGGGGCGCGCCCGCGACCCCGGCGACCGGGCGCGTTCCGCACCGGCTATTCCACAACGGGGCCCGGGGCGCACATGCCCCGGGGCGCACATGCTCCTGCGGGCACCGCCCGGCGGTGCCCGCAGCAGGTCTGCCCCTCGCCGCCGCCGTAACGGACCCGCCCGCCCCTCGCGGCGGCGTGCCGGTACGCCGCCGCTACTCGGCGGACCGCGGCCGTGCCCGGCCCGTCAGTTGTTCCTGGAGGGTGCGGTACGCGGGCTTGGCGCGGTAGTTCTCGTCGAACAGGTTGGCCGCACCCTCACCGGGGAACGTGTCCGGCACCCAGGAGTACTTGTCGGTGAAGCCCCAGACGGTGAACGAGATGCAGTGCCGGGCACGCAGACAGGCGTCGAGCAGCCGCCGGTAGCCCTCGGCCTGGGTGGCCAGCTCCGCGTCGTCGGCCGGCATCTCCATGCGGACGTCCGCCTCCGTCACGGCGGTCGCCAGACCGAGCCTGTCGAAGCGGGCGAAGTTGGCCGCCATGTCGGTGGGCAGGCCGTACTGGATGCCGAGGTGTCCCTGGAAGCCGACGCCGTCGACGGGCACGCCTTCGGCCCGCAGGCGGCTCACCAGTTCGTACACGGCGTCGCTCTTCGGGCCCGTCCATTCGGTGTTGTAGTCGTTGTAGAACAGCAGGGCGCGCGGGTCGGCCTCGTGGGCCCAGCGGAAGGCGTCGGCGATGTAGCCGGGCCCGAGCTCGCGCAGCCAGATGCTGTCGCGCAGGGTGCCGTCCTCGTTGAACGCCTCGTTGACCACGTCCCATTGCCAGATCCGCCCCTTGAAGTGCCGGACGGTGTCGGTGATGTGGCGGTGCAGGATCTCCCGCAGCTGGTCGGCGGTGAAGTCGCCGGAGGTCAGCCAGGACGGCAACTGGCTGTGCCAGACCAGGACATGGCCGCGCACCTTCTGCCCGTTGCGGTGCGCGAAGTCGACGAGCCGGTCGGCGGCGACGTAGTCGTACTCGCCCTGGCGGGGTTCGATCGCCTCCCACTTCATCACGTTCTCCGCGGTGACGGTGGAGAACTCGGAGCCCGCGAGCCGTCGGTAGGCGGCGTCGTCGGCGAGCGCGGACATGTCGACGGCGGTGCCGATCCGCAGGTGGTCGTCGGCGGCGAGCTGCCGCAGCGGACGGTCCGCCGCGGCGGGGCCGCCCGCCGCGCCCGCGGGGCTCGCGGTGGTGAGCGGAAGCAAGGCGAGGCAGCAGGCCGCGGCGGCGACCGCGGTGAGGCGGGGCAGGTTCACGTGCACTCCTGGGCATCCGAAAGTTTCGAGTGTGGCATCGAGCGTTGCGTCACGCTAGACACCCACCCATACCCCGTCAACCGTATGGACAGCCAAGGTTGACCCGCCGCCTGCCAGCACGGACGAAACTTTCGGCCGCACCTCCCATGAATGCTCACCTTGTTTCGATGAAGTTTCGGAAACAGACGGATTGACCGTCGTTTCGGCACGGCCGCATACTCTCCAGCAATCGAGCCCGCCCCTGGCAGGAACGGCCCCGTCCTGGCGCATGGCACGTACATGCCATTCCATCCGCCGGCCCCACCACCCCTGCGCCCGGCACCCGCACGGCCGTGCCCGCCCCGGGCCTGGTGCTCATCCACCCCCACCAGGAGGAAACATGGACATGGACAACGCCCTCTCCCGCCCGATGAGCCGCAGGGGCTTCATCGGCCGCGCCGGCGCCCTGGCGGCGGCCACCACCGCCTCCGGGCTGCTGCTGCCCGGCACCGCCGACGCCGCCACCGTCATCACCACCAACCAGACCGGCACCAACAACGGCTTCTACTACTCGTTCTGGACCGACGGCGGCGGAGCGGTCTCGATGACCCTCAACTCCGGTGGCAACTACAGCACTTCGTGGACAAACTGCGGCAACTTCGTCGCGGGCAAGGGCTGGAGCACCGGCGGACGCAGGACCGTGAACTACTCGGGCAGCTTCAGCCCGTCCGGCAACGGCTACCTGGCCCTGTACGGATGGACGTCGAACCCGCTGGTGGAGTACTACATCGTCGACAACTGGGGCACCTACCGGCCCACCGGCACGTACAAGGGCACGGTCACCAGCGACGGCGGCACGTACGACATCTACCAGACGACGCGGTACAACGCCCCCTCCGTGGAAGGCACCAGGACCTTCAACCAGTACTGGAGCGTCCGGCAGTCCAAGCGGACCGGCGGCACCATCACCACCGGCAACCACTTCGACGCCTGGTCCCGCGTCGGCATGCCCCTCGGCAGCTTCAAGTACTACATGATCCTCGCCACCGAGGGCTACCAGAGCAGCGGCTACTCCAACCTCACGGTGAGCGGCTGACCCGCCCTTCCTCCCGTCCGCCCATCCCCGCCCGCGGTCCCGCACGACCCGAGGAGGACCCACCCGCATGCGCGCCGCACCCCGTCCCCTGCTGATCGGACTGGCCGTCGCCGTGACGGCCGTGGCCGGCACCGTCACCGCCGCCGTCCAGGCCCCTCCGGCGCGGGCCGCCGCCTGCACCGGCTACGTCGGACTCACCTTCGACGACGGCCCGTCCAACGACCGCACCCCGGCCCTGCTCAACGCGCTCCGGCAGAACGGCCTGCGGGCCACGATGTTCAACGAGGGCCAGTTCGCCGCCGCCTACCCGGCCCAGGTGCGGGCCGAGGTGAGCGCCGGCATGTGGATCGGCAACCACAGCTACACCCACCCCCACCTGACCCAGCTCGGCCAGGCCCAGATCGACTCCGAGATCTCCCGCACCCAGCAGGCGATCGCGTCGGCCGGCGGCGGCACACCGCAGCTGTTCCGCCCGCCGTACGGGGAGACCAACGCCACCGTCCAGGCGGTGGCGGCCAAGTACGGCCTGCGGCAGGTCATCTGGGACGTCGACTCGCAGGACTGGAACGGCGCGAGCACCGACGCCATCGTGCAGGCCGTGTCGCGGCTGGGCAACGGCCAGATCATCCTGATGCACGAGTGGCCGGCCAACACCCTCGCCGCCATCCCGCGCATCGCCCAGACCCTGGCGGGCAAGGGCCTGTGCGCCGGCCGCATCTCCCCGCAGACGGGCCGCGCCGTGGCCCCCTGACCGGAACGGACACGCGTCCCGGAAAGGACACCGTCCCGACGGCCGAGCGCGCTTCAGGGGTGGCCCCGGATCTCTCCGGGGCCACCCCGCGTCGCACAGCGGCCGGCCCCGGCCCCGTCCCGCCGTCCGGGGTGCCCGCCCACGGCGTCGCGGGTTGTCGGTCCACCGAACCGAGGCGGTCTCAGTCCACCAGGCCGAGGCGGGCCGCGGTCACTCCCGCCTCGAAGCGGCTGGAGGCGCCGAGTTTCGCCATGATCTGGTGCATCACGCGGCGCAGGGTGCGGTCCGAGCAGTCCAGCCGGCGGGCGATGGTGTCGTCCTTGGCGCCGGTGGCCAGCAGCGCCAGCACCTCGCGTTCCAGCGCGGTCAGTGCGGGCCCGGGGCGATCCGGTCCGGCGGGCCGTTCGGTGTGGGGGCGGGCCAGGTCCCAGGCGTGCAGGAAGACCCGGGCGAAGCACTGCGCGACGGGCCCGCTGTGCAGGATGACGTCACCGCCCTCGCCACGGGGACCGGCCCCCACCCCGATCACGACGACCGCGCGGTCCATGATGTTCATGTGCAGCGGCACCGTCGCCGCGACCCGCACCTCGACCCCGGCCTCGGCCAGCGCGGCCAGATAGCGGGCCGGCGCGGGCGAGCGCAGCGCCTGCTGGGAGGTCAGCACCCGCATGCGGATTCCGTCGGCCGCCATCTCCAGGTCCCGCGCGAGACTGGCGTCCAGGACCCGGGCCCCGGGGAAGGTGTTCCGCATCGCCAGGAACTCCTCCCGGCTCAACGCGTCGAGCTCCTCCAACCGCTGCCGGGTGCGCTCGCGGTCGGTGAAGAATTCCGTCTCCACGGTTTCCCGGGCGCCGGGCCGGGGGGCCGTCAGCAGGGACAGGACGTCGTCCAGGGCCCGGGCATCCCGGGCGAGTCCGTCGACCGTCTCCCGCAGGCGGCGCCGGTGCTCGGCGACGACGTGCCGCAGGGCGCTCTCCGGGGGGCTGAGCCGCTCCCCGCTCGGGTCCAGGAGCCGCCGCTCGGCCAGCCACCGCGTCACTTCGGCGGGCAGTCCGCGCAGTTCCTCCCGCTCGGTGGCGTGCCGCGCGTCCGATGCCCCGATCCGCTCCCTCATGGCCAGATAGGCCTCCTTCGCCTCGGAGTCCGTCGGCCGCCGACCCCGCGAAGGGTTCTCCCGCGCACGCATGCGCGCACGATACGGGCGGCTCGCACCGGAGGCCAGAGCGGTCGTGCGGCCCCGGACCCGGGGTGGTGGATCTGGCCGGGAGCGGACGCGCCGGTTTCGGCCGGGGGCGCGAGCAGGGCGGGGCCGTTAACCTCATGGCCGCCCGCCCGGTTCCTCGGGGCCTCGGCGCGCCCGTACGGCACCCGTGCCGGCGCCCGCCGGGAGGACGGGCGGGAGCCGCGATCCGGCCGGTCCCGCACGCCCGTGGTTGCCGAGGGCTTGGCATGCGCATGCTCTTCAGGGTGTCGTGGTGCGGCTCACCCGAGTCCGCCGCACACCCGGCGTTTCCTCCACCCCACAAGGAGACATGGTGCTACGACCACGAAGACTGTCCCTGGCGGGCCTGGCGCTGGCCACGGCCGCCGCGGGCCTCACCCTGCTGCCCGCGAGCGCCGAGGCGGCCCCCACGGGCCACCTCCCCACGGCGGCCCACGCCCCCGCCCTGGCCGCCGCGCCCGACATCGACGTCACCAGAGTGCAGGCGCACCTCACCGAGCTGAACGCCATAGCCACCCGCAACGGCGGCAACCGCCGCTCCACCGGCCAGGGTTACCGGGACTCGGTGGCCTATGTGAAGGGCAAGCTCCAGGCGGCCGGTTACACCGTCACCGAGCAGCCCTGCACCTCCGGCTGCACCAGCGGCGCCGGCCCCAACCTGATCGCCGAGTGGCCCCGCGGTGACGCGTCCAAGGTGTACATGTTCGGCGCCCACCTGGACGGCGTCTCCGCCGGCCCCGGCATCAACGACAACGGCTCCGGCAGCGCCACCCTCCTGGAGGTAGCGCTGAAACTCGCCGAGACCGGCCCCTCCATGGCGGCGCGCGTCCGCTTCGGCTGGTGGACGGACGAGGAGCAGGGCCTCAACGGCTCGGAGTTCTACGTCCGTTCGCTGACCTCCGCCCAGCGCTCGGCGATCAAGGCGTACTACAACTTCGACATGGTCGCCTCGCCCAACGGCGGCTACTTCATCAACCACATCACCTCGGCCGCCGCCGCGCCGATGAAGGCGTACTGGGACTCGCTGAACCTCCAGCCCGAGGAGAACACCGAGGGCGCGGGCCGCTCCGACGACTACTCCTTCGAGAACTACGGCATCCCGACCTCCGGTTACGCGATGGGCGCGAGCGCCCGCAAGACCTCGGCGCAGGCCGCCAAGTGGGGCGGCACGGCGGGCACCGCGTACGACCGCTGCTACCACTCCGCGTGCGACACCACCAGCAACATCAACGCCACCGGGCTGAACCGCAGCGCGGACGGTGTCGCCTACACGCTGTGGAAGCAGGCGGTCTCGGACACCGCCCCGGCCAACGACTTCTCGGTCTCGGTGAACCCGGGCACCGGCAGCACCGACCCGGGGTCCTCGCTGACCACCACCGTGGCCACGGCCACCACCAGCGGCTCGGCGCAGACGGTGAACCTGTCCGCCTCGGGTGCCCCGGCGGGCGTCACGGTGTCCTTCAGCCCGGCCTCGGTGACCTCCGGTGCCTCGTCCACGGCGACGGTCTCCGTCGGCTCCTCCGTGCCGCCGGGCACCTACCCGCTCACCATCACCGGCACCGGCACCGCCACGCGCAGCGCCTCCTACACGCTGACCGTCAAGGGCGCCGGGAGCTGCACGCCGTCCCAGGTGATCTCCAACGGCGGCTTCGAGAGCGGTACGTCGCCGTGGACGGGCAGCACAAGTGCGATCGGCACGTTCAGCGGCCAGTCCGCGCACTCCGGGTCCCGGTACGCCTGGCTGGCGGGGTACGGCTACGCCGCCACCGACAGCATCGGCCAGACGGTGACCGTCCCGGCGGGCTGCGCGCAGGCGACCCTGAGGTACTGGCTGCACATCGACACCGCCGAGTCGGGCACGACGGTGTACGACACCTTCCAGGTGAAGGTGAACGGGACCGTCAAGCAGACCTACTCCAACGCCGACGCGGCCACCGGGTACACCGAACGCACCCTGGACCTCGGCCAGTACGCCGGCCAGCAGATCACGCTGACGTTCACGGCCACCGAGGACTCCGGCCTCCAGACCAGCTTCGTCGTCGACGACGCCACCCTGACGACCGGCTGACCGCACGCACGCCGAGGGGGAGCCGGACCGCCACTCCCGGCTCCCCCGCCACGGGTCCTGTGTCCAGGCCGCACCGGGCCGACGGCGCTCGGACACGTCTCCTACCGGTCCCGCCGGGGCATCCGGACCACCGCGGTTCCTCCGTCCAGGTCCACCGTGGTCCTGTTCGGCGGCGCCCCGTCGTCCTCGTGGTCCGGGACGACCAGCGCCGACTGCCGTTCCTTCAACTCGTGCTGCTTGCCCGGCGACAGGCTCGCGTGCAGCTGCTCGAATCCGGTGGCCGCTATCTGACCCTGCCGCGCGCCGTTGCGCCACGGCAGCGCTCCGGCCCGTCCCGCGCGCAGCAGCAACTGGTCGGCGAAGGCCAGCAGAGTCAGTACGACCACCAGTCCGGGCAGGGTCATGAAGAAGACGAATGCCATACACCAGTATCCGGACCCCGGCCGGCCGGCGGTCAACCTCCGAACCCGGGCCCGATCCCGGTCAGCATCCGCCGGCGGTGTCCACGAGCATCCAGGGTGCCGGACCGGTGCCGTCGTGCCACGCCCGCAGGGCCGGCCGGCCGACACACACGATCCCGCACTGTTCGGCGTACTCGGCGGCCGGTGCGGTGAAGTCGCTGGTGGTGACGAGGACCGCGACATCGGCCTCGTGCACGGTGAAGCACGTGCCGCCGAAGCGCTGCAGGTCCTGCGAGCCGACCCGGTGCCCGTCGCCGTAGCGCTTGCACTGGATGACCACCCGCCGCCCG
The DNA here is from genome assembly GCF_016860525.1 of Streptomyces rubradiris. Taxonomy (NCBI): domain Bacteria; kingdom Bacillati; phylum Actinomycetota; class Actinomycetes; order Kitasatosporales; family Streptomycetaceae; genus Streptomyces; species Streptomyces rubradiris. The sequence goes on from NZ_BNEA01000015.1 coordinate 980,370, forward strand.
TCCGGTGCCACGGCCAGTACATCGGCGCCCAAGTCCCCGGCCCCGCCGACGACTTCGACCCCGGTACAGCCGTCCCGTTCGCACAGCCCGGCCACGGCCCGCTCGAACTCGTCGGCGTCCAGGGCGTCGTAGTCGTAGGCACGGTCGTACCCGGCCGCATCGGCGAGGTGCCGGTGGCCGGCGGCCGGGGTGCCCGCCGCGGGCGCTTCCCACTCCTCCAGCGCCGTGTGCACCCCCTCCTCCAGTGCCGCGGCGGCCCGCCGGGCGGTCCGGGCACCGAAGAGGCGGCGCCGTCGGCGGCCCCACGCCAGGACGGCGGCGAGACCCGTCAGGCACAGCACGGCCACCCAGGCGGGGCGCCGCTCGGCGGTCCCGGCCAGCGTACGGACGGCGAAGCCCAGGACGCACAGGAGCAGGGCGAGAAGCACGAAGAACAGGGCGGTCGAGCGTAGATCGAACGACCGGCGGCCGGTGCGCGGTCGGATGCGGCGTGCGGGCATGGTCACGAGGTGACGCCCCCTTCCCTGACGGAACGTGAAGATCACATCCGTCTGCCCGCAAAGCCCGCGCTCCCTTCACCCCCGGGGGCGACGGTTGATGTTCACTGGGCCTGGTCCGCGTAACGACGGAGTTTCTGGACGCACACGTCCATGTGGGCCCGCCAGCTCAGATATTCCCGGACCACCATGCGCCTGCTGTCCTCAGGCGGAAGTCCGTTGCCGCGGACACCGAAGTTCCAGCAGACGATCGCATCGATCATGAACTGAGTGCTGATCTGTTCCGCCTCCCGGATCACCTCCTCGGCCGCGGCCGCGAACGCCGGCTGACGCACACCACGGGCCGTGCGCCGCACCTCCGCCAGGCCGCGCGTGACCGTCCTCTTCAGCAGCTCGTGATCGACGCGCTGCCTCAGCATCGCCTCGTGGTCCCTCTTCGCCGCCCGGCGACGCAGCCAACCCGTCATCGGCGATTCCTCCCCCTCGGTCCTGCCCGGGCGCACCGGCGCATCTCGGGCCTGGCCGGGAAACGTGGACGAGGCGTCCCGCGCGCCGCTCAGCGGGGCCCGAGCGAAGCCGACGCCGAGCGGACGGCGGAGGCACGCACCTGTCGGACCCCCGTACTGACTTCTGCCTCACGGTACCGGCACACCACCCCGGGCGCGGGCGATATGCCGGAATACCGACGGCAGTGCTCCGTCACCTTTTCGGCCGGCTGTCACCCGGTCACGGCGGTGGGGCACGGCGTCGGGCTCGCGGAGCTGCTGGGGGTGGGGGACGGAGTGGCGGATGAGGTGGCGCAGTCGTCCGGTTCGGTGGGCGACGGGCTCGGCTCGGCCGTCGGGGCCGGTGTGGTGGACGGTGTCGGACTGCCCGTCGGCTGCCCGGGTGACCGGGAGGGCTCCGGGCTCGCCGGGGGCGTCGTCGGAGCGGAGGGGGTCGGGGCCGGGGAGGCCGATGTCGGGGCAGGGGTCGGCGAGGGAGCGGAGGGGGACGGCCCGGGGTTGCCCGGCGGGGTCGGGTCCGGGCCGACGATGATGTCCCCGTCGCCGTCCCCCGCGCCTTTGTTCCCCGCGCCGCCGCCCGCGCCGTCGGCGGGCTCGGCCGCCGGTGTGTCGCCGCCCGCGCCGGGGCTCCGCGGCGGCACACCCGTGCCGTCCGGTACGGCGTGGACTCCCCCGCTGTAGAACTCCAGCCAGCGCCTGACCAGTTCGAGGTAGGACCGCGAGTGGTTGTAGCTGAGGACCGCTTCGGCCTGGTCGGCGTTCCGGCTCAGGTCACGGTCGCCCGCGCACAGGTAGTGTCCGGCCGCCAGGGCCGCGTCGAAGACGTTGTCCGGGTCGGCCCGGCCGTCGCCGTTGCCGTCCGTGCCCCAGCGGGCCCAGGTGGAGGGCAGGAACTGCATCGGGCCCACCGCGCGGTCGTAGCGCCGGTCGCCGTCACGGGACCCGCCGTCGGTGTCCCGGATCAGGGCGAAACCGCGGCCGTCGAGGGCGGGCCCGGTGATCCGGCGCGTGGTGGTGCCGTCCGGGCCGACGGCGCCGCCGCCCGCGTGGCCGGATTCGACCTTGCCGATCGCCGCGAGCAGTTCCCAGGGCAGTCGGCAGCCTGGATCGGTCCGGGCGACCGAGGTCTCGGCGGCCCGGTAGGCACGCAGCACGGTGGCCGGGATGCCGGACTGGGCGCGCGTGTCGCGCAGAACGGCCGGGGAAGCCACGCCGGACCGCACGGCCAGGGGCGGCAGTTCCGTGTGGTACGAACCGTCGCCGGGCGGGGCGGGTTCGGCGTACGGGGCGTTTGTGACCGGCCGGTGGTCCTCGTCGGCCGGCGGTGCCGCGTGGGCGTCCTTCGCCTCCTCGGTGCGGCCGGTGAGGCCGGGCGCCTGGGACGCGGTGAGGGCCGCCACGACCGTCACGACGAGGGCGGTGCTCCGCAGCCCCTTGCGGGTCCGGACGGTGAGCGGGCGTCGTGCGCGGCGCATGGACATCGCTGGTGTCACTCCCGTGGTTGTCGTGGGCTTCGCGGTGGCGCACTCGATGGCGTGGTCGCGTCGTCCTCAGCGGCCGAAGGTGTCGATGCCGGAGACGAGCCACCGCCCGTCGCGGAGCACGACGTCCACGGCGAGCATCGCTCCCGCGTACACGCCCTCGTCCTGTTTCCCGCGGGTCCCGGAGGTGCTGACGCTGCTCTGGTCGGCGTAGACCAGGACCCGGGCCCGGTCGCCGTCGATGCGTTCGACCGCGCTGTCGGTGACCGTCGTGGTGATCACCGCCTTCTGCGCGTCGGCCCGCTTGCGGACATCGGCGAGCAGGGCGCGGTGCTGGGCGACGGCCTTCCCGGTGAGGAGGTCCCCGGCGGCCTTCTTCAGCGCGCCGGGGTCGGTGTGGTCGTAGGAGAAGAGCCGGTCGACGGCTTTGGCGGCCTGCCCCTTGATCTCGCTGGTGCGGGCGAGGTCGGTCAGCGCGGTGTTGCCCAGCGCGGGGTCGTCCCGCAGGGCCTCGGCCTTGGCGTGCGCCCAGCCGGCGAAGCCGCCGAGGAGGAGGGTGAGGGCGCAGAGGAGTGCGAGGGCGGTGCGGTGGTGGGGGCGGCCGGCCTCACCGGCGGGGGGCGGAGGGCCGTCCGGCTTCCGGTCCCGTGCCGTGTCCGGGGCCCTGACTGCCGTTCGGGCGGATCGGGGGCGTACGGCCGTCGCGTGGGTACGGGTGCGAGGTGCCGGGCGCTCCGACTGTTCCGGCTGCCCGGCCTGCCCCGGCTGCTTCGGTTGCCCCGGCTGCTTCTGCTGCTTCGGTTGCCCCGGCTGGTTCTGCTGCTCCGGGAAGGCGGCGGGCCGGGTGTCGCGCGACTGGCGGCGCCGCTCGCGGTTGATGTGGTGGCGGGTCGTCGGCATCGTGCGGTGTCCTCTCGTGCGGGCGGCGGGCGCGGACGGAACGGTCAGCCGGCCGAGGCGCCGCCCACCGGGGCCTGTCCCAGGGCGCTGAGCCGCCACTGGCTCTTGGTGCGGGTGAGTTCGCCGAACATCCGGCTGTCCTTCTCGGTCTTCGCCCCGTCGGACGCCTTGACGGTCACGCGCAGGGCGACCAGTACCCGGGCCCGCCCGGCACGGTCGTCGAGCTCGGTGACGGCGCCCGACAGCACCCGGGCCGTGGTGACCGTCTTCGCCGCCTTCACCTGATCGGCGAACTGCTCGCGCCCCGAGGCCAGTTGCTCGTGCAGCTCGCCGGTGGTGGACGACTCCCACAGGTCGAGACCGCGGTCCAGGTCGCGGTGGTCGAGGGTGTTGAGGTTCTGCACGGCCTGTTCCCCGGCGGCGAGCGCCTCGTCCCGCTGGGCGGCGTACGCCGACCGGTCGTCATGGGCCGCTTCGTACCAGTCCTCGCCCGCCCACGCCGCGAAACCCGCCGCGCAGAGGACGAGGGCGAGGGACAGCGCGGTCAGTAACCGCGGACGTCTTCCGGCGAGGACACGCGGGGTACGTGGCATGAGGTTCTCCCGTCTTGCGCGCACGGTCAGCGGGCCTTGATGTCGACGATCCGCCAACGGTCGTCCACCAGCCGGGCCGTGACGGTGAGCTGGGCGGCGGCCGTGGTGGCCTTGCCGTTGCCGCGGCGGGAGACCTGGTCGAGGAACACCAGCAGGCGGGCCCGGTCTCCGTCGAGTTCGATCACGCCGGTGCGTACGGCCTTGGTACTGAGGGTGATCCGCTGGCCGGCGAGGTCGTCGCGGACCCTGGCGAACAGTTCCTGGTACTGGCGGGCCGCGCGGCCGTCGAGCACGGTGCGTGCGGAGCGCTCGGCGGTCGCGGTGCCGTCGGGTGTGTAGGAGAAGACGCGGGCGAGGGCGTTGTCGATCTCCCCCGCGACCCGGGCGGTGGCCTCGGTGTCGGTGAGCGCGCGGTTACGGGCGGCCTCCGTCGACCTCAGCTGGTGGGCGCCGTAGAGGAAGCCGCCCCCGCCGCCCAGGAGTACGGCGACGATCCCCGCCGCCGCGGCCCCGCGCAGCCGGCCGACCCGTGACCGCCACCGACGGGACACGCTCCCGCCCGCCTCCGCCTGGGCGGCCCCGTCCACGGGGCTCTCCGACTCCGGCCCGGCGGGCCCGCCCTCGCGCGCCTCGCCCTCCGGCCGGCCGTCCGCCTCCGGCCCGTCGTCCGCCTCCGGCCCGGTGGACTCGCCGACGGGCGTCACGGACTCCGGCCCGGAATCCGCCCCGGCCTCGGCCGCCCCTGCCTCGCGCGCGCCGGCCGGCTCACCCTCGGCAGTCCCGGCGGTCCCGGAGCCGGCCGGCTCGCCCCCCGGTAACGCGGGGCCCGGCCGGGCCGCTTCCGTGGCGGGCGCGCCAGGCGCCGTCACGTCCTCGGCGGAGCCGCCCGTCCCGGTGCGCGTGAGCACCGGCGCCGGGGCGCGTCGCGGGCGTGTGAGTCTCATCGGCCGTCCTCCCCGTCCCCGGTCAGCGGCACCGCGTTCAGGGCCCGTACCTTCCACTCCCCCGCGTCCGTGCGGGACAGGACGGCCTCCAGGCGTTTTCGGTCGGTGGCCGGCCGTTTGGTTCCCGCCGGGGTGACCTCGACGCTGACGGTGGCGATGAGCTTGGCCGTGCCGGCGCGGGTGTCGAGCGCGGTGACGGCGGCCTCGGTGACCGTGCCGCGGGCCGAGGCGCCCGCCTTCGGCTCCGTACGGCCCAGCGTGTCGCGCAGCGGCCCGGTCGACGCGGCGCGCCAGGCCCGGATGCCCGCCTCGGCCCGCTGCCGGGTGGAGGCGTCCAGCGTGGTGAGGGCGGTGACACCCGCGCGGCCCTCGGCGAGCGCCCGGTCCCGCTGCCGGCCGTAGGCGGCAGCGTCGTCGGTGCGGGCCTGCGCGTACGTCCACGCGCCGGTCCCGCAGAAGCCGGCCGCCAGCACGAGCCCCACGCCCGCGAGCAGCCTGGCCCCCCTCACCGTGTGCTCCCGGTGCCGGGCAGGAGGAGGTCCGCCATGTCCTTCGGCGCCGCGCCGTCCTGGCCGGGCAGGGCGAGGGCGCCGGGCAGCGCGCCGGCGGTGCCGCCCGGTGCCGCCGCGCCGCCGGAGGGCAGGGAGCCGGGCCGCGCCGGGTCGGGGACCGGGCCGCCCTCGGGCGCGTGTGCCGAGCCGCGTACGTTGTACCCGTCCGCGGCGGAGGCGGTGCACGCCGCGCCGGTGTTGAGGGCGGGCGCGGTGCCGAGGTCGAGTCCGTTGCGGTAGCGGGTGGCGCCGTAACCGGCGGTGCAGGGCAGGGGCTTGAAGAAGGTGACGGCCATGCCGAGGTTCAGCTTCCCTCCGTCGACGGCGGTGGCCCCGGCGGACACGGCCGCGGGGTACTTCACGAGCAGTTCCTCCAGGCCGCGCTGCCGGGTGACGGCGATCTCGGAGGTGGTGAGCAGGTTGGCGAGGACGACGCCGAGGCTCGGGTCGAGGTCCCGCAGGACCGCGCTGACCTGGGTGGCGGCCTCGGGCGCGGTGGCGAGGAGGCGGCGCAGGTCGGCGTCGGAGCCCTTGAGGGTACGGGCCAGTTCCTCGGCTCCGCCGGCGAAGTCCCGGATGGCGCGGGTCTCTTCGGCCTGGGTGCGCAGCACGGTCTCGCCGTCGGCGATGAGCCGGGTGGTGGCGGGCAGGTTGCGGTCGGCGGCCCGCAGGAAGGCGTCGCCGCTGTCGAGCAGCGCCTGGAGGTCGTCGCCGTGCCCTTCGAAGGTCTTGCCGAACTCGTCCACGACCGTGCGCAGGTCCTCCAGCGGTACGGACCGGGTCAGGTCGTCGATGCCGGCGAGTACGTCCGTGACGGGTGCGGGGACCTGGGTGTCGGACTGTTCGATCCGGGCGCCGTCGGCGAGGTAGGGACCGTCGTCGCCGCGCGGGCGCAGGTCGATGTACTGCTCGCCGACGGCGGAGAGCCCGGCGACCACGGCACGGGCGTCGGCGGGTATGCGCGGGGCGGACTTCTTGATGCGCAGTTCGGCCACGACACCGTCCGCGGTGAGGCCGATCGGTCCGACGCGGCCCACCGAGACGCCCCGGTAGGTGACGTCGGAGTGGGTGAACAGGCCGCCGGTCCGCGGCAGGAGCACGTCGACCGTGTAGTAGTCGGCGACCCCGGCGTACCGGCCGAGGTCGGCGTAGCGGATGCCGAGGTAGGAGCAGGCGAGCACGGCGATGAGGAGGAAGGCGAGGTTCTTCAGCCGGACGGCGCGGGTGATCACCCGAGTTCACCTCCCGGCGTGGGTGCCCCGGAGCCGGTGCCGGCGGAGGCGGGGGTGGAGACGGCGGGCAGGGGCAGCGGCGAGGTGGGAGCGGGGGCGGTCCGGGGTGCCTTGCCGGTGCCTTCGCGGGCGGTCGTGCCGGGCTGTGCGCTCGCGGTCGGGGCGGGCGTGCTCCGCGGCACCAGCGGCGGGATGATCCGCGTTCCCGGCGCGGCCGTCATCTCCAGGTAGACGTTGAGGTAGTCGCCCTTCACTCCGCGCAGCACCTCGTCGGTGAACGGGTAGGTGAGCAGCACCTGGAGCGAGTCGGGCAGGTCCGTGCCCGCGTCCGCGAGGGCCTTCAGGGAGGGCGCGATGGCCTTGAGGTCGGCGATCATGTCGTCCTTGCTCGCGTCGATGGTGGCGACGGCGACCTCGGAGAGCGTGTCGAGGGAGCGCAGCATGGTCAGCAGCGAGCCGCGTTGCCGGTCGAGGGTCTTCAGTCCGGGTGAGAGGTCGGTGAGGACGGTGGCGACGTCGTCCTCGCGGGTGGCGAGGGTCGCGGAGAGCCGGTTGACGGCGTCGAGCGCGTCGGTGATGTCGCCCCGGTGGTCGTCGAGGTCGGTCACCAGGGTGTCGACCCGTTTCAGTACGGAGCGGACGTCGCCCTCCCGGCCGCCGAGCGCCTCGTTCAGTTCCCGGGTGATGGTCTTGAGCTGGTTGACGCCGCCGCCGTTGAGCAGCAGGGACAGCGCGCCGAACACCTCCTCGACCTCGGTGTTGCGGCTGGTGCGGGAGACCGGGATGACGGCGCCGTCCGCGAGCCGCCCGGCGCCGGTCTCCCGGGCGGGCGCCGCGAGCTGGATGTACTTCTCGCCGAGCAGACTGGACTGTCCGACCCGGGCGGTGGCGTCGGCGGGCAGCCGTACCGCGCCGTTGATCTTCATGGTGACGCGGGCGGACCAGCCGTCGAGTTCGATGCCGGTGACCCGGCCGACGGCGACGTCGTTGACCTTCACCGCCGCCTGCGGCACCAGGCTGAGCACGTCGCGCAGTTCCGCCGTGACGGTGTACGGGTGGTCGCCGAGGTCGGCGCCGCCGGGCAGCGGCAGTTCCTGGACGCCGTCGAAGCGCGTCAGCCCGAGGGTGGCCGCGCCGAGGGCCAGGGTCAGGCCGAGGGCGAGCAGTCCGCCGACGGTGAGGCGGGCCGCGCCCGGTTTGGTCAGCGTCCGCCTGCGGACCGCCTCGGCCGGCGGGTCGGCGGGCCGGGTGAGGAGTTTCATCGCTGTCCCTTCCCGGACGCCGTGATGCCGTCCGTCGGGTACAGCGGCAGCAGCGGGCCGCCCAGGCTGATCTCGTTGAGGTTGGCGCGGCCGTCGAGGGTGCGGGTGTCGGGGTTGTAGGCGTTGACGACGTTGGCCGCGGCCAGCGGCGCCACGTCCAGGGCCTCGGCGAGGGAGGCCCGCTGCTCGACCAGGGTCCGGGTGAGGGGGACGAGCCGGTCCACGTTCTCCTTCAGCGCGCCCCGGTTGTCCTCGATGAAGGTCTTGACCTGGCCCAGGGCGGTGCCGAGTTCGGCCAGGGCGCCCGCGAGGTCGTCCTTGTTGTCGGCGAAGACGCCGACGACCTCGGCCAGGCGTTCCTGGGCGGTGCGCACGTCGTCGTCCTTCTCCTTGAGCATGGTGGTGAAGGCCTGGAGCCGGCTCAGCGTGTCGAACAGGTGGTCACTGCTGCCGTCGAGGGTCTTGGCCGCCTTGCCGAACTGCTCGATGCTCTCGCCGATGGCCTCGCCGTTGCCGCGGAGGTTGGCCGCCCCGGTGCGCAGCAGGCCGGACAGCGCGCCGGCGGAGTTGGCGCCGTCGGGGCCGAGCGCCCGGCTGAGTTCGGTGATCGAGTCGTAGAGCTGGTCTATCTCGACGGGGGTGCGGTTGCGGGCGGCGGGCAGGACGGCGCCGTCGGCGAGGGCCGGGCCGTCGCGGTAGGCGGGGGTGAGCTGCACGTACCGGTCGGAGACGACGCTCGGTGCGACGACGACGGCGCGGGCGCCGTCGGGTACCTTGACGCCCTCGTCGACCCGGAGGCCGACCCGTACCGTGGTGCCCTGCGGCCGCACCGACTCGACCTCGCCGACCCGTACGCCGAGGATCCGCAGGTCGGATCCGGCGTAGATGCCGACGGCGCGGTCGAAGTAGGCGGTGAGGCGGGTGCCGTCGGAGCCGAGGACCCGTACGGCGGCGAGCCCGGCGGCGATCAGCACCGTCAGGGCGAGCGCGCAGGCGAGGAGTTTCCGGCGGGTGCTCATCGCTCACCTTTCCGCTCGGCCGCGGCCGGCTGTTTCGGCGGCACGCAGCCGGTCGAGGGCCGGGAGCCCTCGGGCAGATAGGCGCGGGGGACGACGCCGCACAGGTAGCTGTCGAACCAGCGGCCGTTGCCGAGGGTGTTGCCGACGAGGCGGTAGTAGGGTCCGGCCAGTGCGAGGGTCTTGCCGAGCTGGGCGCTGTTCTTCTCCAGGACGGTGGTGACCCGGCCGAGCGCCTCAAGGGTGGGGCCCAGCTGCCGGTCGTTGTCCTCGACGAGGCCGCCGAGTTCGGTGCCGAGGTCCCGGCTTCCCTCGAGCAGCGCCTGGATGGCGTCGCGGCGGTCGCGCAACTCGCCGAGCAGGGAGCCTCCGTCCCGCAGGAGGATCTCGAAACTGGACTTCTTGTCCTTCAGCGTCTGGGTGAACCTGGCGCTGCCGCGCAGGAGTTCGGCGAGTTCGGTGTCGCGCCGGGAGACGGTCTTCGACAGCGCGGACAGGCCGTCGGCGGCCTTGCGCACGTGGGGCGGGGAGTTGGCGAAGGTCTTGGAGATGGTCTCGAAGCTGTCCGCGAGCCGCCGGGTGTCGAGGGCGTCGATGGTGCCGCCGAGGTCCTGGAGCGCCTGGGTCACGTCGTACGGGGAGGTGGTGCGGGTCAGCGGGATGCGGCTGCCGGGGTCCTGGCGGGCGGCGCCGAGCGGGTCGAGCGCCAGGTACTTGTCGCCGAGGACGGTCTTGATGGCGATGGCCGCGGTCGTCCGGTCGCCGATCCAGGCGTCCTCGACCTCGAAGCTGACCTTGACCTTGGGGCCGTCGAGGGCGACGCCGGTGACCTCCCCGACCTTGACGCCGGCGACGCGCACCTCGTCGCCCTCGTCGAGCCCGGCCGCCTCGGAGAAGTCGGCGCTGTAGGTGGTGCCGCCGCCGAACGGCAGCCGGTCCACCCGCAGGACGAGGACGGCGAGCAGGGCGAGGGCGAGCAGTCCGACGACGCCCACGGCACGGGGGTCCCGTTCCCTGACCGGCTTGAAGCGCGGGCGCCGGGCCGCGTCCGGCCGGCCGGTGCCGCCGCCCCGTGCGAAGGGTCTCATCCGCGGCACCTCGATTCGGTGAGGGCGATACCGGTCGGTGCCTCGGAGCCGTCGGAGGTGGTCACGCCGCTCACCCGTGCCTCGCACAGGTAGAGGTTGAACCACGATCCGTAGGAGGAGAGCCGGGCCAGGGCGGACATCTTGGCGGGGCTGCGGTCGAGGAAGTCCTCGATCTGCGGGGTGTGTTCGGCCAGGCCCGTCGACAGCCGGCCCAGTTCGCGGATGTCCTTCTTCAGGGGCGCGCGGCCGTCCTGGAGGAGTCCGGCGGTGACGGTGGTCAGCTCGCCCATGGCCTGGACGGCTTCGCCGAGGGGTTCGCGGTCGTCGTTGAAGCCGGTGACGAGGGACCGCAGGGTGGCGACGAGGTCGTCGAAGCCGGCCTCGCGTTCGTTGAGGGTCCGCAGGACGGTGCCGAGGTTGTCGACGACTTCGCCGATCACCTTGTCCTTGGCGGCGACGGTGGTGCTGAGCGAGCCGATGTGGCGGATCAGGCTGTCGACGGTGGCGCCCTCGCCCTGCAGCACCTGGACGATGGACCCGGCGAGTTCGTTGACGTCCTTCGGGGAGAGTCCTTCGAACAGCGGCTTGAACCCGTTGAAGAGCAGGGTCAGGTCCAGGGCGGGGGTGGTGCGCTCCAACGGGATGGTGTCGCCCGGCCGGAGGGTGCCGGTGAGGTCTCCGCTGCCCCGGTCGAGGGCCACGTAGCGCTGGCCGACCATGTTGAGGTACTTCACGGCGGCGGTGGCCGACCGGGGCAGCCGGCGGTCCTCGCGGACGGTGAAGGTGACCTGTGCGGTGCGGCGGTGGACGACCCGCACGTCGGTCACCTCACCGACCTTCACCCCGGAGATCCGCACACTGGCGCCCTCGTCGAGGCCGGTGACGTCGGTGAACAGCGCCCGATAGGTGGCGGTGCCGCCGCCGATGCCGGTGTCGGCGACGCTGAGGCCGAGCACGGCGGTGGCGAGGCCGGTCACCATCACGAAGGCCAGCGACTTCAGCAGCGGTCCGGCCAGGGAGCGCCGTCGGGTGTGGGCGTGGTCGGGGGCGGTCATCCGAGGGTCACCTCCGTGCCGCGGTAGGCCGGGCCGGCCAGCAGGCTGCTCCAGTCGGGCAGTTCGCCTGGGGGCCGGCCGGTGGCGGGGGCCAGCAGTTCGTCGATGAGGTCGTTCTCCTGCGGGGTGTTGGCCGGGCCGAGTTCGGAACCGGTTCGCGGGTATGCCGTCGTGGCGGGTTCCGCGGCGGTGCCGAGGTAGGGGACGGGGTGGCAGCGGGGGCCGCCCCCGGCGTCGTAGACCGGGGTGTCGCGGCCGGGGCGGTAGGCGCCGCGCGAGGGCACGGTGGTGACGTCGACGTGGATGCCGGGCCGGTCGGTGCCCTTGCCGAGCGCCTTGTCCATGGCGGGCACGAACTCGGCGAGGGTGCGCAGGGTGCAGGGGAAGGACGGGGAGTACTCGGCGAGCAGTTCCAGGGTGGGCCGGCTCGCGGCGCTGAGCTGGATGATGTTGTCCGCGTTCCGCTGGAGGAAGGCGGTCATGTCCTCGGCCGCCTTGGTGGTGGCGCCGAAGGTGCCGGCGAGTTCGGCCTCCTGCTCGGCGAGGGTGCCGCTGGTGGTGGTGAAGTCGGTGAGCGCGGCGAGGATGTCGGGGGCGGCGTCCGCGTAGACATGGCTGACCTTCACCAGTTCCTTGAGGTCGCGGTTGAGCGTGGGCAGCTGGGGGTTGAACCGGCGCAGGTGCGCGTCGAGCCGGGTGAGGGTGGCGCCGAGCCGGTCGCCGCGGCCCTCCAGGGCCTGGGAGACGGCGGAGAGGGTGGCGGAGAGCTTGTGCGGCTGGACGGCGGTGAGCATCGGCAGCACGTTGTCGAGGACCTGCTGGAGTTCCACGGCGTTCGCGGAGCGGTCCTGCGGGATGACGGCCCCGGCGGTCAGCGGCCGTGGCGAGGGGCGCGCGGGCGGTACGAGCGCGACGTACCGTTCGCCGAACAGCGTGGTCGGCAGCATCTGCGCGCGCACGTCGGACGGCACCCGGTCGAGGGCGCCGGGTTTCATGGCGAGGGTGAGCCGGGCGCCGTCGCCGGTGGCGTGGACGGCGCGGACCTCGCCGACGACGACGCCGCGCAGTTTGACCTCGGCGCCCAGGTGCATCTCGTTGCCGACGCTGCCGGTCTCGACGACCACCGGGGCGGAGTCGGTGAACCTCTTGTCGTAGACGGCGACGGCCAGCCAGATCAGCAGGGCGGGCACCAGCAGGAACACCACCCCGGCGAAGCGGCGGCGCAGCGTGTCGCCTCGTGGTCGGCTCATCTCACCCCGCCACCTTCACGGTCGTGGTCGCGCCCCACAGGGCGAGCGACAGGAAGAAGTCGGTGACGCTGATCAGCACGATGGCGTTGCGTACGGACCGGCCCACGGCGACGCCGACGCCGGCCGGGCCGCCGGCGGCGCGGTAGCCGTAGTAGCAGTGGGCGAGGATCACCATCACGCTGAAGATCAGCACCTTCAGCACGGACAGGAGCACGTCCGTCGGGGAGAGGAACAGGTTGAAGTAGTGGTCGTAGGTGCCCCGCGACTGGCCGTTGAACAGGACGGTGACCAGTCGGGAGGACAGGTAGGAGGAGAGCAGGCCGATCGCGTAGAGGGGGATGATGGCGACGACCCCGGCGATGACGCGGGTGGTGACGAGGTAGGGCATGGAGCGGATGCCCATGCCTTCGAGGGCGTCGACCTCCTCGTTGATGCGCATGGCGCCGAGCTGCGCGGTGAAGCCGGCGCCGACGGTCGCGGAGAGGGCGAGCCCGGCGACGAGGGGGGCGATCTCGCGGGTGTTGAAGTAGGCGGAGACGAATCCGGTGAACGCGGCGGTGCCGATCTGGTCGAGGGCCGCGTACCCCTGGAGTCCGACGACGGTCCCGGTGAACAGGGTCATCGCGATCATCACGCCGATGGTGCCGCCGATGACGCCGAGCCCTCCGGTGCCGAAGGCGACCTCGGCGAGGAGGCGCTGGACCTCTTTGAGGTAGCGGCGCAGGGCGCGCGGGATCCACAGCAGGGCCCGGGTGTAGAAGAGCAGGTGGTCGCCGGAGCGGTCGAGCCAGGCGAGCGGGGAGGCCATCGCGGGTCAGCCCCCCTTCGGCGGGACGATCCGGAGGTACAGGACCGTCATGACCATGTTGACGAAGAAGAGCAGGAGGAAGGTGATGACGACGGACTGGTTGACGGCGTCGCCGACCCCCTTGGGACCGCCACGCGGGTTGAGCCCCCGGAAGGCGGCGACGATACCCGCGATGAACCCGAAGACCAGGGCCTTGAGTTCGCTGATGTAGAGATCGGCCGGCTGGGCGAGGGAGGAGAAGCTGGACAGGTAGGCGGCGGGGGTGCCGTCCTGCAGGATGACGTTGAAGAAGTAGCCGCCGAGGGTGCCGACGACGGAGACCAGGCCGTTGAGCAGGACCGCCACGCCCATGGTGGCCAGCACCCGGGGCACGACCAGGCGCTGGACGGGCGAGACGCCCATGACCTCCATGGCCTCCAGCTCTTCGCGGATCTTGCGGGAGCCCAGGTCGGCGCAGATGGCGGAGCCGCCGGCGCCGGCGATCAGCAGGGCGACGATGAGCGGGCTGGCCTGCTGGACGACGGCGAGCACGCTGGCGCCCCCGGTGAAGGACTGGGCGCCCAGTTGCCGGGTGAGCGAGCCGACCTGGAGCGCGATGACCGCGCCGAAGGGGATGGAGACGAGAGCGGCGGGCAGGATGGTGACTCCGGCGACGAACCAGAACTGCTCGATGAACTCGCGGAACTGGAAGGGCCGCCGGAACATGGCACGGCCGACCTCGACGGCGAGCGCGAAGAGCCGCCCGGTCTGCCGCAGCGCTCCGGTGATCATGCGCCGCTCCCGGCGGCGGGGATCGGCCGGGTGGGTGGCGCGGCGCTGTCCGCGTAGGTCCGCAGGATGGCGGCGCGGGCGGCGGAGGGCAGTTGGTCGATCATCCGCAGGACGCGTTCCCGCCGTCGGGTGACGGCGCGGCGGTACGGCAGTCCGGGCGACGGCTCCAGCTGCGGCACGATCCTGCGGGGCTCGGCGGTGGCGCGGGCGGTGCTCGCCTCGGCCGCGAGGGTGGCCGCGTCCTTCTCCTCCGACATTCCGATGGGGCCTTCACGCCGGCCGGCGAGGAACTGGGCGACCACCGGTTCCTCGCTGGTGAGCAGCACCTCGCGCGGGCCGAAGGTGACGAGTTCGCGCCGGAAGAGCATCCCCATGTTGTCGGGCACGGTGGCGGCGATGTCGAGGTTGTGGGTGACGATGAGCATCGTCGCGTCGAGCTGCGCGTTCAGGTCGATCAGCAGCTGGGAGAGGTAGGCGGTGCGGACCGGGTCGAGGCCGGAGTCCGGTTCGTCACAGAGGATGATCTGCGGGTCCAGCACGAGCGCGCGGGCCAGTCCGGCCCGTTTGCGCATGCCTCCGCTGATCTCCCCCGGCAGTTTGCCCTCCGCGCCCAGCAGTCCGACGATCTCGATCCGCTCCATGACGATGCGGCGGATCTCCGACTCCTTCTTGCGGGTGTGCTCGCGCAACGGGAAGGCGATATTGTCGAACAGCGACATGGATCCGAACAGGGCCCCGTCCTGGAACATGAGCCCGAACAACTTACGGGTCTCATAGATTTCCCGCTCGGGGCTGTTCACCATGTCCACCCCATTGATGAGCACCCGGCCTTTCTCGGGTTTGAGCAGCCCGACGAGCGACTTCAGGAAGACGGTCTTCCCGGTGCCGGACGGCCCCAGCATGACGCTTACTTCTCCGGCCGGAAGAGTGAGTGTCACGTCCCGCCAGATGCTCTGCTTACCGAAGGACTTGGTCAGACCTTCGACCACCACTTCGACGCCCATATCACCTCCAGCGGACGCAGGTTGGTTCCGTGTGCACGGGTGCGCGCGTCAACTCGGGGCGCAGCCCGCCGGCATCGGGTGCGGCGCCACAACCCCCGCCGCCGGCCCGGCGTTTGTCACCCCGCAGACAATCCCGCTCCGCCCGTCCGCGCCTCGGCGCGGACAGGACGGGCCGGCGGCCGGAAGGCATCCGCCACGGCTCGGCCGGCGGGGGTCGCCGACCTGGCACCGAGCACCGCACCGGCACGTTACGGCCCAGTAACCGCGGGGGGCAATACAGGGTTCCAGGTTTTCGGTGAGTCCCGGTCCGGCCATGCGAAATCTGTCACGGCGCAGACAAACCCGCCTGCGGAACTTGTCGCAGAGTGAGCGATCCGGCCCCGTGCGGGCAGGCCGGGGACACCATCTCCCGCACCGCCGAAGAGCCCCGGCTTTGGCAGCGGATGACTAAGACCGGTGGTGGATCACTCACCCCGGAAAGAGATGGTTCCTCTTTTCAAAGAATCATGAACAACGGCATTGTTCGGCGAAGTTTCCCGCCAGTAACGTCATGGTCCGCGGACGGGGAACACCGAGCCGCGGGCCGCACACCCCGGATCGATTCAGCGGCGGCCCATCCCTGCCGTTCAACCACAAGGAGAGCCCTGACGCCATGAAGAAGCACACGAGAAGGCTCGCCGTCGTGGCGGGTGCGGCCGCGGCCGCCTTCGGTCTCACCGCCGGTCCCGCCTCGGCGGCTCCCTCCACGAACTGGACCGTCACCCCGACGGGCAGCTACACGGCGACGAACAGCGGCAACATCGTGCTGACCGCGACCATTCCGATGACGTGCACGACCTCCGGCGCGTCCGGCACCATGTCCAACGCCACCGGCAACCCGGCCACGGTCGCCACCATCAGCTCGATCAGCTTCGGCACCTCGGCCTCGCCGTGCACCAGCGTCCTGGGCAACGTCAGCACCGTGGCGGTCACCCCCTGGACGGTCGTCGCCCAGGACTACAACGCCACGACCGGCGTCACCACGGGCTACGTCGGCAACGTCAAGGCCAACGTGACCGCGGGCGCCTGCAAGTTCACCGTGACGGGCAAGGCCTCGGGCACCTACACCAACTCCTCGGGCGTCCTGGCGGTCAACAGCGTCGCGGGCGACCTGGTCGTCAGCTCCAACCCGGCCCCCGTCAACTGCGGCACGGTGGTCACCACCTCCACCAAGCCCACCTTCAAGGGCAACTACGTCATCAAGGCCTCCAACGGCTCCATCCCGAAGATCGTCGGCTCCAACCCGTAAGGCGCCGCCGTCCGCGTCCGCCCGGCCGGTCACGCACCCCGGCCGGGCGGACGCGGACCGCCCGGCCCCGCCCCCGGCGCCGTTCCCCCTTGTCCCCACCGGTGTACGACCGACTGGAGCTGTATGAGAGGCCATCGCGCCGCCGCGCCGCGGCTGCCCCGGGTCCGCGCCCGCACCTCGGCCATCGGCGCGTTCGTGGTGCTCGCCGCCATGGTCCCGGCCGCGGTCTCGGCCGCGGGCACCCAGGAGGCGGATGTCGCGCTCCCCTACGTCTGCCGGCTGCCCTCGGGAGAACAGCCCGCGACGGTACGCGTCACGGCAGGCTTCCCCGCCACCGCCGAGGCGGGCAGGGCGTTCACCCCCACCGGTGTCACCACCACCGTCGAGCTGCCGGCCGCAGCGGTGGCGGACCTCGCCCGCGGCCGGGCGGCCGGCGTGCGCGCGGTGACCCGCCTCGGGGTCGGCATCGCGCAGGGCGAGGCGGCGGCCGAGGCGACCTGGCGCGGTACCGCGCGGCCGGCCGCCCTGCCCGCCTCGGGACCCCTGACGCTGACCGCGACGGGCGAAGTCCCCTCCGTCACCGCCCGCGTGGCCGGCGACCTCGCCTTCTCCGCCCGCGCCCTCGACCTCGATCTGGCGCTCGACACCCCGGACGGCACCGCCGCCGACCCCGCCGCGCTGACCATCGGCTGCTCGCTCGCCGAGGACGCGCCCGAGCGGGGCCTGCTGGCCACCGTACCGATCGGGCCGGACCCCGGGCCCCCGGCCACCACCCCCGCCTCACCGACGCCCTCCGTCCCGGCGCCGGACGGCGGCTCACCCGGGGCGTCCGGCAGCCCGCACGCCCCGAACGAGCAGACCGGCCAGGACGGCCGGGACGATCAGAAGGGCCGGGCGCCGACGGTGACGGAACGGGCCCCGCGAGGTGCCGCCACCCGCCGCCCGGACGCCCCGCCCTGCCGCTACGACGAGCGGCACCCGTCCACCTCGGCATCGCTGAACGCCTACATCACCGGCTACACCAACGTGCGCAAGCTCGCCGGAGCCTCCCTGATCCCCCTGTCCTGCGCGCTGATCGAGCAGGGCCCCACCGACATCGAGCTCTTCCCGGACTACAGCGGGGGCTATCTCACCCAGCACTCGCAGGGAACGCTCTGGTACCGGGGCGAGCCGCGGACCCCTCCGTTCCAGGCGACCTTCCTGACCTTCGGCTTCGTGCCGACGAAGGCCACCATGGTGCTGGAGCAGACGGGGCCCATGACCATGGACGGCAAGGGCGAGACCTCGTTCGTCACCCAGTTCACCAAGCTGGAGACACGGATCCGGGTCCCGCTGGTCCTGCGGGTGACCGCCCTGGAGGTCAACGGGACCCCGCTGGACGTCGGTACCGGCTGCCGGACGCGGTCCCCGCTGCGCTCGGAGGAGCCCGAGCCCGCGAAGTTCCCCGGTGACCACCTGGTGCTGACCGGCCGCAGCTCGCACCAGCCCCCCGCCCTGCCCGTCGGCTATCTGCTCAGCTCCGGCGGCCCGCTGACCGGTGAGGTGACCATCCCCGCCTTCACCCACTGCGGCGGCAAGGGCGAGAACCTCGACCGCCTGCTCACCGCCTCGGTGTCCGGCCCCGGCAACTACGTCAAGCAGATGCAGGGCCAGACCTGCGCGGTGCAGGTCTTCAACCCCGACCAGTGCACCAAGGACCTGCAACCCCTCGTCATTCCCGTCCCCGAGCGCTGAGCCGTCCCCGCTCGGCACTTCCCCCTTCGCCCCGGAAGGCCACCACCATGCCCCGGCTCTCCACCCGCACCCGGCTCTGTGCCGTCGCCGCCCTCACCGCGCTCGGCACCCTCGCCTCCATCGGCGGCGCGACGGCCGCCGACCCCACGCTGAACGGTCAGTGGGCCCCCTTCACCCGCTGCCCCGTGGACGCCCCGGCGATGCTGGCCGCCGACGGTTCCGACCGGACCCCGCAGTGCGTGGTCTCCACCTCGGCCAGCGGCTCCATCAAGCTGGGCAAGACCACCGTGGTCACGGGCCGGACCAACCTCCAGTTCGGTGTCGTGCAGAACGCGGACGGCACCAGCACCGTCGTCGCCCCGCCCTCCGGCGCGCTGGTCGCCGACTCCGCCACCGTCCCCGGCGGTCTGCTCGGCCTGATGTGCCCGAGCGACATCCCGGTGATCACCGGCATCTGCCAGACCCTCAGCGACGCCAAGCTGAACAAGATCACCGCCACCATGGAGTCCGTCGGCGCGCCGTACGCCTTCGACCAGACCGCGGGCGTCCTGAAGGACATGCCGATCATCGCCCTGCCGGTCCGCGTCCACCTGCAGAACCCGCTCCTCGGCGACAACTGCTACATCGGGTCGGCGTCCGCGCCGATCGTGCTGCGCCCGAAGAACCTCGACTACCCGGCGTTCGGGATGACCTTCTTCAAGGGGGACGGCACGGCCGACGACGCCGGCGAGATGAGCCGGATCGACCTCACCGGCGCCCCGCAGAACGACAGCAGCTTCGCGGTACCGGGGGCCACCGGCTGCGGCCTGAACGTCGGCCTGATCAACGCCGCCGTCAACGCCAAGACCGGCCTGCCCTCCGCCGCCGGGAACAACAGCCTCACCCTGAACAACGCCCAGACCTCCCTGGCCGGCCTGACCGCGCCCGGCACCGTCGTACCCGACGCCGGCAAGGTGCTCGCCCGCGACTGGCACTCCGCCGTCCGGTGACGGCCACGGCCCGGCCGTTTCCGGGCGGCGAGCTTCGCCGGGCACCGGCGTAATCCGCCTGAACGGTGTACACCCGGCGGCCGAGTTGATTAAGTGTCAGCACCCAGACCGGTGTGACACCTGGTGGACCGGTCCGGGCGCCGTCCGCGCGAGGCGGGCGGTGCCCGGCCGGCCACCTCGCCGGACACTTCTGAGCGCAAGAGGTGACTTATGCCCTCGATCGCACGGTCCCCCGAGGTCGGCGAACCGCTCGGCCCCCTCCCCAAGAGGTTCGCGGCCTTCATACGGCCCGAACTGCCGGGCCTGCTCAACGAGATACGAGCGGAGGTCACCCGCGCCTACCCGGTGTACGGCCGGCTGCTCAACGGGCCGAGCGGGGACGCGATCCGCCAGGGCGTGGAACTGGCGGTGGTGACCTTCGTGGACCGGGTGGCCGATCCCGGCAAGCGCTCGGAAGCCCGCGACGAACTGCTGCGCAGGTTCGGCCGGGTGGAGGCGTACGAAGGCCGCGACCTGCACACCCTGCAAGGCGCCTACCGCCTCGGGGCGCGGATCACGCTGCGCCGCGCCAAGACGATCGGGCGGCAGCACAACCTCTCCCCCGCCCTCGTCCTCTCCTTCGCCGACGCCCTCTTCGCCTACGTCGACGAGCTGGAGGCGGTCACCCGTGAGGGGTACGCGGAGGTGCGGGAGCGGGCCGCCTCCGAGGTGTCCGCGTTACGAAGACGCCTGCTGCACCTCATCCTGGCCGCACCGCCGCTGCCCGGGACCACCGTCACCGAGCTGGCCGAGGCGGCCGGCTGGGAGCTGCCCCTACGGTGCACCCTGGTCGCGCTGCGCCCCCCGGTGGCCGACCGCGTCCAGGCCGCGCTCGACGAGGACGTCCTCGTCGACCTCGACATGCCCCAGCCCCACCTGCTCGTCCCCGGCAGCCTCACCCCGCAGCGCCTGGCGATGCTCCGCAAGGCGCTGTCCGGCACCCGTGCCGTGCTCGGTCTCACCGTCCCGCTCGGCCAGGCCGCCGACTCGGTGCGCTGGGCGCGCCGCATCCTGCAACTGGTGGACGACGGAGTGGTCCCCAACGCCCCGCTGATCGCCTGCGAGGACCACCTCACCACCCTGTGGCTGTTGTCCGACCAGGCCCTGGCCGACCATCTCGCGGCCCGCGAACTGGCCCCGCTCGACGGGCTCCCGCCCAGTCGGCGCGGCCGGCTCATCGAGACCCTGCGGGTCCACATCTCCACCCGCGCGCCCGCGGAGCAGGTGGGCGAGATGCTGGGCGTCCACGCCCAGACCGTCCGCTACCGCCTGCGCACCCTGGACTCCCACCTCGGCGACCGGCTCGCCGACCCCGAGCACCGTTTCGCCCTGGAGGTCGCCCTGCGCGCGCTGCACCTGCGGGGGCACGACGGCCCGCGGTGAGGCGGCACGGTACGTCGCGTGGGAACGGGCGGCCGGGGCGGCCCCGCCGGCGGACGACAGCGCCGTGCGCGCTCCGCCGGCCCCTCCACCCGACGGCCGATGACGGCAGCGCCGTACGTGCCCCGCCAGAACCTCGCCCGGCGGCCGCTCCCCCGAGCACCGGCCCGTCGGCCCCGGGGCGACCGGATACAGTGCGGCGACACGGCAGCCCGGTCAGGGAGGGGAAGCGTGACCGACACCAGCAGCACCCGGCCCGCCGAGGGCGGGGCGCGAGCACCGCGGCGGAGCCTGCCGCACCGCCTGCTGCGCCACCTCCCCCTGATCGCCCCCGTGCTGCTGTGGGCCGTGCCCTGCTGGGTGCTCCTGTACGCCGGCCAGCACTGGCCGCTGCCCGGCACACTGGCCGGCACCGTCCTGTTCGCCGCCGGCCTCGTCGGTATGCCGCTCGCGATGGCGCGCGGACACGGGCGGCGCCGGCAGGACCGGGCCGCGATCGTCGGTGACACCCTGCTGGGCGCCAGTTGGGTGCTGTTCACCTGGTCCGTTCTGCTCGGCGTCCTGTTGCGGCCCGCCCTGACCGTGGCCGGCGTCGAGGACGGTCAGGGCCGGGCCCGGATCGTCACGTGGGCCGTCCTCGGCGTGACCGCCGCGCTGCTCGCCTGGGGGTACGCCGAGGCCCGCCGCGTGCCGCGCGTGCGCCGGGTCGACGTGGAACTCCCGCGCCTGGGCGCCGGGCTGGACGGGCTGCGGGTCGTCCTCGTCACCGACACCCACTACGGCCCGCTCGACCGCGCCCGCTGGTCGGCGCGGGTGTGCGAGAGGGTGAACACCCTGGAGGCCGACCTGGTGTGCCACACCGGCGACATCGCGGACGGCACGGCCGCACAGCGCCGCGCCCAGGCCGCCCCGCTCGGTACCGTGCGGGCCACCCGTGCCCGGGTCTATGTCACCGGCAACCACGAGTACTACAGCGAGGCGCAGGGCTGGGTCGACCTGATGGACGAGCTGGGCTGGGAGCCGCTGCGCAACCGCCACCTGCTGCTCGAACGCGGCGGCGACACCCTCGTGGTCGCCGGCGTGGACGACGTCACCGCCGAGTCCTCCGGTCTGGCGGGCCACCGCGCCCACCTCGCCGGAGCCCTGGACGGCGCCGATCCCGGGCTGCCCGTCCTCCTCCTGGCGCACCAGCCCAAGTTCGTCGACCGGGCGGCAGCCGCCGGCATCGACCTCCAGCTCTCCGGCCACACCCACGGCGGCCAGATCTGGCCCTTCCACCATCTGGTCCGCCTCGACCAGCCCGCCCTCGCCGGCCTCTCCCGCCATGGCACCCGCACCCTCCTGTACACCAGCCGCGGCACCGGCTTCTGGGGCCCGCCGTTCCGGGTCTTCGCCCCCAGCGAGATCACCCTGCTCGTGCTCCGCTCCCCGCACCCGTCGACCTCGTCGTAACACGGGTGTCACGCCACGGAAATACGAAACTTTCGAGCGAAATTCGGAATCTTTTCCTGCGGGGAGTATTGACGGTGCACCGTCATGGCTCGATCATCCCTGTCTGAGAAAGCGACCGCAGTTCGATATTTCGAGCCACATCGGCCCTACGCGATCCATGCCGTACGGCAGATCCACGCACACCCGCGCGACGCCGGGATCGTCCCGTCCCGGGACGCGCCCCCCGCGCCTCAGTCCTTCCGTGACGTCCATCTTGGAGGCACAGTCATGGGCTCGTACGCCCTTCCCAGATCCGCTGTCCGCCGCAGGCTCCGCGGCCCGCTCATGGCGCTGCTCGTCGGCGCCCTCGGTACGGCCGGCGCACTGGCCGCGCCGGCCGCGCACGCCGCCGAGAGCACGCTCGGCGCCGCGGCGGCGCAGAGCGGCCGCTACTTCGGCACCGCCATCGCCTCGGGCAAACTGGGCGACTCGGCGTACACCTCGATCGCGAACCGTGAGTTCAACATGGTCACGGCCGAGAACGAGATGAAGATAGACGCCACCGAACCGCAGCGCGGCCAGTTCAACTTCTCCGCCGGCGACCGCGTCTACAACTGGGCCGTGCAGAACGGCAAGCGAGTGCGCGGCCACACCCTGGCCTGGCACTCGCAGCAGCCCGGCTGGATGCAGAGCCTCAGCGGCAGCACCCTGCGCCAGGCGATGATCGACCACATCAACGGCGTGATGGCCCACTACAAGGGCAAGATCGCCCAGTGGGACGTCGTCAACGAGGCCTTCTCCGACGACGGTTCGGGCGGCCGACGCGACTCCAACCTCCAGCGCACCGGCAACGACTGGATCGAGGTCGCCTTCCGCACCGCGCGCGCCGCCGACCCCGCCGCCAAGCTCTGCTACAACGACTACAACATCGAGAACTGGACCTGGGCCAAGACCCAGGGCGTGTACAACATGGTCCGGGACTTCAAGCAGCGCGGCGTCCCGATCGACTGTGTCGGCTTCCAGGCGCACTTCAACAGCGGCAGCCCCTACAACAGCAACTTCCGCACCACCCTGCAGAGTTTCGCCGCCCTCGGCGTCGACGTGGCCGTCACCGAGCTCGACATCCAGGGCGCCTCGTCCACGACCTACGCCAACGTGACCAACGACTGCCTGGCCGTCTCGCGCTGCCTCGGCATCACCGTCTGGGGCGTGCGCGACAGCGACTCCTGGCGGTCGAGTGACACGCCGCTGCTGTTCAACAACGACGGCAGCAAGAAGCCCGCCTACACCGCCGTCCTCAACGCCCTCAACGGCGGCTCCACCACGCCGCCCCCCACGGGCGGCGGGCAGATCAAGGGGGTGGCGTCCGGCCGCTGCCTGGACGTACCCAACGCAGCCACCACCGACGGCACCCAGGTCCAGCTGTGGGACTGCAACAGCGCGACCAACCAGCAGTGGACGTACACCGACGCCGGCGAGCTCAGGGTCTACGGCAACAAGTGCCTGGACGCCGCCGGGACCGGCAACGGCACCAAGGTCCAGATCTACGGCTGCTGGGGCGGCGACAACCAGAAGTGGCGCCTGAACTCCGACGGAGCCATCGTCGGCGTCCAGTCCGGCCTCTGCCTCGACGCCGTCGGAGCCGGCACCGGCAACGGCACCCAGATCCAGCTCTACACCTGCTCGGGCGGCGGCAACCAGCGCTGGACGCGCACCTGAGGAAACCCTCCGCCGACGGCGGGCGGCCGGACGCACGCCGCCACCGCCTGCTCGGGCTGCCGTGACTCGCCCGCACCCCGGAGTGGAGCCAGGCCGGATGCTCCTGGCTCCACTCCGGAACCGGCCCTGCTACAGGCCGACGTCCCGGCCGCGGATGTCCGCCATGGACTCGCGGCGGACCAGGAGGCGGGCGTGGCCGTCGCGTACGGCGGCCACGGGCGGGCGGCCGACCAGGTTGTAGCCGGAGGCCATGGACAGGTGGTACGCGCCCGCCACGGGCACGGCGAGCAGGTCGCCGGGGCGGACGTCGGCGGGCAGTTCGGCGTCGGCGGCCAGGATGTCGCCCGCTTCGCAGTGCCGGCCCGCCACGGTGACGCGGGCCCGTTCCGCGGTGCTGTGCCGGCCGGCCAGGCGGGGGGCGTAGCGGACGCCGTACAGGGCCGGGCGGGGGTTGTCGCTCATGCCGCCGTCCACGGCCACGAAGACGTTCCCGCCCGAGCGCTTCACGGACAGCACGCGGTACACAGCGACACCGGCGGGGCCCGCGATCGCCCGCCCCGGCTCGATGACCAGCCGGGGGACGGGGAGTCCGGCGGCGGCGCAGGAGCCGGCGAGTTCCCTGCGCACCTTGCGGGCCAGTGACGTCAGGTCCAGGGCGTCCTCGCCGGGGCGGTAGGCGATGCCGTGCCCGCCACCGAGGTCGAGTTCGGGCAGGACCAGCCCGTGCTGTTCGCGCAGGCGGGCCATCAGGCCGACCATGCGGCGCACGGCCGCGAGATACGGCTTGACACTGGTGATCTGTGAGCCCAGGTGGCAGTGCAGCCCGGTGAGTTCGAGCTGCGGCCGGCCCAGGATGCGGGCGATGGCGTGCTGGGCGTGGCCGTCGGTGAGGGAGAGCCCGAACTTCTGGTCGTCCGTGCCGGTGCGGATCTTCTCGTGGCCGCCCGCGCCGATGCCGGGCACGACGCGCACCATGACCTTCTGGTGGCCGCCGGGGCCCACGGCGGCGGCCAGCCGGGCGATCTCCGAGGGGCTGTCGATGACGACGCGGCCCACGCCCAGGCGGAGTGCCGTCTCCAGGTCCCGCGGGGACTTGGCGTTGCCGTGCAGCACCATCCGCTCCGGCGGGAAGCCGGCGGTGACCGCGAGCTCCAGCTCGCCGGCCGAGCAGACGTCCAGGCCGAGGCCCTCCTCGTCCATCCAGCGGGCCATGGCCCGGCACAGGAACGCCTTGGCCGCGTAGAGGACTTCGGCGTCCGGGAAGGCGTTCCGGTAGGTGCGGCAGCGGTCGCGCACCTCGGCCTCGTCGAGGACGTAGACGGGGGTGCCGAAGCGGTCGGCCAGCTCCGTGAGCGGTACTCCGCCCACGGCCAGGTCGCCGGGGCGGGACTCGGTGGCCGAAGCGGGCCACACCGACAGCTCGGCGAGGGCCGCGGGGACGGCGGATTCGTGAACGGTGGTCATCGCCTGCTCTCCTTCCAGCCGGTTCACCGGGCCGTGGCGGCCAGGGCCGCCGCCGGGACGGCCGGGACGGCCGGCGCCGGCGCGCAGGCCGTGAAAGGCGGGTCGATCGTGACGGTGGTGACGCCGAGCGGTGCGGTCAGTGTGCGCAGTGCGGGCTCGGCGAGACGGATCCACGCCTGACCGGTGCCGAGGGCCGCGACGAGCCCGCGCTCGGAGGTGAAGCCGACGGCCGAGCGGTCGCCGAGCTGGGTACGGAAGAGGCGGACCACAGACCCGGAGGGGCCCGGCCGGACCGGGACGTACAGGGGTCCGGCCGGGAACCGATCGGAGGGCTCGGGGTCTTCGCCGTATGGGAGTTCTTCCACGGGACACCTACCAGGAGAGTGCTGGGGTGCCCCGGTCGCCGGACGGCGGACCGGGGCTCGCCATCGACGCTAAGCCCGTCCGCGCCCGGTCACCGGCCCCTCCTGACGGAACGCTGACGATGGCCGGGACGACCTTGACGGGGTGCTGACGTGCCGGGTGGGCACCAGCGCTCGGGGGGCCGGCCGGGGCGCACTCACCGGCCGGCTGCCGAAGGGATGCCTCCCCCTCAGGAGACCTTCTCACTGACCTCCGTACGCCGGTCGTACTCGGCGCGGGCCACCGCGATCTCCTCCTGATGCTCCTCGGTCCAGGTCACCAGCGCCTGGATGGTGTCGTGCAACGTCACGCCCAGCGGCGTCAGTTCGTAGTCCACCCGGGGCGGCACCACCGGGTGGACGGTGCGGCGCACCAGCCCGTCCCGCTCCAGTTGACGCAGGGTCACCGTCAGCATCCGCTGGCTGATGCCCTCGATGCTGTGGCGCAGCTGGTTGAAGCGCAGGCTGCGGTTCTCCAGGAGTGCGATGACCAGGAGCGACCACTTGTCGGCGACGCGGTCCAGGATCTGGCGGACCTCGCACCCCTCGCGGACGTCCCACTGAAGGACGTTGTAGTCCTCGGTACCCGCGCAGTGCCTCGGTGACTTCGAAGTGCCTTCTTCCATGGGGCCTCAGCCTGTCGGATGATTCCGGCAGTTACAACAGGGAACCGACAGGCTCTCGCGTAACCGGGGTGCGCACCCGTGGAATCGAGCCCTTTTCCTCGATTCCCCTCGTCCATGTCCGGACTCCGCGGATTTCCCGCGCGTCCGTCCGTCAGGCAACCTCGGCATTCTCAAGGAGACTTCAGTGTCCACAGTGCAATCCCCGTCGGGCGGCGACACCGGTCGCATGAGCGGGCGCGCCCGGGGCGTGCTGTTCGTGCTGTGCGGCGCGATCTTCCTGGAGGGCATCGACGTGGCCATGCTCAATGTGGCCCTCCCGTCGATCCGTGACGACCTCGGGATGTCCACCGGCACGCTGCAATGGGTGGTGAGCGCCTACGTCCTCGGCTACGGCGGGTTCATGCTGCTCGGCGGCCGGGCGGCGGACCTCTTCGGCCGGCGCCGGATGTTCGTGTTCTGGCTGGCGGTGTTCCTGCTGTTCTCAGGCCTGGGCGGGCTGGCGACCGAGGGCTGGATGCTGCTCGTCGCCCGGTTCGTGACCGGTGTCGCCGCGGCCTTCATGGCCCCGGCCGGCCTGTCGATCATCACCACCGGCTTCGCCGAGGGCCCCCAGCGCACCAAGGCCCTGCTGGTCTACTCCGGCACCGCCGCCGGCGGCTTCTCCATCGGCCTGGTCGTCGGCGGTCTGCTCACCGCGGTGAGCTGGCGGTGGGTGTTCTTCGCCCCGGTGATCCTCTCGGCGGTCATCCTGCTCGCCGCCGTCGCCCTCCTCCCCGCCTCGCCCCGCCCCGACCGGCGGGGCCGGCCCGTCGACCTGGCCGGCGCCGTCACCGTGACCGGCGCGATCCTGCTGCTGGTGTTCGCCGTCGAACGCGCCACGCACGTCGACGCTGTCCGGACGACCGGCACGGTCGCGGTCAGTCTCGCGCTGTTCCTCGCCTTCGCCGTCGTCGAGCGCAAGTCGTCGGCGCCGCTGGTGCGGCTCGGCCTGCTCCGGCGCGGCGGACTGGTCCGCGCCAACCTCGCCGCGCTGCTCTTCTCCGGCGGGTTCTTCGGCTTCCAGTTCATCGTCACGCTCTACCTGCAGGAACTGCGCGGCTGGTCGGCCCTCCAGACCAGCTTCGCGATGATCGTGATCGGCGTCGACACGGTGCTGTCGCCGACGCTCACGCCCAAGCTGGTCGACAGGTTCGGCAACGCCCGGGTCATCTTCGGCGGACTGGTGCTGGCCTGCCTGGCGTACGCCCTGATGCTGCCGCTGGAGGCGGACTGGAGCTACGCGCTGATGTTCCCGAGCCTGCTCGTACTGGGCCTGGCCTTCTCCCTCGCGTACGGGCCGCTCACCATCGCCGGCACCGAGGGCGTCGAGGAGGAGGAGCAGGGCGTCGCCGGCGGACTGCTGTACACCAGCTTCCAGTTCGGCGCCGCGATCGGCCTGTCCGCGGCCGCCGCCGTCGACATCGCGGCCACCGACGGCTCCTCGCCCGGTGAACTCCTCGACGGCTACCAGGCGGCCCTGGTCGTGCCGCTCGTCGCCGCGCTCGGTGCCGCGCTGATCAGCGCCTTCGGCCTGCGCAAGCGCGCGGACGACGTGACCGGCGCACCCACGCCCGCGTCGGCCGAGGTCTAGCCACCGCCCGTACCGCCCCGGCCGGCTCCCAGCGACCGGACACCCGGTTCCCGCGCCGCGCCGCCCCGGCCGAACACCCGTCGGGCCGGGGCGGCGCCTTGGTGGAGCCGGCCTACGGCGCCGCCGCCCGCCGCAGGACGCGCAGCGCCTCCCGCGCCTCGTCCCGGTAGCGGCCGGCGACGAACGACCGCTGGTGTTCGAAGTGCTCGACGACGATCGCCTCCGCCTCCGGCGCGCCGCCGCGGGCCAGCGCGAGCAGGGCCGGGCCGTGGGGGTGCCGCATCATCGGGTCGGCGAGCAGCCGCAGCAGGTGGGGGAGGGCCTCGGCGGCGGGGCGCCCGGCCAGGGCGCGTTCGGCCGCGGCCTGGACGGACCGCTGGTACGGCGGGTGCGCCAGCCGCGCCAGGGCCGTGGTGCACTCCGGCCCGGGGCAGGCCGCGAGCGCCGTGACCAGGGCGCGGAGGGTGTCGCTCGGCCAGTGGTCACGGACGGCCAGGCCGGGAAGGGCGCAGAGGGCGGCGGCGGCCGGCGGGCCGCTGCGCGCCAGGGAGTCGACTGCCGCCCGTACGGTCTCCGGTTCCGGGTCGGACGCCAGGTGCGTGAGGGCGGTGATCGCTGGTGCCGTGGGGAAGCTCCCGAGGGATGGGGCGGCCGGCAGCCGGAGCGACTCGGAGTCCGAGCGGGCCGCGTCCAGCAGCGCCGGAAGGGCCTCGTGGGCGCCGATCCGTCCCAGCGCCGTGACCGCGCGCGCCCGCAGGGCGGTCGCCTCCTCCTCGTCCCCGGCCAGTGCCACCAGCGCCGGGACGGCCGGACGGTGGCCGAGCAGGCCCAGCGCGTCGGCGGCGGCGCGGCGCAGGTCGGGCGGCTCGTCGGCGGCGAGGGCCGCGAGCAGTGCGGGGGCTGCGCCCTCGTGCCGCAGCAGGCCGAGCGCGATCGCCGCGCCTCGCCGGGACACCGGCGTGCCCACGTCCCGGCGCCCGCCGCCCGGCCCGTCGTCGCCCGCGCCGAGCAGCCGCAGCAGTTCCGCTGCGGGCGGCTCCGGCAGCCGGGCCAGCGTCGCCGCGGCGGCCTCGACGGTCCGCCGCTCGGGCAGCGCACGCTCCAGCAGCGCCGCCCCCACCACCCGCCCGGCCCGGGAGTCGACCGCTCCGAACGCTCCGAGCGCCCGCACGGCGGCCCTGCGCAGCTCGGCCGGCAGTGCCGGGTCCAGCAGCGGCAGAAGTCCCTCCGCCTCTTCGGCGAAGCGCGGCTCACCGGAGCAGCGCGAGGCGAACAGCTCCGGCCGCTCGGTCATCACCTCGCAGATGACGACGCACGCGGCCTCGTACGGGTAAGCCTCCTGCGGATGCGGACGCGGAAGGTGCTCCCGGCGCTTGCGGAGCAAGTGGCCCCGCGGGTCCCGCAGGAGCCACCGCGTCCGCGCCCGCCCCTGCTCGCTCCGGGCCAGCAGCCGTCCGGCCAGGCGCGCCGTCTCGCGGTCGGGGCCGCGCAACAGCCCCACCAGCGGTTCGATCCGGGAAGCGGCCAGCCATGGCTCCTGTCCCGGCAGTTCGAGCAGCGCCCGCAGCGCCGCCCGGCGGACCGGGTGCGGCGTCTCCGCGGTGCGGACGATGTGCGACAGCGCGGGCCCGGCGCGGGGGTTCCCTCATGGGCTTACCGGCGGTAACTTACTCCGCAGTAAGTAAGGATCTGATCCAACCGGACGCTCCCGCATAAGGAGATCAACGGTGAAAAGCCTGGTCAGAAAGCTGACGGCAAGAGCCTTACCCCTGGCGCTGGCCGCCGCCGGTATCGCCGCGCTGCCCGCGACGGCCGGCGCGGCCGCTGTCGCCGCACCCGCCCACGGCACCCTGCTGACGTCCGCCCCGGCGGCCGTGAAGCTGGGCACCGGGGCGCCCGCCGTGAACGCCTGGCACATCTCGTACGCGTCGACCGACTCACGAGGCGGCGCGAACACCGTCACCGGAACGGTTCTCGTGCCCGCCACCGCATGGTCCGGCGGCTCGGCACGGCCCCTGGTGGCGTACGCGCCCGGGACCCACGGGCTGGCGTCGAGGTGCGCGCCGTCCGCGCAGCTCGCGGCCGGAACGGACTACGAGACGGCGAACATCGTGGCGCTGCTGAAGAAGAACTGGGCCGTGGTCGTCACCGACTACGCCGGATACGGGGCCGGGCAGACACCGACGTACCTGGCGGGCCGGTCCCAGGGGCAGGCGGTGCTGGACTCGGCGCTCGCCGCGTTCCAGGTGCCGGGAAGCGGGCTGAGCGGCAGCGCGATGACGGCGGTCTGGGGCTACTCGCAGGGCGGGCAGTCGGCCGGATGGGCCGGTCAGCTCGAACCGTCGTACGCCTCGTCGCTGAACCTGGCCGGTGTGGTCGCGGGCGGTGTGCCGGGCGACTTCAAGGCGTCGGCGCGCTACCTCAACGGCAGCACCGGAGCGTCCTTCCTGCTGCAAGGGGTCGTGGGGCTCGCGGCCGAGTACCCGGACAAGATCCCCTTCGACGAGCTGGTCAACGACGCGGGACGGGCGGCCGTCGCGGACGCGAAGGACAAGTGCGTCTTCGAGACGCTCTTCGACTACATCAACGACGACATCAAGCAGTACACGGCGGACGGCCGCACGCTGGACGAGCTGATGGCCATCGGGTCCGTGGGCGAGGTGCTGGGCGAGCAGGACCTGGGCGGTGCGAAGATCCAGGCACCGGTGTACCAGTACCACGGGCAGGCGGACGAGATCCTGCCGCTCGACCAGGCCATCAGCCTGAAGAAGCGCTACTGCTCGCGGGGCACGGCGGTGAAGTTCGACGTATACCCGAGCGAGCACATCGCCACCCAGTTCCAGGCCGCGCCGAACGTCACCAAGTGGCTCACCGACCGGTTCGACGGCAAGCCGCAGCTCGTCGGCGACTGCCTGAACATCCTTCCGCCGCCCCGCTCCACGGCCAACCCCGGCGGCGGCGACTTCGTCGTCTCGCTGGACAAGTGGCTGCTCAAGGGCGGCCTCCAGCTCAAGACGCTGGGCGAGACGGTGCTCATGCCGGAGGGGTCCACCTTCACGGCGGACACCGACCTGACGGCCCGGCGGCTCGACGGCTCCCTCGCCGTGCCGACGTTCCTGGAACACCTGCGGGTGATCGGGCTGCCGGTGCAGGCGCGCATCGGGCTGAAGTCGGAGGGGACGAGCGGCACCGTCTCGCTGGACGACGCGGGGCGGCTGGCCATCCACGGCAAGGCGCTCGCCACCGTGGAGATCGTGTCCGCCGGTGAGCTGGGAGTCCACATCCCGCTGGGCTGCCGGACCGCCGAACCCGTCGAGTTCGCGCTGGACTTCGAGGGACCGGTCGCCGCGCTCGGCAGCGGCGGGCTGACGTTCTCCGGAACGACCGCCTTCCCCTCCCTGACCGACTGCGGACTGTTCGGGCCGGCGCTCAGCCTGGCCTTCTCCGGCCCCGGCAACGGCTACACCTTCACGGTCGTGCCCCCGGCACCCAAGTCGTACTGAGCCACTCCCGCCGAGGCCGGCCGGGCGGATCACGGTGTTCCCCACGCGCACCGTACGGTGGCCGGGCACGACCCCGTCGCCCGGTCACCGGCCGGCCGGCCGAGCCGCGTCTCCTGGGACAGGACGCGCACCCGGCCTCCGGGCAGGTCCTCCACCGGCCAGGCGTGCGGCACGTCCGGCCGCTCCAAGGCCCGCTGCCCGCCCGGCCCCGCCCTCACAGCCGCGCCCCCCTCCGCTCGCCCCGCAGGAGCCACGCCAGGTACGCGCCGCCGGCCACGCCGGTCAGGACGCCGACCGGGAGCAGGGCCGAGCCGGTCAGGCGTTGTGTGGCGAGGTCGGCCGCGGTGAGCAGGAGGGCGCCCGTCCAGGCGGCGGGCAGGACGTTGGGGCCGGCCGCGCGGGTCATCCGGCGTGCGAGCTGGGGCGCGGCCATCGCCACGAACGGGACCGGCCCGGCCGCCGCGACGGCCAGCGCCGTCAGTCCCGTACCGGCGCTCAGCAGGATCAGGCGGCTGCGCTCGGGCGGCACGCCCAGCGCGGCGGCGGTGTCGTCGCCCATCTCCAGCATGGTCAGGCGCCGCGCGTACCCCAGGACGACCGGCCCGAGCACCGCCACGCCGAGCGCGGCGACGGTGACGTCGCTCCAGTCCCGGGCGTTGAGCGAACCGATCGTCCAGCTCGCCGCCTGCGCCGCCTTGCCGATGTCGGCGCGCAGGTACAGGAAGTTGGTGACCGCGCCCAGCACCGCGGAGGCGCCGATGCCGACGAGCACCAGCCGGTAGCCGTGCACCCCCCGCTTCCAGGCCAGCAGGTAGACCGCCGCGGCCGTGGCACAGCCGCCGGACACGGCGCCGACGGCCGTCTGCGTCGTGCCCGCGTCCAGCACGATGATGGCGACGAGCGCGCCGGCCGAGGCGCCGTTGCCGAAGCCGATGACGTCGGGGCTGCCGAGCGGGTTGCGGGTGAGCGACTGGAACACCGCGCCCGCCATGCCCATCCCGAACCCGACGAGCGCGGCGACCAGGGCGCGCGGCAGCCGGAGGTCGAGGACCACGAAGCCGGCGCCCGGCGGCCCGTCGCCGAACAGGGTCCGCACCACCTCGGCCGGGGACAGCGCGTACGTCCCGGTGCCGAGGGCGAGGACCATCGCGAGGGCGGCCAGCGCGGCCAGCAGCACGCAGACCAGGACCGCCCGGGGGTCGTACCGCAGCGACCAGCGCCCCGTGCGCAACAGCCCGCGCCGCAGGTCGACGTGGACGGCCGGGCGCTTCTCCTCCCGCACCGGAGTCACAGCTGGGCCACCTTCCGCTGCCGCACCAGATGGATGAAGAGGAGTCCGCCGAGGAACGCGGTGACGGTGCCGACCTCGATCTCCGACGGCGGGACGACGATCCGCCCGACGACGTCCGAGACGAGCAGCAGCACCGGGGCGAACACCGCGCAGTACGGCATGAGCCAGCGCGGGTCGGGGCCGCAGAAGGCGCGGGCGGCATGCGGGATCATCAGGCCGATGAAGGCGATCGGGCCGCACACGGCGGTCGCGCCGCCGCACAGCAGGGTGATGGCGACGACGGACAGCACCCGTACCCGCCGCACCCGCGTGCCGAGCGCCAGCGCGTGGTCCTCGCCGAGCGCGATCGCGCCGAGCGGCCGGGCCAGCGCGAAGGCGAGCAGCGCGCCGGCCACCAGCAGCGGTGCCACGGTGAGCAGGAGGGACACGTCGCGCTTCGCGAGAGTGCCGACCGACCAGTACCGCATCTCGTCGAGGGTGCTCAGGTGCCACAGCGAGAGGCCGTTGACGTAGCCGAACAGGGCCGCGTTGACGGCGGTTCCGGCGAGCGCGAGCCGGACCGGGGTGGCCCATCGGCCGCCGCCGAGGGCGTGCACCGCGGTGGCGGCGACGGCCGCGCCGGCCAGGGCGAACCACAGGTACCCGGTGAACGAGGTGATGTCCAGGACGCCGATCGCGGTGACCACGGCCGCGGAGGCGCCCGCGTTGACGCCGAGCAGACCGGGGTCGGCGAGCGGGTTGCGGGTCAGGGTCTGCATGATCGCGCCGCCCAGGCCCAGGGCCGCGCCGACCGCGACGCCGATCAGCGTGCGCGGCAGTCTCAACTCCCGCACGATCGCGTCGTTCTCGGTGCCCGACGGGGTGAACAGGCCGGACCAGACCTGGTCGAGGGGGATTCCCTTGGTGCCCACGGCCAGTGACAGGGCGGCCGCCGCCGCCAGCAGCACGACTCCGAGGAGCAGACCGGCCGGGCGCAGCGCGGCCCGGGTGCGCGCGGTCCGGGAGCCGGGTGCCGCGTCCGGGGCGGTGTCCGGCGGCGGGGCGGACGCGGTGGCGGCGCTCATGAGGCCGCCGCCGCGCGGGCTCGGCACCGGGCCCGGTACCGCGGCCGGCGCCGGGGAACGGACACCGTTTTCGGCCGATGGTGTGCACACATTCCAATGGACATGTGCTTAGCTTAGGCTAACCTAACCGGTGTTGTTGACGATCACGTCGACAACCGGTCACCCCTGCGCGCCTCAACCGCGGTTCACGGAGAACACCGATGACCAGCCTGTCCAGTTCCGCCCCGAATGACACAGCGTCGGACGTCCGTCCGGTGCGGGTCACCGGCCCGCGCGTCGCCCGCCTCCTGGCGGAGACGGCCGGGGCGGACGCGGCCCGCCGCACCGCGACGGCCACCGAGTTCTGGCGCGAGGCGGAACGTTCGGGCACGCCGCTGGTCGAAGAGATCGACGGCGATCCGGGGCACCGCGCGGTCACCTTCCTGTGGCGGGGTCACCGCGCCACCCGGCAGGTGCTGTTCAGCGGCAACCGCATCACCGACCGCGCCCGGCTCGCCGATTCGCTCCTGGAGCGGGTCCCGGGGACCGACGTCTGGCATCTGGGGCTGCGGCTGCGCGCCGACCACCGGGGCTCGTACCGGCTGGCCGCCGACATCTCGCTGCGCGAGCCGCCGGCCGACCCGGACGCCCTCCAGCAGCGGTTGCGCTCGCTCGCCGCGCACGCGGCGCCGGATCCGCTGAACCCCCGCAGGATCGCGGCGCGTTGGCAGTCCGCCGACAGTTCCGTCTTCGCGCTGCCGGACGCCCCGGCCCAGCCGTGGTCCGGCCGCCGGGGCACCGTGCCGGCCGGGCGCGTCGAACGCCACCGGGTGACGGCCGCGGCCCCGGTCGGTGACCGGGACGCCTGGGTCTACCTGCCGCCGGAAACCGGACGCGGGGACGGAACACCGCTGCCGGTGGCCGTGGTGTGCGACGGCGACATGTGGTTCGGGCGGCTGGGTCTCGCCGACACGCTCGACGCGATGATCGCCGACGGGGCGCTGCCGCCGCTGGCCGTCGTCGCCCCGGACGCCGTGGACCGGGCCGCCCGCCGGCGCGACCTCGGCGCCCGGGAGCCGTTCGTCGCCTTCCTGGCCGACGACCTGCTGCCCTGGGCGGCGGGCCGCTGGCCGATCACCACCGACCCGCGCCGGACGGTGGTCGCCGGGCAGAGCCTCGGCGGCATGACCGCCCTGTACGCCGGATACCTGCGGCCCGACCGGTTCGGCAACGTCCTGGCCCAGTCGCCCTCCCTGTGGTGGCGGCCGGGGCTGCCGTCCCCGTCCGGCCCCAAACCCCCCGTGTACGGCGACCCCTGGCTCGTCGCCCGCTTCAAGGCCGAGCCGCCGCGCCCCCTGACCGTCCATCTGGACGTGGGGCTGCACGAGGGCGCCATGGCCGACCACGCCCGCGTCCTGTACGACACCCTGCGCGCGGGCGGCCACCGGGTCACCTTCGACGCCTTCAACGGCGGCCACGACTACGCCTGCTGGCACGGCGCGCTGGCCGACGGCCTGGCCCGGCTGCTGGCCGGCTGAGCCCCCGGCCGGGACTCAGAGAACCATTTCCCGCCCACCACCCCCGACCCAGGAGTACTTCTTCCATGTCCACCCGACGTTCCACCCGCAGAACCCTCCTGACCTCCGCCGCCGCGGTACTGACCGGAGCCGTCCTCCTCACCGGCTGCGGGAGCGACGACGGCGACGGCGACGGTGCCGGCGCGAGCGGCAAGGAGACGGGCACCCGTCACCTCACCGATGCCACGGGCCGCGAGGTCGACGTGCCGTCCGCCCCGAAGAAGGTCGTCACGCTGAGCGAGCCCACCCTGGACGCCGCCCTGGCGCTCGGTGTCGAGCCGGTCGGCGCCACCGCGGGCCGCGGGCAGAAGGGCGTCTCCACCTACCTCGCCGGCAAGGCGGGCAAGGCGCAGGTGGTCGCCACGGTCGCCGAGGCCGACATGGAGAAGGTCGCCGCGCTCCGGCCCGACCTGATCCTGCTCGACGAGACGACGGCCGTGAAGACCCAGGTCTCCAAGCTGGAGTCGATAGCCCCGACGGTGGTCACCGCCAAGCTCAACGAGGACTGGAAGAAGGCGTTCACGGCCACGGCCGACGCCCTGGACAAGGAGTCAGAGGCCCAGAAGATCATCAGTGGCTTCGACGCGGACCTGGCCGCCGCCAAGAAGAAGCTCGGCGCCAACGCGGGCGCGTCGGTCAGCGTGGTCCGCTGGCAGAACGGCGCCCCGTCGGCGGTCGGCCGCGGCGTGGGCCACGTCGGCTCCACCCTCTCGGACCTGGGCCTCGGCCGGCCCGCGGCCCAGCAGGGCGTGGGCAGCGGCCACAGCGAGCCGGTGAGCCTGGAGAAGCTGTCCGCCATCGACGCCGACTGGCTGGTCCTCGGCACCCTCGGCGACAAGGCCGACGGCGAGAAGGCGTACGCCGAGGCGAAGAAGGTCCCCAACTTCGGCAAGCTGAAGGCCGAGCGGAACGG
This sequence comes from Streptomyces rubradiris, assembly GCF_016860525.1. Taxonomy (NCBI): domain Bacteria; kingdom Bacillati; phylum Actinomycetota; class Actinomycetes; order Kitasatosporales; family Streptomycetaceae; genus Streptomyces; species Streptomyces rubradiris. Next base: position 1,016,356 of record NZ_BNEA01000015.1, read on the forward strand.
CCACGTCATCGTCGTCCAGGGCTCCGCCTGGAACAGCGCCGGCGGCCCGCTCGCCGCGCGGATCGTCCTGGACGACCTGACGAAGGCGCTCGTGTCGTGAGCGCCACCGGTCTCGACGGCCGCCTCGCCCTCGTGACGGGGGCCGGCCGGGGCATCGGCGCCGCGGTGGTCGCGGCCCTCGTCGCGGAGGGCGCCCGGGTGGTCGCCACGGACCTCGCGTTCGGCGACGCGGCGGCGCCCGGGGAACGGGTCACCGCCCGGACCCTGGACGTCACCGACGCCGCCGCCGTGGAGACGCTGGTCGCGGAGACCGAGGACACCCTCGGCCCGCTGGACGTCGCCGTGAACGTCGCCGGCGTCCTGCGCGACGCACCGGTCACCGAACTCACCGACGAGGAGTGGGCGGCGCACTTCGCGGTCAACTCCACCGGCGTCTTCCACGTCTCACGCGCCGTCGCCCGCCGCATGACCGGACGCGGCCGGGGCAGCATCGTCACCGTCGCCTCCAACGCGGCCGGCATCCCGCGCGCGAACCTCGCCGCGTACGCCGCCTCCAAGGCGGCCGCGGTGATGTTCACCAAGTGCCTCGGTCTGGAGGTCGCCCGGCAGGGCGTGCGCTGCAACACGGTCTCCCCGGGCTCGACCATGACCGACATGCAGCGCGCCCTGTGGGCCGGGGGCGACGAGGAGTCCTCGGTGCGACGGGTGATCGACGGGGACCCGGCGTCCTACCGCACCGGCATCCCGCTCGGCCGGATCGCCGACCCCGCCGACATCGCCGACGCCGTCGTCTTCCTGGCCTCCGACCGGGCCCGGCACATCACGATGCACGACCTGTACGTCGACGGCGGCGCCACCTTGCGGGCCTGACCACACCCCGGTCCGGCCCCTCCCTCACTGGAGACTGAGATGTCCGTTTCCCTGCACGCACCCACCGCGTTCGCGCCCGTCTCCCCCGGCGCGGCCACCTCCCTGCTCGACGCCTACAGCCCGGCCACCGACCGGTTCGTGGCCACCCCCCACCGGACGCTGCTGGGCCGCGGCACCGCCGCCGTCATACCCGACGACTCCCGCCCGCCGGCCGTGCGGGTGCGCGAGACCCTCGACGGGCTGCGCCGGCCGGGAGCCGCGGCGCCGGTCGTCGTCGGCGCGCTGCCCTTCGCCCCCGACGGCCCGGCCGCGCTGGCGGTGCCCGACGTGGTGCACTGGGCACCGCCGCTGCGTGAGGACCCGCTGGTCGCGCTGCCGGTGCCGCACGACGCGGACCGGCCCCGCTGGCGGGTCGAGGAAGTGCCCCCGCCCGAGCGGTACGGCGCCGCCGTCGCGGCGGCGGTCGCCCGCATGCGGGCCGGCGAGTTCGACAAGGTCGTCCTCGCCCGCAGCCTGGAACTGACCTCGGACCGCGCCCCCGACCTGCCGGCGATGCTGCGCCGGCTGGCCCGCCGCGACCCGTCCGGCTACACCTTCGCGGTGCCCGGCGGACCGGGCCGCACCCTGATCGGCGCCAGCCCGGAACTGCTGGTGGCCCGGCAGGGCGGCCGGCTGACCGCCAACCCGCTCGCGGGCTCGGCGCCGCGCAGCGAGGACCTGGCCGAAGATGTGCGGCGCGCGGTCGCGCTGCTGGAGTCCGAGAAGGACCTTCACGAACACGCCGTGGTGGTGGCCGCCGTACGGGAGGCGCTGGCGCCGTTCTGCGCCACCCTCCAGGTGCCCGAGCGGCCGACGCTGGTGCGCACCGCCGCGATGTGGCACCTGTCGACCACGGTCACCGGCGAGCTGGCCGACCCCGGCGCCGTCAGCGCGCTGGACCTGGCGTCCGCGCTGCACCCCACGCCCGCCGTGTGCGGCACCCCCACCGACCTGGCCCGGCGGGTGATCGCCGAGTCGGAGCCCTTCGACCGGGGCGCCTACACCGGGATGGTCGGCTGGCAGGACGCCGACGGTGACGGCGAGTGGGTCGTGACGATCCGCTGCGCCGAGGCCGAGGGCAACACGCTGCGCCTGTTCGCCGGGGCCGGGGTCGTGGCCGCGTCGACGCCGGAGGCCGAGACCGCCGAGACCGCCGCCAAGTTCCGTACCTTCCTGCACGCCGTCGGAGCCTCCCTGTGACCCTCACCCCCGGAGTGGACGCCCCCACCTGGCCGCCCGAGTTCGCCGAGCGCTACCGCGCCGCCGGCTACTGGCGCGGCCAGACCTTCGGTGACATGCTCCGCGAGCGTGCCGCCGCCCATCCCGACCGGACCGCCCTGGTCGACCCGGCGCCCGAGCGCCGTACCTGGACGTACCGGGAGCTGGACGAGCGGGCCGACCGGCTGGCCGCCGGGTTCCTCGCGCGCGGCATCCGCAAGGGCGACCGGGTCGTCGTGCAGCTGCCGAACACCGGCGAGTTCGTCGAGGTGGTCTTCGCCCTGTTCCGGATCGGCGCGCTGCCGGTGTACGCGCTGCCCGCGCACCGCGAGACGGAGATCGCGCACTTCTGCTCGTTCACCGAGGCCGTCGCGTACGTGGTCCCGGACCGGCACGCCGGCTACGACCACCGGGAGCTGGCCGCGCGGATGCTGGAGCGGACGCCGTCCCTGAGGCACGTCTTCGTGGCCGGTGATCCCGGCGGGCACACCGCGCTGAGCGAGGTGTCGTGCGAGCCGTCGGGGCCGTTCGACGGGCCCGAGCCGCACGAGCTGGCCTTCCTCCAGCTGTCCGGCGGCACGACGGGGCTGAACAAGCTGATCCCGCGCACCCACGACGACTACATGTACTCGCTGCGGGGCTCGAACGAGATCTGCGGGGTGGACGGCGGCACCCGGTTCCTGGTCGTGCTGCCCGCCGCGCACAACTTCCCGATGAGTTCGCCGGGCTGGCTCGGCGTGCTGTACGCGGGCGGCACGGTGGTGCTCTGCCCGAAGCCCGACCCGGCGACCGCGTTCCCGCTCGTCGAGAGCGAGCGGATCACCATGACGGGCCTGGTGCCGCCGCTGGCCCTGGTGTGGACGGACGCCGCTCGCGCCACCGAGCACGACCTGTCCGGCCTGGAGCTGGTCCTGGTCGGCGGCGCCAAGTTCAGCGAGTCGGCGGCCCGCCGGCTGGAGCCCGCGCTCGGGTGCCGGCTGATGCAGGTCTTCGGCATGGCGGAGGGCCTGGTCAGCTACACGCGCCTGGACGACGACACCGAGACCGTCGTCACCACCCAGGGCCGGCCCATCTCCCCGGACGACGAGATACGCGTCGTCGACGACGAGGACAACGAGGTACCGGAGGGCGCGTCCGGGCACCTGCTCACCCGCGGCCCGTACACCATCCGCGGCTACTGGCGGGCCCCCGACCACAACCGCCGCTCGTTCACCGAGGACGGCTTCTACCGCACCGGCGACATCGTGCGCCGCCTGCCCAGCGGCCACCTCGTCGTGGAGGGCCGGGCCAAGGACCAGATCAACCGGGGCGGCGAGAAGATCGCGCCGGAGGAGGTCGAGAACATCATCCTCGCCCACCCGGCCGTGCACGACGTGTCCGTGGTCGCCGTCCCCGACGAGTACCTCGGCGAACGCTCCCTCGCCTACGTCATCCTGCGCGAGGGCGCCGAGCCGCTGAAGCCGGTGGCGGTCAAACGGTTCGTCCGCGAGCGGGGCATCGCCGCGTACAAGGTCCCCGACCTCGTGGAGTTCGTCGACGCCTTCCCGCAGACCGGCGTCGGCAAGATCAGCAAGAAGCACCTGCGGTCCGCCGCCGAACAGTCCTGACCCTCCGAGAGGCTCCCCCATGGCACTTCCCGCCATCACCCCCTACCCGCTCCCGGCACCGGACGAGCTGCCCGCGGGCCGCGTGGCCTGGACCGTGGACCCGGCGCGTGCCGTCCTGCTCGTGCACGACCTGCAACAGCACTTCCTCGGCGCCTTCCCGGCCGGCGAGCAGCCCCTGACCGGCATGCTCGCCAACACCGCGCGGCTGCTGAAGGCGTACCGCCGGCTCGGCGTACCGGTCGTCTACTCCGCCCAGCGCGGCGGCCAGACGCCCGAACAGCGCGGTCTCCAGCTGGACTTCTGGGGTCCCGGCGTCGCCGACGACCCGGAGAGGCTCGCCGTGCCCGGCGTCGTCGCCCCGGCGGACGGCGACACGGTGCTGACCAAATGGAAGTACAGCGCGTTCGTCCGCACCGAACTGGCGGAGCTGATGCGGGACAAGGGCCGCGACCAGATCGTCATCACCGGCGTGTACGCGCACATCGGGGTGCTGATGACCGCCGCCGACGCCTGGCAGCGGGACCTGCAGGCGTTCGTCGTCGCGGACGCGGTCGCGGACTTCTCCCGCGCGGACCACGACATGGCCCTGCGCTACGCCGCCGGCCGCTGCGCGGTCGTCACCACCACCGACACACTGCTCCAGGAGGCCTGAGGCATGGCGCTCACCGTCGAACAGATCCGTACCGATGTCGCCGACTGCCTCGGTGAGGACCCGGCGGACATACCCGTCGACCAGAACCTGGTCGACTACGGCCTGGACTCGGTCCGCGTCATGGCGCTGCTGGAGCGGTGGCGCCACGAGCACGCCGTGACCGCCGATTTCGCGGACCTCGCCGAGCGGCCCGCCATCGAGGCGTGGGCCCGGCTGCTGGGGGCGGCATGACCGCCGCCGTGGCACCGGCCCCGTCGGCGCTGCCGCTGACGGCCGCCCAGTCGGGCATGTGGTTCGCGCAGGCCCTCGATCCGCTCAGCCCCGCGCAGAACACCGCCGAGTGCCTTCAGATCGACGGGCCGCTGGACACCGCGCTGTTCACCGAGGCGCTGCGCCGGGTGACCGCCGAGGCCGAGGCGCTGCGGGTGCGGATCGAGGACACCCCGGACGGGCCCCGGCAGCACATCGCGGCGGACGTCGAACCGCCGCTGACCGTACGGGAGCCGGCCACCCCCGCCGAGGCGGAGGCGTGGATGCGCGCCGACCTGGCCGAGCCGTTCGACCTGGCGGCCGGACCGCTGTTCCGGCACGCCCTGTTCCGGGTCGGCGAGGACCGGTGGCTGTGGTACCAGCGCATCCACCACCTCGTCATGGACGGCTACGGCTACTCGCTGCTGGTGCGCCGCACCGCCGAGGTCTACACGGCGCTGGCGCGCGGCGAGGAGCCCGCCCCGAGGTCCTTCGGCACGCTGGCCTCGCTCGTCGAGGACGACGCCGCCTACCGGTCCTCGCCGGCCTTCGCGGCGGACCGCGCGCACTGGTCTCAGGCGTTCGCGGACCGCCCGGAGGCGCCCCGGCCGGCCGGGCGCGGCGCGCTGCCCTCCCGGACGTTCCTGCGCCGTACGGCGCACCTCTCCCCCGAGGCCACCGAGCGGCTGAAGGACCTGGCGGGCCGGCTCCGCGCGACGTGGCCGGACGTGCTGATCGCCGCGCAGGCGCTGTACACCGCCCGCGCCACGGCCCGCACCGACGTGGTGCTGGGCCTGCCGATGATGGGCCGCATGGGGTCGGTGGCGCTGCGCGTGCCCGGCATGGTGATGAACGTGCTGCCGCTGCGGCTGCGCGTCACTCCGGAGACGGCGTTCGCGGAACTGGTGCGGCAGGTGGTGCTCGGCATCCGCGAGGTCCGCCGCCACCAGCGCTACCGCTACGAGGACATCCGCCGCGACCTGGGCCTGCTCGGTGAGAGCCGCGCCCTGGTCGGTCCGCTCGTCAACGTCATGCCGTTCGACTACGGCGTGGACTTCGCGGGCGCCCCCGCTCGGGCCCGGAACCTGTCCGCGGGCCCGGTGGACGACCTGACGGTGAACATCTACGACCGGGCCGACGGCCGGGGCCTGCGCATCGACCACGACGGCAACCCGGCGCTGTACGAGGACGCCGATCTCGCCGCGCACCAGGAGCGGTTCCTGCACCTGGTGGACCGGCTCACCGGCACCGACCCGCGGGCCCCGCTCGCGGTCCACCCGATCGCCACCCCGGCCGAACGGGACCTGGTGGTCCAGGAGTTCAACCGCACCGAGCGGGCGCTGCCGCCGACCACCCTGATCGGCCCCATCGAGGCGCGGGCCGCCCGCACCCCGGACGCCACCGCGGTGGTCTTCCGGGACACCGCGCTGACCTACGCCGAGCTGAACACGCGCGCCAACCGGCTGGCCCGGCACCTGAAGGCCCGCGGCGCCCGGCCCGGCACGGTCGTCGCCGTCTGCGTACCGCGCTCGGCGGAGCTGGTCGTGTCGCTGCTGGCGGTGCTGAAGGCGGGCGCCGCCTACCTGCCGCTGGACCCGGACTACCCGGCGCAGCGGCTGGCGTACATGCTCGCCGACGCCGCGCCCGTGTGCGCGCTCGCCGACCGCGCCGGCCGGCTCCCCGAGGGCGCCGGCACCGACGTGGTCGTGCTGGACGGGCTGGACACCTCCGGGTACGCGCGGACCGACCCGGGCCGCGCGCTCACCCCGGCCCACCCGGCGTACGTCATCTACACCTCCGGTTCCACCGGCCGCCCCAAGGGCGTCGTCGTGCCGCACCGGGCCATCGACAACCGGCTGCGCTGGATGCAGGCCGAGTATGGGCTGACGCCGGCCGACCGGGTGCTGCAGAAGACGCCGTCGTCGTTCGACGTGTCGGTGTGGGAGTTCTTCTGGCCGCTGCGCGAGGGCGCGACGCTGGTGGTCGCCGAGCCCGGCGGGCACAAGGACCCGGTGTACCTGGCCCGGCTGATCCGCGAACACGCCGTCACCACCTGCCACTTCGTGCCGTCGATGCTCCAGGTGTTCCTGGGCGCGCCGGAGGCCGCGGGGTGCGCGGGCACGTTGCGCCGGGTGTTCTGCAGCGGCGAGGCGCTGCCCCGCCAGGCCGCGCACGCCTTCGCCCGCGCCCTGCCGGACGTGGCGCTGCACAACCTGTACGGGCCGACCGAGGCCGCGGTGGACGTCACGTACCACGCGTGCGATCCGGCCCACTCCGGTGCGGTGCCGATCGGCCGGCCGGTGTGGAACACCCGCCTGTACGTCCTGGACGCCGCTCTCCAGCCCTGCCCGCCCGGAGTGCCGGGCGAGCTGTACCTGGCGGGCGTCCAGCTCGCCGACGGCTATCTGGGGCGGCCCGAGCTGAACGCGACCCGGTTCGTCGCGGACCCGTTCGGCCCGGCGGGCGGCCGGATGTACCGCACCGGTGACCTGGCCCGCTGGACGGCCGACGGCGAGGTCGAGTACCTGGGCCGCACCGACCACCAGGTCAAGCTGCGCGGTCAGCGCATCGAACCGGGCGAGATCGAGGCGGCGCTGGCGGCCCTGCCGGGCGTGGACGCGGCGTGCGCGCTGGTCCGCGAGGACCGGCTCGTGGCGTATGTGACGGGCGGCGCGGACCCGGCGGAGGTCCGGGCGGCGCTGGCCCGGGAGCTGCCCGAGCACATGGTGCCGGCGGCCGTGGTGGCGCTGGACGCCTTCCCGCTCACGCCCAACGGCAAGCTGGACCGCAGGGAACTGCCCGCCCCGGTCTTCGCCGGCGGGGCGGGGGCGCGGCCGTTCGCCTCGGCCCGCGAGGAGGCGCTGACCGGGCTGTTCGCGGAGGTGCTGGGCGCGGCGGGCGTCGGCCCCGACGACGCGTTCTTCGACCTGGGCGGCACCTCGCTGCTCGCCGTGCGCCTGGTCGGCCGCGTCCGGGAGGAGTTCGGCTGCGAGCTGACCCTCGGGTCGCTGTTCGAGGCGCCGACGCCCGCCGCGCTGGCCGCCCGGCTGGACGCCGCCGCCCCGGCCTCGGACGACGCCCTGGGCGTGGTCCTGCCGCTGCGCGCCGAGGGCGGGGGCACCCCGCTGTTCGGTATCCATCCGGCGGGCGGCCTGGCCTGGTGCTACGCGGGACTGACCGCGCGGCTCGGCCCCGGCCGGCCGGTGTACGGCCTGCAGGCCCGCGGTCTGGCGGGCGACGAGGAACTGCCGCGCACGCTCCAGGAGGAGGCCGAGGACTACGCGGCGCGCATCCGTGAGATCCAGCCGTACGGCCCGTACCGCCTGGTCGGCTGGTCGGTCGGCGGTGTCCTCGCGCACACCGTCGCCGTGCTGCTCCAGGAGGCCGGGGAGCGGGTCGAACTCCTCGCGCTGCTCGACGCGTTCCCGTCCGAGCAGTGGCGGGAGCGGCCCGCGCCCGAGGAGGGCGACGCGCTCACCGCGGTGCTGCGCATGGCGGGCTTCGACCGCACCACCGAGCGCACCCGCGAGGACGTGCTCGCCACGCTGCGCGCGGCCGGCAGCCCGCTGGCCGGGCTCACCGACCGCACCCTGTCCCGGATCGTCGACATCGTCCCCAACCACGCCCGGATGATGCGCGAGCACGACCACCGCGTCTACGACGGCGACGTGCTGTTCTTCACCGCCGCCGCGCCCCGCGCGGAGGACTGGCTGACCCGGGAGGCGTGGCGGCCGTACGTGACCGGGCGGATCGTCAACCTCGATCTGCCGTGCACCCACCCGCAGTTGATGCGGGACCGGTACCTCGACGACATCGCGGCGGTGCTGGCCGCCCGGCTGAAGGAGCTGGACGCATGAGCGCCGACACCGCCGGACCCTTCGACGCCCCGTGCGACGAGGGCGCGGACAGCCATCTGGTGCTGGAGAACGCGGACGGGCTGCGGTCCCTGTGGCCGGCCTGGTGTGCGGTGCCGGCCGGCTGGACGGCCCGGTTCGGCCCGGCCCCGCACGCGGCGTGCCTGCGCGTGGCGGAGACGGGCCGGGGATGAGCGCGGTGACGGCGGTGCGGTCGGCCGCGCGGCGGGACGCGTCCCTGTGGCTGGTGCGCGTCCCCGCCCCGGACGCACCGCCGGACGCCGCCCTCCTGGGCGTCCTCGACCCGGTCGAGCGCCGGCGGGCGGCGGCGCTGCGGCGGCCCGCCGACCGGGCGCTGTACGTGGCCGCCCACGGCACGCTGCGCCGCCTGCTGGGCGGCCGGCTGGGCCTGCCGCCCGCCGGGGTGGCGCTGACCCGGCTGCCGTGCCCCGGCTGCGGCGGGCCGCACGGCCGTCCCGCCGTCGCCGGACCGGCCGGTGACCGCCTGCACTTCTCCCTCTCGCACACCGCCGGCCTCGCCCTGCTGGCCCTGGCCGGGCGGCCGGTCGGCGTCGACGTCGAGCGGGTGCCCGGACCGGGCCCGGCCGAGGACGCCGCCCGGGCCCTGCACCGCGCCGAACGGGAAGAGCTGGCGCGGCTGGCGCCGGGGGCCCGCCCCGGCGCCTTCGCGCGCTGCTGGACCCGCAAGGAGGCGTGGCTGAAGGCGACGGGCGAGGGCCTTTCCGGCGAGGCCCTGCGCGGGCGGTACCTCGGCACCGGGCCCCGGCCCGCCGCGGTGCCCGGCTGGCGTGTCACCGATGTCGTGGTGCCGCCCGGCTGGGCCGCCGCCTGCGCGGTGCGCGAGGAGAGCCGGGTCAGCGGCCCAGGAGCGCCACGAGGCCGTCGGCCAGCTCGGTGCGCCAGCACAGGTAGTCGTGACCGCCGTTGAACTCCCGGTAGGAGGAGTCGTGGTACCCCCGTTCCCGCAGGGTGTCGCGCAGCCGTCGGGCGGCGGGCAGCGCCACCCACTCCTGCTCGCCGAAGGAGAGCCGGAACCGCACCGGCAGCCGGGGCGCGGCGGCGAGCGCCCGGGTGAGCCACTCGGCGTCCTCCCCGACGGGCCACCAGAAGGAGCCCGACTGGACGAGCGCGTTGCCGAAGCGGTGCGGGGCGGCCACGGCCGCGTAGGCGGCGGTGAGCCCGCCCAGGCTCTGCCCGGCGACGACGGTGCGCGCCGGGTCGGCGGTGACGGGCAGGTGCCCGGCCGCCCACGGCAGCAGTTCGTCCGCGAGGTGGGCGACGTAGTCGGGGCGGCAGCTCAGCTCCGTCCAGCGGGTGGCTTCGTCGACGGCTTCCGGCAGTACGGCGGCCAGGGGCGGGAGGCGTCCGTCGGCGATGAGGTTGTCCAGCAGGTGCGCGAGGCCGAGCCGGGGTCCCCAGTGCTCGCCGTCCAGCAGCACCAGCACCGGGAGCCCGCCGGCCGGGGCCTCGCCGGCCGGCGCGTACAGCCAGACCCGCCGGTTTCCGCCCGGCCGGGCGCACGGCATCCGGTGCTCGGTGAGGGTGCCGTGCGCGATGTCCGGCCGGGGCCGCCAGTCGCCCGCGTCGGGGGCGGCGGGGAGTTCGGCGTACGACACCCGCCCGCCGCCCCAGCGGCGCGGCAAAAAGCGGTCGTTGAACGGGTCGGGGCGGGGCCGGGACCGCAGACGGCGCCAGTAGCCGTCCGTGTCCGCGGCTTCCACGTCCCCTTCGTCGACGTGGAAGTCGTACGTACCGCGCCAGTCGTGCCTGAGCCGCAGGGTCCAGTGCCATACGTCCGTGCCCGGCAGGTGTGTCATCAGGTTGCCCGCGGGGTCGCGGGGGTCGCCCAGCTTGTTGGGCAGCACCTCGACGGCCCGGGTGGCCGGGGTGCCGCGCCACAGGAACGTCACCGCCCGGTGCTCGGGGTCGCCCTGCGGATCGGGCCCCACCAGCGGCGTGCCGAGGCGCCGCACTTCCCTCCAGAACTCTTCCGTGCCGTCCGGTCCGGGCAGCGCGCGGACCGGCTCGGTGAGCCGCGGTACGGGGTGCGGCCGGGGCAGGCGGGGCGGGCGGTTCGCCGTGGCCCGGGGCGGGGCGGTGAAAACGGTGTGCGCGGAATCCATTTGACTGCTCACGATCTTCAAATTAGGTTAGGCTTACCTTACTTGATCGCACGCCGCTTCGCAGGCCGGCCGTTCGCCGCCTTCGACGTGCCTTCCTCCTCTCCGGACGCGACGCCGCCGTACCGCGCGGCCCGCGCACGGCGCGTGAAACCTCCTTTCGAACCACCTGTCCCGAACAGTTCCGCACCCCGCACGACACCCACACGACAAGGGAGTACTCCCACCATGTCCCACATCGGCACCCGCACCCACCGCCGTACCGCGATCGCCTCGGCCGTCTCCGTGGCGGTCGCCGCCGGCTGCGTCCTGACCCTGACGGGCACCGCCTCCGCGCACACCGGCGGCTCGTCCGTCAGCACGGCCAAGCTCACCAAGGGCCTGTACCAGTCGGCCTACTCCGAGCGGAACCACGTGCTGTGGGTCACCGCCGCCGTCGGCCGCCCGCCGGTCACCGAGTCCCACCTGCTGAAGGTCGACCCCAGGACCCTCACCGTGAAGTCGGACATCACCCCGCCGGTCACCGACGCCGCCACCGGTGCGGTCGAGGCCGTCTACGGCGTCGCCGTGGACGACGAGCACAACACCGTCTGGACGACCAACACCCGCAACAACACGGTGTCCGTCTACAGCCAGCGCACCGGCAAGCACCTCGCCACCCTGCCGAACGTCGGCCACGCCCGCGAGATCGTCGTGGACGAGCGGCACGACACCGTCTGGGCGAGCGCCTTCGGCGACGGCAGCCTCGTCGCCTTCGACAGCAAGACCTTCAAGGAGAAGCAGCGCGTCACCGTCGACGGCTCCGGCCCGGCCGGCCTGGCCGTCAACGAGAAGACCGGCACGGTCTACGCCGCCGACATGACCAACGACCGGCTCATCGCGGTGAAGCGCGGCTCCACGACCCCGGTCTTCATCCCGGCCGGGGACGGCGCGATCTCCGTCTCCCTGTCGAAGAACGGCAAGACCGCCTACACCGCCGACCAGACCTCGGGCACCGTGTCCGTGATCGACCTCAGGAAGGGCGTCGTCACCAAGTCGGTGGCGACCGGCGCGGGTGCCCTGTCGGTCGCCGCCGACGAGCGCTCCGGCGACGTCCTGGTCGTCAACCGCACCGCCGCCAACGTCACCCGCGTCGACGTCAGGAAGGGCGTCGTCGAGGAGACCGTGGCCACCGGCGCCAACCCGAACCACGTGGAGATCGCCGACGGCACCGCCTACGTGGTCGACAAGTCGGGCGCCGGCGCGGCCGCGGACACCCTCACCGAGATCCGCCTCGCCCGCTGACGCTCCCCCGGCACCGGCGCCCGGCACGCACCGCCACGGCAGGCGGCGGCGCGTGCCGGGCGCACGAGAACCGGGTGGGCGGCGCCCCTCAGACGCCGTGACGGCGCGGCCACAGGACCAGGTGCCGGTCCTGGTCGCCGACGAGGGGATCGGCGACGTACGCGGCGCGTCCGTCGACGGCGGAGGGCATGACGAAGGCGGGGCACGAAGGCGTGGGCGAGCAGACCGGGACGCTCCACCGCCCGCTGGTGGCGGACGATGCAGGCCACGCGGCGCCGGACGGCCTTCTCCAGGGGCAGGTGGAAGAGGACCTCGGTGCGGGCGCCGTCACCGATCTCCAGGGTGCGGGGGCCGCACGCGGACGACCCGACCCGGTACCGGCCGTCCGCCTCCCGCTCCACCTGCACCTCCGCGTCGCGGCTGGTGACCGACGCCGCCTTGACGACGATCGGGGTTTTTGGTCTCGGCCGCGTCCGCGGAGAACACGGCCGGCGGCCGGGTGGCCGCGACGAAGTCCCCGACGGACTCGTACCAGCCCAACTCCCGTGTCACCGAGGTGGATTCCCCGGGCGCCAGACGCGCACCGGTTGCCCGCCGAACGCGTCCGGGTTGCGGGCGTGATCGGTGACGTGGAGGGCCAGGTGGCCGCGGACACGGGAATGCGACGCCTGGTTGCGGGGCTCCACCGAGTTGGCCCGCACCGCCCCCTCCCGCACGATCAGGCCGAGGCAGCGCCCCTCGCCCGACATCGGCTGGGCCAGTGCCCACGCCCACGTGCCTCCGGTGAACAGGTGGGCGTGCACGGCCCCTTCGAGCGAGGCGCGGGCGTCGCGGTACCGGTCGGCGACGGGTGTCCGGACGCCGAGGCCGGTGACGGCGAGCGGCTCGTCGGCGCTGTTGACGGCCGTGTAGCGCTCACGCAGCACGGCCGGGTCCGCCACGGAACGGCTCGCCTCCACCCGGTCCCCGGGCAGCGGGGTGTGCACCGCCCCCACGGTGCCGCGCGTCGACCGCGGTCGGGCCGGCGTGAGCCAGCGGGCCGTACCCCTGTCCGTCACCAGGTGCCCGGCCTCCCGCTGGTGTTCCACCGAGTGCCACGGGGCCGTGGTCCGGTCGAGCAGGAAGCGCCGCACCGGGGCCCGCGCGTCCAACCCAGCGCGGCCGTCCGCGGCCGTCGTTCACCTCCTGAGAAGTGAGAACAGAATCGTTGACAATTCTGTTCGCCTAGATTTAGCGTCGACAGGCACTCACTCAGGGAGGGCAGATGCCGAAGGAAGCCCGTCCAGGCTCCGGAGAGCAGGCCAAGCAGTACGCGCTGGAGCGGCTCAGGAAGGCGATCCTGCGGGGCGAGATGGCGCCGGCCCAGCGGCTGGTTGAGAACGAACTCGCCGAGACGTACGGCGTCACGCGTGCCAGCATGCGTGCCGCACTGCTGGAGCTGACCTCCGAGGGGCTGGTCGAGCGGATCCGCAACCGCGGTTCGCGGGTGCGGGTGGTCACGGTCGAGGAGGCAGTGGAGATCACGGAGTGCCGGATGGTGCTCGAAGGGCTGTGCGCGGCCAAGGCGGCGACCGAGGCCGACGACGCGCAACTCGACGAGCTGACCGGCCTGGGCGAGGCCATGGCCAAGGCGGTCGCCGACGGCGACCCGGTCACCTACTCCGAGCTCAACCACGACCTCCACGCCCTGATCCGGGACATCTCCGGCCAGCACACGGCCGTCGGTCTCCTGGAGCGGCTCAACGCGCAACTGGTGCGCCATCGCTTCCAGTTGGCGCTGCGGCCGGGCCGTCCACAGCAGTCCCTGAGTGAGCACCTGGCCGTGATCGAAGCGATCAGGGCCAGGGATCCGCAAGCGGCCGAGACGGCCGTTCGCGCCCACCTCAGCAGCGTGATCGACGCCCTGCGCGCCGACTGAAACGCGCTCCTGGGGCGGGTGCCGCACCTGTCACCAAGGAGATGCAGCATGACCCACGGCAACGGCGCACCCGCCACCACCCCGCCCCGGTCGACCCTCGTCGTCACCGCACACGCCGGTGACTTCGTGTGGCGGGCGGGCGGCGCCATCGCCCTGGCCGCCTCCCGCGGCGAGCAGGTCACCATCGCGTGCCTGACCTTCGGCGAGCGCGGCGAGTCGGCGAAGGCGTGGCGGGAAGGGAAGAAGCTCGACGAGATCAAGGCGATCCGCCGTGACGAGGCCGAGCGCGCCGCCGCGACGCTCGGCGCCGAGGTCCGCTTCTTCGACGCCGGCGACTACCCGCTGATCGCCACCACCGAACTGACCGACCGGCTCGTCTCCGTCTACCGGGAGACGCAGCCGGACATCGTGCTCACGCATCCGGTCCAGGACCCGTACAACGGCGACCACCCGGCCGCCAACCGCATGGCCCTGGAGGCCCGGGTCCTCGCCCAGGCCATCGGCTACCCCGGCGAGGGCGAGATCATCGGCGCCCCGCCCGTCTTCTACTTCGAGCCGCACCAACCCGAGATGAGCGGCTTCAGGCCCGAGGTCCTCCTCGACATCACCGAGGTCTGGGACACCAAGCGCAAGGCCATGGAGTGCCTGGGCGCACAACGGCACCTGTGGGACTACTACACCGATCTCGCCGTACGCCGAGGGGTGCAGCTCAAGCGGAACGCCGGACCCAACCTGGGCCTGGCGCACAAGACCATGGCCGAGGCGTACATGCGGCCCTATCCGCAGATCGCGAAGGAGCTCGCCTGATGCCCGGCGTGATCGTCACCAACCCGCCCAAGGCCGACCCGGAGGACGTCGAGGCGCTCGCCGGCCACGGCACGGCCACCGTCGGCGAGGCCATGGGCCGCACCGGCTTCCTCGGCACTCATCTGCGCCCGGTCCAGCAGGGCGTCCGTGTCGCGGGCACCGCCGTCACGGTGCTGTGCTGGCCCGGCGACAACCTCATGATCCACGCGGCGGTCGAGCAGTGCGGCGCGGGTGACATCCTCGTCGTCACCACCACCTCGCCCTGCGCGGACGGCCTGTTCGGGGAGTTGTTCGCCACCGCCCTCGCCCGTCGCGGAGTGCGTGGCGTCGTGATGAACACCGGCATCCGCGACACCGCCGAGCTGCGCGCGATGGGCTTCCCCGCCTGGTCCGCCGCCGTCAGCCCGCAGGGCACCGTCAAGGCGACCGGCGGCAGCGTGAACGTACCCATCGCGATCGGCGGCCAGGTGATCCGCCCCGGTGACGTGATCGTCGCCGACGACGACGGCGTGGTGGTCGTCCCGCGTGAGCGCGCCCGCGCCACCGCCGAGGCGTCCGAGGCCCGCGAGCGGAAGGAGGCCGGGGCCCGCGCCGCCTTCCTGGAGGGTCAACTCGGCCTGGACCGCTACGGGTTGCGCGAGACACTCGAACGGCTCGGGGTGACCTACCGGCCGTACGAGGAGGACGGGTCATGACCGGCCCCACGGAGGTCCGCTGCATGCTGATGCGCGGCGGCACCTCCAAGGGCGCCTACTTCCTGGCCGGTGACCTGCCCGCCGAACCGGCCGTCCGCGACGGGCTGTTGCTGCGGGTCATGGGCAGCCCGGACCCGCGCCAGATCGACGGCCTCGGTGGCGCCCACCCGCTCACGAGCAAGGTCGCCGTGGTGGCCCCGTCGGCCGGCCCCGAGGCCGACGTGGACTACCTCTTCCTCCAGGTCGCCGTGGACAAGGCGGAGGTGTCGGACCGTCAGAACTGCGGCAACCTGCTCGCCGGGGTGGGCCCGTTCGCCGTCGAGCGCGGCCTCGTACGAGCGGGGAACGACGTGACATCCGTGCGCATCCGCATGGTGAACACCGGCGACCTCGCCACGGCGACGTTCCCGACTCCGGACGGCCGCGTCGACTACCGCGGCGACACGGAAATCTCCGGGGTGCCCGGGAGTGCCGCCGCCGTGGTCATCGAATTCCCGCCGGGCAAAGGAAAGTTGCTGCCCACCGGCAACGCGCGTGACACCGTCGCGGGCGTCGAGGTCACGTGCGTCGACAACGGCATGCCGACCGTCCTGATCCCGGCCGAGGCCCTCGACGTCACCGGTCACGAGGACCCGGAGGAGCTGGAGGCGAACCAGGAACTCACCGCCCGGCTCCACGACATCCGGCTGGCGGCCGGACGGCTGATGGGGCTCGGCGACGTCACCGCCACCACCGTCCCCAAGCTCACCCTCCTCTCGCCGCCCCGCCACGGCGGCGCCGTCACCACCCGCACCTTCGTCCCGGCCCGCGTCCACACCTCCATCGGCGTCCTCGGCGCCGCCGGCGTGGCGGCCGGGCTGCGGATCGAGGGAAGCGTCGCGCACGGCATCGCGGCCCTCCCCGAGGACGGCGACCGGCTCCGCATCGAGCATCCCAGCGGATGCACCGACATCGACAGCAGCATCGAACGCGCTCCCGACGGCGGCCCGAGAGCCCGTCGCACCGCCGTCGTCCGCACCGCCCGCAAGATCTTCGACGGCACCGTCTTCCCCGTACCCCGCACAGGAGGTCGCTCATGACCCCGCCCCTCGGCGACATCGCCCACATCGGCCACGCCCAGCTGTTCACCCCGGATCTGGACGCCTCCGTCGCCTTCTTCACCGACTTCCTGGGCCTGACCGTCAACGGACAGGACGGCGACACCGTCTACCTGCGGACCTTCGACGACTACGAGCACCACAGCCTCGTCCTCACCGCCCGCGACCGGCCCGGCCTCGGCCGCCTCGCCCTGCGCACCTCCAGCGAGGAGGCGCTCCGGCGGCGGGTGCGGGCCATCGAGGCGGCGGGCGGCGCCGGCCACTGGGCCGAGGACGAACCCGGACTGGGCAAGCTCTACGTCACCACCGACCCGGACGGCCACGAACACGCCCTGTACTGGGAGAGCGAGTACTACCAGGCCCCCGACGCGCTCAAGCCGTCCCTCAAGAACCAGCCACAGGCCAAGCCCAACCGCGGCGTCGGCGTACGCCGCCTGGACCACGTCAACTTCCTCGCCGCCGACGTCCTCGCCAACGCCGAGTTCCAGGAACAGGTCCTCGGCGCCCGCCCCACCGAGCAGATCCGGCTCGACTCCGGGAAGATCGCGGCACGCTGGCTGACGTACACCGACAAGTCGTACGACGTCGTCTACACCTCCGACTGGACCGGCAGCGCGGGCCGCCTGCACCACATCGCCTTCGCCACCGACACCCGCGAGGACATCCTGCGCGCCGCCGACCTCGCCATCGACACCGGCGTCTTCATCGAGACGGGACCGCACAAGCACGCCATCCAGCAGACGTTCTTCCTCTACGTCTACGAACCCGGCGGCAACCGCGTCGAACTGTGCAACCCGCTCACCCGCCTCGTCCTCGCCCCCGACTGGCCACTGATCACGTGGACCGAGGAGGAGCGCGGGAAGGGCCAGGCATGGGGCCTGAAGACCATCGAGTCCTTCCACACGCACGGCACGCCCCCCGTGCGGCCCTGATCCGACCCGCGCTCACCGGCCCCGGGGACGGCCGCACGTACCCCGGGGCCGAATCGTTGCCTAAATCGTCAACAAAAGCGTTGACGTCATGGTGATGGGCTTCTTAACGTCTACGCCACAGCGGCCCGAGGCTCCCCGCACGCGGAGACCACAGCTCAGGGGCACGCTCCCCCGCCCTCCCCGCCCTCCCCGTCCTCACCGCCCTCACCGCCCTCGCGGCCAGAAACCGGGGTCCCGCCACGACGTCCCGCACGAGAGGAAACAACGATGTCCTCCTCCGCCACCTCCCCGCTCGCCCAGGCGACCGGGCCGGCGGCCCGCCGCAGCCGCACCGCCGTCATCGCCCTGTGCTGGGGACTCGTCCTCCTCGACGGCATCGACACGTTCATCTACGGCTCCGTCCTCCCGAAGATGCTCGGCGGCCACGACCTCGGCCTCACCCCCGACACCGCGGGCACCATCGGCAGCTACGCCAACTTCGGCATGCTGCTCGGCACGATCCTGTCCGGCATGGCCTCGAACTGGATCGGTCGCCGCGTCACCGTCTTCGTCAGCGTCGCGATCTTCACCCTCGCCACGCTGGGCACCGGCTGGTCCCAGTCCTCCGGCCAGTTCGGGATCTACCGTTTCGTGTGCGGCTTCGGCCTCGGCGCACTGCTGCCGATCGCGATCTCGTACGGCATGGAATTCACCAGCCGCGGCCGCCGCGCCCTGGCCACCGGCGTCATCATGACCGCCCACCAGACCGGCGGCGCCCTGGCCCCGCTGATCGCGCTCTGGCTGGTCGACGACCACGGCTGGCGAACGGCCTTCATCGCCTCCGCGACCCCCGCCCTCATCCTGCTCCCGGTCGCCTTCAAGCTGCTGCCCGAGTCGCCGACCAACCTGCTCACCCGCGGCCGCCGCGCCGACGCCGAGCTGCTCGCCGCCGACTACGGCACCGAACTGGCCGAGCCGAAGACGAACGGCGCGGACAAGCTGGACGCGCTGAAGAATCTCTTCCGGCGCGGCCAGTGGTCCACCACCGTGTGCTTCTGGCTGACCTCCTTCGCGGGGCTGCTCCTGGTCTACGGAGTCGGCCAGTGGCTGCCGAAGATCATGGTCGACCTCGGTCACGACACCGGTGACTCGTTGCTGTTCTCGACGTTCCTGAACGTCGGCGGCATCTGCGGCATGCTCATCGCCGGCCGCACCGCCGACCGGATCGGCCCGCGCAAGGTCGTCATCGCCTGGTTCGTCCTGACCGCGGTCTTCGTCCACCTCATGGGCGTCCAGATGTCGGTCGGCGTCCTGTACGCGGTGGTCTTCTGCGCCGGACTGCTGCTCTTCTCCGGCCAGACCATGGTCTACGCGACGGTCGGCACCCACCACAACGACGAGGACCGTCCCACCGCCCTCGGCTGGGTCTCCGGCATGGGCCGCTTCGGCGCCATCTTCGGCCCGTGGATCGGCGGCGCCCTGGTCGAGGCCGGCAACGCCGACATCGGTTTCACGATGTACGCCGGCGCCGCCCTCTTCGGCGCCCTCATGATGACGCTGGCCGCCCTCACCATCAAGACACGCACGGCCGCGCGGGCCTGACCGCGAACAGCCGGACAGGACCCACCGGCACCGGGACTGCGGCGCCGGGGCCGACCGCCCCCCACCAGGCGGCCCCTGCCACCGGTGCCGCCGGATGTAAGAGAGTGCAGAACCTTGTGCCACGCCCGCGCCGGTGTCCGCCCGTCGCACGCCGCCGGAGCAGCGGCGCGGTCGCTACCGCGTCGGCAAGGAGCCCCGAGCATGGACCCGCGGTCACGCCCCGGCAATGTCCAGGAGGACCTGCGCCAGTTCGCGTGGCTGGGAGAACATCGGCCAGTGGCCGGTGTCCATCTCGATCAACCGCCAGTGCCCGCCGGCCAGCAGCCTGGCTACGTCGTCGCTCGGCTCGGGGTCACCGAGCGTGCACTTGATGTACGTCGCGGGGAGGTCGTCGAGCGGCCTTTCCAGCACGGCGGGTTCGATCAGAGTGGCCCCTGGGTGCGGCGTCGAACCGCCCACGATCCGTGCGATCTGCTCGTCGGTGAGACCGTGGCCCTCGAAGTGGGCCGCGGGCGCGACCGGCCAGAATCCTCCGTTGTCGGCTATCGACGCCCTCACCATCGCCCCGCCGTCCGGCCAGGCGGCAACGAACGGTTCACCATCGGCCGGAACGCTGGAGTCGAGGAAGACCGCGTGCGCCAGCCGGTCGCCGATCCGCCCGGCGGCCTGACCGCTCGGGACGCCCGAGTAGCTGTGACCCACCAGAACAACATCACGCAGGTTTCGGCTCTCGACCTCATCGAGGATGTCCTGGACGTGGGTCTGCTGCCCAGCCGGCACGCCTCGCTTCTCCGCGAGACCGGACAGCGTCAGCGGGTGGACGCCATGGCCGGCCACACGCAGATGCGGCACCACGTCGTCCCACGCCCACGATCCGAGTCTCGCACCCGCGATCAGCACAAAATTTGCCATGGCCGCACCGTAGCGAAGCGGCCACGGCGACCACCCCGGACATACTTCCGGTACATGCCCTTGGCTTGGTCTTCACCCCGTGCGGCGACGCCGCGAGGTCGTCGAATTCCGGGGCGGGAGAGTTTCGGCGCGCCGGCCGGGCAGGCGGCTGTCGGGCGGATGCGCCCTGGCCCCCAATCGGTCCCCAAGGGGCGCGTCCGTCCTGCCTCTTCAAAGTGGCTCCTGTGTCTGACGCCCGGTGCATCGCAATGTGCTCGGCCAGCGCGATGGAGCCATCGCGAAGGTCCACACCCCCCGCGCTCCTCATCCGTGGCTGCCCGACGTTCGGGCCTGCGTGCAGCCCCCGACAGGAGCCGGCGAGCTCCACAGGCAGTGGGCAACGCTCGCCGTCGCACCGAAGAACGGGACGGTCAAGACAGCTTCGAAGCGGCTCTACTGTCTCAGGCCACGACGGCCATCCGTCTACGCGGTCGGGGAGCACAGGGTTCCCCAACCGCAGCCAGTTACTTGGAGGCAGTGATGGCCGTGGTCAAACCGCAGATCGCCGCCTCGCTACAGATTTCAGGGCAACATGCCTGGGCTCACCCTCTGTGCTGACGGCGAAGGCGGCTTCGATGAGGTCGTCGGCGGCTTCCCTCGCCTGCTGGAAGCAGTGCGGGAAGCGCCGTACGAGCGAGGACGCGCTGACACCGACGCGCTCGGCGACCATGAGGACGTCCAGGGCCATGCGGTGATCCTTCAGCCACGTCGAGACGCGGGCGTCTCGTACGACACCTGTGGTGGCATCGCTCGATAGGCATTGTCCCGGTTCCCGATGCTGCGCATCTCATTTCAGCCAACCTGGATGCACCAATCTGGATTCGGAATGAATCTTCCCATTTCTACGCAGGTGAGAGTCAGCCATAAGTAGCGCGGTGCGGTAGCTCGACATATGTACCGTTTTCTCCTGTGCGAACGCCTGCACCCGGCAAAAGCGGGGACGCTCCTGTCAGGGAGAGTGTAGAGGCCTCCGGAACCCTTCACGGGCCTTGCAGCAGCGTGCAAGAAATCAATATGCCCCCTGGACTTCCCAGTGCTGCTTCGCCATCCTGACGGGTGTCAGGAGCCCAGAGTGGTGAAGCAGGCGTATGTCATGCGGATCCGCGATTACCCGCGTCCCTGACTAGACCTGCAGGCCGGCCACCAGGGGGGATTCGCACAATGTCTTTTGCTGTGAGGTGTGCGTCGGGTGCAGCCGGGCTTACCACTGCTGCGCTGATTCTAGCCGTTCCGTCGGTTTATGCCGCCGAACAGACCGAGGCGCCGGTGGCGTCGTTCGCCGATGCCGGCACGCGTGCGATAGCCGCGCAGGACCGGGAGGCGGTACAAGCCGCGGCAACGCTATGCGGCGACGGCTACACGCTGATCTATGCGGAACGCCTACCCGACGAGCGCCGCTGGGGCACGCTGTTCACTTACATGAACTGGTCCGATTATTCAGCAGGGCGTGGGTGTGCAGTGTTCGACAACAATCTCGGTGTTTCGAAGTACATGAAGCTCAGCATCTGCGAGAGCACAATCGAATCCCCGGAATGCGTTACAGACGCGGGCAACTTTTCCCAATACGCTGGCCCGGTATATTCGAAAACCTACTGGAAATATCAGCAATGTTCCAAGGTCACCGCAATCATGAAAAACTCCGCGAGTGACAGTGATGCTGCCGCTCTCATCAATCGCAGACTTTCCGTGGGTACATGTAACTAGGGTATGTGTGTGTCCGGCGCCAGGTCAGTAGCCGTGCCTTCCTGAGGGCGTACTGGTCGAGCTTCGACCCACTGCGGTCTTCAATCGGCAGATCAGATCGGGCGCTCCGTGCCTTTTCCGCAAATAATGCTCAGGTGGTCACATGGCCGACGAGATGGTGCGTCTCGCGCAAAGGTTCGTCAACCAAACGTACGGCAGTCGAATAGGGATGTTCGTAGAGGAGGACGGCCAGACGGGCTGGAGCACCATGTTCGCGCTCACCCGCGCCCTTCAGTACGAGCTCGGCATTACGTCGTTATCCGACAACTTCGGCCCCACTACGGTGAGCCTGCTGCAGTCGCAATATCCGAGACTCAATGCTTCGACCGTGCCGTCCGACGACTTCTGTCGAATAATCCAGTCCGGGCTCTACTGCAAAGGGTATGACGGAAGTGGCCTGGACGGCAGCTATAACTCCCGCGTCCAGGATTCCGTGGCCGAGATGAAGTCGGATATGGGCGTCGCCGGCACTGATCCTGGTGGTGATCTGACACCGAAGGTCTTCAAAGGCCTTTTGAACATGGATGCTTATGTCACGGTCAACGGTGGCTCGGACAGTATCCGCAGTGTCCAGCAATGGCTCAACGGCCGGTTCGTCGGGCGTCAGGACTTCTTCATCATCCCCTGTGACGGCCATCACTCGCGCAACGTAGCCAAGTCTCTGCTGCTGGCGGTGCAGTACATGCTGGGAATGGCGGACGGAGTCGCCAATGGCGTGTTCGGCCCGGGCACGAAGGCCGGGCTGCGCGAGCACTCTCTCTCCACCGGATCGACCGGAACATGGGTGCAGTTGTTCTCGGCCGGCATGATCTTGAACCAGCGGCCGGTTTCCTTCACCAGCAGCTTCACCTCCTCACTGGCCGATGCCGTTCGTGACTTCCAGTCCTTCGTGAAGCTTCCTATCACCGGGCAGGGAGACTTCTCCACATGGGCCTCCCTCCTGGTGTCTTACGGCGACCAGGACCGCAGCGGAGAGGCGTGCGACGGGGTCAAGACCATCACTGCCGCGCGTGCGCAGACACTGGTGGCGCAGGGCATCAAGTATGTCGGCCGCTACCTCACCAACCCCGACCCCACGGATCTGCCGGAAAAGGCAGTACAGCCAGGGGAATTGGGAACGATCGCCGCGCACGGCCTGCGCTGCTTCCCTATCTACCAGACCTACGGACGCTCCGCCGTCGGTTTCAGCTATGCCCAAGGCCGGGCGGCGGGCCAGGCCGCCGCAAACGCAGCCCGCGATCACGGCTTCAGGCGTGGTACCCGGATTTTTTTCGCCGTGGACTTCGATGCGTACGACTACGAGATCACGGACAACGTCCTGCCGCACTTCAAGGGAATCTCGGACGCACTCGCTGCGGACGGCGGTTATTACACCGCCGGGGTGTACGGGCCACGGAACGTCTGTATCCGCGTCGGCGAGGCCGGGCACTCCGGGGCCTCCTTCGTCTCCGACATGTCCTCCGGATTCTCCGGGAACTTCGGTTACCCGCTGCCGGCGGACTGGGCCTACGACCAGATCGTGACTCGGACCCTGGGGGCAGGGGACGGTTCGATCAACATCGACATCAATGTCGCCTCTGGACGCGACACGGGCCAGGGCTCCTTCGACCCCCCACGCAACCCCACCCAGCCAGATAGCGTACTCGAACCCTCCGTTACCGGAGCCATGTCAACAGACATCGGCGCCTACATGGAATCCATCGGATTCCCCCTGGACGGAGGCACAAGGTCGTACCAGCACTGGAAGTGTTATGACAGCACTGTCGCGGCACATGACGATTTGATCACCGAACTGTCCGTCCGGTACGGCATGCGCAAGGCGCTCATCCAGACATCCGCGTACTGGGAGATGCGGCACATCGACCCCATGGACGAGCTCGCCGATCTATCCGTCATCACCACCTACAACACCACCGGAGAGTTCAACGATCATTCCACCGGCATCGGTCAATGTGGGGGTAAGAGCGCTGTCCTTGCCTGGAACCACTGCATCAGCAAGGGGTACGTTTCGGGGCAGATCCGCGACCCGGGCAGTGATGACGACCTGTACGCGGTATGGAAGCAAGTTCACGACAGCGAAGAGTTCGCACTGCGGACCGTATGCATGGTCCACCTGTGGGGCGCGGACGGCAAGCCCGGTGACGCTAAACAGGAGGAGGTGCTTCGGTCGATGCGGCTGGATTACGCAGAGAGTGAGGTCTACGAGCTCCTCCGTCGTTACCAGGGCTCCGGTGATCAGGCCGTAGAGGACGCCAGAAAGCGAATGGGGGTGTACCAGCTCATGGAGAAGTACAACGCGATCTCCCGCAGTGTCTGAGGAAACACTGCCTCCGGGTACTTTTGGTTCTATCGAACAATCACTCGTGTTCTCCGTCGAACGGGAAGCATGCTTCATGAGCTTGTCCAGGCGAGACCTCTTGAATGCCGCAGTGGTGGCCACCGCGGTGACCACCCTGCCCGCCTCAGGCCTCCTTTCCTCCGCTGCCCACGCCATCCCCAAGGCTCCTGATCCGAAGCAGCTCCGTGCGTCCATCCAGCGATTGGTTGAGCGGAACGAGCGAGTTCTCACTGGGCAGACCTCCCGCAACGGCTGGGAAATGGAGCGGGTCGCTGACGACCACGGCCACGTCTACACGCGGCCCGTACCGGGTACTCCCCTCGACGGTATCCAGGTCCGTATGGGCCCGGTGGAAACACTCCTGGTGCATGTCCTGAGGCGTTTCCATTACGAGATTGACGAGTTGAGAAAGGGTGACGTCGTGGGCTGGCGCGCCCCGAGCGAAGTCCGCAAGGGTTTGGCGGAGTCGAACCAGGCGTCGGGGACCGCTGTGCAGGTCCGTCCCGGCTTCTACCCGCTCGGAAGCCGAGGCGGCTTTTTCCCTTTTCAACTCGCGGTAATTCGCGACATCCTTGCCGAACTCGAAGGCCTGGTTCGCTGGGGCGGTGACGAACCACGGCCAGACGAAGCGTTGTTCTTCATCGATGTCCGGCCCGGCAACGTGCGGCTCATCGAGACCGCCGAGCGGATCCGCGCATTATCCAATACCCCCGGCGAGGGTGCCGGATCCTCCATCGACGTCTCTTCTCCCGAGCGGCGTAGGGCCGCCGAAACCATGGAGCGGCTTCAGCGATCCGCCCTTTGAGATCACGCACGTTGCCTGTGGGCCCGCGCTTCTGTACCGGTGGAGTGGTTGGGAACGAGGAGGGCGCCGCGGCCAGGTTGACCACCTATAACGCCGCCAACGACCGCACCACCCTGCAGTAGATCATGCTGTCAAGGGATGTGCGCTGTGATCCAGTAGCGTCCAGATACCTCATACCGCACATGGATACTGGACCGCGTCAAGGAGGACGTAAATGAAGTATCGGTTACGAAGGCTGGTAGCTGTTGCGGTGACTGCTCTCGTGACAACACTGCCTACCAACGCGCATGCTGCGGGATACCAGGACTACCGTTCCTGCGACACTACGGGTGCCAGCGGAAGCGCGACGGTCATCGGGAAGTACCGACTCCCCGGGGGTTACGCTGAGGAGAGAAGCGTGACATTGGGAGTCAAGGACATTGCCTCAGACGGCCACCACGTCCGGGTGCGCCTGCTGACTAGCAGATATACAGACCTGTCGATCCGGTACTGGCCATGGCGAGCCAACTATGACGGTTACGGCACGGCTAAGGTATGGG
The DNA here is from genome assembly GCF_016860525.1 of Streptomyces rubradiris. Lineage (NCBI taxonomy): Bacteria > Bacillati > Actinomycetota > Actinomycetes > Kitasatosporales > Streptomycetaceae > Streptomyces > Streptomyces rubradiris. The sequence goes on from NZ_BNEA01000015.1 coordinate 1,041,676, forward strand.
AAACCACGGTACAGGACGCAGTGGACGGCATCTACAACGTCGGCGTCGAAGTAGCCACGTTTGAAGGCGATGACCGCCTGCACTATTGCACGGACTGGTTCTGACTGGCGACTTACTACTCCAGCAGCGGTCCGTGTCCTGAGCCGGCAGTTGTCGTTGTCCCGGTATGGAGGGGATGGCTGAAGTCGCTTCCTGGGCTGCCGAGTTGGATTCGGTGTTCGCGCGGGTTGCGGGGAGGTTCGGCCGGGCGGATCTGCGGTGGCGGATGCGGGACTACGTCCGTGGTCTGCTGGGACGGGCGACCCGCAAGAACGGCTGGCAGCTCGCGGAATGGGCTGGGCACCGCACTCCGGACGGCTTCCAGCGGTTGCTGAACAGCAGCGTCTGGGACGCGGATGCTCTGCGTCATGATGTCCGCGAGTACGTGGCGGAACGACTGGGGCGGGACGGGGTGCTGATCATCGACGGCACCGGGTTCGTCAAGAAGGGCACCACCTCGGCCGGGGTCGGCCGGCAGTACACCGGCACCTCCGGAAAGATCGACAACTGCCAGATCGGGGTGTTCGCCGCCTACGCCACCGGCTCGGGCCGGGCGTTGATCGACCGGGAGCTCTACCTGCCCAAGTCCTGGACCTCCGACCGTGAGCAGTGCCGGGCCACCAAGATCCCTGACGAGCGGACGTTCGCGACGAAGGGCGAGCTGGCCCGGGACATCGTCCGCCGTTGCCTGGCCGCCGGCCTGCCCGCCGCCTGGGTCACTGCGGACGAGGCTTATGGACAGGACTGGCGCTTTCGCCGCCTGCTCGAGCAGCTCGGCGTCGGCTACGTGGTGGCAGTGCCCAAGTCCCAGCAGATCAAGTCCCTGGCCGGGATCTGGCGCATCGACCAACTCATCGAGGATGCTCCTGCTGATGCCTGGCAGCGGCTGTCTTGCGGCGACGGGGCGAAGGGCCCGCGAGTCTACGACTGGGCTGCGGCCAAACTTCCTGCCAACTTCATCTTCGATCCCGACCCGCCGACCCATCACCGCTGGGTGATGGCCCGGCGCAGCCTGTCAGACCCCGGCAAGGTCGCCTACTACCTGGCCTACGCACCCACCGGCATCGAGCTCTGCGACCTGGCCCGCATCGCCGGCAGCCGCTGGGCGATCGAGGAGTGCTTCCAGGCAGCGAAGAACGAGTGCGGCCTGGACGAGTACGAGGTCCGTCGATACGTGGGCTGGTACCGGCACATCACAATCGCACCAGTCGATGCCGTGATAACCATCCACGGCATAATTGATCTCGTACTGAGCTGCGGACGCTGGGGCAGACGCCAGAGCGATGCATGCGCCGACCCCAATGATGGCCATCCAGACCTTACGAGCAGACACCACAGTACCCCCTGAATTTTTTGACGCAGCACTCAATGGATCGGCCTGTCTGCATTGCCGAGACGGGCAGGATTCGCGATTTCTGCGTGATGCAAGGATCCCAGGTAAGTCTCTACACCTCATTGACTATGCACGCTAAGCATTTGTCTATTCGCGCAGGGCGGGCTGCCACTGTCTCCTACTCGCCACTCGCTGCCCCCAGCCATCAGCGGCCAGAGCTAACGATTTAACTCCTGGCCATTTAAGCCACCTTTTCAGTTGGCGTGATCTTGCGGCAGTCTGAGCTGATGACTGCTGCGCTTGTCGAGCGGATGGCGCCGAAAGACCTGTGGAAGCTGTTCCAGCGGGTGGTGCCGCCGACACCGGTCCGTCCGCAGGGGGAGGGCGTCGTCGGCGAGGGGACCGCGAGGCACTGGCCGCGATCACCTTCGCGGCCCCCACGGGCTGCACCCAGAACCAACTACCGCCGGGCTTCGGTCTGTCCGGGGTGACCACCTTCCGCAGGTTCACCGAGTGGACTGAGGCCCGGGTGTGGGCCAAGCTCCACCGCCTGCTCTTGGACGAACTCGGCGCCCGGGGCGAGCCGGACTGGTCGCGATGCGCGATCGACTCCGTCAGCGTCCGGACCCTCAAAGGGGGCACCTGACGGGACCGAATCCGACCGACCGCGGCAAAAAGGGATCGAAAATCCACCTTACCGTCGACCGTACCGGCCTGCCCCTGTCGATCGGCATCTCCGCCGCCAACCTCCACGACAGCCAGGCCCTCATCCCGCTCGTCCGCGGCATCCCGTCCATACGCTCCCGCCGTGGTCCTCGCCGCCGGCGCCCCGGCAAGCTGCACGGAGACAAGGGCTACGGCTACCAGCACCTGCGGCGATGACTGGCTTCCCGCGGCATCCGACACCGCCTCGCCCGCAAGGGCGTCGAGTCCTCACAACGCCTGGGACGACACCGCTGGGTCGTGGAGCGAACCATGTCCTGGCTGTCCGGCTGCCGACGCCTCCACCGCCGCTACGAGCACAAGCCGGAACACTTCCTCGCTTTCACCTCCATCGCCGCGACACTCATATGCCACCGCCGACAGCCCAAGTGAAATGGCGTCTTCACCCGATGCGAGGTTCGAAGCAGCCTGATCTACTCCCCACGCGCCGGCGAAGCACACTGCTTGTTGCGTCCGTCCCTCCCACGGATGCGCACCCATCGGAGGGCCAGCACGTCGGCCAGAGCGCGGCCGACAGCCCGGAAGAGCGTGGGGCTGCGCCCGGCGCTCCGACTTCCATCGACGCCCGAGGAGGTGAAGCCGGGCTTCGACTACCTCTTGGAGCTGCAGCAACCCGCCGCACCTACGGAACCAGGAGACCGCCTGAACAGCATCGCGAAGCACCTGATGACCCATCAGAACGAGCGCCAAATGAGCGTCAAGGTATCACCCGTAACGCCCATAGCGCACATCATGCGCACCCACCGAAACCGCAGGTCAGCGGCCCTTTTCGACGGGATCCAGAATCACCACACACTCCACATGATGCGTCATAGGAAAGATGTCGGCCTGCGCGAGTCGGGAAAAGTCCCAAGTCAGAGCTCACTTTCCTGACTTACCGTGCCTCGAGATGATGGCGAGAGCGTCAAACGAGCGTCATGGCCGACAGCCTGTCCTGTCCACTCGACTGAGCTGCCACAACCAGTTCCCGACAGACTCCGCCTCGCTCACTCCAGACATCGGCGCGCTCATCATGAGCCGCACGCCTTCTCTGGCTGACGACTACCAAAGGACACCGGTGAGCTCCTGCCGGACGCCGATGAACATTTCTGGTGAGGAGGCCGAGGACCTCGCGCTCTACCAGGAGAAGTGCCGACGGCGTCTGCTGGAGTCGCCGGAAGAGTTACACGGCTCGACCAAGGGGTCGTGGAGCTGCCGGTGCACCCCGCAAACTGGTCGGTCGCACCGAGCGCACCCTGCGTGAGCACACCTTCCCTTAGCTCGCCTCACCGCAGGTTTCCGGGAAGGCGCGCGCCTTCCCGGTACGCTGCTGCCACCCGCCTCGGTGCAAGACGCACGGCGACAGGACAGTCCCTCCTGCGGTCGGCGCCCCGGCGATCTGAATCATGACACCGCGTCAGGCGACAGCCCTACGGCTCTTGTCGCTTCCTGCGCGATGCCTGCGCAGCGCTGGATTTCCGGTCCTCCGTGCCCGCGTCATCGGAGCGGTGGCCGGAGAGTCCGTCTCCGCGGTGAGTGGCCTGACGGCGTGGGGCTCGCGTGCCTCAATCCCCTCAGTCCCAGGGATAGGGTCGGCCTGTACGAGTACGGAAGCGGAACGTCTGCGGTGTCCGTGTCCGGGACGGGCAGGACGTTCCGACGCTGCAGCTGGGAGACGCTGAGCAGCGATGGCATGAGAACACCATCGAGTAGCTCATTCTGAGCCGACTGCAGCTCGATCAAATGTCACAGGACGGCGAGCACATACTGAAGTTCATCGCTCCAGGCGGTGTGCCACCGGTCCGGCAGAAGTTGGTCCAGTCGGCTGACGGCCCGGCGAGACAGCGGTCCCGTCCTGTGTTTCAACCAGCCGTCGAGAACGTTTTGTCCGCTGACTTAGTATCGCGCACCACTTGAGTCACCGACCCGAAGCCGCCCTGAACGAAGCGGAGTTCCAGCGCAACGCGCCTGTCGCGCTCCGACGAAGCCCCCAGAGCAGCCTCCGCCTTGAGCAGTCGGTGCTCGGCCGGGGCGCCGCGAGAACCAGTCCTCATCGAGAACGACAGGAGCCGTGTCCACGGCGACGGCGAGCTCCCCGGCGTCTTCCGGTATCTGCGGCTCGGCGACATCAGGCCCCTCCGGTCCCGCCACTCCCCGGCCCTCCGCCTCTGTTCCCGAGTCAGCGGCACCCCTCACCCTGCCCGCCGCCGCTCACCCGCCTCGCGAGCCGTCAGCCCAGCCAGTCGGATTACCCCGTCGAGAGCGCGAGACACCCCTGATCCATCGACGTGCTCATGACGCGCAAGAAGTGCCCGCACCCGACCGATACACGGTGACACATTTTCTCCACGGGACGATGCAACCTTTTCCACATCCGGAGTGTCCGCGTCTATATGCACGCGTGCGCCCTGAACGGGCAGACCGAGCCGGGACAGCTCACCCGCAGCCGGGCCTGCACGACCGGCCCGAACCACCAGACGCCCCGCCCAGCCGACGGTCTGATCGTCACGCCGCCCACTCCACTCACTTCACGCCAAGAAGAAAAGATGTCCGTTGACAACGCTAACGGAGATTCATCTACCCAGGACCCTTCAGATTGTGTACAGTGACGGCTGCCTCACTGTCTGTTCTGACACGATGGGCCGTGCGGCAGCAGATGAGGGGGGCGTTCCCGCCGGTTAGCCGGTCGGCCACCGCGAGAACGCGAGCAGAGGGTAGAGGGCAGAGGAGCGGCAGTGAGCCACGAGCTCGTCGACGGCAGATTCCGCATCGTGCGCGTCATCGGCAGGGGCAACATGGGGGAAGTCCATCAGGCCGAGGACCTGCACGCTCCTGAGGGTTCGCCCGAGCGCAAGGTCGCCGTGAAGACGATCCTTCGCCGCCGCACCGGAATCCGGATCGACACCAGCGGCGACACCAAAGCTGTGGAGCGCTTCGCCCGCGAAGTGGGCATCATGCGGCACCTGGATCACCATCCCAACCTCACCCGGCTCATCGAGGGCGGCATCGCTGCGGACTGCGACGGTCTGCCGTACCTGGCGATGGAGTACCTGGACGGCAGCTCGCTGCGCGATCTCATCGATGAGGAGCCGCAGCTCCCCGTCTCCTGGGTCGCCGCCGTCGGAGCGCAGGTCGCCGCTGGCCTCGCCGCCGCGCACGCCCAGGGCGTGGTTCACCGGGACCTGAAGCCCTCCAACGTCATGATCACGAGGGGCGGCACCGTTAAGGTGCTCGACTTCGGCATGGGCAGCATCGTCGACGACTCGGACCAGACCCGCCTGACCAGTACGGGCGTCAGCGTGGGCACCGCCCGGTACATGGCTCCGGAGCAGTGCCAGGCCAAGCAGGTGACTCAGGCCGCCGACCTGTACGCGCTGGGCTGCATCCTCTACGAGATGCTGGTCGGCGTCCCTCCGTTCACCAGCGAATCGGCGTACGAGCTGGCGGAGCGCCATGTCCACCAGGAACCGAGCCCGGTCCGCGCGATCCGCGCGGAGATTCCCCCTGAGCTGGCCCGTCTCGTGGACCGGCTGCTCGCCAAGAAGCCTGCCGACCGCCCGGCCGACGCTGTGGCCGTACGGGATGCGCTCCTTCCGCTTGCCCTACCGTCTGGGGACGGCTCCCTGGTTCCCACCTGGAGCCACCTGGACCCCACACTCCCCCTGCGGGAGGAGCCCCCGGCGCCGACCGCTCCCCAGGAGCAACCGCCCGCTCTGGTGACGTCCTCCGGCAACGCCATGGACGTCTTCGGCGTCCACCAGGCACTCATCCGCGACTACCGCTCCTTCACCGAGGGCGGCACCGTCATCCGCGACGAGCGCGTCAAGGCGTACGTCGAAAAGGATCTCGACGACAAGTCTCAGTGGCCCAACCCCTGGCTGTCGCTAAACCCGTTCTTCCAGGGCGGCGGCACGGTAGTGGAACTCGCTCAGCAGAAGGTGCTGCACCCGGAATGCGCCCGCATCTTCCAGGCGAAGAAGACGGAGGGCGGCACCGTCTGCGACGGCCGGCCCCTGCTCCTCCACCAGCACCAGCGTGACGCCATCGACGCCGCCGCCTCCGGAGCGTCGTACGTCCTGACGACCGGCACAGGATCCGGCAAGTCGCTCTCCTACATCGTCCCGATCGTCGACAAGGTGCTGCGCCAGCGCGACGCCGAGGGCCCGAACGCGGCGAAGCGGGTGCGGGCGATCATCGTGTATCCGATGAACGCGCTCGCCAACAGTCAGCTGCGCGAGCTGGAGAAGTACCTGCGCGACGGCTACGGCACCGGCCGTGAGCCGGTCACCTTCGCCCGCTACACGGGTCAGGAGGACGACGCCAAGCGCAAGGAGATCCGCGACAACCCGCCGGACATCCTGCTCACCAACTACGTCATGCTTGAGCTGATGCTGACCCGCCCGGCCGACCGGGCGAGCCTGATCAGGATGGCCCAGGGCCTGGAGTTCCTCGTCTTCGACGAACTGCACACCTACCGCGGCCGCCAGGGCGCCGACGTGGCCCTGCTGATCCGCCGTGTCCGGGAGGCCTGCCGGACGGAGAACCTTCAGTGCATCGGCACGTCGGCCACGATGTCGACCGAGGGCACGCTGGAGGACCAGCGACGCGTGGTCGCCGATGTGGCGAGCAAGCTGTTCGGGACGACGGTCCAGCCCGAGCACGTCATCGGTGAGACCCTGGTCCGCGCGACCGACGAGGCGCCCGACACCGTGCCGGCCGAACGCCTCACCTCACCCGCTCCGCGCGCCTACGACGACCTGGTGCGCGACCCGCTGGCCCGCTGGATCGAGGACCGGTTCGGACTGGTCGAGGACGAGACCACCGGCAGTCTCGTACGCCGGCCGCCGACACAGATCGAGGTCGCCGCGGACGAGTTGCACGAGAGCTCCGGCGTCGACGAGGAACTGTGCGCGCAGGCGATCCGTGACACCCTTGAGGCCGGCTCGCAGGCACTCAACCCCCGCAACGAACGTCCCATGTTCGCGTTCCGCCTGCACCAGTTTCTCTCCAAGGGCGACACCGTCTACGTCACCCTGGAGCACAAGTCCTCCCGCCACCTCACCCGTTCCTACCAGCTCGAACAGCCGGGCAGCGGCGGCAAGTTGCTGATGCCGCTCGCCTTCTGCCGGGAGTGCGGGCAGGAGTACCTGACGGTTTGGCGCACGGAGAAGGACGGCGAGGTGCGCTACGAAGCCCGCCGTGACACCTCGGCGACCGGTGGCCGACAAGGAGACGGCTATCTGTACGTGGACCACGAGCGCGAGTGGCCGTCCAATGTGCAGTACGCGGTCGACGACCGCCGACTGCCCGAGTCCTGGCTGGAGTTGGACGACAAGGGCCAGGAGGTCGTCAAGCGCGCGTACCGCGACCGCGTTCCGAAGGCCGTCACCGTCGACCCGTTCGGCCACGAGGGCCGGGGCGAGCTGAAGGCCGCGTTCATCCCCTCCCCCTTCCTGTTCTGCCTGCACTGCGGTGTGGCCTACGAGCAGACACGCGGCCGCGACTTCGCCAAGCTGGCCACGCTGGACCAGGAGGGCCGTTCCTCCGCGACCTCACTGGTCTCGGCGTCGATCGTGCGCTCCCTGAAGTCGGTGCCGGAGGAGGCCCTGGACAAGGAGGCGCGCAAGCTCCTCACCTTCGTCGACAACCGGCAGGACGCGTCCCTCCAGGCGGGTCACTTCAACGACTTCGTGCAGATCACCCAGCTGCGCGGAGCGCTGTACCGGGCGGCCCTGGACGCCGGCGAGGACGGCCTGCACCACGAGGAGCTCGCCTCCGCCGTGACCAACGCGCTCGCCGTCTCCCCCGTCGACTACACCGGCGAGGCCGACCTGCCCCCGTCGCTGGCGCGCAACGCCGCCCGAACGCTGCGGGATGTGGTCGCCTTCCGGCTCTACCTCGACCTGGAACGCGGCTGGCGCATCACCATGCCCAACCTGGAGCAGACCGGACTGCTGGAGATCGACTACGAGGACCTGGACTGGGTCGCCGCCAAGCAGGACCGCTGGGAAGGCACCCACCAGGCGCTGCGGGACGCCGACCCGGCGCTGCGGGCGGAGGTGATGAAGGCGCTGCTGGACGAGATGCGACGCTCGCTCGCCATCGACGTGTCGTACTTCCGCGACGACACCTTCGACTCCCTTCAGCGGGCCAGCGAGGAACGGCTCGTGGACCCGTGGATCCTGTCCTCCGCCGACAAGCCCCGCGTCGGCACCGCCTACCCGCATCCCTCCCGGCCGGGCATGGACCGCTCCAGCCTGTTCCTGTCGGCACGCGGCAAATATGGCAAGTACCTGCGACGGGCCGACCGCACCTTCCGTGACCTCGACCAGGACGACCTCCAGCTGATCATCACGGAGCTGCTGAAGGTGCTAACCAAGGCGGGCCTGGTGAAGGAGGTGGAGGCGGCGCCGCAGCGGGCCGGCCGCTTCCGCAGGACGGCGTCGACCACCACGACCGGATATCGAGTGGCCGCCCAGTCGCTGGTGTGGCGCGCCGGCAAGGGCGAGTCGGGCGCGCACGACCCGCTGACCCGCACCTACCAGAGCGGCGACGGTCCGCGCATCAACACGTTCTTCCTCAAGCTGTACCGGGAGACGGCCGATGCCCTGGCCGGCCTGTATGCCCGCGAACACACCGCGCAGGTGTCTCCGGAGGACCGTGAGGCGCGTGAAGAGGCCTTCCGCAAGGCGGAGTTGAAGCTGCTGTACTGCTCCCCCACCATGGAGCTGGGCGTCGACATCTCCTCGCTCAACGCGGTGATGATGCGCAATGTGCCGCCCACCCCCGCGAACTACGCCCAGCGTTCGGGTCGCGCGGGCCGCAGCGGCCAGCCCGCCCTCGTGACGACGTACTGCGCGACCGGCAACAGCCACGACCAGTACTACTTCCGTCGCTCCGAGCGCATGGTGGCGGGCGCGGTCGCCCCGCCCCGCCTGGACCTCGCCAACGAGGATCTGGTCCTCTCGCACCTCCAGGGCATCTGGATCGCCGAGGCGGGGCTGCGCCTGGGGCGCTCCATCCCGGAGGTGCTGGATGTGTCGTACCCGGACACGGGCGACCGCCCCGATCCGGCCCTGCACCTGCTGCCCGACATCCGGGACGCGGCGTACGACGAGGGTGCCCAGCGGCGCACGGTCGACGCGGCCCTGCGTGTCCTCGGCCCGCTGTTCAGGGAGTTCGCCGAGACGACGTGGTGGCACGACGACTGGATCGACGACAAGGTCCGCACCGTCGCCGAGCGCTTCAACCGCGCCTTCGACCGCTGGCGCGGCCTGTTCCGCGCCGCGCTCGACGACCAGTACGTCCAGAACAAGCGGCGCCTGGACTACAGCCTCACCGAGAGCGACCGCAACCGCGCCAACGCCCGCCGCCGTGAGGCGGAGACACAGCTCAACCTGCTGATGAACGAGAGCGTGGACAGCAAGTCGGTCCTCTCCGACTTCAACCCGTACCGCTACCTGGCCTCCGAGGGCTTCCTGCCCGGCTACAGCTTCCCCCGCCTGCCGCTCGCCGCGTACATCCCGACGATCGGCCGCCGCCGGGGCGACGGCGACTACCTCCAGCGCCCCCGCTTCCTCGCCATCCGCGAGTTCGGTCCCGGCGCGCTCATCTACCACGAGGGCGCCCGCTACCAGGTGACCCGCATCCAGCTGCCCCCGGACTCCTCCGGCGAGCTGACCACGGGCGAGGCCCGCCGCTGCGAGAACTGCGGCTATCACCACGAGCCCAAGGACCGCGAGGACCGCTGCGGTTTCTGCAACGAGACGCTGGGCGCGGCGACCTACGGCCTGCTGCACCTGCACACCGTCTACACCACCCGCCGTGAGCGGATCTCCTCGGACGAGGAGGAGCGGCGCCGGGCCGGCTTCCGGCTGGAGACGTCGTACCGCTTCCACGACCACGGTGCCCGCAAGGGCCGCCTCAACGCGAAGATCACCGATTCCGCGGGCGGGCAGCTCGCCGAGATCGCGTACGGCGACTCCGCGACCGTCCGCATCACCAACACCGGCCGGGTCCGCGCCCGTACGGATGAGCCGCCGGGCTACTGGCTGGACCTGGCTGACGGCCGCTGGATGAACGACAGGGACGCGGCCGAGGCCTCCGGCGACTCCAGCGAGCTCCCGCTGGTCGACTCGGACGGCAACGAGCGGCGCCGCAAGAAGCGCGTCATCCCGTTCGTCGAGGACCGCCGCAACATCCTGGTCGTCACTCTCGACGAGGCGCTGCCCGAGCCGATCGCGCTCACCCTGATGTACGCGCTGGAGCGGGGCATCGAGGCCGAGTTCGAGCTGGAGGACGCCGAGCTGTCCAGCGAGCTGCTGCCGCCGGACGAGGGGCCGAGGCGCCGCATCCTGTTCATGGAGGCAGCGGAGGGCGGCGCGGGCGTACTGCGCCGCCTCCAGGCGGAGGACGACGCCCTCGCCAAGGCGGCCCGCCGCGCCCTGGAGATCTGCCACTTCTCGCGGGACGGCAAGGACGAGGGCGGCGAGGAGCACCGCCCGGGACGCGCCTGCGCGCTCGGCTGCTACGACTGCCTGCTCACCTACGGCAATCAGCTCGACCACGCCCAGATCAACCGGCACACGGTGGCCGGGCTGCTGGTGCGGTTTGCGTCGGCGTCGGCGAGCCGCGAGTCACGCGGCGAGTCCCGCTCCGAACAGTTCCGGCGCCTGCTCGCCGAGTCGGACCCGGCGCCTGGCCCCACCCCGCTGGAGGAGTCCGCCGCCGAGCTGGCCGCGAAGGGCGACTTCCTGGGCTGGGTCAAGGCGTGCGGGCTGCGCCTCCCGGACGAGAAGGACGTCCTCCTGACGGAGGCGAACGCGGCACCGGACTTCGTGTACCGGCTGCCGGGCGCCAATGTCGCCGTGTTCGTCGACGGACCCGGCACGGAGCAGAGCGCCCTGCGGGACGCCGACGCGGAGGAGCGGCTGTTCGACGCCACCTGGGACGTCGTCCGCTTCCCGCACGGCGCCGACTGGGCCGCCATCGCCGCCACCCACACCCGCTATTTCGGCTCCCCGGCCGCAGGCCACTGACGGATCACCAAGAGGATTTGACGATCACCATGGCATTCACGTTCTCCGCCGGATCCCTGGTCAAGGCCCGTGGCCGCGAGTGGGTCGTACTCCCCGAGAGCGAGCCCGACCTGCTGGTGCTGCGCCCGCTGGGCGGCTCGGACGACGACATCGCGGCGGTGTTCCCCTTCGAGCCGGTCGAGGAGGCCCGTTTCGCGCCGCCCGAGCCGACCGACCTCGGCGACCAGCGGGCCGCGGGCCTGCTGCGCACGGCGCTGCGAGTGGGCTTCCGCTCGGGCGCGGGCCCGTTCCGCTCGCTGGCCAGCATCGCGGTGGAGCCGCGCGCGTACCAACTCGTACCGCTGCTGATGGCCCTGCGCCAGAAGACGGTCCGCATGCTCATCTCGGACGACGTGGGTATCGGCAAGACGGTCGAGGCGGGCCTGATCGCGAGCGAACTGCTGGCGCAGGGCGAGGCGACGGGTCTGGCGGTCCTGTGCTCCCCCGCGCTGGCCGAACAGTGGCAGCAGGAACTGCGCAGCAAGTTCGGCATCGACGCTGAGCTGGTGCTGGCGTCGACGGTGTCGCGGCTGGAGCGCGGCCTGGATCTGGGGCAGTCGCTGTTCGACAAGCACCCTAACGTGATCGTGTCCACGGACTTCATCAAGTCCCCGCGCCACCGGGACGACTTCGTTCGTCACTGCCCCGACCTGGTGATCGTGGACGAGGCGCACACCTGCGTGACCGCCGACGACACCTCCGCGAGCGCCCAGAGCCAGCTGCGTCACGAGCTGCTGCGCCGCGTGGCGGAGGACGCCGACCGCCACCTGCTGCTGGTCACTGCGACCCCGCACAGCGGCAAGGAGTCGGCGTTCCGGAACCTGCTCGGGCTGGTCAAGCATGAGCTGGCGCATGTGAACCTGGAGTCGGAGGCGGGCAGGAAGCTGCTGGCCCAGCACTTCGTGGCACGCAAGCGGGCGGACGTAAGGCAGTACCTGACGAAGGAGGACGGCCTGGCGGACGACTCCCTCACGGAGCGCACGGCCTTCCCGTCGGACCGCTACTTCAAGGACGAGACGTACAAGCTGTCCCCCGAGTACCGGGCGCTGCTGGACGACGCGATCGCCTACGCGAGTGAGCGGGTCGAGGAGGCGGGCGGCCAGGGCAAGCGGGAGGCCCGTATCGCCTGGTGGTCGGCGATCGCGCTGCTGCGCTCGCTGGTGTCGTCGCCTAGGGCTGCGGCGCAGACTCTGACGACGCGTTCGGCGGCGGCGATCGCGGCGAGCGCGGAGGAGGCCGACAAGCTGGGTGCCCCGCTGAACAGTGACGCGGCGGACAGCGACGCCATGGAGGGCATGGACGTGGCGCCGGGCGCGGAGACGGACGAAGGTTCCGCGAAGTCCCGGCTGGCCGAACTGGCCGAACGTGCCGCGCAGTTGGAAGGCCCGGAGAAGGACCTCAAGCTGAAGGCGCTCATCAAGCACCTCAAGGCGCTGCTGGCTGACGGCTACAACCCGATCGTCTTCTGCCGCTACATCCCGACGGCGAAGTACCTGGCCGAGCAGTTGGCGAACGACCCGGAGAAGAAGAAGCGCGGTCCGCTGGGCGCGAAGACGGTCGTGAAGGCGGTCACGGGTGAGCTGTCTCCGCAGCAGCGCATCGAGCGGATCGAGGAGCTGGCGGCGGAGGCCGGCGAGGACGCGGCGGCCCGCCGGGTCCTGATCGCCACGGACTGCCTGTCGGAAGGTGTGAACCTCCAGCACTACTTCGACGCCGTGGTCCACTACGACCTGGCCTGGAACCCGACCCGCCACGACCAGCGCGAGGGCCGCGTCGACCGCTACGGCCAGCGCCGCGACGAGGTACGGGTCATCACGCTCTACGGCGACGACAACGGCATCGACGGCAAGGTCCTGGAGGTGCTGATCAAGAAGCACCGCCAGATCAAGAAGGACCTGGGCATCTCGGTGTCCGTCCCGGACGAGCTCTCCACGGGCGTGACGGACGCGATCGTGGAGTGGCTGCTGATGCGCGGCCGCGAGGACCAGGACGCACTGTTCAGCGCGGACGCGTTCAAGGTGAGCAAGGAGAAGCTGGAGAACGACTGGAACTCGGCGGCGGAGCGCGAGCGCACCTCCCGCTCCCGTTTCGCACAGCGCTCGATCCACCCGGAGGAGGTGGCCCGCGAGGTCGCCTCGATCCGGGAGGCACTGGGCGGGGCGGGCGAGATCCGGACGTTCGTACGGGAGTCTCTGGGCGCGCTCGGTGCCGTGCTCCGGGGCGAGGGCGAGGACTTCACGGCGCAGGTCGGCGGCACGCCAGCGGGCCTGCGGGACGCGCTCGCGTCGACCGTGGGCGCGGACGTGATCGAGAAGGACCGCGCGATCCCGTTCCGGACCGATCCGGCGGTGGCACGCGGTGAGGCAGCCCTGGTGCGCACGGACCCGGTCGTGGGCGCGCTCGCGTCCCACGTCCTGAACGCCGCCCTGGACACCCAGGCGGAGGGCGCCCGCCCGGCCCGCCGCTGCGGTGTGATCACGACGGACGCGGTGAGTACGCGAACGACGTTGCTGCTGGTCCGCTACCGCTTCCACCTCACCCTGCCCTCCCGGCACGGCGAGCGCCAGCTGGTGGCGGAGGACGCCCGGCTGCTGGCGTTCGAGGGCGCACCGAGGAACGCGGTGTGGCTGCCGCAGGAGCGGGCGGCCGAACTGCTGGACGCGACGGCCTCGGAGAACACGGACCCGCACTTCGGCGAGCGGACGATGGCCCGCATTCTCGGACAGCTGACCGATGTGGACGAGCATCTGAAGGCGTACGGCGAGGAGCTGGCCGCCGAACTGGACGCCGCCCACCGCCGGGTGCGCGCCGCGTCCGGCGAGATCGTCCGCGGCTTGTCGGTCACGGCCCAGAAGGAAGCCGACATCCTCGGCGCCTACGTCTACCTCCCCGCCACCACCTCTGTTCCCGCTGGAGCGTCCGCCTGATGTCCGCCACCACCCGCAACCAGGTGTTCACCGCCATCCACACGGTCGGGGGGCTGCTGCCGGCCGACATGCTCCTGAGAATCTCGGAGGGCAAGGATGTCCCGGGCTCCAAGCCCGCCGACTACGGCCTGCCCTCCTCGCGCTCGGTACGGGACGAGGCGGAACGCGGCTGGGAGTACCTCAAGCCGCTGTGGCGGGAGCTGCGCCGACGGCTGCCGGAGAACCGGGAGACGGGCGTGCCCGCCGCCGACCCGACCGGCATCGCCGACTCCGACTGGCTCACTCCCTTGTGGCGCGAGCTGGGCTTTGGCCGGCTGACGCAGGTCGGCGCGACCGGCATCCCCGCCGACTCCGACCCGGAGAAGAAGTTCCCGGTCTCCCACCGCTGGCAACACACGCTGATCCACCAGACGCCATGGAACACCGACCTGGACCGCCGCCCCGGCGGCGCGGGCACGGTGCCGCCGCAGTCGATGCTCCAGGAGTGCCTGAACCGCACGGAGGCCCACCTGTGGGGCGTCCTGACGAACGGGCGGCAGGTGCGGCTGCTGCGGGACTCCAGCGCGCTCGCCACGGCGTCGTACGTCGAGTTCGACCTCGAGGCGATCTTCGACGGCGAACTCTTCAGCGAGTTCGTGCTGCTGTACCGGCTGCTGCACGCCTCGCGGTTCGAGGTGGCGGAGGGGGCGCCGCCGTCCACGTGCTGGCTGGAGGCCTGGCGCACGGCGGCCATCGAGTCCGGCACACGCGCCCTGGAGCACTACCGGGACGGCGTGCAGCAGGCCCTGGCCGCGCTCGGCACGGGTTTCCTGCGCCACCCGGACAACACGGCCCTGCGGGAGAATCTGGACCCGTCGGCACTCCAATCGGCGCTGCTGCGCCTGGTCTACCGGCTGATCTTCCTCTTCGTGGCCGAGGACCGCGACGCCCTGCTGTCACCGGAAGCCGACGAGCAGGCCCGCGCCCGCTACCACCGCTACTTCTCGACAGCCCGACTGCGTGAGCGGGCCCAGCGCAGGCAGGGCACCGCGCACAGCGACCAGTACGAGGCGCTACGGCTCGTCCTCACCGCGCTCGGCGACGAACAGGGCCGGCCGGAACTGGGCCTCCCCGGACTCGGCGGCCTGTTCAACACGACGGACGCGGACGCACCGCTGCACGGGGCTCGCATCTCGAACCGGTACTTCCTGGAGGCGGTACGCCACCTCGCGCGCGTCCGCGACTCCGGACGCTGGCGCCCCGCCGACTACCGTCACATGGGCGCCGAGGAGCTGGGCTCGGTGTACGAGGCGCTGCTGGAGCTGGTGCCGAAGCACAGCGCGGCGAACCGCTCGTTCGAGCTGGTCGACCGGGCAGGCAACGACCGCAAGAAGACGGGCAGTTACTACACCCCGTCCGCCCTGACGGAGACGCTCCTCGACTCCACGCTCGACCCGGTGATAGACGCAGCTGTGGCGCGAGGCGAGGAGCGGGCCCGGTCGGAGGGCCGCCAGGACCCCGCCGACACGATCGTCGAGGAACTGCTGTCCCTGACGATCTGCGACCCGGCCTGCGGCTCCGGCCACTTCCTCGTGGCGTCCGCCCGTCGGATCGCCAAGCGGGTCGCGTCGGTACGGGAGCGCAATCCCGAGCCGACGGTTGACGCGGTGCGGCATGCCATGCACGAGGTTGTCGCCCGGTGTGTCTACGGCGTGGACCTCAACCCCATGGCGGTGGAGCTGGCCAAGGTGTCGTTGTGGCTGGAGGCCATGGAACCCGGCCGCCCGCTCGGCTTCCTCGACGCCCACATCAAGCACGGCAACGGCCTCATCGGCGCCACGCCTGCGCTGATGAAGGACGGCATCCCCAGCCGGGCGTTCAAGAAGACAGAGGGGGACGACGAGGCGTACGCAAAGAGGCTGTTCGCCGAGAACGAGCAGCAGCGCGCCGGGCAGGGCCTCCTGTTTGAGGCGGAGGAGCGCGAGCCGAACGTCGCCAATACCGCGTTCGCGACAAGCCTCCGCCGCATCACCTCCGCGCCGGCGCGCACTCTGGCGCAGGTGCGCCGCAAGGAGGAGGCGTTCAAGGCGTGGTCGACGTCCGCGGAGTATCTGCGGGCGCTGCACCTGGCTGACGCCTGGTGTGCCGCGTTCGTGTGGGTGAAGCGGGAGGATGCGCCGCCGGCCATCACGCACCGGGTGTTCCGGGGCCTGGAGGATCCCGAGGGTGACGCGGCTCCGCAGTCGACGCACGACGAGATCGTGCGCCTGCGGGAGCAGTACGCGTTCTTCCACTGGCACCTGGAGTTTCCTGAGGTGTTCAGCGTGCCGGAGGAGCACGCGGACGGGGTGGACCCGACCACCGGGTGGGCGGGCGGGTTCTCGTGCGTGGTGGGCAACCCGCCGTGGGACAAGGTCGACTTCGAGGACAAGAAGTACTTCAGCGTCGTCGACCCGGAGATCGCCGCGATCTCGGGTACGGCTCGGCGGACGCGGATCGCGGAGTGGGAGCGGGAGCACCCTGTGGAGGGGGCGCGGTATCGGGAGGCACGCCGGACTGTTAAGGGGACGTTCCATTTCGCGGGGGACTCGGAGGTCTTTCCGCTGTGCGCGAAGGGGTTGACGGTCAAGGGCGTCAACTCGCTTCAGACAGATACCTTGTTCGCCGAGCGCATGTCGAGCGTGGTGGCGCCGGAGGGGCGGTTCGGCGTCATTCTGCCTACGGCCATTGCGACGGGGGCGGGCTCACAGCACCTCTTCTCGGACTTCACACGCCGGGCGGCGCTGGTTTCTCTGTACGACTTCGAGAACCGGCGTCCTAAGAGCCCTGCGCTGCCGAAGGGTGGAAAGTGGTTCGAGAGCGTGCACTCCAGCTACAAGTTCTGCCTGATCTCGCTCACTGGTCGGGCGGTACGGGAGCCTGCCGCGCGCTTCGGCTTCTTCCTCGCCGAGATCACCGACCTCGACAATCCGGAGCGCGTGTTCGCTCTGAGCCCCAAGGACCTCGCCCTCATCAACCCCAACACGGGCACGCTTCCGGTGTTCCGGACCCGCCGGGACGCGGAGCTGACGGCGGGGATCTACCACCGGATGCCGGTGCTGTGGGACGAGAGGCGCCGGGGTGGCAATCCGTGGGGCATGAGTTTCAAAAACCTATGCAACATGACCGACGACTCTGACCTCTTCCGTACACGTGAGCAGCTGGAGAACGCTGGCTGGCGAGCGGAAGGCAACGTCTTCCTGCGGTACGGGGAGCGGATGCTTCCGCTGTACGAGGGCAAGATGGCCCACCTCTTCGATCACCGTTGGAACTCCTACACCGGGACGGGCAACGAGGACCGCCGCCGGTTCGAGTCCACCGAGAAGCAGGACCCTGCAGTCTGCGCCGACCCTCGCTACTGGATCGCGGAGCGCGGGCCGATCACCACCATCCGCAAGGGCAACGAGGTCGAGGAACGCGGTGTCGCCGAGCGCCTCGACGAGGTGGCCTGGGACCACGACTGGCTGCTCGGGTGGCGCGACATCTGCCGTACCACTGATGAGCGCACCGCCATCCCGGCCTTCCTCCCCCGGGTTGCCGTCGGCCACACGTACCCCCTGATGCTGCCCCGCGTGTCCCCACCTCTGGTGGCCGCCCTGGTGGCCACCCAGTCCTCCCTGGTCTTCGACTTCGTCAGCCGCCAGAAGATCAGCGACGCCCACATGAAACTGTTCGTGTGGAAGCAACTCCCCGTCCCCACCCCCACCACCCTCGAACCCCACCTCCCCTTCCTCCTCCCCCGCGTCCTCGAACTCGTCTACACGGCATACGACATGACCCCCCTCGCCCGCGACCTGGGCGACGAGGGCGAGCCGTTCCGCTGGGACGAGGCGCGGCGGGCGCAGCTGCGGGCCGAGTTGGACGCGTACTTCTTCCACCTGTACGGCATCTCTGCGGAGGACACCGACTACATCCTGGAGACTTTCCAGTCGGAGTCGGGCGGCCTGAAGAACAACGAGATCGCCAAGTTCGGCGAGTACCGCACCAAGCGACTCGTCCTCACCGAGTACGCCCGCATGGCCGACGCCGGCCTGACCCTGGAGAAGCCCCTCATCGACGGCGAGACCTACACCTCTCCCCTCACCCCACCCCCAGGCCACGGCCCCCGGCACGAAGGAATCGGAGAGTGACGAGTCCGCCGCCGGCCGGCGGGGCGGGGCAGCCGATGTCGGGGACGCGGGCCGAAGCGGTCGCACGGGAGCGGGAGCGGCTGCGGGCACTCAGGGAGCGCCGGGAGGCCCTGAGCGCGGACGCGGGAGTCGACGGATTCACCATACGCAGGTGGCGGAAGGTGGGGGTGTTCGGAGCCCAGGCGGTATTACAGGCCCACGCTCTGCTCCAACAACTCGCCTCCCTCGCGCGGGACGCGACGCACGACGCCCTGGCCGACGCCCTGCGCGACGAACCGGACGACCGGCTGCTGCCCGCGGTGCGGACCGTCCTCGAGCGGGCCAACCCCGCCATCGCCGCCGCGACGCTTACGGCGATCCACGCCGGCGGCTTCCTGTGGATGTCGGAGTTCGGGGAGCAACGGCTCACCGCCCTAACAGCGGGCGACGACGCGCTCGTCGTCTCCGGGAGCGAGGACCCTTCCGGGGCCTTCGCCCTTCTCACGGCTTTCGCGACGGACGGTACGGCCACCTTCCCGCCTCGCATGCTGCCGCGTGTGCTTCCCTGGATACCACTGAGCGTCCTCGACGACCTCATCGACGCCGAGGTAGTTGGCCCTGAGCACCAGCCCTGGCAGTACCGGACTGACGAGGCGAGGCACGCGTACCTCAAAGCCCGTCTGGTTCCTGACCAGGTAACTGCCGAGCAGGCAGCTGCGCTGGAGTGGACGACCTGGCAGCGGCGGAACGCGTTTCTCGCCGGAGGCGAGCCGCTGCCCTCGGTCGGCGACGTCTACGACCTCTTGGAACTAGTCGCCGACGGCGATGCCTCGGTGGTGAAGGAGCTCGAAAGGGAGCTGCCCCGCGATCTGGTGCTCCGGCTGCGCCGGATCCTGGGCGGGGTTAATGTCGGCAACTGGGACCGGGATATATGGGAAGACAGGGGATTGTGGCGGCTCATTTTCTCTCTCTGGGAGCCCAAGGCAGCCGTCAACCCGTCACGGTCGCCCATGCACGCGCTCATGGCCCTGCGTCAGGCCTACGCCCTGCTGTGCCTGAACGACCTCGCCCGTGCGTCGTCCCAGATAGACAAGCTGGTGTCGTTCGAGACCGCTGACCCGGCCTATCGGGCCGAGGCCCTCAACTTCCATGCGTACACGCTGCTGCTCCGAGACGAACTGAACGCGGCGGCCATCGTCCTGAAGGGGATAAGCAGATCGAACGAGCTGGCCGAGTCCAACCTCCGCATGGTCGAGCAGCGTCGGGCCGTTCCCCGTAACGACAGACTGGCAGCGTCCAACCCCTATCTGGACCTCGGGCTGCCGCACGGCGCGCCGAGCTGGGAAACCCGGTACCGAGACCTCCGCCGGGAGCATATGCACGACGTGGACATGAGCGCACGGCTCAACAGCGCGATGAAACGCATCAGGGACGCCGAGCGCGACGAGGACTGGTCCGGCTTCTTCGTGCTACCACTCGACCCGGACGTGTTCGAGCTTCCGGACGAGGTGCCGGTCACGCTGGTCCCGCCCCTGGCTCCGCTGACCAGGCGAACGACGCCTCACTCCCCCGAAAGTCTGGCGCTCGTGCGGCAGCGGGCGGTGGCCGATCTGCTGCCTCACCTGCTCAACGCGCCCCGGCGCCCCGATCGCAACTCAAGGATGCACACACAGTGAAGAAGGTGCCCCGTAGCCAGCGGAAGACCACAGTGGCCCCCAAGCGGGTCACCCCCAAGGGGAACAACGGCCTGAAACATCGTCGGGAGAAGCGGCGGGCGGCGGCCGATGTCCCCAAGGACTCCCCGCTCACCTACCGTCCCGACGAACTACTCAGCCCTCCCATGTTGCTTTCCCGTTTCGCCGAGCGGGCGACCGATCTCATGGCCGCTCTCCCCGAGGATGCACAACCCACGCAGGCAGCTGTGACAGCTGCCTTGCGGCAGGCCGTTCTGGAGGCGTTTCGCTCCAGGGAGGAGTACGTGGCCCGGATGGTCGAGGTCGATCTGCTCGCCGGCGCGCCCAACCAGAGTGCCCGTTCGCTTCGGAAGGGCATCCGTACCGCATTGCTGGACCAAGGTGTGCGGTGCGTGGACTCACCCGACGGCGAAAGCGAGCTCTTCGTGGTGGTGGAAGGCGAGGGTAAGGCGTTCGAAGTGCTGCGCCCGGCCTACGTGGACCAGGCCACCGGCAAGTTGGTGCTCTCCGGGCAACTGCGCCGCCTACCCGGGCCCGACGGAGGAGACCACTCTGCCGTGGACGACGAGGCAACGGACGGGGAGGGCATGTGACCGCCACCGGAATCGATTTCGGCACCACCAACTCCGTGGTGGCCCAGTGGCTGGGCACCGACGCCGACGTGCTGCTGGACGCCCACCATATCGACGCCGACTGGCGCCATCCCGGCTTCGAGTACCTCTTCCCGTCTGTGGTGGGCATGAGTTCGCTGCGTCGGGGGGCATTGTTCGGCTGGGAGGCCAAGCTCCGCTCCGAGGAGGCGGCCGAGGCATGCAAGCGACTTCTCAAGAGCGATGAGTACGTCACGATCCACGGCCGCAGATTCGCGGCCACGACGGTGGCCGCCAGTGTTTTCCAGGCCATGCGGAAGGGTGCGGAGCATAACCTCACCGCCATCGACCAGGCTGTGATCACCGTGCCCGCCAACGCCACGGGTGCCGCGCGCTATCGCACGCGGGTCGCTGCGCAGTTCGCGGGCATCGACGCCCTGGCGCTGCTCAACGAGCCTACGGCAGCCGCGATCTCATACGCGCACGATCTACGACATGACCTACATGAGCTACGGAAGGACCCCACCATTCTGGTCTTCGACTGGGGTGGCGGCACGATCGACGTCACCGTGCTCGACTACCAGGACGGGTTCTTCGAGGAGCTTGCGTCACGGGGTGTGACCGAGCTCGGCGGTCTGGAGATCGATCGCCGTCTGCGTAACCTCGTCCTCGAACGGGCTCCGGCGCGATCGGCGTGGACGCCCGCGCAGGAGCGGCAGTTCGGGTTGGACGTGGAGCGCAGCAAGATCCGCCTTTCCTCCGAAGACTCCGTCACCATCAGGACTCCGGACGGTGACACCATCGAGGTGTGGCAGGAGGAGCTGGAGGACGCCATCACCGACCTGGTGGACCGAGCTCTCGCACCGGTCCAGCAGTGCCTCACCGACCTGCACATGGCGCCCCTGGACGTGGACGCGGTGCTGATGATCGGGGGCACCAGCCAGATCCCGAGCGTGCGGGCTGCGGTCGCCGAGGTCATGCAGCAGCAGCCGGTCGGGGTCGACCTGTGCGATCCCATGACCGCGGTCGCCCGCGGCGCCTCCATCGCGGCAGCTGTGCTGTCGGGAGAGGTGGACGGCGTGATCCAGGTGGCGACCAGCCATGCCCTGGGTACGGTCGTCACAGACGACACCGGGCAGCGAAAGTTCAGCCAGATCATTCCGCGCAACTCACCGCTGCCGTGGAAGGAGCGCAAGAACTACACGCCGCGCCGGGACAATGCCCGCAGTCTCGCGGTGGAGATCTGGGAGGGAGACCCGGAGCGGCCCCTGGATCACCCCGACAACGTGCAGCTGACAGACCTCCGACTCACCTATCAGGAACCCCGGGCTCGTGAGGACTCCCGGTTCCTGCTGGAGTACACGTACGACACGAACGGGCTCCTGCACGTCAAGGCGACCCTTGAACGCACCGGCGAAGAGGTGCTGAACGAGGAGATCAAGAGTTTCAGCTCTGGTGGTCCAACGCCAGAAGTACGCAAGGAGCTTGAGGGTCTACTCGCGGGCAACACAGTCACCAGGCCACTGCCGACGCAGGCCAGGAAAAAGCCAGCGCCGGGTTCGGCGCCTGCGGTGCTCGTGGTGGACGGCTCCAACCTGGCGTGGATCGGCAGATCGCCTCGGCAACCCGGTGTATACGGCAGCGATGACCGGCCGTCGTACACCCAACTGCTTTCCGCCCGCGACGCCCTGGCATCGCGGTATCCCGACGCCGTACTCCACGTGGTCGTCGACGCGACTTTCAGGCACAAGGTCGCGGAAGAAGAACGCGCGGCAGTGGACTCGGCGCTCAGCAAAGGAGACCTCATCCAGCCTCCGGCTGGAACCGAAGGCAAGGGTGACGCGCTTGTCACGGCGATCGCGGAGGACACTCACGGAACTGTCGTCACAAACGACAACTACGTCGAGTTGCACAGCAGATATCCATGGCTGCGGGACAAGGAGCGAGTGCTCGGGGTCACGTTGTCACAAGGCATGTGGGTTTTCACACCGCGCACCTGCGTACCACCTCGCCATCGGGTCGTACGAGCGGAGCTGCCTCAGCAGTCCCGAGCCCTGACTCCTCCGAGCCCGTACCCACTCGCCGAGTTCAGGTACCACCGCCCCCACGAGGAGTAGCGGGCAACATTACGAGCCTTCCGTCGGCCGTCGGCGATACTGCACCAAGGTACTGATCCAGGCCTCGAACGACATGATGGCTGCCCCGGCCACGCCCCCAAACACCCCGCCTGACAGTTACTGAATCTCACCGCGTGATGTCGCCGACTGCAGGGCCCGCTGACCTGTAGCGATTGTCGGCCATCAGGCGACACCACACGAAGATCCTCAGTAACCTCAAAGACAGGAGCGCCCGAGACCGTGAGCGACCGGCGTGACCCGCAGCAGCCCGATCGGCTTCCCTCGGACTACGAGCTTGAGGCATGGCGTGCCATCCAGGAGTTCAAGGGCCGCCCGCTGTCGCGAACCATCCAGAACGCCGGCGAGGCCGTGGGCAACGGCGTCGCGGAACTCGGCAAGCGCGCGTCGAAGCAGCTGGAGAAGCGCCCGCGTGCCAGGGCGGCGGTCTCGCGGGGACAGGATTTCGTCGCCAAGGGGGCTCAGAAGGTGGGCGCCGGGGCGCGGAGTGCTGCCGAGGTGATGCCGGATTGGGGCGGCGCAGCGGTGAACTCCATACGAAGGGCCGTGGGACGCGTCTCGCGGGCCGGGCTCTCCCCCGAGCGGGTGGTGGCGCGCCATCAGAAGCACGGGCACGAGGTCGAGTCGCTGCGTGACGTGCGGCGCCTCGACTTGAAGCAGGTCGACGCGGTCCGGGGGCGGGCGGCGAGCTGGTACTTCCCGGCCGCCGCCGCACTCTCCGGGGCGACCACAGGAATCGTGATCTCCGGAGGACAACTTGCCATCGCCGCCTCCGCCGGCGCAGCGGCGGCGCCGTCGGGAGGCGCGATCGCAGGCGCGTTCGTCGCCGACACCGCGGCCGTCCTCGGGCTCGCTTCCCGCGCGGTCGGCCAGGTCTCGCTGTTCTACGGCTACGACCCCGAACAGCCCGCCGAGAAGCTCTTCGTGATGTCGGTCGTCAACGTGGGGACGGCGAGTTCGGCGACCGCCAAGAACGCCGCGATGGCCGACATCTCACGGCTCACCCAGGCCCTGTTCCGCGGCAAGCCGTGGAAGGTCCTGAACGACTCGCTCGTCACCACGGTGTCCCAGCAGTTCGCGAAGGCCTTCGGATTCCGCCTCACGAAGAAGAGTCTCGGCAAGGCCGTGCCCCTGGTCGGGGTCGCGGTGGGAAGCACCCTCAACTGGACCACGATGGAGGGAATCGTCGACGCTGCCGAGATGGCGTACCGACGACGATTCCTTTTGGAGAAGTATCCGCATCTCGCCGACGAAGAGGAATCCGGCTGGATCACCGCCCCCGACGCGGACGTCCCTGACGACGCCGACGAGGAGATCAGCGTGTTGAGTGAGATCGTTCTTGCGGGCGGACCCGACCTCCACTCGTCCGGTGACCCGGCGGCCGAAGAGACCATGTGACCGCCGGGAAGATGCGGTTCAGATTTCCGCCGCGAACTCCACGAAACGCGACCAGCCCTCCCGGCCGACCGCGAAGTCGGGGCGGGTGACGTCCTTGGAGTCGCGTACATGGACGGCCTGCTCGGTCACAGCGACCTCGACGCAGCTGTCACCCTGGCTGCCGCTGTAGCTGGACTTGAACCAGGCCAGTTCCGTCGTGCTCATACCTCTCCTCGGAGTCGCTCCAGCAGCCCCCGCGAGTCCTTGGCATTGAGGGCCTGCGAGCGCAGTGTGTCATAGCGCTGGCAGAGCAGGCTCACCTCTTTCACGTCGGAGATCAGGCGGCCGTTCTGCTGCCCCTCGGAGTACGCGAGCCGCACCCCCTTCGGAGTCTCCAGCAGGCGCACAGGCCCATCCAGACAGGCATGCAACCCCGCCTCCAACGGCACGATCTGAAGCGTCACATTGCGGGGCGCGCTGAGTTCCAGCACGTGGTCGAACAACCCCCGCATCTGCTCCGCGCTCCCGAATTGCCGCCGGAAGACGTGCTCCTCGACGATGAAGCTGAACGGCGTGGTCGGCCTCTCGAACAGCATCCTCTGCCGCTCCATCCGCCTGACCATGAAGTCCTCCAGCTGGTCGTCCGGCGCCACGGGTACGGTCCCCTCGAACACCGCCCGCGCATACGCCTCCGACTGCAAAAGCCCCGGCACCAGCCTGCACTCATACGTGCACAGACTCACCGCCACCTTCTCCAACTGGGCCCACCGCCGGAACCAGACCGCCAGCCCCGCCTCCCCTCGGCTCAGAAACCGAGCCGACCTCCTCAATGCCCCCGTGTTCCCGGTCGCCTCCTCCGCCCGCTCCACGAAGGACTCGTCCGGCATCCGCCTCCCCAACTCCACCGACTCCACCGTGTGTTGGAGAACCGCACCAACTCCCCGAACTCGACCCTGCTGAACCCCGCGTGCTCACGCAGGGCCTGGACGACGGCCCCGAAGGTCCGCAGACTGTCCGAGGGGTCGGGCTCCCGTTCCGGCTCCGCCTCGCAGACCGCCCCCAGGTCGTCGTTCTCGCTCGCACCGTGCGCCATCCGCGGCCACCTCCAGGTACGTACCCAACCGTGCGGCATCCCCGCGTTCGACAACACCCAGCGTGACGGCATGACCTCCGTACCATCCACCGATTGTGCCCATACGCTGACACACCGTACGGACCGAGCTCCTGGATCAGCGCCCCGCGCGCCCGCCACGGTGGCCCCATGAACAGCCCCCCACCCCACATCACCGCTGCGGTAAGGACGTTCGCCCAGCTGCTGTCCTCCACCCGCCGCGGCGCCCGCCTGGCCCGACTGCTCGCCACTACTCAGCTTCACGTCTGGGACGTGTCACCGACCGTCACCGAACGCGCCGAGCAGTTCGTCGCCGAACTCGCCGCGAACGCGGCCCTGCACGGCCGGGTCCGAGGGCGTGACTTCCGCCTCGCCCTCACTCTCGACGCCACGGTCGGCACGCTCCGCATCGCGGTCAGTGACGCCCGCGGTGACCAGATCCCCGTACCCGCCACGACGGCCCGGCCGGAGGAGGCCGAGTCCGGTCGCGGCCTCCTCATGGTCACCGCGCTCGCCGACCGCTGGGCACAGAGCCGTACCCACCCAGCGGCAAGACCGTCTGGGCTGAGTGCGACTGCCGACCCGCCGCCCCGGAAGGCGACGCGCACACCACCACGAAAACCGAGAAGGCATAAGTCCGTTGACATAGCTAACACACTCATGCCATCCTTCAGCTGTCCACATCTCCTTCATCGTTCCGGCCGTTCGCGCGCACCTCACCGAGCCGCCCGCCCCCAGCCGTATTCGGAGACAGGCATGTACCTCGAACGACTTCATCTGCGCGGCTTCCGGTCCGCGGCAGACACCACGGTCTCCTTCCGGCCGGGCGTCACCGTCCTGGTGGGCGAGAACAACGCGGGCAAGTCCAACGTGATGGACGCGATCCGGCTTCTCACTCTCCCCCTCGACGGCAAGGGAAGCGGCCTGTACCCCGATCGCGACGACCTTCACCGCGACGGCTGCGAGGACGGTGCCCACACCGAGGAATGCCGTACGACATTCGAGCTGTCCGCCCGTTACCGGTCCAATGTCCCGGGCGATCTCGACATGTTCAGCCAGGCATTCGACGAGGACGACCAGACCGCGAGCTACCACCTCACCGTCACGCCACCGCCTACCGGCTTCCGGCGTGCCGCGATGTCCTGGCGGGCGGGTGACGGCGCGACCACCGACCTCGACCCCGAGCCGAGGGCCCGCGAGAGGATCCGGCACCTCTACCTCCCGCCGCTGCGTGATGCGCAACGGGAACTCGCCTCGAGCAGCGGCGGGCGCATCCAGCTCGTCGTCGAGAGGCTGCTGCGCGACGACGAAGCACGGGAGAAGTTCCTCCAGAAGGTCGGCGAGCAGTTCGAGGCCGTCGAGGCGATCGATCCTCTTCCGCAGGCGATCGCCGCCGTACGCACCCGGCTCACCCGGCTCACGGAGGGCGCACATCCCCAGACGGCCGACCTCGGGTTCGCGGACGCGTCCGTCAGCTCGATCGCGCGAGGGCTGCGGCTCCGCATGGAGCAGGCCGGCCTCGATCCGCGAGACCTCGCCGAATCGGGCCTCGGCTACGCGAACCTGCTGTTCATGGCCGCCGTCCTCACCCAGCTCCAGGACGCCGCCGAGGCCGACCTGACCCTGTTGCTGGTCGAGGAGCCCGAAGCCCATCTGCATCCGCAGCTCCAGACCATCCTCCTCCACCACCTCGCGGAGGAGGCCCGCGCGAGTCACGAGCGACAGCCGGAGCCTGGAAGCCCCTGGCTCGGCAGAGTCCAGGTGATCGTCACCACGCACTCCCCCCATGTGGCCACGGCGGTCGATCCCAGGAACCTGGTCGTGCTTCAGCGCCGCCCGTGGCGCCCCCGGCCGGCCACCGACAGCGCGGCGACGGCCGCCCCCGAGGCCGCGGCGCCGTCCCGGCCGTCGTACCAGACCACAGCGGTCGCCGTGCACCGTCTGGGGCTGGACAAGCGCGATCATTACAAGATCCGCAGCTATCTCAACGCGACACGCAGCACACTCCTGTTCGGACAGCGGGTCCTCCTGGTGGAGGGCATAGCCGAGGCCATCCTGCTGCCCGAGTTCGCCCGCCTCACCCTCGCCGACGAGTGCCTCCAGCGGTTCCACGGAACGGCACTCGTCCCGATCGACGGCGTCGACTTCGAGCCGTACCTGCGCGTCCTGCTGCACCGGGACAGCGAGAGCGGGCAGCGGATCGCTCGGCGCGTGGCCGTGATCACCGACGGAGACACCGGCTCCGCCAATGTGGAGGCCGCACAGACCCGGATCCGTAAGCTCAGCGCGCTCATCGCCGCGTCGGGAGCACGCGACATCGCCCGCGTCTTCCACAACGAGTTCACCCTGGAGCCCGAGATCCTCCGGGCCGGCGGGCCCAACCGGAGCCTGCTCATGAAGGCTTGGCAGGAGCAGCGTCCCAAGGGGTGGGCCGACGACTGGAAGACCGTGGGAGAGGGCTCCCCCGACGAACAGGCGAAGGCGCTGAGCGAGCTGTTGAAGGACAAGAACAAGATCCGCAAGGGAGATCTCGCCCAGGCGCTCCTCGCCGAAGCCGCCGCACGACCGGCCGAGGCGCCTGCACTGGCCGTCCCGGACTACCTGCGCGACGCCCTGGCCTGGATCACTGAGGCGACGGCCCGATGACGCACCCCGATCTTCCGAGGCTGGGAGACATCATCGCCCTACGCGCTGAGGCCGAAGCCGCCCAGCGTGCCCTCGTGGACCTGGACACCGTCGCGGGGCGTGTGGTGAGCGCGCAGGCCTGTCCGGGCGCGGGCAAGACCCGGACCGTCGTGGAACGCCACCTCGGACGACCCCTGCCACCCCGGCAGGGACGAGCCGTTCTCTCCTTCACCAAGGTGGCCGGCGCCGAGGTTCGCAAGCGGTGTATGCAGGCGGGGCATCCGGAGCTGACTCAATTCCCGCACTACATCGGCACGTTCGACACCTTCGTCTGGCGTCATTTGGTACGGCCGTATGTGCGACCGGTCAACGGAAGGACCTGGCATCGGCTCGAATCATGGAGCGATCACCCCAAGGCCCGGCGCGAGGGTGTGACCCTGGACGACTTCCGCTTCGAGTACGCCGACACGGGCACGGTACGCATCATGAGGCCCAGGCTCAGGCCCGGCCGTCTGCCCCGCAGGCTTCACCGCGACACGAACGCGGCGGCGCGTCTGACGGCATGGGCGAGCGGTGCCATGCGGGAGCTGTGGGAGGCGGGATACCTGTCCGGCGACCAGCTCCGCGACATGGCCCTGTACCTGCTGACCAAGAGCGACCGCCGTGACCGCATCGCCAGGGTGCTGAGCACACGGTTCGCCGAGATCGTCATCGACGAGGCTCAGGACTGCTCGTACGAGGATCTGCGGCTCGTCGACCTGATCCGTGAGGCCGGTGTGCCCCTGCTGCTCGTCGGCGATCCCGACCAGAGCATCTACGGCTTCCGCGACAACCGCCGGCTGCCGGGCGGCAACCGGCCCACGCCGGCCCTCGCCGCGGCGCCGGACCACCGGTTGAGGCACAACTGGCGCAGTACGCAGATCATCTGCGACCTCGCCCACACCGTACGCACCTCTGACGCGCCACGCGACATCGCGACCGGCCGCTACCACGCCGAGGCGACTCCGGTCGTACTCATCCCCACCACTGGTCGCAGAGAAGCGGAATGGATCGGCGACTTCGGCCGGGAGGCGGGACTGCTCGACATACCCGCGCAGCAGCGGCTGGTGGTCGCTCACGCCAACTCCGTCCTGCCCAAAGGGATGACCGGAACCCGGGACGTGCCGACGGCCAGGCTCGACCGTCTCGTCTGGGCGACGGCCGTGCTGCGTTCACCGGGTGCGTCGACCCGGCGGCAGGAGCTGGCCGGAAGGGCGCTGCGTGAGGCCGTACTGGACCACTGGTACGGAGAACCACCCGACGCACCGGAACCGGTCGGCCTCGCCCGCCACCGCCTCACCGAACTCGAACTGCGGTTGGTCCAGCAGTCGTTGGTCAGGAAGCTCCCGCCCCTGAGCACCCCGGCACGTGACTGGAGCCGTGCGGCGTGCAGAGCGCTCCAGGAGGAGGCAAGGCGGCTCGGCATCGAGCCGAAGACCCAGCGCGCCTATCCGAGCAGGCGCGGCGAGGCCGCGGCCTGGGAACTGGTGGGATTCGGCGATCCCGACTCCGCCCGGACCGCTGTCGGCCGGGCCGGTACGGTGCACGGGGTCAAGGGCCAGGAAGCCGATGCTGTCCTGGTCGTCGTCCCGCCCGTCGGCAGGGGCAAGGAATCCCACCGCTCGGACCGGCTGATCGAGGCATGGACGACGGGAAGCGGGCCGGGGGACGACCCCGAGACGGCCGAGGCGCTGCGGGTGCTGTACGTCGCGATCACACGAGCCCGCCGACTCGTCGCGCTCGCACTGAGCGACAGCCATCTGCCCGCCGTGAGGTCCCTTCTCCTCGAACGAGGCATCCCGTACCGCGCCCTTCACGACAAGAGCGGCGAACAGATCATGCTGCCGCCGGTGCACACCGGCACCGGGCGACCGCCTACCCTCGACCGAGCATCCTGATCGCACCGGACGACTCCCCGTCCTCTCTCGAAAGGAGCACGTCCTCTTGCCCTTTCCACCTGCTGACGTTGTGGCCTCCTTCGGCAGACATCTGCATTTCCAGACCCTGGAGCGAGCCCTGTGCGAGCGCCATCCCGAGCTGGCCGACCGAGTCCGTTTCGACGATACGGACGGGCGGATGCTGCTGAAGGTAGCGGTGAACGACAGGCAATCGGTGGGCCTGGCCAACGTCCGCATGGGGCACGCGATCGTCTGGGCGATCATCGACCCGGAGCTGAACAGCGAGCCTTCCGTCTGGCCGGTCCACACACCCGACGAGGTGCTGGTGGACGCCCTGCACGCCGTGGCCTCGGCCTACCTTGCGGGCCGGCCCGTCGCCTCACCGTGGCGCTGGCACGAGAGTAACCCCTCAGAGGCGACCGAGCTGGCCGACCTCCTGGACGCCCATGGCGTACAGGTGCTGCGGGTGGCCGCGAGCAACCGGTACTTCCCCTACGGTCCGCGGCACGCGCCGAAGCTCGACGTGGTGGCCGGCGGGCGGGCCGAAGCGATCGTGGAAGCCGCGCTCCCCGACGCCTTCGCCCGTGTGTCGCTCAAGCCCAGCCTTGGCTGGACGGTGGACGTGCACAGCTCTGCCTGGGACGGCTGGAGCCGTATCGACCTCGGCTGGTGTCTACGCGGCCGGTCCTCTCCCGTACCGGGCATGCCCCGTGCGAAGGTCTCGGTGCCCGAGATCGCGGAGTTGCTGTGCCGAGGTCCGCAGGCCTGGGACGCCGAGCCGGCGTGGCAGCCTGCGCGGCCCGACGTGCCACTCCGCGCAGCAACGTTGTCGGCACACCAGGAACCGCTGTTCGCGGAGCCTGTCGAAGAGGAGACCGTACCCGTCTGGTTCGCGGGGCTCCGCGAACTCTGGGACGCCGGCGAGGATCCGGCGCGTCAGGGCGATACCGCGTCTCTCAGCGCGTCAGAGGTTGCGGAAGCGGTCCTTGAACAGCTCACCGACTTGGGCTTCGCGGACCTCCGGGAAGGAGACACCGACAGCCCCGTCGAGTCGGACACGTTCCACATCGTCTGGCACAGCGGCCGTAAGTCCCTGTCGACCTCGGACGTTGAGAAGTTGAACGGCCGCGCCGCGGCGGCCGGCGAGGAGGTCCCCAAGCGACTGATCGTGATCACCGGGACCGGTCTCACACGTCCTGCCGCCGACTTCGCCGATCAGGCCAAGGCGTTCGCCTTCTACCTGGATCGCACAACCGGTGAGTTGTCGTCCGAGAACACCCGCGCTTATGAGGCTCTTCTGCCCCGCAAGGATCCGGTCCGTCGCGAGTTGGAGCCCTGGTGAGCCGTCCGTTGTCAGTGGTGGCCTCTATCGTTTCCGGTGAACGCGATGTGCAGGTGGGGGGAAGTGGTGAGGATGGCCGCCGACAGCACGCAGTACCCGGAGTTCCGGTTGCGACTGCCCAACGGAGGCCCCGAGGCCCGAGGACGGCTGCTGACCGACAAGGGGACGAACGGCAGCCAGAAGTTCGTCGTCCTGGCCGGGTCGCCCGGGAGGCCGGAGGTCGTACCGTCGTTTCCCGTTCGTATGCCGTCGTCGTACCGGCTGAGACAGCGGCTGATCGAGGACGGGGTCCTCACGCAGTCGGCCACCTGGCCCGGCTGGCTGGAGGTCACGCAGGACGTCGAGTGCAACTCGCCGTCGGCCGCGGCGGAGATCCTGGTCGGCCGCAGCGCCAACGGCTGGCTGGAGTGGAAGTCTGCCGACGGACACCCCCTCTCCGACTACCTCGACCAGGTGTGGTGGGGCCCCAACCGTGCCTGGCTGGTGCGCGGCTCCAACGTGTCGGGCCTCGATCTCGTCCGCCGGATGTGGCTGCCCGAAGGGCTGGTGACGCTTCAGGCCCGGCACCTTCGTCAGGGCGTGGAGCAGGGGGTCAGCAAGGATCGGCTGCGGGCCGCCGTGGAGGAGGACTACGCCTCCACGGCGACGTACAACCAGAAGGTCCAGCTGGTCGAGGAACTGCACATGTTCCTCTCCCGGATGAGGCCCGGCGACACCATGTGCACCATCTCCGGCGGCCGCATCTACGTGGGCAAGATCACGGGCGATGCCGAACAGCTCGCCTCCGAGGACGGCCGGTCCGACCTGCGTCGGCCGGTGGACTGGGCGGAGCAGGGGCACCCGTACGAGGACGTGCCGGAGGCGCTCCAGCAGAAGCTCTCCGCCCAGCACGACGTGATCGACCTGACCTCCGTCAAAGACATTCTGGACGGACTGGGGATAAGCGACGAGGACCTGATCGAGGAGGCCGAGGCGGCCGACCGGGACCCGAGCGTGGAGATCCCCGCCCTCACCGCCCGCCGGGAACTCGAGCTGCCCGTCCCGACGGACGAGCTTGCCGACGAACTCCTCGTGCACGACGTCGACTGGCTCCGGGACGTACGCGATCTGCTCTGGGACGAGCGCCAGCTGGTGCTCTACGGCCCGCCCGGCACCGGCAAGACGTACCTGGCCCTCAGACTCGCCGAGTTCCTCGGCGGCGGTCCGGAGCAGGTGAAACTCGTGCAGTTCCACCCCTCGTACGCGTACGAGGACTTCTTCGAGGGCTTCCGCCCCCAGGAGGACCCGCACACACGAGAGGTCGCCTTCCGGCTCACCGCCGGTCCGCTGCGCGAACTGGCCGATCTGGCCTCCCGGGAGGGCAACCGCCACGTCCCGCACTTCCTGATCATCGACGAGATCAACCGTGCCAACCTGGCGAAGGTCTTCGGCGAGCTCTACTTCCTGCTGGAATACAGGAACAAGTCCGTACGGCTCACCTACTCCGGTGACGACTTCGCCCTGCCGCCCAATCTGTTCGTGATCGGCACCATGAACACCGCCGACCGCTCGATCGCCCTCGTCGACGCGGCCATGCGCCGACGCTTCGCCTTCGTCGAGCTTTCTCCGCGTACCGAGCCGACGAGCGGTCTGCTGCGCCGCTGGCTCGCGCGCGAGGGCCGCGACAGCGAGCCGGCCGACCTGCTCGACGCGCTCAACTCCCGCATCGAGGAAGCGGACTTCCGCATCGGGCCGTCGTATCTCATGAAGAAGGCGGTATACCGGGAGGGCGGACTGGAGCGGACCTGGCGGACCAAGATCCTGCCGCTGCTGGAGGAACACCACTACGGCGAGGGCGTGGACATCGAGAAGCGGTACGGGCTGGCCGCGTTGCGGGAGTCGCTCGGGTGAGTCTGGTCGTCGAGCTCATCGAGCACGCCCCGGCCCGTTCCGTCCCTCTCCCGGACGCAGTCGGACGTGCGCTGGCGGCAGGCGAGATGGTGGACGCGGTCCCGGATCCCTACACTCCCGGCCACTGGTCACTGCGAGCGGGCAGCAAGGTGGGTGCGGTGGCCTTCGCGGTGCCGGGCATCGACGCGCCGGTCACCGTGCGCGTCACGCCCAAGGTGCCCATCGCCCGTCTGTTCTTCCTCATCGGTTTCGCTCTCGACCAAAAACGGATCTGGCGGGAGGGAGATGTGGAGGCGGCAGGGCATCACGACCTGCTGCCCGCGCTCGCCCATGCCGTGGAGCGGCAGATGGACCGGGCGCTGCGGCAAGGGCTGCTCCAGGGGTACAGAGCCACAGAGGAAGCCTCTCTCGTCGTGCGTGGCCGTATCCGGGAGTCCGAGCAGATACGGCGGCGGTTCGGCACCGTACTGCCGGTCGAGATCGGGTACGACGAGTTCACCACCGACATCGCCGAGAACCGCATCCTGCGCGCGGCCGTGGAGCGCCTGCTGCGGCTGCCCGGCGTGCCGGCCGGCGTACGCCGCAGACTCCTCCACCAGCGCGCCCGGCTCGCCGACGCGGACCTGCTGGTACGCGGGCAACCACTCCCTAAGTGGCAGCCCACACGCCTCAACTCCCGGTACCACCACGCCCTCCGTCTGGCGCAGGCGGTTCTCGACGACACGTCGGTCGAGCATGCCGTCGGCGGACTGCGCGTCGACGGGTTCCTGTTCGACATGAACAAGCTCTTCGAGGACTTCGTGACGGTCGCACTGCGGGACGCCTGCCGCGCTCACGGACAGTCGGCTCGCCTCCAGGATCCGCACCACCTCGACGAGGCCGCCGCGATCCGCATGAGGCCCGACCTGGTGCTGTACGGACCGGACGGCGCGGTGTGTGCCGTCGTGGACGCCAAGTACAAAGCGGAGAAGCGGGAGGGGTTCCCGGACGCCGACCTGTATCAGATGCTCGCGTACTGCACCGCTCTCGGCCTGTCCGAGGGACATCTGGTGTACGCCAGGGGCAACGCGTCGCACGCCGCCCACACGGTCCGCCACGCCGGCATCGTCATCCACCAGCATGCCCTCGACCTGGACCAGGATCCCGCCGGGCTGCTGCGGGACGTCCGGACGCTGGCCGCCCGCCTGGTGGACACCCCGCGCGTATGATCGACCGCGGAGTGTCCTTTGAGGGTGGGGAGTTCACCTCATGCCGCAGCTCGCGTTCGCCAGCAGTTTCTGGGAGAGCTACGACGTCCTGGAAAAGCCCGTCAGGGCCGGCGTACGCAAGGCCATGCAAAAGTTCCAGCAGCTCACCGTCCCCGAGCTGCACGCAGACAAGGGACTGCACCTGGAGTCCGTGGAGAACGCACGCGACCCACGCATGCGCACCATCCGCATCAACGACTTCTGGCGCGGTGTCGTGCTCGCCCCCGACGACGGCAGCGACGTGTTCCTCCTGGTCAACGTCGTCCCCCACGACGAGGCGTACGCGTGGGCGGCGAAGCGGCTGTACACGACGAACTCCGCCACCCGGGCCCTGGAGGTCCGCAACGTGGTCGCGATCGAAGAGCTCACCCCCGCCCTGGAGAAGGCCACCGCGGCAGCCGACTCGCTGCTCTTCGCCAAGTATTCGGACACCGTGCTGCGCGAACTCGGCATCGACGACCAGGTGCTCAGGGCAGCGCGGACCATTGTGGACAAGGCACAGCTACGGGCGTTCGAGACACTGTTGCCGGAGGACCAGTGCGAGGTGCTCCAGTACCTGGCCGAGGGCTTCAGCCCGGAGGAGGTGTACCGGGACGTCGTCGCCGTACGGCAGCCTTTCGACGCCGGTCCCGACCCGGACGAGAGCCTGGCCGTCGCCATCGCGAACACCGCGAGCCGCATCACGCTGGTCACCGGCCCGGAGGAACTCGCCGACGTCCTCGAGAAGCCGTTCGCGGCCTGGCGGGTGTTCCTGCACCCCTCGCAGCGCCGCCTCGCCTATCGGATCTCGTACGGCGGGCCGGTGCAGGTCACCGGTGGCCCCGGCACCGGCAAGACGGTCGCGGCACTGCATCGGGTCAAGCACCTGCTCACCCGCTCCCCCGACACACGGGTCCTTCTCACCACCTTCACCGGCGCCCTGGCAGCGTCCTTGCGGGAGAACCTGTCCGTCCTGCTGGACGGCAACGCCTCACTGCTCGCGCGCGTCGACGTGACTACGGTCAACGCCTACGCCCACGGCATCGTGAGCCGCTTCGACGGCAAGGTGCCCTCCCCCATCGGCGACCGGGAGGAGCGGCAGGTGTGGCAGCGGGTGGTGAAGAAGCTCGGACTGCCTTGGACGGAGCAATTCCTGGCACAGGAGTACCGGCACGTCATCCTCGCCCAGGATCTACGGAGCCGGGACGCCTACCGTGCCGCCGCACGGCGTGGCCGAGGCAGCGCCCTGTCGCCCGCGCGGCGGGAACAGCTCTGGCCCGCCATCGAATTGTTCGAGTCGATGCTGCGTGATCAGAAGGCCACCACACACCTGCGGATATGCGCGCGTGCGGCCGAGCTGCTCGCCGCGTCCTCCCCCACGCACGACCACGTGGTCGTGGACGAGGCCCAGGATCTGCACCCCGCGCAGTGGCGCGTCCTGCGGAGCGCTGTGCCACCCGGCAGCGACGACCTGTTCATCACGGGCGACCCGCACCAGCGGATCTACGACTCCAAGGTGTCGCTCGGCTCCCTGGGTATCTCGGTGACGGGGCGCACCCACCGGCTGCGCGTCAACTACCGCAGCACGGAGGAGATCCTTTCCTGGTCGACGGGGATTCTGCGCCCCGTCACCATCGAGGATCTGGCCGGTGACGGCAGTGACTCCCTCGCGGGCTATCGCTCGCTCCTGCACGGACGCCGGCCGCAGGCCGAAGGGCACGGTTCGGAGCACGCCGAGGTCGCCGCGCTGGTCGAGCGAGTGCAGGGGTGGATCGCACAGGGCGTCCGGCCGTCAGAGATCGGTGTGTGTGCCCGCTTCAACGTGCTGCTGGACAAGGCGTACGACAAGCTGTCCGCGGCCGGAGTCCCGGTGGCGCGCGTCAGGGACACCCCGGGGGCGCAGGTGGAAGGCGTGCGGTTGGCCACCATGCACGCCATGAAGGGACTGGAGTTCCGCTGCGTGGCCGTCCTCGGGGTGACCGCGGGTGCGGTGCCCTTCACTCGTGAGGTCACCCCGGCCTCCGTGGACCCCTTGCAGCATGAATCGGATCTGCTGCGAGAGCGCTGCCTGCTGTTCGTGGCGTGCACCCGGGCACGGGAGGCCCTGGCGGTGTCATGGAGCGGTCAGCCCAGTCCCTTCCTGCCACGCTGAGTCAGCCGTCGGTCAATCGGGGGGAGGTGCCAGGGCACCGCTGCTCAGGCCGTCCCGCGCCAGCGTGGCGGCCTCTTTGCTCAGCTCCGCCATCCTTCGTGTCAGCTCCTCGAATTCCCGCAGCGCCCGGAACGCGGCACCGTAGCGGCGCTGTTCGGCGATAGCCATCTGGGGAATGCGGGCGCCCTTCGTGTCGAACCGGTACGTGCCGCTGGCACTGGTGGAGCGGCGCGTGTTCGCGGTGCTGCGCAGGAAGCCCTGGAGGAAGTCGGTGTCGAGCTGGTCGCTGACGGAGACCGGCTCCGATTCCCCGTATTCCACGAGTCCTGCACGCGCGAGATCGGCGACGCTGACGGACGGGCCGTCCAGAACTCCGACTCCCCCCTCACCGATCAGGTGAGGCAGCAGCTCGGCAAGCCGACGTGCCTGCCGCGTCAGCTCTTGCCGCACCTGGTCGTACTCGGCGGCGTAGTCACGATGGGACTCCCTGACGTAGCGTCCCGGGGTGAGGTCCACGGTGTCGTCGAGGAGCTCGATCAAGGGCACGGCCACGGTCTGATTGGGCATCGGCTCCAGCGAGCCGTCCGGTTCATTGTCGGTGAGGTCCACCATGCGGACGCTGGTCGCCTCGTCCCCGGGTGCCCGCGGCCGGCGCAAGTGCCAGAGGTGCACCGGCAGCGCGTGCGACGCCGCGCTACCAGCCGGCAGGGCGACGACCTCGGTCAGAACACCGCGTCGTACGAGCTCGGCCCGGATCCGGCGGCCTGCCTTCCGGTAGGCGACTGATGCAGGCATGACCATAAGTACGCGACCGCCCGGCGCGGTGTGCGCGTAGGCGTGCTGCAGCCATGCGAGTTCCCCTTCGGCCCGGGACGGTGTGCCGAACTCCCAACGGGAGTCGAGGAGTAGTTCCTCGCGCCCCCAGTCGCTGTCGGCCACCGGCGGATCGCAGACGACCACGTCTGCTCTGAGGTCCGGCCATTGATCATCACGGAGGGAGTCTCCCTCGACGACATCGACTCCGGTGCGACCGGTGAGCTCGGCTCGCAACTGCGCGAAGCGAGCGCTCCGTGCGTCAGCCTCTTGACCGTAGCGGCGCGTTCCCTGTTCGGCCCCGACGGCCAGAAGCAACGTTGCGACACCGCAGGCGGGGTCGAAGACGGTCGCGTCGGCTGCGACGTCCCCGACGAGGTGCCGCACGGCACGAACGATGCGCGGTGAGGTCGCCAGATCGGATCCGGCACGGCGGACGGAGTCAGTGAAGCGCTCGGCAAGAGCATCCGCCATCGCTCCTCCCGCGTCCCGCTCCGCCGCGGCGCGGAGCAGCCGGACAGCGTCCGACGGCAGAGCGCTGGGCACTTCGCCCACCGGGTCGGACAGCAGTCGAGCCGCGTCAGCGAGCGCGCCGAGCATGTCGTCGCCGTAGGCACCGCGCAACGCTTGCCACAGCTGCACGTCCTCCGCGACGTCATGCCCCTTACGCTGCCTGTCCAGCCAGGCCTGCACCTCGGCAAGCGCGAAGACCGGGCTGCCCGCGCCACTGCTGACGGGCGCGGGAAAGTCGTCGTAACGCCGTCGCCAGTTGGAGACAGCAGCACGGGTGACGCCCGCAAGCCGGGCGATCTCCGAGCCCGTGACCAATGGTCCGGCCTGGTGAGCGGGCGTTTCTGACATGCGCCCACCGTACACAGAGCCGTCCCTCCTTTCCAAGAGCCACTCGTTGACGTCGTCAACAAACATGCAAAGACGTGTGGACCATTCGACGAATGCAGCCGATGCCGTCCACCGACGTGACGCGGGGCACGTAGTCATCACTCCGACTGTGTGTGGAGTGGAACGCCAACTCCTGCCATGCGCAGGTCATCAGTACGGGAATGCCTTGAGTCGTCCGCCGAAGCTGCGCGCCGTCCTCGTCCGGCCGCAGCATCGCTGACAGGGCGTCAGTACGGGCGTCACCTGAGCGTCAAGATAACCTGCGGCCGCGCGTGCCTGGACAGATGAGGCGTGTCCCTCACCTACGCGCACCTCGTGAAACGGCAGGTCAGCGGGGTACCAGGAGCGCGGGCCAGGTTCACGTTGTGCACTCAGGAAAACAAGTCGACCTGACTCGCCCGAAACTCGGAAATCAGAAGAACCAACAGGTCAGCGACCCTTTTCGGCAGGCTCCAGGATCGCCACGCACTCCACATGATGCGTCATCGGAAAGATGTCGGCCTGGGGGCGTCACAGGAAAGGCCAGGTCAGAGGCGTTTTCTCGGCTCGCTGTGCAGCCTGAGGGCGCACAGAGCGTCAAACGAGCGTCACGGCGGACAGTGCCTGGTCGGTGTCGGGCTACCCGGCCTCGCGGGCGAGAGAGAGGCGCATCCCTCGGGATGATTTGGGTGCGACAGTCTGTTCCATCTGAGCAGCACGGATGAGGTCGCGCGGCCTGCAGGGTTCCTGGTTTCGCTTCGGCTTGCCCCGCTCTCGTCGGCGCAACAGGCCGCCCCCTGCAGAACCGCGACCGGCATGCCCGCGATCTCTACGGCCATGTCCGGTCACGATTCACGTGTGGCTCTGTTACCCGTTGAGCGCCACGCACTCCCGGAGCACCGGTTCCAGGCGCAGCTGGGTGTCCTGGCGGTCGAAAACCTGGAGGGCGTCAAGACAGTTGACCGTCCACCCTGCCTCGTCCTCGTCATCGATCTTGAGTGCGATGGCGGTCACCGCGCCTTCCAGGTCGAAGAGGTCGTCCTTGAACTCGTCGTTTAGGGCCCGGTATCCGGCGGCCAGCAGCGGATCCGCGTACACGCCGGTCGCCTCGGCGAATGCGCGGGCCTCGGCCCGGTCCGCGCGGAGGTCGGCCAGACGGCGCAACACTTCGTCGGGGTCGCCCAATTCCTCGTGCAGATGGTGGGCCCGGTTCACCAAGAGCGGCCATCCGCCCGTCAGTTCGTAGAGACGGTCCAGACGGTCTTCCGTGTGGAACATGTTGATGCGCTGGGCCCAGCCGCGCAGACTGCGGTGGTCATGCCTACGCAGCACCACCGGGGCGGCCGAGGTAGGTTCGGTTCCCGTCAGCAAGGAGCGCCACAAGGCGAGCTGAGCGGGGTCGGTGACGAGGACGACCGCGCGGGTGACCCCCGGAGTGACGGGCAGCAGCGTCTCGGCCAGGTCGAGTGCTTCGCGGCAGGTCTCGGGCCGGACCGGTTCACGGTAGTTGACGAAGTCGCTGATGACGACCCGTCGTTCTCGGGGGCGTCCGCCGGTGAGTTCCTGTTTGTAGACGCTGGGCTTGCCCACGGGTGGCAGCGTCCAGCCGTCGATCGGTTCAGCGATCGTACGCAGGGTCCGGGCGACGTCGGTGACTCCGGTGGCGGTGCTGCCGAGGACGACTCGGGTCCGGTTGGACCGCTCGCCCAGGAGGTCGTCGAGCTGGGTGTTGGTCAGCGGAGCCGGCCGGCCGTCGGTGAACTCGGGGCGGCCCTCCTGCACGATGCTCTCCTGCAGTTCACAGTCCTGTTCGGCCCTAAGCAGACGTGCCTCGACCTCGTGGGAGGTACCGATCATGCGCAGGGCGTTGGGACCGCGCAGATGCCAGCCCAGTCCGTCGTGGTTGGGCGCGAGGATACCGAGACCCACCATCTCGGAGAGATAGGCGCGGAAACCCTCGGTGTCGAGCTGTTCGAACCCCTTGCGCCAGTACGTCTCGCACTCCTCGCGCAACTCGGTGTCGCTCAGCCGCACCTCCAGGCCGTGATGGCGGGCGTGGTACGCCAGCACATTGGCGATCACGTCGTAGCGGTGGTCGAGGCTCAGCGTGTCCTTGAAGGCCGCCGAGATGCCGTCCCGGAGTGCGGCGTCCGACTCCACGATCTCAATGTCGGTCACCTCCACCTCGTAAGGGGGTTCCCCGGCGCCGCGTCGCGTCCGCTTGCGGTGCATCAGCTCGACCAGCCGGTGCCCGAACATCTGCAGCAGGAACGGCTGGTACGAGCAGTAGCCGAGCACACGGTTGACAAGATCCAGGTCCTTGAACTCGAACCCGAGCGCCCGCATAGGCTCGACCAGCAGCTCTGCAGCCGACTGAGGAGCCAGCGGGCCGATCACCTTCGGGGTCTGAGCGAGGTGGCCGAACGGCCCGTTGCTCGCGAGCTTGGAGAAGCGCTGCACGGAGTGCAGTCCTGCGAAGACGACCTTCGCGGCGTCCTTGGTGTCGGACCCGAGGCCCTTGAGCTTCTTGGTCTGATCGAACCGCGGGGCGTCGGCCTCGAAGAACTGGTCGCACTCGTCGAGCAGGATCAGCAGTCGGCGACGGGAGTCCCCGTTCAGCCAGCTCCGGATGCCGGCGCGCACCCGCTCTGAGGTCTCCTGTCGCTTTCCGCGCCCCTGTGGCCGGTCATCGAGTACCTGTGCCACGGTCAGCTCCCTCAGCAGGACACTCCACAGCGCCTCCGGCCCGCGCGAGCTGCCCTTGCCGATGTTCTCCTGGTCGAGGTTGACATACACCGTCTGGTGATAGCCGGGTCGCTGCTCCGTGAACAGTTCCCCGGCATCGGCGAGCAGCGCCGATTTGCCTAGGCCCCGGCCGCCGTAGATGACCTGGGTGCCGCGCGGGTCGAGGATGCTCTTGCGTTCGGCGTCGCGACCGTAGAACATCTCGCCGCCGATCCTGCCGCGCTTCTCCCTGATGTACGGGTTGACGCCGGAGAAGGGCAGCAGAGTCTGGGTGGTGGCGCTGACCTGGCGGTTGCCGCGGGCCGCGAGATAGGCGAGGGCCGCGTCGTCCACCACGAGAAGCGGCTGCAACCGGTCGGACCCAGCGGCGAGTTCGACTCGGGCCTCACGGCTCAACGTGCCGAAGTAGATGATGAGAAGGCTCGCTCCGCTGGTGTCCCGCTCCGCCCAGCTCATGACGACCTTGGCGGGCGGCCTGCCCCAGACCATCATCACCGGCAGGTTGCCGCCCTGCTCTTTGATCTGTGAGCCGAACGCGGGCGCCTTCGCCCTGCCGTTGATCTCCACGCCGGTCGCTTCGAAGAGACGGTATTCCCGCCGGTGCTGGGATCGGTCGTCCAGCGGCCTGGCGCTCTTGGCGTCGTAGCCGAGGAGCTTGAGGAGAGGCGGCACCTGCCGCGTCGGAGCCACCTGGAGCCGGTCCTTCCGTTCGGTGGCGGCAAGCGCGCGCCACTCGTCGAGCGCGTCGGCCGCCAGCGCCGCCTCGTCGGTGGAGAGGCCGCCGTAGTCCAGGACGGGGACCATCGGATGCTTGCCGCCGGACCGCACCAGCTCGACGAGCTCATGGTCGATCCCTGCGGGCAGGCCCTCGGGCACGGCCGGGAAGAACTCGGTCAGATGGGACTCGCCGCCCTCGATCTCCGGGACCGGTTCGCCGATCTCGAGGAAGTAGACGAGGTCGGCAGCGGTGGCCAGGTCGTTCGTCTCCAGGCGCCGTAGGACCTGGGCCCGCTCCTCCACGGAGGGGTCCAGGACGTCGAGCCGAGCCCGGATCCGGTCCGCCGCCTGCTCCCGGAAGGTCGGCAGGCCACTCCGTACCGTGTCAAGCGCCCGCCGCACGTGCAGCAGGTCGTGTTGGTCGGCGCTTTCGAGACGGTTGTGGGCGTCGGCGAGCAGCTCCTGAAGACCGAGGTCCTGGTCCTCGGTCACGGCGCCATCGGCCTGCGCACGGTGCAGCTCGGCGACGAGTGCGTCGTGTACCTTCCGCAACTGCGCACGCCGGGCATTCTCCCTGTCGTCGATCTCGGCTTTCGCGGGCGGAACGAACTCCGACGCCCCGGCGGCCGGCAGCAGCCCTCGTCCGGCCAGCTCGACGATGTCACGGGCCGCAGTAAACGCGTCGTGGGAGAGCCGCTCGTTCAGAGCCTCCTGCCAGCTCCGGTGGACCGCGGTCAGCAGTTCGTCGGGGGACGGCCGTTCGTCACGGGTGTCACACACCTTCAGCAGCTCCGCGTCCAGCACGAGCGCTGGGTCGACGGAACCGTTGG
This sequence comes from Streptomyces rubradiris, assembly GCF_016860525.1. NCBI lineage: Bacteria > Bacillati > Actinomycetota > Actinomycetes > Kitasatosporales > Streptomycetaceae > Streptomyces > Streptomyces rubradiris. The sequence goes on from NZ_BNEA01000015.1 coordinate 1,083,944, forward strand.
AACGCGTGGTCACAGTGTCGCCGGCCAGCAGAGCGAACAGCTCCTCCATCGAGGCGTGGGCGGCCCAAGCCATCGCGCCCGAGAGGGCATCCGGGCGCCGCGTCAACCGCTCCAGTTCCCCCAGCGCCGCTTCCCTGCCGTCCAGCAGGGACTGGCGCAGGGAGGAGATCTCCTTGACCGCCCGGCTGCCGTCGGAACGGTCGCCGCGACGGGTGCCGTCGACCGCCAGACACCACTCCTTGACCAAGCTGACGGCCCGCTCCACGAGATGCACCAGGTCCTGCCGCCCGGAACCCTGGAGCGGCTTGCCGCTGGACGAGCGGTACCTGCGGTCCATGCGGTCGATCTCGCTGTTGACCTCGGCCAGTTTCGACAGCCGATCGGCCTGCTCCCGCACCTGCTGCAGCGCGTGGCGGTCGTCACCGACGACGGTCGTGAGCAGCGATCCGAGCATCCCGTCGTCGGGGGCGAGCCAGCGCTTGGCGATCTCCGTCGCCCGTGCGAACCGCAGCCGCTGCGGCGCGAGCAGGACACGGCTCTGCTCGCGCAGCTCACGCAGTCGAGCCTCCGCCTCAGAGACGTCGGCGACCAGTGGAGAGGCACTCAACAAGGCGCCGCTGAGGGCACGGTCGGCAACGGCGGTCGCCGCTTCCCCCAGCCGGTCCGGGAGCCGGGGCACCAGTGCCTTGAGCTGAGCGCCCGCAGTGTGGTCGCCGGTGATCAGCGCGGTACGCAGCAGGGCAGGGAGCAGGAGGAGTTCGCTGCCCTCGCTGTCCTGGCCCGCGTATCCGCCGTACTTCTGGAGCAGGTCCGCCGTCAGCCGGGCACTCTGGCTGTCCCCGGAGGTGAGCAGCGCGGCGGCAGCGGCTAGGCGGATCGCCGCCACCTGGGGCTCGGGGTGGCCAGCGGCCCGCGCCACATGGTGGGCGAGTCCGAAGCGCCGCTCCACGACCAGCTGCGCCAATACCCCCTCGATCGCGGCCTCATCGGTGGCGTCGTCCGCCGCCTGGGCCGCTTCCCGGACGGGTGTGTCCTGCACGGGAGAAGGCGTCGGTGCGGCGGATGCCTGGACAGGCACGTCAGCCGACGTAGCGGGCGCCGAGTCGCTGTCGGCGGCCGGCGCGGAGTCTGCGTCAGGGGCGTGAAGCGGCTCGGCGGTCGTCGTGGCTTCCGGCTCGGCGGCGGGCTGGAGCGCGATCGCCTCGGTCGGTGCGGCCGACTGCACGGTTCCGGGTCCTGCGGTCGTCTCGGCGTCGGCGTGCTCAGCGGTGCCGTGCGCGTCGTCGATCCCGGCAGGGTGCGGATCACCGTCCACCAGCTGGTCCAGCGTCAGCTCGGGAGCGATGAGCACCGCCATGGCGCACGTGGGCAGGACCCGTACGACCTGCACCTGCAGTGCCAGGATCTCCGTCGCGGCATCCGCCTGTCGTCCCAACCTGATGAGCCGGGCCAGGGCGGCAAGCGCGGCGCTCTCCTCCCGTTGCGGCTCTTCCCACACCGGCAGGTCCAGCAGGCGGCTGGCCGCGCCGCGCACGGCCTCAGCGGCGGCGGCGGCAGCGGCAGAGCTATCCGGGCGACAGGCGACATCCAGCAGTTCCCGCAGCGGCTCGCGGGCCTGGAGGTCACGCTCCTGCGCTGTCCGGTGTGCGCGTGCGGCGAGCGACATGTCCTCCAGGCGACGAGGCACCCCCTCGATCCCGGCGGCCCGGAACACCGCGTCCACGTCGTCGAAGACAGTGCTCAGCGCAGCGAGCGGAGCCAGGTCCGCGTCCTGCGGAGGGCGGCCGTCCATCACCGCGTCGGTGACCTTCTCCGCGGCCTGGCGAGCCCCCGCCAAGGCGGACGCCAGCTGCCGACATGCCTCCTCGGGAGCTGTCCCCGCTGCGATCCCGGTGTTGTCGCACGCGGCAGCGGTCTCCGGTGCGGGGGCCCTGGTGCCCAGCCGGTCGGCGATGGCAGCGCCCCCTGGTTCACCGTTCTCCGCAAGCGCCAGCCCATCGTCTTCCGCCGCTTCAAGGGCGAAATCGGGGTACGCCTCCACGAGGGGCCGCGCCGCGGCAGCAACGGCGGCGAGCCGGGCCGCCCCCTCGTCGTCGGCTGTCGCGCCGAACCAGTCCTGGTCCGCCGCCCAGGCAAGGATGTGGGCGTCAGTGACGGAGGCGTTGCACCACGCGAACACGGTGGCCCGGACCAGCGTGACGCCCCACCGGGCAACAGGGTCGGGAACCGGCTCCCCGTCGTGCGTCAGGACGAAGTCGCCCACCTGGTTCATCACGGTGACGGTGAGTCCTTTGATCCCGCATGTGCAGGTGTGCTGCCGCGACTGGCGTCGTAGCCTGCTGAGGACGTCCCGGCAGAGGGCGCTGCTTACCCGTCGAGGAGCCGACATGCGGATGCCCAGACTGGTGAGCAACTCCTGACGGTGCTTGGGCCGCAGGGAGTTGAAGGCGAATTCCACCATGTCCGCCGTCAGGTCGTTGAGGGCGGCGGCGGCCGGTGATCCCAAGGCATTAAGCGCGGCGGCCAGGCCTTCCAGGTCCTCGGCCGAGACGCTCGGCGGGGACCACGGCGGCCCTGTGACGACGCGGTAGCGGTCCTGCATGTACACGCACTCCGTTTCAGTGGGTGGCGAAAAGAAGCCTGTGGGTCACGGGAAGAAGAGAGGGGGCCGGAGCCATAGACACGCGAGAGCCGTGAAAGGTCAGCGACCGCGCGCGTGCTCAGTCACGAACGTGTAGCCGTACGGCAGTTCCCAGCCGTCCGCCTTGCCGAGCCTGCGGCAGTGTTCCCGGAAGGCCGCGCGCTGAAGGTCACTGGGCAGGAACCCTGGTCGCAGGCGGCGCAGGTGACCAGCGACGAACTGAGCGCCGCGCAGTCCCTCACCGCCCGGTTCGTCACCGCCCCACGGACGTATCACCCGCGGCCTGACCGGGCGGTAGCCGATGAGGGGAATGGTCCGCTGCCCGTCACGCGGTGGGAAGTGCGGCTGCCCCCAGGCGTCCCGGCTGCCGAGAGCCGGCTCCAAAAGACGTTCCGCGAGCAGTTCCGCGACGGCCGAGTCCAGGGCGGCGGCCTGCGACCGGGCGGGTCGGCGCCCATAGACCGCGCTCGGCAGGGCCGACCGGTCCATCAGGGCATGACCGTCCAGGGTGAGCAGACCGCAGCGGCGCACGGTGCGCATTACCAGTTGCCGGGGCCCCAGCCCGATCGCGCTGTCACCGTGGCGGCTGCTGCCCGGCACGTCCTCCCTGGTGAGCACACGACGGTCGTAGCAGTGCCCCGTCTCACGGTCACCGGCCTGCACGCGTTCGTTCAGCTGCGTCGTAGCGAGGCGGATCACTGTGTCGCCCCGGAGGCGGCGTAGCTCCAGCATCAGGCCAGGGAAGAAGTCGCCGGGCCAGACGACTCCCGTTAACCGACCCGAGTCCTCCTTGAGTTTGGCCGCGACGTTCTGCGCCGCCACCTTCTCGTCCAACGTCTCACCAGCATGGTCGAGTTCGAGGCGAAGCGGGGGGTGCGCGCCGTGGGACTGACAAAGCTCCTCCGCGACGAACGGGTGTAGGGGAAACCAGCCGCCGATGAGATGGGCCAGCCGCAGGGGAGCCCGCCAGACGATCTCCTGCGCGTCGCTTCGCAGGAGTTCTCCGAGGCCGAGGGCGTCGTCGTCGGCGAGGGGCGCATCTACCGGTTCCAGCTCCACTTCCGTTTCTGGCTCCGGCAGTGCGTGCAGTGTGGAGTTCCAGCCGCACCCGGCCGGGACCAGAGGGTCTCCGGGTGCCTCTGCGTCACCAGGATGATGGGATCGCCACACCCCTCCGCCCTCGAAGGCATCGTCAAGCGAGATCCGGGAGCCGTTGCCGAACAAGCCACGGTCGCTATCCCCTTGGACCACGTCGGCGAGCGCCACGTTCGCCCGACACACCGCAGCGGCATACCCCGCTCCCCTGAGCTGCTCCGCCGCCCCGGGAAAACCCCGAAGCCGTGGTCCGACCGCTGTGTACACAGTGCTCGGAGCGTTGAGGCCGCGTCGTCGCCTCGCCGGGGTGGCCGCGCGCTCGACCGCGGCCACGAGAGACCTGAGGTCGTCGCCGCCCAGCGGTCCGGTGTCCCGCCAGCAGTCCGCGAGGGAAGAACGAGTCATTGCGTAGTGACCCCAAGTGCGCAACGCGGCACTGGCGTTGAGAACACCCCGCACCGTGTCGAGGAGACCGAGCAGCCCCGCCCGCAGATCGTCGTCGTGCGTGCCGCCCACCAGGGAAGCAAGGGAAACAGGGACGAAGGGGCTGAGAAGCTGCTCCCGAGCCGTCGTCAGGAGATGGTCCGCGTACGCCGTCAGATCGTCGCGCCGGGCTGCTTGGGAGGACGGGTAGCACACGTCGACGACGACATGCCCGTCCTCATTGATCCATCGCCCACGCGTGCGTAAGCGATGAAGCTGGGCCGGTGACAGGCTCAGTGCCGGGCCGAAGGCGTGGAGGTCCGGGACCAGCAGCTCCCTGCGCCGCGGTTCGGCGTCTACACCCGGCCTGCCCGAGCCCTCGGCACCCGCGGGCGCCCCCGAAACCCAAGCCGGCACGTCACCGAGTGCGCTCACCTCAGGGTGCGCGCCCTCCCGGTAGACGATTTCGGCGTAGAGCGGGTCCGACCCGGTGGCGACACACACCATGGCACCGACCGGGAGCACGGGAGCGCACTCACCGAAGGTGATGACGGGAAAGTCGTCGAGGCACAGCGGGCTCCCGCCGTAGCCGTCGCCGCCGAGCTCGTACCCGAAGTACACGGCGTTGAAGGCGACCGTGGTGTGCACCGGCGCCGGACGGGCCGCGACAACCGCTTCAAGATAGCTCTGCAGCCGACTGCGTTCCCGGCCGGGGACGGCGTCGTAGCCCTCCGCCATGGCAGAGGTCAGGAGAGCCTGGTCACCGTACGGATCCAGCACCCCCGTCCACTCGCGTTCTCCGACCCCTATTGCTGACACACACGGCTCCCCACCCATGACACCTCCGCCGCACTACAGGTCGCCCCGGCCCGCTTGCGGTGATTCCCGCAGAGTATGCCCATCCTTGGGTTTCCTGTGGCGCTTTCATCACTTTGCGATGGCCCACGACGCTCAAATCCGCCCATTGCTTTCACGCACGCCGTAGAACCGGAGCGTTAACGCCACGAACACGGCCCGGCCGGAGAGGTACACCAGCGCCACCACCTGCCGCGACAGGGAAGCTCCTACCAGCAGGAGCGGGCCAGCCGGCCACGCAGTAGGCCGATCCCATGGCGGCATGACAAGCTCCAGGCGGATCCTTGCGCCCACCCCTGGCCGTACGACAGTGATGGCCGCTGGACGCCGCCCGACGAAGCGCTCACGGAACCCTCTTGAGTGCGCGAACGCCTCCGCCCTGTCCTTGAGGGGACAGGGCGGAGGCGTGTTTACGCGGCGATGACGAGCGGGGAGTCCAGGCGCTGCCACGCGCCGAGGACGGCCTTGTGGGCGTCGGGCTGGAGGTGGGCGTAGCGCTGGGTGGTCTGGAAGCTCTCGTGGCCGAGGAGGTGCTGGACCTCGTAGAGCGAGACTCCCTTCTGCACCAGCCATGAGGCACAGGTGTGGCGCATGGAGTGCGGCGGATAGTGCGGGACGGGCTGCTGTTCGCCGTCGCTGTCGAAGTAGCAGGCGGCGTCGACGGCCGGCCACCAGGTCTGCCGGCGCCAGTTGCCGTCGTCCAGGCGGCGGCCGGCCCGGCCCTTGGTGATGGTGGTGAAGACCAGCGCGTCACGGTCGAGCCGGTGGATGTGGCGTTCGAGCGCCTCCAGGACGTGAGGCGGGAGCGGGACCTCGCGTCGGCTCTTGGAGCTCTTGGGGTACTCCTTGATGCCGCTCTTGGTGTTGACCTCCACCACGAACAGGCGCGAACGGCGCCGGTCGATGCGGTGGCAGTGCAGCCCGGAGAGTTCACCCCAGCCGAGCCCGGTGTAGAAGCCGAGCAGGCACATCGTCTTCCACGCGGTGGGGAGTTCATCCAGGATGCTCTGCGCCTGGTCGAGCGTGAACCACTGCGGCGGCTTCACGGCTATCGGGGGCAGGTCGATGCTGCGGCACGGACTCACCGCGATGACGTCGTCGTCGACGGCCGCCCGCATGATCGAGACGTCAGGTTGTAGGCCCGTTTGATGGCCGCGGGGCCCGTGCCCTTCTCGATCAGGGACCGGATCCAGCTCTGGACGTCCATGCGGGTGATGGCCCGCATCTCCCAATCCGCCCAGTAGGGCAGAACGTGGTTCTTGATGCTGGAGGCGTCTCCCCGTAGGGTGTGGGGCTCGACCACACGGGCGTTCCACCACCGGTCGTGCCACTCGCGGAAGGCCATTTCACCGGCCCGCGGATCACGCATGGTGCCGCGGGCGAACTGGGTCTCCATCTCGATACCCCAGGCACGGGCCTGGGCTTTGAGCGGGAAGCTCTCGCTGAACCGGTCTCCGCTGCGGTTGCGTACGGTCGCCTGCCACTTGCCTGACGTCAACTTGCGCAGGTACGCGGTACTACTCCTTTGTTCGGGGATGGGGGACAGGCTGACAGCACGAGGTCAGCGACGGTTGCGCGGGGAAATGGCCGACCTGCTGGCGATGAACTCCTCCAGCCCGCCGACAGGCACACGGACACGGGAGCGGCCGTTCCGGTACGCAGGTCGACAACCGGCAGTTCCCCGGCGGCGATGAAGCGGTAGACGGTACGCCGGTCGACGTCCAGAGCGGCGGCTACGGCAGGAACGGACAGCAAACGGGCAGGCATCGATGAGTCCTCGCGGGAGCTGACGAGGGAAAAGGGGCAGCCGGCGTTCCGGCCCAGCCGGGCAACGAGACGGACCAGGACGAAGGTCATTGCCGTCAGAGCAACCGCCGCTCCAGAGGCGTGGTGTGTGGGGCCCCGCCTTCGCGCGCCGGCCGGGGACCGGGGCGGGAAATTACCGGTTGAGCGAGTCGGGCAGAGCCGTGAGCTTCGCCAGGTGCTCCCAGTCGAGTTCGACGTCCTCTACCCGGAAGCGATGCGGGTAGCGCTGAGCGAACCAGCTAGCGCTCAGGCCAGCCCATTCAGCGACAACCCAGACAGGCACACCCGCCTTGAGCCACAGATCCAGGCAGGACTCGCGGAGAATCGCTACCCTCTCCCCCACTCCCGCTTCACGCTCCTCGCCGCTCAGCACCGCCCCGCACGCCTGCTTCCACGCCTTCCGGTACACCGAAGACGCAAGCGGCCCACCGCGCTCGCCGGGGAACAGCAGATCACCCGGCTTCAAGCCGGCCTGGTCGATCCACTGCCGCAGCACACCCACGATCTCCGGGGTGAGAGGAACGCTGCGGCTCTCACCGGCGCGGACCCGGACCTCACCGAACCCCTTCTCCGGGAGCGTCACATCGTGCACCCGGAGCCGGGTGGCCTCACCAGGCAGCAGGGCCGCACCCGCCATGGAAGCGAGGAAGGGAAAGACCGCCCCCGGTATCCCGGCATTCTCCTGCGCCCACCGCAGCAGGGCACCGATGCGCCGCTCGGAAAGCAAGGTCGATTCGTCTATTGCGAGCTGTGACAAAACTGCATGACTCCTTACACGAGATATCGGGACGCACTGCGTCCCCTGGTTATTCAATGGTCCGAAGAAACGCCGGTTTGGCCAACCGGCGATCGTCGGGTATGTTGCGCCCAGTCCGGCGCTCGGCGCACCCCGCTGATACGCCTAGGACATGAGATAGGTCACCGGGATTTCCCAGGACCGCTCTAGGTTTACTTGCTTCGCCGCCGTATTCCAGTCCCTACCGGCGGCAAATGTGTCTGCCATCGGCGAATCAACGTCCTCAGCCATGACGAGTCGGCCAGAGGAGCCGTCTGCCACCACCCCGCCAGCAGGGGCAGCGGCAGAGCGCAGCACACGGATAGGACCGGCAACTCTCGGAATCGCTGGTGTACGCCAGAACAGAGCAGGCGCCTTCTAAGCGCTTGGCCGCAGGTTCGAGTCCTGCCGGGGGCGCCACTGACACTCTGCGAAGAGGGCGCCGTTTTCGCAGGTCAGAGGGGCTTTCCCCTGCCCTTTCGGTCACTAGCACGTCACCGGTCTGGAGCCCCGCGAGTCCGGTTGGCACCGGCTGGAACCACGTCTCTACGGGTGTCCGTCCCCCATGCGTCCCCCAGTCCTCCCCCCGCCGCCGGCCCTCTAGCAACTACGACGAAAGCGGTTGGGAGGGCCACTTTCGTGGCCCTCCCAACCGCTTTACGCCGCACTCGGCAGGTATCGGATGCCTTCGATCCGCTTGAGGTAGTCGGCCAGCTGGCCGACGATGCAGCGAGCGTAGATCGCCAGCAGGACCGGCACGCTGTTACCTGCCCACTCGGCGACCTGGGCGGGCGGGATGCCTTCGTTCAGCCAGCCGGTAAGGCAGGTGTGACGGCAGTCATACACCCGCTTCCCCGCAGGAGACTCGTATTCGTGGGGCGGCAGGACGGCCTTGCGCGCCTTGTCCCACACGCGGCGGAAGACGGAGCCGGCAAGCATGCCTCCACGTTCACCCGGAAAGAGCAGGTCGGTCGGGTCCAGCTTGTGCTTCGCGATGACCTCCCGCAGCAGGGCCACGAGATCGGGGTGAATGGGCACTGTCCGCGTGTCGCCTTCGGCCCTCCCCTTCAGGTCACGCTCCTCGTGAACCTCACCCGTATCCGTCCACTGGCTGCCCACCTCAGGCTGAGCCTCGTGGACGATGAACTCACCCCAGCCCACCTCGGGGAGGGTTGCGTCGCTGACCCGGAGGGCGACAGCCTCCTCCGGGCGAAGGCCGGCGTAGCAGAGCGTGGCGAAGAACGCCTGGTAGAGCAGACCTCGGCGAGGCCGCTTACCTATCCATTCGAGGAGCGCTGCGACCTGCTGCGGGTTGAGCAAGGAGCGCTTGTCGATAGCCTGGGCAACCTTTGGGCCTGCACCCTCGGTTTTGCCCTTCGGCAAGGGGTTCGACCGCAGGATGCCGTGCTTGATCGCATAGCCGATGACCAAGTTCATGATCCGGCGGTTCCGGGACACTGAGCTGGCCTTCGCGGCGGTGCCATCCAGAAGAGTCCCGAGGGCGGAGACGGCAGCGTCCACCTTCTCGGGATCTTCCCACGCGGACATCGGGAGCGTGTTCCTCTGGACCCAGTCCAGGATCACTCGGACATCGTCCGGCATGGGTCGGCCGGGGTCCGTCCGACGCTTGTGGTTGAAGGCCCACTCCCGGAGGGCAGTGCGGACCTTCACCGGTTCGAACTGCTTCGGCGGCGTCCGCAGTAGCGCAACCGTGACTGCTGTGAGCGCCTTGGCGACGTTCTTCCGGTGGTTTGCCGACGTGCGCGCCCATGTCCGGTCGACGTACTCAACCGCGAAGTCGTACCAGTTGGTCTCCGCCGCCTTGCTGGAGTACGACACCGGCAACCCGGTAACGGGGCTGAACGGCTCTCCGCGCTTGACCGCTGTCAGCAGCTCAGAACGCCGAGCATCCGCGAGGGCCTTAGTGCCGTAGGTTTTGCTGTGCTTCTTGCTGGCTACCTTCCATACGACCTTGTATGTGTAGCCGTTTGCCCGCTTACGCGGCTCGATGCCGTAGACACGGACGTCAAAGGTTCCCTCTATCAGGGGTGGTCCTCACAATCGGTAAGCCAATTTTCCAAATCTCCCCGACGCACGCGCAGCGCGCCATTAGGGAGACGAATACAGCGAGGGGCTCGCCCCTTTTGCCGCCACTCGTAGAAGGTCGAACGCGCGATTTGCAGCTCGGCGCAAACCTCGTCCACCGTCAGCTTCTGCGCTAGCCTGCCAGCTACCGACACAGGGCGGCCTCACCCTTCAGGCAGGGCATGGCATCACCATGTCGTTTACGGAACCTGATCAGCCCGCGGTCGACAAGGGCAGGGCAGATCACCGGTGGGTACATGGATCGGATGTTCCTTGCTCGGAGACGAGGAGAGACGGGACAGAAGCGACAGCCTCGGCATCGCGCGCAACACGCGAAGCGGTTCCTCCTCTGCGGAGACGCTGTCAAGCAGGGCCCTTAGCGACTCTCCTTCGCTCACGCGGGCCCCTGCATCCGCTACGGCTCCACCGCCAAGAGCAGCCGAAGACGAACACCATCAATGATGATGATGATCGCCGGTTTGGCTAACCGGCGATCATCGTCTATGTTGCGCTCGCCGCCCAGCTAGGTGACCCGTCTCGCTACCCGCGGAGCCGGTGGAAGGCCCCGCCGACGGTCCAGGCAGCACCCAGTGGAGGATGCGATGAACGCTGTGACCTCCCACTGCCACTGACACCTCGGCGTGCGAGCCAAACGGGAACCACGACACCGTGACGGAATGGAAAGTCCGTACGTTGAGATCGGGAACTCCTCCGTCACTACCCGGCGCTACGGTCTCCTGCTGCTTTCTTCCGGCGTGTTATACGTTGACATAGCACTGGGCAGGTGTCCAGTCTTTTGCACGCCTTACTCGTCTGCCGTGAGCGAATGCCGACCATGTGGAGACTTCAGCGCTCCTGGGCAATTCTGTACAGCCTGGCGAACAGTCTTGCCGCATCCAAAAGGCATTTGAAGGTTCGGTCTCGAATCCGGAGATCCGACCGTGGTCAAGGACGACGATACGGTCCACACTGCGGGCGTTTTTTCCAGGTTATGGGTCACGAAGATGGCGGCTTCGCCGACGGCGTGTTCCCGAAAGCGGTCCAGCACTCATGAGCGTGAGATGGCGGTACGGAAGGCGTCGGAGGCGAAGCCCGAGGAAGCGCTGGTGCGGGTCGTCGTCCGTTCCGCCCGCCTCGACGGGGCCTGGACGGTGTGGCCCGCCACGGTGGCCGAAGCGGACGACCTGCTCGGCTCCGTTCCCCTGGCAGCTGACGCCGTGACCGCCGCGTTCGCCCGCAACGCCGAGATCGAGGCGGCCGACCCCCACCACACCCCGGCCCACCTGAACGCCGACCGCATCGCCTCTCATCCCACCCAGCGCTGGGGGCTCCCCGAGGGATGCGACCGGGCCGTGCTCGACGCGGCGGCCCGGGACCGGGCATTCCGCGACTTCGCCGGCGCCGTCGAAGTGGCCCGAGCGTTCTACCTCTCCGCCCGCGCCATGGACACGGACCCGTCGGCGACCTTCGTCCCCTCCAGCGCGAGGCAGAGCCCTCGGACCTGAGCAATGGCCAGTGGGACGATGGCGGCGGCCGTGATGATCAGGGCGCCCGTCGCCAGGGTCGTGCGGAGCCCGACCAGGTGAGAGGCGGGGCCGGCCAGGAGATAACCGAAGGGCACGGGCAGGAGCTGCCCGAGCGTCGAGTAGGACAGGGTCCGGCCCAGCCGGTCCGCCGGAATCCTCTCCTGCACCAGCGAGGCCCACACGGTCATGCTGACCGCCAGCCCCGTGCCCGCCATCGCCGTGGCGACCACGAGCACGAGCAGCGGCACGGTCGTGGCCATCGCTGCCAGCGGCACCGCCATGGAGCCGGTGCCCGCGCAGACGACGATTCCGGCCTGGCGCGGCTTCCAGATCATCCCGGCAGCGAGACGCCACCGGGAAGGTCGTCCCGACTCTAGAGCGACCCGAAGATCGTGTTCCGCAGACGCACCAACAGCCACCCGGCAGAGCCGTCGCGCCGGTGCGCGAACCGGAACCACTGCTACCGCCTACCGCTGTCTCATCCATTACCGCAGCCGTGCCGCGCCTGGAGCAGACGGCCACCAAGAGAACTTGCCTTACTTGGTAGAGGCTCCGGTCGACATTCCCGCCCCGACCGGCGGCGGTCCGCTGAACACTCGGCTGGCCACCGCCCGCGCACTGTGCGACGAAGGCGCGCACGGACGTCTGCTCGCCGTCATGCCCGGCATTATCGGTGACGGCACGCCGCTGCCCGCGTCACGGACGCCGGCGTCGGCCGCTACCGAGGGGACCGACAGAGGGCTGGACACATGTGCGACGGAACCTGAATATGATGAATCCCGCGGGAGATAATGCACACGCCGACACGGGCGACGCCATTGTCTTGGCATGAGGAAGCTCACGGCATTCACATCACCCGTCGCCGTAGCGGCGCTCTTTCTCAGCGGTGCCGCCTTCCCCGTGCACGCGGGCCCCTACTGGAACAAGCGCATCAAGTGTGAGGCGACCGACCCGGATGGCCGCCGGATTCCCACCCGTCTGGGCAACGGCGTGCTGGGCTGGAACCATTTCTCCGGTAAGCACAACATCAAGAAGTGCGCGCTCGTCAACATTCCTCTCCGGGACAAGGTTGACAAGGTGGACGGGCACAACCTCCAGTACTGGGGATGGGCCTCGGACCGGGCTCACGGTCGCGTCAAGATCATCGTCAAGGCCCGCTACGCTCGCCTGACGGACGACGGGCGCTACGACGCCGGAGAAAGGCAGGTGATCGGCGTGATCACCGCGTACTGCAAGGGCATGCGGAAGTGCCCGAACTGGGTGAATGGGTAACCCGGTGGACGAAGTCGAGCGTGAGATCGCGGACCGCCAGGTCGAGGTGGCCTCCCTCCTGTCGGACCACGTCTACGCCCCGCTCCTGGAGGACCAGCACGTACGCGGAGTCCTGCCCGCCCCGTCGCAGGCGCCGGCCGTCCGGGGAGTGCTGGGTGACCGGGGTGAGACCAGGCCGGAACGGCTGACTGCCTACGAGATCCCACTCCGGGACGGCGAGGATCTGCGTACGCCGCACGACGTCGTCGCACTGCTCCGGGCCGCGCACACCGGCACCCACATCTACCCGCGCAGCCGGGTCACCTCGGTCATGGGGATGGACCTCTACCTGGTCGACCCGGCCGATGTGACGGAGGCCCCGTTCACCACGGACGACTGGGCCGCCACACTCCTGCGCTGCCTGGCCCGTCCGACTGATCCGGCCGAGGACCGGCACGGGGCGCGACTACGCGGCTTCCTGTTCCGCGAGGAGGGTCTGCTGCGCCTGTACATGGACAGCGACGAGGTTCCCGGAGTGATCGCCGCCGACGTACGCCCGGGTGGTGCGCTGACCGCTGTGCTGGCGGCTCTGCCGTCCCTGCTCGATGAGGAGTACCGAATCTCGAAGGACGCGATCGATCCCCACTGTCGGTACGTGGTGGACGTCACCGACTGGTGACTGCACCGCACTTGGCCTGGATGTCGCGGACGTAGTCCTCGATGACGGAGGTCCGCACGTTGCGGTTGTGGGTGTTCCGGCGAAGGAGCCGGGAGGCCATCACGGGCTGAAGGATGATGACGCGGGCGCTAGGCGCGCCGTCGTTCGCCAGCAGGGTGTCCAGCTGCTTGAGCGTCGTCGGGCTGGCGTGCTGCGGCAGGTCCAGGCGACGTGCCGGTGGACGCGCTCTCGGGCTTGTCTGGGATTCGGTAGACGATCAGGTGCTCTTTTTCCCTGCCTCGCGCATCCGTCTTAGCGTCGAACCCCTTCTCGGCGAGGTAGCGGGTCAGCCGGCGCAGGCCCTCGCGGAGCTGGCGCACGTCTTCTGCCGTCATGGGGTCTGCGAGGCTCGGCGACGCCGTTTGGCCGGCCCCAGCGCGTAGTGGACCCGGACACACAGGTCGGCGCCCTCGATCCACTCGTCTTTTCGCATGGCCTCGATCCAGCAGAAGTCGGGTCCGTTCTTCCAGGCGTCAGCCCCCGGTTCGTGCGCGAAGCCGCCTTCCAACAGCAGGGGTGCGATCTCCGCGGGCCCCCATGTGGTGTTCTCCGGCTTGGCCTCCCAAGACGGGCGAGACGGGTGTTCGGCCGGCTTCGAGCACTCGGGACACAGGTCGCGGTCCCCGCCCACCTTTGCCGACACCCAACCGGCCGACTTCAATTTCTTCTCGGCGGCTTCAGCCGAGCGCACGGTGATTTCAACAACTCGTGCGCACTCGCGGCAGGTCACCTTGGCAGTCAGTTCCATAAAGTCCTCATCGAACAACATGCGGGCGGCGCTCCACAGCCTGGGACGCTGCGCCCAGGACACTGTGGCGGCTGGCACCGTCGAGGTCAAACACCGTGCCCCGCAAGGGATTTGCACTTCGTGCAAGCCGTCTCGACGGCGCTCTCCGGCACCCGTACCGTGGGGGCCCCGGTCGTGCGGCGTGGGAGGGGACCTGTGCCCGGTGACCCATGGAACACCCCCAAGGCGCGCGAGTTAGCCGAGCGGCGGCGCCCCGGCGCACTCATCCGTCTCGGCCGTGAACACCGCGCCTGGACACTTGCCGACCTCGGTGAACGACTCGGCTGTTCGCCGGCCACGGTGTCCCGGCTGGAGCGCAGCACCCGGGTCGTCGACCTGACCCTGGTACACCGCGCCGCACTCGAAGTCGACGTCCCACGACACATCTTGATGCACTCCTTGGCGCCAGCCGCCCCGGCGGCACCGGAGGCCACTAGAGTGACGGCCAGCCCGCACGCCGAGGAGGACCCCATGCGCCGCCGAACGCTGCTCGCCGCCACGGCGGCCGGACCGGCCGCCCTGCTGATGGGCCTGGACGAGGCCCTGGCCGACACCCCCGCCCCGACCGGCGGCGGACCGCTGGACGCCCGGCTGGCCACCGCCCGCGAGCTGTACGACAAGGGCGCGCACGGTCGTCTGCTCGCCGTCCTGCCCGGCCTGATCGGCGACGGGCACGCCGCCGCCTCGTCTCGCCGAGAACTCGACCAGGCCCGGCTCTCCTCCGTCTACAGCCTGGCCGCCGCGGTACTGGTCAAGGTCGGCTCCTACGAGCAGGCACGGCTCACCGCGGACCGAGCCCGCACCTGGGCCGAAGTATCCGGCTCCCCCCTCGCATCCGCGGCAGCCGTCCGGGAACTGGCGATCGTGCTGCGCCACCAGGACCGCAACGAAGAAGCCCAGCGCCTCATGACGGCAGCGGCTGCACGAGTAGAAGCCACGGGTCTACGCACCGAAGCCTCGACGTCGGCGTACGCACAGATGCTCTGCACCCTGGCCTACACCGCCGCCCGCGGCGGGCGTCGCACCGAGGCCCTGGCGATGACCGAGGAAGCACGCCGCGCCGCCCGCCGGCTACCGGCGAGCGCTCCAGCCGGCCGCCTGTTCCCCATCGCTCCGGCCGCCGTCGACCTGTACGCCGTCGGCGTGCACTGGGCACTCGGCGACGCCGGCGCCGCCCTGGAAGCCGGCAAGGACCTGCGGCCCGCCCAGTTCACGACAGCCGAGCGGAAGGCGCGCCTGGGCACCGACATGGCACGGGCCTGGTGGGCATGGCAGCGCCCCGCCCAGACGGCCCAGGCCCTGCTGTCCGCATACCGCGCCAGCCCCGGGGAAGTCCGGGACCGGCCCACCATCCGCAGCATCGTCACCGAGCTGGCAGAACGGCACCCGCGCACTGCCGGGGTTCGGGAACTGCACACCGCCGTCTTCTCGCCGTCGCGCTGATACGACTGGCCGCTCGGGGACAGCGGGTAGGACACGTGTGTGCGAAGCAGCTCCTTGCAAAGTCTTCCTGCGGCTGATCAGGCAGGGGTACGCTCCACTAACCCATAGGTACGGCTGTACGAGAGTGGCCCGTCTCCCCCCGTTGAGGGCGGGGGGAGACGGGCCACTCTGCGTATCGGTTGCTCGATTACGCGCTGAAGTGTCCGTTGTTCACGCTGGCGATGAACTGAGCCCAGGAGTCAGCCGGGACCACGAAGGCTGCACCATGCGGGATCTTGGAGTCGCGGACTGCCATCGAGCCGTTGGGCATCCGACCACCTTCCACGCAAGCACCCCCCTGGTCGTTGCTGTAGCTCGATCGGAACCAGTTGACCTGGAGGTCGTCGGCCCTGGTGTGCATTACATCTCCTTGCTTACGTGGTGGATCATGCTCAGGGACTTCTGGTAGCCCGGAGCAAGTGCTTGAAGGTCGCTGAATGCCGCCTCGTACTTCTTCACGTCGTCATCGCGACGGGAGACACCGGCGCCCACGAGGTTTTCGAGGTAGACCATCGGTTTCAGGTTCGGCACGCCGAACTTGAGCACGATGAACGGGCCGTTCATGCCAGGGTGAGCACCGATGTCGAACGGCACGACCTGGACCTTGATGTTGGGCACGGAGCTGGCGAGGTCGACGATGTGCTCAAGCTGCTTCTTCATCACCTCGCGGCTGCCGACCACACGCCGCAGGACCGCTTCGTTGATGATCGCTATGAAGCCGAGCGGGTCAACCTCACGATGGAGAACCTCTTGACGGGTCATGCGAACGGCGACGAGGCGATCAATCTGCTCAGCGGGAAGGCCGGTGTGCGCCCGCGTATGGATGGCGCGGACGTAGGGCTCGGTCTGGAGCAGGCCAGGGATGTACTCGCTCTCGTAGTTCTCCAACTTCTCGGCTGTCGCCTCCAAGTCGAGGTACGCCTTGAAACCGGGCTGGATGACGTCGCGAACCTCAGGTGACTGCCACCAGTCCTTCTTCGTCTTGGTGACGGTCGCATACCCGACGAGGACTCGCTGCTTCTCTGGTGCCGCTCCGTAGATCTGGCACAGAGCGATGACGTCCGCCGGTTCCACAACGCCGTTGTCCGCTGTCTCCAGCCGCGTCAGCTTCGACGCCGCCCAGGAGAGTAGACGACATACCTCCGCACCCGTCATCTTCTTCTGGTTGCGCAGCTGTCGAAGCTCGCTACCGAGTTGCAGCCGACACAAGGCAGGCGTTGCTGCTTCGAAGGCCGGCGTCGCCGACTCAGCGGTCTCGATCATCCCCGCACCCTCCCGAGTATCGCTCCACAGTCTGACGGTGAACGTTCGAGGAGCGCAACGCAGGTTCCACGACGTCGCGCAACGTTCGAGCGATTCGAGCAACTTCCCACCCTCGAAAGAAAGTTCGTCAAGCAACTCGTCTCGCAGAATTCTGTCTACAGGGTTCCACCGTAGACGTTCTACTGGCATGCTGTCTGCGGGTTGAGTGCACTGTGCCACCTCGCCGCCACTCAGCGTGCCCATCCTTCGCGTTGCGCACCCACCACGTGACGCATCGTGTTCGAACCCACGAACCTCACGAAGCCGAGGCCAGCAATGCGCCAGAGCATCACCAGCAGGAACCAGACCCGGATGGACAGGGTCCGCGAGTACGAAGCGCCGTTACATGCCTTCCGCGCCGCTGTCGAAGCCGATCCGTTCGTGCCTGCCGCGGCTGCGCGGCGCGAGCACCTTGAACGAGTTGTCGCGCGGGTTCGCGCCAGAGGCCGGGAGCCGAGGGTGTGCCTGTACGCGCTCTCCTTCCGCGGGCACGAACCGCGGCACTCTCTCGACGCGTTGGCGGACTACGCCCGGTGCCAGTCCTGGCAGGTGGGCGCGGAGCAGTCCTACACGGACCATGACGGCGCGGTCGCGCCCGACTTGCGGCCGGGCTGGGGCCTTGTGCGGCAGCAGATCCGAGCCGGGTACGCGGACGGGGTCGTGGTGGTCACCGCTTCCGTCATCAGCACCCAGCTCGGCGAGTACCGGCGGGAGATCGACTGGTTCGGCCAGCACTGCGGGTTCGTTGCCCTGGTGGTCCCCGAGGCCCACAGGGGGCGGGCATGAAGGTCCAGGCACCCGACACCGGGTCCGCTCCCGTGAGTTCGGCCACCGCCGACGAAGCGTCGGCTGAAACGCCGGGGCCGCAGATGCCGTACGCCTTTGAGGTGGTCATCGCCCCGGACCCGTTCCGCGTCGCCCAGATCCGGCGTATCACCAGGGCCACCCTGCGGTACCGAGCCCTGCCCACCCCACTGGTGCAGGACGTTGTGCTGGTCGTCTCGGAGTTGGTCACGAACGCGATCGAGCACGGACACGGGACGGTCCGCCTGCGGGTCCGCCACACCGGGGGCTCCCTCCTGGTGGAGGTCATCGACAACAACCCGGCCCCCGCCCGGCTGCGCACCCCGACCGCCGTCGCTGAGCGCGGCCGGGGGCTGGTCCTCGTATCGGTCGTGGCGCAGGCGTGGGGTGTCAGCCGTGACGGCAAGACGACGTGGTGCCGCTTCCGCGTCCCCGCGGGGAGGCCGTGATGGTCGCCGTAGACCAGAGCACCGCCGCCGTCCTGCTGAGTCAGCCGGCCGCCTCGGAAGTGGGGACGATACAGCAGTACCTGTCCTCCCTCCGCCGATCGCTCGTCGCCGAAGGGATCAGCGACGACCTGTATGACGCGTTGGACAAAGCGCTGGGCGAAGACCCAGATGCCGCACCCGGCGCCCCTCGCCGCGTGTGGGCCGTGCTGCGCCGCCGCTCAGGCAGGGCTCCCTCCTTGACCGTGGACGAGGCCACGCGGATCTGCGACAGGTTCCGCAGAGCGACCACCCAACTCGTACAGGTCGTGCCGTACCGCGTGTCGTGGACACCGACGGAGAAGCTGCACCTGCTGCGGGTCTTACGCGGTCAACAGCCGGACCTGGGGAACCCCGTCGAGTACCTGCCCTATTTACGGCGGTACGCCCTCGCCATCCTCGACGTGCTCGACGCCATGGGGGATGACACATGACGCGCCGTTGCCCTGCCAGCCGGAACACCAGGCACCTGCACAGAGGAGTTGAACAGTGACCACCACGGCCGCCACGATGATCAGCCTCTCGCCCCGGGAGCGGCAGGTGCTCGAACGGCTGGCCACCGGCGACACGGTGGCCATGGTGGGGCAGGACCTCCGCCTCAGCGAGGGCACCGTCGTCAGCTACCTGCGGAACGCGAAGGACAAGCTCTACGGCGTCAGCGAGACCGAGGCCGCGGTCGCCATCGGCCTTGCCTTGGAAGTCATCGCCCGGCCCCCGCTCGAAGACCCAGAGCAATTGTTCATGCCGCGGGAGCAACGAGACCTCGTGCCGTATATCGCCCGCGGCATGACCGCCGAACAGATGGCCGCACAACTGCGCCGGCCGGTCACCGATGTCCGCGCGGACAGCCGCGATCTCCTCAGCACCCTCAACGCCCGCAACCGACCCCACCTGATCACCCGCTCATGGCAGTTCCGCCTCCTCACCGCGGAGCAGGTGATCAAGTGGTACCGGTGACCTCCCCCGCTTTCGACGAGGAGCAGATCCTCGCGGCCACCGGCTTGGTACTCGACTGGGACCTCGACGGTTCCAGCCTCCCGCCAGTCGATGAAGCGCTGGGCCTGGTCGAACAGTTCACCACCTTCGGCCGGGACCTCGCCGGTGACCTCCGTGATCTGTGCCTGGGCCTTCCCGACGATTCGCGAGTCGGGCAGGCCGCGCACGTCACCCTCGGCGAAGCGTCCGGCCGACTGTACCTTCCGCCTCCGGCCGGCACCCCCCGGGCAGCCGCCCACCGGGCGCAGAACCTCGCCCGCCTCTTCGAAGCGTTGCTCCGCGCGGTCGAAGCCGTCAGCAACGAACGGGACCGCACCGGCCGACACCAACACTCCGCTGCGAAAGGCATCCGATGAAGATCCCCACCCCTGCCGCCGTCCTCATTGCCTCTGCCGTCGGAGCCGTCGGCATCTGGCGGCTGGAGCAGCACAGCCAGCGGCGGAACGCGCTGCACGCCGCGCAGATGCACCAGGAGCTGATCGCCGAGGTGGCGGCGAACCCGGAGATCCAGGAGGTCTGGATGCCGCCGGGCGGCGAACGCAGCGAGTACACGCTGCTCCTGCACGTCAACCGGCTGGTCAGCTTCCTGTCCGTGAAGTTCCGCGTGGGCCTGCTCAACGAGGAGTCGCTGGGGGTCCAGGCGAAAGCGGCCATGGAGCGCGAGGCCGTCCGCAGGTACTGGGAGACGTACGGCGGCTTCCGGGAGGAAGAGGCGATGGACTCCACGGACGCCAGGTTCAACGAGATCATGTCCGCCGCGTATGACAAGGCCGTCCGCCCGTCCCGGCGCCCACAGGCGGAGGCCGCTGCATGACGACAACGGCCGAGATGCTGAGGAACGTCCCGTACGTCACCTCTCGCGAGGGTGAGGAACCGGACCCGTGGTCCCGCCTGACCGTCGGCCTGGGCCCGGACCTCTCGATGGGGCTCGCCTACCAGGACGAGACGGCAGACGACCGCGGTCCGCGCGGTGAGCTGTGGGAACGCTTCCGGCAGTCACTCGACACCTTCGGCCAGCCGACCGGCCGGCCGAAGTGGCGCCTGGTGCACCCCGTCCGGCAGCGGAAGGCGATGAGGTTCCTGCGGTGCCAAGTCCGGGCCTGCCCAGCCAAGTTGTCCTCCGGCGGTTACCTCTTCCTGGAGACAGCCGACGAAAAACCGCGTGAGCCTGGTCAACCGGTGAGGACCGGCCAGCCGCCGGTGTGCCTCGAACACGCACACCTCGCGGTCTCGCTGTGCCCCCGGCTCAGCAAGGGCCACGTCGCCTTCCTCGCCCGCAAAGCCCCCCTGTGGGGGGTCATCGGCACCCGGTACCGGTTCGGCTCGCTCGGGCTTACGCCTCTGCCTGCGGAGGAGCAACTGCCCATGCCCTACGGTCACCCCCAGCTCGGCTGGTTCCTGGCCTCTCAGCTCGTGCGCGAGCTGACGGAGTACGACGTCGTCAGTCTCGACGACCTCAAACCCGTCGCGCGCCGGTAACGGCGAACGGCACAGACCGGGGCTTCCTCTCGGCTTCGTGCACCACCGCGCCGGTGCGCAGTGGGCCACGAAGTCCCCACGCGGGGGAGGAAGCGGCGCCCGGCCAGCGCCCCGGCCGCACTCCGTGGGGAAGATCAGCGGCCGGCCCACAGCCGCCCGCCCGCCGACCGGTGCATGACGGTCCCGGTCGGCGGGCGGGTGCACCACCCGGTACAAGACCTGGAACACGGCTCGGTACCGGATGACGCGTGGGGAGGGACAGCACCTCCTCCCTGTCCCTCCCTCCGCACCCCCTCCCCCCTCAACCCGCTCTGCACGTCCTGCCCTCTCCTCCTCGGGAACGACACATGACCAGCACCACGCCCTCCTCCGGCACAAGCCCCCTGTCCCCCGCCGTTGTCACAGACAGGCAGGTCATGCAACGCGACCAGTCGCTGTTGAGCGGCCGGCGCGGCGCCCTCGTCCTCCAGCGCCCTCGCGCGTGAGATCGGCGGCCACCACCATGGCGACGTTGACGCACCACGACGTGCTGTACGCGGCCCAGCGGTTACGCGATGCCGTCGTGCGCACCCCGCTCCTGACCTCCTCGGCGATCGACCACCTCGTGCACCGCAGGGTCTTTTTGAAGGCGGAGACCCATCAGCTGACCGGGTCGTTCAAGTTCCGCGGCGCCTACAACGCGCTGGCCCTGGGCAGAACAGAGCGCGAAGCAGGGGTCGTGGGAGCTTCCGCCGGCAACCACGGTCAGGCCCTCGCCCTGGCCGCCCGCATGCTGGACACCTCGGCCACGGTCCTCCTCCCCACCGATGTGCCCACCGCGAAGCACGAAGCCATCCGGGCGCTCGGCGCGCGGATCGCTACCTATGACCGGTTCAGCGACCACCGCGACGCGATCGTCCACCAGATCGCGCACCGCCACAAGCTGACCGTCGTGCCGTCGGCGAACGACCCGAAGGTCATCGCCGGCGCGGGCACCGTCGCCTTGGAGATGGTGCAGGACCTGCCCGACTTGGCGGCGATCCTGGTCCCCGTGGGCGGTGGTGGCCTGGCCGCCGGCACCGCGCTCATCGCCTCCGCGCACAACCCGCGGCTGAGGGTGTTCGGGGTCGAGCCCGTCGGCGCGGACGACACCCACCGGTCACTGCGGGCCGGGAGGATCACGTCGATAACGCCTCCGGCGACGATCGCGGACTCCCTGCGCCACACCGAGCCGGCGAAGATCGCCTTCGCCATCAACCAGAGGTTCCTCGCTGACGTCATCACGGTCTCGGAGACCGACATCGCCGACGCGATGGCCCTTCTGTGGCAGCACTGCCACCTCGTCGCCGAGCCGTCCGGTGCGGTAGCCCTCGCCGGACTGATACGTGCCGCACGCCGTCTCCCCGAAGGCCGCATCGGCGTGATCATCTCCGGCGGAAACGTCGACTGGGACCTGTACCGCAAGGCGCTCGACGTCTCCCTGGAACGGCCAAGACGCGCCACCCGGCAGCCCGCGGTGCGCCGCTCCCCCGCGCAGGCGGCCAGCCGGCCAGCCAGCAGCGCGCTGGTGGGCCTGTCCGGCTCCGGCCGCACCAGCGGCTGAGCTGTCGCGCCACGTGACCGACAAGTCGCCAATGAGGAGGAACCCCGTGGCATCCGACGATGATGAGTACGGCGAGCCCGTCGTGAGGCTCGTCATCTACAACCTGAAAGAGGACGGCGGCAAGGACAGGCCGGGCGGGTTCTTCCCCCAGGACTGGGAGGAGGCCCACCAGTTCCTCGCCGGCCTCAAGCCCGACGTGCTGCTGAGGCAGGAGGCCACCTACAGCCACCTGCGAGAAAACGCGCGTCTGAAAGCGGCAGGGGAAATTCTGGGCATGCGGGGCTACCTGGCGCGCAACGGCGCGGGGAGGCACCCGACCGCCCTCTTCGTCCGGCCGGCCACCTTCCCGGTCAGCGAGCGCGTCGATTACGACGCACGGTTCTGGCGGACCCCGCCGACGATCGTCTCCGCGCGCTTCGCTGACGTCCCCGAGACCGAGGTGCTGCTGATGTCGTGGCACGCCGCGTACAACAGCCCCTCAGGCCGCCAGAGGGAGGCCGACGAGGTCACCGCGTTCGTGGACCGGATGGCCAGACGTGGCGGAGGATTCATCGGCGGCGGGGACTGCAATGAGTACCCCGTCCCCGAGGGTGAGGTCCTGGTCCCCGAGGGTGAGGTCCAGCCGCCCGTCGACTGGTCGACGGTCACGGACACACGTCACCTCCACCACCGCACGACCCTAGCGCCCGACGGGTCCCGGGTCAGCTGCACCTATTGGGACCGGGCGCTGGAGACCGTGGGGCTGCGCGACGCCGCACGCTACGCCGCGCATGAACTCGAGCAGACCGGCGCCCTCGCGGCGACGGCGGGGCACGACCGGCCCGACCAGGGTGGACCGATCCGGATCGACCGGCCCTACTCCGACGCGTACCTGACGCGGGCTGTGCTGCGTGTCCGCACACATCGGACCCCATGGAGCGACCACGACGCCGTCGAGACCGTGTACTCCCGCCGCCTCTTCACACAGGCGCTGCGGCGGGAGGTCGATCCCGTGCCGTCGCCGCAGTGGGCCGCCTTCCCACCATCGTGACCGCGCTCGGCAGGCCCAGCGTTTCGAACGCATCACACTCAACGAGGAGAACAACGTGACGGGGACAAACCCGATGCTGGCGGAGGACTCTTGGGGGCGCCCCGCCGTCGCGCGGATCGACAACTGGATGCTCGGGGAGACAGAAAACTTCGAGTTCGACCGGGAGCTGGCGCGGAAGCTCCTGTATTCGGCACCGTGGTTGAAGGACATGGTCGAGATCAACGGCCAGTACCGTCCTCGCGTCGTCCTCGTTCTCGCTCGTGACTTCGGCATCACCCAGTTCGCCGACCTGGGATGCGGGTTGCCGCCCAGGTGGAGCCGGGCACGGAAGCGCTACGAGCCTGGGGCCCCCGTGTACGACGCCGCGAGCGCCGTACACGACGAGCCCCGGGTCGTTTACGTCGACAACGACCCAACAGTGTGCGGGCACGCCCGCACGGTGCTGGACGAGTACCCGACGACCGCGGCCGTCGAATGCGACATCCGCGACGTCGACAGACTGCTCGACCACCTCGGGAACGCCGGTCTGGACCGGGGTGCGCCGATCGCCGTTCTCCTCCACGACCTGCTGCCGTGGCTGAACGACGCGGAGGCACATCTGGTGATGGCGACGCTGCGGGAGTGGTTGCCGGCGGGCAGCGCCATCTCCGTCACCCATGCCACTGCGGACTGGGCACCCGAGACGATGCAAGAACTCGTCGGCCACTACGCGGCAGCCGACATCTCGTACCGGCCGCGCTCGCTCGGCGAGATCACCGACCTGCTGGGCCCGTGGGACCTTCTGCCGCCGGGCATCGTCCTGACCGGCCAGTGGCGGCCGACCGAGGAGGCCGGGCTGCCCCCCGGGGAGCACTCCCACGCCTACGCCGCCGTGATCACCAACGGGGCGGCGCCGGTACGCGACCCGTGCAGCCCCAGCCCCCGGGCCCTGCCGACCGAGAGCACAACGCCTTCCGGCGCCTATCCGGTCACGGCCCCATGAGCCCACCCGGCTCGGGATGGGCCCGCCTCCGCCAGACGACGACCGGGCCCATCCCGGCCCCGCAACTGCGCGTGCAGAACCTGCAAACGGCGTGCACGAGCTGACCACCGATCACCACCGCCGCCGTGCCGATGGTGCCCTGGTACCAGTCGGCCCCAAGCAAGGAGGACTGCTCCATGGATCGGTACTTACCCCGCCGCGAGCGGCTGCTGACGTCGTCCAGACCCATGGCGGACTTCGAAGTCACAGCTGCGAGCGGACCCTGGCTCCACCGTGCCGACGGCCGGCGGGTCTTCGACGGATCGAGCGGTCTCCTGTGCGCGAACGTGGGGCAGAGCAGCCCCAAGGTCCTCGTTCGGGTCGAGGAGCAGTTCTTCCGTTACTCGTTCGGGGGCGCCGCCGTGGTCCAGCCGCATGTCCAGATGGAGTTGATGGATCGCCTGTGCCGTGCCGTGGGGCGCCCGCAGGACTCCGTCGCTCTGACCACATGCGGAACGCTCGGCGTGGAGGTCGCCGTGGGCCTGGCCCGGAACATCACCCGGGTACGCGGCAAGGGAAAGCGGCGGGGGGACATCCTGACGTCCACCCTGAGCTACCACGGGAACAGCGCGCTCACCCTCGCGCTCGCCGGGAACCATGCCCGTCGGCCCCGTCCGGAGGATGGGCTCGGTCTCGGTCCGGCCTTTCCCGCGCCCTACCCGCCGACGCACGGCCATGAGGGGCGGGCGTGCGATGCCTCGTGTGCCGACGAAGTGGCGACCGCGATCGACAGCAGGGGTGCGGAGAACGTGGCCGCGGTTCTGATCGAGCCCGTCAACGGCACGACCGGTGGTGCCTACGTGCCGCCCGACGGATACCTGCGACGTGTCTCGGAGATCTGCCGGGAGCGGGAAGTCCTTGTCATCCACGACGAGGTGCTGACCGGGCTGTGGCGCACCGGCACCCCCCTGGCCAGCACCCACTGGGACGGTGCCGAACCGGACCTGTGCATCCTGTCCAAGGGCCTGGGAGCCGGGTACACCGGGGTCGGCGCCGTGCTGGTGTCGCCCGAGATCGCGCCGCTGCTCCGGCACACGGAGGCGGACCCGCTGCCGGCGATGGGCACCATGGCCGCGCACCCGCTCCAGGCGGCGGCCTGCCTCGGCGTCCTGGACGAGCTGGAGTCCATGGACCTCGACGCCTTCACGGCCCGCGGGGTACGGCTCGGGGAGTCCCTGCGGGCCCTGACCGGGCTGGGGCCGGTGCGGGAGGTGAGGGGCCTGGGGCACCTGTACGGGGTCGAAGTCGAGCCCGGCCTGCTCTGGCCCCTGATGGAGGAGGCCGAGAAGCGCGACGTCTTCTTCTACCCGTTCACCGGAGCCGGTCACCCGCGCAGCGAGGGCCTGGTCGTCGCGCCTCCGCTGACCTCGACGGACGAGGAGATCACCTTTCTGACCACGGCGCTTTGCGATGCGGTGAGCGCCCTGGGCTGATACGGCCAGCCCGGCTCTACCGGCCGGCACCGGCATCACCCAGGCGCCGCATCGAGCACCCGGCGGCATCCCGCCGCCGCTGCAACGAGGCGAGCAACGCCCTCGTTGACCACCAATCACCTGTTCTTCCGGACTGCCGTGCGCGGACCGCGCGCAGGCTGCTGCCATCGAGGAGGACCATCGTGTTCCTGCCCCACCCCGTGTGTGACTCGCTGACCCCCGAACAGGTCCGTATGTGGGACGCCCACTTCTCCCCCGAGGCCGGCGGGCAGCGTCGCCCGGCCATCGAGGAGGGAATCTGGAGGCGCACCCAGGAGCCGGGCAACCGGGAGCTGTCCGGGTGGACCGAGGAGGAGTCCGGGCGCCGGCGCGTCGTGCACTACCGGCTCCACTACGGCCTTGACCGGACCCAGCCGATGGAGCGCCTGGTCCTGGAGGACCTGTACCTGTTCGTGTCGTGGCTGGCCCCGGCCGCCGAGATCGAGGCCCACCGGCGTGACCTGGACAAGTGGCTCGCCGACGGCCGGTGGAAGCCCGCCGGGGAGGACGGTTCCTGGCGCCGCGGCGACCTGCGCGTCACGATCAACGAGTACGCCGTCCACCCGCAGGACGAGCGCGCCGACCGGGACACCCCCGAGGGGTTCGCGTCGGTCGACGTCACGATCCACTCCGAGGACTACACCCTCACCCGGGCCGCGCGGAACCTTCCGTGGGACGTGCTGGCGGGCGGCATGCGGGTCAAGGAGCAGCGCGGGAACCCGACCTACGCCGACGACCTGTCCGGTCTGCTGGACCACCTGCCGTTCGTCGTGGAAGCCGGGTGCGGCACCAGCATCGAAGCCGGCATCCCGCCGCTGCACTGGCTGCACGAGGTCTACCGGGTCACCGCCCGCACGGGCAACGACCTCACCCAGGGCTACGCCTTCACCCTCGCCCCGGCCGACGACATCCTGGTCAAGGAGGTCCTGACCGACACGGCCCGCAAGGTCGACGACATGGTGAGCATGTTCCGCACCGTGGTCCTCGCCGAGCCGACCAGCGCGCACCGCGTCCTGAAGGCACTCCACGACGCCGGCCACATGGTCGGCCCCGTGGCCACCCACAACTTCGACCGCCTCTTCGCCAAGGCCGGGCTGCCGGAGGCGTTCATGCGCCGCTACGACCAGCGCACCCCGCACATGCCCTTCCCCGACGAGGCCAAGGCCCTGCTCGTCATCGGCCTGCACGCCGACCGGCGCGCGGTCCAGGCCCGCGCCCGCGAGCGCGGCCTGCCGATCTTCTACCTGGACACCGAGGGCGTCACCGAGAACGGCGTCCACAAGCCCTACCTCATCGAGGGCGCCCGGGAGGGCGACATCGTGGTCCGCTCCGAGGCCACCCCCGCCCTGCTTCACCTGGCCGAACTCCTCAACGTGCACATCTGACCGAAACCGGGGCGCGTCCGGCCCCGGCCCCGCACCGCTAGCTTCCGGGGGCACATCGAGCACGGTGTGCCCCCTCCCAGACAAGGAACTGCAATGCGCCTTTCCGTGATCGGCTGTGGCCACCTCGGCATCCCGCACGCGGCGGCGATGGCCGAACTCGGCCACGAGGTCATCGGCGTCGACGTCGACCAGGCCAAGGTCGACCGGCTCAATACCGGCTCGTGCCCCATCTACGAAGCCGGCCTGCCCGAACTGCTCGCCCGCCACACCGCAAGCGGGAGCTTGCGCTTCACCACCAGCATCCGCGAGGCCGCCGACTTCGCCGACCTGCACTTCATCGGCGTCGGCACCCCCATCGACGCCGACGGCCGCTCCTACGACACCGCACAGGTCTACGGTGCCATCCGGCAGCTCGCCCCCCACCTGAACCGGCCGTGCACGATCGTCGGGAAGAGCACGGTCACCGTCGGCACGACCAGCCAGATCACCGCTCTCGCCCAGCGCCTGGCCCCCGTCGGCACATCCGTCGACGTCGTGTGGAACCCGGAGTTCCTTCGCGAAGGCCATGCCGTCCAGGACACACTGCGCCCGGACCGCATCATCGCCGGTGTCACCACCATCGAGGGCGAGAAAGCGGTCCGGGCCGTCTACGCCCCCATCCTGGACGCCGGTGTCCCCCTGTTCGTCACCGACCCGCCAACCGCTGAACTCGCCAAGGGGGCCGCGAACACCTTCCTCGGCCTGAAGATCTCCTACATCAACGCCGTCGCCGACATGTGCCAGGCCGCGGGCGGCGACATCTCCCAGATCGTGGACATCCTGGGGATCGACCCGCGCATCGGCAGCGGCGGCATGCGGCCGGGCCTCGGATACGGCGGAGGATGCCTCCCCAAGGACATCCGCGCCTTCACCGCCTCCGCCCGGCAGCTCGGCGCCGACCAGGCCGCGACTCTCCTGCGCGCCGCCGAGAAGATCAACGAAAGCCGCACCGACGTGGCCATGGGCTTCATCACCCAGGCCCTGGCCGACCGCCCCGTCCAGGGGACGCGGGCCACCGTGTGGGGCGCCGCCTTCAAGCCGGGCACCAACGACGTCCGCGAGTCCCCGGCCCTCTCACTCGCCCACGCCCTGCGGCAGGCCGGCGCCAACGTCACCGTCCACGACCCGCAGGCCGTGGCCACGGCCATGAGGCGTAGCCCCGAGTTCGACTACACCGACGACCTCGCCGCCTCCGTCGACGGAGCCGACCTCATCGTCCTGGCCACCGAGTGGCCCGAGTACCAGCAGGCCGACCCCCAGGCCCTCGTGGACCGCCCCGCCACCCCGCTGCTCGTCGACTGCCGCACCACCCTCGACCCTGACCCGTGGCGGACGGCCGGCTGGACCGTCCACCAGCTCGGCCGCCCCGGGAAGTAGCCGCATACCCAGCCGTGGGACACCCGCGCGGGTGTCCCACCCACCGCATCCCCATGGAGCCGACCATGACCACCAGCATCGCCCGCCACCACCTCGGCGACCTGGCCGATTGGCATCTCACCGACGACCTGAACCACTTCCTCACCCGGGCCGAGCCCTTCATACAGTCGCGGCCCGTACTGCACACCCTCCCATTGACGCTGACGGAGACAGTGCGGATGTGCGGACCGCACGCCTACGGGCCCGAGACCCCCCTCCTGGGCCTGCTGGAGCACGCGGGCACAGTCCGGGCCACCCTCTTCCACGCGCCGCCGCACCGCATGAACCTCACCCCCCTCACAGCCGAGGAAGCCGACACTCTCGCCCTCCACCTGGCTGACCTCGGCCACCGGCTCCCCGGCGTCTACGCCGACCACGACACCGCCACGGCGTTTGCCACCGCCTGGCACCGCCACACAGGCGCCCTCCGGACACTCCACGAGCGGCAGTGCCTGTACCGCCTGGGCACCCTGACCCCACCACGGCCGTTGCCGGAAGGCCGTGCCCGCGTTGCCAACGAAGGGGACCGGGAGAAAGTCGCGCGCCTGTACCGGGACTTCGCCCAGTCCATCGGCGAACCGCCCACCAGGGAGCCCTTGCAGTGGGCGGACACGCGCATCGCCTTCGGAGGAGTCACGTTGTGGGAAGCCCCGGACGGCACCCCCTTGGCGATGGCTGGCACCAACCCGATGGTCGCGGGCCAGATCCGTCTGTCCATCGCCTACACCCCCGAGCCTCTACGAGGCCGCGGCTACGCCGGAGCCGTGATCAGCGAGGTGACGCGCGCTGCTGTGATCGCTGGTGCGCAGGACGTGCTCCTCTTCACCAATCTGGCCAACCCCACCAGCAACGCCCTGGTGCAACGGCTCGGGTACCGTCCCGTCGCCACCTTCGCCCTGTACGACTTCTCACCCGCCGATGCCTGACAGCCGGTGATCAGCAGCCGCGCCGGCACGGTCCGGCGCATGCTTCCGGTCGCTCTGAGCGAACCCGGGGAGCCGCCACCCGGCCGACGAGTCACTGGGATCCGCCGCATACCGTCCGCGGCCCGCATCGCGGCGAGTACGGCGAACCTCCGTCGGCGCCGACCGAATCCGGTCTACCGTGTCGCGGATGAAAGCTCTGATCATCGGCGGCAGCGGCTTCCTCGGGACCGAACTGGTCCAGCAAGCGACAGCGGCCGGGCACATCACGGCAGCCACGTACGCCACCAAACCCGGCGACGCCTCCCAGGCGGTCTGGTACTCCCTTGACCTGCGGGATCACGAACGACTGGACGCCGTCGCGGCCGAGGTAAGCCCGGATGTCGTCGTGAACACATCGAGCGGCGGTGCCGACTGGGCCGTTACCGCGGAGGGCCCCGCCCGACTCGCCCGGGCGGCGGCAAAGCACGGAAGCCGCCTGGTCCACGTGTCCAGCGACGCGGTTTTCTCCGGCGCCCGAGTCACCTACGACGAGACCAGCCTCCCGGACCCCGTCACTCCGTACGGAGCCGCGAAGGCGGCGGCGGAGACCGCGGTCCTCGCCGTGAATCCGCAGGCCGCTGTCGTCCGCACCTCGTTGATCATCGGCCACGGGCGCTCCGTCCATGAGCAGGTCGTGTACGGCCTCGCCGCCGGCACCCGCCACGGTGTCCTGTTCACCGACGATGTCCGCTGCCCAGTGGACGTCTCCGACTTGGCCGCCGCCCTTCTGGAACTCGCGGTCCGCGATGACGCGCACGGTGTTCACCATCTGGCAGGCGCCGACGCTGTGAACCGTCACGAGCTTGGCGTCCTGATCGCCCAGCGCGACGGGCTCGATGCCTCCCGGCTGCCCGCGGGTCTCCGGGCAGACAGCGATCTTCCGGGGGCGCTCGACGTGCGTCTCGACAGCCGCGCCACCCAGCGCAAGATCCGCACCACGCTGCGCGGCGCCCGCCAGTTCCTCACCAGGAAGGGTTGAGGAGGAGCCGTCCGACAGCTGCTGGCCAAGCGCGATGGACTGTACGCCGGATCCACCGTCTGCAGGACGAGATAGAGGGCTGAGGCCCCATGTCCACGCAGACGCGGGCAGATGAGCAATCGGTGGTGGCTGTCAGCGGAGCGCGGCGAAGATGGCTGCGGCGACCGCGGAGCCGAGGATGGTGCCGGCGATCACCTGGGCGGGGGTGTGGTCGCGCAGCGCGACGCGTGACCATCCGACGACGGCGACCAGGGCGTAGCCGCACAGGGCCCAGGGGCCGTAGGTCTGGGCGAGCATGATGACGGCGCCGGCGGAGACGGCCTGGTGCACGGATATCTTCCAGGTCAGCGTGACCAGGGCGAGCGCAGCGAGTGTGGCGATCATGCTGGCGACCAGGGCGATCAGGGCGCGGGGGGCGTGCAGGGTGGCCATGAGGGTGAGGCAGGTCAGCACGGAGGTGAGGATGACCGCCATTACCAGCAGCCGTGCCCGTTTCGCGCCGACGTTCCTGTCGCCCCATCGGCCCTTCTTGATGCCGTGGTCGATGAACAGGATGGGGATGACCGCGGCGAACACCACCGCGACGAGGCTCCACGTCAGGCCGCTCCAGCGGTCGACGTGCCAGCCGATGGCGAGGCAGACGATCACGATCCACGTCTTGGGGTGGAGCCGGTCGCTGATGGTCCGGGCGATGTCCTGGCGGGTGGTCGGTGCTGTCGACGTGAGGCTCATGCGGGCTGCTTCCGGGTCTGGTCCTGGAGGTGGGCGGCCTCGGCTCGGGCGAAGGCCGCGACGCTGGGACAGCGGTCGAAGGCGGCGCTGACCTGGCAGGTCCACCGCAGTTCGGCCGCCGGGCTCAGGCCGTCACTGCCCGAGCGGGGGTGCTCGCCCTTGTAGGGGGCGGAGGAGGAGGCGATGAGCACGGCGGTCTTCAGCCAGGCGGCCTCGGCGACGGCGGAGCGCGCCCGTGGCGGGTAGCCGGCGCTCCTCGCCATATCCAGGGCGCGGTGCTGCAGGTCGGCGGGGACGTATTCGCGCAGGGTGAGGGTGGCGTCGCTGATCTCCACGAGCCGGCGGTGGAGCAGCAGGCGGGTGCGGGCTTGCCCGGGGTTGATGGGCAGCACGACGGACGGCACGGCGTCGGTCAGGGTGCGCCAGAGGGGATCGAGCCGTGGAAGGGCCCGTCGCTGCCGCAGGGCGGTGGCCGCGACGGACAGGGGCGAGAGGCAGCTGCCGGCCGTGATAGCGGCGATGGCGGCGACCTTCAGGGTGGTCGATACGGCGTCCGCACGGTGGACGTCGGCTGCCGTGGCGTCGCCGGTGGCGATGTGGGCGAGGTGAACGAGGCGCTGCAGGGCATACAGGACACCGATGGCGCCTCCGAGGCTGAGCAGGCTGTGCCCGGCGCGGATCCACCGGTCGCGGGCGTGGCGGGCCGCGTGGAGGAAGAGGACGGCCGTCATCGTCATGGCGCAGCCGATGTACAGGGTGAAGACGCCGACGTGCAGCAGTGCCCACCGGGAGGTGTCGTGGGCGAAGACGATGGCGTCGGGGACTCGGGCGTCGTCGGGGGCCAGGGCGAATGCGGCAGGCATGAGGAGCAGGCACGCGGCTTCGAGCCCGTGGCGGGAGCGCTGGAGGAACCCTTGGGGGCGGACCACGGCGATCACGAATTCCAGGACCGCCGCGGCCGAGATCAGCCCGAGCATGTGCTTGAGCAGGTAGGCGGTGCTGGCGATGCCAGTCACGGAGTCGAAGCGCGCCGAGACTGCGGGCACCTCCAGGGTCATCGCCGCGGCGAGGCTGAGGAAGGCCAGGGAGATGGCCCGCTGCTTGCGGGAGTGGCGCAGCGAGGGTGCCCTCCACAGAGCCACTGCCCACAGCATGGTGGCGACAAGGATCTGGTGGCTCATCGGCAGTTCCTTCGCGGATGGGCCATCGTGGCGTCCACGCGGTCCAGCAGACCGTGCGGAGAGGCGGACGGCGCGGTTGGCAGCTGGTCCACGATCTCGTCGAGGATGGTCGCCGTCAGTTCGGCGTCGTGTTCCTGGTCAGTGGAGTAGTTGGTCCGGCCGAAGACCGCGCTGATGCGGGACGGCGCGATCTCCGGCGGCAGGGCCGCCAGCAGGCTCGACACGGCGGAGCTGCCCTTGTGGTCGAGCAGCATGTGCGCGATCTCGTGGAAGACGACCTGCTGGCGGTGGCGCTGGCTGGTGGCGGCGATGTGCCAGATGTGGTCCTCGTCGGGATAGGCGACCCACAGGCCGCACGGCAGCCGCAGCCCGTCACTGTCCGGCAGTTCCCGAAGGACCAGCTGCCGGCCGCGCTGCGCCGACAGCGCCTCGCAGAACGACTCGATCGTGAAGGGCCGTTGCACCCGCACGCCCCGCAGGGCGTCCTCGCATACGCGCCACAGCCGGGACTCGTGCTCCCCCAACCCCGTTACGCGGGCGCGCTTTTCATGCCTCCGGCGAAGAAACATGGGTGGTCCTTAACTGCACGGAACTGGATTATCTGCTCAGGGCGGTGACCGGCGCACAGGCGTCCACAGGGCTCTCGGTCCAGCGGTCCACGGAGCAACTCCGGGCGGCGCTACACCCGCAGGGCACCACGGCCCGGCCACGAATTGGTGAGCCAGTCGATGCCTGTGCGCACGTAGCGGGTCAGCGACCGAGAGGCGAACGTTCGGTCCGTTTCCTCCGTCGCCTGGCGGGCGGTGGAAGGGGGTCAGACGGCTGACGAGAAACGGGCGGCTTCATATAACGCACGTACGCGCCACATGACTTGACCGCCTTCCTCTTCCTCGGAATTCCCCAACTTCTCCCCCCGGAGAGAATCTTAGGCGCATCACCCCACCCCGCGCAGGGGCAAGATCACGTAAGGGGAACTGACAGTTCCCCTTACGCTGTACAATGCGAGTACGGTTGAACGTTGAACCAAGATACAGGACGATCGGTCCGTTACAGCCCGACATTTCGCCCTGTTAACCTTCCCGGCGGGGGAAAGCCGCCAAGAGGTCACCACCAGCTGTGACCTATATCTCAAGACCGACGAGCTATGCCTGAGACCAACTCCCCTGACCTCGCGCCGCGCACGACGATTACGCGGATTCTGCGCCATGCCCGGCGTCGCATCGATCCTCACGACATTCCGGGGGCCGCCGCGCTTCTGGGCCCGCATAGCGGCCCCGGCCTCACACAGGATGCGGTTGCCCAACTTCTCGGCGTGTCCACGAAGTGGTACCGGAACCTGGAACTGGGCAAACCCCGAACCTTCTCCAAGACGCTGCTGGAGCGGGTGCGCCGCATCCTCGCCCTGACCGAGGACGAGTGGGAGACCGTCTGGCAGCTGACGTACGGCAGACCGGCGCCCGACGCCGGTGAAGAGGGAGCGCCCGCCCGAAGGCCGGCCCGCCAGACGCCTCCGCCGGCGGTGCGGCGGTTCATCGAATCGCAGCCCTGGCCCGCATATCTGCGGGACCGCCACTGGGAGGTCTCGCTCTTCAACCGTGCGGCGGGCCGCGATTTCCCGTGGATGCTCTACGGGACGAATGTGGCGGTCTGGGTTCTCACTTACCCGGAGGCTCGCACCCAGCTCATCCGCTGGGAGGAGGACTGGGCGATTCCGATGATCGCCGAACTGCGGCTGGAGGCCGAGCGGCGGGGCAACGACCTCGGGCTTCAGGCCGTCATTCGGACGGTGCAGAATGACCCCACAGCCCGCAGGCTGTGGGATTCCCCCGACCTGCCAGCCGTCTCCCATCCCAGCGCCGCACAGCCTCGCGCGCTGTATCTGCCGCGACAGGGAACGAGAGAATTCCTGGTCAGTGTTCTGACGATGAGGGTCGAGGACATGCCGTCCTATCGGCTGACCGTCATCCTTCCGGCTCGGGACACACCGTCTGCGCCGGCATCAACACGAGCGCCAACGCTACGGGCGACAGGGGTGAAGCAGTCTTCCTGACGGCGCTCTCCCTCAGTCCGCATCGAGCCCTTCGGCCTTGCGGGCGCTATTGATGACAGCAGCGACCATTCGCATGCTGTCCGCGGAAAGCTCGCCGGCGCGGGCGAAGACATCCTGAACGCCGGCTTTCTCCAGTACGTCCAGGAGTTTCAGGCCGGCCACGACGCGGTCCACATCCGCGCCGCTCATCTCCTTGGAGAAGTAGTCCTTCTGAACCCCGAAGTGGGCCGCCAGGAGTTCAACCGTCTTCAGTGTGGGATTCTGCTTCGAGCCCTGCCTGAGCTGACGGATGGCGCTTTCCGAGATTCCGGTGGCGCCAGCCACCTCGGCAACGGTGTAGGGGCGGCCGGTTTCCGGGTTCTCCACACCGGCGAACAGGGCGTTGAGCCGCACCTTCACCCTGCCGGCCTCCAGAGGCACGTCCATGCCAGCACCGCGGACTGTCTCCGACACGGCCGCCTCACCTCCGATCACAGCGTCGCTGCGCAGTGTACTCAAGTGCGGATTCCGCACGCCACCCCACCCCAGGCCAGCACTTTAGTGTTGACAAGGCCCTGACGTCTCGCCGTAGAGTCGCCCCACCCGTCAACACTTAAGTGCTGACGACCAGGTCAGAAGGGGTCTTCATGTTGGTCACCCGCCGCGAGGGGGCCGCGTCCGGGCCATGCCGTGATCCGCACGCCCTGCACGCACACTTCATCCCTCGTCACGCTGTGCAACTAGTACAGAGTTTAAGAGTCAAGTCTGGACCTTGACGCGGGTCCGTGCGTATGTTCGTCGTCCCCCGGGCAGCCCGCCTGGGGCACCCGCGAACGCGAGGAACGCGGCGGGTACCGACCAACTCCCGCAGGTCCGCATACAGCGACGGCGCCCAGGAGCGGCTACTCCAGGACGCCGAACGCGTAGCGGCACGTACCGCCCTGGGGCGGGCCCGGCTAGGCCCGACGGGGCGGAGATTGCCCACCATCACCACGCTGATCCCTTTCCACGGGGCGCGTCAGCGCGGCAACACTGCAAAGGGGATTCTCGCATGCCTCCCGCCCTGCGCAAAAGGCCCGGACATCCGGCCGGCGCGGCAGCCACCTCCTCCTCGACATCCCACAGCATCGTCACGCTCAGTGACAGCTCGGCGTCCCCGCAGCGACGCTCGAACCGTGCGGCCGGGGGTGGCCGATGAGTGTCAATGCCCGCGAGTGGGTGTGGGAGCACAGCTCCAGCCGGGGCACCGCACGGCTGGTCCTGCTGTCGATCGCCGACCGGGTCGCGGACGGCAAGTGCGTCGCCTGGGCGTCGGTGGCGAGCCTGGTGGAGCGAACGAACGCGAGCCGTACTGCGGTGCGGGACGCGCTGGTCGCGCTCGACAAGAGCGGCGAGCTGAAGGTCCTCAGCCACCTGGAGGGCCCGCAGCGCACCACGGTCTACCGGCTGCCCCGGGCTGCCGCGTGGCTGGCCAAGGTCGCCGCAGCCAGGCGCGAGGACCCCGAGGCGTACGTCGAGCCTCCGACCGACTCCGACCCGGTGCCGGAGCTGGACGACGACGATGAGAAGGACCTGCGGCGGTACGGGATCTGGCCGAAGAAGGGTACGGAATCCGACCCCTCCCGCCGGAATCCGGCCGGTACGGAATCCGACCCCTCCCGACGGAATCCGACCCCTCGACGTGCCGGAATCCGACCCCACCACGGTACGGAATCCGACCCCCAGAACCGTAGAGAACCGAAGGTGAACCGTAAAGGCAGCAGTAGTGGTGCTGCCGTCACCTCGGCTACCGACTGGCAGGTCGACCCAGCCAGCCACACCTGGGCCCGCCAGGAAGGTCACCTCGACCGCCTCGGCGAGGAGGGCCTGCGCGCCGCCGACGCCAAGTGGCGCGCCCACCGTGCCGGGCACGCACCCCGAGCGGCGGCTGCCTGGGCTGCCGACTGGCGGGCCTGGATCGCCCGAGAGCACGCTCCGGTCCGCCCGAACCTCTACGCCCTGCCCGGTGGCGGGTCCGCCCCGGCGGGCGGCATGACCCGCTCCGAGGCCCACACCGCCGCCCTGCTGGCCGCCCTCAACGAGCCGATGCCGACCGGAACGGAGTAGCCATGGACCGCCGCGAAATCGCCGCCCTGCTGGCCTACATCGGCCGACTCGACCCCCGCACCATCCGCACCGACCACGCCGAGGCCCGCGACCAGCTCGCCCAGTGGCACGAGCTGCTGGAGGACGTGCCGCTGGCCACGCCGCACGGCTGGGACGCCTGCGTCGTCGCCCGCCGACACATCCGCGTCTCGCCGTACCAGATCCTGCCCGCGGACATCGCCCGCCCGTGGGAGAACTACAAGCGCGACCGCCTGCACCGGCACACCGACCCGATCCCGGTGGCCGACCCCGACGACCAGGCGGCCTGGACCGCCGAGCTGGTCGGCACCCGCCACGCCGTCGCCACCGGCACCGCACAGCCCGTGGCCTACCAGCAGCTCACCGAAGGCCGGACCAACCCCAGGCTGAAAGCCCGGCTGAAGCAGGTCGGCTCCTACATCCCGCCGGAGGCCCGCGCCGCCCTCGCGCCCTTCCGCCGCGCCCGCGCGGCCCACGAAGAGGCCCTCGCCCAGGGCCGACCCGACGCGCTGTCGGTGCCCTGCGACTGGTGCGAGGCACCGGTCGGCGAGCCCTGCCGCCGCCGTCGGATCGACCCCGACGGCTTCGCACGCGGCAGCGCACTTCGGGAGAAGCCGCACCCGGGCCGCAAGGACCTCGCCGCCGCCCAGCACCGGCAGCAGACCGCGACGGCCTGACCGGCCCGCACGTGGTGCACCACCGCCTGGTGCACCCGCGCGACACCATCGTCCCGCCCCTGCCGCGGCGCCCCTGCCCGGTGCCACGGCAGGCGCCCGACGCCGCGTCCGCCCACCACCATCCCTCCGACCGGCCGACGCGGCAGCACACCGGAGACCCTCTTGCGCCACATCACCACCCACACCTCGCCGGCCACCGGCCTGCGCGGCATCGGCGACACCAGCTGGCAGCCCCACGGGGTGTGCCACGGCATGGACCCCGAGGACGCCGACGCCACCTTCTTCCCGCTGCCCCGCGACCACGAGGCCATCGCGGACGCCAAGGAGCTGTGCGGCCCGTGCCCGGTCCGCCGCGACTGCCTCAACTACGCCTTGGAGAACGACCTGAAGGAAGGCATCTGGGGCGGGCTGACGGAAGCCGAGCGCCGGCCCTGGCACGACGGACTGCCCCGCCGCCTCGACTACCGCCGCGTGGCCGCCTTCTTCAACGGCCGCGACGTCCACCTCACCGACGCCGAGCGGCAGGTCGTCATCGACCACGCCTACGTCCGCGGATGGCGCCCCGACCGGCTCGCCCCCGCCCTGCAGATCAGCACCAAGCACGCCCGGGACCTGCTGCGGCAGGCCGCCAACAGGGTCTTCGACCGCGACCGCACCCTCGGCGTGCCCCGGCGGAAGAACCCCGTCAAGAAGACCACGGTGGCCCGGCGGCCCCGGCCCGCGACCGCACCGCCTTCCACGCAGCAGCCCTTGGCCCGCCCGGCGACGCCCACTCCGGCGCACGCCCCTGTCGGAAAGGCCGCATGACCCAGCACGTCCTGTCCCTCGGTGCCGGCACCGACCCCTCCCTCCTCCTCACTCTCGGCATCCCCGGCGCCGCCACCGCCCTGGCCCTGACCGGCTGGGCAGCCCGGCGGGCACGACGCTCGCAGAAACGATCCAGCAACAAGGCGGTGGTGGCCGCCGCCCTGGCCGCGCTCGGCTGCACCGCCTACAGCGCCGACACGAGCTGGCGCTTCGCCGCCGACTACCTCGACGTAGCCGGCACCGCCGAACGCGCCGGGATGTTCGCCGCCGCGGAACTCGGCTTGTTCGCAACCGCCCTGATGGCCCGGCAGAACCTGACCACCCAGGGCACGCCCGGCATGCCGGGCACCCTGGTCTGGGTCATCAGCGGCGTACAGGTCATCCCCGCCTATGCCGAGAGCGGGGTGGTCGGCGGCACCGTCCGCGCCTTCGTCGGCCCGGTCATGGCAGGCATGCTCTGGCACCTGGCCATGGGTATCGAGCTGCGCCTGCGCACCCCCGGAGCCGCTTCCAAGGGCCTGGTCGCCACCCTCGGACGGGAAGCACGCGAGCGGCTGCTGTCCCGTCTCGGGATCGCCACCCGGGACCGCGACGCGGCGCAGATCACCCGGGACCGCGCCACCATCCGCGCCGTGGACCTCGCCACCCGGCTCGCTGACCTCAGCACCGAGCAGCGGCAGAGCCGACGGGGCCGGCGCCTGACCCGGCGGCTGTCGAAAGCGATCGGCCGGGCCTCGGTCGGCACCGACCCCGACCAGCGCGCCGAACTACTCGCCCAGCTCGCCGCCCGCCGCAACGCCCTCACGCTCGCCACGGTCCCGCTCGCCTCCCCCTGGTCGCCGGGCCCGACCGGGGAGATGGCCACCGTGGTCCCCGCAGCAAACCGCCAGAGCAGCCCGGCCCCCGGCGGCGGTCCCCGCACTGACACCGGGGAGACCGGAGGCCGCGAACAGCAGGCTCAACAGGGACCGGGCAGCGAAACCGCCAAGCAGCACGAGGGATCCCCACCCCACCACGCGGGGACCGACCACGGGGACCGGGGACCGGGGACCGACCACGGGGACCGGGGACCGGGGACCGACCACGGGGACCGGGAGCCGGGGACCGACCACGGGGACCGGGGACCGGGGACCGACCACGGGGACCGGGAGCCGGGGACCGACCACGGGGACCGGGGACCGGGGACCGACCACGGGGACCGGGGACCGGGGACCGACCACGGGGACCGGGGACCGGGGACCGACCACGGGGACCGGGAGCCGGGGACCGACCACGGGGACCGGGGACCGGGGACCGACCACGGGGACCGGGAGCCGGGGACCGACCACGGGGACCGGGGACCGGGGACCGACCACGGGGACCGGGGACCGGGGACCGACCACGGGGACCGGGGACCGGGGACCGACCACGGGGACCGGGAGCCGGGGACCGACCACGGGGACCGGGAGCCGGGGACCGACCACGGGGACCGGGGACCGGGGACCGACCACGGGGACCGGGGACCGGGGACCGACCACGGGGACCGGGAGCCGGGGACCGACCACGGGGACCGGCACAGCAAACACGTACGCCGGTCGCCGGCTTCGAAGGGAAAGGGGCGGGCGAAGCGGAGTGGCGGGTCCCGCGGGCCGCAAGCGCAGCGTCCTCCTCGGGCGCCTGAGGAGGACGTCGACCAGCTGGTCGAGCTGATCCGTCCCCACGTGCCTGCCCTGCTCGACCGGGACGGCAACGACACCGTGACCCGTGTCCAGCTCCGGAAGATCCTGCGGGACCAGAACCTGCCCGGCCTCAGGAACGACCGCATGAGCTTGGTCCTGGCGGCTCTGCGCAACCAGAACAGCACGACGGCAAGGAGTACCAGATGAGGACGTGCCCGCAGTTCGCGGCGATGCGTGCGGAGTACGAACGGGAGATCGGCTATCTGAGCGCGCACTCCCAGCGGCATGCCGGCAAGTCGTCGGCGAAAGCCAGCGCGACGTACGCGAAGTCAACGAAGGCGCGGATGGCCCGGGTGCTCAGCGGCCATGTCGCTCGCTGCCCCGAGTGCGGCTGACCCGCCCGATCCCGCGGGTCCCTTCCCTCGATCATTCGCGGTGGTCCGGCCGTATGCCGGGCCACCGCCCCGCGCACCG
Organism: Streptomyces rubradiris; assembly: GCF_016860525.1. Lineage (NCBI taxonomy): Bacteria > Bacillati > Actinomycetota > Actinomycetes > Kitasatosporales > Streptomycetaceae > Streptomyces > Streptomyces rubradiris. Next base: position 1,124,025 of record NZ_BNEA01000015.1, read on the forward strand.
AAAGGCACGACGTGATTCCCCGTCCTGCTCCCGCTCCCCAGGACGTGGCCGCTGAGGCGGCTGCCTGGGCCACCGTCCTGGTCCGCCGACACCTCGTCCACGCCATGGTGGGCCTGCCGACCGGCGGGTGGCTCGTCCAGCACGAGCCGCACGGTCCCGTCCGGCTCCTCGACGGACCGGCCGACGTCCTCGGCCTGGCCGCCGCCATCCAGCGCCGGCTCCGCGCAGCGAGGCCCGAAAGCCGATGACGAACCCGATCGAGAACGGCTCCGCCCCGAATCCCGCTCGGGACCTCAACTCGGTCTCGGCGCGAGCAAGTTGGGGCGGAAGCGTAGCTTCCGCCGAACCCGCCCCCGAGGGGGCGGGAGGGGACCTGCACCGGGGGGCGCAGGTCCTGGTGGCTTCGACCGGGGGCGGATCGAAGCCGGGGCAGGAGGAGAAGCCGACCGAGCGCCGCAGTCGCCGTGAGCGCGCTGTCCGCGCCCGTCAGCGTCCGCGTCAGCCGCCCGAGAAGAAGCGCCTGCACCAGCCCAACACCCGTTTCAACGACGAAGAGTTCGATCTGATCAAGTCCGCCGCCGCCCGGTGCAACCTGTCCGTCGCCGGGTTCCTCGCCCGTTCCGCGCTCGCCGCCGCCCGTGATCTCGACCGCACCAGCGCCGAGATCGCCGACGAACGAGAAGTGATCACCGCCCTGTTCGACAGCCGGCGCAAGCTCGGCTGGGCCGGCAGCAACCTCAACCAGGCGGTCAAGGCCCTCAACTCCGGCGCCGAAGCCCCGCAGCTCCAGACGGCCATCGCCGCCGTCCGCCGGGCGGCCGAGACCGTCCACGCCGCCGCCACACAACTGATCGAGCAGCGCACGTCGTGATCCCCAGCGTCAACGAGTCCGGCTCCCGGACGATCGGCCTGCTGGCCTACCTCTACGGGCCCGGCAGGCACGAGGAGCACACCGATCCGCACCTCGTGGCCTCGTTCGACGGCATGTCCCCCGACCCCGGCCGCGACCCGGCCGCCACCCTCAAGGACCTCCAGCAGCTCCTCGACCAGCCCGTCATGGCCCTCCCCCGGCACGCCCGTCCCGCCAAGCACGTCTGGCACACCTCCGTGCGCGCGGCGGCGGACGACCGGATCCTCACCGACGAGGAGTGGGGCGAGATCGCCCGCCGGATCGTGGCCGCCACCGGTATCGATCCCGGTGGCGGCCGGCCCGGCTGCCGCTGGGCCGCCGTCCGCCACGCCGACGACCACATCCACATCGTCGCCACCCTGGTGTGCGAGGACGGCAGCCGCCCCGACGACTACCGCTCCGGCAGGCGCGCCCAGGCCGAGTGCCGCCTGATCGAGAAGGAGCTGGGGCTGCACCAGGTCGCGCCCGGCGACGGGACCGCCGCCCAGCGGCCCACCAGCGCCGAGCGGCACAAGGCCGAGCGCCAGGGCCGCGAACGCACCGCCCGCGAGGAACTGCGCGAGACCGTACGGCGCGCGGTGGCCGGTGCGGCGGGTGAGGAGGAGTTCTTCGACCGGCTGGCCGCCGCCGGCCTGCTCGTGCGCAAGCGCACCGCGCCCTCGGGTGACCTGCTCGGCTACAAGGTCGCCCTGCCTGATGACCGCAACAAGGACGGCGAGCCGGTGTTCTACCCCGGCGCGCGTCTGGCCCCGGACCTCTCCCTGCCCCGGATCCGGGAACGCTTCACCAGCGCCCTCGATGACGGGCAAGGCGCCACGCCCGTCGAGCCGCCCTCGCCTACGGGGCCGGGCGGCCCGTCCGCCGCCCGCCGCCGGACGGCTTCGGCGGCTTGGCAGGCGCTGCTCGTCATCGAGCAGGAGGACGACGCGGTCGCCGCCGCGTACATCGCCTCGGCCGGCGAGGTCCTGGACGCGCTCGCGAAGACCTCCGCCGCGCACACCCGCGCCAAGCTGCGGGAGGCCGCCATCGCCTTCGAGCGGGCTTCCAGGTCGCACGTGCGGGCCGAGCGTGGTCACGACCGGGCGTTGCGGCAGGCCGCCCGTGACCTCGTCCAGGGCGGTCCTGCGCTCGGCCGCGGGGAGGACGGGGCGACCACCGCGATGGTGATCGACATGCTGTTCTTCCTTGTCACCGCTGCCTTCCACTGGCACGCGAAGAAGGGCCACGCTCAGCAGGCCGCCGCCGCCCGCCAGGCCGCCGAGCACCTGCGTGCCGCCTACCAGGCCGCCGCCGCCCAGCCGCTGGGCGCCCTCTATCAGCGCGGCCGGCGCTTGGGCCGCCCGCTTCTGCAGCGGCAGGCGGCCGTCCTGCGCCAGGCCGTGCCCCAGCTGGCGGAGCAGATTCTGGCCGAGCCCGGCTGGTACGCGCTCGCCGCGACCCTCGCCGACGCCGAAGCCGCCGGTCATGATCCCGCCGCGCTCCTCGCCGACGCCGCCGGGCGCAGGGAACTCGACACCGCCGAGTCCGTCAGCGACGTACTGGTGTGGCGCCTGCGCCGCAGCTCCGACCTGCCCGCCGACACCAGCAACACGGTGGTCGCCGACCGCCGTACCGGACGCACCGCCGGCCGCACCACCGGCCAAGCTCATACCCGGGCCGGATCCGGGCGCGGCCGGTGACTACGGCCTCGGGGAACATCGGTACAGCCGTTAACGCTAAGCCGGTGATCATGGCCTCTACCACGGGCGGCAGGCCCGGCGACGAGGTTCGGCGGAAGATCCCTGAGCGCCTGTGGGCGCAGATAGCTTCGCGTCCATGCCAGTGGAGTTCCTGACCGACGAGCAGGCGGCGTCGTACGGCAAGTTCAATGACGAGCCGACCCGGCCTGAGCTGGAGCGGTTCTTCTTCCTGGACGACGAGGACCGCAAGCTGATCGCGAAACGGCGCGGGGACCACAGTCGACTCGGGTTCGCTCTCCAGATGTGCACCGTGCGCTACATCGGCCGGTTCCTCCCGGACGACCCGCTGGACGTGCCGTGGGTCGTAGTCGAGCACCTGGCCGTGCAGCTCGGCATCGAGGACGTCTCGTGCGTGAAGCGGTACACCGAGCGCAAGCCGACGCCGTACGAGCACGCGTGGGAGATCCGGGACGCCTACGAGTACCGCGAGTACGAGGATGCGGAGTGGTCGCGCCGGTTCCGTACGTTCCTGCACGGGCGGGCGTGGACGCACGCCGAGGGGCCGGTGGCGCTGTTCAACCAGGCGGTGGGCTGGCTGCGCCGACACCGGGTGCTGCTGCCTGGGGTGAGCGTGCTGGCCCGGCAGGTGTCGGAGGCCCGGAAGGTCGCGGAGAAGCGGCTGCACGCCACCGTCGCGGGCGCGGCCCGCCGCGCCGACCCGGCGCTGCCGGGCGAGTTGGTGGCGACGTTGAAGACGCCGGAGGGCTCGCGGTTCTCGGAGCTGGAGCGTCTGCGCCGGCCGCCGACGCGGACGACCGGGACGGCGTTCGCCCGCGCGCTGGAGCGGGTGGACGAGATCGGCGCGTACCGGCTCGGGCGGCTGAGGCTGTCGCAGATCCCGCCGAACCGGATGGCGGCGCTGGCCCGGTACGCGCTGGGCTCGAAGGCGCCGCTGCTGGAGCGGGCGGCGGAGCCCAAGCGCACAGCGATGCTCACCGCGGTGATGCGGCACCTGGAGGCGAAGGCCATCGATGAGGCCCTGGACCTGTTCCAGGTCCTGATGGCCACCCGGCTGCTGAACGCCGCGAAACGGAAGACGGAGAAGGAGCGGCTATCGACGCTGCCACAGCTGGAGAAGGCATCGCGCACGCTCGCACGGGCCGCGAAGGTGCTGTTCGAGGAGCTGGAGCTGGTCGAGGAGCAGGAGGCGGACCTGGACGTGGCCGCGCTGTGGGCGGCGGTGGAGGAGGTCGCCCCGCGCGCCGCCGTGATGAGCGCGGCGGCCACCGTGGTGACCCTGGTGCCCGAGGATGAGAACACGGCCGACGTCGCAATGCGGGCCGCGCTGGCGACCCGGTACGCCACGGTCCGCCCGTTCCTCGCGTTGTTGGGCGAGTCGAAGGCGCTGGACGCGGCAAGTGCCGGGAAGCGGGTCCTGGCCGGGGTCCGGGGCCTGCCGGCGCTGGCCCGGCGGAAGGTGGGCGTCAAGCCGCTGCTGCCGCGGGAGGTGGACGACAAGCTCGTGCCGCCCGCGTGGCGCAAGGCGGTGTACGCCAACCCTGATCTGCCGCAGGGAGCGGTGGACCGGGACGCGTACGTGGTGTGCGTGCTGGAGCAGCTGCACCGGGCCCTGAACAACCGCGACGTCTTCGCCTCGCCCTCGCACCGCTGGTCCAACCCGCGGGCCCGTCTGCTGGACGGGCCCGACTGGGACGCCGTCGAGGAGGACGTCCTGGCGGCCCTGAGCCTGAACATGCCCGTCCAGGAGCACCTGGCGGAGCTGGTGCGGGGCCTGGACGCCGGGTGGAAGCAGCTCGCGACACGCCTGGAGGAAGCAGGGCCGGCGGCGAAGGTCTCCATCGAGGTGCAGGAGGACGGGCGGGTGAAGCTGAACGTCGACAAGCTCGGCGCGCTCGGCGAGCCGAAGTCCCTGACCTGGCTGCGCAAGCGGGTCGAGAAGATGCTCCCGAAGATCGACCTGCCGGACCTTTTGTTCGAGGTGAACGCCTGGACCGGCTTCCTCGACGCTTTTGTCCACCTCGGCGACGGCACCACCCGGATGAAGGACCTGCCCACCTCGGTGGTCGCGCTGCTGGTGTCGGAGGCGTGCAACATCGGCCTGGCCCCGGTGGTGAACCCCGGCTACGAGGCCCTGACCCGGGCCCGGCTCGTGCACGTCGACCAGTACTACCTGCGCGCCGACACCATCGCCGCGGCGAACGCCGCGTTGATCGCTGCCCAGGCCGGCATCCCGATCGTGCGTTACTGGGGCGACGGGCTGCTCGCCTCCGTGGACGGGCTGCGCTTCCAGGTGCCGGTGCGCACCATCAACGCCGCCCCGTCGCCGAAGTACTTCGGGTTCAAGCGGGGCATCACCTGGCTCAACGCCGTAAACGACCAAGTCGCGGGCATCGGGCAGATGGTCGTCCCCGGCACCCCGCGCGACTCCCTGCACATCCTGGACGCCCTGCTGAACCTCGACGGCGGGGTCAAGCCGGAGATGGTGGCGACCGACAACGCCTCGTACTCCGACATGGTGTTCGGCCTGTTCAAGATCCTCGGCTACAACTTCAGCCCCCGCTTCCGCGACCTGGACGACCAGCGGTTCTGGCGGGCCACGATGCCCGGCGTCGAGACCGGCCACTACGGCGCGGTGGAGGACCTGGCCCGCAACCGGGTCAATCTGAACAAGGTGATCACGCACTGGCCGGACATGCTGAAGGTCGCCGGTTCCCTGGTCACCAACCAGGTCCGCGCCTACGACCTGCTGCGCATGTTCGGACGTGACGGGCGCCCGACGCCGCTGGGGGCGGCGTTCGCGGAGTACGGGCGGATCGCCAAGACCGAGCACCTGCTGCGGGTGGTCGACCCGGTGGACGACACCTACCGGCGGCAGATGAACCGGCAGCTCACCGTGCAGGAGTCCCGCCACAAGCTGGCCCGGGACGTGTGCCACGGCAAGCGCGGCACCATCCACCAGGCGTACCGCGACGGCATGGAGGACCAGCTCGGCGCGCTCGGCCTGGTCCTCAACGCCATCGTGCTGTGGACGACGAAGTACATCGACGCCGCCGTCGCCCAGCTCCGCGCCGAGGGCCACGAACTGCGCGACGAGGACATCGCCCGGCTGTCCCCGCTCAAGCACCGCAACCTGAACCTGCTCGGCCGCTACAGCTTCACCGCCTCCACCCCGGCCGCCGGCGCCCTGCGCCCGCTGCGCGACCCGGATACGCCCGAGTTGGACGACGATGACCAGGGTGGGGAGGAGTGATCGGGTCAGCCTTCTTCGGGAGCGTGGGAGCGTGATGCTCCGTCTGCTCGGTAAGGCGGTCGTTCAGGCCCTGGCACTTCAGACCGGTGGGGACTGCGTCGCTTCTCATTCGAGTGATACATCGAGCATAGAGACGAAATGAACCGATCAGGCATGTCCGTGCAGATATAGCCTTGATACGCAATTTCCCCTCTCCCTCTGCAAAGGATCTCTATGTCGACCGCATCAGCTACGGGCAAGCTCCGTGTCGCACTGCTCCAGAGCCTGGGGGTTCCGAGCGACGTCGGCCGGACCCTCAAACGGCTGGAAGGTGCCGCGGGCGAGGCCGCTGCCGCCGGCGCCGACCTACTGGTCACCCCGGAGCTGTTCCTCGGCGGGTACGTGAACGACGTAAGGAGCTGCGCGGCAGAGATTGCATCAGGAGGCTCATCCGCCGGGCGGGTCAACGAGATTGCGGCCGGCAACAAAATTGCGGTGGCCATCGGCTACCCCGAGCTCGACGAAACCGGTAAGAAGCGCCCAGACGGCGACCCGGTTGTGTACAACTCGGTGCGGCTCATCGACTCCACCGGCTCCTCGCTGGCGAACTACCGCAAGACGCACCTCTTCGGCGATTTTGAGAAAAACCACTTTGAGGCCGGCACAAACCTCGTCGTCCAGGCCGACCTGAACGGCTTGAAGCTCGGGTTCCTGATCTGCTACGACGTGGAGTTCCCGGAGACCGTCCGCGCTCACGCCATCGCGGACACCGATCTGCTCGTGGCGCCGACCGCGACGATGGACCCCTACGCGTTCTCCCTCGACCACCTCGTGCTCACCCGTGCCTACGAGAACAACATGTACATCGCCTATGCCAACCGCATCGGCAAGGAGCACCCTAATGAGGGGGAGCTTGAGTACGTGGGGCGCTCCACGCTGGCCGCACCCGATGGCACGGCCCTGGCGCGCGCCGGGCGCGGCGGCAGGGACAAGGTGTCCTCCGGCCGCAGCGAGGAGCTCGTCTTCGGCGATTACGACGAGCTCATCTTCGGCACCGTCGACCGGAACTTCCTGAAAGCCTCCCGCGGCAACAACCCGTACCGGCGGGAACGCAACCCCAAGCTGTACGGCGCTCTGTCCGCAGATGACCCCAACAAAGACCGTCTCTGAAACGGGTCCGAACAGCTTGAGGACAGTGCACCCGGTCCACTCACGGCACAGTGACTACACACGGGAGACAGATGTCGAACGTTCCGACGGAGCTCAAGTACGCCACGTCACACGCATGGGTACGCGATGAGGGCAACGGGCAGTACGCAGTCGGCTTGACGGATCATGCGCAACAGCTGCTCTCAGGCTTGGTCGCCGTTGACGACCTGCCCGAAGTCGGCGCCAACGTCTCCGCAGGTGAAGTTGGCGCGGTGGTTGAGTCGGTCAAGGCGGCCAGCGACATGTACGCCCCCATCTCCGGTGAAATCGTCGCTGTCAACGAAGCTCTGGCCGACTTCCCGGAACTGGTCAACGCTGAGCCTTATGGGGACGGATGGTTCTTCCGCGTCAAGGCATCAGACGCGAACGAATTTTCGAGGCTCCTGGATGCCGACGCCTATGTCGCTTTCATCGACGAGTAGCGGAACCGGCCATGCCGAGAGACCGCCACCTCACAGGAGGGGATGGCCCATTTATCACCGGTGACAGCCAGCTAGCGGTCCAACTCCGATGACAATCGGTCCGGGTTCCTGTCACCGGACGCTCGTTTCCGGAGCAGGGGACGCGCTCCTCCGCTGTCCGCAAACGATCGAATGACGACAGGCGCGGCGGTCGTCCAATGAACCCGGTGATTCCGGGGTCTGACGGCGGCTCCGATCCAATGAGATCCGATGACGGATGACGACAGGGTTAGATGACACCCAAGGTCCGATGCGGCGGCAGAAGCGGGGAAACAGCGTGGCCAATCTCGTCTACAAGCGGGTGTCGACCGACCAGCAGTCCACCGCCCGCCAGGACCTCGTCCTCGCCGAGGCCGGGATCGAGGACCCGGTCGTCTTCGAGGAGGACCCGGGTACCTCCAGCCGCCTCCACCCGCTCCAGCGCCCCAAGTTCGGCGAACTCCTCACGTACGCGCGGCCAGGCGACACCGTGCACATCTCCGAGATGTTCCGCCTCGTACGCGGCAACCAGCACATCCTCGACGTCCTCGAAGTCCTGCACCGCGACCAGCTCGCCCTGCGCATCCACGACGGCGCGTTCTCCGCCATGGACCTCACCGCCCGCCACCCGCGCACCGGAGAACTGCTGTCCACCGTGAAGTTCATGGTGCAGACCCTCGCCGCCGCCGGCGAACTCCAACGCGACCTCCAGCGCGAACTGACCTACGACGGACTGCGCGCCGCCGAGGCCAAGGGCAACAAGGGCGGACGCCGACCCGCCCTCGCGGGCGAAACGATCACTACCGTGCGCACCGCCTTCCTGGCGGGTCGGTCCATCGCCGCCCTGGCCCGCGAGCACAACGTCAGCCGCGGCGCCGTACGCACCGCCGTCGACGACCTCCTGCCGGAGCACGTCGTCGCAGCGGAAGAGACCCCGGCGCCGGAGCTGCCGGTCACCCTCGACATGCCCGGCAAGGTCGCCGACTTCCTCCGGAGCGCCGAGCTGGACGCCGTCGAGCGCACCGCGCTCGACCAGGGCGTGACCGTACGACGCGGCCAGGGGTACACCCTGCGTGTCACCGCCATCCCCTCCGTACACCGCCAGTTCCTCGCCCGCTGTCAGCCCCTCGACGGCGGCCACGGCCTCCCCGCGATCCCTGCCCAGCGCAAGGCCCGCCGCGAGTACGAGAACCGCGTCAGCACGCTCACACCCGGACCATGATCACCGGCTTAGCGTTAACCGCTGTACCGATGTTCCCCGAGGCCGGACTAGGGCTTTTGTGAGTTGAACGGGCCGGATCCTTGGGGGACGATCTTGACGCGAGCAGGACGAAACGCAGGAGGACACCAGGGTGTTTCACCGGATACGACGCCGTAAGCAGGACCCATTCGTCATCGAGGCGCGGCGCCGGCACCAGGAGATGTGGGAGATGGCGCAGCGCATGCCCTGTCCCCCGGCGCCGGCGCCGCAGGCCGGTCCGGTTCCCCCGCAGTCACAGGTTGATGCGGGGGCGTCGGAGCCGGTGGCCGAGGTGGACGACTTCCTTCCCCCGGAGCTGCGGGTGCCCAGCCACGACCAGGTCGACGGGTGGATGATGCCGTGGCCGTGGCCTCTCGTCCTGGACGGCGAGGTCGTCACGTGCACCGGATGCGGCGCCTACCGGGACTGGATCATCATGGCCACCCGCGCCCAGATCTGGCTGCGCTGCCGCGCCGGTCACCAGCAGCAGGAGAGGCGTCTGGACGTCGCCTGGTTCAACCGGCACCCCGGGCCGGCCGCCGACAACACGCTCCTTTCGTTCGAGGACTGCCTGCGCCATCTCGGCCACTGACCCCTTACCCCTACCACCCCACCGGGCCCGCGGGCCCGCACTGCCCAACCGCCTCCCAGCACAAAAGGGGTCACCTCGTGCGCGTGCGCGTCACCACCACCGCCGCCGGCATCACCGCCGCCGCCCTCCTCGTCCTGCCCGCCTGCTCCTCCGACGCCGAAACGACACCTTCCGCCACGTCCTCCTCCGCCCGCGCCACCAGCCCGGCCGTGCCGGAGCCGGGCAGCAGCCCGCTGTCGTCAGCCGCGCTCACGGAGCGACTGCTCGCCGCCGGCGACCTGGGCAGCGGCTACACCCGCAAGCTCGAACGCGCCGAGCACAACGACGACGTCACCGTGCTCGGCTGCCCCGCCCTTGACGAACTCGGCGGCGACGCGGCCACCGGAGGATCACTCGACTTCCCCCGCCAGGCGACGACCGCCTTCACCTACGCCGGCGGCGACGACTCGGAAGTCTCCGAAGAGCTGTACAGCGACACCCCCGGCAAACTGTCCGACGGCATGGGGAGGATCTTCGACGCCATGACCGGATGCCCGAAGTACCAGATCCTCGTCGGCGGCTCCGCCATCGACATCGCCACCCGGAAGACGACTCCGCCCCACCTCGGTGACGAGCAGTGGAGCCAGCTGCTGACCTTCTCCGCCGGCGGACACGACAGCGTGATGAAGCAGACCGCGATCCGCGACGGCAACGTCCTCGTCATCGTCTCCGGCTCCCCCGCCCTCGTCGACCGCCACCTCGACAAGGCCCTCGCCAAGGCCATATCGCGTTAGCGTCCGCCGTCGAGGCGCCGCCGACTGCCCGTTGCGTGCGGGTATGCCAGAAGCCCGGCCATCCCATCGGGATGGCCGGGCTTCGCGGTTCCGGGCCGGCAGGCACGGCCGGGCGCGTCAGATGGCCGGCGCGCGCAGGAGCCGGTCCCGGGTGCTGTCCGGGAGCACCTGCTGGCCACCACTACGGCGAGACGAGTGAATTATTCACTATCGCCCCTACACGTGGAACCCGAAGGGGCGATTGAAGCCTAGACACTTACGCCTTGTTCGCCCCGCATGAAGAGGACGGGGGCTACCCGAAGTAAGCGTACTGGACGGCACGCTCGGCGTGCTTCTTCTTTACGCCCAACTTCCGTAGGTTGCGCCTCGCATCATCCAAGTACCAAAAGTCGCTGGCGGCCTTTTTGCAGTTCTTCTTCACTTTCGGGCCGATGACGTAGCCCTTCGAATACAGGTAGTTCACACATTGCGACGTGTTCGCCTGCGCGGGCGCAGCGACGGCAACGGGCACTACCACTACTGAGACAGCGAGACCACTCGCCACTGCAATGCGCTGAAGTCTACGCTTCATGTTCGTTCCCCCTCTGGCCTGGGGACATGCTTTGCCCCCGCCTTGGCATGTCGCTAATGACAGTAGGTACAGGGCCCGAACTTGTGTAGAGCAGTTTCGGCCCTATCAATCCTCTGCAGGCTGTACAGATGTGTGCCTGTTCCAGCACATGAGGGACGGTCTCTTCGGTCACACTTCCGGGGCTGCGATGATGACCGTGATGTTGTGCCCAACAGGGGGTGGTGTCACGTGCGCTGTGATCGTGATCGGCCTCGGCGCCGGGAGCAGTCCATGCCGAAGGACCAGTCAGGCGTGGCGAGGCTAAGGGTGACGGCGCAGCCGACGCGAACTGATGCTTTCCTCAGGATGCTCGGGCGATCACGGCTATCCGGTTGCCGGGATCACGGAAAACCGTGACCGCTCACCCGAACGGATGGCCGTATTTCGGCCAGCAACGGCAGCGAAAGCTGGCATGAAGACCACCCATCCCGCCACGAGCAGGTACCGACAACCGATTGCTCCCGGCAGATCGCGGGGGGGCTGTGAGGAGTCAAAAAGGCTACCCTGCCGCTGCTACGCCATGCCAGCCTTGGCGATGTCCACCGAACATGGTGAAGCCCGGCCATCCCATGGGATGGCCGGGCTTCACCATGTTCGGCAGGCAAAGGTGGCTGGGCAACCATGTCGTGTTCGGACTCGCGACGGCCCCGGCCCTTCAGGGTTACGGCCGCCTGCGCACCGCCTGCGCGGGCCCGGGCCGTCAGATGGCCGGCGCGCGCAGGAGCCGGTCCCGGGTGCTCTCCGGGAGCACCTGGCGCAGGACCGGTGCGGTGGAGCTGACCGAGCGGGCGAAGGCCGCGACCAGGTCGTCGGGGACGCTGGAGCTGAAGGATGCCGCCCACAGGCACCGCCCGCCGAGCACCGGCTCGGACCACGCCTGCCACCCGTCCAGCTCCTCCCCCACCTTGCGGGTGAGGGTCTGCGGGTCGCCGTCCTGGATGAGGGGCGGCACCGTGCCGTAGCTGATGTGGGTGGTGAAGGTCGCGTCCATCGCCCCTGCCTGCGGCTGGTCGATGTCGAGAAGCCACCCGTGCCCGGTAACCGCCTCAAGGACCAGCTCCCTACCGCCGGACGGCGCTGCGGGGTGCCGGCGTGCGTCGAGCGCGACGAGGAAGTCGGCGACGGCCTCCCCGGGGACATCGGGGGTGAAGTACGCGGACCACTGCGCGAGCGGACTGCCCGTGTCCGCTCGGGCCGATACATGCCAGGCGATCGGCAGATCCCCCAGCAGGAACGGCTCGTCCGCCAGGACCCACTGGGCCCACCGGAGGGTGTCGGGGCTCAGGTGCAGGACGGTGCTGCGCACAACCTGCCGGTTCTCCGGTTCCTCGTCCGGCTCCTGCCGGCCGCGGACCATCGTCAGGCTCGTCCAGCCCAGAGTGGAGAGGGTGTCGGCGACGGTGTCGTAGAGGCGGCCGTCGTCGCCGGCCAGGTGGCGGGGGCCGACCCAGCAGGCCGCCGGGAACTGGTCGTGGGCGGCGGGGTCGAGCGGGACGTCGGGGTTCAGGGGCACCTCCAGGGGTGAGGGGATTTACTGGCCGCCGCGGGCGGTGCGGCGGGCACGACGCGGTGGGGGCTGAACGGGAGACTGCCAGGCCAGTTTCACGGCGACCTCGGGCGGCAGGGCACCGAGCTGGCTGTGCTCATCACCTCCCTCGGCGAGATAGACGACCGTCTTCCCGGTCGCGTCCATGGCCTGGATGACCTGAGCGAGCCGGTGCTCCATCGGGAAGAAGGGATTCAGCGCCTGCCGAACCGGAGCATCACGCTCACAGGCGGACAGCAGGTCGATGAGATCCTGGACGGTCATTTCCGCGGACGACACGGAAGCCTCCTCAAGAGGGAAAGCGGCGGATACGACGCTCGGCCAGATGAACCGTCGGTCAAACAGGAAGGCGCCTGCACGGAGCGGAGCACGGCGCGGAGACAACGCCCTCCGCAGTCTCGGCCTCGAAGGCCATCCACTCCCCGACCCGACCGCGGTGGCATGCCGCCCTCTGCGGCTGACGTCGGGCGCCGATAGCCTTCCTGACCTGGGCTTTTCCGGGGAGGTCGTCTACCTTGACATGCCCCGGACGCGTTGGCCAGTCTTTCGCGGATCTTTCCTGTCTGCCCCGGGCGAACTGCTGTACACCGCCGTTGTCGGCGGAGCGGAGTGCCACTGGTGGCGGACTCCGCCACCAGCGCGCTCGGACCCTACGCCGTGATCGCTTCGGCGAACGAGAACGTGCTCTTTCGGCGCGCGGTGCGGGTGAGGGGCGCGTAGAGGTAGAAGTGTGTCCCTGACTCCTCCCATCGAGCCAATGCTTGCTGAGGCCCGGCGGCAGCTGCCGCCGGCCAATGCCCTGCCCGGAGGCATCGTCGCGGAACAGAAGCCCGACGGGTTCCGTGCCATCGTCTTCGCCCGGCGTGATCTGGTGATGGTGCAGTCTCGCCAGGGCGCGGACCTGACCTCGGCGTTTCCCGATATCGCCCGGGCGGCCAGGGCCCTCGGGGACAGCCTCGTCCTGGACGGTGAGTTGGTCGTCCACCGTCAGGGGAGGTTGGACTTCGCCGCACTCCAGCGCCGCGCCCGTCGCCGAGGCCGCAGCGCCGGGCAGGCCGCCGCGGCGGACCCCGCCTACCTGATCGCCTTCGACGTACTGGAATCGGACGGCACCAACCTGATGCCGCTGCCCTACCGGGACCGGCGCGCTCGGCTCGAATCCCTTTTCGCCACCGGAGCGCTCGACTCGCCCTTCACGCTGTGTCCCGCCACGACCGACTGTGCAATGGCGCAGGACTGGCTCGACCCGGCCTGGGGAAGCGCAGGCATCGAAGGTGTGGTGCTCAAGGGCCTGAGTCAGCCTTATCTGCCGGGGAAGAGGTCGTGGATCAAGGTGCGCTCCCAAGCCACCGCGGAAGCGGTCATCGGTGGGGTCACCGGCTCTCTGGCGGCGCCGCTGGCCCTGTTGCTGGGACGGTACGACGCCTCCGACGACCTCCGGCTGGTCGCACGAACGACGCCCCTGGCCGCCAGCGTCCGGCGCGAGCTGACCGAGTGTCTGACGCCGGCCACACCGGATCACCCCTGGGCCAGCCGCCGCTTCTCCGTCGGCTGGGGGACCCGCGGAGAGCTGATGCACGACCCCGTGACGCCGGAGCTGGTGGCGGAATTCCTCGCGGACACAGCCGTGGACGCGGGGCACTACCGCCACCCTGTCCGTTTCATCAGGATCCGGGCGGAGATGCATCCAATGCAAGTGCCGAGGTTCGAAGAATCCGGTGAAGTCCCTGGTGGGGGCGATCCGAACATATAGCGATTACGGCGTTGAGGTGGTCTTCGGCCTGATCAACCGATGTGACGCATCGATGATGCATTGAATGCATCCCATGGAAGGGCGAGTCGACCTGAAAAGGAACAGTCCGGACGGGGCGTGTCCTGGTGCGCGACCTGCGACGGGTTCTTCTTCCGTGACCGCGGCATCGTCGTGGTCGGCGGCGGCGACACCGCCATGGAGGTAGCCACCTTCCTCACCCGCTTCGCCAAGTCGGTCACCGTCGTCCACCGCCGCTACACCCTGCGGGCCTGACAAGATCTCCTTTGCGTTCGACAGCGAGATAGCCGAGATCGAGGACACGAACGGCATGCTCGTCGGCATCGTCCTGCGTGGCGTCTTCACCTGTGCCACCTGCGACCTGGACGTGACGGGGCTGTTCATCGCGATCGGCCACGACTCGCGCACCGAACTGTTCACCGGCCAACTCGACCTCGACGCCGAGGGCTACATCACTGAGCGTTTTCAGCGTGGCCACTGATCGGGTGACCGGTGAGAAGCAGTCCAGCAGTTGGCACCGGCGAGGCCGAATGAGCTGGTGATGAGGGCCAGCCGAGGCAGCCTGGTGGTCACCGTTACCGAGGTCCCAGGCTGCCATCTGGCCTGGTTGCTCAGGCGTCCAGGCGGCGCTTGGCGAGCCAGGCGACCATCTCGGGGTCGTGGTGGTCGAAGAACAGGGTCGTGTTGGTGTCGAGGGCGGCGATCTGTGCCATCTGGTCGTCGGTGAGCTGGAAGTCGAAGACGTCGAGGTTCTGGGCCATGCGCTCGAAACGTACCGACTTGGGGATGGTGATGATGCTGCGCTGGATGAGCCAGCGCAGGACGACCTGGGCGGCGGACTTGTCGTACGTCTTGCCGATCTGGGTGAGGACGGGGTGGGTGAACAGGTCGTTCTTGCCTTCGGCGAAGCCGCCCCAGGACTGGTGCTGCACCCCGTGCTCGCGCATGAGGTCGTGGTCGGCGGTGCGCTGGAAGAAGGGGTGGGTCTCGATCTGGTTGACCTGCGGGGTGATCTCGTTGTTGAGGATCAGGTCCAGGAGCCGGTCGGGGTAGAAGTTGGACACGCCGATCGCCCGGGTCAGGCCCTCGCGGTGGGCGGCCTCCATGGCGCGCCACTGGCCGTAGACGTCTCCGTAGGGCTGGTGCATCAGGTACAGGTCGACGTGGTCCAGGCCGAGCTTGGCCAGGGACGTCTCCAGTGCGCGGCGGGTGTTCTGCTCGGCGGGGGCGTCCTGGACCCACAGCTTGGTGGTGACGAACAGTTCCTCGCGCGGGATGCCGCTGGCCTTGATGGCGCGGCCGACGGCTTCCTCGTTCTCGTAGGCGGCCGCGGTGTCCAGCAGCCGGTAGCCGGCTGCGAGGGCGTCGGTGACGGCCTGCTCGGTCTCTTCGGCTGGGATCTGGAAGACGCCGAAGCCGAGGATCGGCATCTGCACGCCGTTGTTGAGGGTGACGGTCTGCATGGTGATCTTCCTTGTCGCTGATATGCGTGGGGGGTGAGGGGATCGGATGATGGGGATCAGCGTTCGAGCATCTGCCGTCCGGCTTCGTTGTGGGTCTCGCCGGCGGCGGGAGGCAGGCTGCTGAGCCTGGACAGCTGCTCGGCGGTCAGCTGAACGCTGTCGGCGGCAGTGTTCTCCTCGACGCGGTGGACCCGCTTGGTGCCGGGGATCGGGGCGATGTCCTCGCCCTGGGCGAGCAGCCAGGCCAGCGCGATTTGCGCGGGGGTGGCGCCGGCTTCGGCGGCAACAGCCTGGACCTCGTCGGCCAGGGCCAGATTGCGCTGGAAGTTCTCGCCGGTGAAGCGCGGGTTGCCGTGCCGGAAGTCGCCTTCCTTGAAGCCGTCGGTGGAGCGGATCTGCCCCGTGAGGAAGCCGTGCCCCAGCGGCGCGAAGGGCACCAGGCCGATGCCCAGCTCCCGCAGCACCGGCAGGATGCGGTCCTCGATGCCGCGGGTCCACAGCGAGTACTCCGACTGCACGGCCGTGACCGGCTGGACGGCGTGCGCGCGGCGGATGGTGTCGGGGCCGGCCTCGGACAGGCCGAAGGCGCGAACCTTGCCCTGCGCGATCAGTTCGCCCACCGCTCCGGCGGTCTCCTCGATGGGCGTGTTGGGGTCGACGCGGTGCTGGTAGTACAGGTCGATGTGGTCGGTGCCCAGCCGCTTCAGGGAGCCTTCGACGGCCGTGCGGATGTTGGCCGGGCTGGAGTCCAGGTTCCCCGGGCCTGCCCCGGAGTGCGCCACCAGCCCGAACTTCGTCGCCAGCACCACCTGCTCGCGCCGCCCCTTCAGCGCCCGGGCCAGCAGTTCCTCGTTGGTGTAGGGGCCGTAGATTTCGGCGGTGTCGATGAGCGTGACGCCCAGCTCCAGTGCCCGGTGCAGCGTGCGGATGGACTCCGCCTCGTCCGTGCCGGAGTCGGTGTACCCGTGGGACATGCCCATCGCGCCCAGCCCGATCCGGGAAACCTCCAGGTCACGCAGCTTGATGTACCGCATCTGCTCTCCTTCGGATGTTGTCCTTGCCAGCGGCGTTCACTTGGGTCAGCCCGCTCATGAACGCCATGACGCATGGCCGGCTGCTTCCTGCTGCTTGCGGCAGGACAAGCGGCTTCTGCGGTCGCCCGCGGCGAAATTGAGCTCAGAGTGCCTGGTCGGCGGGGCGGAGCAGGATCTCGTTGATGGCCAGGTGGCGGGGGCGCTGGAGGGCGAAGGTGATGACCTCGGCGACGTCTTCGGCGGTGACCTGGGCGACGTCGTAGAGCTGCTGGGCGCCCTGGCGGGTGGCTTCGTGGGTGATGTGGGTGGGCAGCTCGGTGGCGACGACGCCGGGCTCGATCACGGTGACGCGGACGTCGGGCAGCAGTTCCTTGCGCAGCGACTCCGACCAGCCGTTGATGCCGAACTTCGTGGCCGCGTACACACCGCTGCCGACGTTCGCGACCCGGCCGGCGACGGAGGAGATGTTGATCAGGTCGCCGCCGCCGTCCTTGAGCTGGTCGAGGAACACCTCGGTCGCCGTGATCGCTCCGAGCAGGTTGACCTCGATCATCTTGCGGTAGTCCTCGCGCTGCTCGGCCGAGAACGGGCCCAGCAGCATGACGCCGGCGTTGTTGACCAGCACGTCCGTGCCGCCGAACTCCTGCTTCACCTGTCCGGCCGCCGCCAGCAGGGCGTCGCGGTCGGTGACGTCCGCGGAGATTGCCATCGCGCCGTCGCCGAGCTCGTCAGCCAGGGCCTTGATGCGGTCGGTGCGGCGGGCGAGCAGCGCGACACGGTAGCACGCGGCGTGCAGAGCCCGGGCGGTCGCGGCGCCGATGCCGGAGGAGGCCCCCGTGATGACGGCAACGCGCCCCTGAGTGTGGTCCTGGCTCATAAAGATTTCCTGTCCTTAGCGGTCACTTAGCGTGGTCGGGTATCTACCTGTGACTGATGCTCGGCGGTCCGAAAGGTCCGGATCACCCCGACACAGCCATTCCAGCACCGGCCCGGACAGGGGGCGAGGGACCGCTTATACGTGTACTGGCAGTCACTCCTTCAGCAGTCGATCCGGCCGTACCGTGGAATCCATGGACCACCAGGCCGAGGTGCGGGACTTCCTGCGCACACGACGTGACCGCATCACCCCCGAGCAGGCAGGGATCGTCGGCGGCGGACGCCGGCGCCTGCCGGGCCTGCGCCGCGAGGAAGTCGCCATGCTCGCCGGGATGAGCAGCGACTACTACGCCAAGATGGAACGCGGCAACCTCGCCGGCGTCTCCCCCGAAGTCCTCGACGCCCTCGCCCGCGCGCTACGCCTCGATGACGCAGAGACCGAGCACCTGCACGACCTCGCCCGGGCCGCGAACTCCACACCGGCCCGACGCCGCTCCCGCCCCGCACCCTCGACGATCCGCCCCTCACTCCAGCGATTCCTCGACGCGATCACCGGAGCACCCGCCTGGATCGTCAACCAGCGGGCCGACATCATCGCCCTCAACCCCCTCGGCCGCGCCCTGCTCACCCCCCTGCTCCACGACCCGGACGCCCGCAACAACACCGCGCGGTTCATCTTCCTCAGCACCGCCGCCCGCACCTTCTACCCGCAGTGGGAACACGCCGCGGACGCCGCCGCCGCGAACTTGCGCACAGCGGCCGGCCGCAACCCCCGCGACACACACCTGACCGACCTCATCGGCGAGCTCGTCACCCGCAGCAACGCCTTCAGCAGCCGCTGGTCGGCCCACGACGTTCGCCTCCACACCACCGGCACCAAGCACATCCACCACCCCGACGTCGGCGACCTTGAATTCACCTACGAGGCCATGAACCTCCCCGACCACCCCGGATGGACGATGTTCGCCTACACCAGCGCCGCCGGGTCCCCGACCGAAGAACGCATCCGGCTCCTCGGCAGCCTCGCCTCCACGCCCTCCTCCGAGACACAGTCCTCAGTAACCGGGAACGACTCAAACGGCCTGCAGGCCCGCCAGTGACAACAAGCCTGCCTCTGCGACAACTATCGTGCGTCGGCTCAGCCCAACGTCAGGGTGTCCTCGTTCTCGCCGCCCGTGCCTACACGGGCGCTGGCCCCTGGGTCACCACGGAGTCAAACGGCCACCAGAAGGTGAACTCACCCTCACCCAGCGCACCGTCAACCGAGCCCTAACCGCAGCGCGGGTACCGGTCGAACGAGGCGTGGCACGGTTGAAGTCCTGGCAGATCTTCCAAAGATCCCGTATCAGCCCGAACCGCATGACCGTCATCGCCAAAGCCGTCCTTACCCTGGAGCGGCAACGTTGAAAGCGCTCACTGTCGCCGCCCCAACATCGCAGCGCGCGGCTGCCAGGTGGGCTGGCACCTACGTGGGCAAGGTTCCCCCTGGGACCCTGCTCAGGTGCGAATACCGCAGCCTAGGAATACGTGTCGGGTACCAGCTATTCGCGAGGACCTCACGGCGGCAGACGTGCCAGGGTTCTCCGACTGAGCACGTCGGCGGAGATTCCCCATCGCGAACGGCCCGCAACCGCGAAGAAGGCAGCGGTGCCGCGGCGAGGCGGCCGGACGCCCTCAGGCCGGGGCACCGGCCGCCGGATGCTGCGCGTCCGGGCACGCCGGGCAGATGACCTGGGCGTTGCGGCCGTATCGGCGGGTGAGCCCTTGACAGCGCGGGCAGTACCCGACCTCGTCGGGCGAGCAGCCCAGCAGGCGCGCGGCGGCGGTCCGGTCCACCGCCGGGTCGATGCGCTCAAGAACTCTGTCCATGTGTACGAATATATCCAGCCATAGGCGGCACAGCGCTCAAGCAGTGATCCTTCACGCCAGATCGATGCCGAGTTCGGTGTCCGGGCGGCAGAAGGCACAGGGGGCGACGGTGGGCTCGGTGAGCGCGGCGCGGGCCTCGTCCGCCCGGATCCGGTGCGGCGCGCCCTCGATCATCGAGCAGTCCGCGAGGTGGATGAGCGCCGGCTCCGGGCCTGCCGGGGTGCGTTTTTGCTGTATGACGAAGCCGGTGCGGATGTACGCCGGCGCGAAGGCGGGCAGGGCGCCTGCACCCTTCACCGGACGGGCGGGCCGCTGCCGCCGGGGGGACGGCTGCTCGGCGCGGGCCAGGGCCTTCTTTAGACGCCATCTCATTTGGCTGATTCGGTAGTCTGGGGCTCGTGGTGGGGATCGTTGAGCGGCTGGTGCCGGACGAGTTGTGGGAGTTGTTCCAGCGAGTGGTGCCCGAGGCTCCTTCACGGCCCCAGGGCGGTGGCCGACGGCGGCATGGTGACCGGGAAGTGCTGGCCGCGATCGTGTTCGTGGCCACCTCGGGCTGTACGTGGCAGCAGCTGCCGTCCGCGTCGTTCGGGCCGTCGGGAGCGACGGCCCACCGGCGTTTCTCGGAGTGGACGAAAGCCAGGGTGTGGGCCAAACTTCACCGCCTGGTCCTCGACGAACTCGGGTCCCGGGGCGAGCTGGACTGGTCCCGCTGCGCGATCGACTCGGTGAACATGCGGGCCCTGAAAAGGGGGACCTGACAGGTCCGAATCCTGTGGACCGGGGCAAATACGGCTCGAAGATCCACCTGATCACCGAGCGGACCGGTCTGCCCCTCTCTGCCGGGATCTCGGCAGCGAACCTGCACGACAGCCAGGCCCTGATTCCCCTGGTGAAGGGCATACCACCGATCCGCTCACGCCGCAGACGCAGACGGCGCAAGCCCGCCAAGCTCCACGGCGACAAGGGCTACGACTACGCCCACCTGCGGCGATGGCTACGTGAACGCGGCATCACCCACCGCATCGCACGCAAGGGTATCGAGTCCTCGCAGCGGCTGGGCCGCCATCGCTGGACCATCGAGCGCACCATGGCCTGGCTCGCGGGCTGCCGCCGACTCCATCGACGCTACGAACGCAAAGCCGACCACTTCCTCGCCTTCACCAGCATCGCCTGCACTCTCATCTGCTACCGCAGACTAACCAAATGAGATGGTCTCTAAAGGCGGTCGACCGCGGGGAGCAGATCGCGGCCGACTCCCTGCTCCTGGACCTGATGAACGTCGTCCACGAACACCACTTCCCAGCACATGACCCCAGGTCAGCGCGACGTTAGGTCTCATCGCGCGGATGCTGCTCCGTTGCACTACCCCTGCCGGGCACACGGCCGCCCCCTGGCGCGCCGCTGCCCGGTGAACGAACGGAGCAGCACATGCAGTCCGCCGTCCTCCAGGCCATCGACACCTGGGAGCAGCACTGGCACCAGACCCAGGACGCGGCCGTCACCGCGCTGAAGACCGCCTTCCCTCACCTTGGCGACCACCCGCGATACGTCGGCTGTGACGACATCCGGCTGGAGTACGAGGAGGACGGGCCGCGGCGGCGGGCGGGTCTGCCTCGACGACGAGGGCCGCGCCAACGTCGAGTTCGACCAGGTGCCCAACGAGGTGATCGCGCACGCCGTCGACGAGGTCAGGTTCCCGTACCTCGACTACGCCGACGGGCCACTGTGCGAAGCACCGCCGGGCACGTACGTCTACGAGTGCGAGGGGTCGGGCGGGCAGTTCGAGTTCGTTCTCGGCACGCTCGGGCACGGCCGGGTCGTCATTTCGTTCGCCACCGTGCCGGACGCCGTGGCGGTCCTCGACGCCCTGGAGCGCGCCTTCACCGAGCACGAGTCCGGCGTGACGCGACAGTGAGCGGGCCCGTTCGTACGGTCCGCCTCCATGAACCTCTACCGCTTTCGATGGGCGCCCGGTATCGCTCTGCTCGCCCAGACTCCGGCCGACAGCGACGGCGTCAAGATCCGGACCTGGAGCACGATCGGCCTGCCGCCGGGGTTCGGCGGAAGATCGTTGAGCGGCTGCGGGCGTCGTTAGCGTCAGGTCCATGCCAGTGGAGTTCTTGTCCGACGAGCAGGCGGCTTCGTACGGGAAGTTCAACGAGGAGCCGACCCGGCCGGAGCTGGAGCGGTTCTTCTTCCTCGACGACGAGGACCGCAAGCTGGTGGCGAAGCGGCGCGGTGACCACAACCGGCTCGGGCGGGGAGTCCGGGCCGCTTCGTCCCCGATGCGGCCCGGGCTCCCCGCCCGTGCCGGGGACGGATCACTCGTCGCCGGACGGGGCGGGCTGGAATGCGATGGCGACGAGGTCGTCGACCAGGGTGGGCGCCCACCGGACGACGTCCTCCTCCAGGAAGGTGACAAGACCTGCGGGGGAGACCGGCTCGGCACTGCTGGCGCAGTGGCCCTGGAGGCGCTCGCGCAGCGGGTAGAACGTTCCGGCGCTGTCGCGCGCCTCGGTGACCCCGTCGGAGTAGGCGATCAGGATGTCACCGGGGTCCAGGGTGTGCGTCACGGTACGCGGAGGCGCGGTGAGCAGGTCGCCCATGCCCAACGGCAGGCTGTGGTCAGCCTCCACGACGGACACCGTGCCGTGCCGGATGATGAGCAGAGGCTGATGACCCCGTTCCAGGACCCGTACGGTACACGCGTCCGCGGAGAACTCGAGCAGGACGGCCGTGACGAAGACCTCCTCCGCCGGCCCCGGGGTGTCCCCCGGCATGTAGGCCGGCCGGCCGCCCCCCATCGGCTCCATCGGAGGGTTGTCGCGGTCCAATTGCAGGGCCACGTCGATCCGCTCGGCCACCTGGCTCAGCGACGGATGGAGCAACGCCGCCTCCTGGAACGAAGAGATCACCGTGGCCACGGTCTGCGTCGCACTGATGCCCTTGCCTTTGACATCCCCGACGATCACCCGGATACCGAACGGTGTCGGGCGGACGCTGTAGAGATCTCCGCCGATGAGCGACTCGTCGTCGGCCGCCCGGTAGAAGCCGGCCAGGCGCAACGGGCCGATCCGTTCGGGCAGCGGACGCAGCAGGGCCAGTTGCACGGCCTCGGCGACCGCCTGCACGCGGCGGAAACGGCCCTCGGTCCGTCGGCGCACCACACCCAGCGATGCCGACAGCAAAGTGATGGTGGCCAGGACGGTCAGGGCCACGATGGTCATCGGACCGATGTAGTCCTCGAGCGACTGGGTGACCGCCAGCAGCACACATCCGGCGACGCCGATGGCGAGAACACCGAACGGCGGGTACGTGAAGAGGGACAGCACCACCGAGGCCGCCAGCAACGAGCCGAAGAAGTAGTGCGGCGGTGTCGCCTGGTCAAGCACCATGGTCACCACGACGAGTGCGGGCGGGACCCAGCGGAGCCATCGGGGCGGCCAGGGGTGCTCCTCCTCCCACTGTCTGCGCAGCGCCGCAGCCCGCCCTACACCCACACTGTCACCCCGTCTCTCACGAGCTCCCGGTCCAAAGCTTCAGTGAGCATCATGTACGAGTGAGCACATCTTGTACGGCACCAACGCACCGCCCGACGGCTCTCCGCGGAACACGGGACGCAGCGGCCCCGGGAGCGGCCGGCCTCAGAGGTCCAGCTGGTATTCCAGGGCCTGAATACCCAGCGCGTCATTAGAGACCATCTCATTTGGTTAGTCTGCGGTAGCAGATGAGAGTGCAGGCGATGCTGGTGAAGGCGAGGAAGTGGTCGGCTTTGCGTTCGTAGCGTCGATGGAGTCGGCGGCAGCCCGCGAGCCAGGCCATGGTGCGCTCGATGGTCCAGCGATGGCGGCCCAGCCGCTGCGAGGACTCGATACCCTTGCGTGCGATGCGGTGGGTGATGCCGCGTTCACGTAGCCATCGCCGCAGGTGGGCGTAGTCGTAGCCCTTGTCGCCGTGGAGCTTGGCGGGCTTGCGCCGTCTGCGTCTGCGGCGTGAGCGGATCGGTGGTATGCCCTTCACCAGGGGAATCAGGGCCTGGCTGTCGTGCAGGTTCGCTGCCGAGATCCCGGCAGAGAGGGGCAGACCGGTCCGCTCGGTGATCAGGTGGATCTTCGAGCCGTATTTGCCCCGGTCCACAGGATTCGGACCTGTCAGGTCCCCCTTTTCAGGGCCCGCATGTTCACCGAGTCGATCGCGCAGCGGGACCAGTCCAGCTCGCCCCGGGACCCGAGTTCGTCGAGGACCAGGCGGTGAAGTTTGGCCCACACCCTGGCTTTCGTCCACTCCGAGAAACGCCGGTGGGCCGTCGCTCCCGACGGCCCGAACGACGCGGACGGCAGCTGCTGCCACGTACAGCCCGAGGTGGCCACGAACACGATCGCGGCCAGCACTTCCCGGTCACCATGCCGCCGTCGGCCACCGCCCTGGGGCCGTGAAGGAGCCTCGGGCACCACTCGCTGGAACAACTCCCACAACTCGTCCGGCACCAGCCGCTCAACGATCCCCACCACGAGCCCCAGACTACCGAATCAGCCAAATGAGATGGCGTCTTACGGCATCGCGCTGGAGGCGCAGGTATCGGCCGATCGTGTCGTTCTCCGCGACCTGCCGGTCCAGGTGCGCGAGGATCGCCCGCAGGCGTGGCGGGTCAGGAGGCAGCTCGGTCATGGCGGGCACCGTGCAGCACTGCCCAGGCTCCGTGCCCCCGACTCTGCCAGTACGGATGGAACATTACCTGTGCCGACAGGTGGAGGAGCCGACGACGCAGCGCGGTGTGCGGTCGCTCGGCGAGCTGGCGGTAGGCGGTATGCCACTCCTCTTGCGCGCGGGCGAGGTCGTTCGGGATGAGACTCATGACTGAATTCAATCACTTGTTCGATTTCTGTCGCATCCCGACTCATGGCTGACCGGTATACGTGTGTCCTCTGCCACTGAACCTTGACCGTTTGCCACTGAAGGTTGAGCATCGGCCGTTCAGTGACAGCGAAGGTTGATCGCCCAGCTGAGACCCGATGGCGAGATGCTGAGGCGTGTCAGCGCATGATTGCCGACATGGACAGCACTGCCGAGAAGATCAAGGTGTGGTTTCGGTTCGTCCCGCGCGAGGGCTGGTTCCCGCAGGACACGGAGGGCCTGTGGGCGGCGAGGCTCAGTGCCGATACGGCCAGAGTTCAGAACGTTCCTTTTCTTCAGAACGGAGTGGCTGAGGGTGACGTCGTGCGTTTCCAGACCGACTCCGACGGGCTGCACTGGGCCGTCGGGCGGGTGACCTCTGGCGGCAACTGCACGATCCGGGTAGTGCCCATTCCCAGCGGCCCTCTGGGGCGTAGCCCCCAGGCTGTGCACCAGCGGCTTTCCGTCTTCCGTCTCGGCGGCGAAGTGTTCAGTAAGGACTTCCCCATGGTGGCTCTCACTGCGCCGGCCGGAGCGGACTTTGCCGGGATCAAGGCACTCCTGAACCAAGGGAAGGAGGAAGGCTGGTGGCACTACGAAGTCGGCTGCGGCACCGACGAGTGGTGGAACGCCTGACTCCCTGAACCTTCGCGCTCAGACTTCGGTGGCACACGATCAATGTTCGATGTCACAGGACAACGTGCCGGGGGTCTCGCACGGGCGGGGGCCGAGCGTCCTGATGTGACTGAGCGCTTCATTTGGCCAGTTGAGCATTCAATTGTGCTCCCGGTCTCCTGGCTCGAGTGGCGTCATCACGAACCCAAAGCGGCGGTGGCTGTCCCAGCGTCGGCGTTCTGCCCAGGCCGACCTGCCGTGACGAGGTAGTAGTCAAGGATCCGTTGCTCGTAGGCGTGCAGAAAGTTCCGCGGCCAGGTTCCCGGGGCCCACCACTGGCTGAGCCAGAGGTCCCACCCCGGCCAGACATGCGGCCCGATCGACTCGACGCGCACGCTCGTGAACCCGGCCTCCATGAGCGCGTCAGCAAGCGCCTTCACCGGCCGTGCGATGTCCAGGCCGCTGGCGTACGTATCCAGCAGCCGCGCGAGTTCCTCGGGCCGAGAGGGCGCGTCGTCCACGGTGAAGAAGCTGGCGACAGCCACCCGGCCCCCCGGTCGCAGCACCCTCCACGTCTCCGCTGCGAAGGCGCTGAGATCCGGGAAGTGCTGAGCGGCTTCCACGCTGATGACAGCGTCGAACTCACCGTCTTCCAACGGCATGCTCTCCGCAGCCCCCTGGACAAACCGCAGCCGTGCCGGCTCCTCCCGAAGCAGGTCGGCATGCGCGCTGCGCGCCCGTCGTAGCTGCTCCGGATGAATGTCCATGCCGGTAACCGTGGTGGATCCGTACTCCCGCAAGGTCACCACGCATCCCATGCCAAGCCCGCAGCCCACTTCCAGAACCTTCGGCCCTCGCGGCAGCCCCGCGGCGTCCAGGACATGACGGTAGAGATCCTCCTGGCTGCGGATCCGCTCCACCTCGCTGAGCGGCAGGCCAAGGTCCACGGCTTGCCAGTACCCGAAGTTGATGAATCCCCCCGCGAAGATCCGATGGCCGCTTAGATCAGCCGGACCATACGTCTCCTGTACCACGGGCCGCATGGCGGGACGAACCCGCCGAACACCGCCTGACACTGTGTCGCACCTCCCGAAAGCGCCCCACCGCGTAGTCATACGCAGTTCTTCACGATCCTGTGCCGTCCCTGTGAGCTACTGGACTCAACCGTGACAACGCCGCGCACGGCAGACGGGCACGGCAAGGGCGCCGAGGACCGATCGTGGCCGTTTCGGCGCCGACAGAACCGCACTATCCGCACCACCGGTGCCGAGCGCGTGTCGAACTCGATCGCTCCTGGGTGGCCGTTGGAGGTTCGTTCTGGTGTGGGGACGTTGCCGTGGATCGTGTCGGATGAGCTGTGGGACCGGCTGGAGCCGTTGCTGCCGCAGCGTCAGCGCAGGTTTCGGTATCCGGGCCGGAAGCCGCTGCCGGACCGGGACGCTGAGCGGCATCTTGTACGTGCTCTACACCGGGATCCAGTGGGAGTACCCGCCGCAGGACCTTGGTTTCGGGTCCGGCATGACGTGCCGGCGCAGACTGCGGGACTGGAACGAGGCCGGCCTGTGGCAGCGGCTGCACGAGGTCCTGGCAGTGCCGGGCGCGGACGGGTTCTGTAGGGCCGGTCAGCGGCCAGCACACCGAGACCTTGCCGGACGGCAGTGAGGTCCGTCTCGGTGGTTTCTGGCGAACAGCGTGAGTCGGCGGGCGAGGCTGAGCGGGCCCCAGCTGGAGCGGCTGGCCGGTCTCGGGCTGGAGTAGGGCGGCGCAGGCCCTGGGCGCGATGTAGCCGGGCATCGGGCGCGGCAGGGCGGCGGGCCCTCGGGAGACTCTCCGGGGCCGCCGCCGTGTCGCCTGCGCCTCGTCGGCGGCAGCGGTCCCTGCCCGCTGCCTGAGGGCTCTGAGTGTCCGGCGACCGGGCGGGTCGTTGATCAAGACATGAAACGCGCTCTTACCGGAAGCTGCCTTGCAGCCCTTGCCGTCGGCCTGGCCCCTGTTCCCGCCTCTGCGGGCGGCATCCTGCCGATCGCCTCCCCCTCCTTCGCCACCTCGTGCACCAACCACGGCGCGCCCCATGCCGGCGGAGCGACGGCCCACGGCACCGGAACGGCCAACGGCAACCTGGCCGGCCTGCCCGTCGGCAGTCCCTTCAACCACTGCGGTGGCGCCGAACTGGACATCAGTAGTTCGCTGCCCATCGTCGGCAGCCTTCTCGGGGGCGGCTCGGGCGCCGCCAACGCCGCCGACGCCGATGATGAGTCCACCTGAGCCGTAGGGTCCGCGCCCCGCCCCTCAAGACCCGTGGGGTTCTGGCCCGTTCGCCGGGCGGCGGGGATGCCGGAGAGCCGGACGCCGGTACGTTCCGGCGCGGCGTTGGATCAGGAACGACCCGACGAAGGGAAGGTCAACGACCATGACCGACACCACCAACGCCATCGACCTGGACAAGAGCCCGCTGGGGGAGCTGGACGGGGAAGCGGCCTGTCTGGCGGAGGCTCTGGCGGCCCGCCCCGGTGTCCTCCGCGCCACCGACGCGGGCCTGCCGGGTACCCCGGGGGACGTCGTCTTCACGACCGCCGCCGGTACCTGCTGGGCACTCAACTTCCACACCGGCCCGGACGGGGAGGTGGTCCAGGACACGACCGGCCGCCGGGCGGCGTGGGACGTGGTCCTGCCCGCCGCCGACGTGCTGCGCGACGTCGTGGTGCCCGCGCTCGCGGCCTGCCGCGCGTATGCGGCCGTTGCCGCCAGCGCGGACACGCTGACCGTGTACCTGCGCACCGGCCGCCGCTACGCCTGTGACTGAGCGCTTCACTTGGCCAGTTGAGCAGAAGAGGCCCCCGCCGATGACGGGGGCCTCTCTGTACCGCGGATATTGATGACCCTCCGCGCGGCGTCGGGGTGGCACGGACAGCGGTCCCGGGATGGCTGCCTCGGCTCCTGCTCAGAACCGTATCGAAGTTTCGGACCCGGCCCTTGCATCGCCAGGCGACTCCACTCGAAGGAGCGACTCCGCTCAACTGGACAGGTCGAACGCTCACCGGCCAAATGAAGCGCTCAGTCACACCTGAGCGCGTTCCATGCGGCGCGTGCCCGGTCTCTCGGGCCTGGATTACGGCATTCCCGCCCAGCGGGCCTGTACGTCTGGGTACGCTCGGCTGCCATGACGATGAGCGGTGCGCAGGTTCAGGTCGGGGCGGTGCAGGCGGCGTGGGACCAGGTGAGCATCCTGCGCTCGCTAGACCAGCCAAGTGCCTGGCCGACCCTGTCCGAGCGCATCGCGGCAGCCACGGCCCTCTACGGTGCCGGGGAACTTTCCCGGGGGACGGTATGGCTGATCGGCGGCGCGCTGCACCTGGTGGGCGGTGGGCCCCTGGGCGGTGAGGGCTTCGCCGAGCGGTTCACCCAGACGTTGATGGACAAGGTCGGCCAGTGGGGCGATGTCGTGGAGCCGTCCGATCTGCCGATGGTGCGCCAGGTCGTGACCGCGGTTTTCGACGGACATGATCCGGTTGCCTGGCGGGACCAGGCCGGGCCGGTCCCTGACAGCGAATCGCGTGCAATGGGGTGTGCCCTGGCGCTGATCGCCGACTTCGTGGACCAGGTCGACGGGCCGGGGGCATGTGAGCGTGGGCTGCTGTCCGCGCTCAGCCGCGCCATCGACTGACCGGCCGCGGCAGGCCGGAATGCTGCCCCGAGCCGTGAAGACGGCACAAGACCACGCCCCCGGACCGCGAGGGCGGGTTCCGGGGGCGTGGCTGGTCTCGGTTTTAGTGGTCGGCGGTGTCCTGTGGGTGCTGCTGTTGCTCGCCGTGCGCCGTCGTGCGGCGACGACGGTGTTGACGCCGTCGGCGACCAGGAGGTCGGCGCCGGTGAGCATCCACGGCGTTGCGCCAGGAGAAAGGCTAGGTAGTGCGGAGGTCTGCCGGACCGGCATGAGAGGGGACCGCTTCCTTGTCAGCACCTCGGGGGCGGTCGTGGTCAGCGGGCGCGGCGCGTGCTGGGGGCGGCTGGCGGGGCCGGTGCCACCCGCGCGGTGCGGCCGGCGGTTCGCTTCTGTGCAGATGCTGTCCAGGTGCCGGGGAACCAGATGGACGTGTACTGCTCGATCGCCTCGCGCAGGCCACTTGTGTGTGCTCCCTTCCACGGCACGAAGGCGGGGTCGTTCTTGAACTCCTTGATCGTTCCGTAGTCCGAGTGGTGCGGCGGCACGCCGCGCGTGGAGTCGCGGTGGCGGAAGGTCTGGTGATCGGCGAACCGCAGGATCGTGATGTCGAGATCGCCTCGGTCTTGGTGAACGGTGGCAAGCCGCAGGCCGTCGTACTGGTTGGCCCACCGGGTGCTGGTGAAGTCGATCCGCAGCCTCAGTGGGCCGCCAGGTTCGGGGGCGGCGTAGTAGGTGTCCCCGACGACGGCGCTGTCGGCGAAGGGCAACTTGAGTTCGGCGAAGAACTCGCGTGCGTGCAGTGCCAAATGGGTCTCTTTCCCGTTATCGGCGTGTTCCGGTGGCGGGTCGGCTGGTGGTGCTCCAGCGCGGGACGCTGGCTGCGGGCCGCGTGGCTGGGCGCCGGATGGCGGCACGCTGAACGTCGAGCGGGCTGGGAGCCGGTGG
This sequence comes from Streptomyces rubradiris, assembly GCF_016860525.1. Taxonomy (NCBI): domain Bacteria; kingdom Bacillati; phylum Actinomycetota; class Actinomycetes; order Kitasatosporales; family Streptomycetaceae; genus Streptomyces; species Streptomyces rubradiris. The sequence goes on from NZ_BNEA01000015.1 coordinate 1,153,404, forward strand.
GCGGATGGGCATCAGCTGGGCCTTGCCTTCGACATAGCTGTAGGTCTCCTCGCGCCAGCGGGGCAGGGGTGCCGGGTCGGAGATGCACTCGGTGACCGCTTCGAGGAGGACGGTGGGGGTGTTGGTGCTGGCGGTGGCGTACCAGTAGGGGCGGTCGGGCGGGCCGGCCCACAGTTCCCAGCGGGTCTCCCGAGTGGCCAGCTCGGCTTCCGGGTCCAGATCGCCGGTGGCGTAACTGAGGGTGGCCAGATCGTCCGGTGACTGGACGGCGAAGGCGTCCCGGTGGGGATGGTCGATGCGCCAGCCGCGTGCGAGCAGCGGTGTGATCACCGGCAGGGGGTCGGGGACTTTGTCCGTGGTGCCGAGGCCGGCCAGGTACCTGTTGGGGCCCTGCTGGTACGCCTCGGCGAGGGCGGTGGTGAACGCGGTGACGAACTCCGTCGGACAGAAGTCGTTGAAACACACTCCCCAGACGGGCGGGCCAAAGGGGTCCTTGTAGGCGGTGATGCGCCAGAGGCCGTCATCCTCGCCCTCAGGGAGGTAACCGAGGCGGACCTTGTGGTCGGGCGCGGTGACGAAGGCGTTGCACAGATCGTCGTGGTGGAAATCCCAGCCGATCTGGAGCAGGGGATCCAAGGCGGGATTGCCCGTCCCGGTGGTTGAGGCGAGGTAGCGCGGAAAGACGTGAACGTCCCCGTCGGGGGCGTCGGTATGAGGCGGCATGGGTTCCTGGTGTACGGCGGTCAGGGGGGGCCGGCCGACCGCGGGTGGGTCAGCGGCGCAGCCCCGGGCGGGCCGCCGGGCGTGCTGGGGGCGGGGGCGTGCTGGTGGTCCAGCGGCGTGCGCTGGGGGCCGGCAGTACGGTCGGGCGGCGGGCTGCCGCGGCACGGTGGACGTCGAGCGGGGTCGGCACGGCGGGCTTGGGCGGTTCGACGGAGGTGAGCTGAGCCAGCTCGGCCAGGCGGGGGTGCAGGGTCGTTCTGCTGCGGATGACCGGGTTGGGGTCGGCGAGGGCAGCGGCCGTGGCGGCGATCAGGTGCGAGGGGGTGCGCGCCGTGAAGACTGCTTCGGCGCGGGTGGCCCAGCCCGGTGGCCCGGCCCACAGGGTCACCGTCTCGGCGTCGGGGTCTGGGGCGGCGACGTCGATACTCGCTCCGGCCAGCCCGTCCGGGGCAACGATGTCCACCACGCCGTGACACGGAGGGTTTCTCTTCCAACCCGCATCGAGGAGGGGATGCATGCCGTCGGTCCAGTACACGGAGGGCTGGGTGAGGAAGGTGTAGCTGTTTTCGGCCCACTCCTCGGCGAGGGCGCGGGTGAGTCCTGCGACGATCTCGGGGGGCGTGACATGGTTGATCCGTGCGGTCCAGCGGGGTGGGGAGATGGGGTCTGCAGCTGCGCTGATGACCCAGGTGTCGTAGTCGTCGCCGAACCAGCCGACGCGGATGCGGTGGTCGGGTGAGGCGACGACGAGCTGGCACGGCCCGGTTTCGGGGTAGTGGTGGGGCCAGTGTGCGACGGGGTCGAAGCTGGGGTCGGGGTGGCCGGGCAGTCCGGCGAGGTAGCGCGGGGAAACGTATACGTCGCCGCTGGCCGAGAGGTCGTTGTCGGGAGGCAATGAGGTCCTGGGGGGTGGGGACGGTCCAGTGGTGTTCAGCCGGCGGCGGGCGTCAGGGCGGCTTCGAGATCGGCCGGGTTGCCGGTGTAGTGCAGGGCGCGCAGGCCCGCTTCTTCGGCGGCGCGGCAGTTGTCGGCGCGGTCGTCCACGAACACCACTCGCCGGGGGTCGTCGGCGCCGGTGGCCTTCAGGGCGTGGTCGTAGGCGGCCGGGTCGGGCTTGCACACCTGCAGCCAGGCCGAGTACAGGGCCTGGCGCATCATCTGGCGCCAAGGGTGGGTGTCGAGCACATCGCTGAGGCGGGCGGGGGCGTTGGACAGCAGGACCATCGGCAGCCCGGCGGCGTGGGCACGCTGCAGGACGGAAAGGACTCGCTCGTCCGTACCGGTCCACATGTCCGTGTCGGTGGTGAGGAGTTCGTGCAGCAGGCGGGGGCCGGGGTGGGAGCCGAGGACGCGGGCCCAGTACGCCAGGTCGCTGAGCTGGCCGGCGTCGTAGGGGTCGCGGGCGCTCCAGAAGGCTCGCTGGAAGCCGGTCAGGTCGTCGTCGGGCCAGGAGGCGGTGCGGGCGAGACGGACCCACTGGTCGTGGGTGGGTTGGCGGCCGATGACGCCGTTGTAGTCGAGGATGACGGCGTCCAGGTGGGTGGTGCGGGTCAAGGGGTGGTGTTCTCCAGGGCGCGGTGGGCAAGGACGGCGAGGGCGGCTGCGAGGAGGGCGGGCAGCAGCAGGGCCGTGGGCAGGGTGGTGGCGCTGGCGAGGGCGCCGATGAGGGCGGGTCCGGCCAGCAGGCCGAGGTAGCCGGTCACCGAGACGGTGGCCACGGCCTTCGGCCCGCCCCTCCCGGCGGCGGTGATCAGACTGGGGACGGTGGTGGACAGGCCGAGTCCGAAGACCGTCCAGCCGGCCAGGGCGGCGGGCACACTGTCCGCCAGGACGCCGCCGGCCAGTCCGGTGGCAGCGAGGAGTGCTCCGGCGCGGACCACGGCCGGTGTGCCGAAGGCGGTGGTGAGCCGGTCGCCGGTCAGCCGGCCCAGGGTCATGCCCGCGCTGTAGAGGGCGAACGCGCTCGCCGCGGCGGCCGTGGTGCCGTCAAGGGTGTGGACGTGCACGGCCGCCCAGTCGGCTGCCGCCCCTTCCCCCAGCAGGCTGGCTGCCGCCAGCGCTCCCAGTAGCCACAGCCTGCGGCGCCGCAGCACCGCTGCCGTGCCGCCGCTGGGCGTGGGCGGCTGGTCGGTGCCGTGCAGCGCGAGGGTGCGCGGTCTGGCCGCGAGCACGGCGGCCGTCAGCGCCAGGCCGGTGACCAGGAACAGGACACTGTGGCTGGTCGCGGCGGTGGCGGCGGCCAGGGCGGCGGCGCCGAGCGCGCCGAGGGAGTAGGCGGCGTGCAGGGAGGACATGATGGGCCGGCCATAGGCGTTTTGGCAGCGCACCGCCGCGGAGTTGGTGGCGACGTCCACGACACCGTGCGCGGCTCCGAAGGCGAGCGCCGCCGCGAGCAGCGAGGCCAGGGTGTGGCACTGGCCCAGCACAGCGAGTGCGCCGGCGAGGCCCACGGCTCCGCCCATCAGGAGCACGGGGAGCCGGTCGGGTCGGGCGAGGCGGCCACCGGTTCGCAGGCCAGCGACCATGCCGAGGGCAGCGGCGAGCAGGACCAGCGACAGCTGGGCGGTGCTGAGGTGGGCGGCGTGCTGGACGGCGGGCATCCGGGCGCCCCAGATGGCCATCACGACGCCCATGCCGAGGAAGTAGCCGGTCAGCAGTATCCGGCTGCGGCGGGCAGCGGCGGTGGGACGGCTCACGCGGCCAGTCCGCCGGTGACAGACGCGCTGCCCGCGAGGGGTGCGATGTCGATGTGGAGGCGGTGGGCGGCCTGGTCGGCGCGTGCTCGTGCGAGGTCGGCGTTAGGGGCGGTGGTGATCAGGTAGCCGATGCGGGCGGTGAACATGGTGCCGCCGTCGGCGGGGAGGAGGAGCTGGTCTCCGGCCTGGTGCTGGAAGTGGACGCGGTCCAGCCAGCGGGGGCTGATGCCGTCGAAGGAGACGCGGCGCAGGGTGCCGGAGACAGTCGGGTAGATCAGCTGGATCGCGGCGGCCGAGGAGCGGGTGGGGGTGAGATCGGGCGCCCGGCCGCAGGCGATGTCGGCGGCGGCGCGCGGCAGGTCGATGCCGGTCGCCAGGTGCACGAGGTGGCCGATCATGTCGCCGGCGATCCGGCCGTTGACCTCGACCAGCCTCGGCCGACCGTCGACCAGGCGCATCTCGACATGGCTGACGCCGTCGGTGATCCCCAGCGCGCGGATCGCGGCGCGTGCCGCGGGGGCGACCACGTCGAGCAGCGGGTCGGCGGCGTCCACGCAGTGGCCCAGTTCCTCGAAGTACGGCGGGTCGCTGACCGTCTTGCGGGTCACGGCGACCACGGTGGTCTCGCCCCGGTAGGTGACGCACTCGACTGACACCTCGGGCCCGTCGAGATACTCCTCGACCAGCACGCTCGTGCTCTCCTGCCCCAGACCGGCGGCCCTTTCGGCGAACGCATAGGCGCTCGCTAGCTGTTCGGGGGTGTCGGCGCGGATCACGCCGATGCTGGCCGCGTGCGCGGCCGGCTTCAGCACGACCGGGTAGCCGATCCGCTCGGCCGCCGCCTCGGCCTCGGCTCGGGTGCGCACGCTCACCGAGGTGGCCGACGGGACTCCGTGCCGGGCGAACAGCGCACGCGAGGTGGCCTTGTTGCGGCACGCCTGCATGACCTCGGGAGCGTTAGTGGGCAGACCGAGTTGGCGCGCGAGGCGGGCGACGGCCACGAGGTACCACTCGGTCCAGGTGAACACGCCCGCCAGGTCGTAGCGCTCGGCCAGCGCCTGCCCGGCGGCCGACAGCTGTACTGGGTCGGCCGGGTCGGGCACCACCATGCAGTCGCGGAGGTACGGCACCTCCCACGACGGCTCCTCGCCGGTGATCAGGATGACGTCATAAGCGGCGGCCACGGACTGCAGGCAGTACCCGCGGTACGCCTCGGCTTCCATGTCGGCGGCGGCGACGACCAGGACGACAGGACGGGACACGAAAAGGAACTCCTCAAATTCAGACGAAACGACGAAGGGGAAGCGTGGGCGGCTTACGGGGTGCGCCGGCGGCGGACCTCGATCACGGACGCCCACTGCGGATGGGCGGCGAGCAGTCTGCGCGCGTACAGGGCGGTGTAGTTGTTGTTCAGCCCCTTCACTCCGACTGGGCGGCTCCAGCGCAGGGCTTCGAACAGGGCCTTCATTCCGACCCGCTCGGCTCCGGCGGCCAGGCGTTCCTCCACGAGTCGCTCCAGGGCGCGGTAGATCCACGGGTGTTCGGCGTCGAAGGCGCGGAACTGCTCGCTGATCGTGGGTGTGTCGTCCCGGCGCGGGGTGGTGAGGCCGGGCAGTTCGTCCTGCACGGTGGGCATGCGTGGCGTCGTTCCTTTCGGGGGCGGGGGTTCAGGCCGGTGTGGTGCGCAGGGTGCGCAGCCGGGTGAAGGCGGCGGCCAGGCCGAGGGCCTGCAGGAGCGCGGTGGCGGTGATGGCGTTCCCGATCTGGCCGGGCGGGAGGGCCGCGATGAGCAGTCCGGCTGCGGGGAAGGGCAGCAGGAGCAGCAGGATGGTCAGGCTCAGGGTGCTGGCGAAGACCTCGGGCGGGATGAGGTGGGAGCGCAGGGTGCGCAGGACGACGGTGAGGCCGCCTTCGCCGGCCATCAGCAGGGCGACCAGGACGAGGTAGCCGTGGTAGGTGTCGGCCTGGGCGACGGCGAGGGTGGCGGTTGCGGTTGCGGTGGCAGCGGTGGCGCCGACGGGCCACAGTCCCCACCGGTCGATCGCCCGGCGCGCGGCGGTGATCGCGAGGAGGGAGGTGAGGGCGGCGGCGGACCAGATCAGTCCCGCATCGGCGCTGGAGCGGCCCAGCTCGGTGACGACGATCACCGGCATCGCCGCCTGGAGCAGGGCGATGGCTGTGTTCGACAGGAGCAGGCCGCCCACCAGCCAGGCCAGGGCGGGCAGGGCGCGCAGGGTGCCCCAGCCGGCCCGGACACCGCTCGCGTTCTGCCGATCGCCGGTGGGCTTGTGCTGATGGTGCGGGAGCAGGGCGGCGGCCAGCAGGGACAGGGCGGCGAGTGTGCTGAGCATGAGCGCCGGTCCGCCGTACTCCAGCAGCAGGCCGGACACCAGGGGGCCGGCCAGCGTGGCGGTCTGGTCGATGCCCAGCAGCACCGACTGCACCCGGTGCGCCCGCGCTCCGGCCGTGCGGCTGGCCTCGCCGCCCGCGGTCTCGGCGGCGATGTAGCTGCACTCGGTGAGGAAGCCGCTCACCGGCGCGAGCGCCATCACCACTGCCGCCGCCGGCACCCCGAAAGCGGGAACCGCGAGCAGGAGTCCGGCCAGCAGCACGGCCAGTGCCCGCCCGACGCACGCGGTACGGAAGACGCGGGCGATGCCGTGGCGGTCGACCAGGGAGCCGGCCACCGTGAACGCCACCAGGCGCGGCAGCCACTCCAGGGCGAACGCGAGTCCGGTCAGCGCGGCCGACCCTGTGGTCGCGACGACGATGAGCGGGATGCCGTACGTGGTCATCGCGAACGCGGCCCCGTCGACCGATCGGGGCAGGTAGACACTGCGGAACAGGGAGAAACGGCGGTCGTGCCGGGTTCTGGCGGCCCTCACGCGGCCAGCACGGGCTCGGCGCCCTGGGTCAGCTGGGGGTTCTCCTGGAGCCACTGCTGGAGCAGGGCACGCGTCCCATCGAGATCCTCGGCCGCCGGCCGCGAGCCCCGTTCGGTCTGCTCGGTGGTCAGGACGGGCATGGCGAGCAGGGTGAGGGTGTGCTGGACGCGGGTGGTGAAGTCGCACACCGGTGCCGGAAGGTGGTGGCGGCGTGCGACGCGGGCGAGCGCGTCGTAGATGTCGGCCAGGCCCGAGCCGGACGGGGTCAGGCTCAGGCCCACACCGGGCTGGTGGCACACCAGTCCCAGGGCGCGAGCCTGTCGGACCGTGTGGTGCAGATGGTGGTCGGGCAGGTCGGGCAGGGTGCGGGTCAGGCTGCGCGGGGGGATGGGGCCGTTGTCGTCGATCTCGGTGACCAGGCGGATCAGGCCGGGCCTGGACAGCACCGTGCAGGCGTGGCGGAGGCCGGTGGTGTGGGAGAGGGTGGTCATCGGCGCGGGCCTCCGGTGGGCAGGGCCGCCCGCGGGCGGGATGAGGTGGCGTGGGAGAACAGAGCGGTGCGCTGCCAGACCGGCGTCTGACCGGTCCTGGCCGGCGCGGGAGCGGTCGTCGGCGCCTGCGCTCGCGGCGGGCGGCTGAGCCACATCCGCTGTCCCGGCGCGGCCTGGGCGCTGCCCCAGACCGGGTGCTGTCCGGCCTGGGCCAGGGGCTGGCCGGCGGACCATGCCGACAAAGCGCTCAGCACCGGTGCGAGACCTTCCCCGGCGGGAGACAGGCGGTAGGGCTGCCCGTTGCCGTTGGTGGCGACGAGTCCGTCGTCCACCAGCTGTCGCAGCGGCGGGTAGACGTTGGTCCAGTAGCTGCCGGGAATGACCTCTTGGGCCAGAGCCGGTCCGCTGACCTCGCCCCGGATCTTGAGCACCCACAAGATCGCGGCGGCGTGCCGCCGGGTCAGCAGGGTGAGGCTGTCCTCGACCTGCTCGATCGGGGGCAGCGGCTGCTCGGGCTTTTCCAGGTACTGCTCGGCCCAGGTGACGATCAGCGGCAGGACCGGCAGCAGCGTCGTGGCACGGTCGGTCGCGCCGTAGGTGACGTGCCGCGGGTTGTGCTCCGTACGCTCAACGAGACCGGTATCGCACAGCTGCCGCAGCTTGGGGGCCAACTGGCCGTCGCGGAGCCACGGCACCTTCGCGGCGAGTTCTTTGTAGCGCAGCGGCTGCCCGGTCAGGGCGAGCAGGATCCGCACGTTCCAGCGCGGCGTGATCATGGCGAGGGCCTCGGTGACCCGGGCGACGTCGGCGTCGGTGTCGGGAGGCAGACCGGTGAGGGCCAAGGAAGGAACTCCTGTTCGTGACGGATACGCGTGCGGGTCAGCGGCTCGGTGCGCTGGTCGTGGTCGCGGCGGGCGGGGCCGGGGGCACCGTGGTGGTGGGTGGGGCCGGGGACGGCTCGGGCGGTTCCGCCTGCGCGGTCGGCTCGGGGGGATCGGCCGTCTCGGGGGGCTCGATGCGGACCAGGCTTTGCAGCACTGCCGACGCCGTGACCGCCTGGGTATCGCGGACGGCGACCGCTTCGGCGAGCCGGCGGGCGCAGTCGAGCACGTGCACCATCTCGTGGGCGCTGATGTCCCGCTCGGGGTGGATGAGTTGGGCGAGGCGTTCGCGGTGGACGGTGATGCTGTGCTCGGCGAGAGCGAGTGTGCTGTGCAGGCCGAGGAGGGCGGTGAGGATGTCGGGCGGCTGGTCCTGGGCATGTGCTTCGAGGTCGGCGAGCGGTGCGCCGTAGAGGTCCTCGATCCGTCCGGCTATCTCGGTGGACGTCGGGTGGGTCAAGCCGGGGCTTTCACAGTCGGCGGGACCGGGTCGCCCCGGCACTCGTTGGTGTCGGGGCGACCGCGGCCGTGGACGGGGCGGAGGAAAGGGCTGGTTGCGCGGTGCGCGTGGTCCGGGAGTGCTGCCCGGGTGCGGGCATGGCGCGCAGGAGCTGATCGAGCGCGGTGCGGTAGCCGGCGCGGGCTTCGAGTGCCGCCTGCAGCCACTGCTGGTCCCAGCGCAGGGCCTCGGCGGACAACTCGTCCATGTCCCGGTCGGGGGCCATCGCGGCGTGGACGCGGTCGCGGACCCGGGCGACCTGCTCCTCGGCCACGGCCAGGAAGGAGCGCAGCTCCAGTGCCCGCGCCAGCGCCGGGGAGGCGTTGGGGAGTACCGCGGCTGTGTGCAGGTCGCCGACCGGGGCGCCGAAGACCTGGTGCAGGCGGTCGTCCGCGGAGCTGGGCCGGTGCTGGGCACTCATCGCGCAAGGCTCCTGCCCGGCTGCGGCGCAGTCGCCGGCCGCGGCGCCGGGCTGGTCGGTACGGCCGGGCCCTGGCGCTGACCGAAGCGGGCCAGCATCCGGGCGGCCAAGCCGTGCTTACCCACGGCGTTCGGGTCGAGCAGCCACCGCACGACCATGGCCCGCCCGTCGCGGACGGCGACGGCCCTATTGACGCGATGGGCCAGCTCCATCGTCGGCTCGTCCACCTCGCTGGGCTGGCTCTCCAGCGCGGCCACGAGAGCGTCCTCCGCACGATCGAGCGTCGCCTGGGACTCCAGCAGCATGCCGTGCCACTTGACGATGTCGGTGGCGTCGGAATTCGCGGCCGGCGAGGCGGTGACGGCGGCCTTCAAGTGGTCGATGCCCATTCCGAAGCGGGCTTCGATCTGTGCGGTGAGCACGCCCACGACGTCGTCCATCAGATCGGGTGGAGCGGCGGACAAGAAAGACTCCTCTACTACGGTGGTCCCGAACGGCCGGAGGGTGAGGCGGCAGACCAAGCGGCAGGGGCGCTGAAATCCCGCCGCCGTTGCCGGCGGGGTATTAGTCGAGGCACATCGGGACGTCGCGGTAGACGTAGGCGGCGGACACCCAGCCCTTCACGCCCGTCGTGCGGTCCGTGATGTAGCGCCAGTTCCCGCTGGTCTTGTGGACGGTGAACTTGTGCCCGCGGTACAGGATCCCGACGGCGGTGGACTTGACCGACGCCTTGGAGCGGATGGTCACGGCCTTCGTGCCGACGATCCAGGGACCCGGGTCGGTGCAGGACTGGGTCAGGGCGTTGACCGGAGCGGCCGTGGCGGTCGTGGCCGACGCGATCGGCAAGGCGAGGGCGCCCAGGAGTGCGGCGGATACGGCAATTCTAGTTGCGCGCATGCGGAAGTAGCCTCCATGCAGGGGAGAAGAAGGAAAGGGGGTGCCGGCCGGTGTTGTCCCGGCGGCCGTATAAGAGTCCGGAGAATCGCCGGTTTGGCCAACCGGCGATCATCGGGTATGTTTCGCCGCGCCAATCGCAGCCGCGCCTATAGAGCGAACGGCCCGGCAGTCGGCGAGCGGCCGTTTCCGGCCGCGGAAACCGGCCGGAAGAAGACGGCTTCCGTCCGGTCCGGCGGGCACTCACGGCGGATCAGTTGGACAGCACCACGAATTCGTGACGCGGGCAGCCGGTCAGCTATTCAGCGCCGTTGTGCGGGAGTGGACGGCCACGCCCCTGGCCGGGGCGCCGGCGACGAAGCCTGGGGCGTCTGGGGACGGCGACTGGATGCCAGCGCGGCGCGGCCGGCGTCGGTCAGGCTGACCGGCTGGCCGGCGTGGACGGGAGGGGTGGTGTCGATGTCCACGAGGCCGGCGGAGTGCAGCCGTTGCAGGTGGGCGTAGGGGATGCGGGTGCCGGAGGCGGTGGTGACCGACAGGCGGCTGGTCAGCAGGTGTTGGTAGAGCTTGGCGCCGCCGGCGATGGCCAGCAGTGCCGCCTGATCAGCAGTGGTGATCTGCTGTTCGCCGGACTGCGGGGCGGATCGGGCGGCGGCTTCGATCGGCTCCAGCGCGGCGAGGACACGCTGTGCGGCACTGTCGCGGGCGTCGGCGGCCTCCTCCAGCTGGTCCACGGTGCGGTCGATCCGCTCGAACAGGGCGGTATCGACCGGGTACTCGCCCGAGGACAGTCGGTGCAGGAGGGTGCGGTAGAACGTGACGCTGGTCTCGGCCGCCGCTAGTTCGCGGTGCCGGTCGACCAGTTCGGTGTGGGTCTCGTCCAGAAGGCCGCGGTCGCGGTGAGCCCACAGGGTGTCGACGTCATGGCCGGTGGCCGCCTCGATACGGGGGTCTAGCTGGGACACGGCGCGCCGGGTGGTCGTGGGCGCCGGCTCGGGAGGCAATAGCGGCTCCTTGTGGTCAGCGGATGTGAAGCGGGTTGGCGCTCTGTGCCGGGCGGGGCAGGCCCGGCATGGCGGACGGCAGCGGAACCCGCCGGGAGACTGGGTGTTGGCGGGCGGCCAGTTGCGGGGAGCGGGAGCGTGCCGCGTGGGTGCGGGCGCTCAGCGGCCGGCGGCGCATGCCGAGCCGGCGGCCGACCTCGTCGTAGACGTCGTTGCCCGCCCGGGGCCGGACGGCGACCACGTAGATCTCCCGTGCGTGCGCGGACGTCCGGGGTGCCGGGCGAACGCCGTAGACGACGCGCCAGTCCTTGCGGGAGTCCACGAACAGCTTGCGGTAGCCCTCCAGATCGCCGGTCAGGCGGGTCCCGAAGCGCTGCGCGTTCACGACTTCCTGCAGGTAGGCGAGGGTGAGGTCGCGGATGTCGGAGGGCGCCTGGAGGAGGTCGGTCAGCGCGCGGGGGTCGAAGCTCAACCCGAAGGCCGGCCGCTGGCCCTGGTTCATGACGCCAGCCCGAACCCACCGGGCCCAGGCGCCTGCGCCTCGGACTCCTTCTCCGCGCGGGCCGAGGGGGGCGGTCCGGGAAGGAGGCGGTGGGCAGGGCGCTCGGGGGAGGTCATGCAGGCGGACAGCGGGCCGCCGGGCGCGCGGATCGCCGCCATGGCGTGGGTGAGGAAGTCGCGGTGCCACACGAACAGGCCGGAGAGGCCGGCTTCGGGGTCCTTGTGCTGCTGGTAGGCCAGCCACAGGGCGTGCAGCCAGGCGACGACGTCGTGGTGTTCCTGCCATTGCAGGCACCAGGGCGCCGCGGTGGTGACCTCCGCTCCGTAGACGGGGAGAAGGAAGTCGTCGACCCAGTCCGACAGGGCGTCGAGTTCGTCCTCGTACGCCTCGCCTTCCAGCTCCAGGATGGGCCGCGGCTCGGGCATGGCCGGTGCCGGCGGTCCGCCGAAGCCGGGCATGCCGAACGCCGCGAACGGCGACGGCGAGGGGGCGGAGGGCGGGGTGGAGGCGAGGTGGTCGAGCTGCCGGGCCTGCTCCGCGGTCTGCTCCATCAGTCGGCGCACGCTGGCTTCGATGCCCTCCAGCTGGGTGTCCGGGATACGCACCGGGTCCGGTCCCCCGTCGGCCGGGGGCTCAATCGATTCGGGCATGAAGGGAAAACCTCCTGAGTGCCAGGGCAATAGGGGCAGGCGGAATCAGGTAACGCACCGGCTGAGGGCGTTACCCGTGGGTGTGGCGAGGAACTGTGGCGTCAGGCGGTGAGGACCATGTCGTCCTGGCCGAGGCTCTGGCGGATGGTTTCCGTGAGCCGGTCGGCGGCGATGGACGCGTAGTGCTTGGTCTTCTCCACGCCGATGAAGTCCCGGCCTTCGAGGAGGGCGGCCACGCCGGTGGAGCCGGAGCCGGCGCAGAAGTCGAGGATCGTGCCGCCCGGCGGGCTGATCTTGACCAGCTCGCGCATCACCTCGACCGGCTTTTGCGTGATGTGCTGGCGCTTGGAGCCGGACGGCTGGGAGGCGGAGTACATGCCCGGCAGATAGACGGGGTTGCGGGAGGCGTCGATCGCGCCCTTGGACGCCCAGACGACGAACTCGCAGTTCTGGGTGAAGCGGCCCTTCTGGGGCCGGGCCTGGGGCTTGTGCCAGGCCACGACGCCGCGCCACAGCCAGCCGGCCGCCTGGATCGCGTCCGTGGTGATAGGCAGCTGGCGCCAGTCCGTGAACAGCAGCGCGGTGCCGCCGGTCTTGGTGAGGCGGTGGGCCTCGGTCATGATCTGCGTCAGCCAGAACCCGTAGGAACGCTGGTCCATGTTCTCGCCGGTGAAGTCCGGCAACGTGTTCTTGGCGTCGGCGGAGGTGTACTTCTGCTTCGCGGAGCGGCTGGTGCGCTCCTTCGCCGTGCGCCCGCCGGAGTTGTACGGCGGGTCGGTGATGACCGCGTCGACGCAGTCGTCCGGGAGCTTGGTAAGAACGCTCAGGGCGTCGCCCTGATGCAGGGAAAAAGGCAAAGAGAGAACCCCGATTCGGGTGGGAGCGTATGGAGGTCCCCTATCGCACCGCAAAGCGCGGCGGGCCGGCTTCCGGGCATGAAGATCCCATGGCCGGCCGGTTGGGGAGAGCGAGGGGAGTTGAAAAACTGTAGACGCGAATCGGCCGACGACCAAGAAGTGCCCTATGGGGGGCCGGATTCCGGCCCCTCGCCTCCGACTTTTTGGTCAACGGCCGATTAGGTTCTACTGTTTTTGGACCCGGCCGGCGCACACCAAGAGCACTGTCCGGCAGCGCAGGCGAGCGGCTACTCGCCCGCGCCACCCCACTCCCTCGAGCCCGCCCCGGCCGCCGCAGTCCCTTTCCACCACGCTCCGCGCCCGCGGCGGCCGTCCACTGCACCCGGAGGATGCATGACCTCTCGTTACCCGCCCCTGCCCGAAATCGGTGACCGGGCCGTGAGCGCTTCGGGTTGAAGGCGCTCGCCGCCGGCATCGGCGTCGTCTTCCTCTCCCCTCTCCTCCTGGGTGGAGGCGCCATGATGATGGCCACCTCCAGCGAAGCCGCCCAGAACACCGCCTCCCCGCTGGACTGCCTGACCGAGGCGGACACGGGCAAGATCGCCGACCAGGTCACCGAAATCCTCGACGGCGCGGACGCCTCCAAGGTTCACATCAAGGGCCTGGACCTGCCCGCCGAGCAGATCCCGAACGCGCAGACCATCGTCGCCACCGGCATCAGCCTCAACGTGCCCAAGCGCGGGCAGATCGTGGCGCTGGCCACCTCGATGCAGGAGAGCCGACTGCGCAACTTGTCGGGTGGGGACCGGGATTCGCTCGGCCTGTTCCAGCAGCGGCCCAGCCAGGGCTGGGGCACCGCCGAGCAGATCCACGATCCCGTCTACGCCAGCGAGCGGTTCTACAAGGCGTTGTTGCAGGTGCACGGCTGGCAGCAGATGACCGTCACCCAGGCCGCCCAGGCGGTGCAGCGCTCCGCCTACCCGGACGCCTACGCGCAGTGGGAGCCGCTGGCGACCGCGCTGCAGCAGGCGATCTCGGCCACCTTCCCCGGCTCCGGGCACAAGGACACCAGCAAGGACGACGCGGCGACCGGCTGCGACGGCGCCGACGGTACGTCCTTCGGCCCGATCCCCGAGGGCGCCGTCCCGAAGGGCTACGCGATCCCGAAGGACGCCGATCCTCGGGCCCGTAAGGCGATCGTCTGGGCGATGCACCAGCTCGGCACGATGTATCAGTGGGGCGGCTCCTGCACCAACCCGCACGGCCCCGACGCCATGGCCCGCTGCGACTGCAGCTCATTGATGCAGCAGGCGTACCGCCACGCCGGTGTCACCCTCACCCGCACCACCTACACGCAGGTGGGCGAGGGCAAGGCCGTCTCACCGAAGGCCCTGACCCCCGGTGACCTGCTCTTCAGCCGCGGCACGGCCGCCCGGCCCGAGCACGTCGGCATGTACATCGGCCAGGGCCTGGTCATCGAAGCCCCCCGTACCGGAAAGCCGGTGCGGATCACGCCGCTGAAGGACTGGACCGTCCTCGCCGCCCGCCGCGTCCTGTGACCCCATCTCCTCCCGCGCCGCCAGGCGCACCCTCCCCGTCTTCCTGAACTTCCCGACCGCCCCTGCCTTCTGGCCCGCACACGCAAGGAGCCCTCTATCCCCGTGTCCCTGCTCGCCGACCATGTCGTCCAGCTCGCCTACGATCCGGGCATCTCCCCCAAGGGCGGCGGCCTTCCGGGCCTGTCCGTCCTGAAGAACGTCGTCAACTCGATCAACCTGTTCGGCATCATCGCGGTCGTCGGTGCTCTCTCCGTCAGCCTCGCGGTCTGGGCGTGGGGCCACCACACCGGTGGCCACCAGGCCGAGGCCAACGGCAAGAAGGGCGCCACGGTCGCCGCCGGCGCCGCCATCGGCCTCGGCGCGGCCAACGGCCTCGTGGCCTTCTTCTCCAACCTGGGGTCGCAGGTCCACTGATGCTCAAACGCCTCACCGACTACAGCCTGCGCTGGTCACCGACCCGTCGCGTCACCGTGATCGGGATCGGCCTGGCCTGCCTGCTGGCCCTAGCCGCCGCCACCGCCTTCCTCACCGGCCGCGACGACCACCCCGGCACCGACGCCTCCGACCCCGTCCCGTCACCCGCGCACAGCTCCGCCGCCCCGGCCGGCCAGCCCTCCTCCTGGAGCGGCCCGGTGGCCGGGCCGCCGAAGATCTCCGATCCGGTTCAGTTCGCCAAGGCCGCCGCGAAGATGCTCTGGTCCTACGACACCCGCACCACCAGCCAGGCCCAGCATCTGACCGGAATGCGGGCGTGGATGACGAAGGAAGACGAGTACGGCGACTGGGCCTCGGTGGCGGCGCAGATACCGGATCCGGTGCTGTGGTCGCGGATGGCGGACCAGGAGCAGCACGCCACCGCCACCATCGCCGAGGGCCACTACCCGGCCGCCTTCAAGGAGGCGCTCGCGGAGGACCCGGCGGCGATCACCAAGGCGTACATCTACGCGGTGACCGTCACCGGCAAGCAGACGATCACCTGGGCCAGGGGCGGCACGGGGGCGGAGGACCGCTCGGTCACTCTCGCCGTCCAGTGCCGGCCCTCCACCGACTGCTCGCTCGTCGCCATCGCCCCGCGCGTCGCGCCCTGACCTCAAAGGAGCACCCGTGGGGTTTTGCAACCTGCCTCTGGCGGACAAGGTCTGCTCGGTCGGCGAGGCCATCGACTTCGCCTCCGACCCGGGCAAGTACATCGGCACCTGGATGGCGAGGAGCGCCGGCGAACTCGCCGCATCTGCGGCCGACCTGGCGTCAAGGGCCGTCGATGCCACCACCCGCGTCGACCTGAACGCGGGATGGTTCCGCGACAACTACGAGACGATCCTGCCCATCGGCTTGGTCGTCCTCGTGGCCACCTTCTGCGCGCAGTTGGTGCGTGCCGCGATCCGCCGTGACGGCCAGGCCCTCACCCAGGCGTTCACCGGCACCGCATCCGGTGTCATCTTTGCGTTCGCCGCCATCTCCCTGACCACCGTCGCGGTTGAAGTGACCGACGCTCTGTCCGACGGATTGTTCGAGGCCGCGAACACCGACCTGGCCTCCGCGGTGCGCCGCATCGTCAAGGTCAGCGCCCTGGCACAAGTGGCCGGGCTGGGCTGGCTCGTCGCCGTCTTCGCCGGACTGGCCACCGCCGTCGGCGCGTTCCTGTACTGGTGCGTGATGATGGTGCGCAAGGTCGGCATCCTGGTCATGGTCACCCTTGCCCCCTTCGCCGGAGCCGGCGGCGGCTGGGAGGCCGCGCGCCGCTGGCGCAAGGGCTGGATCGAGGCCACCGCCACCCTGGTGGTCTCCAAGCTGCTGATGACGATCATCTTCGTCCTTGGTATCGCCGCGATGGGCCATTCGGACACCAAGGACGGCCTGGCAGCCCTGGCCGACGTCCTCGCCGGCATCGTGATCATGGTTCTGGTCCTGCTGTGCCCGTACGCGACGTTCAAGTTCGTGCACTGGGCGGCCGAGGGCTCCGACGGGGAGACGCTGCACCGCGCCGGCGGTGCCGGTGCGCAGATGGCCCGGCAGCACGCCGAACGCGCCGGGAGGAAGGCCGTCTCCATGGCGGCCACCGCCGGAGCCGGTGGTGCCACTGCCGCTCCGCAGGGCCCGGACAGCGTGCCCGGCCAGCACGGATTCCCCGGCGACATCGCCGCCAGCCCGTCCGGCAACGGAAAAGACTCCGCACCTGACACGGGCGCGGTTGGCGCGTCCGGCGGCACTTCCGTCAAGACCGGTGTGGAACAGGCCGTTCAGCCATCGGCCCACGTCACCGACGACACCACCAGCCCGACCGGCACCGGTCCCAGCACCACCGGCAGCGCCAGTGCCGGCGGTTTCACTCAGAACGCCGCAGCCGGAGGCGGGCAGACGGCATGGCGACCGACCCCGCCGACGACGGCTCCTCCGCCGCAGGGCGCCGCACCCACCCCTGGCACGCAGTCTCCCGGAACGCAGAACGCCGGCACGAGCGGGCCGGTCTCACCTCCGCCGCCCCCGGCCGGCCTGTGACCTCCTGCCCGATGCCCGATCCCCGGGGGCGGGAGTCCACCCGCCCCCGGGCCTTCACTCCAGGACCCCGACCCGCCCTTGTCCGACCTCGCCGCCACCCCAGCCATATCCCCGACCGTCAAGTTCCCGCACCGCAGCCGCCGCGGCATCCTGCTCGGCCTCACCTTCCACCAGCTCGTCCTCGTCGCCGCCGCGCTCGCCCTGCTTCTGGTCACGGTTCTTACGACCGGGCTCCTCGGCGTCATCGCCCTGTCCCCGCTCTGGGCGACCATCGCCGCCCTGGTCACCGTCCGCCGACAGGGCCGCTCCCTGATCGACTGGGCACCCATCGTCGCCCGCTACGCCTGGCGCCACCACACCGGCCAGACCCTGTGGCTCGCCCGGCCCGTCACCCGCCCCCGCCAGGACGGCCTCCTCCACCTGCCCGGCACCGCCGCCTCCCTCAAGGTCGTCACCCCAGGCGACTCCGCCAACGGCGCCGCCGCCGTCCACGACCCGCACCAGCAGACCCTCACCGCCGTCGCCCGCGTCAGCAGCCGCGCGTTCGCCCTGCTCGACCCGGCCACGCAGAACCAGAACGTGGGCGGCTGGGGGCGCGCGCTGGCGGGCACCGCCCGCACCGGGCACGTCGCCACCGTGCAGGTCCTCGAACGCACCGTCCCCGACTCCGGAGACACCCTGGCCCGGCACTGGACGCAGCACGGCCGGCCCGAGACACCGGTCGCCGGACAGGTCTACGCGGACCTGGTCGCCTCCGCCGGACCGGCCGCCGCCCCGCACGAGACCTACCTGGCCATCTCCCTCGACCTCAAGGCCGCCAAGCGCCTGATCTCCCAGGCCGGCGGCGGCCTCCCGGGCGCGTTCACCGTCCTGCAGCAGACCACCGCCTCGATCGCCCAGGCCGCCCGCACCGCCGGACTGATGATCACCGGGTGGCTGACCGCCCGGGAGATCGCCGCCGTCATCCGCACCGCCTACGACCCCCACGCGCTCGCCACGCTCCAGCAGTGGTCCCCCACCGGCCACGCGGAAGCCGACCCGGCCGCCGCCGGACCCGTCGTCCAGGTCGAGGAGTACGACCGGATCGCCACCGACTCCGCCCGGCACGCCACCTACTGGGTGGAGAACTGGCCCCGCACCGAAATCGGCGCAGGCTTCCTGCACGGGCTGATGTTCACCGCCGGCGTGCGCCGCACCCTGTCCCTGACCTACGTCCCCCAGCAGCTCGAATCCGCGCTGCGCGACGTCCAGCGCAAGAAGGCCGCGATCATCGCCGACGCCTCCGAACGCGCCCGCCGCGGGCAGGTCGACAGCGAGGAGGACTCCATCGAGTACGCCGACGTCAAAAACCGCGAACGGCAGCTGATCGCCGGGCACGCCGACGTCGCCCTGACCGGCCTGGTCACCGTCAGCGCCGACACCGACGCCGCCCTGGACGCCGCGTGCGCGCAGATCGAGACCGCCGCCGTCACCGCCGGCGTCGACCTCCGACGGCTGTGGTACCAGCAGCCGGACGCCTTCTCCGTCGGCGCGCTCCCCCTCGCCCGCACCACCCTCTGACCCTCCGATCCCCTGGGATCCGCACTGACACCGAATACCGACCACGACCGGCTCCTGCAGGAGCTGCGGGCTCTGCTGGCCTCCTGTGAGGAGCTGTCCGCCCGCCACCGCGCCGAACTCGGCAAGTACCTCGACACCGAGGGGGAGGTGACCGCGGACAAGCTCTACGACTACAACGACGCCCGCATCACCACCGCCATCGAGGCCAGCGACCACCTCGATGCCGTGCGCGCCCGCCTGGCCGGCCTCCTCGGCCCGCCGGCGCCCAGCCCGTTCACCCTCACCTTCGCCGGCCTGGAACGCCACATGGGCGAAGCCCCCACCAGCTTCGTCGTCAACGCCATGGACCTCGGTGACGCCCTCCGCGTCCTGGCCCGCCTCCTCAGCTGGCGCGAGTGGTACCTGGCCCACGGCGGGACCCCGGACGGCCAGGACGCGGACGTCGTCTACCTGCCGCACCAGAGCCACCCCGGCCTTCCCACGCTCGACGCGTACAACGACATGCGCGACGAACAAGAATCCGCCGCACAAACCGGCGGCAAGCTCATCCGCCGCGCTCATCCCCCCCGCAGTGACCGCACCGGCTCCGGCCCCCGCTCCCGCCTCCCCGGCGGCAAGGACCACCCTTTGACCCAGCCCCGCACCAGCGAGCCCGACTCGCACCCCTACCTGCGGGCCGCCACCGCAGGCGTCCGCCACCACACACGCGCTCTGACCCGCCCCGGGCCTGCCGGCCCGCCGGACCGAGCCCACCTCGACGCCCTTCACACCCACCTGACCGAACTGCACCGGCTCCTCGACCAGTTGGCCGAGGCGGCACGTCCCCCGCACCCGGCCGCGGGCCGACACCTCGCTACCGCCCACACCCGGCTGTGGCAGGCCGCCTCCGACATCCACGCGGCCTTCCACCTGCTGCCCACCGCGCAGAAGGATTCGGTGGCGTGCCGTCCCGAGCAGCTTCCCGACGGCCCGCCGTTCCTCACCATCTGCCAGCGCCACCTCGCGGCCGGACACATCGTCCGCCGCAAGACCACCCCCACCGACCTGCGCGCCCCGCACACCACCTCGTGCGTGCGGTGAGCCTCACCCGAAAAGACGAGGCGCCCCTATGAACCACCGGCCCGCCCGCCGCGCCCGTCGGGCCTCCGCCTCCCCACTGTTCACCCCGCACGGCACCGACCGCGCCGCCCGGCGTGCCGCCCGCCGCCGCCTCGCCGAAGCCGCCGCGAAAGCCCGCACCGAAACCACCGACCGCACCTTGGCCGGCGCCGGGCCGGCCGAACACGACCCACCGCCACCGGTCTACCCGGCGGGCGGACGCCCCGGCCGGGCCTCGGCACGCGGAAACCGGCTGAAGCTGCCCGCCCACCGCATGACCACCGCCATCGCGGCCGGCGCCTACCCCTTCCTCGCCGAAGGCGGTCTCGGCGCCGAGGGGATCTACATCGGCCGCGACGTCCACGCCGAAGCCTCCTTCTGCTTCGACCCGTTCGCGCTGTACGGGAAGGTGGAGGGCTTCACCAACCCCAACGTGCTGCTGGCCGGGGTGATCGGCCAGGGCAAGAGCGCGCTCGCCAAGAGCTTCGCCCTGCGGTCGATCGCGTTCGGGTACCGCGTCTACGTCCCCTGCGACCCGAAGGGTGAGTGGACGCCGGTCGCCCAAGCGCTGGGCGGCACCTGCGTCGCCCTCGGCCCCGGTTTGCCCGGCCGCCTCAACCCGCTGGACGCCGCCCCGCGCCCGGACAGCATCACCGAGGCCGACTGGGAGGGAGAGATCCGCAAGCGGCGCCTGCTGCTGCTCGGCTCGCTGGCCCGTACCGTGCTGGGCCGGGACCTGATGCCGATGGAGCACACCGCGCTCGACGTCGCCCTGGACATCGCGGTCACCCAGGCCGCCGGCGCGGGCCGTACGCCGCTGCTCGGTGATGTCGCCGCCGCTCTCAACCAGCCCGCACAGTTGGACGAGGTGGCCGGGACGATGGCCGGTCACCTCGGGGATGCCGCCCGTGACCTCGCCCACGCCGTGCGCCGTCTCGTGCACGGTGACCTGGCCGGCATGTTCGACGCGCCCTCCACCATCACGTTCGATCCGCGGGCACCGATGCTCACCATCGACCTGTCCCGGCTCGGCGGGTCCGGTGACGACACCGCCCTGGTGCTCGCCATGACCTGCGCTTCGGCCTGGATGGAGTCCGCCCTGACCGACCCGCACGGCGGCCGGCGCTGGATCGTCTACGACGAGGCATGGCGCCTGATGCGCCACGTCGGCCTGCTCCAGCGCATGCAGGCCCAGTGGAAACTCTCCCGCGGGCTCGGCATCGCGAACCTGATGGTGATCCACCGGCTGTCCGACCTGCTCACCGCCGGCGACGCCGGATCACAGGGCCGGGCCCTGGCCGAGGGCCTCCTGGCCGACTGCTCCACCCGGATCATCTACCGGCAGGAGACCGACCAGCTCCACGCCGCCGCCTCCCTGCTCGGCCTGACCTCCGTGGAAGTCGACGCCATCGCGCACCTCAACCGCGGACGCGGCCTGTGGAAGGTCGCCGGCAGGTCCTTCATCATTCAACATCTGCTCCACGCCCATGAGCTGGCGCTCTTCGACACCGACGCCCGCATGCACTGACCCGCACCGGAAGCCTCCTTGCCGCACCAACCGTCCCCACGGTCGCCCAACCGCCCCGAGCCCGGTGACCTCTACCGCAAGGCCCGCCGGGACGCCGCACCGTTTCTGGCCGGCCACCCGCTCCCCGACCAGCCGGCCGCGCTGCCGGACCTGACCTCCTACCTCCAGGCACTCCCCGACGCCCGGACGCCCGCCGAGGTCAGCGCCCTCACCCACCAGCTGGTCGCCGCCACCGCACCCGTCCTCGACCACATCGCCGCCCACTTCGTCACCCTCGCCCTCTGGGCCGGCACCGAGCACCGGCACACACCCCAGGCGGTGCGCCTGCTGCGCGAAGCGGCCCAGACCATCCGCACCGCGGTGGTCAAGGTGGCCGAGGCCGACCTGGAGAACCTGCGCGCCCACTACACGCCTCCCGCAGCAGGGCCAGAACACCCGGGCGCGGGCGCGCCCGCCTCCACCGCCACCGCAGCACCAGCACCCTCGGCCGGACCGCGTCGCTGACACCGCCCCTGGCCGCCCGCCCTCACCACCAGGAGAAACCCACCTGCCCCCGCACGCCTCCAGCACCCTCCCCACCGGCCTCGCCGCGCACCTGCCCGGCAACTGGTTCCGCCGGGACACCGAGATCCTGCCCTTCGAAGACCAGTGCCGCCTCGCAGAGCGGGTCTGGGACTGCGGCCCCGTCCACTCGGCCCTGCTCGACTGGCCCGACACCCCCATCACCGTCCTCGACGGGCCCGAAGGCCAACAGCTCATCGTGATACCGCGCCCCCGCTCGTCGGGCCAGTACCTGGTAGCTCCCCTGCGGCCCGACGGTGTACGACCGCACCACTTCAGCGGCGTCTACGAGCCGAACGGCATCGCCGTGCCCGACGATCCCGCCCGTGCCGCCGCCCAGGTCACCCGCCGCGTCCTGCCCCGCTACGCCGAAGCAATCGCCGCCGTCTACGACAAGGCCCGCCGCCAGCCGGAGCCACCGCACCGGCCCGCCGCACCCGAGGTCAGCCAGTCGTTCACGCTGATCTGGTACCCCGACGGCGTGGTGGGCGCCCCGTATGACAGCGTGCCCGCCGCAGCCCGCCCCGTCCTCTACCAGTACCGCTTCCAGTACAGCCCCGACGAGGCCGCATTCGTACTGCCCACCTCCTACGCCCCCGGGGAACGTGCCCTCCTGCTCGGCAGCGCTCTGCGGCAACTCACCGCCCAGGGCATCGGCGTGAACCTCCGCCACGCCGCCCCCACTCCTCCCTCCTCCCGCACAACGGCTCCGGCACTCGGCGCGCCCCCTGCCCCGAAGCAGCCGCCGGCCGCGCGGCGATAGCGGTTCCGGGCCCTTCACGTGCGAACACCCGGACTGTCCGATGGGGACCAGCGGATGCTGCTGCACGGGATCGCCGACCAGCTCAACACCATCGCCGACCAGTTCCCGCTGCCCGACCAGGTCCGTGCCGACCCAGCGGTCGGGGAGATCCTGGACGACGAAATACGCAACCTGGCACGACTGCTGGGCTACCTGGCCGGCGAGAGCGCCTTCCGTCACCGGGCGTCGGCCCGCTATCCGGACCAGGTCACGTCCTCCCAGCGCCGCACCACGCTCGCCCTCGCCCGTGCCGCCGGACCCACCAGCGGCGCGCTCGCCTCCCTCGGCAGCGCCGTTCACGACCTCGGCGTCCTGTTCGACCTCACCCACCAGGCCCCCGGACGTGACCGCAACCGGGCCGCGGCAGCCGCACACCAGCGCCTCGCCGAACACTTCACCGCGGCCCGCACCCATCTGATCCGCGCTGCCCAGCAGTTGCGTCGCGCCGCCGACACCCGCACGGCGCCACCCGCTGCGGCCCCGCCTTCCCCGCAGGCGAGCCCGGCCCGCGCCCGCTGACCGTCCACTCCGCCCCGTGCTCGCCCCTTCCCACCTCGGCCGTACGGCGGCTGCCGCACGGCCAGCCGACCTCGACCATCCCCGACTTCTTCTTCCAGGAGACGATTCTGCGAGATCCCGACTTCGAGCTGTACGACAACGTCGGCCGCGACGCCGACCAGATCGCCGCCGCCCGCTACGGCATCGCCACCGACAACGACCTGCTGCGCTGGGCCAAGCGCGACGCCGAAGACTTCCTGGCCCGACACCCGCTGCCCGAGCAGGACCTGCCCAGCCCCGACCTCACCCCGTATCTCGACGCACTCGCCGCCGCCGAGACCCCTGCTGAGGCCAGCGCGGTCACCCAGCGCCTGCTGGACGCCGCCCACCCCCTGCTCCACGCAATCAGCAACTACCTCGTGGCCGCCGCCCGATGGCGGGACCAGAACCGAGGAGCGGAGCTGGGATCGCCGCCGAAGATGCTGATGACCGCGGCCAGCCACAGCCTGTCCGTACTGGCCCTTGCCCACCAAGCGGACCTGGCGATCCTGCGGGCCGAATACGACCCGGCACCAGCCCCGCCCAGCCCGCAGCAGGGCCCGAAGGCACCCGGTCTTCCCCCCTCCCCTCCCAGCGCCCCGCCCGCCGGCCCGACCCCGGGCCGCTGACCTCACCGTCTCTGGAGATCTTCTGTCGACCCGTTCCTTCATCGCCCGTCCCACCGCAAGCGGCTATGACGGCATCTACGTACACCTCGACGGCTATCCGACGGCGCAGCTGCCCCTGCTCCTGGCCGCCTTCCAGTACCGGTTCGCACGCGACCTCGATGCCATGACCCGGCATCTCGTGGACGACGTGGCTGTCGGCTGGGAGGAGCTGGGCACCGACCTCCTCGACGGCGCGCAGCCGTACATCGTCGAAGAGCTGACCCGTGGCGAGCGGTGGCCCAGCAGGACCCTGGACCACCTCATCACCCCGGACGGCTCACCGCCGACCCGTATGACGGTCACCGAGAAGGACGCGGCCGACCAGGACCTGGAATGGGGCTACGTCCTGCGCCCGGAGGGCATCGAGGTGATCAGCATGCCGTACGCCAATGCCGGCCCGGTCGTCGGCTGGGACACCTACCCCCTGGAGTGCTTCAGCGACAACCCCCGGTACTGGCTCGCCCCCGCCCTCTCGCCGCTCGCCACGCCCGCTGCGGCCGGGCCGGCGCCAGCCGCACCCGCGACCGCGCCGGTGCCGTCCCGTACGGCAGCTCGCCGCTGAACCACCCCGTACCGCAACCCTGGAGATCTTGCCCTGCCCACGCCGCCTGTGATCACAGTCGTCATCGCCACCCGCCTGCGAGAAGACCGCCTCGGCTTCCTGACCGCCCTGCACACCAGCCTCACCCGGCAAACGGTCCCGTGGGAGGCCGTCATCGCCCTCGACGGCGCCGACCCCGAGCGCCTACCGGCGCCACTGGCCGGCGATCCTCGGGTCCGTACGCTGGCACTGCCGCGGCCAGTCGGCGCCGCGTGCGCCCGCAACCTCGCCCTGACCCTCGTCCGCACCCCGTACGTGAACTGGGCCGACGACGACGATCTGTTCCCCGACGGCGCGCTGGCGGCACGGCTCGACACCCTGGAGCAAGCGGGGGTGGGCTGGTGCGCCGGGTGGAGCGAGGACCTCCACCCCGACGGCACCACCACGCTGTGGCGCTGCCCGACACCGCCCGGCCGGCACGAGGCGGGGGATGTGTGGACGTACTGGCGCTCACCGGCCGACACCATCCCCATCGGGCCGACCACGATCCTGGCCCGCACCGAGCTGGTGCGCGCCGCCCCGATGGGCGGCCTGGTCCAGGGCGAGGACTACATGACGGCCATCGGCATCACCAGCCTCGCCCCGGGGATCCTGCTGCCCCAGCCGGTCTACCGCTACCGCAAGCACCCCGGGCAGATGACCGCCCAGCCCGGATACGACCAGCTGGAAGCCGCCGCCCGCGAACACGCCTGGAGTTACGGCCGCAGCCTGCGCTCGCTCACCCGCCGCGAGACCGCACGTGGCTGACGCCCAGATCACCCTCACCTACAGCCGGAACATCGGCGTCGTCGCCATCGCCACCGGCAAGCACTACGAATCCGCGGAGAAGGTACTGGGCGCTACCGGGTTCCGCCGGGGTGAGGCCGGGACGTACCACGTGTCCGACGCGGACGAGGCAGCGGCCAAAAAAGCCCTGGCCCGCCTGGTCCAGCGTGCCCAGGCGTCCGGAATCGAGGTGACGGCCAGCAGCCGGCGGTTCATCGGGGACGCCGCCCGCGACATCGCCCGCCTCCTGCCCGGCCAGTGGAACACGCAGGTCGAGATCTACGCCCACCCGGTGTGGCAGGAAGACCTCCTCCCCTATCTGTGGGACAACGGCGACCTAGCCCACGCCGTGCGGACTGCCCGGATCCCCTACGCCGCCACCCTCACCAACCGGGCCACCGCCACCATCCTGCTGCTGGCCGAACGCCCCGGTCGGCTCGGCTACCTGGTCGGTGCCCTCGCTCCCGCGGCGTTCGGCGAGGTGGACGGCGATCCGCACGCCCCGCGCAGCATCACCGTGGGGCCGTTCCCCGGCCCCGCCGCACAGGCGATCACCGAGCGGTATCTGCCCGCCTACGAACAGGCCGTCCACGAGCGTCGCATCACGATGGTGGCCGAGGCCCTCGGCATCATCCAGTCGGAACTGGATCCCCGGCGCGAACCGCGTACCGCCACGGGCGCCGAGGGTGCCCTGCCAGAACAGTCCAGGCAGTGCGCCCCGGCAGGCGACGCCTTCCTGGACCGCGCGTGGCGCGAGTTCCTCACCGTCGTGGACCACGCCCCGGTGCTGCTGGACCGGTGCCGTCCTGCGGCCAGTGCGTGGCCGCAGGACGCCGAGGCCCTCGACCAGCTCGCCGCCGCGCTCCTCGCCGCTGAACAGGTACGCGATGACCTGACCCGAGGCGTCCCGCTGTCCCGCGCCGACCACCACCAGCGCACCTGGCCGGTGATCGCGACCTGGCTCACCCACAGCGACAGCTTCCTGCGCCAGGCCCGCGCCGCGGCACCAAGCCCGCCTCCCGCGCCCGCACTCCCCGCACCCCCGCCCCGCGCCCTGCCCGCACACCGCCTTTGACCGTAGGAAGGCCCCCTTCTTGGACCCTGGCACGCACTTCGCCTTCGGCACCCACCCCGAGCACGGCTTCGTCGCCGCGTTCACCACGACCATGCCCGCCCACCTGGGCCACTGGTTCCTCACCCGCGAGCAGTTCGAGCCCGTCCCCGGCCATCCCACGCTGTTCCGGCTCACCGAGCCCGACCGTGACGGTGCGCGCCGCGCCCGCCACGCCGTCAACGACCTGCGGGCCCTGGGCTACACGGTGGACGCCGACCTCCGCCTCGACCCGCACCCACCGTCGCGGTCGGCACGCCCGGCCCGGCCCCACGCTCTGCCGGAGCGGCGTAACCGGCTCGCCCAGGCGGCGGCCGTGCGCTCCCCGCAGCACCGGGCCACGCCGCCCACCACCACACCCGCCACACGGCCGATTCCGCCGAAGCCCGCCTACGCCCCGACCGTGCACCTGCACACGGGACGGTCGCGATGACACCCGACGACGAGACGATCCGCATCACCCGCGGGCAGGGCGGCGAGGTCGAAGTCAGCGGAAGGATCGACGCGGTGGCCAAGGAGCTGCTGCTCCGGGCCGGTTTCCTCTTCCTGCCGGCCCTGCGCGGCCGGGTCTGGGTCCGGCTGCCGTTCGACCTCGGCCGCGACTGGGAGAACAAGCACGCGACCTGGGCAGCGGACATGCTCTCCACCGCCCGCTACCACGTGCACCTCGACCCCGACCTGCGCTACACCCCACCCGACGAACCGGCCCCGCCCGCACGACCGCCGGCCATGACCGCCCAAACACCACCCAGCAGGCCACAGCGCCGCTGAAACCCTTCCTCCGGGAGAACCTGATCCCTGACACCACCCCGCCCAGCGCGGCACAACTCGCCGACCGGGCGCGGAGTTACCGGCTGCGGATGACGGTCATCGACCGCGAGACCGAGACCGCCCTCGACGCCAGCCGGGACCGCTACGGCCGCACCGTCCACCACGACGCCGCCACCGCCGCCCGGACCCGCCGAACCCAGGCCGCCCTCGCCACCTACGCCATCCATCTCGCCGAACACGGCCAGCAGCTGCTCACCGCCGCCCGCAGCGGCCTCGACCACCAGCCCCCGGCCCCGCACACCGAAGCCTGGCGTGACCTACTGGCCGCCCTCGCCACCTCCCACACCGAGATCACCCGCACCCTGACCCACCCAGCCGGACCGGGGTCAACCGAGCAACGTCAACAGCATGCTGCCGTGTGGCCGCACCTGGCCTTCTGGGCCGATTACGGCTCCATCGCGGCCGACCTCGCCGACCAGCACCATCACCCCGGCCCCGAACTGTCCGCCGAGGACAAGCACCGGTGGACCGACCAGGCCCGTGCCGCACGACGGCGGGCCGAGCTGGAGCCGATCGAGTCCTGGTACGCAGCCGACGGCCGCCTCATCACCCTCGCCTACCTGGTCCAGGACGACACCTCCACCGTCATCGCCCTGGCCGGAGACCTGGATGCCGTATCAGGCTGGGAGGTCATCGGGCACTACGACGACGAACTGGCCGCCGGCCGGGCCCTGCCCCGCGCGGTCCCGCCCGGAGTCCTGCGCCCGGACGCCACCTCCCGCTTCAACCGGCCCGAGCCCACGCCCGAGCGCCCTGTACAGGAGCTGCTCCAGGAGGTGGTCGAGGCCCGCACCGCCAGCGAGGTCTCCGAGGCCCTGCTCACCGCCGCGCAGCCCGGCTACGAAGCCGGCCCCCTGGTCCGGCTGGAGCACCTCCTCGACACCGCGGCCCGCTTCTCCTACGCCCTGGACACCGTCCGCGGCCAGCAGATCGGCGCCCGGCTCGCCGCCCTCGGCCGGCAACTCGCCTTCCTCACCCAGGAAGTCCACGACGCGGCAGAAGACCTCGGTGCAACCGTCGGCATCCTGCCCCCACACCGCACCCCGGCACCACCCCGCACACGGTCCCGCCCCGCAGTGAGCACCACCCCTCCCACACCACCGGCCCGCAGCACGGCCACCACCCGCCGCGCGTAGGCCCGACTGCGCTGCAGCGGACTCTCCCTCCCTCTGCATTTCTACGACCTGTTCAAGGAGAATGATCCATGGCTGTCCGCACGAAGTGGACCGTCGACCATGCCTGCGGCCACGAAGTCGTCCACGACCTGTCCGACCGCGCCGCCGACCGACGGGCCGGGTTCGCCCGCTGGCTCGCCGCACGGGACTGCACCGACTGCTGGAAGGCCACCCGCAGCACCGACACCGCCTCCAAGGAGGAGTGGCTCGCCGCCAAGCGCGCCGAGGAACAGCGGGCCGCCGCCGAGTGGGCCGCCCAGTTCGACATACCCCCGCTGGAAGGCCCCGAACGCGCCCTGGCCTGGGGCGAACGCTCCCGCCACCAGCTCATGACCGCAGCCCACACCGCCCTCGTCATCGAAGGCACCTGGGACGACGCCGACTGGGCGGAACTGGAAGAAAAGGCCCGCACCATCACCCGCGCCGGATGGTGGATCGACCAGCGCGACTCCGACGGCACCGACCTGCCCGAACTCCTCGACGCCGCCACCGAGCAGGACCGCGGTACGGAGAACCCGTACCGCTAGTGCTCCGGCCTAGTTCGTGGCTTTCTTGGTCTGGCACACGGCTTGCCTTCAGTGATGGCTGGCTTGCGTTCGACTCTGACGACGACATCACCGAGCGGGCCAAAAGAGCCGGGAGGTTCACGTCTACGCGGGCCAAGCGACCAGCACCTTGAGCCAGTCGTGAGCCTCGCTCCAGGTGAGCGGGTGAGCCCGTCGGGTGAGGGATGGCGGGCGTTCGTCGGCACGGCACTTCCCGACCAGACCACACCGAAACTTTAAGTAGTTTCATAGTACTTAAAGCTTTCAATGCCACCGAGAACACTCTTTCGAGGGACGGCGGGCGCCATGCAGAACGGTCTAGTATTCCTTCCATTCTCGCCGATAGGTGAAAATTTCACGACGGCGTGAAAACGGGGAGTCCGGTCAGGGAGACAGCATGCGAAACCAGGCCGTTTGCGCTGGTCAGGCACAGAAAGAGGGATTGAAAATGAAGAGCACCCCCAATGGCATCTCCGCCGGGTCGCTGGTCGGCGCGCGATGGGTGAAGGCATCCGCGAGCGACGGCCGGGACGACTGCGTGGAACTTGCCGATCTCGGTGAAAACGTCGCGGTGCGCAATTCCCGCGACCCCGAGGGCCCTGCCCTGATCTTCACGCGCTCAGAGCTGGCCGCGTTCGTCGACGGCTCCAAGAAGGGCGAGTTCGACGTCATGACTGTCTGAAAAAATTCGGCCATGGGTTGCGGGAGCACCATCGGACAGTCCACCCTATGGTTAACATGGACGGCAAAACGCCGTGCCGCTAAGGGAGTTGGACTTGTCTCGTCATCTCGCCTCATTGCCGAATCCCGAAGGGAAAAGGCCGCGACGGCCCGCTCATCCGCTTGAACGGGCCGTCTCCGACATGCTCCAGCAGTATCGCGGCAACAAGCCTCAAGCCGAGGTTGTTGCTGCTGTTCCGGAGATCGGCTCGGTACCGACACTCAGTCGCTATGAGAACGCCGGCGTCGAGATGAAGCCCGAGAAGGTCGTAGCGCTCCTTCGTCACTATGACGCCCCGCAGAAGGATATCGACGAGGCACTAGACTGCCTGGCCCGGGCCAAGCAGTCGCCGGGCTGGAGTCCGCCAGCCGGTTCCTCCGAGGCGTTCCGGGCACTGTTTGCCATGGAGTCGCGCGCCAGAGTCATCAGGGTTTACCAAGAGTGCAATGTCCCCGGCATGCTACAGACCCGGGCCTACGCCAAGGCGCTCATGGAAGGTTTTAGTCGTACCCTTCCCGACGGCCAGCAGGGGAAGCACCAAAAAGAGCTGGCCGAGCGTCTTGAATTCCGGATGCGACGCCAAACCCTCCTCGACGGCGACAAGGCGCCGATCTACGAGGCAGTGATAGCTGAGGCTGTCCTGCTCGTACAGCGAGGTGGTGCGCGCACCCACCGGGAACAGCTTCGCCATCTGTATAACGTAGCAGAGAACAAGCCGAGTGTGCGGCTTCGCATTTTGCGCGGCTCAGCCCCTAGTGCCGGATCGGCCCTCCACAACGCGATGACCCTGATCGCACCGTTCGACATGGAAAGGGGTCGGTTGGTTTACCTGGAGAACCGGAA
The DNA here is from genome assembly GCF_016860525.1 of Streptomyces rubradiris. NCBI lineage: Bacteria > Bacillati > Actinomycetota > Actinomycetes > Kitasatosporales > Streptomycetaceae > Streptomyces > Streptomyces rubradiris. The sequence continues at coordinate 1,183,311 of NZ_BNEA01000015.1, forward strand.
CCGGGGAGGCGAACTAGTCACCGACGAGGAAGAGATCGAAACCTACATGGCTTCGCTAGACGACCTCTGGGTCGATGCCTGCGATAAGACGGAGTCCATGAAGATCCTCCAGCACTACATCAACCAACTGAGCGACTAATTCGTCCGTTTCAAGGCCGTCTTAATGAGCGCAACGCCGCCGTACTCGATCCACTCCTTGCTTCTTTGGCGGGGACCCAGGTCACTGTCGGGATGCCAGAGGGAGACTTCCATCGGCTTCTGCTCCTCGGCCTCCAGCAGTTCAAGACCTTCGAAGAAGCGGGTCACTTCGCTCGGAGAGCGAACTCGCCCCCAGTTGCCGTCCGTGACTGCATGCATGAAGCCGGTGATCTCTGCGCGGAGGGCGGGGTCGTCGCTGGCGAGCTGCGAGACCACCATATAGCTGCCGGCGGGCAGCCGGTTGGCAACGCGGCGGATTAGTCCCCACGGATCGTCGGTGTCTGGAATGCAGTGGAGCACTGACACGAAAAGCGCCGCAACCGGCTGCCCTTCCCGAAGTAATTGCTTCACCTGGGGAGTTTCGAAAATCTTATCCGTCTCCCGCATATCCATCTCCAGAACGGCAGTTGTCGACGGGTCCTCAGCCAGACCCATCCTTCCGTGAGCGGCCACTACAGGATCGTTGTCGATGTATACGACCTTGCATGACGGATCTACTGCTTGCGCAACCTCGTGCACGTTTGGGCTGGTGGGCAAGCCCGATCCGTGGTCGATAAACCTGCGTACACCGCACTCCTCCGCAAGGTATCGGACAGCGCGGACCAGAAATGCCCTGTTCACAAGAGCAAGTTCCCTGGTACTTGGCGCCAGTCGCAGTAATTCTTCGCACGCTTCGCGATCTACTTGGTAGTTGTCAGTACCACCGAGAAGGTAGTCGTACATTCTCGCGACACTGGGCTTGCTGAGGTCAAGGATGAGAGGCTCCCCACGCTCCCGGCCGCATGCCTCCTCAGGAGCACAGCGGCCCTCCGAAGGTAGGGGTCACATGTTAGGAGGGTTCTCCTCACCAGGGCTACCCGCAGCCACCAACAGGCGAACCCGTTCGGAGGCAAACCTGACACCAATCTGACGAGGTGTGCTCCGGCGCACACCATCCCAGGTCAGATAGCATCCGACGCAGGCATATGCCAGATGCTGACGGCATTCGCCAGGGCCCGGCGCCGCAGCAGTTCGAATGCATCCGGTGTCAGTCCCATGAGCCGACTGGCTGTCAGTACCGAGCATCCGAGCCGATGCCTCAGAAGCAGTGCGTCCGCCTCTGGTGTGCGAAGGTTCCGGTACAAGACCCGAACGTTGTCTGTTCGATGCGGGCCGAGGGTCTCGGCCAGGAGGGTCCACGCGAAACCGGAGGGTGACGTGCTACGCAGGGCGACGAGCCACTGGACAGCCAGTTCTGTCAAGGCAGCACGTGCCAGATGCCGTCCGACCGATGCACTGCCGGTGATTGTTGCCGCGAACTTCGAGTAATGCGACTGATGTTCACGGTGGAAAGCCGCGTAAGCAGCCTCCGCGCACCGGCGGCGAGGATGTTGGTCACCGAGCTTGCGCAGCCAGTGATCGCTTTCCTCGTTCGTTTTCGGCCATAAATAGATGGGATGCTGCTGCAAGGTCGTCACCTCGTTCCCCGGTCGGCACCAAAGCGCGGCGATGGCCACGCACACGGGATTGACAGGGATCAAGTCGGCTGGCCCACAAGGGACGTCATGCTGCCGACCGCTGCAGGAGCTGGCGCAGCGGCCGGCAGGTTGCCCGGGTCAGCGGTAGCGGCTGACCTTGTAGAACACAAGGACGCTTCGGTCGGCACAGAGAGCAACCGAGGCGGTGAGGAGGACCGTTGTGGATACCGTCTCTGGCCTGACCAGGGACGCGACGGTCACTCCGGCCGAGAGGGCAGCTCCGAAACGAAAGCGCAGCAGAAGCACACTCTTTACAGTGGTTTGCACAGCGCGGGAAACCGGAATGGTAATCTCTGGCACCGCCGGAAGGGCGCTCGCGAGCTTTCGGCGGACGTGCTGGATCATGCGCTAACTCCTCAGGTCGAGTGCTGGTCCGGCGCGGACACGCGGGGCTCCGAGGCTGACGCCAACCAAACTCGGGGCCCCGTTCCGTGCCTGTCTGGAGACTAGCGGCAGCGCGCGACCAGCAAGACGCGATGGCCCTGTGAAAGCGGAGCGGGGAACTCCTCATGCACATCACGCCTGGATCGAGGAGATGCAACCTCTTCGATCACGAGCAAAAAATGGCGCGCAAAGAAGAAAAAAACCGAACGCCTCCGGTCTGAAAATCGGCGTGCCGCTCTGAAAGTCATCTCGCGTCACCTCGGCCCTCTTCACTCTTCCGGGTTAATACTGACGAGTAGAAGTGGCAGGCCGACTGCGCCAGTGGCGGCACCGAATAGGGCGCAGGGTCTGAAGTCCTGGCGTCCACCTGGCGGTCGTTCCACGCCCGCGCGGTCTCGGGATCCGGTTCCCTTGTGCACCGCGCTGCAGGGCAAAGCGGTGGTCACCCCTGCTGGTGACGTCCGGTCGATTGAGCAGGTACCCGCGCTGCGCTGCTATCGGCCGCCTTACCGATGCTTCGAGCGGACGGAACATAGCCGAGGATCGCCGGTTAGCCAAACCGGCGATCCTGCGGACCATTGATCCTCCCGCCGTTACACGCACCGCGTGGAAGGATCCGCTTTGCTCCCACCGCCCTGGACCCCGCCGTCCACCCCAGCCTTCGCGCCGACACCCGACCCGCTCACGCCCGCCCGGGACATCACCCACGAGCACTTCGAGGCCGGTGACCAGATCATGGTCATCAAGGGCGTCGCCGGCGGTCGGCTATGCGGGGACGCGATGCGGGTTGTCGCCCCGTCCTGGCACACCCCGACCGACGAGGACGGGTGGCGGCTGCGCGATCCCAACGGCGGTGCCCAGACGTTCATCACCGCCCACCCCCGCTACCTGGTGCACCTCTCGCGGCGCTGCCCGGACTGCCTGATCTTCCAGCGCGCCATGGAGGACCACCTGCTGCCGAGGTACGCCGGCCATGCCGACGCCATCATCGACTGCGGCTGGTACACCACCACGGCCCTGGGCCAGCTCGTCCACATCGCCGACGCCCGCAGCGGCCGGTGACGCTGGCCGCCCGCCGTCCCGGCCACGCCCCTGCCGTGGCGGACGTACGAACCCTGGCCGCCACCGAGCAGTACCCCCGTGCCTTCACCGGAGCCGTACCAGCATGATTTCCCGTCTCAACGAACCCTCCGGCACCCCGCACGGGCCGCTCGGCGAAGCCCTGGGGCGCGTGGTGAGCGCGGAGGAGGTGCTGACGAAGGACACGGTGGTCGCCTACTGGCCGGCCCTGGACGCCTACCTCCTGGACGGCGAAACCTCGGCGTGGACGGCCGCCCAGTGGGCCGAGCACCTCGAAGACCCGCTGCTGGAGCACCCCTTCGCCGCCGGTCCCGCCGGTGACCGGAGGGCCGTCGTCCACCTCTCTGTCCGGCTCCACCCTGATGACCGCCGGCCGAACGGTGCGGAGTGGTCCGAGATCGCCCACCGTTTCGCTCGCGCGGCAGGCTTCGAGAACCCCGGGGACACGGCCGGCTGCCGGTGGATCGCCATCCAGGCGCAGCCCGGGCGCCTGGATGTGATCGCCAACCTCATCCGGCTGGATGGCGCCTGGCAGAATCTGCCCACCGGTCTGCTGAAACGGCTGGCGGCGGAGGCCCGGCGCATCGAGCAGGACCTGCGCTTGATCGCTCCTGCCGCTGTACCCGGCCGCCGGTGCCTGACCGGGTCAGTCCCGGATGCGTCCTCACAGCTGGCCGGTGTTCTCGCTCAGCTCACCGACGAGCGGTCCGGTCCGCTGGCCGCCGTGCGCGGTCTCATCGAGCGCACCGCGCACCGGGCAGCGCTCCAGCCCGGCACCGGCCCCGACATCGGGCACCGCCTGGAGCTGATCGCCCACCGCCTGCACCGCATCCAGCAGGATCTCGACGCCACCGCCACCCGTCTGACCGCCCGCCCCGGCCGGGTGCCGGCAGCCCCCGTTGTCCCCGCTGCCCGTGCCTCGGGCGGGCACTCACCGTAGGAGAAATGCTTCCCTTTGCCCCTGTCCGACCGCTACCTGACCATCCGCCGCGACCCGGACTCCGAGGAGGTCCTCGCCCGCGACGGGGACCTTGAAGCCCACAGCATCCTGCAACGCGCGGGCTTCGTGCCCGTCCACCGCCTGCACGAGACCTACCACCGGGCACCCACCGGCCTCCCGCCGGAGGAAGAGACCGGTCTCGCCACCGAGGCAGTGGCCCGGCTGCGCGCGGCCGGTTACCACGTCGACTGCGATGCCGACTTCGACACCAGCCACCGCCCCCTCCGGTGGCAGGTGCTGGGTGAGTCGGTCGCCCACCTCGCCGAGCGCCTCCGGCAGGCGACCAGCACCGGCGAGGCCGCCGAGATCCTGACGGAGCTGACCGCCCCCTGCGACGGCATCCTCGACGCCGTCGGTCACATCCTCATCGCCGCAGCCGAGTTCCACGACGGTCTCGGCACGGCCTCGGCCCCGTACACCGCGCGGCGGCTGCGCTACCTGGCCGAGGAGACCCTGCGCGTGATCCACACCGACCTCGTCCACACCCGCAACGACCTCGCCGACCAGCACGCCCCTCACCCCGGCCGCACCGAGTGCACCCAGGAAGTCCCCGCCGGGGAGCGCGAACGGTCCGCCGTGTGTGCGTGCCCGCCCCCGCCGCGCGCCCTTCCCGTCCCTCCGCCGCCCGTGGCCGGCGGACCGCGCCGCTGAACATCCCACCCCTCCCCCGCTCTTCTCGCTCAAGGACCTTATGCACGACCACGAAGACTCCGAACGTCTCGCCTCCTTCGCCGACGTCCTGGCCGGCGAACTGCCCGGCGCCTGGAGCAGCACCCACCACCCCGCCGGACACCGAAAGGCCCTGGCCGCCCTGGACGAGCGGATCTGGGACCTGGACCTCGTCGCCGATTTCCTGGCCGAGCACCCGCTGCGGCAGGCGGCCGTCCTGTCCCGGCCGGACGGCGCCCAGCTCATCGTCATCGACCGGTACGACGAACTCGGCGGCTTCCTCATCGCCGCCATCGCCCCGCGCGAGCTGCCCGACGAGGCGTACCGCGGTGTGGCCGAGCCGAACGGGATCGCGGTGGCGGACGATCCCTTCCTCGGCGCCGAGCAGGTCGCCGGTGACCTGCTTCCCCGCTACGAGGCCGCCCTCGCCCAGGTCCGCCACAACGCCCTCGACGCCATCGTGCCCTCGCAGCCGGACCGTCTGGTGCTGACCTGGCAGCCGGACGGCAGCCTCGCCGCCGCCCCCATCGGGGAAACGGCCGCGAACGTGCTGGTGGCCAACGGCTTCGTCCAGCTGGAGCAGACCGGCATCTACCGCCTGTCCGGCGACGACACCATCGAGCAGGCCCGTGCCGTCCGCAAGGCCGGCCGGGAACTGCGCGCCCACGGCATCGCCACCGCGCTCCAGCACCCCTCGGGCCGGATCACCCCGACCGCCACCGCGCCGTCCGCCCCTCCGGCCCCGGCCACGACCCGCACATCGGCGGCCCGGTCCCGGTGAAGCACGCCGAACCCGACTTCCACGTCCTGGACTACGTCACCATCACCAAGGACACGCGGACCGGGCTGGTCCTCGCCCTGGGCGGCGCCGACCAGGCGGCCGGGATTCTTCAGCGCGCCGGCTTCCTCGACGCCCCCGGCCCCCGTGGCACCTACCACCGTCTTCCCCACCACCTGCCCGTTCAGGAACAAAGCCGCAGGGCCACGACCGCCTCGCACGCCCTGCTCGCCGCCGGATACAGCGTTCACCTCGACCCGTTCCTGAACGACCTGGCCGTATCGGACGGCAACCGGGAAACCGCGCTGCGGTACCTCGTCCAGCTGTCACAACGGGCCGGTGATACGTCAGACGCCCAGGAGCAGGCGGCATTGCTGACCGAGATCGCCGGTCCTGGCGAGGGACTGCTGCCACTCATCCGGCAGGCCGTCGCAGTCCTGTGCGTCGGGTCCTTCGCCGACGGAGCGGACCCCCAACCGGTCAGACAGCTCATGAACACAGCCGACGCGCTCTCGCGGGCCGCCGACCAGATCCTTCGGCTCCGTAACGACATCGCCAGCACCGCACCACCGAACTCCGCCGTAAAAACGCCGAGCCCGGCACCACGGCTACCGACCACGCCCGTCGATCACCGGAGGATCCCGTAACACCCCGCACACCCCCGCCGATGAGCTGGCACCTCACGCCACGCCTGGCGACCGCACTGTTCCGCCGCTACCTGTGCGCCTGCACACCAACCGGCCCCGACCGCACCTGCCTGCTGGCCGGCGCGCGCCCCGAGACCACTCTCAGCGAAGCCCACCGGACCAGCCGCCGCTGATCTTCGATCCCACGCTCTTGGAGGAGCATGCCCAACCCGAACCCTCACACCATCATGCTCACCAACCAGGTCACCCTGCGCATGCGGCAATTGTCCCGGGCTCTCGAACAACTCCCCGCCGACCAGGCCCTGAAGGTCATCGCACGCATCCTCCACCCGGTCGACGGAGCGATGGGCAGCTTCACCCAGCTGGTGGAGACCGGGGCCCGTATCGCCAGGGACCAGGCCGAGCGCGGCGTGCTGGCGCCGGAGGTGTGTCTGGCCCTGGGCCGGGCCGCGAACGAACTGCACAGCATCGGCCTCGACCTGGCCGAGCACAAGGACACGCTCGCCCGGGCAGGCGCACCGGCCGGTACGTCGGCGGCCCGCCCTGCATCGCCCGCGCCGCTGGTGGCGAGGCGGCACCGGTGAGGAAGAGTCGTTGGCCGGGCTGGGGGCCGGGCGAGCAGGCCGAGCAGCACTACCTCATCCAGCCGCGGGCGCTGGCCGGCGGCGGGGACATCCGGCATGTCTCCGAATTCCTGCGTGCCTCGGGCTGGCGGGACAAGTCCAAGAACGGCGGGCCTTTGGTCATGGAGAGCGCGGACCGTGCGATCCGCCTGACCTACGACCCCTACGTCCAGCCGGGCGGTTGGATGATCCAGGCCAGGGCGCGCGGGGAGCAGGCCGAGTGGTGGGCGATGTTCGGCCGGCAGACGCCGGTGGAGATCATCGCCGGGCTGACCGACGCACTGACCCAGCCCCGCTCCGCGCACGCCCCCAACGTCTGGGCGCCCCTGGCCCAGCAGGGCTGGGTGGCGCGGGCCGAGGGCCGGCACTACACCGCCACCAGCCCCGACGAGGCGGCCTGGCTGCACTTCCGACAGGACGGTGAGGGCAACGCGATGTGGTGGTCGGGCGCGCGGGACGAGCAGGGCAACGGCTGGAGCGCCCAGTTCTCTGCGAGCACCCCGCTGCACCTCGTCCAGGCGTTCTCCACGGCGCTGGCCTCGCCTGAGCCGGTAATGCGACCGCGCGGACGTGTCCCGCACAGCAGCAAGATCCAGACCACCTCCGTGTCCGTGCTGCCCTCCCAGCTCGGCGCCTGGCAGCAGGCCCGCATCGCCGCCGCCCGGGCCGCCGCCTGGGCCCGCAATTCGGCGCGCGGCGCCCGCCCCACCACCGCCCGGCCGCACGCGAAAACCGGCGCCTTCCGCGCACGCCGCTGACCACCCCTCCCTGGAGTTTCGTGCCCGACCTCACCCCGGATGACATCCGCACCGTCGCCAAGACCCTGTCCCGTCTGCCCGAGTACCTGTGCCAGCCGAGTGAGCCGGGGTGCGGCTCGTGCCGGTGAGCGAACAGCAGCTCGCGCAGTTCGCCAGGACGCACGAGTGGCGCATCCCCTTCGACGCCAGCCCGCGGCACCTCGCCGGCCCCGGTGACGCCCGGTACGTCACCCACGGTCTGGCCACCGCCGGGTGGAAACGCACCTCCGACCCGCTCAGCACCCAGCTCGTCCTCACCAGCCCCGACTACCGTTACCGTCTGGACTTCACGCCAGGGAACGGGATGTTCGCCTGGTGGCGGTTGTGGGCCGAGGCGACCGAGACCGAACGGAGCTGGGCCGCCGGGTTCGGCGAATTCGTGCCCGCCGAAATCCTCGGAGCCTTCACCGATGCCCTCATCGCCCCTCCACCACAGCGGCACAGCACCCCCCTTGACGTGCTGGACGCCGCCGGATGGCTGATCGACGCCCGAGGAGCGGCCAGTTCACCGGATGCGACCTGCCGCGTCGAACGGCACACCGACCGGCCCGACGACCCGCGGGCGGCCTGGCACGTAGAGGTCTGCGACCCCGACCGGCCTCGCTCCCGGCTGTGGCACGCCCACTTCGATACCGGCACACCCGTGCACCTGGTCACGGCGTTCGTCACCGCGCTCGCCGACCCCGCCCCGCTCCAGCGCGGCATGTACGACCGCACCGCCCTCCCAAGCGTCACCCAGCAGCGCAGCACGGTCACACCGGAGCAGATCATCGAGGCCCACAAGACGCGCCTCAACTCCCTGCACGCTCTGGCCCGCGCAGCCCGGCGGCACAGCACCACAGCCGCAGCCGCCCCGGCGTCATCGGCCGCCGCCCGTCCGGCTGCCCGCCGCTGACCTCGTGAGCGCCCACCGGCACCCAGCCCGGGTCAGGCCGGTGAGCCCGCGCTTCTTCGCCCGGTCACGGGTACCGCACGGCGAACCACCGCTTCCCCCTCTCGGAAGGAGGGCAGCCTTGCCCGCTTTCTCCACCCCCGATCCCAACCAGATCGCCCAGGCGACCAGCACCCTCGCCGACGTCAAGGAGTACCTGCGCGGCGATCCGCCAGCCGCCGATGCGCTGCCGCTGCTCGAACCGCTCCTGGACAAGGACACCGGTGTCCCGGTCCTGCTCGGTGACATCCTGCGCGACGCCGCCCGCCTGGCATCCGACCAGTCCGGCCGCCCGGAAACCGACGAGATACGCCTGATCATCGACGGCCTGCGCGAAGCCGCCCAGGAGGCCACCGACTGGCACGTCCTGCACTGGGACCTCCCCCGCCTGCACCAGCACTTCACCCACAGCGCCACGCCGCAGGACGAGCGATGAGGCCGACCCACCCGGCACCCGGCGACGGCACCGATGCGGCACTGGACGACATCCGCCCCGGAGCGCGGTGGTGACACGGCCGTACATCCCCACCCGCGCCAACGACCCGTACGGCCTGATCTGGTTCGAGACCCGCCCCCGGTATCTGGCCGGCGGCGGTGATCCCCGCCGGATCACCCAGACTCTGCGGGCCGCGGGATGGCACAACCTCTCCGACCCGGACTTCCCCCACGTCGTCCTAGCCAGCCCCGACCGGAGTCACAGCCTGGTGCTGGAGCCCCAGCCGGGACCGTACGGGAGATGGTGGCGCATCCACGGACGGCATGAACAGCGCAGCTGGTACAGCGAGTTCGGGGCGAACACGCCTGTGGAGATCCTTGGCGCCCTCACCGACGCTCTGCTCGAACCCGTACCCGAGCACACCGAGGACATCTGGTCCCAGCTCACTGCGGCCGGCTGGCACTACCAGCGCGACGAACACGGCAACGAAGACGCCTCCCACCCCGACGGACACCTGCGCCTACGCCGCTTCGCCGACGATGCCCTGGGCTTCCACTGGCTCGCCGAAGCCACCACCGAGCGGCACGAACGAGTATGGACTGGCTGGCTTGAGGACCGCATGCCCCCGCACCTGATCGCCGCCTTCACCAAGGCCCTGGCCAGTGACGAACCAGTCCAGCGAGCCCGGGCCGACGTCCCGCACCTCCACCTGGTCACCCAGGAAGAGCGCGGTCCGCAGGCCGAGAAACTCGCCGCCGAGCACGCCGCACGGCTCAAAGCGGTGCGCGCCACCGCCCGCAAATCCCGCCGCGCTGCCGCGCAGAGCACACCCGGCGTACCGGCCGCCATCGCTTCCGCCCCACGCCCGGCCGCACGCCGCTGACCTACCGAAAGGCACCTCGCTCATTTCCCCCGACCCCAACGCCCAGCGTGAGTTCCTGCGCCGCCTCGACCGGTACATCGGCGAGGCCAAGAGGATCCTCGACGCCTGGAACTCGTACTCCGACCTGCACACCGACCTCGACGGCTGGCCGTACGACGACCACGCCTACGGCCTGCGCCAGAGCCGCCGAGACGCCGAGACCGCCGCGGCGTTCGAGGAGGTACGTGCCGGCGCCAGGCACCTGCTGGACAGCGCCGAAAACCAGTTGCCCCTGGTGCCCGCCGACCGCGCGCAGACCCGCTGGATCCACCAGCTCGGCGTCCTACGAGACGCACTCGACCGCCTCGACGCACTGGAAGAGGAGTGGCACGCCACCCAGGACAGCCTCCCGCGCGGCACCGAAGCCTTCGAGACCGCGCTCGCCGAACACCACGCCGAGTGCTGGAGCTACCTGGACGACTGGGCCACCCACGGCCACGTCATCGGTGAGATCAACACGGCCGTGAAGCGCCCCCCTACCTCCTGGTCCCGACCACCGGCCGCGCGACCGGCCCCGGCCACCGGCCACACCACCATGGCGCGGAGGTGACCGTGCACGAGTCCTCCCAGACGGTCGAGATCGACTTCGTCGCTCCGCGGTATCTGGCCGGCGGCGGTGACCCCGCCTGGATCACCGTCCCCCTGCACCGCGCCTGCGGCTGGAGCCACGGCCACGACCCCCTCATGCCGCGCGTCATCCTCTCCAGCCCCGACCAGAAAGCACTGCTGCGGCTGGAACCCGACCCGGACAGCGCATGGTGGACCATCCAGCACGCCGCCGGCCCCGACCGGCCCGCCTGGTACGCCAGCTTCGGCGCCCGCACCCCGGTCGAGATCATCGCGGCGTTCACCGACGCCCTCACCGCCCCCACCGGCGATGTGGCAGACGCCTGGGACCCCTTGGCTCCGCTCCGCGACGCGGGCTGGTCACCGACGACCCAGGACAACCGGCTCGCCTCCCCCGACGGCACGGTACGCGTCGACCTGCACGAGGCGACCGGCACCTGGTGGGTGACTACCACCCTGAACCAAGCCCAGCGACCGGTATGGCAGGCCCACTTCGGCGAGCACACCCCACCGCACCTGATCACCGCGTTCACCACCGCACTCACCGACCCCACCCCGCTCGCCCGTATCAGCACGGTGGACAGCCTCCCCACCCGCGACCCGCACCTTGTCACCCACACCCGCGCCGAAGTACGGGCCTCCCAGATCGCCTTCGTGCTGGAGGACCGGGTCCGCACGCTCGCCGCCCGCCACAAGGCCCCGACGGCACCACCCGGCCTTCCCCGGCGGCCGTCCGCCGACCCCGGCCACACCCGCTGATCCCCCTCCCCCCCCACCGGAGCACGCAGCCCTTTGCCCCCTGCCTCCACCAACACCTCCGACGGCTACGACCTCGCCTTCCGTCTCCTCATGGGCGTCCTCGCCGTCGTCGTCCCCCTGTCCCACCTCGCCTGGCTGTCCGGCAACCTCACCGCCTACCTCACCGGGCACCCCTGGGCGCCCTACCAGCCGACCACCGCCCTGCTCCACCCCGACCAGCTCTGGCCCAACGTTGGTGAAACGTCCCTGCTGATCGGCGCCCGCATCCTCCCCGTCACCGTCCTGCTCGCCCTCGGCGCGACAGCCGGCCTGCTGTGGGCCCGGTACAAGAACAACGGCGGCGGCCGGAAAAAGAAGATCACGGCGATGGCCAAGCCGAGGGACATCGAGCCCCTGATGGCCAAGGCGATCACCGACAAGGCGCGCTCGCTGCGCCCGAGTCTGAAGACCGCCAGGCACATCGCGCCGAAGGACACCGGCATCCTTCTGGGCAACCTCCAGGGCACCCGGCACGAGGTCCGCATGGGGTACGAGGACGTGGCCGTCGCCATCATGGCCCCGCGGTCGGGTAAGACGACGTCGCTGGCGATCCCGTCCATCCTCAACGCCCCCGGCCCGGTCCTGCTGACGTCGAACAAGGCGGCCGGTGACGCCTACACCGCCACCCTCGATGCCCGCGCCACGGTCGGACGGGTGTGGTCGATGGACCCGCAGCAGATCGCCCACGCGGCCCGCGAGATGTGGTGGAACCCGCTCGCCGACGCCAAGACCCTCGACGGGGCTGGCCGTCTGGCCGGTCACTTTCTCGCCGCGTCCGTGGACGCCTCCCAGCAGGGCGACTTCTGGTCCAAGGCCGGATCCAACATCCTCTCCCAGCTCTTCCTCGCCGCCGCGCTCGATGACCGGCCCATCACCGACGTGATGCAGTGGCTGGCCTTCCCCGCCGACCGCACCCCGCTCGACATCCTGCGCGACCACCAGTTCACCGCCGTCGCCGCCCAGCTCAAGGGCACCGTGGAAGGCCCGCCGGAGACCCGCGACGGCATCTACGAAACCGCCCGCCAGTACGCCGCCGCCCTCCTCAACAGCGAGATCGCCGCCTGGGTCACCCCACAGAAGGACGTCCCCGAGTTCCGCCCGTCGGAGTTCGTCACCTCCACCGACACCCTCTACCTGCTGTCGAAAGACGGCGGCGGAGGCGCCTCCGCGCTGATCGCGGCGTGCGCCGACTCGGTGATGCGGGCCGCGACCGCCCAGGCCGAACGCGCCGGCGGACGTCTGGACCCGCCGATGCTGGCGATCCTGGACGAGGCCGCCAACGTCTGCAAGATCAGCGACCTGCCCGACCTGTACAGCCACCTCGGCTCACGCGGAATCATCCCGATCACGATCCTGCAGTCCTACCGCCAGGGCCAGAAGGTCTGGGGCGATGCGGGCATGGACGCGATGTGGTCCGCCGCCACCGTCAAGGTCATCGGCTCCGGTATCGATGACCCGGACTTCGCGGACAAGCTGTCCCGGCTGATCGGCGACCACGACGTCGCCACCACCTCCACCTCCACGTCCGAGTCGGGCAAGTCGACCTCCGTCAGCATGCGGCAGGAGCGGATCCTGCCCGCCGATGCAATCCGCGCCCTGCCCAAGGGCACCGCCCTGCTCTTCGCCACCGGCATGCGCGCCGCCATGCTCGACCTGCGCCCCTGGTACGCCGAGCCCGGCGCCGGCGAACTGGCCGCCGCCTCCGCCCGCGCCTCCAAAGCCATCACCGCCCGCGCCGTCGCCAAACACACCCCCGCCCAGGCCGACTACGGGCAGGCCGCATGAGCACACCCCGGCTGCACTTGGTACCGGTCCGCTCCCGCCAGGCCAAGGACTTCGTCCGGACCTGGCACCGCCACCACGCGCCCCCGGCCGGACAGATCTTCGCCGTCGGCGCCGCCGACGAGAACGGCACCCTGCGGGCGGTGGCGATCGTCGGCCGGCCCGTAGCCCGCCACCTTGACGATGGCGCCACCCTGGAAGTCACCCGCACCGCGAGCGACGGGGTACGCAACGCCAACTCGTTGCTCTACGCGGCGGCGTGGCGGGCGGCGAAGGCGCTCGGTTACCGCCGGCTGATCACCTACACGCAGGACGGCGAGAGCGGCGCGTCCCTGCGCGGCGCCGGATGGCGCCTCATCGCCGCCCGGCCGCCCCGGCCCGGATGGCACACCCCCTCCCGGCCCCGGACCGATCATCCACCGATGACGCCTATACGTTCGTCGTTCTCAACCGCCCCATCCGCGGCGCCAACAGTCTGCTGACCGGTGCCGGATTCACCGCCCGCAAGATCAACGACCGCACGGTCTACCTGCTGGCGCCCACCACGTCCGAGGAAGCCAACGAGCACGCCGGGATAGCGATGTACGGGCTTTTGGCCCACACCCACGACCTGGTCGACCTGTCCTGGACCACCCGGGCAAACCCACAAGAGCCCCGGCCGGATCCCGGCATCCGCTTCACGCTCACCTCCACCACCTTCAGCGCGACCGCCACCACCGAAGTGGCCCGACTGGTCCTGGAGCAGCACGGCTTCGCCCGCTCGGCGGACGGCACCTCCTACCAGCCGGCCACGCCGCTGGGCATGGCCCATCTCCTGGGCGCGGTGGTCCGGGCAGAGGCCCACGCCCACGCCTACGGCATCACCGTCCGCGTCGATCTGGGCATCCCCACCCCCGACGCGATCCCGGCCCCATCCCCGCGTCCTTCCGCCACCGTCCCCGGCCGCCCCGGCGCGGAACCGGCACCGCGCCGATCCCAATGACCCTCTCTGGAGCCCGACCATCACCACCCGCCAGATCGATCTCCTCGAAACCGTCGACGGTCTGCGCCGGCTCGGCGCGGACTTCGACGCCCTCAAGACCGGCGTCACCCGCCTGAAGACGGATCCGGGCAGCGAGCTGCTGAAGCAGCTCGTCCCGGCCATCGCCCAGGTGCATGATCTGACCGGCCGTACCCTGCAGCAGCTGGCCGTCCTCGACGGCAGCCAGTACACCGTCGTCCCCGGCAGCCGCGCCTCCCTGAAGTGTTTGAGCACCGCCGTGGAAGCGGCCTGCCTGGCCGCCCTCGACCTCGCCGAAGCGGTGGCCGACAACCCGCTGGACGCGACCGGGTTCTCCGGCGAGCCGCTCCCGGACGCCGCCGCCCGGCAGGCCCAGGACGCCAAGACCCGTGCCCGGCTGGCGGACATCGTCGCCGATGCCGCCCACCAGCTAGATGTCTGCGCGACGGGCTGCCAGTACGCCGCCTCCGGCATCATCCGGGATCTCATCCGGCATCCGCAGCACATGCCGCCGATGCCTCAGCTCACCCGCGGCCAGTACACGGCGCTGGAGACCATCGCCCAGGACGGTGCCCGCTTGTGGCGTTCGCTGCGCGGGGGCCGGGAAACGATCCGGGCCGGTAACGGCAGCACCATCCGCAGCAAGCCGTTCCACGTCCTGGCGAAGAACCGGCTCGTCCGCGTCCAGGAGCGGGACTCCTCGCTCGGCGGCCAGGACGTCTCGGTCACCGCCGCCGGACAGCTGGTCCTGGACACCCAGCGGTCCTCGCGGACGCCACCGTCAGCACCGGCCCGGCCCGCTCCCTCTGCCTCCTCTACGGCCGGGCGGCGGCGATGACCACGTTCGCGCCCGAGGGCCTCGTGCTCGTCTCCCCCCGGTACCTGGCCGGGTCCGGAACCCGGATCGCCGACGCACTCGGCCCCCTGATCCACCTGTTCGACTGGTCCTACGACCACGACCCGGCCAGCGGGCACATCCGCCTCGACAGTCCCTGCGGCAGTGCCTTCCTCGACTTCGAACCGACCCGGTTCGACGGGTCGTGGTGGACCATCCGCCACCACGACCCGTCCTGGACGGCCCGGTTCTCCCGGCAGACCCCCATCGAGGCCATCGCCGCCGTCGCCCAGGCCCTGCCCCAGCTCCTCGGCGACGCCCGGCACGCCGACCGCATCCCCCTCACCACCAGCGCCCTGGACCAGACCGCCGCCCTCAACGGCTGGACCACCACCCGGACCGAGACCACCACGGTCTACGCCTCCCCCGACGGGCACTGCGTCCTGACCTACGAGCCGGGCGGTGAGCTGCCCTGGCGGTTCACGCACTCGCTGTACGACGGGTTCGACACGGAATGGACCGCGACCCTCAGCCGCGACGCCCCCAAGGAGCTGGCCCGGCAATTCTTCGCCCACCTGGCCGACCCGGCACCGGTCGAACGGCTCTTCAAGGACCTGCCCTACCTCGTCCAACACGGCTCGGGTGCGCTGATCACCCCCCTGGCCGCAGCCGCCGTCAGCCCTCACGTCCACCACGCCGCCGCGCAGGCAACCCGCACGTCTGCCGGCCGACCCCAGAAACGATGACCTTGCCCGACCTTCCTCTGCCCGAGCGCCTTCTGCTCCTGGGTGCCGACTTCATCCGGCACCGCGACGTCCTCACCCGCATCAACTCGGCACACACCGCCTACGCGACCGGGGCGGCAGCCGAGCACATCCCGGTCACCCAGGCCCTGGCTCGGGGCGCGCTCGATGCGCGCGACGCCATCGGTACGGCGCCAGGGCTCCACCACTCACCGGACGTCGAACGCGCCATCGTCCGGATGACGCAGCTCGCCACGCTGGCCGTGGTCGCCGCCGACCACCTCATCGACGCGGTCGACCTGCTGTCCCACACCGTCTCCCACCACCCCGGGCAGGGACCGGCAACGGCTCCGCCCGCCGCGCAGACGGCGCAGGCCGCCAGACACTCCCGCCTGGCCGAACAGCTGACCTCGCTCGGCGCCGAGGACTGCCTGGCCGCCGCCGGTCTCCTCGCCCGCGAACTGCGCCAACAGCACCCCGGCGCCTTCCGGCCGCCGCCGGCCCTGTCACCCACGCAGCGGGCGGCGCTCGAAGCCGTCGCCGCCGGCCGGGTCACCCTCGACCAGCACGGGGTCCTGGTCGAGCGTGGCACCGGGCGAATGGCCATCACCACGATCCGTTCCCTGGAAAGCCGTGGCCTGGTGCAACGGGAGCCCTGCGCGCTGTGGATGCACGACGAGCGGCCCCACCTCACCCCGGAGGGCTGCCAGGCCCTGGCCGCCACCCTGGGCCAGCCTCGTTCCGCCCCGCCCGCGGCCATCCCTCCCACGGCCAAGGCCGCCGTGACCCGGTCGGCAACCCGCTAAGCCCTCCCGAGGAACCCCGCCTTTTTGCACACCTACAAGCCGACCGACCTGGACGACATGACGATGGCGGAAGCGATCGACGCCGTGATCGCCGACCTGCTCCACCACCCGGTCGCCGCTTCGCCCCACGGCGTGTTCACCGTGATGCGGCACATCGACCTGCTCTGTCACCTGACAGCCCGAGCGGTCGGCGATGCCCACTTCGGGCTCGCCTGCGAGCACGCCGATCCCGCGGACCAGGAACGCGTCGAGCCGCTCGGCCGGGCAGCCGCTCACCTCGGCCGCGCCACCGCCCACTACACCCTGGCGCTGGCCCCCGTCATCGCCCTGAGCAAGTCCGATGCCCGAAGCGCCAAACAGCTCGACGTCTTCGACGCGCTGAGCCAGCTCACCAAGCAGGTCCATGACGCCCTGCTCGCTCTGTCGGACGCCCGTACCTGTCTGACCACGCCCCTGCCGCCCGGCGGGCAAGCCGCGCCGGCAGCACCCCCGTCCGTTCCGGCCCCACCCGCCGCCAAGCCCCGCCACTGATGACGACACCGCCCGACCCCGACACCCCGCTGTTCGACGTGGCCGCACCCGCCGCGCTGACGCCCGTGGAACGGCTGCTGGCACTCGCCGACCTCTACACCCAGCACAACGACGCGATCGACCTGCTGTTCGCCGGCCGCGCCCTACTCCCCGAGGATGCCTACGTGTCCTCCTCCCACCGTCTGGAGCGGGAGACCCTTGCCGGCATCAAGACGGTACGACAGCAGTCCCTGCCGGCCGTCGAGCCGGTCACCAGCGCCGTCGTCCGGCTGAAGCAGACCGCCTACCTGGCCGGTGGCGCCACGCGCTACCTCACCGCCGCCCGGCAAGCCCGGCCCACCGACGACGCCGAACCGACCCACCCTGATCCGCGCCGCGGGTTCGGCCAGTACCTGCGGCTGGCCCGTGAACTGACCACCCTCGCACCAGCGACCATCGTCGCCTCCGCCGCACAGATCGCCACCAGGCTGCCCCAGCGGGCACGCAGCACCACCACGGTCCCCGGCCTGGATACGGCCCAGCGGGGTGCTCTCCTCGAAGTCGCCCAGGGCCACGTTGCCGTCACCGATCAATACGGTCAGCGCGCTTACGGCCACAGCGTGCCGGTGCCCGTCGACGTCCTGCGCCAACTGGAAGCCCAGGGCCTGGTGGAGCGCCAGTCCACGACCGTGCCCCCGCTTTTCCCCGGCGGCTCCTCACGCGACCGCGTACGCCTGACCACCCTCGGCACCTGCGTCCTGAGCACGGTCATCGACACCCCCCACATCCCCAGCCCACCCGCGGCCAGCCCGGTCCCCGCCCCGGCCACGGTCAGCACCGCCCGCGCCCGCCGCTGACGCGTCCCGTTGCTGCCTCGTTCACGCAAGGAAGTCCCTGATTCCCGCTTCGCCCACGCTCATCTGCATCTCGCTCGGTGCCGGCGTCCAGTCCAGCACCCTGCTCGCCCTGTCCGCCAACGGCGTTCTCCCGAAGGCCGATTACGCCATCTTCGCCGACACTGGCTGGGAGCCCCGCGCCGTCTACCAGCACCTGGACCGGCTGGAGAAGGAGATTGCCGCTCCCGCCGGGATACCCGTCCTGCGGGTCTCCTCCGGCAACATCCGCCGTGACGCCCTCGACCCGAACCACCGCTTCGCGTCCATGCCCCTGTACGTCCTCAACCAGGACGGCAGGCCGGGCATGACCCGGCGCCAGTGCACCGGGGAATACAAGATAAAACCGATAAAACGACAAGTCCGTGAACTGCTCGGCTACCCCCACCCGCAGCGCGTCCCGAAGGACGTCTTCGTCGAGCAGTGGGTGGGCATCTCCACCGACGAGTTCCACCGCGCCAAGGACGCCGACGTCCGCTACATGCGCAACCGCCACCCCCTGATCGACCTGGGCTGGTCGCGCAGCGACTGCCTGCGCTACCTCACCTCGCTCGGCCTCGCCGACACCCCGAAGTCCAGTTGCCTGGGCTGCCCGTACCACGGCAACGCGCAGTGGCGGCACATCCGGGAAAACCCCGAGGAGTGGCGTGACGTCGTGGAGTTCGACGCGGCGATCCGGGCGGGCAACGCCCGCGCGAACGCCTCCGGCACCCGGCTGCTCGGGCAGGCGTTCCTCCACCGCTCCCGAGTCCCGCTCAGCGAGGCGCCGATCGACCACGTCACGGCGGCCGAGTGGGCCGCCCGCCAGCAGGAGATCGATGACCGCACCGCGGTGGTGGAGGACCTGGAGAACGGGGTGGTGGACGGCTGCTCCCCGTGGGCCTGCCGGTCAGGCGACCCCGTGCGGAGCGATTTCGACCTCACCGCGTGACCACACCCGCCCCATCCGCCGGACCGAATGCCCGAGAGCACTGATCATGACCAGCATCACCCAGGCCCTGGCCCTCTATGACATGGCCGGCCAGATCGAACGCCTCCGATTCCAGCTGCGCGCCCTGCCGCCGGCTCCCACCATCCCAGACCTGGACAGCGTCACCGCGCAGGTGCACTCCCTGGCCGGAATCCTCACCGCTGTCAGCGACCAGGTCAGCCACCGCCTGGGCCTGTCTTCCGCGGACGCGAAGAAGGCGGTGGTGGTGTACAGCGCTGCCCTCGTCCCGCTCGGTGAGGCCATGACCGAACTCGGCCGCCTGCAGGCCGAAGTAACGTTCTTCAACTTCACCACCTACCCCAAGTATCACAACAGCCCCTCGGACTTGGAACGCCAACTCCGGTACGTCAACGAGATCATCACCGGCTGTCGTGACGCAGCCGACGAGGCACTCGAAGTCGCAGCCGATGAGCTGCAGGCAGCGGCGGTCGAACTGGCGCACCCACCCGCTCGCGTACAAGCCGCTGCCCCCGCCCGCACACCCGGCCCCGTCAACTCCGCACAGGCCAACCCCGCGCCCGCCATACTGCCCCCCGCCGTGGCACCGCGCGCAGCGAAAAGCCGCTGACATGCCCGCCCTTCAATGGCCGACCCCGCGTTCAGCTCCGGACACGGCGGCTGAACGCCGGTGCGCCGGGCCACCTCGGCGACACCCTGACCCGCCGAGACCCGCGGGCGCCTGCGGGGCCGAAGTTCTCGACCCTCCTCTGTCAGCTGCTTCTCAGATGAAAGGCCAGCCCCTGCCTCAATCCGACATATCCCGCCCAGTCCATACAACCGTGCAGTTGCGGCACATCCGGAGCGACTTCGGGGTGACCGTGTGAGGCGGATCATCCTTGATTTGTTCGCCGGCTGTGGTGGTTGGAGCCACGCCCTCAGCGTTCTCGGGGCCCGCGACATCGGCCTGGAATGGGACACCTGGGCCTGCGAAACCCGCGCCGCAGCCGGGCAGTTGACCCTCCAGACCGATGTCGCCCGCTACCCCGCGTGGATCTTCTCCGGGCGTGTCCTGGGGCTGATCGCCTCCCCGCCGTGCCAGGCGTGGTCGATGGCCGGCAAGCGCCTGGGTCTGGTCGACCAGCCCCTCGTCCACCAGGCCGTCGCCGACCTCGCCGCCGGTCGTGACACCCGCGACCAGCTCCTGGCCGCGTGCGCCGACCCGCGCTCCCTGCTCGCCGCCGAGCCCATGCGCTACCTGCACGCCCTGAACGCGGTGGGCGAGCCGGAGTGGGTGGCCATGGAGGAGGTCCCCGACGTCCTGCCCCTGTGGCGGCAGTACGCCGCCATCCTGCGCACCTGGGGGTTCTCCGTGTGGACCGGGATCCTCAACGCCGCCGACTACGGCGTCCCCCAGACCCGTCGCCGCGCGTTCCTGCTCGCCTCCCGGGTGCGTACCGCCGCACCCCCGCCGCCCACGCACGCCCAGGTCGCCGAGCCGGAGTCGCTGTTCGGGCCCGGCCGCGCCCGGTGGGTGTCGATGGCCGAGGCCCTGGGGTGGGGCCGGACCGACGGCCCGGTGCCCACCGTGTGTGCCGGCGGGGGCCCGGGAGGCGGCCCCGAGCCCTTCCCCTCCGGCTCCCGCAAGACCCTCGCCGATGCCCGCGACCGGGGAACCTGGACTCCCCACCCGGGCGGAGCCGTCCTGCGATCCCGTCGTGAAGGGCCGGCCTGGGCCGCCCGGCCCGGCTCCGACCTGCCCGCCGACCGTCCAGCGCCGACGTTCACCGCCGAAGCACACCGCTGGGTCTGGTCCCTGCGCAGCAACAACCAGACCAACGCCACCGTCCGGTCGATCCGGGAGCCGGCCGGGACGCTGTTCTTCGGGCACCGCGCGAACGAGTGCACCTGGGTCGCCGAACCCGCCGCCCCCAGCCCCGGCGACACCGCGGGCAAGACCATGGTGGTACCCGAGCCGATCAAGATCACCGCCCGGGAGGCGGGCATCCTGCAGTCCTTCCCGGCCGACTACCCCTGGCAGGGCAACAAGGGCCAGCAGTTCTCCCAGATCGGCAACGCCGTCCCGCCCCGGCTCGCAGCCCACCTCCTCGCCCCGCACCTGAACGTCCCCTTCCGCCCCGACGACTTCACGCTCGCAGCCTGATGCCCCGCACCACCCACCCGCACAAGGACGGCCTCGGCGCCAGCGCACCGTCGCCGCCGGGCTACTTCGCCGAGCAGGCCCTGCTCGGCGCCCTCCTGTCCGAACCGCACCGCCTGCCCGACGTGACCGGCATCAGCCCCGACGCGTTCACCACCCCGGCGCACGCCGCGGTGTTCGCCGCGATCCAAGCCCTGCCGACCCCCGCCCCCGTCGAGACCGCCGATCACGCCGCCGCGCTCGCCGCCCTGCGTGCACGGCCTGCCGCCCCCGGCCCGGGCAAGCACGCCGAGCACATTGCCTGGCTGGGCAAGGTGCTCACCGTCGCCCGCGGGCAGGCCCGCGGGCTGACCGCCGCCCACCTGCACACCCTCATCAGCGCATGCCCCACCCCCCGGCACGCGCCCGCGTACACGCGGATCATCCAGGCCGAGCACGCCCGCCGCCGCCTGCACAAGGCCGCCCAGCGCCTGACGCACACCGCGCGGGACACCTCGCTCCCCCACCCCGTGCCGAGCACCCTGGCCGAAGCCGACGCCCTCGCCGGTGTCGTGGACGCCATCGCCGCCGCGTTCCCGCCGCACTCCGGCTCCCTGCCCCGCACCCCCCTACCCCCGCAGGAACCTCCACCCGATGGCGAAGAGGCCACCCAGGAGGAGCGGCTGCTGCTCGCCACGGCCACCGCACGGCCAGCCGAGACGGAGCAGATGCGCTGGCTGACGGAAGAGGACTTCACCCTCCCCCTGCACGCCGGACTCTGGCGATGCCTGACCACACTGGTGCGCCAGCGCGCCCCCGTCGATCCCGTAACCGTCCTCTGGCAGGCCCAGCAGCGCGGTGTCCTGAACGGTGTCGATGACCCACGGGAGGTGCTCGGTTTCCTCACCCGGCCGGACGTGTCCGCGCCCTACCTCGGCGAGCGGATCCTGCGCCGGTCCGTCCTCGCCACCGCCCACCACGCCGGCCGCCGCATCGAAGCCTTCAGCGACGACCCGGCCAACAGCCCCTACCAGCTCGTGGTCGGCAGCCGCCGCGCCCTCGCCGAACTGACGGCCATCCGCACCCGCTGGCAGCAAGCCACCTCCCCGGCAACCGGCCCCCCGCCCCGCACGACCCGGGCGGTCCGGCGCACCGGCCCCGCTCCCACCACGGCAGCCTCCGCCGGCCGCCTCACACGCTGACCCCGACCATGCCGGTGGACGGGCCCCGACCGGGTCCGGCCACCGGCAGAAAGAGCACATCCCGAGTGACCGAACCTGCCCTCGACGCCCACGTCCGCCTCGACACCCACCCCACGCACTCCAGCGCCGTGACCGCGACCGTCACGGGCACCAAAGCTGATCGTGCCCTGGCCATCCTCCTGGCCGACGGCTGGGAGAACGCCGCCGAGAACACGCTCGTCCTGGTCCGTATCGACCACGAGGAGCCCTACTGGGCCAACGAAACCGCCGGCAAACTCCACGCGGCCGGGATCCCCACCCAGATCAGCGACCGGCTCCGCAAGGCCATCCACGAGGAGTGGACCTGGGCCGACTACCCCATGCCCTGGCTCACCCGGTCCGAGATCCGGGAGGTCTCCGACCAGGCCCAGAAGCTCTACGACGACATCCGGCACAGGCGGCTCCTCATCCACGCCCACGCCCACGACGGCCACACCACCGTCGCGGTCGGCACCTACCTCAATACAGGCAAGAGCGTCTACCTCCACGGAGAGAACCACCTGCGGCAGATCGCCGACACCTTCGACTCCCCCGCCCAGGCCCTCACCATGTTCGAACGCGTCCACGGCGACAGCATGCGCCCCGGCCCCGCGCCCCTGACCGACACCGAGCGCCAGACCGCCCAAGCCCGCACCATCCTCGGCACACCGGACACCGGCACGGAATCGCCTGTGGCCCAGCCCGAGCCCGCCCCCGAACCAGAAGTCGTGCCGGCGTACGCCGCCGACCCCGGCGACCACGACGCCCTACTGGAGGAGTTCCTCGCCGCACACGGCGAGTGGCAAAAGTGGAGCACCTGGTCCGACGACACCACCCACGCCATCCACGAGTCCCAGACCCTGCGCATCGAACGCGTCCACCAGGCAGACCCCCGGGAGACGTCCTGGACCGTGGCCGCGTACGAAACGCCGGTCTCCGAACGCATGTGGCACCTCACCGCCACCGACACCGCGCCCGCCCCCGTGCTGAAGGCCCTGCTGGACCAGCTGGACGACACAGACACGTGGGAAACAGTCGCTGGCAGCCCGATCACGGACAAGACCGTCACCGAAGCCACGCGCCCCCTCACTGATGCCGGGTGGAAGCACACGGTGGACGGACGATGGATCCGCTGGGAAACCCCCCAGAAAGACGCCGGCGTGCAATTCGATGCCTTCGCCGCCCAGAACCCCGGCCACTACCTCCCCACCTGGACCCTGTGGGCCGGACAGAACCCCGACCGCCCCACCTGGGCCATCCACGCCTCCACCTACACCCCCGCCACCCTGCTCTCCCACCTCACCGGAGAACTCGCCGAGGGAATCGGAATACGTCAGCCCCGTCCACCGCAGGCGAAAAAGGCACACCACTACGCTCCCGCTACGCCCTCCGGAGCACCTCAGCAGCCACCAGCCCATCTACGGCGTTGACCGGTCGGTGGCCCAGCTGGGAGGGGAATCGTGATGTGAGGTGGGTGGGCGGCGTGGCCGCCATTCCCGCGTAGGGGCTCGCAGGCCCTGGGATAAACGGGCGTACCGCGCGCCCACCCACCTCTCCCGCCCGGGCCGAGGGCGGGGGCCTTCGCCGCTTCAATCGGCGGACGCCTCCGCTCTCGGATCGGCGGCCTGCCCGTCAGGCAGCCCAGGGGCGGCCGAGGACGTGCCGGTAGATCGTCTGCCTGCTGACATCGAACGCCTTGGCCACTGCCACGACGGTGGCGCCGGGTTGGGCGAGGAGTTCGCGCGCGTGGCTGATCTCGTCCGGGGACAGCGGGCTTCGCCTCTGCAGCGCGGGGGCATCCGGCCGCTCCGGGTCGTAGCCGAAGGCGACCGCGTCGTCGTACGGCAGGCCGGTGGACATGCACCGGTACAGGCATAGAACGAGTCGGCGGCCGAGCTTGCGCAGGGCGGTGGCGTGCGCATCTCCGGCGGCACGTCGCCGCCGGTAGTAGTGCTGTGCTCCCGGCGACTGCATGGCCAGGCTGAACGCGGCCGTGTGCAGTGTGCTGCGGAGGTGGACGGAGGAGGCCCGGCGGAAGGCGACACGGGTGGTGGTGCCGGAGGCCCAGGTGAGCGGAGCGACGCCGGCGTAGGCGGCCAGGGAGCGCCCGCTGCCGAAACGTTCCTCGGGCCGGTCCCCGATCTCGGCAAGCAGGTAGGCCCCCAGGACAGGACCGATCCCCGGGATTCGGGAGATGAGCGGGTAGTGCCGCTGGCGGGTGTAGTGCGCGTGCATGTCCTTCTCCAGGGCTGCGGCCCTGGAGACCGCGCGGTCCAGGACGGCCACCAGGTCCCTGATCCGCACCGACTCGGCTTCCTCCACCTGCGGGTCGAGAAGCATGGCGGGCCGACAGAACAGCAGGTGCAGCCGCTCGGCTTCGTCCTCCACGGCCCTGGTCCGGCCGGCCTGCCGCAGGAGTTCTGCCAGCCGGGCCCGGGTGAGCTTGCTGGCGGCGCGAGGTCCGGGAGCTGCGGCCAGCACCGTCATGGCCTGGGCGTTGCGCAGCCCGCCGAGCCGGGAGGGCCAGGCAGCCGCAGCCGCAGGCCAGAACCGGGTCAGGGCGGCACGCAGACTGTGTGCGGCTTCTACGCGGGCCGCGACGGCGGCGCGGTGCGTGTGGGTGAGGGTCCGCAGCGCCTGGGCTTCGGGGCTGCTGGCGACGACCGGCCGGCAGACCCCGGCGCGGACCATGGCCGCGAGCATCCGCGCGTCGGCACGGTCCGACTTCGCGATTCCCAGAGCACTCCGGTGGCGGGCCGCGCGCGTCGGATCCACGTGCACCACCTTCATGCCAGCCGCCGCCAGGGCACGCGCGAAGAGGATGCCGGTGTCCTCGATCCCCGTGACGGCCGACCTCCACCGCCGCTCCAACGGGGCGAGAAACGCCTGGTATTCGGCCACCGGGTCGGGGGCGTCGGCGTAGGTGATGCGGCGCTCGGCCATCACGGTGCCGGCGTCGTTGAGCACGGCGAAGTCGAGCCATTTGTCCGACCAGTCGCATCCAACGAACAGCACAGTGCATCCCCCTTCATCACACAAACGGTGGTAGAAAAAATTACCACCCGGGATCGCGCGGGTCACGCATGGGGATCAGGGAAAATGAGACGTTCGAGGCACCAGGAGATAACGGTCACAGCGGGGTGGGACATGGCGCGGGAGGTGATCCCCCGGGACCACCTCGCCCACGGTGAATGGCCGTCCGGGGACCTGGCGGCCGACGCGCCACCCGGCGCTCACCTCGGCCAGGCTCTCGCGAAGAACCTCGCAGCGGCCATGGCCCAGCGGCGCCTCGGGCTCCGCGAACTCGCCCGGCTGGCCCAGTCGTCCCACCCCACGGTCAAGGCCGTCCTGGAGGGAACCCGGCTGCCCGCCTCACACACGATCCTCCTGCTCGAACTCGCACTGGACCTGCCGCTGTACCCCTCGCGGCTCTTCGAGCAGCTACGACCCACGGCCGACGACTGACCGGACGACGCCCCCTTCAGCCACGTGGACAGGGACGGGGACTCGCACGCCCATGCGCCGCCAAAGCCAGGCCGCAGAGCCGATTCCGCCCGAACACCGTGCAGCTGTCCAGGCGGTGCGAACAAGGCCGGCAGTCCGGACGCGCGGGGTGCAGGGGTGGAGGAGTGCGCCTTTCACCACCCATCGAGCCGCTACTGACCCGCTCCATGGCGGCGCTGCCGCTCTCCGATCCCGTGCTGTTCGAGCAGAGGGCCGACGACTTCCGCGTCATCGCGTTCACCGGCCGCGCCACGTTCCGGGTGGGAGATCGCGTGCCACTCGAGCGTTGGGCGCGGAAGGCGCCGCACACACCCTCATCATCGTAGTCAGCAGACACTGAGCGCTTCGCCGCGGTCGGGCAACATAGCTCGGGATCGCCGGTTAGCCAAACCGGCGATCCTGAACATCATTGATAGTCCACCGCCACCCTTCCATCCCTGCGTCGAAAGGCTCGCTGAAAACCACGCTTCCACAGAACGCCACGGACAGGAGCCGGCTCATGCCGCCGCGTAGCTGACTCGAAACAGGTCCTGCGCGCGCTCGACGTCCCTTTGCGTACGCAGTTGGACCTCCAGGTCGCCCGTGCCGTGATGGCCGAGTCCCGCCACATCGCGAGTGAAGCCGGGCACCAGGTCGACCTCCTTCGGATCGACCTTCAGGTAGACGAGGAGCTTGGTCCTCTGTGGCGGACAGACGCAGGCGAAGTTCCGCAGGCGCTGATACGCCCGGTACGTCTTGCGCTGAACGCGGGTCACGCCGTCCCCGAGACCGAGCAGTGTCTCGTCGAGAGCCTGCACCAGGTCGTCCAGCGCCGCGCTCGGGCCGGCGCCTCCTGCCC
This sequence comes from Streptomyces rubradiris, assembly GCF_016860525.1. NCBI lineage: Bacteria > Bacillati > Actinomycetota > Actinomycetes > Kitasatosporales > Streptomycetaceae > Streptomyces > Streptomyces rubradiris. The sequence continues at coordinate 1,209,857 of NZ_BNEA01000015.1, forward strand.
GCGCGACCGGCTTCCTGCGGGCCGCTCGCACTGCTGGCTGCCCGCCGCTGACGGAGGCCACGGTCTCAAGTCCGAGCAGGTCCCTGCCGAAGTACCGGTAGCGGACCAGGTCGATGCTGCGCCGGTGCTCACGCACGGCGTGCACGTCGTAGCGGGTGAAGTCCCCAGCGATGCAGATCAGCCTCGGACTGCTCCACAGCACCTGGGCCGCGGCCGGAGCCCCGAGCCGGTCGCGGACCAGGCGCTCGAACTCGGCCCGGTGGTCCACGAGCCAGCTCAGGTAGAACAGGCCCTGGTTGATGACGCCGGCGTCGACACCGCGCTTGTACTCCACGATGACAGGCGACCCGTTCTCGTCCAGACCGAGTGAATCGATCCTGCCCCCATGGACCGGCCCCGTGCTGTACTCACTCGCCAGGAACCGGACGCCCAGCAACGTCTCCATGTGCGCCTCAACATGGCCCTGCACATCCGCTTCCGTCTCAGCAAGACGCGGCGCGACCTCGGCCGCGCCGCTCTGTGTCATATGGAACAGCTTCAGGCCCCACACCTTCCCTTCCTCGGCTTCAAGATCCGTAACGCCGAGGGGCGCGGGATTGTTTCAACGAAGGTCGGCTAATCCGAAGGTGATGTGAGACCCTGCGCGTACGGACGTCCGATGCACATCGCGTCCCCCAGTCATCGGGAAGATACGTTTCCCCCATGCGTCCCCCGGCGTCCGAGGGGACGGCGGATAAAATCACGTTTTCCCAGGTCAGAGCCCATTCCACAAGCACTGGAGCGGGCGCCTTCTAAGCGCCCGCTCCGTCTCAATCACACGCACCGGCGTACGCAAGTTGTCCATGTCGATGTTGCGATCCTCTAACGCCCAAAAGGGCAACCGTCAGGCTGCGGCTCGACTCCCACGATGGGGAACAGGAGGGGGTTGCCAGCCTCGGCCGCCCCTAAGACGCCATTTCACTTGGCGTGATCTTGCGGCAGTCTGGGGTGATGACTGCTGCGCTTGTCGAGCGGATGGCACCGGATGACCTGTGGACGTTGTTCCAGCGGGTGGTGCCACCAGCGCCGGTGCGCCCGCAGGGTGGAGGGCATCGTCGGCGAGGGGACCGCGAGGTGCTGGCCGCGATCATCTTCGTGGCCACCTCGGGCTGCACCTGGAACCAGTTACCACCGGGATTCGGCCTGTCGGGCGTGACGGCCTTCCGGCGGTTCACCGAGTGGACCGAGGCCCGGGTGTGGGCCAAGCTCCACCGCCTGGTCCTGGACGAACTCGGTGCCCGGGGCGAGCTGGACTGGTCGCGGTGCGCAATCGACTCCGTCAGCGTCCGGGCCCTCAAAGGGGGCAGCTGACGGGACCGAATCCGACCGACCGCGGCAAGAAGGGATCGAAAATCCACCTCATCGTCGACCGCCAGGGCCTGCCCCTGTCGATCGGCATCTCCGCCGCCAACCTCCACGACAGCCAGGCCCTCATCCCACTGGTCCGCGGCATCCCGCCCATCCGCTCCAGCCGCGGCCCACGGCGCAGGCGGCCCGGCAAACTGCACGGTGACAAGGGCTACGACTACCGTCACCTGCGGCAATGGCTCGCATCCCGTGGCATCCGGCATCGTCTTGCCCGCAAGGACATCGAGTCCTCCCGGCACCTGGGCCGGCACCGCTGGGTGGTGGAGCGGACCGTGTCCTGGCTGTCTGGCTGCCGCCGTCTGCACCGCCGCTACGAACGCAAGCCAGAACACTTCCTCGCCTTCACCGCCATCGCCGCGACCCTCATATGCCACCGCAGACTGACCAAGTGAAATGGCGTCTAAGGGCGACCGCCAGGGCCAGTCCTCGAAGGCGTCGATGGCGCGGGGGTCGTTGCGGTCCTCGGCCGCCCCGAAGGGCGACCGCCAGTGACGGCCTTGCCGCCGGCGTTGCTGTACCAGTGATCGTTGCGATCCTCGGCCGCCCGGGGGGCCGCCAGCCCCAGCAGGGACGGCCAGATCAGGCGCTTCCACTTGTTGCGATCCTCGGCCGCCCCGGAGGGCGACCGCCACGCTGCCTGAGCAGCAAAATCAGCCTACCGTTCGCTCCCGAGTAGTGGAGCGACAGGCGACAGAGCTACTGGAGGAGGGTGCCGCGCACGGTGGCCGCGTCGTCGGTGAAGGAGTCCTCGAGGAGGATCAGCCCGCACTGGCGTGGGCAGTAGGTGTAGTGCTCCAGCCTGTCGGACCGCTGCGGGCGCTGCACCGGGCGGGCGTCCCGCTGCTCCGCGGGACCGACGCCACCCCGTTCGCGCCGGCCCACGGCGCGGGCCTCCACCGCGGGCCGGCCCTGCTCACCAGGGCGGGCGGCCCGCCGCGCGTACCGGGGATCTCATCGCCGGGCGGCTGGGAGTGCTTCCTCGGGGACATGGTCGAGGCGGGCCCCGGCTCATGGTGGACGGTCGGCTCAACCCGGCCAGGCTCAACCGGATCGCCGGCCGACAGGGCATCACGTACGCGAAGTCGTCGTAGCCGGAGTCCCTTTTCGATAGCTCGGATCGCTCGGCACGGATGACACGCTCCGCTCTGACGGACGCGGCGGCCGCCGGGGCCCACGGTCCGGAACCGCGGGGCGCGGCACCCGCATTCATCGGCCTACGCCTCGCGGTGTCGGGTTCGGTCGTCGCTGTCGCCTGGCTGTACCGCGAGTCCGGCGGTGGCGGCCCGACGTCGGCCTGAGTCTCGTACACCCGCGCGGATGTGCTGGGGCTTCCCGCCGGCCGTAGAGTTCAGGCGCCCTGATCAATCACCTGGAGGAGGAGCACCCGCATGCGGGCAGGCGCGATAACCATTGCCGTTGCTGCGCTGCTGGTCGTCGGCATCGGCACTGGAGCGACAGCGTGCGCGAGCGGTTCGGGGGCTGCCTCCCCCGCCCCGAGTCCCTCGCCAAGCACACAAAGGAGCAAGCCCGAGCCGTCTCGCCAGACGACGGAGGAAAGTCCTTCACCGAGCCCAGCGGACGCCTCTCCGTCGCCTTCCTACTCACGGCCGGCAACACCCAGTCCGTCCACGCCGCAACACGTGGTCCCCTCCTCCAGCGGCAACCCTACAGAGTGGCCGAAGAATGCCACGGTGGAGGAACTTCGTACCATGCGACCGGGCGTCGACCGGCCGAAGTCCTCAGGTGAGACTCAATGCGACTGGTTGCGTGAGCAGGGCATAGCGTGCTGATTCCCTAGTGACAGACCCGAACGGCACCGCGGGCGCTCGACGACCTCTCCTGCGGCAGTCGCACTGCGGCGAACGCGACTTTCATGGCGAGGTAGATCATGGCTTCCGAGCGGGCGGGCCGGGTCTCGTAGTCGCGGGCCAGACGACGAAGGTGTGGGTGCCGCCGCCGGAGTCGGTGCGGATCAGGGTCTGCCGTCCCGCCGGTACTGTTTCGGCAGCTGGGCCAGGGCCAGTCGGGTTCGGCAGCTGGGCCAGGGCCAGTCGGGCGGCGGTGTTGGAGCCCGCGCTCCCCGGCCTCAGCAGGCCCGTCACCGGCTCCCCGGACCCGCCGCGGCCATGGCCGACGAACCCCATCAGCGGATGGTGGCCGAAGGACTTCTTCCAGGTCGCCGCCGCATCCCGCTTCTCGGAGTGGGCCAGGACGGTGACGCCTTCCAGGTCCACGGTCACCTGCCCGCCGGTGTCCGGCGCCGCGTCACCGGCCGGCTTCCACACGTGCTCGCGCACGTTGGCCCGGGCAGCGCGGAGGGCTGTCCGGACCCGTGTCCCGCCGACGGCGAGGGTGTCGACGAGCCGGGAGACGGTCGGGTCGGAGGCCACCGGCCCGAACACCGCCGGCTCTGCCCGCAGCATGGCGACATCGCGCCAGGCAGCTCCCGCCCAGCGCCACCGCGAGCGCCACATTCAGCAGGACCTTGCCCGGATCGTGCACCGCCCGCGGTTTGCGCCACGGCGTCAGGGCTGCGGATATCGCGTGGTCCAGGTCGGTCTTGCGGACCGTCTCGACCAGCAGCACGGCCCGGCCTGGAAGACCACCGACCGCCCCGCCGCCCTCGACGCGGGCATGCGGGTAGGGCACCGCGCCGGGAGGGGCCGCTGGTCGGCCGTAGCAGGGGAAGCGGCCACAGAGACCAACTCCTTCAGTGGACATGCCGAAGGGGGCCTCCCGGGTGGGCGTGGTGCCCGGGAGGCCCCCTTCGGCGATGAGTTGGAGTCAGTGGCTGGTGAGTTCACGCCGGCGGTCCGCCAGGCGGCGGTCGGACCGGCCCAGCAGGCCGTCGTCGTACTGGTCAGCCAGGCGGTCGGCCTCCCCCGGCAGACCGCCCATGGGGACCGCCTGGTGGGCGCCGGCGCGAGCGCGGTACCGGCGAAATCATCCAGCGCCTCGATCAGCGTCGGCCTCTCATCGAAGGTCGGGTCTCCGCCCTCCGCGTCGGCCAGATCCTCTTCGACCTGCGCCCACTATGCGTCCGCTGCCCTCAGCTCTCCATTGGTCAGATGCTGGAGGTGGAGGCAGTAGGCGGCCGCGCCGTGATCGGCGCCTGCGGCGAGCCCCACCAACCGGGTGCGGCGTTCGTCAGCTCAGTGTCTGGAAGTCCAACCAGCCATGGGTACCGACCGCGGTAGGTGTACCGTGACCGGCGTTCGTAACGGCTGGGTAGAAGTACAGCCCTTTGCCGGTATCGGGGCTGGTTGCCCACAGGTCCGGCTTGCCGTCGCTGTCTGCGTCCCCACCCGATGTGATCAAAGGCCGGCTTGTGGGAGTCCAGCCGGTGCCGATTTGGGTTCGCGTCGTACTGTTACCCAGGCCTTCGCCGGACGGGCCGGATCCTGGGTAGTAGTAGAGGGTGCCGGTTGATCTCCGTCGGGCCAGGATGTCGACGTATTGGTTGTTGTCGACATCTCCGGGGGCGATGATGTCGTAGTCGGACCACCCACCGTTGCCGACGAGGACTGGCTCGTAGGTCTCATCGAGGTGGTAACTGCTGGCACCGTAGTAAAGCCAGAGCAGGTTGCCCTCCTTGACGAGGAGGTCGGGGAAGCCGGGAATGTCGACGCTGCCGTCATCGTCAACATCCAAGGGGCCGTCGACGTCGCCGATGGCGATGATCTGGTCGGCATCTTGCCAGTGGCTGTTGCCAGGATCGTAGACGGTGAGTTCCTGCCGACCGGTAGTACAGGCACCGGTGCTGGCCTGTTCGCCGACAGTGGTGCAGGCATAGCCGTAGCCGTTGTTGGAGTAGAGCTGCAGAGTCTTACTGCCGTCCGTGCCGCTGAGTGCGACAAGGTCTTCGTAACCGTCGTCGGTCCAGTCGCCGCGGTGGGTGATGGAGGCACCCTTGAAGTTGGTTGAGCCGGCTTCGGTGTATGCGCTCAGGGTTCCGTTACCAGTGCCGGAGTACTGCCAGAGGGCGCCATCGGATCGCACTCCGTACAGATCACTGTTGCCGTCACCGTTGAGGTCGCCCGGCTTGTCCTGGATGCTTGGGCTATTGACGTAGAAGAGGTATGCGGTGCGGTCGGAGACGTTGCCGCCCTGGTCGATGCTGCGGGCGTAAAGGAAGTGGGGTCCGGCCGAGGTCGGTGTCAGCCTGGCGTCCGTCGGCCCTCCGAGGGATGCGGGCGTGGCGGTGCGGACGGTGGCGTCCCAGTCCGTCCAGTACTCGTACTTCTTGACGTCGTTGACACCGCCGCTACCGAGGGTGAAGGTGCCTTGGGTCCTCACGAGGCTAGTGTCCTGCGGCCAACCGTCACTGCCGTCGGGGAACTGAGTTGAGGTGACAGTCGGTGGGTGGCTCGGGCGGGTGCTGTCGAATTGGAAGTGGCACTCAGAACTGAAGGCGCTGGTAGCGGAGCCGTCCTCGGCCCGTGCGTACCAGGTGAAAGTTCCGGTGCCGGCGATACCGGCGTCCTTGAGCAGCGCGGCGAGTTTGGTTTTGGAGACGACGATCTTGCTGATGGTCCCAGACGTGGTGGAGACGGTGCTGTTGACCTCGTTGGCCGCTCCACCGTGGCCTGTCGGCCACAGAAGGAAGTGGGCCTTGACGGTGCCGCCGTCAGAGTCGGTAAACCTACCGCCCAGGGTTACGTCGGTGTTGCCGAGCACCGTATACGGAGTGCTGATCCCGCAGTTCTTGCCGCTGTCCGGAGACGTGTACAGACCGGTGGGAGGGTTGGGGACGGTGTTGTAGGACGTGGAGAGGACCGCGCTGTGGGCGTCGAACTTTTTCCACGCGTAGACGTCGCTCTCGTTGTCTGCGCGCATGCCCAATGTAATGTTGGACCATTTCTTCGAAGCGGCGTCCTTGGCGGCCGATGTTACGTCGAAGGCGAGGTTTCCGGCCGGGCAGTTGCTGCCCCAGCCTAACGATTCATTGACAGACGACAGCGTCCGAGCCCAGGTCGGGCGGTTGTTCCACGTAGTGGAGGAGCTGATTCCCCCGGTGAGGCCGACCTGAACAATGCGGTCCGTGCATGACCACGACCAGGTGTTCTTGATCCTGAAGGTGGAATTGATGATCTGCTTGTTGGTGTCCCACAGCTTATTGGAGTCCATACGGAAGAAGGACTCGGCCAGGCCGTTTGTTTCGTTCTCGTAGCCCACACGTGCGGTGGTGGTGGAGGACCCGGAGCCGCCCCAGCCGACGCCGTTGTAGAAAGAGGAGTTCGGATACTTCTTATAGGCAATCGCCCATGCCTCGCGGGCGCCCGAGACGTATGGGTCGATGTAAACCGGGAACTCGGTGCTCGGATCGGTCAGTAGTTCCTTGTCCGGAGTGATCGACAGATGCGTGTCGGTCAATGTCACGTCCATCGCGGCCTGCTTAGCACCGTAACCGGGCTCGAACTCGCCAGTAGGAACGCCTGTCTCTTCATCCTCATTCTGGGGGCCCTGTGCGTTCGTACGGGACACTGCCCCAGGGGAGGCCGCAGTGGTGCTGTCCCACATGCGGGGAGTGGGGCTGGTGAACACCTCCTGCCCCGCAGGGTTGAGGGCAGTGAGGTTACCGTTGCTGTCGGCGTGCACTTCGACGCCGTCGGCGACCATGCCGTACTGCAGGGACGCCAGTCGTGAATTCTTCGCCGCCTCTGGGGTCTTCACCACCAGAAGCTGAGCGAAGCCGCTGGCTCCGGCCTGGAGCTTAAGATCCACATCCGGCAGTACATCCGGATACGTCACGCTGTCTGCGGCTACTACGGGATCGGGCAATGCGGTCGGCCAGGACAGGGAGATGCTGCGCCCGTCACGTGTGACCGTGGCCAGCGGTCCGTTGCCGCCTCCAGAGAAGGTCACGCTTACGGTGGTGGCCTTGGTCGACAGACTTCCATCGGAGTTGAGCTGGAGTGTAGCGTCGATTGGAACCAGTTTGTTGCCCTTGCGGACTCTCTCCGGAAGAGCGTGCTGGTTTTCAGTGTAGGTCCCGTCCGGATTCGCGTAGACCTCGCTGTCTTCGGTTCTCTTGGCAGCCACCTCGACTGGCTGTCCGGTCTTTACGGCTTCCTGAGAGGCTACCGCGAGCGGATCTTGCTGGACATCAGCAGACCCTTCTGCAGCGGGCGCCGCCAGGACAGCTGTCGATACGACCACCGGCAATATCAAGGACCCGACAGCCAGGGCAGATGCCCTTGGTAAAATTCTGCGTCGATGGCGACTCTCCCATGGCCACAGTCTTGGAATTTTCACAGCAGACCTTTCTCTGATGAGGATGCCCTGGGCGCGCCGACCGGCCCCGGCCGCACTCCTCAGACCCTGGATGCTGGCCGTCCCCCTCCGGCGTAACTCGTGACGAGACGGCATGCGTAAGGAAGATACATAGCAAACTTCTCATTGAACCCCCTTACGGAATCTTCACAGACTCACGTGCACCGCGCAACCCGTTCGAATATCAGGCATCCCGAGCTGCACCGAATTCCCCAATCTATGCGAACCTAACAATTAGGGCCATTGCGTTCGATATCGGGATTAATGGGATGTGGCTCATTTCATTTTGAGAACCTATTTTCGGTCAATGACTCAGGCTGGCTCGAAATTTATTTGTCGCCCTCTTGGGACCCCCTTGATGGCGATGTAAAGTTCCGGACGATCTACACGCTTGTGAAATTTTCGTGGGGGGGAAGTGTCCGATTTGTGGGGGGGGGATTCGTGCATCGTGGCAGTTCGATGGGCAGACAGGCGCGAGTCGCGAGATGGATCGCTGCCTCGCTGGTGGCCTATCTCGTGGCCGGCTTGCTGGGTGGGCCGGTAGCCGCAGCGGCGGAACTGTCGCTGGCCAAGCTCAGGAAGCCGAAGCCCGTACCGACGTCTGCGGAAAGGGCTCAGCAGCTGCATAAGCCGGACGAGGCGGCTCGGCATGCCTGGAAGGCTGTGCCCAGATCCGCGTGGCCACACCCGGGCAAAGCCACTGTGCAGCTGAGCAATAGTGGCAAGTTACCTGTAGGAAGTACACCGCTGAGGATCGGCCGGGCTGGCTCAAGTAAAGGGAAAGCGAAAGGCGGCCCGGACACGGCGCAGGTAGAAGTGCTGGACCAGCAAGTCGCGAGGAACCTTGGCATCGATGGGGTGGTGCTGGCGCTCCGATCCGCAGGAGCCGGCGGCCAGGTCGACATCGAGGTCGACTACTCGACGTTTCAGTACATGTTCGGCGGTGACTGGGCTTCCCGGCTGTCACTACGCCAGCTGCCCGAGTGCGCGCTGGCAACCCCCAGCAAGACGACTTGCCGTACAGGCCGAGAGCTCCGGACCGAGAACGACACCAAGGCCAAAACTCTGGCAGCCACAGTCTCCCTACCGGCTGCCGACGGACAGGGCTCGCAGCCTGATACGCCATCACCCTCCACGTTGGCATCCGGCGCGCCAGCATCCATTACTGCTCAGAGCACCACCGACAGCAACACCGTGCTGCTCGCTGCGACGGCCGCTGCCTCCGGCAGCCAGGGCAACTTCTCGGCCACGCCGCTCGCTCCGACGGCTTCGTGGACTGCGGGCGGCTCCAGTGGTGCCTTCACCTGGTCGTACGACGTCGACACGCCCGAGGTGCCCGGTGGGGTTGAACCGGACCTGAGCCTGTCCTACTCCTCGCAGGCGGTCGACGGACGCACCGCGGCGACGAACAACCAGGCCAACTGGGTCGGTGACGGCTGGTCATTGGCGCCCGGATACATCGAGCGTCGCTACGTCTCCTGCTCCGACGACGTGAAGGACGGCAACGGCACCGACAAGAGCGGCGACCTGTGCTGGAAGAAGGACAACGCCGTACTGGAACTCGGCGGAAAGACCAACGTGCTCGTCCACGACGACAGCACGGGCGAATGGCACCTGCAGAACGACAACGGCACCAAGGCCGAAAAACTCACCGACACGAGCCTCGCCAACGGTGACGACAACGGCGAGTACTGGAAGGTAACCACCCCGGACGGCACCCAGTACTACTTCGGCTACAACCACCTGCCCGGCTGGACAAGCGGCAGGACAGAGACCAACTCAACCTGGGCAGTCCCCGTCTTCGGCAACCACGCGGGCGAACCGTGCCATGCGGCCGCGTTCAAGGACTCTTGGTGCCGGCAGGCGTGGCGGTGGAACCTCGACTACGTCGTCGACCCGCACTCCGACGCCATGGCCTACTACTGGGGCCCCAAGGAGACCAATTACTACGGTCTCGACGTCAATTCCAGCTCCGGGGCCTCCACCGCCACCGAGTACGATCGCGGCGGCTACCTGGACCATATCGAGTACGGCCTGCGTTCCAGCAGCGTCTACAGCGCCAAGGCGGCCGGCCGGGTGGACTTCACCGTGTCCGAGCGCTGCCTCCTGAGTGACTGCGGCGTCTTCGACTCCGCCCACGCCAAGAACTGGCCCGATGTGCCCTTCGATCGATACTGCAAGAAGGGCGACGACTGCAAGAGCCGCTACTCGCCGTCGTTCTGGACACGTAAGCGGCTGACCAAGATCGACACCTCCATCCTCACCGGCGGCGCCTACAAGCCGGTCGACACCTGGACCCTGACGCATCAGTTCCCCGCCACCGGCGATGGGTCTGCGCCCGCGCTGTGGCTGGCGTCGATCACGCGCACGGGACACACCGGCACTGGCGATGTCAGCCTGCCCGCGGTCACCTTCAAGGGCCAGCAGCTGGCCAACCGGGTCGAAGGTGCCACCACCGGTGGCAGCCCGGATCCGGTGCCTCCGTTGACGCGGTATCGCGTTTACGGCATCACCACCGAGACCGGGGCCACCATCGGCGTCACCTACTCGCGGCCCGACTGCAAAGCCGGCGACGTGCCCGCTCCTTCGACCAATACTCGCCGCTGCTACCCGGTGATCTGGTCTCCGCCGGAGGCCCCGGCCGCTGACTACGAGCCATACCTGGACTGGTTCCACACCTACGTCGTCACGCAGATCCTGGAGTCGGACAACACTGGCGGAGCCCCGACCAAAGAGACCGACTACAGCTATCTGGACGGCATGGCATGGGATAAAGACGAGGACGAGTTCACCAAGGCCAAGTACCTCACCTACAGTGATCGTAAGGGATACGGTCGTGTCCAGGTCCGCGGCGGCAGTCCTGCCTCGACGAAACAGACGCTGAGGGAGTACCGCTACTTCCGCGGCATCGACGGAGCCCAGGTCAAAGACCATCAGGAAAGCGCTGTCGCCGATCACCGTGCTTTCGCCGGCATGACGAGGGAAGAGGCCACTTTCGACGGTAACGGCGGCAGGCTGGAGACCACCACCAGCTACACCGCCTGGCACAGCACGGCCACCGCCAGCCAGTCCCGCAGTGGCTTGCCTGTCCTGAACGCCTATGCAACCGGCACGCAGCTTGAGGAAACTCGGACAGCCGTCGGCGACTCCTGGCGCACCACTCGTACCGCGCGGTCTTTCGACAACTATGGCTTGGTCCTGACAGAGTCCGACCTCGGTGACGTCGTGGTCACGGGTGACGAGGAGTGCACCGCTACTGACTACGCCCGCAACTCGGCTGCGAACATTCTTACGCTGATCAAGGCCGAGCGAACCGTCGCAGTCCCCTGCGACAAGACGCCGTCACTTCCTGCCGACCTGATCTCCGTCGGACGGTACTACTACGACGATGCCACCAGCCTGGACACTTCGCCGGCCAAGGGTGACGTCACACGCTTGGACGAGCAGGACGCGAAGGGCACCGGTTACCTGACCACCGCCCGCCACACCTATGACCAGCACGGCCGAGAGCTCACTGAGACCGACGCGAGGGGCAACACCAGCACCACCACGTATACGCCGACTACGACCGAGGCACCCTCCTTGCAGAGGGAGACCAACGCCCTCGGCCACATCACCATGACCTACTACGATCCAACTCGCGCGGTGCCGACGGCCATGGTCGACGCCAACGGTAAGCGCACCGACGCCGTGTATGACGGACTGGGGCGCACGCTGCAGGTGTGGAAGCCCGGCTGGGCCAATGCAGACCACCCCTCCCAGCCCTCGACCGAGTACCGGTACACCATTTCGCAGAGCGCGGCCAACGCTGTGGCGACCAAGACACTGCAATACGACGGTTCCTACAGCACCAGCTACCAGCTCTACGACGGTCTGATGCGACCGCGTGAAACACAGGCTCCGGCGATCGGCACCAGCAACCGGATCGTGACGGAGACGCTTTACGACACCCTCGGCAACCCATGGAAGTCCCACGCTCCCTACTACACCGATGGAGCGCCTTCGGAGAGCTTGGTCAAGGCAGCTGACAACACGGTGCCGACGATGACGCAGAACGTCTACGACGGCATGGGGCGCGTCACCGATGCCATCGCTCTCTCCTACGGCGAGGAGAAGTACCGCACCACGACTCTCTACGACGGTGACCGTACTACGGTGATTCCACCGAAGGGCGGCATCGCTACCACGGTGATCACCGACGCCCAGGGCCGCACCACCGATCGGTTGGAGTACACCGATGCGGCCCGCACCGCCTCGCAGCGGACCCACTACAGCTACGGCATGTGGGACGAGCCACTGACAGTCACCGACCCGGCGGGCAACGTCTGGTCCTACGGCTTCGACGCCCGGGGCCAGAAGACCGACATCGACGACCCCGACAAGGGCAAGAGCCACATCACCTACGACGAGCTGGGAAACCCCGTCACGGTTACGGACGCCCGCGGCATCACGCTGACCACCGGATACGACCAGCTCGGCCGCAGGACCACCGTGAAGAAGGGCAACTCCCTGCTGGCAGAGTGGGCCTACGACACGATCGCGAAGGGCCAGCTGACCAGCAGCACGCGCTACATCGGCGGCAATCCGTACACCTCCGCCGTCGACTCGTACAACGACGCTTACCAGCCGACCTCCAGCACCGTCACCATTCCCGCCGAGGCGGGCGCGGTCGCCGGCAGCTACACCTGGACCTACGGCTACAACGCCTACACCAGTCTGCAGGAGTGGATCAAACACCCTGCGGTCGGCGATCTGCCTGCTGAACGCCAGACCACCGTCTACGGACCGGGCAACCTCCCGCAGAAGACCACCGCCGGCGCCGTCACCCTCATCAACGCCACCAGTCACGACGTCTTCTCACGCCCTGTGCGCACGGAGTACGGCACGCTCGGCAAGAAGGTCTACCGGACCCAGGTATACGACGAATTCACCGGTCGGTTGCACCAGCAGACCACCGATCGCGACCTGGCCCCCCAGCGCATCGACGACGTGACCTACGCCTACGACGACGCCGATAACATCACCGGGATCACCACCGCCAGCGGTCAGGACGCTGGTCGGACAGTCGACACCCAGTGCTTCGCTAACGACGCCCTGGGCCGGCTCATCCAGGCGTGGACCGCCAAGACCGACTGCGACGCGCAGCCGTCGGCGTCGGCCGTCGGCGGCCCGGACGCGTACTGGCAGTCCTTCACATACGACACTGTCGGCAACCGCATCGAGCAGACCGACCACGGGACCAGCTTCCTGGCTGGTACCGACACCACCACGACCTACGTCCACAACAACCCCAAGTCGGAGCTGCCGCACGCGGTGCAGTCCGCCACCGTCAGAGGCGGCGCTGATGACGGCCGCACCAGCGCGTTCGCCTACGACGCTGCGGGCAACACCACCAAGCGCACCGTCGGCACCAGCACCCAGAATCTCACCTGGGACGACGAAGGCCACCTCGCCACCCTCACCGAGAACGGCAGGACCACCAGCTACCAGTACGACGCCGAGGGCAACCGCCTCATAGCCAAAGACGCCGACGGCACCACCACCCTCACCCTGCCCGGTAACAACGAACTCAAGATCAAAACCGACGGCACCAAGGAAGGTGTGCGCTACTACACCCACGAAGGCCAGACTGTCGCCGTCCGCACCAGCAGCGGCTTCTCCTTCCTCGTCCCCGACCAGCAGGGCACCGCCATGGCCGCCGTCGCCATGACCACCCTCGCCGTCACCCGCCGCAAGCAACTCCCCTTCGGCCAGCTCCGTTCCCTCCAGGCCGAGACCATCCCCGGCACCCGCGGCTTCGTCGGCGGCACACCAGACCCCACCGGCCTCGTTCACCTCGGCGCCCGCGAATACGACCCCACCACCGGCCAATTCATCTCCGTCGACCCGATCATCGACATCGATGACCCCGCCCAGATGAACGCCTACAGCTACGCCCACAACAGTCCCATCACCCACGCTGATCCGTCAGGCTTGTGCCTCGCCGATATCTGCGGCGTCGGCTACCCCATCGGAGGCACTGGCACCGGCCCGAACAACCCGAAGCGATACGTCCAGGACGGGCCCGTCGACCCAGGCGGCAAGAACCACTCCGTCTGCCACCACGGCATGTGCTCCGACGGCCACCGCCTCGGATACAGCAAAGGCAACATCAGCAAAAAGACCTACAACCCGCAAGCGGAAGCCCGAGCCGTCCGCGCAGCAGAACTCAAAGCCCAAGCAGAGGTCCGACGCAGGGCAGAAGCAGAACGCCGCAAGAAGGACGGAATCTTCGGCAGCATCATGAAGGGCCACTTCAGTGACGCTTGGCAGAACACCAAGGACAAGGTGACCGACAAGCACTGGTTGATCGACAAGGGGGTGGGAATCCTCGCCGCAACAGGAACCGCAGTCTGCATAGCGTCAGTGGCGTGCGGAGCCGGACTCTTCGTCGTGGGTGCGGGAGCGCTGTTCGCTGGTGGACTCATGGCGCATTACGCTGCGTCTTCAAGCGAAGAGCGCCATCAAGGAATGGCTCAATATTTGGTAGGTACTGCAAAAGCGGAAGGGATGGGGATCCTAGCCGGTAGTCTCTGCGGCAGAGGAGTAGGTGGGTGCGTCGCTCTGGGGCCAAAGGCTGGTTTCCCGCTCGCGGGCACCCCTCGAACACAGCTAGGCAGTGCGGCGCTACGACAAGTGGGTGTCACCGTGAAGGAATGGATGTTCTGAATCGAACTGCGGTTACCGCCTCGCATGCGAGGCGGTAACCGCAGTTCGATTGCGTTGCAAACGTTCGCAATGGTTGTAATGTGAGGTTAACGTGGCTGATCGTTCATACCCGCGAGTGATGAAGGGATGGAGCAATTCCCCTGTCGAATGCTCTGACGATGAGTGGGCTTCCCAGTATGAGGCGGCTCAAGAACTTGACATTTCTGTATTCCGGGTAGGGTGGCGTATAACTACTGGGCATCTGACACCCGCCCACAACAGCAGGCGGGAGGCAGGTGTAACGCGGGCCAGCATCACCAAAGACCGTGAATGGCTTGCTAACGCGTCATGGCGGGCCAAGCTTTTCCGGGTTCTTAAGGGCCTGGTCCGCTGGATCTGACCTCGACGTTTCGTGGCGGGTCGTTGACGGAGTCGGTGGACCGTTTTGGTGGCGTGGGGCGAGGCTGTGCGGGTGCGGCGCAGGAGCAGGTTGCGCAGGCCGGTGGTCCGGGCGGCCCGGACGCGGTCCTCGGCCCTTTCCCGCAGCCGGCGACGGAGCTCGCGCTCCACGACCGGCCGGCCAACGATGTTGGTGGCGGATCAGGTCAGCCGCATCCCCTCCGGCTAGCCCCGAAGCACGTCGCCGGTGAGTTCGGCGACCCAGGCGCCATCGCGGATCCCGCCGTCCGCCTCGGCGGCCCGCGTCCATGCCCTGGCCGGAACCCTCAGCACGTGCTGGTGGATCGCCTCGGTGACCACCATGCCGACCGAGCAGTTCAGCCACCGTCCCCGCCGGGCCAGCCAGGCGACGGCAGTCGTGGGTACCGCCCGCGGAGTCGGCGCGGACCATGCTCTGTCGCCCGCGCCGGTACTTCTTCGGCAGCTGGGCCAGGGCCGGGCCGGCGGCGGTGATGCGGTCGGCGGCCGTGTTCGAGCCCCCGCGTTGCCTGGTCCGAGCAGGGCAGCCACCGATGCGTGGTGCAGCTGCTGCGGGACTCCTTCCGCTACGCCGCCCGCCAGGACTGGGACTAAAGCGCTTCTGGAGCCGGTCCACACGGAGCCGACCGAGAAGGCCGCCCTGGAGCGGTCCGCGAAGTTCGCCGATGCTTGGGGCAGGAAGTATCCATCGATCGTGAAGCTGTGGGAGAACGCAGGGACTTCGCACTCGTTGCACTCGCCGCGCATGGTCCAGCGGGCCTGGCCCTTGCTCCTGGGCACCCCGGACCGCCTGGACCGCGACTTCGTCGCCCCGGTCCCCAATCGCACCTGGGTCACCGACTTCACCCACGTCGCCGCCTGGCGGGAGTCGTCTATGTCGCCTTCGTCGTGGACACCTTCTCCCGCCGCATCGTCGGCTGGTCCGCCTCGATGTCGCAGGAGACCCATCTCGTCTTGGACGCATAGGACATGGGCTGGTGGCAGCGCGGCCGCGAAGGCCGCCCGCCCATCCCCGGCGAGCTGATTCCACCACTCGGATACGGGTTCGAAATACACGTCGTTCCGCGCTGGGCGAACGGCCCCGATGTCCTCGGCAGCCCGCCACGCCTACGAAACCAGGAGCCCACCTGAACAGCGACGCGATACACCTGACGCACCATCAAAGCGAGCGTCAAATGAGCGTCAAGATACCGCGCAGAGCGTCATTCGAGCGTCAAGATATCGCCCGTAACGCCCATAGCGCACATCATGCACACCCACCGAAACCGCAGGTCAGCGGCCCTTTTCGGCCGGCTCCAGAATCGCCACGCACTCCACATGATGCGTCATCGTAAACAGGTCGATAGAGGAGTCCAGTGGCTGGCTCTTCACGCCCCGTCATGTCGCGTCAGCCGGGCAACATAGCCCGTAATCGCCGGTTAGCCAAACCGGCGTATCCGGAGACGACTATCTGGTCAACGCCCGTTTCGGAGCACAACCGCGAGTGATGGTGACCGGCATCAGCGCTGCTGCCGGGCGCGACACGCCCTCCGTTCCCGGAACGTGTCGCCCGCATCCGACCTCTTCACCGACCCGCCTGGTGCTCCGTACTGCCCGGAGATCACCCGCACTTGCCTGACCCGATAGCAACAAGCACCAACGCCGAACCCCATCACGAGAAGAAGACCACAGCACAACCCGCATCTCCCCGCCGGCATGCCGTCCCCGCCGATAACCAAGCACCCCTCCTGACCAACGCCTGGTACTCGACCAGCGACCTGGCCGCTCGTCTCCGGGTGGACGCCTCGACACTGCGCCGATGATGCACCGCCCGGCCTCCCCAAGGGCCGCCGTTCGTCGCTCTCTCGGAACGTGTCGTCATGTACAGCGCCCTCGATGTCGAGGAATGGCTGCGCAGCCGTCGTACCTCCCCCACCAAGGGGATCCATGGCCGATAGGACCAACATCGCCGTCGGCATCCGGATCTCCACCGACATCGAACACCGCCCCGACCGCCCCGCCCCGTACCGGGCGCGCGTCCGATGGTGGGATCCCACCACCAAACGTCGCCAGTCACTGTCCGAGGGAAAGAACAGCGAAGAAGAAGCGCTGGAGTGGCTCCAGGCCATCGTCCAGGCCGCCCAAGCCGGCCTGACCCCGTCGACCGCCACCATGACGCTGGCCGAATACGGCGAAGCGAACATGGACCTCGCGCTGCGCGGCCTGGAGCTGAAGACACTCGACCCCTACCTCGCGGGGTGGCGAAAGCGTGTCGTTCCCGCCCTGAGCCACCTCGCCGTGCGGCTGATCACCAACGGTGTCGTCGACCGGACCGTGCAGAACTGGATCGCCGACGAGCACAGCCGCTCAACGGTCAAGAACACCATCGCCGTCCTGGTCCGCGTCATGGAACAGGCCGTCCGCGACGGCATCATCACCGTCAACCCCGCCCGCGTGACCGGCTGGCAGAAGCTCTACAAGCAGGCCGAGGACGAACTTCGTAGTCCGCGCGCGCTGGCCCTGCCCGACTGGGACAGCCTCATCGAGCTGGCCGACGCGCTCGTGGCCGCCTCCCACGACCAGGACCGCGGATGGGGAGACGTCGTCGTCTTCGCCGCGTGCACCGCCGCCCGGATCGGCGAAGTCTCAGGCTGCCGCGTCCAGGACATCGACACCGACCAGTGGATCTGGACCGTGCGCCGCCAGACCACACCCGCACCCGACGGACTGACCGACAAGGGCACCAAGGGCAAGCGGGCCCGCAAGGTCCCCATCATCGAGGAGATCCGTCCCCTCGTCGCCCAGCGCATCCTGTCCGTGGGCACCGACCCCGCCGCCCGCCTGTTCACCGGCCCGCGCGGCGGACGCATCTCCACCGCCGTCCTGCACGACGCCACCCACTGGGACGACGTGGTCATCAGGCTCGGCTACGAACACCTGCGCCGCCACGACCTCCGGCACACCGGCCTCACCTGGTTCGCCGACGCGGGAGTCCCGGTCCACGTCCTGCGACGCATCGCCGGCCACGGCTCCCTCATGACCAGTCCGCGCCCCCCCCCGCTCGCTCCCGGGACCAATCGTCATGACCCGCCGACACCGGTCAAGGGAGCACTGGTCCCCAACTGGTCCCCAAAAACGATCAAGGGCCGATCTCGGATTGCTCCGAAACCGGCCCTGACCTGCGACTGTCTCCAGTCGGGACGACAGGATTTGAACCTGCGACCCCTTGACCCCCAGTCAAGTGCGCTACCAAGCTGCGCCACGTCCCGTCGCACTGCCTCGCGGTGGCCCGCGTGATCGTGCGGGCAGTACTTTACCCCACGTTGGCGGGTGCGCCGAAGAGGGCCGGGCAGGGAGTCGTACAAGACGGGGTGAAGCGGGATTGCCGGTCGGGTGGGAGCCGGGGCGCGGCAGGGAAGACGGCGGGGCACAATCGGCGGTATGACGAACTCGGGGGCATCGGATGCCAGGGACCGGGACACGGCCGGGCGGGCCCGGAACGCGCGGCCCCGGGACGGGCTGGGGCGTCCGCTGCCCTACGGCGCCGAGGGCGTTCCCCGGCAGCCGGAGGGGATCGTGCGGGCACCTCGGGAGACCGTCGGTGAGGCACAGGCGCTGCTGGCCGCCGGACGGCCGTTCCACGCGCACGAGGTGTTCGAGGACGCCTGGAAGTCGGGGCCGGGGGAGGAACGCCCGCTCTGGCGGGGGCTGGCCCAGCTGGCCGTCGGGCTCACCCACGCGGCCCGGGGCAACGCCGTCGGCGGGGCCCGGCTGCTGCGGCGGGGCGCCGGCGCGGTCGAGGAATGGGCGGCCGGGCAGGGCGAGGACCGGCCCTACGGACTTGATCTGCCCGGGCTGACCCGGTGGGCCCGGGAGCTGGCGGGGCGGGTGGAGCGCGGCTCGGCACCGGTCGACCCGCGCGCCGAGGCTCCCTGGCTGGGCCCCGCCGAGGCCTCCCGGCCGGGTCCTGCCGGGGCTCCCTGGCCAGGCTCCGCGTAGGCGTCCCGGCCGGGCCCCTGACCCGGGGGGCTCCCCGGGTGCCACCGAGGGGTCGTCGCTGCGCGTACGGAGGCGGTGGACGCACTGTCAGTGGCATGCGGCAGACTCGGGGCGTGCGAAAGATTCATGTCATCGGTATCGGCGCGGGCGACCCCGACCAGCTGACCCTCCAAGCGGTCAAGGCGCTGCGGGGCACGGACGTGTTCTTCCTTCTCGACAAGGGCGAGGTGAAGAGCGATCTGACCCAGCTCCGCCGGGACATGCTGGACGCGCATCTGCCGGCCGGGTCGTACCGGGTGGTGGAGGCCCGCGACCCGGAGCGGGACCGCTCCGCGGGCGGGGCGGCGTACTCCCCGGCCGTCGGCGACTGGCGCAGCGCCCGCGCCGGGATCTACGAGCGGCTGATCGCCGGGGAGCTGGACGACGACGGCACCGGCGCGTTCCTCGTATGGGGCGACCCGGCGCTGTACGACAGCACGCTGGGCATCCTGGAGGAGGTGCTGGCGCGGGGCGCGGTGGAGTTCACGTACGACGTGGTGCCCGGCATCAGCAGCGTCTCCGCCCTGGTCGCCCGGCATCGCACGGGTCTGAACCGGGTCGCCCGGCCGGTGCAGATCACCACGGGGCGGCGGCTGGCCGAGGGCTTCCCGGAGGGGGTGGACGACGTGGTCGTGATGCTGGACGCGCACCAGGCCTTCCGGCGGTACGCCGAGGAGGACATGGACATCTACTGGGGCGCCTACATAGGCACGCCGGACGAGATCCTCGTCTCCGGTCCGATCGCCGAGGCCGCTCCGCGCATCGAGCGCCTGCGGGCCGAGGCCCGCGAGCGCAAGGGCTGGATCATGGACACGTACCTGCTGCGCAGGAATCCGGCGGAGGGCCGGCCCGCGCGGGACTGACAGGAGACAGGAAGGGGACCAGGCAGCCCGGCCGGGAACGGGGCGGGCCGCCCGCACAGGGGCGCGACCGAACAGCGCGGGGCCGGCAGGTGCTCCGGAAACCGGCAGGTGCTCCGGCGACCGGCACCCGGCCGGGTCAGGCGCCCGGTCCGTCGTGTGGTGCGAAGCCCAGACGTTCCAGGGCGCTCGCCACGTCGGGTACCGCTTCGACTCCGTCCGGCAGCGGGGGGCGGCGGACGACGACGACGGGCAGCCCCAGGTCGCGCGCGGCCGTGAGTTTCGCCGCCGTGGCCTGGCCTCCGCTGTCCTTGGTGACCAGGACGTCGATCCGGTGGGCGCGCAGGAGCCGCGTCTCGTCCGGGACCGTGAACGGGCCGCGGGCCAGGATCACCCGGGTGTCCGGCGGCAGGGGCGGCTCGGGCGGTTCCACCGAGCGGACAAGGAAGTGCAGGCCGGTCAGGGAGGCGAAGGCCGCGAGCCCCAGGCGTCCGGTGGTGAGGAAGACCCGGCTGCCGAGACCGGGCAGGGCCTCGGCGGCACCGGCCAGGGACGCCACGTCGTACCAGCGGTCTCCGGGGCCCGGCCGCCAGCCGGGGCGGCGCAGTACCACGGCGGGGACTCCGGTGGCCCGTGCCGCGCGCGCCGCGTGGGCGGTGATCGTCCCGGCGAAGGGGTGGGTGGCGTCCACCAGGGCGTCCACCCGGTGCTCGCGCAGCCAGCCGGCCAGGCCCTCCGGCCCGCCGAAGCCGCCGACG
Source organism: Streptomyces rubradiris (assembly GCF_016860525.1). Taxonomy (NCBI): domain Bacteria; kingdom Bacillati; phylum Actinomycetota; class Actinomycetes; order Kitasatosporales; family Streptomycetaceae; genus Streptomyces; species Streptomyces rubradiris. Next base: position 1,230,297 of record NZ_BNEA01000015.1, read on the forward strand.
CGCACCTCGCCGGGCAGTGCCCCGGGCCGGGTGACCCGGCCGGCGAGCGAGGTGGTGACCCGTACCCCGGGCCGGACGGCGAGGTCGGCGGCGAGGCGACGGGCCTCGGTGGTGCCGCCGAGGATCAGCACATGCGCGGGCATAGGGGTGAGCGTACGAGGTTCCGTTCGGCGGCCGGACGGCCGGGGTACGGCGTCCGTGGCGTCCGTACGTGCCGTCCCGAGCGTCCTGCGCGGGTGCTCACCGTGTCCTGGCCCGGAGCCGCCGGCTCGGTTCCACCGGCAGTGCGGGACCTGACGTCCGGCCGCCACCGTCACCGCCGCCCGCCCTGAGGCTAGGGCAGCAACAGTTGCACGCCGCCCACGATCGTCGCCGCGATGACGAGTTGTTCGAAGAGTCGCTGGTTGATTCGGTTCACAGCCCATTTACCGAACAGCGCACCGGGCACGACGAACAGCACGAGCGCGGCGTCAAGGAGCAGGGCGCGTCCGTCGATCAGTCCCAGGCCCACGCTGAACGGCACCTTCGACACGTTCACGATGAGGAAGAAGAAGGCGGAGGTGCCGAGGAAGCCGAGCTTCCGGAAGCCTGCGGACAGCAGATACAGCGACATCACCGGTCCGGCCGCGTTGGCGACCATCGTGGTGAACCCGCCGAGCACACCGTAGGAGTGGGCCTTCACACGGCCCGCCCGGTTCGGTTCCGCCTCGGGGGCGGGCGGGGTCTCGGCCGTCCGCCGGCGCCAGATCGTCACCCCGGCCATGAAGAGCAGGATCGCGCCGATCGAGACCCGCACCATGCCGTCGCCGGCCCACACCAGGAACAGGGTGCCGGCCACCACGCCCGCCGCCACGGCCGGGAACAGACGCCACAGCGTGGGCCAGTGGGCGTGCCGCCGGTAGGTGAAGACGGCGAGTACGTCACCGGCGATCAGCAGGGGCAGCAGTACGCCGGTGGAGGCGCGGGCGGGCAGGACCGCCGCGAAGATCGCGAGGCTCACCGTGTTGGCCCCGCTGACCGCGGTTTTGGAGAAGCCGACGAGTACGGCCGCGAAGGCGAGCGCGGCGAACTCCCAGCCGGATATGTGCCAGAGCGTCATCGTGTTCATTCGGGGGCCGATGCTATGTGCATGATCAACCCACACGTAAGGTCCGTCTCGCGGGCCGGCCCGCTCCACGACGCCGAGCCGCCTCCGCCCGGCCGACGGCACGGGCTCATGGCACTCACCGCCGGACCGCACACCCGCCGGCGCCCTGGACCGGCACCCGTCGGCGGCCCCATGCCGCAGGGCGGCCTCCATGCCACCAAGCGGCCCCATACCGCCGGGCGGCCCCCGTACCCGCCGCTGCGGCCCCGTAGCGTTACCGCCCCGTGTACCGCGCCCGCAACGCCCGCTTGAGTACCTTCATGCTGGGGCCGAGCGGCAGGGTGTCCGTGAACTCCACGCGGCGCGGGTACTTGTGCCGGCCCAGGTGTTCCCTGGACCACTCGGTGAGGGCGGCGGCGTCCGGGGTGGTGCCCGGGGCCGGGACGACGACGGCGCAGACCTCCTCGCCGTGCAGTTCGTCCGGCAGGCCGATGACGGCGACCTGGGCGATCTCCGGGTGCCGCATCAGGACCTCCTCGACCTCCCGCGGATAGACGTTGTAGCCGCCGCGGATGATGATGTCCTTCTTGCGGTCGACGATCCGCAGGAAGCCCTCGTCGTCCTTGGTGCCGAGGTCGCCGGTGCGGAACCAGCCGTCCACCAGGGCCTCGGCGGTGGCCTCGGGGCGGCCGAGGTAGCCGGAGAAGACGTTGTGGCCGCGGATGACGACCTCGCCCAGCTCACCGGGCGGCAGCAGCTCGATCCGGTCCTCCACGTCGGCGCGGGCTATCTCCGCGTCGACGCCCCACAGCGGGTGCCCGATGGTGCCGGCCTTGGCGCCGAACACGGGCTGGTTGACGGTCGCGGCCGGAGAGGTCTCCGACAGCCCGTAGCCCTCGTAGATCCGCGCCCCGAACGTGGCCTCGAACCGCTCCAGTACCGCGACCGGCAGCGAGGCCCCGCCGGAGACGCACAGTCGCAGCCCGGGGAGCCGCTCGGCGTCGGCGGCGGCCGCCGCGAGGGCGACGAACATGGTGGGCACCCCGTGGAAGGTGTTCACGCCCTCCTCGACCATCAGCTCGATGGCCCGGGCCGCGTCGAAACGGGGCAGCAGCACCAGCGTGGCGCCCGCCCGCCAGGTGGAGTTCAGCGAGACCGTCTGGCCGAAGGCGTGGAACAGCGGCAGCGCGCCGAGGGCGATGTCGTCGGCGCGGACGTCGTGCGCGTCGAAGGCGTTGACGGTCGCGTTCATCACCAGGTTGAAGTGGCTGAGGACGGCGCCCTTGGGCACACCGGTCGTACCGCTGGTGTAGAAGATCACCGCCGGGTCGTCGGCGGCCCGGGTGACGTACGACGGCAACGGCTCGGCGTCGACCGCGAGTTTGTCCAGCTCCTCGCCCAGGGTGACCACTCGGACGCCGGCCGCCTCGGCCGCCGCCCGGCCGGTGTCCGCCTGGGCCGGGTGGACGAGCAGCACGGTGGCGCCGCTGTCCTTCAGGACGTGCTCGACCTCCTCGGCCGACAGCAGCAGGTGGACGGGGACGACGACACCGCCCGCCGCGGCGATCGCGTAGTAGGCGACCGGGAACTCGGCGGTGTTGGGGGCCATCAGGGCGACATGGTCGCCGGGCCGTACGCCGAGGCCGGTGAGCGCGCCCGCCCGGGCCAGCGCCCGCTGCCACACCTCGGCGAAGGTGAGCCGCAGTTCCCCCTCGACCAGGGCGGTCTTGCCGGGGCGGCGCCGGGCGTTCTCGGCGAGGATGGCGGCGACGGACAGGGTTGCCATGGAGTGCTGCTCCGTTTCCTTGCTGCGGCTCGTACTACCGGACCCCCGTGCGGGGCTCCCGCTGGACCCATGCGGTGAGCCCCCGTCGGACCCGTGCGGGGAGCTCCCGTCGAACCCTCGCGGGAATTCCCCTGTTGATGACTCCTCAGTGTCGCTCGACCAGCACCGCGCTGCCCTGCCCCACGCCCACGCACATGGTCGCGAGGCCCCGCCGGGCGCCGGTGCGCCGCATGCGGTGCAGCAGGGTGGTCAGGATGCGGGCGCCGGAGCAGCCGAGGGGGTGGCCGAGGGCGATGGCGCCGCCGGTGGGGTTCACCAGGCCGGGATCGAGGCCCAGTTGATCGACGCAGGCGAGCGTCTGGGCGGCGAACGCCTCGTTCAGCTCGGCCTCCTGGAGGTCGCCGGTCTCCCAGCCGGCCCGGCGGAGCACCTTCCGGGTGGCGGGCACCGGGCCGAGGCCCATCACATCGGGGTGGACGCCGGCGGAGGCGCCCGCGACGTACCGGCCGAGGGACTCCAGGCCCAGTTCGTTCAGGGCCTCTTCGCTGACCAGCAGCAGCCCGGCGGCACCGTCGTTCATCGGCGAGGCGTTCCCGGCGGTGACGGTGCCGTCCGCGCGGAAGGCCGGCTTGAGACGGGCCAGCTTCTCCAGGGAGGTGTCCTCACGGACGCACTCGTCGTGCTCGACGGTGACCCCGTCCGGGCGCTCCACAGGAAGGAGTTCGTCGTCGAAGTGGCCGTTCTTGCGGGCGGCGGCGGCGAGTTGGTGGCTGCGCAGGGCGAACTCGTCCTGCCGGGCGCGGGAGATGCCGTGGCGGTCGGCGACCTCCTCGGCGGTCTCGCCCATGGAGAACAGGCCGTGCAGCTCCTTCATGGCGGGGTTGACCAGCCGCCAGCCGAGCCGGGTGTCGTAGGTCTCCATGCGGTGCGGCAGGGCCTCGTCGGGCCGGGGCAGCACGAAGGGGGCGCGGCTCATGGACTCGGAGCCGCCCGCGATCACGATGTCGGCCTCGCCCGCGGCGATGGTGCGGGCGGCGGCGGTGACCGCTTCGAGTCCGGAGGCGCACAGCCGGTTGACGGTGGCGCCGGGCACGGAGTCGGGCAGGCCGGCGAGCAGGGCGGCCATACGGGCGACGTTCCGGTTGTCCTCGCCGGCCTGGTTGGCGGCGCCCCAGTAGACGTCGTCGACGCGGGCCGGGTCGAGCGCGGGCACGTCGGCCACCAGGTGGCGGATCACGGTCGCGGCCAGATCGTCGGGGCGGACCGAGGAGAGGGCGCCGCGTACCTTGCCGATGGGGGTGCGGCGGGCGGTCGCGAAGTGGACGGGACGCACGGCGGGACTCCTGACCTACGACATTGTGGATCACGGAACTGCGCAGCACCCATTAATTAGCACTGCTAGTTTTGGACTATAGACCTCGGCCGCCCCGCTGGGAAGCTCCCCCGGGACCGGAGCCGGGGCGACGGGAGGAGACATGCGCCACGTCCGCGAGCACGTCCTCGACGGCACGCACGGGGCCCTCGCCGTACGCGAGTGGCCGCATCCGGACCCCCGCCTGCTGGCGCTCCTGGTGCACGGGTACGGCGAGCACTCCGGCCGCTACGACGAACTGGCCGGCGTGCTGACCGGGTACGGAGCCGCCGTGTACGCGCCCGACCACGCCGGTCACGGCCGGTCGGCCGGGGAGCGGGCACTGATCGAGGACTTCGAGGACGTGGTCACCGATGTGCACGCGGTCGCGGACCTGGCCCGGGCCGCGCGTCCCGGCCCGCCGCTGGTCCTGCTCGGGCACTCGATGGGCGGGCTGATCGCGGCCCGCTACGCCCAGCGGTACGGCGACGGGCTGAGCGCGCTGGTGCTGTCCGCGCCGGTGATCGGCGCCTGGGAACTGCCGGGACGGCTGCTGGCCCTGGACGAGATCCCGGACACCCCGGTCAGCCCGTCCGCGCTGTCCCGTAACCCGGCGGTGGGCGCGGCCTCGCTGCCGATCCGCTGGTGTGGCACGGGCCCATGAAGCGGCCGACGCTCCGGGCGTTCGCCCGCACCCTGGAAACGGTCGCGCAAGGCGGTGACGTGGGCCGGCTGCCGGTGCTGTGGCTGCACGGCGACGACGACCGCCTGGTACCGCTGTCCGGAAGCCGGCCCGGGGTGGAGCGGCTGAGCGGCGGCCGGCTGACCGAACGGATCTTTCCCGGAGCACGGCACGAGGTCTTCCACGAGACGGACCGCGCCACGGCCCACGCGGAGCTACTCCGCTTCCTGGACCGGGTACTGCCCGGCCGACCAGGGGTACTGCCCGGCTGACCGGGCCGGGTCGCGACACCTCCGGGTCCTGCCCACGCCACCCGGCCGGTGCCCCACGTCCCCGCCGCCGCCCCCGCTGATCAGCCGGTTTGCCACCGCACAGCGGGGGCACCCGCCCTTTCGGACGTCACTGAGGAAAGCCGAGGAAAGGGGTTCCGCGCACCATGACCGTGGTCAAGAGCACACTTACCGAAGAGGCGCTCGGTGTCACCGGCACCGCCCTCCAGGACACCCTGGTCGACCTGCTCGGGCTGTCGCTGGTCGGCAAGCAGGCGCACTGGAACATCGTCGGCCCGCGGTTCCGCTCGATCCACCTCCAGCTGGACGAGGTGGTCGCGACGGCCCGCGCCCACTCCGACACGGTGGCCGAGCGGGCCGCCGCGCTGGGCGTGCCGCCGGACGGCCGGCCGGAGACCATCGCCGCGACCTTCGCGCTGCCCGGCACCAAGGACGGCTGGCTGCGCGACACGGAGGTCGTGGAGCTGATGGTGTCCTCGCTGGAGGCGGCCATCGGCCGGCTGCGGGAGCGGATCGAGGCGACCGAGAAGGCCGACCCGGTCACCCAGGACCTGCTGATCACCGTCACCGCCGACCTGGAGAAGCAGCGCTGGATGTTCGAGGCCGAGAACCACCCGCGCGACACGTCCGCCGGCTGATCCACGGCCCCGCACACTTCCCCGCCCGGGGCAAGGCACACACGGAAGGGGACAACCATGGCCGACTCGCTGGAATTCGAAGCGCTGTGGGACGACTTCCACCGCGTGGTCAACATGAGCTCGGCGGAGCTCGCGGCCTGGCTGAAGGTCCGGGACGCCGACGAGGAGAGCGAACCGCTGCCGGAGCGGGCGGGCGGCGAGACCGGGCAGCACGTCCTGGCCCTCCTGCGGAAGCGCCGCACCGACCTGACCGAGGACGACGTACGGGTCATGCGGCAGGTCGTCGACACGGTCGGTGAGCTGGTGGACGCGGAGAACGAGCCCGAGCCGGAGAGCGCCGGGGACACCGGCCGCCGGCACCGGCTGATGACGCTGGGCCACGACCCGCTCAAGCCGTAGGCGATGAACCGCGACGAGCGCGTGCTGCGGGAGCTGGTGTCCGAGCACGGGCGGACGTTCGCCGAGGAGGCGGGCATCCGGCTGAAGGACACCCCGCAGCCGCTGTACCGGCTGCTGGTGCTGTCCCTGCTGCTCAGCGCCCGCATCCGAACCTCGGTCGCGGTGGCCACCGCCCGCGCCCTGCACGAGGAGCACCTGGACAGCCCGCGCCGGATGGCCGAGGCCGGATGGCAGCGGCGGGTGGACGCGCTCGGCCGGGGCGGCTACCGGCGGTACGACGAGCGGACGGCCACCCAGCTCGGGGACGGCGCCGAGCTGCTCGGCCGGCGCTGGAGCGGCGATCTGCGCCGGCTGCACCGGGAGGCGGAGGGCGACGTCGGCACACTGCGGGAGCTACTCCAGGAGGAGCCGGGCATCGGGCCGGCCGGCGCCGACATCTTCCTGCGCGAGGCGCAGCGGGTGTGGCCGGACGTGGCGCCGTACCTGGACGGCAAGGCGCTGTCCGGCGCCGGGCGGCTCGGCCTGCCCGAGGACCCGCGGAAGCTGACCGGCCTGGCCCGGGACAGCCAGCCTGCCGTACTGGCCGCCGCGCTGGTCCGGGCGGCGCTCGACGAACGGGTGGCCGAGGACTGTCTGCGCCGCGCCGGCTGACCGTGCCAGACTGCTCCCCGCGCGACCCGGACACCGATCGCCGGGACCGAAACGGGGAGGAGCCTGCGCATGACGGAGACCGGAGCGGACATCCAGGACACGGACCGGGTCATCGACACCACGCGGCCGCATCCGGCCCGGGTGTACGACTGGTACCTCGGCGGCAAGGACAACTACCCGGTCGACGAGGAACTGGGCCGGCGCATCGCGGCGATCGACGGGGGCTCGGCGCCGAAGGCCGCCCGCGCCAACCGGGCGTTCATGCGCCGGGCCACCCGCGCGCTGGCGGCCGGGCCCGGCATCCGCCAGTTCCTGGACATCGGCACCGGCATACCGACCGAACCCAACCTGCACCAGATCGCCCAGTCGGTGGTCCCGGACGCCCGCGTGGTCTACGTCGACAACGACCCCATCGTGCTCGCCCACGCGAGCGCCCTGCTGCGCGGCACCCCGCAGGGCGTGACGGAGTACGTGCAGGCCGATGCCCGCGATCCGCACACCATCCTGGAACAGGCCGCGCGTGTCCTCGACTTCGGCCGCCCGGTGGCCCTCTCCCTCATCGCCCTGCTGCACTTCGTCGCCGACGAGGACGGCGCCCACGACCTGGTCCGCACGCTGGTCGAGGCGCTGGCCCCGGGCAGCGCCCTCGTGCTGTCGACCATGACCGCCGACTTCGAGCCGGAGAACGTACGCAAGGGCATCGCCGCCTACGCGGCCGGCGGGGTGACCCTGGTGGCCCGCTCGCACGCCGAGGTGGGCGCGTTCTTCGACGGGCTCGGCCTGCTGGAGCCGGGCATCGTCCCGGTGTCGCGGTGGCGCCCCGAGGAGCCGCCGGCCGGGGACGGCCCGGTCTCGCTGTACGGCGGGGTCGCGCTCAAGCCCTGAACCCGGTCAGAGGCCCAGCACGTGGGCGATCGTCCGCAGCACGCCGGCGTCGTTGTTGGACGGGGCCAGGTGCCGGGCCCGGCGGATCACCTCGGGGTGGGCGCCGGCCATGGCGAAGGACCACTCGGCGGCGTCGAGCATCTCCAGGTCGTTCAGGTAGTCGCCGAACACCATGGTCTGGGCGGGCGTGACGCCGAGCGCCCGCTGCAGACGGCGCAGGGCGGTGCCCTTGTTCGCGGTGCGGTTCATCACGTCCACCCAGTGCTCGCCGGAGACGACGACCTGGTGGGTGCCGGCGAAGGGGGCGAGGGCCGGGGCGACGGTGTGCTCGGCGGACGCAAAGTCGAACACCGCCACCTTGATCATGTCGTCCTCGACGGCGGTGACGTCCTCGACGACCCGGTGCTGGGCGTAGTACTGGCGCACCTCGGCGAGGAACGCCTCGTCGGTCCGCTCGACGTACGCCGCCCGCTTGCCGCACAGGACGGCGCCGACGTCCGCGCCGCCCGCGGCGAGCCCTCGTACCGTCCGTGCGATCTCCACCGCGACGGGTCCGTCCAGCGGGTCGGAGCTGAGCTCCACGCCGTCGCGGACCACGTAGGTGCCGTTCTCCGCGATGAACACCATGCCCTCGGCGACCCGCTCGAACTGCCGGTGCAGGGTCGCGTACTGCCGTCCGCTGGCCGGGCTGAACAGCACCCCGCGGCGGCGCAGCTCGGCGAGCATCGGCCACAGCCCGTCGGGGATCCGCTTGGCGTCGTCCAGCAGCGTGCCGTCCATGTCGGTGACGATCAGCCGGATGTCGGCGGGGCCCGCGGGCAGCGCGGCGGTGTCGAGGAAGGGGGCGGGTATGGCGGACATGTGCTGCTTCCGGTCGGGTGCGGGGATACCGGTCCAGTGTTCCTCATCCGCCCGACGGGCCCCGGACCGCCCGGGGGTGCGTTCCCGGCGCATCCGTCTCTCCGGGTGATCCGTTTCCCGGGACAGAACGATCAACGGGAGGGACAATGACGGCGGACGAACCGCATGTGAGAAGGGCGGACAGGTGAGCGAGGGGCACTCCCCGACGGCCGGGACGGCACGGCTGGACACCAGCGTGGCGCACAACGCACGGGTCTGGAACCACTGGCTGGGCGGCAAGGACAACTACGAGGTCGACCAGCGGGTGGGCGACCACATCGCCGGGATGTTCCCGGTGATCCGGGCGGTGGCCCGCGCGGACCGGGACTTCCTGGGCCGGGCGGTGCGGTTCCTGGCCGCCGAGCGCGGGATACGGCAGTTCCTCGACATCGGCACCGGGCTGCCCACGGCCGACAACACCCACGAGATAGCCCAGCGGATCGCGCCCGAGTCGCGGATCGTGTACGTCGACAACGACCCGATCGTGCTGGTGCACGCCCGCTCGCTGCTGACCAGTTCCCCCGAGGGCGTCACCGACTACCTCGACGCCGACGTGCGCGACCCGGACGTCATCATGCGGGACGCCGCCCGGACCCTCGACCTGGACCAACCGGTCGCGGTGATGATGCTGGGCATCCTCAACTTCGTGCCGGACACCGGCGAGGCCCGGGACATCGTGCGGCGGATCATGGCGGCCGTCCCCTCCGGCAGCCACCTGGTGCTCACCCACCCGACCTACGACGCCGAGGCGGGCGGCGCGGGCAACGTCGCCGCGATGGAGTTCTGGAACGCCCACGCCACCCCGCCGATCACCGCCCGCGGCCACGCCGAGATCGCCGGCTTCCTCGACGGCCTGGAGCCGGTCGAGCCCGGACTCGTGCCGTGCTCGCGGTGGCGCGCCGCGGCGGAGGCCGCCGTGGTGCCGCAGTACGGCGCGGTCGCCGTGAAACCCTGACCCCGGGGCCCGGCCGTCCCCCGCCGGCCGGGCCCGCCGAGGAGGACGCATGACCACGCTCGCCGACCCCCGACCCGGTGGCCGCCCCGGCGACCTGGACCGGGTGCCCGCCCTCACCGCGGACCTGGCGGCCCGGGGCGTGCACGGCATCGTCCTGGCGTACGTGGACACGGCGGGCGTCTGCCGGGTCAAGACCATCCCGACGGCACGGCTGGAGGCGGCCGTGGCGTGGGGGGTCGGCATGTCGCCGGTGTTCGACACGTTCCTCGCCGACGACTCCATCGTCACCACCGACGTCCTCGGCTCCCCCGACGGCGACCTCAGGCTCTTCCCCGACCTCGACCACCTCGTGCCGCTGGCCGGACAGCCCGGCTGGGCCTGGGCGCCGGTGGACCGGATCACCCAGGAGGGTGAGCGGCACCCCGGCTGCGCCCGGACCTTCCTGCGCCGGACCGTCACGGACGCCGCCGACCGGCACGGCCTCGCCTTCAAGGCGGCGATCGAGATCGAGTGGGCCGTCGGCGCCGGTTCGGCACCCGCCGACGAGTTCGTCCCGGCGGCCACCGGGCCGGCCTACGGCGCCGTCCGGCAGGTGGAGCTGAGCGACTACACCGCCGATCTGCTGGCCGCGCTCGCCGCCCAGGGCGTGGACGTCGACCAGATCCATCCCGAGTACGCGCCGGCGCAGTTCGAGGTGTCGGTGGGCGCGCTGGACCCGGTGGCGGCAGCCGACCGCAGCGTGCTGGTGCGGCAGACGATCCGGGCGGTGGCCCAGCGGCACGGGCTGCGGGTCTCCTTCGCGCCGGCCTACCTCCCCGAGGGGGTCGGCAACGGCGGTCACCTGCACCTGTCCTGCTGGCGGGACGGGGTGAACCTGCACTCCGGCGGCGAGGGCCGGTACGGCATGACGGCCACGGCCGAGGCGTTCCTGGCCGGGATCCTCGCCCATCTGCCCGGCCTGACCGCGGTGACCGCGCCGAGCCCGGCCAGCTATCTGCGGCTCCAGCCCTCCCAGTGGGCGGGGGTGTTCACCGCCTGGGGCCGGGAGACCCGCGAGGCCGCCGTGCGGGTCGTCACCGGCACCGCGGGCCGCCGGGACCGGGACGCCAACCTGGAGGTCAAGCCCGTCGACCTGGCCGCCAACCCGTATCTGGCCCTCGGCTGTGTGATCGCCGCCGGGCTCGACGGCATCACGGCCGGCCGCCCGCTGCCCGGGGAGATCACCGGCGACCCGGTACGGTACGGCCCCGACGAGGCGGCCGCGCTGGGCGTACGACGGCTCCCGCGATCGCTGCCGCGGGCCGTGGAGGAGTTCCGCGCGGACCCGGTGCTGCGGGCCGCGCTGGGCCCGGTCCTCGCCGACGCGGTGAGCGCCGTACGGCTCGGCGAGGCGGCGGCCGTGGAAGGGCTCTCCCCCACCGCGCTGGCGGCGTTCTACCGCTGGGCGTACTGACCGTGGCCGCCCCGGGACCGGTCCACGAGGCCCTCGCCGCGCTGCCGCTGGTGGACCACCACTGCCACGGCGCGGTGACCGCCGATCTGACCGCCGCCCAGTTCGCGTCCCTGCTCACCGAGGGCGCGGCCTGGCCCGGCGTCTCCCCCTTCGACACCCCCGCCGGCGTGGCCGTGCGCCGGCACTGCGCGCCTCTGCTGGACCTGCCCCGGCACGCCCCGCCCGCCGACTACGCGGCCCGGCGCGCGGAGCTCGGCTGGCGGGAGGTCAACCGGCGGTTCCTCACGGCGGCCGGGGCCGAGGTGTTCTGCGTGGACACCGGCTTCACCGCGCACCCGCTCACCACGCCCACCGAACTGGCGGCGGCGGCCGGCGCCACCGCCCGCGAGGTGGTACGGCTGGAGCGGGTCGCCGAGGCGGTCCTGGCGCGGGGCGTGGAAGCGGGCGAGTACGCGGCCGTGTTCCGCGCCGCCGCCGAGGAGGCCGTACGGCGGCCGGGCGTGGTGGCGGTGAAGTCGGTCGCGGCCTACCGCACGGGCTTCGCCCTGGACCCCGAGCGCCCCACGGACGCCGAGGTGACCCGGGCGGTCCGGCACCGGCCGGCGCGCGACGGACGCCTGGCCGACCCGGTGCTGGTACGGCATCTGCTGTGGACCGCCGTCGATCTGGGGCTGCCGCTGCAACTGCACACCGGGTTCGGCGACGCGGACCTGCGGCTGCACCGCGCCGACCCCACCCTGCTCACCGACTGGCTGCACCGGACGGCCGGCACGATCCCGGTCCTGCTGCTGCACTGCTGGCCGTACCACCGGCAGGCGGCGTACCTGTCGGCGGTGTTCGAGCACGTGTACCTGGACGTCGGCCTCGCCCTGCACCACACCGGCCCGGCCCGCTGCCGGGCGGTGCTGGAGGAGGCACTGGAGGTGACCCCGTTCCGCAAACTGCTGTACAGCTCCGACGCCTACGGTGTGGCCGAGTTCCACCACCTGGGCGCCCTGTGCTTCCGCCGGGGCCTCGCCGGTCTGCTGCAGGACCGGGTGGACGCCGACGAGCTGAGCCCGGCCGACGCCCTGCGGATCGCGCACTGGACGGGCCGCGACAACGCCCGGCGGGTGTACGGGCCGCCCCTGTCCGAACCGGCCCGCGATCCCGGCGGGCTCCCCACCCGGAAAGTATGATCAAGCAATGTCTGACATGACCGAGACCACGCCCGGCTGGCTGACCACGGACGAGCTGGAGATGGCCAGGGCCCGGATGCCGATCCTGTACGTCGAGGCCGTGCCGGTGCGCGTGGACGACAGCGGTGAGGTCACCAGCATCGGGCTGCTGCTGCGCATCGGCCCGGACGGCACGGTCAGCCGGACCCTGGTCTCCGGCCGGGTCCTGCACCACGAGCGGGTCCGCGACGCGCTGCTGCGCCACCTGGAGAAGGACCTCGGCCCGGTCGCGCTGCCCCGCGTCCCCGCCTCCCTCCAGCCGTTCACGGTCGCGGAGTACTTCCCGACGGCGGGCATCACGCCGTACCACGACCCGCGCCAGCACGCGGTGTCCCTGGCCTACATCGTGCCGGTCACCGGTGACTGCCGGCCCCGCCAGGACGCGCTGGACCTCGTCTGGTTCACCCCGCAGGAGGCCGCCTCCCGGGCCGTGCAGAGCGAGATGCCGGGCGGCCACGGGGTGCTGCTGAAGCAGGCGCTGGCGCACGTCGGGCTGGTGTCCTGAGCACACGGGGTCGTGGCCGGCACATGACGGTGGCGTGTACCCGGCATGACTATCGTGTGCTCCGACAGGGTGAGCCGATCGTGGCCGGGAGTGCGCGTGCGGGAGACGGGCCGGCTGCCGCTGCCGTTGCGGAAGGACGGACCGCGGTGGAGCACGGTGGTCGCCGAGCGCAGTGTGCTCGGCGTCGTGCACAACATCACGTCCGCCACGCGGCTGCTGGATCTGCTGGCCGTCTTCGAGGGCGACGAGCGGATCCAGGTGTTCTTCACGCGCACCGGTTCCTCCGAACTCGACGGCGGGACGGAGGAATTCCTCACCTCGCGCGGAATGGCCCGGATTTCCTGGCAGGAGGCGCTGTCCCAGCCGTTCGATCTCGCCGTGGCCACGAGCCGCGGCGGGGAATTGCACAGACTTCCTTTTCCGCTCATAGGCGCGCCACACGGGGCCGGATACAATAAGGTTTTGAGCCGGGAGCCGGGAGCCGGGAGCCGGGAGCCGGGAGCCGGGAGCCGGGAGCCGGGAGCCGGGAGCCGGGAGCCGGGAGCCGGGAGCCGGGAGCCGGGAGCCGGGAGCCGGGAGCCGGGAGCCGGGAGCGTTCGGGCTGACGTCGGAGTGGCTGGTCCATGAGGGGCGGGTCGTGCCGGCCGCGATCGTACTGTCCCATGACGAGCAGCTGCGGCGGCTCGCGGACGGCTGCCCCGAGGCGGTTCCCCGCGCCGTCGTCGCCGGCGATCCGTGTCTCGACCAGCTCCGCGCCGGACTGCCCTTCCGGGCGGCCTACCGGCGCGCCCTCGGACTACTGCCCGGTCAGCGCCTGGTGGTCGTCTCCTCGACCTGGGGCCGTGACTCGGTGCTCGGCGCGCCCGGGGCGGATGTGCTGCGCCGCGCGCTCGCCGAACTCCCGGCCGACGAATTCCGCGTTCTCGCCGCCGTACACCCCAATGCGTGGTACGGCCACGGCGCCTGGCAGATACACCACTGGCTCGCCCCGCTGACCGAATCCGGAATGCTACTCCCGGCACCGGAGACCGAAACCTGGAAAGCCGCCCTGTGCGCGGCCGATTTCCTCATCGGCGACCACGGATCGCTCACCATGTACGGCACCGCCCTGGGAATTCCGTGTGTTCTCGGCGCCTTCAGCGATTCCGCCGTGGCCCCCGGCTCCCCCATGGACCGCCTCGGCCGACACCTCCCCCGCCTCTCCCGCGCCGTACCCCTGCTGCCCCAGCTGTTGCACGCGGCGCGCGCCCAGCCGGACGACCCGGAACTGGCCGCGCTCCGGCAGAGCGTGTCATCGGCGCCCGGCGAGTCGGCCCGGCGACTGCGCCGGCTGTTCTACACCTGGCTGAAGCTGCCGGAGCCCGCGCACCCGGCGGCCACCCGCGCGATACCCGTCCCCTCCCCCGGCCCCGCCGCGCCCCGGCTCCCGCACCTGCCGGCCGCCCTCGTCACCGCCGCTGTCGACGCCGGGCACGACGGCGGTGTCACGGTCCGGATCCGGCGCTTCCCGGCCACGGCGCAGCGCACCCAGAGCCGTCACCTCGCCGACGCGCACCTCGCCGCCGACCCCGACGATCCCGATCCCCGCTGGCCGCGCTCCGCCGACGTGCTGCTGGTGCCCGCCGAGCGCGGGCTGCTCCCGGACGAGGTGAGCGGGTCCTTCCTCACCCGGCGCTTCCCGGGGTGCGGGGCCGTGGCCGTCGAGGAGTCCGGTCACGGCTGTACGGCGCTGTTCGACGACGGCACCCGGCTCCGGGCCCGCTGGACCGCGCGCCCCGCCTGGGCGTCGTTCGCCGTCGCGGCCTCGGCCGCGTACGCCTGGGTGCGGTCCGGCCCGGCCCCGCTCCGGCCCGGCGTCCGGGCGCGGGTGACCGTGCGGGCCGGTGACCATCCCGAGGCCGGGCTAGTCGAGTTCACCGTCCGCTGAGCGGACGGGGCTGTTGCCGAGGCGGCGCCGGGCCTCCTCCGCACGGGGACTGCGGGCCTGTTCGAACAGCGTGCCGGCGGCGGCCCAGTCGGCGGCTGCCCGCCGCTCGTCCCCCAGCCGCCGGTAAACGTCGCCCCGCAGCAGGCGCGCTACCGCGAGGAAGTAGCCGGAGCCGCCCTTCTCGATGGCGGTGACCGCCTCGTCCAGCGCCCGCAGCGCCTCCTCGGGCCGGGCGCAGGCCAGCCGGTCCCGCGCGTACCGCAGCCAGGACTTGCCGATGTTGAGCGCGATGTCCGGTCCGTCCCCCAGCCGCCGGAACCGCTCGCGGGCCTCCCGCAGGGTCCGTTCGGCGTCGTCGTGAAGGCCCAGCGCGGTGTACGCGGCGCCCTTGTGGTAGGCGAGCAGGGCGCGCCCGCGCGGGTGGGCGAGGTCACCGAGCGCCGTCTCGGCGTCGGCGAGGAGGCCGAGGGCCTGCCGCGGGCGGTCCAGCTTCAGTTCCAGCAGCCCGAGCGCCTCCAGCGCACTGGACTCCGTACGGGCCTCGCCCTCGCCCCGGCCGGTGCCGTCGCCGCGCACCGACTCCCGTGCGGCTTCGAGGTGTTCGCGGGCGCGGCGCGGGTCGTCCTCGGCGAGGCTCCAGCGGTCCAGGCGGGCGAAGCCCAGCTGGAAGTGCATGCGCGCCACCGCCAGCCGGTCACCGTCGGCGCGGGCCGCGGCGAGGCCGGTCTCGTGGGACTCGATCCACTCGGCGTGGCTGCCGGTGCGCAGGCAGAAGGTCCACAGCGCCTGGCACAGCCGCCACGCCTCCTCGTACCGTCCGGTGGCGTGGGCGAGGCGGACGGCGGCGAGCAACCCGTCGCGGCGCCGGGCGAGTTCGCGTTCGGCGCGGGCGCCCTGCTCGGGGGTGCGCGGTACGTCCGGGTAGGCGTGGCCGGGGTCGTAACGCCAGCGGGAGGACAGCGCCGCTTCGGCGGCCTCTGCCGTCTGCCGCAGATGGCGGACGAACCAGCCCGTCACGGCGTCGCGTTCGGCGTCGGTGTCCTCCCGCTCCGCGCGGGCCGCCGCGTGGTCGTGGACGAGGGGGTGCAGGCGGTAGGTGTCCACGCCGTCGCGCTCCAGCTGCCGCGCGGAGAGCAGTTCGTGCAGGGCGCGCCGGGCGGTGGCCGGTTCCCGGTCCGGGGTGAGCGCGTGCACGGTGTCCAGGTGGATGCCGGTCCGGGGCAGGGTGCCGAGGCGCCGGTAGAGGAGGGCGGCGTCGGCGCCGAGGCGTTCGTAGGCGAGGTCGAGTGCGCCGGGCAGGTCGTGGGTGTCGTCCACGGCGAGCAGTTCCCATCGTGTGGTCCGGTCGGCGAGCCGGGCGGTGATGTCCTCCAGGGTGCCCGGCCCCGGTGTCCTGAGCTGCCCGGCGACCAGGCGCAGGGCCAGTGGCAGCCCGCCCAGGTGCCGGACGACGGGCCGCAGCCGGTCGGGGTGTTCGGTGCTGCGGCTGACCTTCAGCAGGAGTTCCAGGGCGTGTTCGTCCTTCAGCGGGGCGATCTCCACGGGTTCGAAGTCCAGCAGGGCGTCCAGCCCGAGCGGCACCCGCTGGCCGGTCATCAGCACGACGTGCCCCGCGGAGTCCGGGAGCAGGGGCCTGACTTCGGCGGGCCTGCTCACGTTCTCCAGGACCAGCACGGCCGGCCGGGCGCGCAGTTGCCGCCGTACCAGGGCCGCCTTCGCGTCGGCGTCGGCCGGGCGGTCTTCGCGGGCCACGCCGAGCTGGGCCAGCCAGCGTTCCAGGACGGCCGCCGGGTCGGCGGGGCGTCCGCGCTCGTCCGGGGCGAGGTCGGCCTGGAGCAGCTCGCCGGGCAGGTCGTCCCGGTGGGACTGCAGCCAGCGGCGCAGGGTGGTCCGCTTGCCGACGCCGGGCAGTCCGCACAGGAACATCGCGGTGGTGGCGCGTGCCTCGGTGCAGCGTGCCCAGTGGTCGTTCATCGCCTGGAAGACGGGGACGTGGTTGACGTAGTGCAGGATGTGGCCGAGCGCGACCGGGGCGGGGCTGCGCTCGATCGTCGCCGCGACCACCTCCCGCAGCCGGTGCCCGGCCTCCGGGTGGGAGGCCAGGAGGTCCCGCAGGCGCTCGGCCCACGCTTCCTCGACGGCGTCGGCCGTGTCCTCGTCGCCGGCGCGCCGGGCGTCCAGCAACTGGCGCCGGGACCGCTCCAGTTCCTCCTCGGCCGCCGCCTCGTCCGCGGGCGCGCCCCGCCCGAGCAGCGTCGCGAAGCGTCTCCTGCCCCATCCCCACAGATCCTGCAGCGCCAGCGTCACGAGACTGCTCGCGCCCATGCCTGCCAGGGCCAGGATTTCCGCTTCCACAGCACTCCCCCACGTTCCGGACGTCTCCCGCCCACCGTAGAGATCACCGGGACCGCCGCGCAGGCGATCCCCCCGACGAGTGACGTGATCCGGCCATTTCGCGACCACGGCTGCCCCCTGGCCCTCATAGGCCCGGGCCGGGCGGGTCAGGGAGCGCCGTGGGGCCGTTTCCCCTGCGGGCCGAGTGGCGTGCCTCGTCGCCCTCCTCGGCGACAAGGCCCGCCCGAAGCCCACCTCCAGCGGCCGTGCGAGAGATCGTCCGGCATGCGAACTTGCTGATGTCGACTGCGGTACGGCGACGCTCGCAAGCCTGGCTCACCGTCGCCTGGAGGCCCGGATCGACAGAGAACGTACTTGCCAGGGACCGGACCACCGAGTCATAGTTGGTTTGTCACAACCAACCAAGCGGGATCGGTGCCGGACATGGGACGCACGTCAGCCAATCCACCAGACGGACCGGACGAGCACCGCGCGGCCTCCGGTGAGGTGGCGTCGGCCCTTGCCGTGGTGGGGAACTGGATGTTCTCCACGGCGGCGCGGCGCCGCATCATGGCGGCCTCCGGTCTCGAACTGTCCATCGGGGACTACACGTTGCTCGCACAGATCTCCCAGCACGCACCCGTGCGGCTGTCGGTCCTCGCGGACCTGATGGAGGTCGACAAGTCCACGCTCACCCCGCCCGCCAAGCGGCTGGAGGCCCGCGGCTTCATCGTCCGCGAGCCCGACCCGGCGGACGCCCGCGCCCAGTTGGTGAGCGTCAGCCGGGCCGGCAAGCAGGCCGTCCGCAAGCTGTGGCAGGCCCGGGCCGCCATCGTGGCGGAGCTGATGGAGGACTGGAGCACCGCCGACATCAAGAGCCTGGCCACGCGTCTGGCGGCCTTCGCCGAAGCGATCGAGAAGAAGGGGTAGGGACCGTGACCCACTTAGACGCCGCCTTGGTTGGTGAGTCGGCGGTAGCTGATGAGGGCTGCGGCGATGCCTACGAAGGCCACGGAGCGCTCGGCCTCGCGCTCGTGACGTCGGTGCAAGCGCCGGCATCCGGCCAGCCAGGAGACGGTTCTTTCGACGACCCAGCGGTGGCGGCCCAGCCGCGGGGAGGACTCGATGCACTCGCGGGCGACGCGGTGGCGGATGCGACGCTCGCGGAGCCATTTCCGAAGGTGGTCGGAGTCGTAGCCCTTGTCGGCATGGAGCTTGGCCGGACGCCGGCGGCGGGGCCCGCGGCGGGAACGGATGGGCGGGACACCCCGCACGAGCGGCTCCAGGCCGAGGCTGTCGTACAGGTTGGCGCCGGAGATCCCCAGCGACGGCGGCACGCCGTTCCGGTCGGCGATCAGGTGGATTCTCGGTCCCGGCTTGCCACGGCCGGTCGGATCCGGTCCGGTCAAGGCCCCCCTTCCGCCGCCCGGACGCCGATCGCGCAGCGCGACCAGTCCCACTCACCCCGCGCGCCGAGTCCGTCCAGGATCACCCGGTGCAGTCCGGCCCACACCCGCTCCCGGCTCCCCTGGGCAAAGCGCCGGTAGACGGTGGGCCAGGCCGGCCCGAGACCGGCTTCATGGCGGTGTTCGCCCGGCACAGCCTCGGCTACCACGACGTACGCGGGCACCTTGTGCGGCCGTGCACCTCCGAGGACGTCGCCGGCCGGCTGAAGTTCTTCGACTGGACCGAGCGGCCGAAGGTGCTCACCGAGGTGCGCGAACGGGCGAACGCCGGCCATGTCGGGCAGGAACGGGAGTGGCCCATCACCCGCGCCGAGTACGTGCCGCGGCACCTGGACGCGGCCACGGGCACCCTGGCCGACAAGCCGCCGCCGGCCGAGGCCGAGGTGAGTTACCCGGTTAGGACGGCGACGGGATGGGCGGGACGCGTCTCAGCTACCGGTTCACCGAGCGGACCCGGCTCACCGGCCACGCCAAGCTGCGGCTGTGGCTGGCGGCGAGGGGCTCCGACGACGCCGACGTCTTCGTCGCGCCGCGCCGCGTCGCGCCGCGCCGCGCCGCGCAAGAAGGAAACCACGGACCAGGAGGTGCCGTTCCCGTTCTTCAATGCTGTACGACAACGGCCCCGCCGCCCTCGGCCGGCTGCGGGCCGGCCACCGGGCCCTGGACGAACAGCGCTCCACGCCGTGGCAGCCCTCGCACCGGCACGACCGCGAGGAGCTCCTCGAACCGGGCGTCCCGGTCGCCCTCGGCATCGAGATCTGGCCCACGTCGACGCTCGCCCAGCCGGGCGAAAGCCTCCAAGCCGTCGTCCAGGCGGGCCATGTGGTCACCGGCGTGCTGCCCGGACACCGCGTCACCCGCGACGCCGGCGACCACGTCATATCCGCACCGGCGGCCGGTTCGGCAGCCATCAGCTCGTCCCCGTCGTCGCGGACGAGTAATCCGTACACGATTCACCAAGAAGGAGTGAGGACAGGTGCGTGCCGTCCTGCTGAAAGATTTCGGTCCTCCGGACCGACTGACCGTGGCCGAGGTACCCGACCCGCGCCCCGCCCGGGGCGAGGTGACGATCCGGGTGGCCGCCGTCGGCATCCAGTTCCTGGAGACCCAGGTCCGCTCCGGCATGATGCGCGGGGCCCTGGGCGACGCGCCCCTGCCCGTGATCCTCGGCAAGGAGATCGCGGGCGAGGTCATCGAGGCCGGGCCGGGTGTCGACACGGCGCTCGTCGGCAGCCGGGTGCTCGCCACGACCGGCGGTGTCGGCGGCTATGCCGAGCTCGCCACCGCGCCCGCCGACGAACTCGTCCCGGTGCCCGACGGGTTGGGCTTCCGCGACGCCGTCGCGCTCTACCGCTACGGTGCCACCGCCCGCGGCCTGATCGACGCCGCACGCGTCGGCGCGGGCGACCGGGTCCTGGTGCAGGCCGCGGCCGGTGCCGTCGGCACGGTCCTCGTCCAGCTGCTCAAGCGGGCCGGCGCGACGGTGATCGGCACGGCCCGCGGCGCCGCCAAGCTCGGCCTCGTCAAGGAGCTGGGCGCCGACCACGTCATCGACTACTCGCTGCCGGGCTGGACCGAGCAGGTACGCCAGGCCGCCGGGGGCGCCGTCGAGATCGTCTACGACCACGTCGGCGGCGAACTCGGGCGCGACTCCTTCTCGTTGCTCGCCCCCGGCGCCGGCCGTCAGATCGTGTTCGGCTTCTCCAGCGGGCAGCCGCTCGACGTGAAGCCCATGGAGCTGTTCGGCCGCGGCCTGACCCTGACCGGCTTCAGCGCGGGTCTCATCTGGAACCGGCCCGCGTTCGCCCGCGAGCTGGTCACCGACGTGCTCGGCCTGGCGGTCGCCGGCGAGATCAAGCCGGTCATCGGCCAGAGCTACCCGCTGGAGCGGGCGGCCGAGGCGCATGCCGCCGTGGAGGCGCGCAGCACCGTCGGCAAGACCCTGCTCATCCCGTGAACCACCTTCCGCAGCAAGCACCTTGCGCTCATTCGTCCGGGCCGGCCGTGGCCCGGGGCTTACCGAGGAGAACTACAACACCATGACCACCGCATCCAAGATCTTCGTGGCCGGCGCCACCGGCCTGCTGGGCGGCCAGATCGTCAGCAACCTGCTGGACAGGGGCGCCTCCGTGCGCGCGCTGGTCCGGCCGGGCACCGACGGCGACAAGAAGGCGGCCCTCACCGCGCTCCAGGCCCGTGGACTGGAGCTCGTCGAGGGTGACATCACCGACCCGGTGGAGAAGCTGGCCGCCGCGATCGGCGACGCCACCACCGTGGTCTCGGCCATCCAGGGCGGCCCGGACCTGATCATCGACGGGCAGGTGAACCTGGTGCGTGCCGCAGAGCAGGCCGGTGCCCGCCGTTTCATCCCGTCCGACTTCGCGATCGACATCACCAAGCTGGACGACGAGGACAACGTCATGATCGGCTGGCGCCGGAAGGCCGCGGCCGCGTACGGCGACACCAGCCTCGACGTGATCTCCGTGCTCAACGGCGCGTTCTACGAGGTCATGATCGGCTTCATGGGTCTCGTCGACTGGGAGGCGGGTACCGTCTCCCACTGGGGCGACCCCGACCAGCCGCTCGACATGACCTCGGTCCCCGACACCGCCGCCTTCACCGCCGCGGTCGCCCTCGACCCGGAGGCCAAGGGCACCCAGCGGTTCGCCGGTGAGGTGCTGTCGATGCGCCAGTTCCACCAGACCCTGGAGCGGGCCACCGGCCGCGGCCTGACCCTGAAGAACCTCGGCACCGCCGACGAACTGCGCGCGGAGATCACCCGGAAGGCCGCCGCCACCCAGAACCCGTTCGAGTACGTGGGTCTGCAGTACCAGTGGTGCATGGTGACGGGCAAGGCCAAGTTCGACAACGTTGACAACGCCAAGTACCCGCAGGTGAAGCCTGGTTCGCTGGAGGACTTCGTCCGGCAGGCCGCGCCCAAGGCGTGACCCGGGGACCGCCGGTACGACGTGACCGGTGCGGCGGTCGTCGCCGTACCGGCGGTCCGGTGAACTGTTCCTCCGGCGATTACCCCGCCGTTCGCCCCGGCCGGCCGCGAGGGGGACGCGGAGGTGTCGAAGCTGGTCACCTCTCGCGCGGGCCGAAGCCCTCGGCCGCCGCGTCGAAGAAGGAGACGCTCCGGGTGGCGGTGCGGCCCGCGTCCGTGGACAACATCGCCGTAAGTCCTTCCGCCTCTGGAACAACGGCAGTTGCGTTGTGAAGGGCAAACCCGGCCAATGCTCTGGTTCCGCCGGACAAGGAGTGGCGCCGGCCGTGGTGACGTCACACGTGCACGGTTTCGTAGCCGCGCCCGTCCGCCAGCATGAACCGGTCCCAGGGCGGCCCGCTTCAAGCGGGTGTCAATACGCGTTGGCAGCTGTTGACGCGCGCACAAAACTGCTACTAGCGTGAATACAGTTTGGTTGGCGGGGTGACCGGCGGGAGGAAGTCACGGTGAGCATCAGCAGCAGGAGTGCGGTCGCGATTCACGCACTCACCATGCTGGGGCGCTGGGACCGCTCGCTGACCTCCGCGGAGATCGCGGAGAGCCTGGCCAGCAATCCGGTCCTGGTGCGGCGGATCCTCGGCAGCCTGCGCGACGCCGGCCTGGTCCGGTCCACCGAGGGGCGCAACGGCGGCTGGTCGCTCGCCCGCCCCACCCGCGAGATCACGCTCTACGACGCGTACACGGCGGTGGAGACGGGGCCGATCCTCTCCCGGCACCCGCATCCGCCGAGCGCCGAATGCGAGGTCGGGCGGAACATGCAGAAGCTGCTGGAGGTGGAGTTCCAGGACGCGGAGCGGGCCCTGGAGGAACGGCTCGGGCGGACGACGATCGCCCACCTCGTCCGGCAAGTGCGGGACAGCGAGCGCGAGGCAGCACAACGCGTCACCAGCTGAACAGACGGCGGAGGCAGCACCCTCCGCCGTTCTTCTCCCTTAAATGTAACCACATTGGTGGCAGTAAGTCACTCGAAGGGCCTCGTATGACTTCCACGTCGACACCGACCGAGCGGACCGGTGCAGGATTGGGCTTACTGGCCGTGCTGACCCCGGCGATCCTGGCCACGGTCACCGCCAGCGACATGGTCAACCTGATGCTTCCCGCGATCGGGGCCGAGTTCGGGGCCTCCGAGGCGGAACTCGCCTGGGTCGTCACCGGCTTCCTGCTGATGTTCTCGGTCGGCATCCCCCTGTACGGCCGCGTTTCGGACCGCGTGAGCCTGCGCCGTCTCTTCGCCTTCGCGCTCCTCGCCTACGCCGCCGGGAGCCTGGTCTGCGCGATCTCCCCGAATCTGGCAGTGCTCGTGACCGGGCGGATCGTGACGGGTGTCGGCGCGGCCGCGATCCCGGTGCTCTCGGTCATCGCCGTCACGACGCTGCTGCCGCCAGAGCGGCGCGGTGCCGGGATCGGCGTCGTCTCCGCCGGTGCGGGCGTCGGCACCGCCGCCGGACCGGCGTTGGGCGGCGGCATCGGGGAAGCGCTCGGCTGGCACGCGCTGTTCTGGATCACGCTCGTGGTCTCGCTGGTGCTGCTGTTCCCCGCCCTGCGCGTACTCCCGGACGAGACTCCGCAGGGCTCCGGCCGGCTCGACCTCCCCGGCGGCGCCCTCCTCGGCCTCGGAGCCGGTCTCGCACTGTTCGGTATGACCCGGGCGCAGGTCGCCGGCTTCACCGACCCCATGTCCTGGAGCAGCTTGGTGGTCGCGATCGCGGCGCTCGTGCTCTTCGGGGTGCGCACCGTCCGTATCGACCAGCCGTTCGTTCCCCCGTCGCTGTTCGCCAACCCCGTCTACCGGACCGGCGTCCTCGTCGCGTTCCTGGTCATGGCCGTCAACCTCGGCGGCCTGGTGTTCGTCCCGCTGCTGCTGGTGGAGGTCAACGGGCTCGCCCCGGGCAGGGGCGCCTTGGTCATGATTCCGGCCGGAGTCGTGACCGCGCTCCTCTCACCGTGGATCGGACGCCTCGCCGGCCGCTTCGGCACGCGGGTCCCGGTGCTCTACGGACTGGGCGTCATGGGGCTGTTCTCGCTGTTCCTCTCGTCCTTCACCGGCGGCTCTTCGGTGATCTTCGCAGGTGCCGGGATCCTCGGGCTGAGCATCGGCTTCATGCTCGTGATGACCACCATCATCGGCGCCGCGGCGAGCGAACTGCCCCCGGAGCGGATCGGTGCCGGCCTGGGAATCCTCCAGGGGGCCCAGTTCCTGGGGGCCGGCGCCGGTCCCGCGGTGTTCGGTGTGCTGGTGTCCGCCAGGAAGCAGAGCGGCAGCGACGCCGTCAACCCCCTCTATTCCGGTCACAGCGGCTCGGCCTACTCCGACGTCTTCCTGGCCATGGCCGTGGTCGTCGCCCTCACCCTGGTCGTCGCGTCACGGATGCGCCCCACGGCCGGCTCCGGGGCCGGACCGAAGGCCGGGGAAGCCCCGGTGCCCGCCCCGGCGCGGGAAACGAACAACGCCCCGTAGGAACGCGAACGCCCCGCGTCCAGGGGTGAGTTCCGCCCGTGGGCGGGAGCTCTTCCGCCGCGCGGGATCTCACGATCCAGTGTTCCGAGGAGGATCACGGTGAAGACCATCGTTGTCACGGGAGGCACCTCCGGTATCGGGCAGGCGCTCGCACATACCTGTCTCGGCCGGGGACCAAGTCGTCGTCATCGCTCCGGACCTGCTGAAGGGGAAGAGATTCCTCGACACGGCACAGAAGGCGGGTGCCGCCGACCGTGCCGTGTTCATCGAGGCCGACCTCAGCCTCATCAGCGAGAACTGGCGCGTCATCGCGGAGATCGAGGACCGGTTCCCGGTGGTGGACGTACTCGCGCTGTGCGCGCGGTACTTCCGCAGCCACCGGATGGTGACCTCCGAAGGGATCGAACACAATGTGGCGCTGTACTACCTCGGCCGGTACCTGCTCGGATACGGACTGGTCGACGTCATGAACAAGGCCGGAACGCCGGTCGTGATGAACATCGCCGGCCCAGGTGTGGGGGCGCCGGGCATCCACTGGAACGACCTCGGCCTCGAACGCGGCTACGACGGCTGGACGGCCATGCTCCAGGGCGGCCGGCTCAACGACCTTCTCGGGGTCTCGTTCGCCGAGGGGGGAAGCACCCGTCGCGCCCGGTACGTACTGCTGTTCCCCGGTGGGACCCGCACCGGTTTCGCGGGCGAATTCGACGCCGCCACCGCGGCTCACGTCGACCGGATGAAGCGGGCCGCGCGGCCGGTGGAGTTCACCGTCCCGCCGATCCTGGAGATCATCGACGCTCCGCCCCGGCAACCGCTGAGCGCCGTCGTGTGTGACGCCGATCGGTAGTTGGCCATCTCGTTCGATAGCCGGCCAGTCCCCTCGCTCCGTGTCGTCTGCCACGGAGAGGTCAGTGGAGTCTGCCACTGGATGTCAGTGGTTCTGCCATGAGGCGTGTCAGTAGGTGTTGGCGTCGTCTGCGTCGGTGAGGCGGAGGCTGTATCGGACGTCGTCGGCCAGGACGGCGGTGCCGTCAGCGGCACGGACCAGGAGGCCGGCGTCGATCAGCCCGGCGACGGTGGCCGCGGTCGGCTCCTCGGGGTCGGTGGAGACGGAGCCCTCGTAGGACGGAACAGCACGGCCGCGTCCTGGCTGCTGAGGACGTTGCGCTGGAGCGGCCGGTGGTGCTGGTCCGTCGGGTGGCGCCAGGGCTCGGTGCGGTCGGCGGGGTGGAGCCAGTTCATCTGCCGGTCGGTGAGGACGTCCAGCCGCGGGGTGAGGGTGAAGTGGGCGGGGGCCGTGCGCCGCAGGGCGTACGGGCCAGCGAGATGGGGGTAGGCCCAGGCGCGTTCGATGGCGTCGCTGACGCGGTGGAGGTCCCAGCCGAGGGACTCGGCGAGGAAGTCGGCGGTGAGCGGGCGGCCGGCGTGGGCGAGCGCGTTGAGGAGGGCGACGGCGTCGGTGCCGGGGGCGGGTGCCCGGCCCGAGCCCCCAGGATGTGACACTCCGATACGATGCGACCACTGTAAGTTCCAGCCCGTCAACGGAGGAACGTCATGTCATCAGGTGCCGCGGTGAACGATCGCTGCGTACAGGAATACCAGGCGTTGAAGAGCGAGAAGAAGCACAGGTACGTTCTCTTCAACCTCAACGCGGACAATACGGAGATCGTCGTCCAGAAGGTCTCCAGTTCCCCGGAGTACGACGACTTCATCGCGGACCTGCCTGAGACCGAGTGCCGGTGGGCCGTCTACGACTTCGAGTTCGAGAAGGAGGGCGCCGGGGAGCGGAGCAAGCTCGTGTTCGTTTCGTGGCTACCGGACACCGCCAAGGTCAAGCAGAAGATGCTCTTCACTGCTTCCAAGGAGGAGCTGCGCCGCTCGCTCGTAGGCATCGCAGTCGAGGTTGATTGCAGTGATTCCTCGGAGGTTGCTTACGATTCGCTCCTCGACAAGGTCAAGCGCGGGCACTGACCGAGCGTGATCGCTGCCCAGGTGATCAGGGTTTCGGAGTACTGGACCACGAAGATTGCGGGAACAGGCACGGCTCACCGCGGAGCTGAATGCGGACGGCCACCTCCCGCTCGACCCGAGCAGCGACCAGGAAAAGATCGACCGCCTGTCGGTGTTCCACGATCGGCTCACGTCTCTGTGACCCGAACGCGCTCAACATCCGGTGGCCGCCCCGCAGCGCATCTGCCGCAGGGGCGCGGGGTGGCACGCGGAGTCCAGAGCGAGGAGTTACGTCGTCCTTGGCGGCATGCGCGGCCTGCGCGCCCTGCGTAGCCTGCGTGAGCATCTCCCGGACCACGGCCGTCAGCTGCCCTGCCAGTTGCTTCTCACCGTGGTAGAGGACTCCCAGGGGGTGAGGTTGACGCCGTTCACGGTGCCTCCTTCCGGGGGCGGTCCCCTGTGGCGTCGGGCGGACGCGGTGGTCGTCGGGGCGGGGGCGCTCGTGCCGCCGCCCCGTTCCACGAGACGCAGCCCCGCCACCGCGGCCTTGAACAGCGGCTGCTTGGAGACCCGGTCCCAGCCGGTGACAGTCGTCTCGTTCGCGGCCCGGCCGGGGCGTCGCCCACGGGTACCTGCCCGCCTTCGGTGTCCCAGTAGTCGTAGTGGAAGGAGACGAAGAGCAGTCCCCGGCGGATGCCGGTGATCCTCAGCCGTCCGCACCGGGTCCCGCGAGGAGTGCCTACGCCCACCAAGTCTCCATCACCGAGCCCCAGCGCGGTCGCGTCGGAAGCGGACGCCTCGCCCCATACATCGGGGGCGGCCGCGTTCAGTTGGGGTGCCCGGGCGGTCTTGGTGCGGGTGCAGAAGCGGCGCCTGTACGAGGCGGGGGCCAGCCGCACCGCTGCCCTACTGGCAGGGAACGGACGCCGATGGCCGGACGCTCCCTCTCGCCATGAGCCATGCTCTCGCCATGAGCCATGCAGATGGCATCCCTCTACCACCTGTGGGAGGCAAGCGCCCTTTTCTCTCGAACGGTTCTTTGCCCGAGCAAGATCAAAGGCGACGGCCGGGCGGGAACTGGGCTTCTTCTTCATCTTCCGTCCGCGCGATGGGGCGGGGAGGGACGGTTCCAGACGGTGTCTGACCGGCTGACGATCCTTCGAAGTTCGCGGGCGCTTCGTGGCGATACGGCCTGCATCACGGTGTCGAGGAGGGCTCGGGCTTCGAGAGGGTTGCCGCAGCAGTGCCAGTGCACGTTGCCCCACTCGTAGTCGTGCCACAGATCACGCTCGGGTTGCTGGACGTAGTCCTTCCACAGGCGCACAGCCGCGCTGACGTCGCCTGGCTGCAGATAGTTGCGGGTGTGCTCGAGACGGGTGATCTCGGACAGTGCGCGCGAAGACAGGCCGTCGATGACTGGCCTTGCACCCGTGGTCCGGTGGCCGCCGGGGGCGCCGGCACGGATCTGTCCTGGCCGACTACGAGGCATGGACCTTTCGGTTCGTCGTCATGCGGTACATGGTGCCACGGCCTCGAATGGGGTCTCGACCGGATTCGCTCGCATGGGGATTCACCGGACGTGGCGGCGGCCTTCGTCTGATCACGTGCTCCGCCCAAGGTGCACGTGCCCACGACGAAGACCGTGAGGGTGAGTCTGCTGCCTGATGCTGCCCGCAGGGAAGCGTTCGCGGAAGCGGCACGCCTCCGGGGAGAGTTCTACGAGTGTCTGACCGCTCGGCGTGACGAGTTGTTCGAGCCGGCGGACGTGGTGCTGTGTGCGGACGGTGCGGTGAGGTCCCCGGTGGACGTGACGCTGTTGCCCGGGCACCGTCGTGGGCACGGAGCGATGTACGGCGGCCTGGAGCACGGCCGGATCGACGTCAACCCTCTGAACTCCGGTCGTGCGGCCGCACCTTACGCAAGATCCGACTCCGCCCGGAGAACACGAGATCCCGGCAGCGAGACGCCACCGGGAAGGTCGTCCCGACTCCAGAGCAACCCGAAGATCGTGTGCCGCAGACGCACCAACAGCCACCCGGCAGAACCGCCGCGCCGGTGCGCGAACCGGAACCCCTGCTACCGCCTACCGCTGTCCCATCCATTACCGCAGCCGTGCCGCGCCCGGAGCAGACGGCCACCAAGAGAACGCGCCTTACCTGGACGAGGCTCCGGACGACACTCCCGCCCCGACCGGCAGCGGTCCGCTGAACACC
The DNA here is from genome assembly GCF_016860525.1 of Streptomyces rubradiris. Classification (NCBI taxonomy): domain Bacteria; kingdom Bacillati; phylum Actinomycetota; class Actinomycetes; order Kitasatosporales; family Streptomycetaceae; genus Streptomyces; species Streptomyces rubradiris. The sequence goes on from NZ_BNEA01000015.1 coordinate 1,258,451, forward strand.
CGGCTGGCCACCACCCGCGCACTGTGCGACGAAGGCGCGCACGGACGTCTGCTCGCCGTCATGCCCAGCATCATCGGCGACGGCACGCCGCTGCCTGTGTCACTGACGCCGGCGTCGGCCGCTACCGAGGGGACCGACGGAGGGCTGGACACACGTGCGACGGAACCTGAATATGATGAATCCCGCGGGAGATAATGCACACGCCGGTACGGGCGACGCCATTGTCTTGGCATGAGGAAGCTCACGGCATTCACATCACCCGTCGCCGTAGCGGCGCTCTTCCTCAGCGGTGCCGCCTTCCCCGCGCACGCGGGCCCCTACTGGAACAAGCACATCAAGTGTGAGGCGACCGACCCGGACGGCCGCCGGATCCCCACCCGTCTGGGCAACGGCGTGCTGGGCTGGACCCATTTCTCCGGCAAGCACAACATCAAGAAGTGCGCGCTCGTCACCATTCCTCTCCGGGACAAGGTTGACAAGGTGGACGGGCACAACCTCCTGTACTGGGGATGGGCCTCGGACCGGGCTCACGGTCGCGTCAAAATCATCGTCAAGGCCCGCTACGCTCGCAGGACGGACGACAGGCGCTACGACGCCGGAGAAAGGCAGGTGATCGGCGTGATCACCGCGTACTGCAAGGGCATGCGGAAGTGTCCGAACTGGGTGAATGGGTAACCCGGTGAACGAAGACGAGCGTGAGATCGCAGACCTCCAGGTCGAGGTGGCCGCCCTCCTGTCGGACCACGTCTACGCCCCGCTCCTGGAGGACCAGCACGTACGCGGAGTCCTGCCCGCCCCGTCGCAGGCGCCGGCCGTCCGGGGAGTGCTGGGCGACCGGGGCGAGACCAGGCCGGAACGGCTGACCGCATACGAGATCCCCCTCCGGGACGGCGAGGATCTGCGCACGCCGCACGATGTCGTCGCACTGCTCCGGGCCGCGCACACCGGCACCCACATCTACCCGCGCAGCCGGGTCACCTCGGTCATGGGCATGGACCTCTACCTGGTCGACCCGGCGGAGGTGACGGAGGCCCCGTTCACCACGGACGACTGGTCCGCCACACTCCTGCGCTGCCTGGCCCGTCCGACTGATCCGGCCGAGGACCGGCACGGGGCGCGACTGCGCGGCTTCCTGTTCCGCGAGGAGGGTCTGTTGCGCCTGTACATGGACAGCGACGAGGTTCCCGGAGTGATCGCCGCCGACGTACGCCCGGGTGGTGCGCTGACCGCTGTGCTGGCGGCTCTGCCGTCCCTGCTCGATGAGGAGTACCGGATCTCGAAGGACACGATCGACCCCCACTGTCGGTACGTGGTGGACATCACCGACTGGTGACCGCACCGCACTTGGCCCTGTCGGACCGGCTGGCAGTCCAGCCGGTAGGTCAGCCGCTAGGGTCGGTGCCTTCAGTGGTGACGGACAGGGTCGGGACACTGGCCGGCCACTCCTTGAGCATGCCCCCAATGCTCCGAGCTGTCCTGGCCTGCTCGGCGCTCACGGCTCGGTTCTCTGTCAAAAGCCTGGGTTGAGCGACCACGGACAACTGCGATCCGGGGCCAGGGCGAAGCAGTCGTGCGCGAGTCCGCAGACAGACGGCCGAAGACAGGGCGAGGCCGGGTGGGGTGTGCCGAAGCGGATTCCAGCGCGCGGTGCGAGTGAGGTGCGAGTGGAGGTGGAGGTGTGCCCCTGACCCCACCCATCGAGCCGATGCTCGCTGAGGCTCGATGGCACCTGCCGCCGCGGCCGATGCCCTGCCCGGAGGCATCGTCGCCGAACAGAAGCCCGACGGGTCCGTGCCATCATCTTCGCCCGCAGTGACCTGGTGATGGTTCAGTCCCGCCAGGGCACGGACCTGACCTCGGCATTCCCCGATATCGCCCGCGCGGCCAGACCCCTCGGTGACAACCTCCTCGCCCGGCTCGATTCCCTCTTCGCCACTGGAGCCCTCGACACGCCTTTCCCGCTTTGTCCAGCCACGGCTGACCGGGCGACGGCACAGGACTTGGCTCGACCCGGCCTGGGGAAGCGCAGGCATCGAAGGTGTGGTGCAAGGGCCTGGACCAGCCATACCTGCCACGCAAGAGGGCGTGGATCAAGGTGCGCGCCCGAGTCACCACGGAAGCGTTGACCGGCGGGGTCACCGGCTCTCTGACGGCGCCGCTGACCCTATTGCTGGCACGGTACGACGCCCTCGACGGCCTCCGACCGGTCCCACGAACCACCCCGCTGGCCGCCGGCGTCGGCGGAAGCTGGCCGAGCATCCGACGCCGGCCACACCGGATCACCCATGGGCCGACCGCGGTTTCTCTGCCGGCTGGGGGACACACGCAGAGCTGACATACCATCCCGTGAAGCCTGAGCTGGTGGCGGAGTTCATCGCGGCCACATCGCTGGACGCGGGCCGCTACCGGGGGGATGCGGATCTTCTGCCTCAAGTGCGCGCAGCTCGTCAACGTCGTCGTTCAGCTCGGCGCGGCGGTCGGCGAGTGCGGTACGGACGTCGCGGCGAGCGGCGTGGATCAGGGCCTCGTCGGTGGGCGGGTCCTGGTTCTTGCGGTACCGCTCGACGCAGCAGCCCTCGGGGTGGGCGATGCCGTCGGAGTTGGCTGTCGGGTCGGCGGCGAGTTCGCGGGCGATCGTGAGCCAGTCCACGCCGGCGAGTCGTAGGTCGATGGCGTCTCAGCGGCGGCGCGCGATGGCCGCACGAGCGGCTTTGTCGGGGCGTCCCACGGCGGGGGTCCGCCACAGCTCGGGTGCGCCCCCCCCCGCGCCCGGGTCCATGATTGCACCGTCGGCAGGAACCGACACTCCGCCACTTCACCTGTTCCGCAGACAGCGACTCTGCGGCCCAGTACCATTTCCGCTGGAAGTCCGGGCATCGCCCCCGCAGTTCAAGGGCGTGCGCTAACCGGGTGCTCCGGGAAGTCCGGGCGGATCCAGCGACCTGCCTGACTCTCCACGGTGCACGGACGAGCGACCACTTTCGCAAAACACACAGAGCCGGAAAAGTCTGAAGGTCCTGAGTTTCGATCGCTGGTACGGAACTCAGTTCAGCCACGAGTTGTGGCCGAGCTGAGTAGGCGTGCCCGCATTCAGTTCGGCCCTGTACAGAAAGGGACCGAACGGTGGACTCGTCTGCGATTCTTTGGATTCTCGCTTGGTCAGGCGTGATCTCTGTTTTGATCTTCGTCCTGACTGGAATCCTGGGGCAGCTCATCCCCTTGGTCAGGGCATGGCGCAAGCTGCGCAGCACTTTTCGCGACGACAGCGAGCAGAACCAGACGGCGGACGGCGAGGCTCCGCCCGCGCAGAAGAGTACAGACGCGCAGACCGCCGACCCGGTGCGGTCCGAAGCCGGCGGATCAGCGGTCGGCTCGGAGCGGCTCGGCGAGGCGGATTCCGCCGCGCCAGCGCCGCCGTCACATCAGTGACATCTGCTCGCCTGCACCTGACCTCCTGGGCGGGATGAACTCCGGCGGCGCAACCGGCGCACTGCGGTGGCCCCGCAGCCACCAGGTGAACTGGTAGTTACGACAGGTGCGGTAGCGCACGGAGTTCCGGCGCGGCTCTGTCGGCCGATGTTGTGCTCGCCCCATCCGGTGATGGGGCGAGCATTGTCCGGGTGCACGAAGGGGCCGGGTACGGGGGCGAGTCCTTCCCGCTCTTCGCCCGGTGCGCCCTCGAAGGCCAGGTGGGCGTTCCGGCTCCAGTTCCAGGGGTTGGGCAGAGCGCACAGGTACCAGGCCAGCGGCAGGCTTTCTTGCGGGAGTTCGAGGGCCTGGTGCCGACAACGGACGTCCACTCAGCACGCCCAGTTCAGTGAACGCGCCTCAAACCAGACGCATTCACCAGCTCAGCTCTAGGCCTGGGTCGTGTATGGGATTGTCAACTCGTGCTCCTCCAGGCTGCGCAGAACTGCCGTGCCATTCGAAATCTTATTAAGCAGGAACAGTTCCCGCGTGCGGCAGTCCGGGCACAGGCTGACCACGGCCAATGGCCATAGATCGATCGGGACGCCTGGCGGGGTGCCGTCGACATATATCCTGTCCGGCCGCAGAGGGTGGTCGATCGGCCGGCTAAACGGCTCCCAGCTCGGGTGGCTCCCTCGTAGCCTCAGGCCCACAGCCTGGAAGGAGGAATCATCGAGGTACTCACAGCGCTCCACCCAGAACCAGTCAGTGCTCGACAGCCAGTTGACTGAGTTGAGCGCCGAGACCACATACGGTTCGAGCTTTTCGACGTCCTCGTCGAGTTCGTGACTCCTGCGCACCCCGTGAGCGTGGTGGGAATTATTACGGAGATCCTTGATTTCCTTCAGCAGCGATAGCGTGACGCCGTGTTCACGGAGCGCGACGAGTTCCGGCAGCTGAGGCGTTGGGACCTCATCAATGAATCTCTTGATGAGTGTGGTCCAGGTGCCAAAGGTCGCCCCTTGACCGAAAGATTTGCGGAGAGAGCTGGAGAAGCTCCCGCGGTGCGCAATGAGTTCCTGCAAGGCAAGGACGCCCAGCGTGCGTGCCGTTCCTTCACCAAGCTTGAGCAGTCCGTCCTTCTTCTCGGCCGGGTGGGTGCTTACGCGGTAACGCCGCGCGAGAGCGGCTACGTGAAATGGATAGCTCGCCTCCGCACGCCACACGGGGTCGTCGAAAGGGCGCACCAATTGTCCGGCGAGGCGTGCCTCGCGGGCGATGAACCGGATGGACTGACGGATCTCCGCAACGCGTGTCTCGGGGCCGGCGAAGACGTTCGGCAAGATGCCGTCCGTCGCCATTCGCAGCGCATGACGGCCCTCCTGCACCTCTGCCAGTAGATCCTCGACCTCCGGGGCTGCGACCAACTCCACTGGTACGGGCGTGTCGAGCAGCTCTCGGGCTTGCGGGTAAGCCGCGTTGCCCTTACGGGAGTTGAGCCATTCACATAGCCCGCGACCGCTCCCCGGGGCGGGGTGCAGCACGAACAGCCGAGTGACTGCGTCACCGAACCCCGCAGGCAGAAGGCGCCAGTTACCAGAGCGCCCGACCAAGTCGCCGCCCGTGCACGGTGTCAGTTCGGAGTCATCCAGTTCCGCATCCGGCAGTTCCAAGGCCGAGTCGACACTATGCAGGTAGGACGCCGTGAGGTGCTTGGGCGGGATGGACTCTGCCTCACCACGTCGCGGACGGCGCAGCTTGACACGCACTGTCTCCAGCTGTGCGAAGGCACGCAGCGGCCTGAACTCCCCGTCAAGCTCCGCGACATAGAAGAGCGAAGACCGGATGGCGCACCCGATCCGGGTCTTCGCATGATCGAGCCAGGCATCTGGAGCGTAGGGCAACACCTCTTTGCGGAAGTATTCCTCAGGATCGTCCCGCAACGGCACGACGACCAGGTCACGCAACTCCGGATCAGGTTCCGTCACACCCCGGCGCTGCTGCACTTCTCCTTGGTCATCACGCACCCCGATAGCGTTTCGGACGCTCCTTTCGAAGGCGGCACCTCGCGGCCAGGTCTGGCCCACGGTCGCGACCGCGTGCTGCAGTGCCGAGAAGGCGTCTGAGCTGGTGGTCCAGGACGTTCCGACGAGCCCACGCAGCGCGTCAACCAGCTTCTCGGGGTGGTCCCCTCGTTGGATCGGCCGCAGGGAGGAGAGCTGCTGCAAGCCGTCGGCGGTGAGTTCGAAGCGCAAGCGCAGCGGGCGCTCGATGACAATCTGCCGGTACAGCAGGTCCTCGTTCCGCACGACACTCACCTGGTCGCGGGGAGACCCGCCGACCGGAGCCGACAGCGCCTCTTCGTAGAGCCGGACGATCTTGTCGAGTTGATCGGGGCCGAGGTACTTCCGCTTGCTGCCGGATGACTGCCGCGTCTTCTGCCAGTGGTCCTGCGCCTTGACCAGGGCCACCCTGCCCCTATGCGCCGACTTCTTGCGATTACTCAGGACCCATAGGTACGTACTGACGCCGGTGTTGTAGAAGAGTTGGTCAGGCAAGGCGACGATGCCCTCGAGCCAGTCGTTCTCGACAATCCATCGCCGGACGTCGGACTCACCCAGGCCAGTGGCTCCCCCCTGCATGGGAGAGCCACTGAAGAGGACCACGACACGACTGCCACCACCACCGGAAGCGTCCACCGGCTTCATCTTCGCCAGCATGTGCTGAAGGAAGAGCAGCGATCCGTCGCTGACACGCGGCAGTCCCGCACCGAACCGTCCTGCATGGCCCAGCCCATGCTCGTCGCGGACCTGTTGCTCAACGTGCTTCCAGCTGAGGCCGAACGGAGGGTGCGCCAACAGGTAGTCGAAGCTCTGGTCCTTGAAGAGGTCCTCCCGCAGGACGTTCCCGAAGAGGATCTGTCCCGGATCACGTCCGCTCATTAGCATGTTGGAGCCAGCGACAGCCCAGGTCTCGGCGTTGATCTCCTGGCCGTACAGGGACACGTGCGCCAAGGGGTTGGCGGTCTCGATGCGCTCGGCCACCTCCTCAAGGAGTCCGCCCGTCCCGCAGGCCGGGTCGTGGACCGTGCGGAGCACGCCGGAAAGCGTGAGCTCATGCTGATCGGGCCGCAGCAACAGTGCAGACATCAGCCGGCCGACGTCACGTGGGGTGACGTGCTCGTCGGTGCCAGTCCCTCCTGCCTGGTCGACAGAGCGCCGTACGAGGTCCTCGAACACAAACCCCATGTCGCCGGCGGAGAGGGGTGCCCCCAGGTGCATGGAGACGAATCGGCTGACGACGGCATACAGCAGCCCAGCGTGGTGCAGCCGTTCGACGGTGCGGTCGAACTCGAAGCGCCGGAACACGTCCCTGACGTTCTCGGAGTAACCGAGCACGTACTCACGCAGCAACGCCACCGAGTTACTCGGGTCGGCGACGACAGCATCCAGGGCGTAGCGACTGGTGTTGAAAAAGGGATGGCCAGAGGCGCGGCGCAGCGCAAAATCCCGGAACGAGTCCGAATGTACACCCTTGTCCGCCAATTCAGCCGAGGTGGCCAGCACCTCCTGGCGCGTGGGTCCGAGCAGGCAATCCAAGCGCCGCAGTACGGTGAACGGCAATACAACGCTGCCATACTCAGATGTCTTGAAGTCCCCGCGAAGAAGATCCGTGAGCGACCAGATATGCCTGGAAAGCTGCGTCCTTGAATCGCTCATGGCATCCCCCTCGGGCCACCCGGCCCCTCCTGCACTCAAGGCCGATCTTCACACAGTCATGGGATCTTACGCAGGGGGCATCACCGTGACGGCCCGCGCCCGCCAATCAGCCACTGCCGCTCCCTCGGCAGCAACCGGCAGAACATGGAGCCGACCTGGCATGGCCGCGTCAGCAAGGGCTACGACGCAAAGCCATGCTGTCACCGGGCACGGCGTGATCGCCCACCCGACACCCACCGCTTCATCCGCACACGCATCGACTCGGCGCTGCTGCGGCTTGAATCGCCATGGTCCGCCCGGCCGAATCCGCTCACGGTGCGCACTGCCCCGTTCCATCGCCAGCAGGTCTGGGTCACAGGGCCTCTGTCGCAGCACGCTCAGGCCGCTCTTCGTGTCAGTGTCACCCTTTAGGATTCGGTCCGAGGGTTGAGCTGTGCTTCCTGAACGCGTCGGCAGGAACTACGGCAGGCATACAGACACGGACGGGGAGCCGCATGCTGGAAGACCGGTGGACGACGGTCACCGTGTCCGAGTATGAGCACGAGCGTCGTGGTCTTGAGGCGATCCGCCGCCGTCTGCCGGACGAGGAGCCGTGGCGCGCCTGGGCGAACTTCATGTTCACCGCGAACAGCGGGCACGTCCGTGAGGTCGATCTTCTGGTGGTAGCGCCGGCCGGAGTGTTCCTGGTCGAGTTGAAAGACTGGCACGGCTCGGTCCACGGCGGCGGCAACGACTGGGTGCAGACCACACCCAGTGGGACCAGCCGTCGGCACGGCAACCCGCTGCACCTGGCGAACCGGAAGGCCAAAGAGCTGTCGGGCCTGATCAACGGCGTCTCCGGTCGGCCCGCGCACCGAACGAAGATCTGGGTGGGCGAGGCTGTCTGCTTCACCGACGACAAGCTCCAGGTGAAGCTACCGGCTGCCGACATGAACGGCGTGTTCACGGTCAAGCAGCTGGTGGAGATGCTGGCCGTTCCGCCGGGAGACGCCCGCTACCAAATCACAGCCGAGGCATCCCGCTTTGTCGATGCAGCCCTGAAAAAGCTCCGTATCGCACCGATCCGCCGCCAGCACGAGGTGGGCTCCTACCTCCTCGATGCGAAGGCGTTCGACTCCGGGCCGACCTGGGCCGACTATCTGGGACGCCATTCCCAGCTGCACGACCTGGCACGGGTGCGGGTCTTCCTCAGCGAACGCGGTGCCTCGGACGACGAGCGGCGCTCGGTGGAGCGAGCCGCCGCCCGCGAGGCGTCGGTACTCAGCCGTTTTCGTCATCCCGGTGCGGTACGGCTGAAGAACTATCTGCCGTCGGGGCATCCCGCCGGGCCCGCCATCCTCTTCGACTACCACCCGGAGACGCTACGCCTGGACGACTACCTGGTCCAGCACGGTGAGGGTCTCGACCTGCGGGGGCGCCTCGCGCTGGTGCGGCAGCTTGCCGAGACGGTGCGCTCCGCGCACTCCCGGCGGGTCCACCACCGTACGCTGTCGGCGCACGCGGTGCATGTGATTCCGCGCGACCGCGGCCCACGCGGGCGGGAGCTCGGCGAAGAGCAGCGCTGGCTGCGTCCGTGGACACAGATCGCGGACTGGCAGATCGGCACTGGACAAAGCTCCAGCCGCGGCCGCCCACTGACCCTGGCCCCAACCAACGTGACGAGGCTCCATGTCGCGGACCAGGCCGATCCATATCTGGCTCCGGAGCTGAGGATTCCGAAGGCCGATCCAGTGCGCCTCGATGTGTACGGGCTCGGCGTGCTCACGTATCTGCTGGTGACCGGGCAAGCGCCTGGCGCGAGCCAGAGCGAGGTCATGGCACGTCTGGAGGCCGGCGAGAGTCTGCGTCCAAGCGCGCTCGTCGACGGTCTCAATCCGGACATCGACGATCTGGTGGAGGCATCCACCGCGTACGAACCAGGTCGGCGTCTGTCCACGGTCGACGACTTTCTGGAAATGCTGGAGTACGTCGAGCAGGCATTCGTCGAGGAAGTCCCGGGCGGCGGAGACGCGGCTGCGGTCGCGGGCGGAGACGGCGGTTCAGCCGCAGGCGCGGGCGAGGAAAGATCCGAGCCGGAGAAGGACCCGCTGGAGGCCGTGGCCGGGGACGTACTGGCCGGACGCTGGGAGGTCGTGCGCCGCCTCGGTACAGGCTCGACCGCGCGGGCCTTCCTGGTGCGGGATCTGGAGGGCGAGCCTCGGCGCAGCGGCGGCCTGCCGGTGGCAGTGCTGAAGGTCGCGCTGAGCGAGGCCAAGCATGCTGTCCTGGATCGTGAGGCGGAGGTCCTGGGCCGTATCCACAGGGACTCCAGCATCATTTCGCTGTACGAGCCGCAGCCTCTGACATTGGCTGGGCGCCGGGTCCTGGTCCTGGAGTACGTGGGCGACAGCCGGGAGCTGAAGGACCAGGACGGCAGTGCGAGTAAGGGGCCGCGCCGCAGGGAGGACACCGTTGCCCGCCAGCTGCGGGACAACGGCCGTTTGGGCATGGACCAGCTGGAGGCGTACGGGAAGTACCTCTTCGGTGCTGTGGAGCACTTGGAGGCGGAGGGGATCTGGCACCGGGACCTGAAGCCGGACAACATCGCGATCCGGGTCCGCCCCAACGGCACCCGTCAGTTGGTACTGATCGACTTCTCGCTCGCCGGGTACCCGGCGAAGGAGATCGAGGCGGGCACCGAGGGCTATCTCGACCCGTTCGTGGGCGTCATCACGCGCGGCTCGTACGACGGGTACGCCGAGCGGTACGCGCTGGCCGTGACGCTGCATGAGATGGCGTCGAACGAGCTGCCCCGCTGGGGTGACGGATCGGTCACGGCCCGGCAGACGGACGCGAAGGAGTGGCCGTACCCGCAGCTCGCGGCCGATGCCTTCGAACCGGCTGTCCGGGACGGCCTGGTGGCGTTCTTCCGGAAGGCGCTGGCCCGGGATGTGAAGGACCGCTTCCCGGACCTCAAGCCGATGGAGCGTGCCTGGCAGCGGATCTTCCTGGACGCACAGCAGACGACGGCGCCGAGCACCGGTCACGGTGAGAAGTCGGGGCGCGGAGCGAAGGGCGGCACAGACACGGTCGCCGGGTCGGCGGCGCAGCCGCGGATCGGGCGGGAGGACGACGACGTCTCCGCCGAGCAGGTCCGCGACCAGCAGGCCGAGCGCGCCGACCGGAAGACGCCGCTGTCGGTGGCGGGTCTGACGGTCGCTGCGCAGTCGCAGCTGTTCGCGATGGGGCTGAACACCGTCGGGGACGTCCTGGAATACTCGGCGAGGAAGTTCCTCACCGCGCCGGGCATGGGCTCGCGCACCCGGGAGGAGATCCAGCGCCGGCAGAAGGAGTGGAACGCGCGCCTGGGCAAGGCGGCTCCCGCGCCGCTCAGCGCGGAGGCCCGCAAGGCGGCGGGGCAGGAGCTCTCCGACCTGGAGCGGGCGGTCGCGGAGTCGGCCGCCGCCGACGGGGACGGCGCCGACCCGCAGGTGCTGGGCGGCCTGAGCCTGGACGCGCTCGCCGCCCGTCTCGTACCGAAGCCATCCAGCGGTAGTGCCCGCTCCAATGCCAAGGAGCGCGAAGCAATCCGGCTGCTGCTGCGGCTGCCCGACGAGACAGGGACGCTGCCCGGGGGCCTGGCCTGGGTCCGGCAGCGGGACGTCGCCGATGCGGTGGGCCTGACCGCGGGCCGGATTCCGCAGATCGTGAAGAAGGCGCGCGAGCGCTGGTACAAGGACGCGGCTCTGGGGCTGCTGCGTGAGCAGGTGGTGAAACTTCTGGCTGAGCGCGGCCGGGTGGCCCCGGTGATCGAGCTCGCCGACGCCCTCATCGCCCGGCGCGGCACCCAGCACGTGGAGCGGCGCGACCGGCGTGCACTCGCCCTGTCGCTGCTGCGTGCGGTGGTCGAAAGAGAGAACTACGACAACGAGTCCCCGCCGCTCTTCCGCTACTTCCACGCCCGCATGCCCAAGGGCGCCGATCCGGTACTCGGCCTGCTCGCCCTGGATGTCCGGGAGGACGTGGACGGTCCGGACACCCCGGCGCTGCCCGCCCTGCAGGAGTACGCGCTGAACCTGGGCGTGCGGGCCGACCGGCTCGCGGCGCTTGAGTCCCTGCCGACAGCGAGCACGGTCCTCACCGAGCTGGACGCGGTGCGACGGCCACCGGGCAGCCTGGGCTGGGACGAGCGGCGGACGGCCGAGATCGCGGTCGCCGCCTCCACCCGGGCCGCGCTCACCCCGCGGTTGGAGATCTACCCGCGCGACCTGGACCTTGTGCGTGCGCTGCGGATCACCCAGGCCGGCGTGGTCGCCCTGCAGCCGGGTGTCGAGGAGGAGCGGCAGCCGGGCCTGACGGTGGACGCGCTGCACAAGCGGGTCGCGACCCGCTTCCCCGACCTGGGCACCGATCCGCTGGCGCCGCGCGAGCTGCCCACGGGCAGCGCCCTGGTCCGCGCCCTGAAGCAGGCGGGCTTCGAGCTGAAACTGGCCACCCGCTACGACAAGGTGCTCCGGCTCGTCCCGGACCGCCCCTCCGGGGACGCCACTGCCGGGCTGACCTCGGCGAGCTGGGGTGCCTCGGCTGCGCGCCGCTCGGCCCCCACCCAGTACGACGCGGACGCTGCCGTCGCCGCTGCCGTCAAGGCTGAACAGCGGCTTACGCACTCGGCACGGCAGGACGGCTTCCGGGTCCTGACCGTGCCCCAGCGGCGCGCCGAGGACGCGGTGCGGCGGCTGGCCGGCGAGCCATACGGGGCTCGGCCGGTGTCGGTGACCGCACTGTTCGTGGCCGAACTGCGCGGCGTGGTCGGCGAGGCTGCCCGGCCGACCTGGGAGACCGTCCTCAAGGCGGACGCCGCCGAGCCGGGTAGTCGGGCTCACCAACAGCTGCGCATACGCACCGACAAGGCGTGGGGGCGGGTCGAGCCGCAGCTGCGGGAGCTGCTGGCGGAGGCCGCTGGTCCGCTGTTGCTCACCGACACTGCGGTGCTGGCTCGCTATGACGCGTTCGATCTGATCGGGCGGCTCGCGGAGGGGGCTCGGCAGGGCGGCAGCCCGCTGTGGCTGCTCGTCGCCCAGTCCGATCCGGCACGGGCGCCACGGTTGGCCGGGCAGAGTGTCCCGTACCAGGCGGGATTCGACGAGTGGATCGTCGTGCCTGACGCCTGGGTGGCACGCAAACACCTTGAGCCGGACGCCTGACCCACCCCTTCTCCTGACCTGGCCTTCTTCCATCCTCTCGCTTTTCTCCACAGGAGCCGTTGGTGATCGACCGCAAGATCCTCCTCGCCGATCTACAGAAGCAGGTCAAGGCGGCAGAGATCGATCTGGAACAGCAGGTCAAAGCCATCCCCGAGGTCGGGACGCGGCTGCGCGGCGAGTATGAGCAGGCCCGGAAGCTGGGCCGTACGTCGGCAACATGGAGCGCCTGGCTCGGCGAGCGGATCACCCAGGTCGCGGTGGCCTGGGTCCTCGGCACGGTCTTCGTGCGGTTCAGCGAGGACAACCGGCTGATCGCCGAGCCTTACATCACCTCCCCCGACGTGGCAGGGCGGGAGATCGCCCAGGCTCGGTTCGAGGAGTATCTGGAGAAGGACGCCGACCCGACATACCGAGGGTGGCTGGAGACAGCGTTCGCCGAGTTGGGCGCCGGACAGGCCGGGCGGCTGCTCTTCGACCGCGACCACAACCCGCTCTACCAGATCCCGCTCTCGCACGACGGCGCCGGCGCGCTGCTCGCCTTCTGGCGGGAGCAGCGCGCCGGTGAGGTCAACGGGGGCGAAGGGGCGAACGGTCCGGTCCTCGTACACGACTTCAGTGACCCGCTGGGCGAGGACGGCACCGAGGGCTGGGACACCCGGTTCCTGGGCGACCTGTACCAAGACTTGAGCGAGGCGGCCCGCAAGACGTACGCGCTGCTGCAGACGCCGGAGTTCGTGGAGGAGTTCATCCTCGACCGGACGATGACCCCGGCAGTGCGGGAGTTCGGCTTCGAAGAGCTGAAGATGATCGATCCGACCTGCGGGTCCGGCCACTTCGTGCTCGGTGCGTTCCGGCGACTGGTGCGAATGTGGGCTGAGCAGCGGCCCGAGGTTGGCGCTTACGAGCGGGTACGAGCGGCCCTGCACTCGGTGCATGGGGTGGACCTCAACCCGTTCGCGGTCGCAGTGGCCCGTTTCCGGCTCCTGGTCGCGGCGATGGCCGCGAGCGGCATGCGGACCTTCGAGGAGGCGCGGCGCTACGAGTGGCCCATCCAGCTCGCGGTCGGCGACTCGCTCATCAAGGACCGGCAGCTGGAGCTGCAGTTGGGGCTCGCCCTTGAGGAGGAGGGCGGCAGCGCGGCCGGTGACCCGCTGGCCGACTTCTCGTACGCGACGGAGGACGTGCACGAGCACCCCGGAATCCTGGAGCAGGGGCGCTATCACGTGGTCGTGGGCAACCCGCCTTACATCACGGTCAAGGACAAGCAGCTCAACCAGCTGTACCGGGAGCTGTACGACGCGTGCGCGGGGACGTACGCGCTGTCCGTCCCCTTCGCCCAGCGGTTCTTCGAACTGGCCAAGCGAGGCGGAGCCGATGGAGACGGTTACGGCATGGTCGGCCAGATCACGGCGAACTCCTTCATGAAGCGAGAGTTCGGCACGAAGCTCATCGAGGAGTACTTCGCGCACAAGGTCGAACTCACCGAGGTCATCGACACGTCGGGGGCGTACATCCCGGGGCACGGGACACCGACGGTTATCCTCGTGGGCCGGCCGAGGGACGGATCGAAGCGACAGATGACGGTCCGGACGGTGCGCAGCGTGCAGGGAGAGCCTGCGGCGCCGGCGAAGCCCGAGGAAGGGCAGGTCTGGACGGCGATCGTGGAACAGGTCGACCGGCCGGGAAGTGGGGGGCATTGGGTTTCGGTGGACGACCTGACGCGGGATCGGTACTTTGGGAAACAGCCGTGGATCTTGGCGGACGGCGGCCTGGAGATGATCGAGCAGTTGGGGAAAAGTGCCGCACTGACCCTGACTCAGGTAATTCAGTCAGCAGGTCGCACAACCAAGTCCGGAGGAGACGACGTCTACTTCTTGCCCGATAACACGGCAGCCGCTCGACTAGGAATCCAGGAGAATGTTCGACCTCTGGCCACAGGCAACGCAGTCCGAGATTATGTGATTTGGGATCTCGTAACGGTTGTGAACCCTTACGAGGATTCAACCAACTCACATTCCGTCGCCGACACCACTCCTCTCGTGGCGCGCTACCTGTGGCCGCACCGTCGGGTCCTGAGTCAGCGTCTCCTGTTCGGCAAGACCATCGTTGAGCACGGAAAGCCCTGGCATGCCCACCTAGAGAGCTACCCCGAAAAGCTCAGGAATCCCAAGGGGATCACTTTCGCGTTCGTTGCGACTCACAATCACTTCGCTTTTGATCGTGACGGAACCCTCTTCGGCAGCACGGCCCCTGTTATCAAGTTGCGGGAGGGGGCGACGGAGGAGGAGCATGTGCAGCTGCTTGGTCTGCTCAATAGCTCCACGGCCGGGTTCTGGCTCAAGATGGTGAGCCAGGCGAAGGGTGGTAGTGGCCTGGGGCGCGGGATTCAGAGTGAAGCCTGGGAGGAGCGCTACGAGTTCACGGGGACCAATCTGGAAGATTTCCCCCTCCCCGCCGAATTCCCGACTGCCCTCGCCACCGAGCTTGACGCCCTCGCCCAGCAGCTCTCCGCCACAACCCCCGCCGCCCTCGCCACCGAGGCCACCCCCACCGCCACCGCCCTCCGCGAAGCTCAGGCCCGCTACAACTCCACCCGCGCTCGCATGATCGCCCTCCAGGAGGAGCTGGACTGGCAGGTGTACTCCCTCTACGACCTTCACTCCGAGGATCTGCGCCTGCCCGACACCTCCGCCGTGCCCGAACTCGCCCTCGGCGAGCGTGCCTTCGAGATTGTGCTCGCTCGACGGGTCGCGGCCGGTGAAGCCAGTGGCGAGTGGTTCAAGCGACACGGCTCGACGCCCGTCACGGACATCCCCACGCACTGGCCCGCCGACTATCAGACGCTCGTACGGAGGCGAATCGAGGTCATCGAGTCGAACCGTGCCATCGGGATGGTCGAGCGCCCGGAGTACAAGAGGCGCTGGGCCACGGAGGGCTGGGACACGATGCGGCAGAAGGCGCTGAGGTCCTGGATGCTCGACCGGGTCGAGGACCGCGCGCACTGGTTCGACGCCAGCGGCAATCCCACCGTCACCACCCTCGCCCGCCTTGCCGAGAACCTCTCCGCCGACGAGGACTTCACGTCCGTTGCCGAGCTGTACGCACCCCGGCAGGACCTCGTGCAGATCGTGCGGGAGTTGCTGTCCGAGGAGCATGTGCCGTTCGTGTCCGCGCTGCGGTACAAGCCGACCGGGCTGAAGAAGCGTGCCGACTGGGAGCAGGTCTGGGAGTTGCAGCGGGAGGAGGACGCGGCGCCCGACGAGCCCGCCAAGCGGAAGGTCCGTGAGCGGACGCCCGTGCCGCCGAAGTACACCTCGGCGGACTTCCTGAAGCCGAGCTACTGGCGTGCGCGCGGCAAGCTGGATGTGCCCAAGGAGCGGTTCGTGTCCTATGGCACGGTCAACGCGCAGTCGCCGGAGCTGTACGGATGGGCCGGCTGGGATCACCTGGAGCAGGCCCTCGCACTCGCCTCGTACATCCAGCAGGCCGGGCTCAGCGACGACGACCTCGTGCCTTACCTGGCCGGACTGCTTGAGCTGCAGCCGTGGTTGGAGCAGTGGCATGGCGAGTATGACCCGGAGTTCGGGGCGTCACCGGCCGCCGAGATCCTGGCGTTCAGGCAGCAGAAGCAGGGCGAGCTCGGGCTGACCGACGATGCACTGCGGGCCTGGCGTCCGTCGGCCGCCAGCCGTGGACGCGGCGCGTCGAAGGCCGCCGCATCGAGAACGCGCACGGGCACGAAGGCCGCCGTCCAGACGTCCGTCATCGACGCCGGCAACGACACCGGCACCGAGGCCGTAAGCGGCGCAGAGTACGCCTGAGCAGGGCGAGGAGCAGACACACCATGGCGTTCATGAACAGGAACAATCCTCGTCCCGAGGACCGGCCGCTGCTTCGGGAGCTGATCGACATCCCGGAGTCGGTGTCCACCTCCGACTTCGTGTTGAAGCTGAACGAAGCGGTCATGCCCGAGGGGGCCGAAGCGGCGCTGAGGGACTACGTCGTCACCGACCGGCTGCTCGGGAACTTCGACGAAGCCCTCGACCTGATCAAGTCCGCGCTGGACAGCCGCTCGTCGAAGGCTGCCTATCTACATGGCTCGTTCGGTTCCGGTAAGTCGCACTTCATGGCCGTGCTCTACGCGCTGTTGTCGCACAACCAGGCCGCTCGGGCGCGCGGCGACCTCGACCCAGTACGGGCCCGGCACGCCTGGCTGGATGAGGACGACCGGAAGTTCCTGCTGGTGCCTTACCACATGCTGGGCTCCAAGTCGCTGGAGCAGCGCGTGCTCGGCAAGTACGTGGAGCACGTACGGAAACTCCACCCTGGCTGCGCGCTGCCGCAGGTCTACCGGACCGACGGGCTCTTCGAGGACTTCGCCGAGCAGCGTCGTCGTCACGGTGACGAGCGGGTGATTGAGCAGCTCGCCGATGCCGGCGACGGCCAGGAGGACGAGTGGGGTGACTCCTTCGCCTGGACATCCGAGCTGCTGGACCAGGCGGTGAACGCGCCGGAGGAGCACGAGAACACCAAGGACCTCGATCTGGAGAACCCTTCCACGCCGCGGGAACTGCGGGCCCGTCTCGTGCAGGACCTCACTCAGACTCTGTTCCCGTCGTTCTCGCGTAACGCCTCCGAGGATGCCGACGGGTTCGTCTCGCTGGACAAGGGTCTCGGCATCATCGCCGCGCACGCCAAGTCCCTTGGCTACGACGGTCTCGTCCTCTTCATGGACGAGCTGATCCTGTGGCTGGCCTCCCGTATCCACGACCAGAAGTTCGTCTCCCGCGAGGCCGACAAGATCACGAACTTCGTGGAGGGCGGTGACGAACGGCGCGCCATCCCGGTGGTGTCGTTCATCGCCCGCCAGCGCGACTTGCGTGAGCTGGTCGGCGAGGAGATGTCAGGGGCCGCCGAGGCCGCGGTCCAGGACAGTCTGAAGCTCAGCGGCGGGCGCTTCGACAAGATCGTCCTGGAGGACCGCAACCTCCCGCAGATCGCGCAGGCCCGCCTGCTCAAGCCCACCAGTCCGGAGGCCGAGGCGAAGGTGGAGGCGGCGTTCGCCGAGGCCAAGAGGCTCGGTCCGGACGTGTGGGACACCCTGCTCGGCCATGACAAGTCCACCACCGGCGCGGACGAGAGCGCGTTCAGGAGGACGTACCCGTTCCCGCCGGCGTTCATGGATACCCTGGTACACATCTCCGCGGCCCTGCAGCGCTCCCGTACTGGCCTGAAGCTGATGAGCCAGCTGCTCGTCGATCATCGCGACGACTGGCGGCTCGGACAGCTTGTGCCGTTGGGCGATCTGTACCCGGCGATCGCGGGCGGCGGCGACAAGGCGTTCAGCGGGGAGACCAGTGTTCACTTCGAGGCCGCCGACAAGCTGTACCGGGACAAGCTGCGACCGTATCTGCTGAAGACCAACCAGGTCACCGAGGACCAAGTCGAGGCGTACCGGCGCCGCCCCGAGACCCTCGGCGACCCGCAACTCGCGGCCCGCTGCCGCGACTTCACCGGTGACAATCGACTGCTCCAGACCCTGCTGCTGTCTGCGCTCGCGCCCAGTGTGCCCGCGCTGGCGGACCTCACCCTGGCACGGCTGCATGCCCTCAACCACGGCTCCATCACCACCCGCATCGCGGGGACCGAGGTCGGCCGGCTGGAGCAGAAGGCGAAGGAGTGGGCGGCGACCTTCCCCGAGATAAAGGTGACCGGTACCGGGCCGGGTGCTGTGGTGCGCCTGGAGCTCACCGGTGTCGACCTGGACGCGGTCCTCGCCAACGCCCAGGTCCACAACAACCAGAACAACCGGCGTGCCAAGATGCGCGGCCTGCTCAAGGAGGCGCTCGGCGTCAGCGACGGGCCTGGCGGCTTCGACGCGTACGACGTGCTCAACCTGGTGTGGAAGGGCACCGAACGGCAGGTCGAGGTTGTCTTCGGTAACGTCGCCGACGTCGACTCGCTGCCCGAGGCGACCCTGCGGCCCAGCCAGGAGGACGCCTGGCGGCTTGTCGTCGACTTCCCCTACGACGAGGGCGAGTTCGGGCCGATGGATGACCTGCAGCGGCTGCGTGCCCTACGGGAGAAGCCGGGTGGTGACTCGCGCACGCTGGCCTGGTTGCCCACTCACCTGACCGATGCTTCCCGCGGCGACTTCGAGCGCCTCGTCGTCATCGACAAAGCCCTCGCTGACGAGACCCGCTTCGACTCCGACTTCGCGCGCAGCCTCAACGCGGACGACAAGGAGCGCGCCAAGGGCATGCTCCAGTCGCAGCTCCTCATCCTCACCGAGCGCGTCAGCCAGGCGTTGCGGCAGGCGTACGGGCTCGCGCAGAAGCAGGAAGGGGTCGTCGACCTCAGCTTCGACACCCACCTGGTCGCCCAGCAGGACGTGCCCGACCTGCGGCTTCCGCTCGGCGCGACCTTGGATGCCGCCGCCCGCGACCTGGCCGGCAAGCTGCTCGCCCACCAGTACCCCGCCCACCCCGACCTGGACCCGGACGGCACGGGCAGGCCGGTGAAGCCTGCCGAGATCAAGACCGTCTTCGAGTATGTCCGCAAGGCCGCCGAGAACCGTGACGGCCAGACCGAGGTCGACGGCAAGGACCGCAAGACCATGGCGCGGATCGCGGGCGGCCTCGGGCTCGGCGCGATGCGGGAGGCGTACTACCGGCAGTCCACCGCCTGGCCCGATCACTTCAACGACCGAGCCCGCCGGAACGGCACCGCCGAGCCGACCCTGGTCAAGCTCTCCGACTGGAGCGACCTTCCCGAGCCGCGCGGACTGCCCGAGCCGCTGCGCCGGCTGCTCGCCGCCGCATACGCGGAGATGACCGACCGGGTGTGGGTGCGCGGCGGCGTCCCCGTCGAACCCGCGCCCGCACCGCACGAGCTGAAGGGCGACTACGCCCTGCGCGAGCAGCAACTGCCCACCGAGAGCGACTGGGCGGAGGCGCGCAAACGGTTCGAGACCATGCTCGGCGAGCAGGCGCCGCAACTGCGGCGCGGCCGGATCGTCAACCAGTTCGCCGCACAGATCAAGCAGGCCGCCGACTCACTCGGCCAGGACGCCGGACGGCTCGTCGGGGAACTGGAGAAGCACCGCGACTTCCTCCAGTTGAACGACGACTCCCCCCGGCTCGTCCTTGCCCGGCGGGCGCAGGAGCTGGTCAAGGAGGTGACGGAAGCGGGCATCGAGGCGAAGACCGTCGTGGACCGGCTCGCCCGCTTCCCTCTCGGCGACTTCTCCGCACACCGGTACGGCATGTCGTTGAAGAGCGCCGGGAAGGTCGCCAGCGCGCTGCAGAACACCAGCTGGGACCAGCTGGGTCTGGCCGACACCCTCGGCGTGGACGGCGCGGCCGTCCTGGAGCGGGTACGGGATGCTGCTGCTGGCGACCCGGGTGATTACCCCGACCTACCGGGCGTGCTGCACACCAGCTGCCGGGAAGTGCTGTCCCTGCTGAGGTTTCGCCAGAGCACGGCCGAGCGACCCCAGCCGTCGCCCACTCCGCCGCCGAGTTCCGACAGCGTGGACCTGAACGGCGGCTCCGCCCACCCGCAGGTGCTGCCGGAGCCGCCGCAGCAGCCGGGGCCGCGCACACCGTCCCGGTCCGTGGCCCGCTCCGGCGGCGGGCGGACTACCGCCGCCCGGGCCGCCGCCGAACTGCAGGCGGAGATCGCGGCGCTCGCGGCCGAGCACCCGAACGCCACCGTCGAGGTCATCTGGAAGGTCGTCGACTGATGTCCGACACGGTCACCACAGCCCCCGCGACCGTCGGCCCCGCCCGGCTGTCGGCAGGAACCGTCCGTCAGTACCTCGCCGCCCGCAGTCGGCTCGGTGACGGCACGGTCCGCGTACTGCTGCTGCGAGCCGCTCCCGTCTGGGACGGGCCCGCCGTGCAGCGTACGGCGGGCGGGCTGCAGGCACGGGTGGTCGTCGCACCCTCGGTGCTGGCCGTGCACGAGCAGATCCTGGGCCACCTGGACGCGCCGACTCCTCCCGACCCCAAAGTGCTGGTCGTCCTCACCGACCGCGAGGACACCGACCTCGACCCCGGGCTGCTCGCCCGCGTCTACGGCGGAAGGATCCGGTCCGTCGACAACTGGGAGGTCGTGCAGGAGGCGTTCGACGCGCGCCGCCTCGACGGGCGGCTGCGCAAGGAGACCTGGGCGGCCGAAGCGCTCCTTGACGCGGCGGCCAGCCGCGGTTGGCCCTCCCTCGGCAAAGGACTGCTGTCCCGAGACGAAGCCCTCACCCGACTGGCCCGGCGTCGGCTCCGGCTCGGCCGCCGTGACACGGACGCGCTGGGCGGGCCGGCCGCACACGACGACGGAGACCGCATCGACCCCATCACCCTGTTCCGGTGGACCCACATCCCAGGCGGCCCCGACCTCCTGCGCGACCTGCGCGGACCGGAACGGGCCGGCCTGGCCCGCTTCCTCGCCGAACCCGAACAGGCCGGCGCCGCCGGAAAGATCATCACCGCCCTGGTGGACGCCGACCACGGGGCGGACGCAGCCGCCTACGCGGTCGTCTGCGCGGCTCTGTGGGGGCACGCGGAGGCCGACCACGACCTGTACCGGGCGCGTGGGCGCGCCGAGCGATGGCTCGGCGACCAGCCCCCCGCCCAGGGCGACGACCTCGACCGACTCCTTACCTCCTTCGGGCAAAGCGGTGAGGCGTACGTCCGCGGTCTCATCGACCGGGGCGAACACCGGCTCGCCGACCCGGTCCTGAGCAGGGCCGCACAGCTCGTCACACAGTTCGGGGCGCAGACCGCCGCCGCTGCCAGTCCGCTGCTCGCCGCCGGACTCGATGCCCGCTTCACCGCCGCGGGTCGCGCCCTCGCCGACGGCGGTCCCGAGACGGTCACGGCTGCCATCACCGCGCTGGCCGAACACGCCCTGGCCGTCGACGGCGCCACCCAGGCCCGTATCGAACGGGTACGGATGGCAGCGCGGCTGCGGCGGTGGCTGGCGTCCCAGCCTGAAGTCGACATCGCCTCGGTGGCCGACGGCATCGCCCGCCAGATCCGCGAACTCGGCTGGGTGGACCGAGCCTTGGAACACCTGGACGCGGGCGGCGACGCAGATGACGCACTCGCCTACGCCTACAGCCGGATCGGCGAGCAGGTGCGCAGCAAACGTCGTGAGCTGGACCGCGCGTTCTCCGAGCGGCTCGCGGTGTGGACCGCAGATGGCACCGCCCCCGGCGCCATGCTCACCGTCGAGAGCTTCCTGGACCGGGTCGTCGCGCCCGTCGTGGACTGTCCCGGCCGGCGGCTTCTGCTCCTCCTCATCGACGGAATGAGTGCGGCCATCGCAGCCGAACTGGGTGAGGAACTGCACGCACACTGGTCCGAGTTCGACCCGCTGCCGGGAGCGGTCGGAGCACCGGTGAGGCGGGCCGTGGCGGCTGCGCTGCCCACTCTCACGACCGTTTCCCGCACCTCGCTGTTCGCCGGCACCCTGATGAAGGGCGACCAGAACGACGAGAAGCGGCTCTTCCCCCAGCACCCGTGCTGGAAGGGGGCCCCTGCGGCTGTCTTCCACAAGGACGATCTGCGCAGCCCCGACACCGGCTCGCCCTTCTCCACCGCCCTGGCTGAAGCGCTCGCCGACGAGCGCACCCATGTCGCGGTCGTCCTCAATACCGTCGACGACCGGCTCGCCAAGGAGCAGAAGCTCGGCGACGGCGCTTGGGAGATCAAGGAGATCGGCGGCCTGGAACCGCTGCTGCGGGCCGCCCGCGCCAACGGCATGACGGTGCTCCTCACCTCCGACCACGGCCATGTGGTCGAGCGACGCGGCAGCAAGATCGACTCGGCCGTCGGCGCCATGGGGTCGGCCCGTCACCGCGCCCCCGGCGGACCCCTCGCACCGGCCGAAATCGAGCTGTCCGGACCACGGGTGGTCTGGCCGGAGCCCGGATCGCGGATCGTCGCGCTGCGGGACCACGACGTCCGGTACACCGCGCTGAAGGCGGGCCACCACGGCGGGGCAACCCTCGCCGAGTTCACCATCCCCCTCCTCGCCCTACTGCCGTTCGGCGCGGAGCCACCTACGGGGTGGCGGGAGCTGGGCGACCTTACACCCGCATGGTGGGAGCAGGACAACGACGCCACCACCGGACTCGAGGCCGAGATTGAGACTGGAACCGATGCAGTCGCGGCACCCGAGGCCACCGCTGCACGCCCGAGCCGCAAGCGGGCTGGGAAGGCAGCCCCGCCCGTGACAGAGGGCGCTATCAGTCTCTTCGGCGAGGACGAGGTCGCACCCTCCGGATCACAGGAACCTGTCGCCCCTGTGGTGGAGCCTGCGGCCGTACCCGTCTCCGACCGAACGGAGGATCCTGCCACCGCACTGGTGGAACGCCTCCTGGCCACCGAGCTGTACCAGGCGCAGCTGGAACTGCTCGCCCGTGTGCCACGCGACAAGGCGGTCCTGCCGAAGGCTCTGGCCGCGCTGGTCGAAGCGGGCACCCTGCCCATGACCGCCCTGGCCGAACGCGCCGGCCAGCCCGCCACCCGTGCCCCCGGCCTGGCCGCGACCCTGGCCCAGCTTCTCAACTACGACGGGGCCCAGATCCTGGAGATTCTCCCCGACAACCGTACCCTGCGCCTGCACCGGGGCCGGCTGATCGAGCAGTTCGGACTGTGAACCGGGTGTCTGCGGCCATGCCGGGCGGTGTAGTCGGCCCGCCCGGCCGCTCCGGGCACCGGCAGCGCGGTGCAGGGCCGGGTGTCCGGCCAGGTGGCCGGCCGGATGCGAGACTATTCGGGTGAACGCGTTTGGATCTTCGGCATCCGGGGCTACCACTCCGGTCAGCGCGGTGCGGCGGCGTGCTGTCGTGGACGCCCTGCGGCGCGGCGCCGTCCCCGAGAGCGGCCTCGACCTGCTCGCCACCGGACTAGGCCGCTTCGAGCGGGCCGTCGATGAGGAACTGGACACTGCCGCCGCCGGCGGTTCGGTGTTCAAGGCCGTGCGCGGCGAGTACGGATCCGGCAAGACCTTCTTCGCCCGCTGGCTCGGCGAGCGCGCCAAACGGCGCACATTCGCCGTGGCCGAGGTGCAGGTGTCAGAGACCGAGACCCCGCTGCACAAGCTGGAGACGGTCTACCGGCGACTCACTGAGCGCCTGGCCACCGCGAGCTTCCCGCCCAGCGCCCTGCGGCCGGTCGTAGACGCCTGGTTCTACGCACTCGAGGAGGACGCACTCGCCGACGGCGCTTGCGAGAGCGAGCTGCCACAGGCCGTGGACCGGCTGCTCACTGCCCGCCTGGCCGAGGTGTCCCGACACGCCCCCGCGTTCGCCACCGCCCTGCGCGGATACAAGCAGTCACTGGATGCCGGCGACGAGGCCACCGCCGCTGCGGTGATGGCCTGGCTCGGCGGCCAGCCACACGTCGCCGCAGCCGCCCGGCGCAGCGCAGGCGTCCGCGGCGACCTCGACCACTTCGGCGCCTACGGCTTCCTGCAGGGCCTGCTCGCCGTGCTGAGGGACGCCGGGCACGCCGGACTCGTCCTCGTCCTGGACGAAGTGGAAACCCTGCAACGGGTCCGCTCCGACGCCCGCGACAAGGCACTCAACGCGCTGCGGCAGCTCATCGACGAGGTCCA
Source organism: Streptomyces rubradiris (assembly GCF_016860525.1). Classification (NCBI taxonomy): domain Bacteria; kingdom Bacillati; phylum Actinomycetota; class Actinomycetes; order Kitasatosporales; family Streptomycetaceae; genus Streptomyces; species Streptomyces rubradiris. The sequence goes on from NZ_BNEA01000015.1 coordinate 1,282,383, forward strand.
CTCCGGCCGCTTCCCCGGCCTGTATCTCATCATCACCGGCACGCCCGCCTTCTACGACGGGCAGCAGGGCGTCCAGCGACTCGCACCGCTCGCCCAGCGCCTCGCCACCGACTTCACCACCGACCCCCGCTTCGACAACCCGCGGGCCGTCCAGATCCGGCTGCCCGGATTCACCGAGGCATCACTGACCGGCCTGGGCGCCGCCATCCGCGACCTGTATGCCGAAGGCTCCCTGTCCCCCGACCGGATCAAGCAGCTCGCCGACGACGCCTACCTCACCGACCTGGCCCGGGCTGTGAGCGGGGCACTGGGCGGGAAGGTCGGAGTAGCACCACGGCTGTACCTGAAGAAGCTGGTCGGCGACGTACTCGATCGGATCGACCAGTTCCCCGACTTCGACCCGCGCACGCACTACAAGCTGACCGTGGGCAGCAGTGAGCTCACCGCCACCGAACGGAACTTCGCCGCGCCCGCACCGGCCGTCTCGGCTGACGACCTCGACATCGACCTCTGACGACCCAGTTCCCGAAGTCCCGAACGCTGACGAACAGCCCTGGAGTTGCAGACGTGCAGGAGCAGCCACGCGGCACCGACCCGCTGGAGCGCCTCGACCCGGTAGTCCTGCACCACATCGTCAACACGCTCGGGTGGCCCGATCTGCGCCCCCTGCAGAAGGCGGCCGTGCATCCGCTGATGAACCGTGAGGACGCGGTCCTGCTCGCGCCGACGGCGGGCGGGAAGACGGAGGCCGCCACCTTCCCCCTGCTGTCCGCCATGCGGGAGCAGCGCTGGACCGGCACCTCCGTCCTCTACCTGGCCCCGCTCAAGGCGCTCCTGAACAACCTGGTGCACCGGATCGACAGCTACGCCCAGTGGCTGGGGCGCCGAGCCGCCCTCTGGCACGGCGACACCCCCGAGTCCGTACGCCGTCGCATCCGCACCGAATCCCCCGACTTCCTGCTCACCACGCCCGAGTCCCTCGAAGCGATGCTCATCAGCGTCAAGACCGACCACGCACACATGCTGGGCCGGGTGCATGCCGTCGTCGTGGATGAAGTGCACGCCTTCGCCGGGGACGACCGCGGCTGGCACCTGCTCGCCGTACTCGAACGTTTGGAACGGCTCGCCGGCCACCGCATCCAGCGCATCGGCCTGTCCGCCACGGTCGGCAATCCCCACGCCCTGCTCACCTGGCTCCAGGGCGCACGCCCCGCCGACCGCCCCGGCCGGGTCGTAGCCCCCGGCGTCACTCTGCCTGCCACAACCGGCACCACCAAACTCCCGCGCCCGGCGGGAGAGGTGGAGCTCGACTACGTCGGCTCGCTCCCCAACGCTGCCAAGGTGATCTCCGCCCTGCACCGGGGCGAGAAACGGCTTGTGTTCTGCGACTCCCGCAAGCAGGTGGAAGAACTCGGTGCGGCACTGCGCGCCCGCGACGTCACCGTGTTCCTCTCCCACGCCTCGCTGTCCACCGACGAACGCGCACGCTCCGAGCAGGCATTCGCCGAAGCTCGCGACTGCGTCATCGTCTCCACCTCCACCCTGGAACTCGGCATCGACGTCGGCGACCTCGACCGGGTCATCCAGATCGACTCCCCCAGCACAGTGGCCTCGTTCCTGCAGCGCATCGGCCGCACCGGGCGTCGCGCTGGCACCTCCCGCAACTGCCTGTTCCTCGCCACCCGGCCCGACGCCCTGCTCCAAGCCGCCGGCCTGCTCACTCTGTGGGCCCGTGGCTGGGTGGAACCCGTCACGCCGCCTCCCTCACCCCGCCATCTCGTCGCCCAGCAGCTCCTCGCCGTCACCCTGCAGGAACACCGTGTCGGCGACCGGCTGTGGCCCGAGCAGTGGAACGGCCTGGCGCCCTTCGACCAGTCCGCCGCGCCCCTCCTGTCACACCTGGTCGCGGAAGGCTTCCTCAACAGCGACGGCGGCATGCTGTTCATCGGCTCCGAAGCCGAGAAGCACTTCGGCCGCCGGCACTTCATGGAGCTGACCGCCTCCTTCACCGCACCCCCCGAGTTCACGGTGCTCGCTGGACGCACCGAGATCGGCACCACCGACCCCACCGTCCTCACCGAAGAACGACCGGGCCCGCGCCGCCTGCTGCTGGCCGGCCGCAGCTGGCAGGTCACGTTCATCGACTGGGCCCGACGCCGTGCCTTCGTGGAACCCGTCGAGGACGGCGGCATCGCCAAATGGCAGGGCAGCGAAGCCCGCGGGCTGTCCTACATCCTCACCCGCGCCATGCGCGACGTCCTGCTCGGCACCGACCCCGACGTCCGCCTCACCCGCCGCGCCGTCGCGGCCCTCGCTGAACTCCGCATGGACCGCGCACCTCACGAAGTCCACCCGGCGGGCACCCTGCTGGTCCGCGACGCCGACGCCACCCGCTGGTGGACCTGGGCCGGATACCGCGCCAACGCCACCCTCACCGCCTCCCTCGGCAACCTCGCCGACCCCGTACAGCGCCCCACGGACACTCATATCCGGCTTCGCCAGGACCTCTCCCCCACCGACTGGAAGACCGCCCGCGCCGAACTCCCCGACTCCCTCACGCTGCCCACTGTTGATCCGCGAGCAGTCCGCGGCCTGAAGTTCTCGGCGGCCCTCCCGCCCCGCATCGCCACCACCACCCTCGCCGAACGCCTCGCCGACTTCGACGGCGCCCTCGCCGCAGCCCGCGAGCCCGTACGGATGGAATGGGGCATCTGAACAACCCGGTACACAGGCGATTTGCTGCCGTTGCGGTTCTTTCCCTCTGGGGCCTGTTGTGAGAGTGCTGGTGACAGCCACTCGTTGATGGCTGCGACCAGCACGGTCGCTTCGTAGCGGACGGCGAGTTCGTCGTAGCGGGTGGCGGCGGCCCGGTGACGCTTGAGCCGGTTGGTCCCGCACTCGATCGCGTGCCGCTGCTTGTAGTCGTCCTTGTCGAACTTCGGCGGCCGCCCGCCACGCGATCCGCGCCTGAGGCGGTTGCGGACCCGGTCCGCCGGAACCGGGTTGGTGGCCTTGGTTCCGCGCCTGCGCAGGTAGGAGCGGTTGCCACGGGAGGCGTACGCCTTGTCGGCCCGGACCCGGTCCGGGCGCTTGCGCGGCCTTCCGAGCCCCAGCCGGGGAACCCGGATGGCTTCCAGGACCGGCTCGAACTACGGGGAGTCGCCTCGTTGCCCGGCCGTGATCACGACAGACGGTGATCAGGCCCTTCTCATCGGCCTCGGCCTGGAGCTGGGTGAGGATCTCCCCCCTCGCCCAGGTGCCGTCCCGCTGCCAGCACCGGGACAGGTCATAGAACCGGCCCCACGGCCCGTGACGTTCGGGGCACGACCCGCCAGGGAGCACCGGTCCGGGTCCGCTACCGTATGCCGTCTGTCAACTACCGCCGCGTCCACACCCGCTGCCGGCCCGGCTTGATGCCCGTCGGCAGCAGGGGCTCAAGCCGGGCCCACTGGCCGTTCGTCACATCCCCACGTCCCACAGGACGGGATCATCAACGAACAAGATCCACTTTCGCTACAGGCCCTAGCCGATCTGCTACTGGCCTCCGTCAGGAGACGGTCGCAACTCGCCCGGCTCGTAGCTGAGTCGATAAGCGCGGACACTGCTCGGGTTCATGCGGTAGATCGTGATGCTCGACAGAAACTGCTGCTTGATGTCCAGGATGCGTTGCCGCTCCTTCTCTTCAATCCCGCTGATCCACACCTCGATGTGTTCCGGCAGCTTGAAGGCCAGACGATAAGCGTCCTCGTCTTCTCGTGGGGAAAGCGTCCACTCAGCAGTTGCGGCTTGCCCAGACCTGCGCAGCCGCACAGCGTGGTCGGGGCACTGTTCGGCGTAGGAGAGGAACTGCTCCTGATCCTCGGCGACCAGCGGCAGGATGAACGGGGCCGCGGGGAAGCCCAGCAGCAGCTCGGCCGCAGCATGCTGTTCCAGGGTGTCGACAAACTTCGCAAGGATCACAGAGGCAGCAGCCTTGAACTGCTCGGCACTGGTATCGACCGGCAGCGGCGGCACCCCTGTCGGCCATGTACCGAGAGCCTCGCGGAGCACCTTGCGCATCCACGTCACAGGGAAGGGCACGACGGCGTGGGCGTTCTGCGCCGAATAAAGGCTGGCCGCAGCGATCCGGATCGCATTGCGCAGCCACGTGAAGGACTCGCCGGACAAGTCCACCAAGGAAATCTGGTGGGCGAGGGCATACTGCTGGGCGCTCTGAGTGAACCCGTTGGCCGAAAAGAGCGCGTAGGTGTACTGGTAGCGCCGCCGGGGCCGGGTACCGGCATGACTCATGAAGTTCTCGTTGACGTCGTGCAGGACGCCGTGCGCATTGCGCACGACCTCCAGTTCGCACGGGGTCGAGTAGTGCTTGGCTTCCAGGAACAGTCGAACTGGGAGGGAGAAAGCGGGGGTGAAAGCGAACTCACCGAGCACGTCCACCTGATGGAGCGCCCCGCGGCCACGGACACGCAGAGCGCCACCTGATCCGATGAGTTCGGCATCGTCCTGTCGATAGTCGACTATCAGACGGTAGCCGCTGTGCCGGAGCAACCAGGCCAGGGCCTCCTCAAGCAAGTACCCCCGCAACGTGGACCTCTTCGCCATGCCCCTGCCCTACCCCTGCCGTTCACCGGACTTACCCAAAGGTGATCTTCTCACCCGCTGCTGGACCCGACCGGCCCTGTCCCGTGCGGCCGGGCCCGGCAGGTCAAAAGGTGGATCACCGAGCAGCGCGGCGCCGTCGAGTGCCCCCGGCTCGTTCACAACCGCGTCACGCGTCTGCTGGACAGAAGCCTCCGTGAGTCGCGTGGTCTGCTGATCTCCGTCAGATTCGCGGATCAGGCGGAGGCCGTTTCGCTGAGCCACGCGGCGCACGGCGGAGATGCATCGCCGGGCACGGCTCTCTCATGGCCATCCAGCGCTACCTCCACCCGGACAACCCCGAGATCACGACCGCCGGCACAGCACCGCGTCCCGCTCGCTCCCGGGCCCGATCGTCATGACCCGCTGACACCGGTCGAGGGAGCACTGGTCCCCGACTGGTCCCCAAAAAGATCAAGGGCCGGTTTCGGATTGCTCCGAAACCGGCCCTCATCTGCGACTCTCACGAGTCGGGACGACAGGATTTGAACCTGCGACCCCTTGACCCCCAGTCAAGTGCGCTACCAAGCTGCGCCACGTCCCGTCGCACGCTCTGACCTGGGGTTTCCCCGGGCGAACGCGCAGGAAAACCATACCGCACTCGGGTGGGTGGTCGCGCGCCCCTTTCCCCCTTGACCTCAAGTTTGGTTGAGGTTGCACGATCAACCACATGACGACCGCAACGGATCTGGGCCGTACGCACGGCTACGACGACCTGCCCCGGCTGATGGGGCTGATGACCGGTGACGAGAAGCACGGCCCCGCCGCCACCTCCACCCTCGACGTGCTGTGGGTGCTCTACGACCGGGTGCTCCGCGTGACCCCTGAGCGGCGCGCCGACCCCGACCGGGACCGCTTCCTGCTCAGCAAGGGGCACGGACCCATGGCGTACTACGCCGTGCTCGCCGCGAAGGGCTTCCTTCCCGCGGAGTGGCTGCCGGGGTTCGGCACGTACGACTCCCCGCTCGGGCACCACCCGGACCGGGTGCTGGTGCCGGGCGCCGAGATCGGCAGCGGGTCGCTCGGGCACGGGCTGCCGATCGCCGTGGGCACCGCGCTGGGCCTGCGTGCCCAGGGCCGGACCGACCCGGCGGTCTGGGTGCTGATCGGGGACGCCGAACTGGACGAGGGCAGCAACCACGAGGCGATCGCCTTCGCCGGGCCCGCCGGACTGGACCGGCTGCACACCGTCGTGATCGACAACTCCTCCGCCAGCCACGCGCTGCCCGGCGGGATCGCGGCCCGGTTCGAGGCCGCCGGCTGGTCCGCCGTCACCGTGGACGGCCGCGACCACGCGGCGCTGTACGCGGCGTTCACCGCGCCGCACCCGGGCCGGCCGCATGTCGTCGTCGCCCGTGTCGAGCCGAAGAACGCCTGACCCTCCCCCGCTCCCCGAAAGGGCACACCTCCATGGACACCATGCGTGACCGCTTCGCACCCGTCGTCTCCCGGCTGCTGGACGAGGACCCCCGCCTCGCCGTCGTCCTCGCCGAGATCGGCCTCGACGGCTTCCAGGACGCCATGCGCCGCCACCCCGACCGGGTGATCAACGTCGGCATCCGCGAACAGCTCCTGGTCGGGGCGGCGGCGGGGCTGGCGCTCACCGGGCTGCGGCCCGTCGTGCACACCTTCGCCAGCTTTCTCGTGGAGCGGCCGTTCGAGCAGGTCAAACTGGACCTGGGGCACCAGGACACGGGCGCGGTGCTGGTGAGCGCCGCCGCCTCCTTCGACTGGCCGGCCGGCGGCTTCACCCACATGGCTCCGGGCGATGTGGCCCTCCTGGACACGCTGGACGGCTGGACCGTGCATGTGCCCGGGCATCCGGACGAGGCGGAGACCCTGCTGCGGCACGCGGTCGCCGCGGGCGACGACAAGGTGTACGTACGGCTGTCCGTGCAGTCCAACCGGCAGGGGCGGCTGGTCGACGGGCAGCGCTTCGTCACCGTCCGCGAGGGCCGCTCGGGTGTCGTGGTCGCCGTCGGCCCACTGCTGGACACGGTCCTCGCCGCCACGGAGGGCCTGGACGTGACCGTGCTGTACGCGACGACGGTGCGGCCGTTCGACGCGGCCGGGCTGCGCCGGGCCACGGAAACCGCCGGTACGGACGTCGTGCTGGTCGAGCCGTACCTGGCGGGGACCTCCACGACCGCGGTCAGCGAGGCACTGTCCGACGTGCCGCACCGGGTGCTCGGCCTCGGCGTCGGCCGGCGGGAGCTGCGCCGCTACGGCACGATCGACGAGCACGTGGCCGCGCACGGCCTGGACGCGGCGAGCCTGCGGGAACGGATCGGCGGCTTCGTGGAAGCCGGACGAGTGCCGGTGGGCGGACGCGGTCCGGTCTCCGTGGGCGGGTGAACCACCGGCCCCAGCGGGCGGAGGGTCAGGGCCCCACCGGACGGATCGGCCAGGCGGGAGGCCGGGGCCTCAGCGGGCCGGCGTGGCCGGGGTCCCGGGGGCGGGTGTGGCCGGTTCGGCTCGGGCCAGGTCGCGTATCGCCGGTATCGCCAGCAGGACCACCGCCACGAGCAGGCTCACGGCCGCGGCGGTCAGCAGGACGCGGCCGGCGCCCAGTGCCCCGGCCGCCGGTCCGGCCAGGGCCTGGCCGACGGGCAGCATCGCGAGCGAGCCGGCGACGTCGTAGGCGTGGATGCGGTTGAGGACGTCGGACGGGACCTGCGTCTGCACGGTGGTCGCCCACATCACCCCCCAGAACGACATGCCGGCACCGGCGAGAGCGGCCCCCGCCGCCATGGCCGGCACCCCGAGGCCCGCCCCGACGGCCGCCGGGAAGCCGAAGAAGGCGAAGAGGGACAGCGCCCCGGCGCGGAGCATGCGGCGCGGGCGCAGCCGCAGGGCGAGCAGGCCGCCGATCACCGTGCCCGCGCCGAGGGCCGAGTTGACCAGGCCGTAGGCGCCCGGGCCGTGCCGCTGGACGACCTCGGTCGCGACCAGCGGGACGGTCGGGCCCCATACGGCGATCATGTAGAGGCACCAGACGGCGATCACGCCCCACAGCCAGGCACGGGAGCGGAACTCCCGCCAGCCGACGGCGAGGTCGGCGCGGAAGGCGCGCAGGGCGGAGCCGGTGGCGGCCCGGTGCCCCGCGGGGAGCGGGGGCAGCCGGAGCAGCAGCAGGCACAGGGCGCTGAGCGCGTAGGTGGCGGCGTGCGCGGCGAAGACGCCCCCGGCCGAGGCGAGGCCGACCAGGACGCCGGCCACGGCGGGGCCGGCGAGCTGGGCGGCGGACTCCGCGATCCGTATCGCGCCGTTGGCGCCCTGGACGTCCGCGGCGAGGCGGGGGACGGTGCTGGCCACGCCGGGCTGGAAGACCGCGCCGGCCACGCCGTTGACGATGCCGATGGCGCAGATCTGCCACAGCACCACCTGCCCGGCGAAGAACAGGCCGGCGGCGAGGGACTGGGTGACGAGCCGGACCAGGTCCGCGCCGATCATCAGCCTGCGGGTGCTGAACCGGTCGGCGACGACCCCGCCGAAGACGACCAGCCCGGCGAACGCGGCGGCGGTGGCGGCCATGGCGAGACCGACCGCGCCCGCGCCGTACCCGTGTTCCAGCAGGCCGGCGGCGAGGGCGACGGGCAGCATGGTGTCACCGAGCCGGGCGACGGCCCGGGCTACGAAGAACAGCGCGAAGTCCCGCGACCACACGGCCGGGGCACCGGCCGCGGCCCCCCGCGCCCGCCGCGCGCCGAGGGCGTGCCGCGCGTCCGTTCTTCCGGTCATCCGAGTGCTCCCCTCCCTGTCGACGGCGCGTCCGGCGGCTCGGGCCGCGGTGTCTCCGCCGCTGCCGTCACCCGCGGGCCCGCGCCTCCCCGTACCGCCCCCGTCGCGGGATGATGCCACCCCGCCGGCCGCCCCCACCAGGCTTTTCAGCCCCCGGCCGGGAGCCCCAACTCGGGGTGAGCGTCCAGGAGTCGGGGCGGGGCGGCCTGGCGCCAGGAGTCGGCCAGGATGTCCCGCAGTTCCTCCTCGTCCTCCAGGGCGGCCAGTCTCGCGCGCACCCAGGCGAACTGGGCCTCGTGGCCGGCGACCCAGAACTTGTCCGGCTCGGCCAGCACCAGTTCCTCGCGCTCCTCCTTGGGGCAGCGCACGGCGATGGACGTCTCGTCCTCGGGCAGGGTCGCGAACATCTTCCCGGCCACCCGGAACGTGGGCATGCTCCAGGCCACCTTCTCCGTGGTGTCCGGCAGGGACAGGGCGATTCGGCGTACGTCTTCTGCGTCCGGCATGACTCGCAAGGTAGCCCCTGCCACTGACAATCAGCCTCCGGGCCTGCCACCGAGCCGCTTGTAGTACAGCGTCGTCGGCCGCAGTTCGCCCGCCGGGCTCGCCGCGTAGTCGGGGAGGGTGCCGGCCTCGGTCCAGCCGGCCGAGCGGTACAGCCGCTCGGCGGGGCTGCCGGTCTCGGTGTCGAGGTGGAGCAGGGTGCGCCCGTCGGCCGCGGCGGCCCGCTCGGCGGTGGTCAGCAGCCGGCGGCCGAGCCCCCGCCCGCGCGCGCACCGGTGCACCATCAGCTTGACCAGCTCGGCCCGGTGCCGGCTGTTCGGCTTGCCCGGGAAGTCCAGGCTGACGGTGCCCGTCACCCGGTCCGTGGCGTCCAGGGCCGCCCAGACGGCGAGCCGGCCGGCCGCCGCGGCGGCGGCCCGTTCCCGCCACCAGGCGACCGCCTCGGTGTGGCCGAGCGGTGCGAGGAAGCCGACGGAGGCGCCCGCGGCCACGGTGTCGGTGAGCAGTGCCGCCAGGCCGTCGGCCCGCGCGCGTATCCGGTCGCCGTTCCAGCGCTCGATCCTCACGGCCGTACCACCGCCAGGACGTAGCGCGCCGGGTCCGGGCCGGCGCAGCGGAACCGGGTGGCTCCGGTCACCCGCATCCGCAGGCAGTCCCCCGCGTCGAGCCGGTGGGCCTGTTCGCCGACGGTGACCTCCAGTGCCCCCGCGAGCAGCCACAGGTGCTGTTCCAGGCCGGGCACGGGCGGGCGGTCGTAGGCGAGGTCCGCGCCCGGGGCGAGCCGGCCCTCGACCAGTTCGCCGCGCAGTCCGGTGTGCGGCGGGGACACGGACCGGCGTACGAAGCCGGCGGCGCGGTCCTCCCACACCTGCTGCTCGGCGGCGCGGACCAGCGGGGCCGGGGCCGCCTCGACCTCGCCGAGCAGCTGGGACATGGTGCGGCCGTAGACGTGGCAGAGCCGGTTCAGGACGGCGGCGGTGGGGCTGGTCTCGGCGCGTTCGGCGCGGGACAGGGTGGACCGGCTGACTCCGCTGCGCTCCGCCAGCTCGCCCAGGGACCAGCCGTGCTCGGCGCGCAGCTCGGCCAGCCGGGCGCCGATGAGGAGATCGACAGGATCCTCGCTTCTCATATCCGGGACGCTATCCCTGATATGAGACGGCCGTGTTACGGACGGCTCACGTCCGGGCCGCCTCGCCGAGCGCCTCCAGCACCGGGCGGATCAGCGGATGTCCCTCGGCTCCCCGGCGTACGGCGGCGAAGACCCGGCGGGTCGGGGCGACGCCGTCGACGGGGCGTACGACCACGCCGGCGAGGTCCATGCCGCACAGCGCGGAGCGCGGTACGAGGGCGACGCCCGCGTCGGCGGCGGCGAGCGCGACGACGGCCCGGAAGTCGTCGGAGGAGTGTTCCAGACGGGGCTGGAAGCCGGCGCTCTCGCAGGCGAGGACGACCACGTCGTGGCAGGGGTTGCCCGGGTAGGGCCCGATCCAGGCGTCCTTGGCCAGTTCGGCGAGGGGCACCTCGGGGGTGTCGGCCAGCCGGTGTCCGAGGGGGACGACCGCGTCGAACGGCTCGGCGTAGAGCGGGACATGGGTCAGGCGGGGGTCGTCGGCCGGCGGGGCGCCCCGGTACTCGACGGCGACCGCCACGTCCACCTGGCGGTCCAAGACCATGGGCAGGCTGGCGTCCCCCTCCGCGTCCCGCACCCGGATCCGGATGCCGGGTGCCTTGGCGGCGAGGCGGGCCACGGCCGGGGCCACGACCTGGGCGATGCCGGTCGCGAAGGCGGCCACGGTGACCGTGCCCGCCTCGCCCGAGCCGTAGGCGGCCAGCTCGGCCTCGGCCCGCTCCAGCTGGGCGAGGACCGCGTTGGTGTGGCTGAGCAGGATCTCGCCGGCCGGGGTGAGCCGTACGCCCTTGGCGCCGCGTTCCACCAGGCGGTGGCCGGTCTCCTGCTCCAGGGCCGTCAGCTGCTGGGAGACGGCGGAGGGCGTGAGGTAGAGCGCGGCGGCCGCCGCGGTGACCGTGCGGTGGTCGGCCACCGCACGGAGGATGTGGAGCCGCCGCGCCTCGATCATGTCCCTGATTATCCCAGCTCGTCCGGCCCGGTCAGGCCGCCAGTTCGGCGCGCGCCGCGACGAACGCGCCGACCGCGCGGTGGACGTCGTCCGTGGAGTGCGCGGCGGACAGCTGGACCCGGATGCGGGCCTGGCCCTGGGGGACGACCGGGTAGGAGAAGCCGATCACGTACACCCCGCGCTCCAGCAGCAGTTCGGCCATGCGGGCCGCCTTCGCCGCGTCACCGATCATGACGGGGGCGATGGCGTGGTCCCCGGGGAGGATGTCGAAGCCCTCCTCGGTCATCCGGCGGCGGAACAGCGCCGTGTTCTCGGCCAGCCGGACGCGCAGGTCGTCGGCGGACTCCAGCAGGTCGAGGACCTTCAGGGAGGCGGCGGCGATCACCGGGGCGAGGGTGTTGGAGAACAGGTAGGGGCGGGAGCGCTGGCGCAGCAGGGCGACGATCTCGGCACGGGCGGCGACGTAACCGCCGGACGCGCCACCGAGGGCCTTGCCGAGGGTGCCGGTGACGATGTCGACGCGGTCCATGACGCCGTGCAGTTCGGGGGTGCCCCGGCCGGTCGGGCCGACGAAGCCGACGGCGTGCGAGTCGTCGACCATGACCATCGCGTCGTAGCGGTCGGCGAGGTCGCAGATCTCGCGCAGGGGCGCCACGTAGCCGTCCATGGAGAAGACGCCGTCGGTGACGATCAGCCGGCGGCGGGCGTCGGACGCCTCCTTCAGCCTGGCCTCCAGGTCCGCGAGGTCGCGGTTGGCGTAGCGGTACCGGCGGGCCTTGGACAGCCGGATGCCGTCGATGATGGAGGCGTGGTTGAGGGCGTCGGAGATCACCGCGTCCTGTTCGCCGAGCAGGGTCTCGAAGACACCGCCGTTGGCGTCGAAGCAGGAGGAGTACAGGATGGTGTCCTCCTGGCCGAGGAACGCCGACAGCCTGGCCTCCAGCTCCTTGTGCACCTCCTGGGTGCCGCAGATGAAGCGGACGGAGGCCATTCCGTAGCCCCAGCGGTCCAGGGCCTCGTGGGCGGCGGCGATCACCTCGGGGTGGTCGGCGAGGCCGAGGTAGTTGTTGGCGCAGAAGTTGAGGACCTCGCCGGGACGGCCGCCGGCGGTGACGTTGACGGTCGCGGACTGCGGGGTGCCGATGACCCGCTCGGGCTTGTGCAGGCCGGCGGCGCGGATCTCGTCGAGGGTGGCGCGCAGCTCGTCGCGGACGGTGTCGAACATGGGGGGCTCCTGAAGGTGCTCGCGGTTGCAGGGGGTCAGGCGGTCCAGTCGAGGATGACCTTGCCGCCCTTGCCGCTCGCGGCGTCGGCGAAGGCGGCCTCGAAGTCGCGGTAGCCGTACCGGCCGGTGATCACGGGGGCGAGGTCGAGTCCGCCCTCCAGCAGCACCGACATCGCGTACCAGGTCTCGAACATCTCGCGGCCGTAGATGCCCTTGACGGTGATCATCGAGGTGACGATCCGGGCCCAGTCGACGGGGAACTCCTCGGCGGGCAGGCCGAGCATGGCGATCCGGCCGCCGTGGGTCATGTTGGCGATCATGTCGCGCATGGCCTCGGGGCGGCCGGACATCTCCAGACCGATGTCGAAGCCCTCGCGCAGACCCAGTGCGCGCTGGCCGTCGGCGATGGTGGTCCCGGCGACGTTCAGGGCGAGGCTCACCCCGATCTTGCGGGCCAGGTCCAGGCGCTCCTCGCTGACGTCGGTGATGACGACGTTGCGGGCGCCCGCGTGCCGGGCGACGGCGGCGGCCATCAGGCCGATCGGTCCGGCGCCGGTGATCAGGACGTCCTCGCCGACCAGCGGGAAGGAGAGCGCGGTGTGCACCGCGTTGCCGAACGGGTCGAAGATCGCGGCCACGTCGAGGTCGACGGGGACCCGGTGCACCCAGACGTTGGACGCGGGCAGGGCCACGTACTCGGCGAACGCGCCGTCGCGGCCGACGCCGAGGCCGACGGTGGCCCGGCACAGGTGGCGGCGGCCGGCCAGGCAGTTGCGGCACTTGCCGCACACCAGGTGGCCCTCGCCGCTGACCCGGTCGCCGACGCGGACGTCGGTCACGTCCCGGCCGGTCTCCACGACCTGCCCGACGAACTCGTGGCCGACCACGAGCGGGGTGCGGATGGTCTGCCGGGCCCAGCCGTCCCAGGCCCGGATGTGCAGGTCGGTGCCGCAGATACCGGTCCGCATGACCTTGATGAGGACGTCACCGGGGCCGATGGCGGGCTCCGGTACGTCCGTCAGCCACAGACCCGGCTCCGCCTTCTCCTTGACCAGCGCCTTCAACGCTACGGCTCCTGTGGGTGAGGCCCGGCCCGCGGGCATGCCGAAGGAGCCCGCACCGGGTCAGAGGGGTGGAATCACCCCGCAATCTGCCCTATGCGCGCCGCCGGGGTCCATCGAGCTTTTCTTAACCGGCGCCTCAGCTTTCCTTCAGGCCCCGCGAGTGTCCCTCGTCTCCCTTGCCCGGAGCCGTTCTTGAGCCCGGTTCCGGCGAGGCGGCGCCTTCAGAGGGGCAGGCCGTCCCGCGCGCTCCGTTCGAGGCGTACGACGAGGTCGGCGGCCAGCGCCTTGATGGTGTCCAGGCCCGTCCTGCCCCAGGCGCGCGGGGATGTGTCGGCGGCACACACCGTGCCGAGCGCCATGCCGGAGCCGTCGATGAGCGGGGCACCGAGATAGGAGCGGATGCCGAACTCGTCGACGACCGGGTTGCCCGCGAACCGCGGGAAGTCACGGACGTCGTCCAGGACCAGCGCCTTGTGTCGTACCACCACATGGGGGCAGAACCCATGGTCGCGCGGCAGCACCCGGCCCATCTCGGCCCTGCTGCCGTCCTCGCGGACGACCGGGGCGGCGGGGGTGCTCAGGCCCGCGAAGAACTGGTGGTCCTCGCCGATGAAGTTGACCATGGCGTAGCTCGCTCCGGTGAGCCGGGCGAGGTGGCCGGCGAAGGCGTCGAGCGCGGGGTCGGGCCGGTCCGCCAGACCCAGCCGGCGCAGCCGCTGGACGCGCGCGGGGGCCTCCTTGTCCTCGGGGGTGAGCAGCAGACCCCGGACCGGCCGGGGCGGCTCGTAGCTCATCGCCGGGCTCCGGCGCTGTGGGTGTACCGCATAGGGGAACTCCGTGGACGGTGTGTCTGGATCACCTGTGGGCGCCCTGGCTGGGCGTGGCCGCCGGGGCGAGGGCCAGCAGATGGCGTACGAGGGTGAGCAGGGTCTGGACGCCGGAGCTGGAGATCCGCGCGTCGCAGCGCACCACCGGGATCTCCGGGCCGAGGTCGATGGCGGCCCGCACCTCGTCGGGTGCGTAGCGGTGGGCGCCGTCGAACTCGTTGACGGCGACGATGAAGGCGAGGCCGCGCTCCTCGAAGAAGTCGACGGCGGCGAAGCAGTCCTGGAGGCGCCGGGTGTCGGCGAGGATCACCGCGCCGAGCGCGCCCTCGGACAGTTCGTCCCACATGAACCAGAACCGCTCCTGCCCCGGCGTGCCGAACAGGTACAGCACGTGTTCCGCGTCGAGGGTGATCCGGCCGAAGTCCATGGCGACGGTGGTCTCCATTTTGTTCTCGACGCCGTCGAGACTGTCCGTGCCGACGCCGACCGTGGTGAGCAGCTCCTCCGTGCTGAGCGGCGCGATCTCGCTGACCGCGCCCACGAAGGTCGTCTTGCCGACCCCGAACCCGCCCGCGACCAGGATCTTGAGCGCGGTGGGGAACGGGTCAGAGCTGTCGTCGTAGTCCATCGAGCACTGCCTCCAGCAGAGACCGGTCAGTGGGAGTGTGGTGGTAGGCGGGCGGCTTGGTGGTCAGCGCGCCGCAGTCGACCAGGTCCGACAGCAGCACCTTGGTGACCACCGCGGGCAGCTTCAGCTGGGCGGCGACCTCGGCGACGGGGACGGGCGCGCGGCACAGGTCGAGCGCCTGCGCGTGCTCGGGGCCGAGGTAGCCGAGCGGAGTGACACCGGTGGCCATCACCTGCGACATCAGGTCGAGGGCGATGCTGGGTTCGGTGCGGCCGTCGCTGACCGTGAACGGCCGCACCAGCCGCCCGGCCGCCTCGTCCAGCCAGGGCCCGTCGCCGGCTGCGGCCACGCTCAAGGCCTCGTCGCCGCGGGGTCCGCGGTCTGCTGCCGGGGGGCGGTCACCAGGTAGGGGCGCACGCTCTTGACCAGCATCGCCATCTCGTAGCCGAGCACGGCGGCGTCGGCCTCGCGGCCGGCCAGCACGGCGAGGCAGGTGCCGGAGCCGGCGGTGGTGACGAAGAGCAGGGTGGTGTCGAGTTCGACCACGACCTGGCGCACGTCCCCGCCGTCGCCGAACCGGACGCCCGCGCTGCGGCCGAGGGAGTACAGGCCGCAGGCCAGGGCCGCCATGTGGTCGGCGCTGTCGGCGTCCAGGCCGTGTACGGACTTCACCAGTCCGTCGGAGGAGAGGAGCACCGCGCTGGTGGTGTGCGGTACGCGCTGCACAAGGCCGCTCAGCAGCCAGTCGAGGTCGGATGCGGGGATGGTCGGCGCATCGCTCGCCATGGTGGATCGACTCCTTGGGGTACGAAGCTCTGCGGGAGCGCTGGGGGTGGGGGTACGACGTGCGGGGGCGGGGGCGCGAGCGGGCACGGTCATCCGGCCGGGGCACTCCCGTCGGCTCGGCCGGTACCGCGGGCGCCGTCCGGCAGGGGCGCCGCGTGGGTGCGTGCCTGGGGTATGGCGGCCGGGGCCGGTGGTTGCTCGGGGGTGGTGTGGTCCGGGCCCATGTGCTCTGAGCCCATGTCGGGTGTGTCCGTGTGGGCGGAGGCTGTGTGGGCGGAGGCTGTGTGGGGCGAGGCCATGTGTTCGGGAGCCATGTGCGCGGAGCCCGTGTGGGCGGAGGCTGTGTGCTCGGGAGCCATGTGCGCGGAAGCTGTGTGGTGAGCCCCCATGTGCGGGGCGTCCATGTGGGGCGAACGCATGTGGCCGTAGGGGGTGTTCGCGTACGCCTCTTCGCCGTAGGCCCCGTACGTCCTCCCCTCCCCCGTCGTCCCCCCGTACTCCGGCTCTTCCTGCCCCGGCTCCCCGTACCCGGACTCCAGGTGCCGCTGGGCCTCGGCGAGTCCGAAGCCACGCTGGAAGGCGGCCATCAGGCCGGGGTCGTGGCCGGCGACGGTGCCCGCGTCCTGGCGGGGCACCGGGCCGCCGCGCAGTTGGGGCGCGATGTGTTCCTGGGCGCGCCTGCGGGGCAGTGCGGGCTTGTCCATGGTGTCGCGGGTGTCGCGCACCATGTCGACGCGCGAGGTGGACACGCGCGGGGTGGGCGGCAGACCCGTGTGTGACTCCACCACCGGCCGGTCCTCGGCGCTGACGCCGGGCACGGCGTCGGCGGGGTTGGGCCGTGTTCCACGGGCGCCGCGGACCGGCAACGGGGGCGGGGCGCCCGCTCCCTGGCGTTCGCGCGTACCGTTCCCGGCGTCGCGTCGCCCGGAGCCGCGCTGCGCGTGCCGCCGCCGCCCGGTGCCCGGCGCCTGTCCGGCACCGGCGCCGGTCCCGTCCTCGGCCGCTGTGCCGCCGGTCCCGATGTCGCCGGTTCCGGTCCCTCCGCCCTCGGTCTCCGTGCCGGTGGCCGGCGCGGAACCGTTTCCCGCGCGTTCCCCGGCACCCTGCCCGTCCGTGCCCGGGTTCGCGCCCCGGGACGAGGACGCCGACGTGGACGACGGCACGCGCGGCTGCGGCACGGCGGCGACGACCTCGGTGCCCAGACCCGCGCCCACGTTCACGCCCGCGCGCTCACCCGATCCCGATCCCGGCACCGACACCGGCGCCGGCACCGGTCCCGAACCCTCATCCGGCCCCGCACCGGCGTCCGTGTCCGCGTCCGGCACCGCCCGTGCCTGGCCCAACAGCGCCTGGGGGACGACGAGCACGGCCTGGACACCGCCGTAGATGTTGGTCTGGAGCCGCACCTGGATGCCGTGCCGGCGGGCGAGCTGGGAGACGACGTAGAGGCCGATGCGGCCGTCGGCCAGCAGGCTGGCGACGTTGACCTGGTCGGGGTCGGCGAGCAGGGCGTTCATCCGGTTCTGCTCGGTGACGGGCATGCCCAGCCCGCGGTCCTCGACCTCCACGGCGAGCCCGGAGGTGACGAGGCCGGCGCGGAGCAGCACCTGGGTGTGCGGGGCGGAGAACACCGTGGCGTTCTCGATGAGTTCGGCGAGCAGGTGGATGACGTCGGCGACGGCGTGGCCGCGCAGCTCGCCGTCGACGGGCGGCACCAGCCTGACCCGGGAGTACTGCTCGACCTCGGCGATGGCGGAGCGCAGCACCTCGGTCATGCTGACCGGGTTGCTCCACTGGCGGCGGGAGACGGCACCGCCGAGCACGGCGAGGTTCTCCGCGTGCCGCCGGATCCGGGTGGCCAGGTGATCGACGTGGAAGAGGCCCTTGAGCAGCCCGGGGTCCTCGATGTCGTTCTCCAGGTCGTCGAGGATCGAGATCTCCCGGTGCACGAGGGACTGAAGCCGACGCGCGAGGTTGACGAAGACCTCCAGTTTCTGTTCGCTGCCCGTCTGGCTGGAGAGCTGGGCGGCCCGGACGACGGCGGTGACGGCGCCGTCGTACGCGCGGGCCAGGTCGGCGGCGAGCAGCTCGAAGTCGTCGGCGTCCGGAGGTGGCCCGCGGCGCCGGCCGCGCTGGGGCGGGGCCTCGCCCTGCCGGAGCGCGTCGACCAGGGCGTGCAGGTCGGCCTCGACGCGCGCGGCGGTGCGCCGGAGCGCGTCGACGCGGTCGGCGATCGAGCGGGCGGCGCGGTCGGCGGCCACGGCGGCGATCAGGATGCCGGCGACGGTCACGCCCGCCGCTCCGGCGACCATGGCCCACAGCAGGGGGCCGGTGTGCGTCCCGGCGGAGCGGACGCTGAACAGCACCGCGGCGCCGGCGCCGAGCGCGACCGCGAGGGGCGGCAGGACGGCGAGCCGCATCAACTGGGGCCGTATGTGCGTCTCGGGCGGTGCGGGAGCGGGTCGGGCGACCGGCCGCCCGTGCCGGCCGCCCTCGCGACGGTCGGCGCGGGCGGCCGGCGCTCGGAGGTGAGACATCTGCGTCCTCGTACTGGTCCGTCGGGCTTGTGGTCCTCGTGCGGTGCGCGCTGCGGGCATGCGTCGATGCGGGCGCGCGTCATCGCGGCGTCGGCCGACGGGACCGGGGAATCCGGCCGCATGCCACCCGACGGACACTCACAGTAGTTGTCCGCGCATCCTGTGTGGTGGGCAGTTGACAAAGTCCCCCGCGGAGCGTCCCGCTCTGGTATGAGGAGCCGTACGACAGACCGATAACCCGGCCGAATGTCCCCCGGACGGCGCGAAAGATACCGGTGCGACCTGGTCGGAAGCGATCAGAAAGCGAGACCGGGGGTGGCGGGCCGGATCGGCCCGCCACCCCCGGTCGGGTGTGAACGTGCGAATATCAGTGCGCCTCGATCACCCGCCGGACCGCCTCCCCCACGGGGTGCGGCCCTGGCAGATGTCACCGAGAGTAGTTGCCTTGGCCTGGAATCGTCGGCGCCGAAACCCCGGTCCGCTCAGCCCCGTACGGGCGGTTCCGCCACGAGCGCGCCGGCCGAGCGCCAGGTGCGCCGGACGTCACCCGAGACGTGTCGCCACCAGGCCTCCGCCGGCAGCTTGCCGGCGGGTTCGAAGGGCTCGCCGGGACGGGGCAGGGCCACCGCCTGCCCGGCCTCCTCGGCGACCTCCTTGGTCCACTCCCCCGGCTCCGCCCAGGGGTGCGGAGCGAGGTTGAAGGTGCCCCAGTGGATGGGCAGCAGCACGCCGTGCGGTGCCCCGCCCTGGAGGTCGAGGTGGGCGCGCAGGCCCTCCTCCGGGGTCATGTGGATATCGGTCCAGAACTCGCTGTACGCACCGATCTGGATCATCGTGGCGTCGAACGGGCCGTGCGCGGCGCCGATCTCCCGGAAGCCGTCGAAGTAGCCGGTGTCACCGCTGTGGTAGATCCGGTGCTCCTCGCCTGCGACGACCCAGGACGCCCAGAGGGTGTGCTGGGTGTTGCGCAGGCCCCGGCCGCAGAAGTGGCGGGCCGGGGTGGCGGTGAGGGTGAGTCCGCCGATCCGGGTGGACTCGTGCCAGTCCAGTTCGCGCAGCCGGTCCGGGGCGACGCCCCAGTGCTCCAGGTGGGCGCCGACGCCGAGCGGCACGGCGAACAGGGTGTCCGTGCCGGCCAGCGCCTTGACGGTGGGCAGGTCCAGGTGGTCGTAGTGATCGTGCGAGATGACGACGACGTCGACCGGGCCGAGCGCGGCCAGCGGCAGCGGAACCGGGTGCAGCCGCTTGGGGCCGGCGAAGGGGAACGGGGAGCAGCGCTCGCCCCAGACGGGGTCGAACAGCACGCGGTGGCCGTCGATCTCGGCGAGCACGCTGGAGTGGCCCATCCAGGTCAGCCGCAGTGCGGTGGCGGGCGGCTCGGCCAGGTCGGCGAAGGTGGTGGGGTGTACCGGGACGGTGCCCCGGGGTGAGCGCAGCGGCCGGGTGTCCTTGTCCAGGAACACCTTGGCGAGGTCCAGTGGCGAGGCGCTCGGCCGGGTACGGGCGGGGCCGCCGGGGTTCTGGAAGACACCGTCCTCGAAGTGCGGCGAGCGGCGGATGCGGGCCAGGCGGGCGCCGCCCGGTTCCGCTCCGAACGCGGCGGGCCGCAGGGCGCGCGGCCCGGAGCCCGGAGAACGCAGACCGGTCACGGTACCTCCCGGTGGAGTGGGGTGAGGCCCACCATTATGGTCGGCACCTCCGACAGCCCGGGCGGGCCGGGGCACTTCGTGCACCCTGCCGTCTCCGAAGGGCCGTTGACGACGGCCCTTCGCCTCCTGCGGTTTCGGCGGACGAACCGGCGGTGCGGCAGGCGTCCCGCCCGGACGGTGGGCCCGGCACGGCGTGCGGAGTGGGCGGACGATGCCCTGGCCGGCGCTGACCGGGCTCGTCACGGCGGGCGTTGTCCTGAACGGCGAGAGGGACGCGCGGGCCGCGTCCCGGACCGCCCCTCGCGAGCGGTCCGGGACGCGGCCGGCGGCGTCAGGCCACGAAGGCAAGCACCGTCAGGCCCCGGAAGCGAACGGCGTCAGGCCACGGAGGCGATGCGCATCTTGATGTCGTCCGGCGAGAGCGTGCCCTTGGCGGTCACGTGGTCGCCGGAGGACTCGCCGCGCAGCCGGCGCCCGATCCAGGGCACGAGGAACTCCCGCGCCCAGTGGACGTCGTCGCGGCGGACCTCCAGGGTGCCCCGGGGCGGCAGCGGCGGCCACGGCTGCTCGGGGTCGGCCGGCACCTCCAGGCCGAGGACCTGTCCGGCCCGCAGCGCCACGCGCGTGTGCCCCTCGGGCGACAGGTGCAGGCGGTCGCTGTCCCAGGCCCGGCGGTCCTGCACGGACTTCAGGGACCACAGGTCGAGCACGGGGCAGCCGTAGCGGTCGGCGATGGCCCGGACGTGTCCGTTGTACGTGGCGATCTTGCCGCGCAGGTGCTTGAGCAGGGGCACGCCACGGGTGTCGAAGCCGGTCGTCACCATCACCGTGCCGGCGGCCGCGGTCAGCCGGGCAACGGCCCGCTCGAAGCGCTCGGCCACCTCGTCGGGGTCGGTGCCCGGACGGATGATGTCGTTGCCCCCGGCGCAGAAGGAGACCAGGTCGGGTGCCAGGTCGACGGCCTGCGGGACCTGGTCGGCCACGATCTGGTCGAGCAGCTTCCCGCGCACGGCGAGGTTGGTGTACTGGAAGTCGCCCTCGGGACGCCGGTCGGCGAGCAGCACCGCGAACCGGTCGGCCCAGCCCACGAACGCCCCGTCGGGCCCGGGGTCGCCGACGCCCTCGGTGAAGCTGTCCCCCACCGCCACGTACGACCCGATCACTGATCTGCTGTCACTCTTCGAATCGTCTGCCACGACGGACCATGATTCACCTTCGGATGTGACCTACGCGACCGTAGGCAGGGGTTGACTAGCGGTGAGATGAGCCACTCTTAAAGTCTTTGCAATACAGGAATAAAGGCGGCTTGAACCGGTGGGTCCGACTTCCCCGACTTCCCCGACTTCCCCGACTTCCTCCGGGTGCTTCATATGCGGCGCAGCCGGAGAACCGTCGCGTCCAGGTCGCCCTTGAGTCCGGTGCGCAGCCCGTGGTGCAGCAGGACCGCACCGCGGTGCACTTCGCCCGTTTCGCGGCATTCGTAGGATGCCGACGGGTCGAGTCCGCGCAGCCGCACCGTCGGCACCGGCTCCCCGTAGTGCTGCGCCTGGAGCCAGGCGAGGACGACGGTCTGCTCGCCCCTGAGGTACTGGACGGCGCTCAGGCCGCCCGTCGGGGGCCGCAGCCGGTACAGCTCGCCGTGCTGCACGAGCGGCCGGATCTCTTTGTAGAGTTCCACCCACCGCCGGGCCTCGGTCCGTTCCCGCGGGCTCCATCGCGTCAGGTCGCCGCCGACCCCGAGCACGCCCGCCATGGCGCTGACGAACCGGAAGCGCAGCGAGCTGGCTCGCCCGTTGAGCTGGGTGTTGGGGCTGTCGGTGACCCAGGCCGCCATCACGCGCGCGGGGTGGAGCTGGGTGAAGCCGTGCTGGATGGCGAGCCGGTCCAGCGGGTCGGTGTTGTCGGAGGTCCACACCTGGTCGGTGCGGCCGAGCATCCCGAGGTCGATCCGGCCGCCGCCGCCCGAGCAGGACTCGAAGGCGACCCGCGGGTGGGCGGCCCGCAGCCGGTCCAGCAGGGCGTACAGGGCGCGTACATGGTCCACCCACAGGCGCTGCGGGTAGGGCTCCCCGGGCCAGCCGGCGTCCGTGAAGCAGCGGTTGAAGTCCCACTTCACATAGTCGATCGGGGCGCTGGAGAGCAGGGTGTCCAGGTGCTCCCAGAGGTACTCCCGGACATCCTCGCGGGCGAGGTTGAGGACGAGCTGGTTGCGCAGTTCCGTGCGCGTGCGGCCGGGGTGGTGCTGCACCCAGTCGGGGCGGGCGCGGTACAGCTCGCTGTCCGGGTTGACCATCTCGGGCTCGACCCAGATCCCGAACCGCATGCCGAGCGCGTGTACGTGGTCGGCGAGGGGCTTCAGGCCGCGCGGGAAGCGGTCCGGGCTGGGCGTCCAGTCGCCGAGGCCGGCGCGGTCGCTGGTGCGGGCGCCGAACCAGCCGTCGTCGACGACGAACAGCTCGACGCCGATCTCGGCGGCCCGGCGGGCGAGGGCCGCCTGCTGCTCCTCGGTGATGTCGAAGTACGTCGCCTCCCAGGAGTTGAACAGCACGGGCCGGTCCCGTTCGGCGTCCGGGATGACGTGGGCCCGCTGGTAGGCGTGCCAGGCACGGCTGGCGCCGCCGAAGCCGCCGTCGCTCCACAGGCCGGCGAAGACCGGGGTGGTGTACGACTCCCCGGGCGCCAGGAGCAGCAGGCCCGAGTCGTCGTGTCCGGCGCCGCCGGTGATCTGCACGCGCGCGTCGGGGAGTTGGGCGACGCTGATGCGCCAGGAACCGGACCAGCCGAGTGCGCAGCCGTAGACCTCGCCGCGCTCCTCGGTGGCGTCGGTGTCGAGGGCGGCCCACGGCAGGTGCTGGTGGCCGGTGTGGCCGCGGCGGCTGCCGATGACCTTCTCGCCGTAGGTGAGGGGGGCGGTGATGAGCCGGGACTCGGCGGCCCACCGGCCGTGCAACTGGGACAGCCGCCAGCCCTCGCGGTCGGGCAGCGTCCAGGTGGCCGCGTCGGCGCGCAGCAGTTCCACGGGCTCGGGGCCGCCGTTGGCTACGGTCACCCAGCGCTCGACCACGTCACCGCGCATCCGGTAGTGCAGCGTGACGCCCACGCCGTCGTCGTCGAACCGCAGCCGCAGGGTGCCGTCCTCCCCGTCCACGTCGTACGACACGAAGCGCCACTCGGTGCCGCGCCGCCGGCCGGTGCGCACGGACAGGGCGGGGCGGACGAAGCGGGGGCCGCCCTCGACGGGGTACTCCTCGCGGCCGTCGAGCGGGGACTCGAAGGGCCAGGGGCCGGGCGGCGGGCGCTTCGCCAGTTCCTCGGCGTCGGCGAGCGCGATCGGCGGCCCCCAGTGCAGGTGGAGCAGTTCGTCCGCGCCGGTGAGGTGCAGGGCGTAGCCGCTGCCGGGGCCCGACAGCAGCCAGGTGCGACCGTCTTCGGCGATGTCCACCATCGAGACCTCACAGGGGTCAACAGTTCCGCGCAAGCCTCAACATCATCAAGGGCTCCGGGGTCTCCTGACAATGCCTGTGGACAACTCATTGCCCCAGGAAATCGATGCCGTATGGTCGATCTCAGTGCCCGTCGGCGAGCCGCGACGGCGGGGAACGACCGGGAGGAGCCCCCGTGACGCAGCAGGTCCCGTCGACCGAGCCGGAGCTGGCAGGAGTGCGCAATTTCCGTGACGTGGGCGGGCTGCCGACCGTCGACGGGCGGCGCGTGCGCCACGGCGTGCTGTTCCGCAGCGGGCACCTCGCGCACGCGACCGAGGAGGACGCGGCCTTCCTCGCCTCTCTGGGGCTGCACACGATCTTCGACTTCCGCAACGCGGCCGACCAGAAGCTGGAGGGCCCCGATGTCGAGCTGCCCGGCGTGCGGAACGTGAACCTGCCGCTGAGCGACCCGGCGGACGGCGCCGAGTTCTGGAAGATGGTCCGCGACGGCGACCTCGACCAGCTGCGCGCGATCCTCTCCGACGGCAAGGGGGCGGCCCGGATGACCGCCTCGTACCGGACGATGGTCAAGCACCGCACCGCCGAGCACTCCCGGGTGCTGCACGCGCTCGCCGACGACAGCGTCCCCGCGCTGATGCACTGCGCGGCCGGCAAGGACCGCGCGGGCGTGTCCGTCGCCGTCACGCTGCTCGCCCTGGGGGTGGAGCGCGAGGCGATCGTCGCCGACTATCTGGAGTCCGGCGCCAAGCACCGTCGCTACAAGGTCCGGCGCAGCGGCAGCGCGGAAACGGCGTACACGCCCGAGGTGATGGAGCTGCTGGACCCGCTCTTCGACGCCCGCGCGGAGTACCTCCAGGCCGCGTTCGCGAGCATCGAGGAGACCTGGGGCGACGTCGACACCTATCTGACGCGGGGCCTTCAGTTCGCTCCCGAGGCGCGTGAGCGGCTGCGCGAACGCCTGCTGGACTGACGCGGGCGCGGGGCGGTCAGCCCTTGCCGCCCACCGCGAACAGCAGGTAGAGGAAGGCGGCCAGGACGTGTCCGAGGGCGATGTAGATGATCAGCCGGATCCACAGGGAACGGGGGAACTTCGTCTCGAAGTTGCTCATGGCAGCTCTCCGGTCGGCGACCCCAGGCACAGCGTGGCCGTGGGGCTCTGCAGCAGGGTGTGGACGAACAGCAGCTCCACGCCGTCGTGGTCGTCGGCGGCGAGTCGGTGCGGGGTGAGCGAGTCGAAGTGCGCGCTGTCTCCGGGGCCGAGCAGGTGCGCGGTGTCCCCGAGCCGCAGCCGCAGCCGTCCCTGGAGGACGTAGAGCCACTCCTCGCCGGGGTGGACGCGCACGATGTCGCCCTGCGAGCCGTAGGGCACCCGCACCCGCAGGGCCTGCATGCCGCGGCCGGGCGCCCCGGCCTGGAGGTACGTCCAGCCGCCCGCCCGGGTCGGTTCCATGTCGGCGGCGCGCACGATGGCGTCCCGGTCGGCGACCGTCTCGCCGAGCAGTTCGGAGACGGTCGTACCGTAGATACGGGCGAGCGCGAGGAGCATCGGCAGCGACGGCTGCCGGTGTCCGGTCTCCAGGCGGGAGAGATGGGCCGGGGAGAGACCGGCGGAGCGGGCCGCGGCTTCCAGGGTGAGGCCGGCGCGCCGGCGCAGAGCGCGCAGCTGGGGTGCGACGGCGGGCAGGCCGCCGTCCGCAGTCGCCGGCGGCGCGGCGTCCGAGGCGTTCATGCCTCTATTGAGCCCCACCGTTGCCCGTGGGGCAATTTTCTTGCCTGAGAGGCAAGAGGGGCGCCTCGGCGTTCACCGCCGTCGGCGCCCCGCCCGCCGGAGTGCCGTCAGCGGTTGGCCACGGCCTGCTTGATCAGGGTCTTGCCGAAGTCCCACATCAGGCCGCCGCCGCTGTGCGCGTCGTCCATCACCGCGGTGAAGGCGTCCACGAACCGGTCCACGTCGGCCTCGTCGATGACCAGCGGCGGAATGAGCTTGATCACCTCCAGGTGGTCGCCGGAGACCTGGGTGAGGATCCGGTGCTTCTGCAGCAGCGGTACGACGACCATCTGGGCGAACAGGCCCTTGCGGGCCGCCTGGAGCATGGTCCAGCGACCGCGCAGCTTCAGCGAGGACGGCTTGCCGAACTCGATGCCGATCATCAGGCCCCGGCCGCGTACGTCGGCGAGCAGCTCGTACTTGTCGATCAGCGTGGCCAGCCGGGACTTCAGCAGCTCGCCCGTGCGGCGCACGCCGGCGACGATCTGCTCGTTCTCCATGACCGACAGCACGGCGAGGCCGCACGCCATCGCCTGGGCGTTGGAGCCGAAGCTCGCCGAGTGCACCAGCACGCGGTCCATGGACGAGTAGACCTTCTTGAAGATCCACTCCTTGCCGAGGGTGGCGCCCACCGGCACATAGCCGCCGGACAGGGCCTTGGCCACGCACACCAGGTCCGGTTCGACGCCGTCCTCGTGCTGGTAGGCGTAGAAGTCACCGGTGCGGCCGAGGCCGGTCTGCACCTCGTCGGCGATGAGCAGCGCCTTGTGCTTGTGCAGCAGTTCCTGCGCGGCCCGCAGATAGCCGGGGGGTGCCTCGTGGACGCCCTTGCCCTGGATGGGTTCCACGATCAGCGCGGCGACGTCGCCCTTGCGCAACTCCCGGGCGAGGGCGTCCAGATCACCCAGGGGGACGGCGGTGTCGGGCAGCAGCGGGGCGAACCCGTCGCGGAAGCCGTCCTCGCCGTTGACCGACAGCGAGCCGGTGGTCAGTCCGTGGAAGGCGTGGTCGCAGTACAGGACGCGGGGCTTGCCGGTGGCGTACCGGGCGAACTTCAGGGCCGTCTCGACCGCTTCGGTGCCGCTGTTGCCGAAGAACACCCGGTCCAGGTGCGGGCTGTGGGCGAGGAGCCGTTCGGCGAGCAGGCCGGGCAGCGGCTGGCAGTCGAAGCGGGTGAGGTCGGCGAGGTCGAGGTCCAGCACGTCGTGCAGCGCCTTGCGGACGACCGGGTGGTGGCGGCCCAGGCCCATCACCCCGAACCCGGCGAGCATGTCCAGGTAGTCGTTGCCGTCCGCGTCGAAGAAGTGCGCTCCCTCGGCACGCTCGTAGACCTTGTCGAAGCCGATGGTGTGCAGCATCCGCGGCAGCTGCGGGTTGAGGTGCCTGGCGTGCAGCTCGTAGCGTTCGGCTCCGCGCTCGGCGAGCAGGGCGCCGAGGTCGAACTCGGTGGTCATTCACTCTCCTTGACTGTGCCGTCGACGTCCTTGACGGCCAGGCTCGCGCTGATCCGCCCGGCGATCTCGACGGGGGTGAGGCCGATGTCGGCCAGCACCTCGCTGCGCTTGGCGTGCGCGAGGAACTGCTCGGGGATGCCGAACCGCCGTACCGGCACGTCCACGTCGGCGTCGCCGAGGGCCAGCGCGACGGCCGAACCGACGCCGGCGGCCCGGCTGTTGTCCTCCACCACGGCCACCAGCCGGTGTCCGGCGGCGAGCCGGGGAAGGGCGGGGTCGACGGGTTTGACCCAGCGCGGGTCGACCACCGTGCAGCCGATGCCGCGGGCTTCGAGCAGTTCGGCGGTCCGCAGGCACACCGTGGCCATCACGCCGACGGCCACCAGCAGCACCTCGGGGCGTTCGGCCCGGTGCAGGACGTCCATGCCGCCGACCCGGTCGACGGCGGGGACGCGCGGGCCGGCGGTCTCCTTGGGGAAGCGGATGAGCGTGGGCGCGTCGTCCACGGCGACCGCCTCGCGCAGTTGGGCGCGCAGCTGGTCGGCATCGCGCGGCGCGGCGATCCTGAGGCCGGGCACGACCTGGAGGATGGACATGTCCCACATGCCGTTGTGGGAGGCCCCGTCGGTGCCGGTGACGCCGGCCCGGTCCAGCACGAAGGTGACCCCGCAGCGGTGCAGGGCGACGTCCATCAGCAGCTGGTCGAAGGCCCGGTTGAGGAAGGTGGCGTAGACGGCGACGACCGGGTGCAGTCCGCCGGTGGCGAGCCCGGCCGCGGAGACCGCCGCGTGCTGTTCGGCGATGCCGACGTCCCAGACGCGGTCGGGGAAGCGTTCGGCGAAGCCGGCGAGGCCGACCGGGTGCAGCATGGCCGCCGTGATCGCCACGACGTCCTCGCGCTCCTCCCCGATCCGGACGATCTCCTCGCCGAACACCGAGGTCCACGAGGGGCCCTTGGACGGGGCGAGGGGCTCGCAGGTGAGCGGGTCCATCACGCCGACGGAGTGGAAGTGGTCCTCCTCGTGCGCGAGGGCGGGTTCGTAGCCGCGGCCCTTCTCGGTGAGGCAGTGGACCAGGACGGGGCCGTGGAAGCGTTTGGCGCGGCGCAGCGCCGACTCGACGGCCTTGATGTCGTGGCCGTCGATCGGGCCGAGGTACTTCAGGCCCAGGTCCTCGAACATCCCTTGCGGGGCGAAGGCGTCCTTGAAGCCCTTCTTCGCGCCGTGCAGGGACTCGTAGAGCGTGTTGCCGACGACCGGGGTGCGCTGGAGCACCTCCTTGCCCCAGGCGAGGACCTTCTCGTAGCCGTCGGTGGTGCGCAGGGTGGCCAGGTGGTTGGCCAGGCCGCCGATGGTGGGGGCGTAGGAGCGTTCGTTGTCGTTGACGACGATGATCAGCGGACGGTCCCGGGCGGCGGCGATGTTGTTCAGCGCCTCCCAGGCCATGCCGCCGGTGAGCGCGCCGTCGCCGATGACGGCGACCACATGGCTCTTCTCCCCCTGCACCTGGTTGGCCTTGGCGAGGCCGTCGGCCCAGCCCAGCGCCGTGGAGGCGTGGCTGTTCTCGATGACGTCGTGCTCGGACTCCTCGCGCGAGGGGTAGCCGGACAGTCCGCCCTTGCCGCGCAGCTTGGAGAAGTCCTGACGGCCGGTCAGCAGTTTGTGGACGTAACTCTGGTGGCCGGTGTCCCACAGGATGCGGTCGACCGGTGACTCGAAGACCCGGTGGAGCGCGATGGTGAGTTCCACCACGCCCAGGTTGGGCCCGAGGTGACCGCCGGTCCTCGACACCGCCTGCACCAGGAACTCACGTATTTCTCCGGACAGTTCCCCGAGTTCCGCCTCGGACAGCGCCTTCAGGTCGCGTGGTCCCCGGATGCTCTCCAGAATGGTCACTCTCGGGCCCCCTCTCGTTGCGTGCCTTGCCTCAACTCACCTGGTCCGACGGGCTCTTGCTCTCGGCGAGCTTCATGGCCTCCTCGATGAGGGTCTCCACGATCCTCGACTCGGGCACGGTCTTGATGACCTCGCCCTTGACGAAGATCTGCCCCTTGCCGTTGCCGGAGGCCACGCCGAGGTCGGCCTCGCGGGCCTCGCCCGGACCGTTGACCACACACCCCATCACCGCGACCCGCAGCGGCACCTCCATTCCGTCCAGGCCGGCCGTCACCTCCTCGGCGAGCTTGTAGACGTCGACCTGGGCGCGGCCGCAGGACGGGCAGGAGACGATCTCCAGCCGGCGCTGCCGCAGTCCCAGGGACTCCAGGATCTGGATGCCGACCTTGATCTCCTCCACGGGCGGCGCGCTCAGCGACACTCGGATGGTGTCGCCGATGCCCTGACTGAGCAGCGCGCCGAAGGCGACCGCCGACTTGATCGTGCCCTGGAAGGCGGGGCCGGCCTCGGTCACGCCGAGGTGCAGCGGGTAGTCGCACCGCTCGGCGAGCTGGCGGTAGGCCTCGATCATGACGACCGGGTCGTTGTGCTTGACGGAGATCTTGATGTCCCGGAAGTCGTGCTCCTCGAAGAGGGACGCCTCCCACAACGCCGACTCGACCAGCGCCTCGGGGGTCGCCTTGCCGTACTTCTGGAGCAGACGGCGGTCCAGGGAACCGGCGTTGACGCCGATCCGGATCGGCGTGCCGTGGTCCTTGGCGGCGCGCGCGATCTCCTTGACCTGGTCGTCGAACTTCTTGATGTTGCCCGGGTTGACCCGTACCGCCGCGCAGCCGGCCTCGATGGCCGCGAACACGTACTTCGGCTGGAAGTGGATGTCCGCGATCACCGGGATCTGCGACTTCCTGGCGATGGTCGCCAGGGCGTCCGCGTCGTCCTGCGTGGGGCAGGCGACGCGGACGATCTGGCAGCCGGACGCGGTGAGTTCGGCGATCTGCTGGAGGGTGGCACCGATGTCGGACGTACGGGTCGTCGTCATCGACTGCACCGACACCGGGGCCCCGCCTCCGACCGGTACCGGCCCGACCTGGATCTGCCGCGACTGCCGCCGCGGCGCGACCGGACGGGCCGGTACCTCGGGGACGCCCAGTGGGACGGCGGTCACCGTTGTCACTCCCGGTTCCCGGAGACGGTCTCGCGCATGGCCCGCAAGGACTCCTTCAGGGAGCCCATGGTGGCGAGGACGGCGGTCGGCTCGTAGCCGCAGTGCGCCATGCAGTTGTCGCAGCGCGGGTCCTTGCCGCGGCCGTACTTGTCCCAGTCGGTCTTCTCCACCAGTTCGCGGTACGTGGGCACGTACCCGTCGCTCATCAGGTAGCAGGGCCGCTGCCAGCCGAAGAGCGAGTAGTTCGGGATCGCCCACGCGGTGCACGGGAAGTCGACCTTGCCCTCCAGGAAGTCCAGGAAGAGCGGGGAGTGGTTGAGCCGCCACTTGCGGCGGTTGCCGCCCGCGAAGGCCTTCTTGAACAGCTCGCGGGTCTGCTCCACGCCGAGGAAGTGGTCCTGGTCCGGGGCCTTCTCGTAGGCGTAGGCGGGCGAGATCATCATCTCGTCGACCTTGAGGTCGTCATTGAGGAAGTTGAGCACCTCGATGATGGTCTGCGGGGTGTCGGTGTTGAAGAAGGTGGAGTTGGTGGTCACCCGGAAGCCGCGCCGCTTGGCCTCCTTGATGGCGGCCACGGCCTCGTCGAACACACCTTCCTTCGCCACGGATTCGTCGTGCCGCTCACGCAGCCCGTCGATGTGCACCGCGAACGCGAAGTAGGGCGAGGGGGTGAACTTGTCCATCTTCTTGCGCAGCAGCATCGCGTTGGTGCACAGGAAGACGTACTTCCTCTTGGCCACCAACTGCCGCACGATCTCGTCGATCTGAGGATGCATCAACGGTTCGCCGCCGGCGATGGACACCATCGGCGCACCGGACTCCAGCACGGCACCCACGGCCTGGGCGACCGGCATGCGCTGCTTGAGCACGCCGGCGGGGTGCTGGATCTTGCCGCAGCCCTCACACTTCAGATTGCAGGCGAAGAGCGGTTCCAGCTCGACAATGAGCGGAAACTTGTCCCGCTTGCGGAGCTTCTGTTCAGCCAGGTATGTAGCGACCTTGATGGACTGGCGCAGCGGCATGGCCATCTGGCTCACCTCCGGGGGAGCAGCAAAGAACGGTGCCAATCGAAAAACGCGGGAAGGATGGAACGTAGTACGCGGAAGGCCGATATCCCTCCGCGCAGGGTGCCGATCCGGACGAGTTCGTGTTCGGGAGCGTCCACGACGACCCGGACGGCGGCCACCGGCCGCTCGCCGGTGCGGACGGCGGCCAGCAGCGTGGCCGCCGACTCCATGTCCACGGCGATCGCCCCGGTGGCGAGCAGACCGGAACGCTCGGGGCCCCGCACGACGTGGTCGGAGCCGGTGAGCGGGCCGGTGTGGACGGTGCGTCCGGGCAGCAGGCGCGCGAGTTCCTTGGCCAGGAGCTCGGTGCCCACGCACGGCACGGTACCGCGCGGGTCCCGGGTCTCCTCGGCGACCACCAGGTCGCCGGGGTGCATCCCGGGGGCCAGCCCGGCGCAGAAGCCGGTGGCCAGGACGGCCGTGCCGGCGGGTGCCGGGCCGGTCAGGAGCCGGGTGACGGAGCGTTTCGCCGCACGGGGTCCCATGCCCGTGCGCACGAAGGTCACCGGCCCGCCGGCCCCCCGCCCCGCGCCCCGCGGCACCGGCGCGCCCGCCCCGCGCGCCCGGCGGTCGCCGGTGCGCAGGGCGAGGTGCTCGATGCCGAGCGCGCAGGCGATCAGCAGCGGAGCCGGAGCGGGCTGGTGGCTCACATCAGTCTCCCTCGGCCCGCG
This sequence comes from Streptomyces rubradiris, assembly GCF_016860525.1. Taxonomy (NCBI): domain Bacteria; kingdom Bacillati; phylum Actinomycetota; class Actinomycetes; order Kitasatosporales; family Streptomycetaceae; genus Streptomyces; species Streptomyces rubradiris. The sequence continues at coordinate 1,313,526 of NZ_BNEA01000015.1, forward strand.
CGGAGACCTTCCCGGCCGGGGCGAGCAGCTTGCGCTCGAAGGGGTCCCCGTGCAGGTACCGGCCGAGTGCGGTGAGCGGGAACACCTGCCGGTACAGGTGGTAGTTGATGGAGAAGTCCCAGGGGAAGCCGGTGCCGGTGAAGTACGGCTCGTCCCAGCCGCCGTCCTCGCGCTGGGTGGCGGCCAGCCACCGCACGCCGCGCTCGACGGCCGCGGAGCCCTTCTCCCCCGCCGCGAGCAGCGCCATCAGCGCCCACGCGGTCTGCGAGGGGGTGGAGGCGCCCCGGCCGCTCCATTCCCTGGCGTCCTTGTAAGAGCGCAGGTCCTCGCCCCAGCCGCCGTCGTCGTTCTGGACGCTCTCCAGCCAGGCCACGGCCCGCCGGATCGCCGGGTGCGAGGTGGGCAGTCCGGCCGCGGTGAGCGCGGGGAGAACCGAGCCGGTGCCGTAGAGGTAGTTGACGCCCCAGCGGCCGAACCACGAGCCGTCCGGCTCCTGTTCGGCGAGCAGCCAGTCGATGCCGCGCCGGGTGCGCGGGTCGTCGGCCAGGCCCTCGGCGGCGAGCATCTCCACCACGTGCGCGGTGACGTCCGCGGACGGCGGGTCGATCACCTCGCCGAAGTCGCAGAACGGCAGCCGGTTGGGGAACGGGCTGGTGTTGTCCACGTCGAAGGCGCCCCAGGCGCCGTTCTTCGACTGCATGCCCAGGTTCCAGCGGACGGCGCGGCCGATGGCGCGGTCCACGTGCTCGGGGTCGTGGTGGCGGACCCGGCGCAGCGCGAGCGCGACCTCGGCGGTGTCGTCGATGTCGGGGTAGTTGTCGTTGTGGAACTCGAAGGCCCAGCCGCCCGGGGGCAGTTCGGGCCGGCGCACGGCCCAGTCGCCGGGCCGGGCGATCTCCTCGCCGAGCATCCAGTCGGCCGCCTTGACCAGTTGCGGGTGGTCCGCGGGCAGTCCGGCGTCCACGAGGGCGATGGTGGCCAGGCAGGTGTCCCAGACCGGGGACTGGCAGGCCTCGATCATGCGGGCGCCGTCCTCGCGCCAGACGGCGAAGCGGTCCAGGGAGGCGAGGCCCTCGCGCAGCACGGGGTGCTGCAGGTCGTAGCCGAGCAGGTGCAGGGCGATGACGGAGTACACGGCGGGGGGCTGGATGCCGCCCCAGCAGCCGTCGTTCTCCTGCCGCTCGATGATCCAGCGGGCCGCGGCGTTCATCGCGGCCTTGCGCAGCCTGCGCACGGCGACCTTGCGGTAGCCGCGGACCACCTTGTCCAGCCGCTGGAAGACCCCGTCCCAGCTCGCCACCGGGGCGAGCGGCCGCGGCGGGTTGGGGTTGGCCGGATCGGTGTGCAGCTCGTCCAGCGCGAACGGGGCCGGGCGCACCGGGCGCTTGGCGGAGACGATGGTGAGCGGCACGATGGTCTGCCGCGCCCAGCATCCGAAGTCGTAGATGTTGAGCGGGAACCAGGTGGGGAAGAAGATCAGCTCCGGTGGGAGTTCGGGCAGGTCGTCCCACTTCCACCAGCCGAACAGGGCGAGCCAGATCCGGGTGAAGACCCGGGAGGCGGCGATCCCGCCCTGCTCGCGGATCCAGGCCGAGGCCTTCGCCATGTGCGGCGCGTCGGGCGCGTCGCCGGCCAGGCGCAGGGCGACGTACGCCTCCACGGTGGTGGACAGTTCGCCGGGGCCGCCGTAGAAGGTGGCCCAGGTGCCGTCTTCGCGCTGTTCACCGCGGATGAACTTCGCGGCGGCCTGCGTGGTGGTCTCGTCCAGGATGCCCAGGAACTGACGGAGCAGCAGATCCTCGGCGTCCATGGTGACGTTGGTCTCCAGGTCGCCTTTCCACCAGCCCTCGGCGTCCTGCCGGGCGAGCAGGAAATCGGTGGCGCGCCGTACGGCGCGCGTAGCGGCTTCTTGTACCCCGGCCGTCTCGGGGATGGTGAGGGTGGAGTCGCTGGCCGCGGCAGCCCGGGACGGCAAGATGGCCCCGGTGCTTCCGTCGGTCGTCGCTGTCATGGCTTCCCCTTCGTGCAGTCGTGCGAGTCGTGCTGCTGTGGGTCCGCCGTCGGCCGGTGTCCTTGGCTTGGCGACACCGGCCGGCGACTACGCGAGGCTTATCCAGCCAATGGTGATCATCTCTTTCGTACGACGACGAAGTCGGCGAGCGCCGTGAAGGAGTCCCGTACCCGGTCGGGCATGTCCACGGCGTCGAGGGCTTCGATGGCGATGGTGTGCTGACGGCGCGCTTCGGCGGCCGTCCACTCGCGGCCTCCGGCCTCCTCGATGAGGGCGGCGCGGGCCGCGAACTCCTCCTCGGAGAAGTTCTCGAAGTCGCTGCTCTTGGCGTCCGCGGCGAGGATCTCGCCGAGCTGTTCGGAGGCGGGGCCGCCGGCCGCGAGGGCGGCGACGACCGGCAGGGACTTCTTGCGCTGGCGCAGGTCGCTCCAGGTCTGCTTGCCGGTGGCCTCCGGGTCGCCCCAGATGCCGAGCAGGTCGTCCACGGCCTGGAAGGCGAGGCCGAGGTGGTAGCCGTAGCGCTCCAGGGCGTCTGCGGTGGTGTCGTCGGCGCCGCCGAGGACCGCGCCGATGGACGAGGCGCAGGCGAGCAGGGAACCGGTCTTGTTGCCCTCCATCTCCAGGCACTCCTCGACGCTGACGCGGTCGCGGTGCTCGTAGGAGATGTCCTGGGCCTGGCCGTCGATCAGGGCGCGGGTGGCCGCGGTCAGCCGGCGGGCGGCGCGGCCGGCCTCGACCGTGCCGAGCTCCAGCAGGACCTCGCCGGCGAGGGCGAACAGGGCGTCGCCGACCAGGATGGCCTGGGCGGGGCCGTGCACCTTCCAGACGGTGTCGCGGTGCCGGCGCTGCTCGTCGCCGTCCATCAGGTCGTCGTGCAACAGCGAGAAGTTGTGCACGAGTTCGACGGCGACCGCGCCGGGTACTCCCGCCTCGGGCGCGGCACCGGTGACCTCGGCGGACAGCACGGCCAGCGCGGGGCGGACGGCCTTGCCGCCGTCGCCGTGCGCGGGGTTGCCGGCGGCGTCGATCCAGCCGAAGTGGTAGGCGGCCACGGTGTCCATGGGCGGGGCCAGGCGGTCGACGGCCGCCCGCAGCACCGGTGTGGCCAGGTTCCTGCCGCGCTCCAGGAGCGCGGTCACGTCCACCGCGGGCCTCCGAGCGGGCGTCGCGGCCGGGGGCACAGTGGGCACAATCTCTCCTCTGGTTGCGGTACCGGGGGTGCGGGGGCGTTCGCCCGCCGGCCGGGCATCACGCCGCCTCCTCGAACTCGAAGAGGTGGCGGGGGCGGGGCCGGCCCAGGGTGCCGAGCACGGCGTCGGCCGCGCTCACACCGCTGCGGACCGCACTCTCCATGGTCGCGGGCCACCCGGTGGCGGTCCACGCTCCGGCCAGGTACAGGCCGGGGGCCTTGGTCCGGGCGCCGGGCCTGAGGCGTCCGACGCCGGGGGTGGGGGCGAACGTGGCCGTGCGCTCCCGGGTCACGAAGAAGTCCTTCACCTCGGCGGCGCGGGTGCCCGGGATGAGCCGTTCCAGCTCGGGCAGGTAGCGCTCGCGGAGTTCGGCCACCGGCGTGTCGATCTCGTCCTGCGCCGCCGACTGGGACAGCGCGAGGTACTGCCCGGTGCGCAGCCCGGAGGCGTCGGTGCGGTCGAACACCCACTGCACCGGGGTGCCGAGCGCCGTGAGGAAGGGGCGCGCGAGCACCTTGCGGTCGTAGACGACATGGACGTTGAGGATCGGCGCGGTGCCGATCTCCAGCAGCCGCTCGGGTGCGTCCAGGGCGCCGGGCGGGAGCAGGTCGTGGGCCTCGCGCTGGGGCACGGCCAGAACGACGGCGTCCGCGGAAAGCGTCTCGCCGGGAACTCGGACGCTCCACCCGCCGTTGTCGTTGGTGGAGACGGAGGTGACGCGTGTACGGACCTCGGTACGGACGCCCGCGGAGTCGAGCGCCTTGCGGGCCAGCCGGTCGTGCAGTTCGCCCAGCGGGACGCGGGCCCAGCCGATGTCGGCCGCGCCCGGGTCGGACAGCAGACCGGTCTTGAACACCATCGCGGCGAGCCCCAGCGAGGCGTCGCCCGCGACCGCGTTGAGGGTGGCGACCCCGACCAGGTCCCACAGGGCCTCGATGGCGCGCGCGGACTGGCCGTGCGCGGCCAGCCAGCTGCCGAAGTCCTGGGTGTCCAGGGTCGGATCGGCGAGGTCGAGCCCCTTCAGCGCGAGCGCGGCCCGCCCGACGGCGGCGCGCTCGGCGAGCGAGAGGTGCGGATAGGCGGCCAGGCTGCGTCCCAGGTGGAGGGGGACGGGCAGCGGGTCGCGCCGCAGTCTGCCGAGCCGCCGGCCCACGGGCTTGGCGACGTCGACGACGGGCACGTCCAGGCGGTCCTGCAGCGGTGCCAGCGCCGCGCCCTGGATCCGGTCGAGGAACCAGCGGTAGGCGGTGCAGCAGCGCAGGTACACGTGCTGGCCGTTGTCGACGGTCAGTTCGCCGCGCTGGAAGGAGAAGGCGAGGCCGCCCAGCCTGGGCCTGCCTTCGAGCAGGGTGACGCGGAGGCCCGCGTCGGCGAGGGCGAGTGCCGCGGTGATCCCGGCGAGTCCGCCACCGACCACGACCGCGCTGCGGGCGGCCGTCGGCGAGGTGGCGGCCGCTGCCGGTGCGGGGTGGGGTGAGCCGTCGCTCATCGTGCGTCCTTCCGTGCGAGCGCTGCGCGGGCCGGGCCGGTGCGGGCCGTCCTTCGTCCGCGGCTTCGTCGTGGCCGATCGTGCGGCCGGTCCCGCCCACACGAGACCGGCCGCGCGCCGCACCCGGTCCCGCGCCCTCGCGGGGCGCGGGCGTGCCGGGCGGAGGGCGCACGGTCGGCCGCCGCAGTCAGGGACGCAGCGCCGGGGTGGAGGGTTGCCTGGCGCGTGCCGTCCGGTACGGCCGGCTCCGGTTCGGTGCGCTGCATCAGGCGCGCCTCCGGACGGAGCCCCGGGCGACATGGCGGGTGTCGAGGCCGGACAGGCCGCGCACGGCGACGTAGGCCTTCTCGTGTCCGGGCAGCGAGACCCGGCCGCGCAGCACGGCCTCCGGCTCGCGCTCGATGCGGTCGAGCAGCCGGCGGTAGATGCCGGCCATCGCGGCGACGCAGGCACCGCTGCGCCGGTCGAGCATGGGCAGCAGCCGGTAGCCCTCGGCGAAAAGGGCCCGGGCGCGCCGTACTTCGAAGTGGACGAGGCCGGCGAAGTCGGCGCCCTCCGGCGGGGTCGGCGCGCTGAAGCCGGCCGAGCAGCCGAACTTGGCGAGGTCGTCGGCGGGCAGGTAGGTCCGGCCGCCGAGCGCGTCCTCGCGGACGTCGCGGAGGATGTTGGTGAGCTGGAGGGCGAGGCCGAGGGTGTCGGCGTACTCGGCCGCGCGCTCGGCGCCGCGCGCGCCGGGTTCGGTGCCGAACACGCCGAGCGAGAGGCGTCCGATGGCACCGGCGACACACCGGCAGTACACCTTGAGGTCGTCCCAGGTCTCGTACGTCTCCCCGCGCACGTCCATCTGGACGCCGTCGATCAGCTCGTCCAGGCCGCCGAGCGGGATCGGGAAGGCCCGCGCGGCGTGGCTGAGGGCGACGGCCACCGGGTCGGTGTCGTCCTCCTCGACCTCTTCGGCGCGGATCCGGGCGAGCAGCGCCCGGGTGTCCTCCAGCCGCGACAGCTTGACCTCGTCGGCCAGGCCGCCGTCGCCGATGTCGTCCACCCGCCGGGAGAACGCGTACAGCGCCGACATGGCGCGGCGCTTGGCCGCCGGCAGCAGCCGGATGCCGTACGCGAAGTTACGGGCCTGCTGCCCGGTGACGGCCTCGCAGTAGCTGTAGGCGGCGAGTACCGGTGCGGACACGTGCGGCGCAGACTCCACGGCCCGGATCACCCCTCTCCTCGCAGGATCACGCCCACCTCACGCAGCAACTGGACCTTGCCGGGTCTGGGCGGGCCGGGAAGTACGTCGAATCCGGCGGCGGTGATCGCTTCGACCGCCGCCTTTCCCCCCGCCACGAACCCCGCGAGCAGCAGCTTCAGCCTGCCGTGGACGCTACCCACCAGGGGAGCGCCTTCATCCAGCAGATCGCGGGCGCGTTGTGCTTCGTATGCAACCAGGGCGCGCACCGATGCGCCCGCGCTTTTTTGGCCAAGATCAGCTTCTTGGACGTGGAAGCGCTTCATGTCCTCGGCCGGCAGGTAGATCCGGTCGCGGCCGTAGTCCTCGGCGACGTCCTGGAGGTGCTCCACGATCTGCAGCGCGGTGCAGATCGCGTCGGACAGCCGGATCCGCTCGGGGGTGGAGGTGCCGGTGACGCCGAGGACGAGGCGGCCGACGGGGTTGGCCGACAGCGCGCAGTAGGCGAGGAGGTCGTCGTAGGTCTCGTACCGGGCGACGAGCTGGTCCTGGCGGTTGGCGGCGATCAGCCCGAGGAACGGCTCGGGGGTGAGGGCGCGGCGCCGGACGGTCGGCTGCAGGCGGCGCAGCAACGGGTGGTGCGGCGTGCCGTCGAAGACGCGGCGCAGATCCTCCTCGAAGGCGTCGAGGAGGAGCAGCCGGTCGCCGGCCTCGGCGGGCGACACGCCGAGCGCGCGGGCGTCGGCGCCGCCGGGGACGAGGTCGCCGTCGCCGATGTCGTCCACGAGGCGGGCGAAGCCGTAGACCGCCATGAGGTCGGCGCGCCAGGCCCGGGGCAGGAAGAAGGGGGCCACCGGGAAGTTCTCGCTCGCGGCCTTGTCCAGGGTGGCGCGTTCCAGGCCGGACGCCGTATCGGTGGCCGTCATCGGACGCTGCCCGGGGCGGGGACGGCACACGCTGCGTTGAGCTGGGGCGTTTCCGTAGCCATTGCCGTCACATCTCCCGTTCTACACTGCCGACCCAATACACACTATTTCGGACACGCCGCCCCGCAATGCGCGAAGGCACCCCAGCGAAGGAAGGCGCGCATTATCGCCGGACTTGCCGGTTTCCGGCACCGGTACAGCTTACGTTGTACAACGTGGCGCCCATCGTCGGGGTGTCCCGCACATCACAACAACACACCGATTGGCTCCAAGATTCCTGCACTCGGGCCGAGTTGACGTTTCCTTTGCAGTGGAAGGGCCCCGCCGGACGAAATTCCGACGGGGCCCTGGCCGAAACGGGTCACTTGCCCGTGAACTTCTCGTACTCCTTCAGGACCTCGTCGGTGGGTCCGTCCATCCGCAGTTCACCGCGCTCCAGCCACAACACGCGGTTGCAGGTGTCGCGGATCGACTTGTTGTTGTGACTGACCAGAAAGACCGTTCCGGCCTCTTTGCGCAGTTCCCGGATGCGTTCCTCGGAGCGCTGCTGGAACTTGCGGTCACCGGTGGCCAGCGCCTCGTCGATCATCAGGACGTCGTGGTCCTTGGCGGCGGCGATGGAGAAACGCAGCCGGGCCGCCATACCGGAGGAGTAGGTGCGCATCGGCAGGGTGATGAAGTCGCCCTTCTCGTTGATGCCGGAGAAGTCGACGATGTCCTGGTAGCGCTCCTTGATCTGCTCCCGGGACATGCCCATGGCCAGGCCGCCCAGGATGACGTTCCGCTCGCCGGTGAGGTCGTTCATCAGGGCCGCGTTCACGCCCAGCAGGGACGGCTGGCCGTCGGTGTAGACCTTGCCCTTCTCCGCGGGCAGCAGGCCGGCCACGGCGCGCAGCAGGGTCGACTTGCCGGAGCCGTTGGAGCCGATCAGGCCGATGGCCTCGCCGCGGTAGGCGACGAAGGACACGCCGCGCACGGCGTGCACCTTGCGCACGCCCCGCTCCTCGCCGCGCCGGAGGATGCGGCTGAGGGCCGCCGTCGCGCTGCCCTTGCCGGACTTGGCTCCGTTGACCCGGTAGACGATGTGCAGGTCGTCCGCGATGACCGTCGGGCGCCGGTCCTGGTTGTGCTGCTCAGCCACGGCCGTACCGCTCCTCCGCCTTCCAGAAGTACACGAAGCCGCCGGCGAAGAAGACCACGGCCCAGAACAGGGCGATGGCCCACACGTGCGGCGGCAGGTGCGACGAGCCGTAGCCGTCGATCAGCGCGAAGCGCATCAGGTCCATGTAGATCGCGACCGGGTTGACCTGGAGCACCCGGACGATCCACTCGGGGCGGCCCGCCAGCATGTTGTTGATCGAGAACATGACACCGGAGGCGTACATCCAGGTGCGCAGCAGGAACGGCATCAGCTGCGCGAGGTCCGGCGTCTTGGCGCCCATGCGGGCCACGATCAGCGCCAGCCCGGTGTTGAACAGGAACTGGAGCACCAGCACCGGCACGATCAGCAGCCAGGACAGGCCGGGGTAGCTGCCGAAGCCGATCGCCACGGCGAACAGCACCAGCATCGAGAACAGCAGCTGCTGGAGCTGCTGGAGCGAGAAGGAGATGGGCAGCGAGGCGCGCGGGAAGTGCAGGGCGCGCACCAGGCCGAGGTTGCCGGAGATCGCGCGGACGCCCGACATCACCGAGCTCTGCGTGAAGGTGAACACGAACACGCCGGTGACCAGGAACGGGATGTACACGTCCTGGGACATGCCGCGGCTGGCGTGCAGGATCAGCCCGAAGATGAAGAAGTACACGGCCGCGTTGAGCAGGGGCGTGGCCACCTGCCAGAGCTGGCCGAGTTTGGCCTGGCTGTACTGGGCGGTCAGCTTGGCCTGGGAGAAGGCCAGGATGAAGTGGCGCCGTCCCCACAGCTGCCGGACGTACTCCACGAGCGAGGGCCGGGCGCCGCTCACGGAGAGCCCGTACTTGGCGGCGAGCTCGGCCGCCGTCAGTCCCGCGTCGGGCGACGCGGCCGCGGTCACCGCGACCGTGCCGTCGTGCATGGTCTCACTCACAGGTGGAAACTTTCGTCCTCGGGTACGCGTGTCTGGTTCGTCCTGCGGGCGGCCGCGCGCGGCGGCACCGGCCCGTCGGGGACGAGCTTGTCAGATGACCGGCGGGCGGCCCAGTCGGGTGAGTCGCCATACCGTACGCCAGCGCATCGGGCGGCGGGGACCGCACGGTGTGGACCAGCCTTCCCGGAAGCCGCCGAACCACGCTTTCAGGGCCGGTCGCGAGGGGCGGCGCGCCAGGGTGAGCAGCAGCCAGACCCCGAGGTAGACCGGGACCAGGGGGGCGGGCAGGTTGCGGCGGGCGAGCCAGACCCGGTTGCGGGCGACCATGCGGTGGTAGACGGCGTGCCGCGACGGCGCGGTCGTCGGGTGGTACAGCACCATGTCGGAGCGGTAGTCGATCATCCAGCCCGCGTCCAGCGCCCGCCAGGCCAGGTCGGTCTCCTCGTGCGCGTAGAAGAACTCGTCGGGCAGGACGCCGACCTCCGCGAAGACGCGGGTGCGCACGGCGTTGGCGCCGCCGAGGAAGGTGGTGACCCGGGAGGAGCGCATCGGGTCGGAGGCGCGCAGCCGGGGCACGTGCCGGCGCTGGGTCTCGCCGGTGTCGGGGTCGGCGATGCGGAAGCTGATGATGCCCAGCTCGGGGTCCGCGGCGAAGGCCTCGCGGCACAGCTCGGCGGTGTCGTGGCGGGCGAGCAGGCCGTCGTCGTCGAGGAAGAGCAATATGTCGACATCGCGGCCGCCGGGCCCGAAGGCCTCTATGCCGACGTTGCGCCCGCCGGGGATGCCCAGGTTCTCGGGCAGCTCCAGGGTCCGCACGCCCTCGGGCACCTCCGGGACGGGCGAGCCGTTGCCGACGACGACGACCTCGACCGGGTCGCCGTCCTGCTCGGCGACGGAGTCGAGCAGGGCCCGCAGCTCCTCGGGCCGGTTGCCCATGGTGATGACGACGGCACCGACCTTCATGGGCGCGCTCACTTCAGCCTGCTGGAGGCGAGGATGGACACCAGGTGCAGCAGGGTCTGCAGCAGGGCGATGCCGGCCAGCACGGCGGTGCCGAGACGGGTGAAGAACAGGTCGCCGCGGGCCTGGTCCACGATCGCGAGGACGAGGATGAGCAGCGAGGCCTCGATGCCGAGGATCAGCCGGTGGAACTTCAGCGCCGAGGCGGCCCGCCGGGCCAGCGCCATGCCGGAGGAGCGCGGCTCGGACGCGGCCTCCTGCACCGGGGGCTTGCCGGTCTGGTGCCGGGCGACGCCGACCAGGTCGGTCTCGGCCTTGATCAGGATGGCGCCGAGCGCGGCGAGGGTGCCGAGGAAGGCCCACAGCCAGTCGATCCGGCCGGTGCCCCACAGGTCGGCGGCGCGCAGGCCGAGGCCGACCAGCACGGCAGCGTCGGTGAGGTAGGCGCCGACCCGGTCCAGGTAGACCCCGCCCAGCGAGTACTGCTGCTTCCAGCGGGCGACCTCGCCGTCGACGCAGTCCAGCAGCAGGTACAGCTGGGTGGCGACCACGCCGAGCACCGCGCCCGTGATCCCCGGCACCAGCAGGGCCGGGGTCGCGAGCACGCCGCAGACGGTCATCAGGTACGTGAGCTGGTTGGGCGTGACCCTGGTGTCGACCAGGTAGCGGTCGACGCGCAGGGACACCTCGCGCATGTAGAGGCGTCCCGCCCAGTGCTCACCGCTGCGCCGGTCCTTCACCCCCGCGGGGTGGACGACCGGACGGAGTTCAGCTACCGATGGCCTTGACATAGTCGGCGTAGATGTCCTTGATCTGGTTCGTCTTGAGGTCGAGGTGTTCGAGGATCGTGTAGCGGCCGGGCCGGGTCTCCGGGGCGAACTGGACCGCGCGGACGAACTCGTCCACGGTGAAGCCGATCTCCTCCGGCAGGACCGGGAGCCCGTGCCGGCGCAGCACCTCGGCCATGTACGCCGACTCCTCGTGGGCGCCGCGCAGGTACATCGCGAAGGCGGCGCCGAGGCCGCACTGCTCGCCGTGGGCGGCGGCGCGCTTGGGGTAGAGCAGGTCGAAGGCGTGGTTGATCTCGTGGCAGGCGCCGGAGGACGGGCGGGAGTCGCCCGACACGGACATGGCGATGCCGGTGAGGACCAGCGCCTCGGCCAGCACCTGGAGGAAGCCGTCGTCGCCGACCCCGCCGGGGTGGCGCAGCACGGCCTCGCCGGCCTGCCGGGCCATGGCGGCGGCCAGGCCGTCGACCTTCTCGCCGTTGACCTGGTGGGACAGCTCCCAGTCGGCGACGGCGGAGATGTTGGAGATGGCGTCGCCGATACCGGAGCGGACGAACCGGACGGGTGCCTCGCGGATCACGTCGAGGTCGATGATGACCGCGATCGGGTTGGGCACGCCGTAGGAGCCGCGACCCGCGTCGTTGTCGAGGGTCGCGACCGGTGAGCACAGGCCGTCGTGGGCGAGATTGGTGGCGACGGCGACCAGCGGCAGGCCGACGCGGGAGGCCGCGAACTTGGCACAGTCGATGATCTTGCCGCCGCCGAGGCCGACGACCGCGTCGTAGTGGCCGGCCTTGATGTCGCCCGCCAGCCGGATGGCGTCGTCCAGGGTGCCGCCGCCGACCTCGTACCAGGTGGCGCCGGGCAGGGTCGGGGCGATGCGCTCGCGCAGCCGGGCCCCGGAGCCGCCGCTGACGGCGATGGCGAGCCGGCCCGACTGCGAGATGCGTTCGTCGGCGAGGACACAGGCCAGGTCGTCCAGGGCACCCGGGCGGATGTCCACGACGACCGGCGAGGGAATCAGCCGCGTCAGTACCGGCACGCGATCTCCCGTCCCCGGGCGAGGTCGTCGTGGTTGTCGATCTCGACCCAGTCGACCTCGCCGATCGGCGCCACGTCGATGCGGAAGCCGCGGTCGACCAGCTCCTGGTACCCGTGCTCGTAGAACTGCTGCGGGTCCGTCTCCCAGACCGTCTTCAGCGCGTCCGCCAGCTCCGGCGCCGCGTCGCCCTCGATCAGGGTCACACCGATGTACTCGCCGGTGGCCTCCGCCGGGTCCATCAGCTTGGTGATCTTCGTCATCCCCTTCGCGGGGTCGACGACGACCTTCATCTCCTCGTCGGCCAGCTTCTTCACCGTGTCCACGGCGAGGATGATCCGCTTGCCCTCACCCCGGGCGGCCAGCAGCGCCTTCTCCACGGAGACCGGGTGCACGGTGTCACCGTTGGCGAGGATCACCCCGTCACGCAGCGCGTCCCGGCCGCACCACAGGGAGTAGGCGTTGTTCCACTCCTCGGCCTTGTCGTTGTCGATCAGGGTGAGCTTCAGGCCGTACTTCGCCTCCAGCGCCGCCTTGCGCGCGTAGACGGCCTCCTTGCGGTAGCCGACGATGACCGCGACCTCGGTCAGCCCGATCTCGGCGAAGTTGCCCAGCGTCAGGTCCAGGACCGTCGGTTCGCCCTCCACACCCTCGGGCCCCACCGGCACCAGCGCCTTGGGCAGCGTGTCGGTGTAGGGGCGCAGACGCCGTCCGGCGCCGGCCGCCAGCACGAGGCCGATCATGCGGTTTCTCCTTCATCGTGTACGGCGGGCGCCCCGGCGGACACCCAGAAGCGGACGCTCTCGACGAGCACCACCAGGGCGATGGCCACGGCGAGAACCGTGAGCGCGGCCTTGAACTGCGCGGCGGTGAGCACGGCGGCCAGGACGGTGAGGAGCAGCGTCCGCCCCTCCTGCCCACCGATGACGCGCACCAGCCAGGCCGGGGACGCTCCGGCGTTGCCGCGGATGCGGTACACCGTGTCGTAGTGATGGTAGGCGACGGCCGCCACCAGCCCGAAAGCGGCGGGAAGGGCTCCGTTCACCCCCGCTTTACCGGCGAGGGCGAGAACCGTGCCGTACTCGGCGGCCCGGAACACCGGCGGGACCAGCCAGTCCAGGGCGCCCTTGAGTGGACGGGCCACGGCGAGCGCCGAGGTGAGGACGTAGACCAGGGCCCCGGCCACCGGGAGGGCGCCGCCGAAGTCGGTGAGGGCGGAGCAGGCCACGACCGCGGCGCCGCCCAGCAGGGCGACGGCGGGCACGGCGAGACCGGGCAGGCCGCGCCGGAACACCCGGCGGACCGCGTTCGCCAGCGGCCCGGAGTCGGCGAGGTCGGCGAGCGCCCGGGCGGCCCGGTCGGTGCGCCGGGCCCGGCGGGTCACCGAGCGCAGCACCCGGCCGGCCGTGGTGTACGCCGCGGCCAGGGCGCAGCCGACGAGCAGGGCGTAGAAGGTGATGCGCGGGGTGGTGGCCGCGGTGAGGACCGCGATCATCGCCCAGCGTTCGCCGATCGGCAGCACGATCATGCGGCGCACCCAGACCGTCCAGCCGACGCTGTCGAGCTTGTCGGAGAGGGCCGCGGTGGGGCTGGTGTTGGCGGTGGCGTCGTGGTTGGCCTCGTTGAAGGAGAAGTCGACCACGTGCCGGCAGGTCTGCAGGACCATCGCGCCGAGGGCGAGCGCCCAGACGTCGTCGCCGCCGCGGGCGGCGCCGAGGGCGAGGCCCGCGTAGTAGGCGTACTCCTTGGCCCGGTCGAAGGTGGCGTCGAGCCAGGCGCCGAGGGTGGAGTACTTCAGCGCGTAGCGGGCGAGCTGGCCGTCGGTGCAGTCCAGCACGAAGGACGCGATGAGCAGCACGCCGGCCGCGACGAAGCCGCCCCGGGTGCCGGTCGCCGCGCAGCCGGCCGCGATCAGCGCGGTGAGCAGCGAGGCCGTGGTGACCTGGTTCGGGGTCAGGCCGCGGCGGGCGCACCAGCGGGCGATGTAGCGCGAGTAGGGGCTGATGAAGAACGTGGTGAAGAAGCCGTCGCGGGACTTCACGGCCGACTTCAGGCGGACGGCCTCCTCGTCGACGGCGGCGACGGCCCGCCGGGCCTCCTCCCGTGCCCCCGGCTCGGCGGGCACGGTGGCGACCAGGCTGCCCAGCTCGGGCCGGTGCACCGCGCCGCCGTCGTCTTCCAGGGCGCCGGCGACGCGGTCGGCGAGGCTGTCCACGGCGAGCGCGGGGGCGCCGCCCTCGGCCGAGCGGGCGGGCGCGGAGGTCGCGCGGGCCACGGCCCGGGTGAGGGCCTGCCGGGCGGTGGGCTGGGCGGTGACGGCGCCGGGTACGGCGGCGAGCGGGAAGCGCGGGTCGGTCAGGCCGAGGCGCAGGGCGTGCGGGTGGCCCACGAAGCGGGCGTCGACCAGGGCGACGCGCCGGTCGGCCGGCACGGCGGCGAGCAGCGTCTCGGTCTCGGCGGCGTCGGCGGCCACGCGCACGTCGAAGCCGAGGGACCGCAGATCGTTCTCCAGTGACGATCCGGGGACCGGCTGACCGGTGACGATGGCGGTCGACAACCGAACTCACTCCCTGGGTGCCGGCGCGGCGCCGGTCTGCTGCATGGTGGGGCGCCCCGGCCTGCGGCACCGGGCGGCATGTCGGCAGAGGCTATCGGATGGGCCGGAGCCCGCGTTCACCGGCCGTTCACGGCCCGGCCCACCGGGGCTGACCCGGCCTTTGCCGCGATCATCATCAGGGATTCGGGGCCCCGCCCACAAACCCGTGGAGCAGACCCGGGCAACCGGGACACCGGGCGACGAGGACACCGGGTGACGAGGACACCGGGCAACCAGGACATCGGGCGACGAGGACGTCGGGCAACCGGAACGCCGGGCTGTCGCGCCGGCGGCGCCGGGTCCGCCCCGGCGCGTCCGGCACCGCCCGTGGCGGGCGCCCGCGCCGGGGAGGCGACCGTGACGGAGGGCGGCCGACCCGGTGACGCGCTCCGCCGAGCGGGCCCGAAGCCCGCTGACCTGCGCAAGGTTTCCGCAGGTCACAGCACATGACAACGGTGTTCAGTGCCGCGTTGCCAATACCCCCCGCCCGTAGTTCACTGGCCCCCCGGGCAGACGGACGGAAGGCGGTAGTCATGGGGGCAGGGCACGACCACGGGCACGCGCACTCCCACGCGCCGGCCCCGGGTACGGCCACGGCCGCCTACCGCGGCCGGCTGCGCGTGGCGCTGGGCATCACGCTCACGATCATGGTGGTGGAGATCGTCGGCGGCCTGGTCGCGGACTCGCTCGCGCTGATCGCGGACGCGGCGCACATGGCGACCGACGCGGTCGGCCTCGGCATGGCACTGCTGGCGATCCACTTCGCGGGCCGCCCGCCGAGCGCCAACCGCACCTTCGGCTACGCGCGCGCGGAGATCCTCGCGGCCCTGGCCAACTGTCTGCTGCTGCTCGGGGTCGGCGGATACGTCCTGTACGAGGCGGTCCAGCGGTTCGTCGAGCCCGCGCCGACCCGGGGCGGACTGATGATCGTGTTCGGTCTGGTGGGCCTGGTCGCGAACTCCGTCTCGCTGCTGCTGCTGATGCGCGGGCAGAAGGAGAGCCTGAACGTGCGCGGCGCGTTCCTGGAGGTGGCCGCGGACGCGCTGGGCTCGGTGGCGGTGCTGGTGTCGGCGGCGGTGATCCTGGTCACCGGATGGCAGCCGGCGGACCCGGTCGCCTCCCTGGTCATCGGGCTGATGATCGTGCCGCGCACACTGAAGCTGCTGCGCGAGACGCTGGACGTGCTGCTGGAGGCGGCCCCCAAGGGCGTCGACATGGCCGAGGTACGGGCGCACATCCTGGCGCTGGACGGCGTGGAGGACGTGCACGACCTGCACGCCTGGACCATCACCTCGGGCATGCCGGTGCTGTCGGCGCACGTGGTGGTCAGCTCCGAGGTGCTGAACGCCATCGGGAACGAGAAGATGCTGCACGAACTCCAGGGCTGCCTCGGCGACCACTTCGACGTGGAGCACTGCACGTTCCAGCTGGAACCGGGCGGGCACGCGGAGCACGAGGCGCGGCTCTGCCACTGACGGCGCGGGCGGGCGGGCCGGCGCCGCCCGACCACACCTCGCCGCCCAGGGTGCCCCGGCCGGTTTCCCCGGGCGGGGGCCGGGCACGATGGGCTACCGGGTCCGGTGCCGGTGCCGCGCCGCGCGGAGAAGCGGGGCGTGCCCGGGGCGCCGGATCCGTACGGCAGACTGGGGAAGCTGGGACCGAAGCGAAGGATGCGTATGCCGATCACACCCGCCACCGCGACGCACGGCTCGTCGGAGGACACCGCAGAGGCGATCTTGCTGGAACTGGTCGACGAGAACGGTGTGACGATCGGCACCGCGGAGAAGCTCGCCGCGCATCAGCCGCCGGGGCGGCTGCACCGGGCGTTCTCGGTGTTCCTCTTCGACCCGCGGGGGCGGCTGCTGCTCCAGCAGCGGGCGCTCGGCAAGTACCACTCCCCCGGTGTGTGGTCCAACACCTGCTGCGGTCACCCGTACCCGGGCGAGGCGCCGTTCGCGGCGGCGGCCCGGCGCACCCACGAGGAGCTCGGTGTGTCGCCGTCGCTGCTCGCGGCGGCCGGCACGGTCCGCTACAACCACCCGGACCCCGCCTCGGGCCTGGTGGAGCAGGAGTACAACCACCTGTTCGTCGGCCTGGTGCAGGCGCCGCCCGCGCCGGATCCGGAGGAGGTCGCCCAGACCGTCTTCGTGACGGCGGACGAGCTGGCCGAGCGGCACGCCCGGGACCCGTTCTCGGCCTGGTTCATGACCGTACTGGACGCGGCCCGGCCGGCGATCAGGGAGCTGACGGGCCCGACCGCCGGCTGGTGAGCCGGCCCGCTACGACAGCGCCGGGGGCTTGAGCGGCAGGGCGGCCCAGACCACCTTGCCGCCGCTTGCGGTGTGCTCCACGTCGACCACCCCGCCCGCCTCCCGGGCCACCTCGCGGACCAGGAGCAGTCCCCGGCCGCCGGTCCGGCCGTGGTCGGCCTCCAGGGGGGTGGGGCGGTAGGGGTGGTTGTCCTCCACCGACACCCGCACCCACTCGGCTCCCACGGCCACCTCCACGGCGAGCACCGGCGACAGCAGCGCCGCGTGCCGCACCGCGTTGGTGACCAGCTCGGTGACGATCAGCAGCAGTCCGTGCACCAGGTCGTCGGAGGCCGGCACGCCCTGGCGCAGCAGCAGGTCGCGTACCGCGTGCCGGGCCTGCGGCACCGAGGCGTCCACCGCGGCGGCGCTGAACCGCCAGACGCCCTCGTACGGCAGGGGGCCCGGCGGCCGTGCACCGTCCCCCGCCGGGCACGGGCCGTGTCCGTGCCCGCGGTCGTCCATCGTCCGGTCGCCGTCCTCGCGCTCGATTGTCACCACACGTCGAGTGTTGGTAACGATGCGCTGCCGCCCGGATACCTGAACACAAGTCAGCGGGTATCGAACGCTTTCTGACCGACCGCGTCTGACCTGGTCGTGGGCGGGACTGTTCCTGTTTCTCCGGGCGCCGGTTCGCGAACTAGTCGGGTTGTACGGGTTTGCCCGGCCGTGCCGCCCGCTCCCTCCGGCCGCGCCCCGCGGCGCCTCCGCTACGATCCGCCGCATGGCCCCCCAGCTGTCCCATCACATCGCCGGTGCCGTCGCCACCGTGGTGATCCGTCATCCCGCCAAGCGCAACGCCATGACGGCCGCGATGTGGCGGGCCCTGCCCCCGCTGCTGGACACCCTGGCGGCCGACCCGGACGTCCGGGCGCTGGTGCTGACCGGCGAGGGCGGCACCTTCTGCGCGGGCGCCGACATCAGCACGCTCCAGGGCTCGCCGGAGGAGGCCCAGGGGCTCGCGGTGGCGGCCGAGGAGGCGCTGGCCGCGTTCCCCAAGCCGACCGTCGCCGCGGTGCGCGGGCACTGTGTGGGCGGCGGGGCGCAGTTGGCGGCGGCCTGTGATCTGCGGCTGGCGGAGGAAGGGGCGCTGTTCGGGGTGACCCCGGCCCGGCTCGGCATCGTCTACCCGGCCTCCGCCACCCGCCGGCTGGTGTCCCTGGTGGGCCCGGCCACCGCCAAGTACCTGCTGTTCACAGCCGAGTTGATCGACGCCGGGCGGGCGCTGCGCACCGGTCTGGTGGACGAGGTGCTGCCCGAGGGGGAGCTGGACAAGCGGACCGCGGAGCTGACCGGGGTCCTGGTGTCCCGCTCGCAGCTCACCCAGGCCGCCGCCAAGGAGTTCACGGCCGGCCGCACCGACCGGGACGCCCACTGGGCGGCTCGGGCACGCGAGAGCGGCGAGACCGCGGAAGGGGTCGCCGCGTTCCTGGAGCGCAGGCAGCCGCGCTTCACATGGACGACGTCCACGGCGGACTGAGGCGCGGCTCGCGTTCGTACGGCCGGGCCGTACGGTGGCCGGACCGTACGGTGGCCGGCCGGTCACGCTCCCGACGGATTGCCCTGGCCGTGGTCCGTCGTCGCGTGGTTCCCGGACCGTGGTCCGTCCTCCCGTGGTTTCCCGGGCCGTTGTGCGGTACCCGGTGGGCGACAGTTCCCCGACGAGAGGAGACCGTGCCGTGTTCCGTGCCCTCGCAGACGTACTGCGGCAGATCGGCGGAGCCGTCGCGACGGTGGTCACGCTGCCGTTCCGGGCGCTCGCCCGGCTGTTCGGCGGAGCCTCCTCCACCGCGCGCGGCAGCCGGGCCTGACGTCCCCGGGCCCGGCGCCCCGCCGGGCGCCGCCCTGATCCCCGGTCGCCGGCGTCACCTGCCACAATTGCCGCGCAACCCCAGTGGAGAAGGCGGTACGGGACGTGACCACACCCGGGTCCCTCGGAGCAGGGTCCATCGAAGGCAGGATCGCCGAGGAGCTCGGCGTACGGGAGCGGCAGGTCAAGGCCGCGGTCGAGCTGCTGGACGGCGGCTCGACGGTGCCCTTCATCGCGCGCTACCGCAAGGAAGCGACCGAGATGCTCGACGACGCGCAGCTGCGCACGATCGAGGAGCGGTTGCGCTATCTGCGGGAGCTGGAGGACCGGCGGACGGCGATCCTGGAGTCGGTGCGGGAGCAGGGCAAACTCACCGAGGAGCTGGAGGCGCGGATCCGCGGCGCCGAGACCAAGGCGCGGCTGGAGGACATCTACCTGCCGTACAAGCCCAAGCGGCGCACCAAGGCGCAGATCGCGCGCGAGGCGGGTCTGGAGCCGCTCGCGGACGGGCTGCTGGCCGATCCGACGGTGGAACCGCGGGCCGCGGCCGCCGCGTTCGTGGACGCGGACAAGGGCGTGGCCGATCCGCAGGCCGCGCTGGACGGTGCCCGGGCGATCCTGACCGAGCGGTTCGCCGAGGACGCCGACCTGATCGGCGAGTTGCGCGAGCGCATGTGGGTGCGCGGGCGGCTCGCCGCGAAGGTGCGCGAGGGCAAGGAGGAGGCGGGCGCCAAGTTCGCCGACTACTTCGACTTCGCCGAGCCGTTCACCGAGCTGCCCTCGCACCGGATCCTGGCGATGCTGCGCGGGGAGAAGGAGGAGGTCCTGGACCTCGTCCTGGAGCCGGAGGAGCCCACCGAAGGGCCGTCGTCGTACGAGGGCGTCATCGCGTCGCGGTTCGGGATCGCCGACCGGGGCCGCCCGGCCGACAAGTGGCTGACGGACACGGTCCGCTGGGCCTGGCGCACCCGGGTCCTGGTGCACCTCGGCATCGATCTGCGGCTGCGGCTGCGCACGGCCGCCGAGGACGAGGCGGTGAACGTGTTCGCGGCGAACCTGCGGGACCTGCTGCTGGCCGCGCCGGCCGGCACCCGCGCCACGCTCGGCCTCGACCCGGGTTTCCGTACGGGCGTGAAGGTCGCCGTGGTCGACGCCACCGGCAAGGTCGTCGCCACGGACGTCATTTACCCGCACGTGCCGGCCAACAAGTGGGACCAGGCGATCGCCACGCTCGCGCGGCTGGCGAAGGAGCACGCGGTCGAACTGATCGCGATCGGCAACGGCACGGCCTCCCGCGAGACCGACAAGCTCGCCGGTGAACTCATCGCGAAACACCCGGAGCTGAAGCTCACCAAGGTGATGGTGTCCGAGGCGGGCGCGTCGGTGTACTCGGCGTCGCAGTACGCCTCGCGGGAACTGCCGGACCTGGACGTGTCGCTGCGCGGCGCGGTGTCCATCGCGCGGCGTCTGCAGGACCCGCTGGCCGAGTTGGTGAAGATCGATCCGAAGTCCATCGGGGTCGGCCAGTACCAGCACGACCTGTCCGAGGTGAAGCTGTCCCGTTCCCTGGACGCGGTCGTCGAGGACTGTGTGAACGGCGTCGGCGTCGACGTCAACACCGCGTCCGTGCCGCTGCTGTCGCGCGTGTCGGGCATCTCCGCCGGGCTGGCCGAGAACATCGTGGCGCACCGGGACGCCAACGGTCCCTTCACCTCCCGCGCGGAGCTGAAGAAGGTGGCGCGGCTCGGTCCGAAGGCGTACGAGCAGTGCGCGGGCTTCCTGCGCATCCGGGGCGGCACGGACCCGCTGGACGCCTCCAGCGTGCACCCGGAGGCCTACCCGGTGGTGCGCCGCATGGTGAAGACCACGGGCCAGGAGGTGGCGTCCCTCATCGGCAACACGGGGGTGCTGCGCTCGCTCAGGCCGGCCGACTTCGTGGACGACACCTTCGGTCTGCCCACCGTCACCGACATCCTCAAGGAGCTGGAGAAGCCGGGCCGCGACCCGCGTCCCGCCTTCAAGACGGCCACCTTCAAGGAGGGCGTGGAGAAGATCTCCGACCTGTCCGCCGGAATGGTCCTGGAGGGTGTGGTGACGAACGTGGCCGCGTTCGGCGCGTTCGTGGACGTCGGCGTCCACCAGGACGGCCTGGTGCACGTGTCGGCGATGTCCAAGTCGTTCGTGAAGGACCCGCGCGATGTCGTCAAGCCCGGTGACATCGTCAAGGTGAAGGTCCTGGACGTGGACATCCCGCGCAAGCGGATCGCCCTGACGCTGCGGCTGGACGACGAGGCGGCCCCGCAGGGGCAGGGCGGCGGCCGGCCGCAGCGCGGCGGTGCCCGCCCGCCCCAGCAGCGGCAGGGCGGCGGCCAGGGACAGGGCCGACGGCAGGACGGCGGCCAGGGACAGCGGCAGGGCGGTGGCCAGGGGCAGCGGCAGGGCCGGGGCGGTGGCGACCGCGGCGGGCGCCAGGCGCCGGCGCCCGCCAACAGCGCGATGGCGGACGCCCTGCGCCGCGCGGGGCTGCTGGACCAGAAGAAACGCTGACGCGACGGGTCCGGGGCCGGGCGGTGTCTCCGCCCGGCCCCGGATAACCCGTGGACAAAGATCGCCTGATAACCCGTGGACAAAGATCACCTGATCGTCAGACTCGTCGCATGACAGGATCAGATCCCAAAGCCGACCTTCAGGTGTACCTCCAGGACGCGCGCGACGTGCTGCTCTGGAAGCTCGACGGCCTCGCCGAGTACGACATCCGGCGCCCGCTGACGCCCACCGGCACCAATCTGCTGGGCCTGGTCAAACACCTGGCGGGTGCCGAGGCCCTGTACTTCGGCGCGGCCTTCGGCCGGCCCTTCGCCGGTACGCCCCTGTGGGTGACGGGTGACGCCGAGCCGGACTCGGACCTGTGGGCGCGGGCCGACGAATCCCGTAAGGAGATCACCGCGCGGTACCGGCGGGCCTGCGCGCACGCGGACGAGACCATCGCGGCCCTCCCCCTGGACGCGGTCGGCCGACTGCCGGGCGGGGCCGGGGAGATCACGCTGCACCGGACACTGACCCACATGGTCGCCGAGACCCAGCGGCACGCCGGTCACGCCGACATCGTGCGCGAGCTGATCGACGGTGCCGTGGGCCAGCGACCGGACAGCCTCAATGTCGCGCCCCACGACCCGGAACACTACGGCCGGGTCGAACGGGCGGCGAAGGAGGCCGCCACCGACGGGAGTTAACGCTCCGTCACCTTGCCGTCCGCCACCTCCAGGCGCCGGGTCACCCGGACCGCGTCCAGCATGCGCCGGTCGTGGGTGACCAGCAGCAGGGTGCCCTCGTAGGAGTCGAGGGCCGACTCCAGCTGCTCGATGGCGGGCAGGTCCAGGTGGTTCGTGGGCTCGTCGAGGACCAGCAGGTTGACGCCCCGGCCCTGGAGCAGGGCGAGGGCGGCGCGGGTGCGTTCGCCCGGGGAGAGGGTGTCGGCGGGCCGCAGGACGTGGTCGGACTTCAGGCCGAACTTGGCCAGCAGGGTGCGGACCTCGACCGGCTCGGTGTCGGGCACGGCCGCGCGGAAGGCGTCCAGCAGGGTCTCGGGGCCGTGGAACAGCCGCCGGGCCTGGTCGACCTCGCCGACCAGCACACCGGAACCGAGGGCCGCGTGCCCGGAGTCGAGCGGGATCCGCCCCAGCAGGGCGCCGAGCAGGGTGGACTTGCCGGCGCCGTTGGCACCCGTCACCGCGATCCGGTCGGCCCAGTCGACCTGGAGCGACACCGGTCCGAAGGTGAAGCCGACGCGCCGCACCTCGGCGTCCCGCAGGGTCGCCACGACCGCGCCCGAGCGCGGGGCGGAGGCGATCTCCATGTGCAACTCCCACTCCTTGCGGGGCTCCTCGACCACCTCCAGGCGCTCGATCATGCGCTGGGTCTGCCGGGCCTTGGCGGCCTGCTTCTCGCTGGCCTCGCTGCGGAACTTGCGGCCGATCTTGTCGTTGTCGCCCGCCTTGCGGCGCGCGTTCTTCACGCCCTTGTCCATCCAGGACCGCTGTGTCTGGGCGCGTTCCTGGAGGGCGGCCTTCTTGTCGGCGTACTCCTCGTACTCGTCGCGGGCGTGCCGACGGGCCACCTCGCGCTCCTCCAGGTAGGCCGCGTAGCCGCCGCCGTAGAGGTTGATCTGCCGCTGGGCGAGGTCGAGTTCGAGGACCTTGGTGACCGTGCGGGTGAGGAACTCGCGGTCGTGGCTGACGACGACCGTGCCCGCGCGCAGTCCGGTGACGAACCGTTCCAGGCGCTCCAGGCCGTCCAGGTCGAGGTCGTTGGTGGGCTCGTCCAGGAGGAAGACGTCGTAGCGCGACAGCAGCAGGGAGGCGAGGCCGGCGCGGGCCGCCTGGCCGCCGGACAGGGCGGTCATCGGCTGGTCCAGGTCCACCGCCAGGCCGAGCGAGCCGGCGACCTCCTCCGCGCGGTCGTCCAGGTCCGCGCCGCCGAGGCCGAGCCAGCGCTCCAGGGCGGTGGCGTAGGCGTCGTCGGCGCCGGGCGCGCCGTCGACCAGTGCCTGGGTGGCCTCGTCCATGGCCCGCTGGGCGGCGGCGACACCGGTGCGGCGGGCCAGGAACTCCCGCACGGTCTCGCCGGGCCGGCGCTCCGGCTCCTGCGGCAGGTGGCCGACGGTCGCGGCCGGCGGGGACAGCCTCAGCTCCCCCTGCTCGGGCGGGGTGAGTCCGGCGAGCATCCGCAGCAGGGTGGACTTGCCCGCGCCGTTGGCGCCGACCAGCCCGATCACGTCGCCGGGCGCGACGACCAGGTCGAGCCCGGAGAACAGGGGCCGGTCGCCGTGCCCGGCGGCGAGGTTCTTGGCAACGAGGGTGGCAGTCATCAGGACGCCGATCCTAACGGCGCCCCGCTCCGGCCCCGGCCACGTGCGCGGCCGTCACCGGGGCCGGGGGCACGCTCCTCCCCCGGTCTGCCGGGGTGGGCCGTACGGGGCCTATCGTCCTGGCGTGGACACTGAGCCGAGGGACGAAGTGATCGTGGTCGGGGGCGGGGTCGCCGGGCTGACGACGGCCGTGCTGCTGGCCGAGTCGGGGCGACGGGTACGGGTGTGGGCGCGGGAGCCGGCCGAGCGGACCACCTCCGCGGTCGCCGGCGGCCTGTGGTGGCCGTACCGCATCGAACCCGAGCCGTTGGTCGGGGCGTGGGCCCTTACGTCCCTGCGCGTGTACCAGGAGCTGGCGGCGCGGCCGGAGGAGACCGGGGTGCGCCTGGTCGACGGCGTCCACCACGGGGTGCGCCTCGCGGGGCTGGGCTCCTGGGCGGGCCGGGTGCCGGGGCTGCGGGCGGTGGCCGGGGGGCTGGCGGCGCGGCTGCCGGTGGCCGACATGCCGGTGCACCTGGCGTGGCTGCGGCGGCGGCTGGAGCGGGCGGCGGGCACGGTGGAACTCCGCGAGGTGGCCGACCTCGCGGCCGTGCCCGCCGCCGTGGTGGTCAACTGCGCGGGACTCGGGGCCCGTTCGCTGGTGCCGGACCCTTCGGTGCGTCCGGTGCGCGGGCAGCTGGTCGTGGTGGAGAACCCGGGCGTCACGGAGTGGTTCACCACCGTCGACGACTCCTCGGCCACGTCCACGTACGTCATCCCGCAGCCGGACCGGCTCCTGCTGGGCGGCACGGCCGAGGAGGACGACTGGAACCTGGAGCCGGACCCCCGGGCCGCCGCGTCGATCGTCGCCCGCTGCGCGTCGGTCCGTCCCGAGATAGCCGGCGCCCGGATACTCGCCCACCGGGTGGGCCTGCGTCCGGCCCGGACGGCGGTACGCCTGGAGCGACAGCTCCTGCCGGACGGGCGCGTCCTGGTCCACAACTACGGCCACGGCGGCGCCGGCGTCACGGTGGCGTGGGGCTGCGCACAGGAGGCGGCGAGGCTGGCGTCGCCGGCACCTTGAGCCCTCGTCACGGGCAGCGGGCAGGGGCGTTGCCGAGCGGCCGGGCCCCGGCGTCCCGGTCGACCGACCGGGCGTGAGCGAGGACCGACGATCCGGCTGGGCGGCTGGGCGGCTGGCGAAGGCAGGGTCCGGTGGCCCGGCCGAGCGGCTGGCGTGAGCGGGGACCAGCGGCCCGGCCGAGCGGCTGGGCGGAAGCCGGGGGCGGGGTTTCGGCTGGGCGCAAGCCGAGGCCGACGGGTGGGCCAAGTGCCGGCGAGGCCCGGCGGTTCGGCTGAGCGCAAGCCAAGATCGGTGGTCCGGCTGAGCGCAAGCGAGGGCCGGCGGTTCGGCTGAGCGGGAACGGGGCCGGCGTTTCGGCCGAGCCAGGCGGTAACTCCCCAGGGGCGCGGGGAACTGCGCGCCCGGCCCAGGACCGCCCGCGGCCGAACACGACGACCAGCCACCCCACCCCACAACCACCCGCACCCCAACACAACAACCAGCCACCCCACCCGCGCCGGGTTCCCGAACCGTCAGTCGACCGGCATGTGGAGACCGGCTCGCGGCGCCCTGACCCCGCCCAGCACCGTCGGCACGGGAGTCGCCGCCCCGCCCGACGTGGCGCGGGCGAACGCCCCCGCTCCGCCCACCAGCGGCACCTTCGCCGTCGTACGGGAAAGGTCCACGGTGAGGGTCGGCCGGGTGGACGGCGGTTCGAGGAGGTCCCTGTCCGTGCCCGCGATGATCAGCGCCAGCCGGTGCCCGGCGGGGACGACGTGGTCGGTGGCGCCCAGCCGGAGGGTCATCGTGTAGGCCTTGCCCGGGGTGAGGGGGACGCCCTTCGTCGCCGAGGCGTGGTGCCCGAGGTCGGCCCAGCCCCGGCTCACCACGGTGTAGCCGACGGCCGCGGTCCTGGCCCGGGTCTCCTTGTAGCAGGCGCTGTCCCCGGCCGTGCTCTCCCCCCAGCAGGTGCGCTCGGCGAGGGTGGTGATGCCCTCGGCGGGGTCGGCGTAGTCGCGGATGGTGTCCGGACCGATGTCAACCAGGACGGCGGACAGATGGGCGGAGGACGTGGTCGGGGTGGCGGTGACCGTCACCTCGGCGGAACCGGCCAGCCGGAGCGCGCGGGAGAGCGGCGCGGTGAGGAAACCCGCCTTCTCGGGGGTGGCCGCGGTGACGTGGGCGGCCCAGTCGGTCTCGCCCAGCCGCGGGTCGTCCGTGAAGACCGCGGTGCCGTGGGCCGGGCGCGGGCCGAGCGTGCCGACGCCCGCCTGGGGGCCCGGGGCCGGGTGCAGCACGGTGGCGCGGGTGCCGGCCGGGGGCCAGACGGGGGTGGTGACCCACTGGTCGGGGTGGCGCTCGACGTCGGCCATCGGCTCGCGGTCGACGCCGTTGTCGTAGCCGAGGAGTTCGTGGTCGAACCAGCGGTGCAGGGTGTCCACCCAGGCGCCGCGCCGGAAGTCGAACGGGTCGACGTGCCCGGTCTGGGACAGCCAGATCTTGCGCCGGACGCCGTGCCGGGCGAGGGCGTCCCACCACGGGCCGAGGTGCTGGGTGCGGACGTTGAGGTCCTGCATGCCGTGCACCGCGAAGACGCTGGCCCGGACCTCGGCCGCGTCCTTGACGTAGTCCCGCCCGGTCCACAGCGGAGTCCAGTCGCCGTTGCGCGGGCTGCCCTCGGCCAGCCTGCGCTGTACGGCCGCGCAGTGGGCGCGCGCGCCGGCGCTCTCGACACGGTCGGCGAGACGGTCGGGGCCGCCGGCGTAGAGGGGGGCTCCCTGGGCGAAGTAGTAGTCGTACCAGGAGGAGATGGCGCTGATCGGGACGATGGTCTTCAGGCCCTCGACGCCGGTGGCGGCGACGCCGTTGGCGATGGTGCCGTCCCAGCTCTTGCCGATCATGCCGGTGCGGCCGTTCGTCCAGCCGGCCCGCACGGGGGTGTCGCCGGTGCGGCTGGTGTAGGCCCTGGCGCGGCCGTTCAGCCAGTCGATGACGGCCTTCGCGGACCCGATGTCGGAGGGGCCGCCGATGTCCACGCAGCCGTCGGAGCGGTTGGTGCCGGCGAGGTCGACGCCGACGAAGGCATAGCCGCGCGGTACGAAGAAGTTGTCGTAGAACAGCGGCATCTGGACGACGTGGCCCTGGGCGTCGTACGTCTTGAGCTGGCTCTCGTTGCCTCGCCCGCAGCAGGAGTAGTACGGGCTCGCGTCCATGATGACCGGCACCTTACGGCCCTGCCGGGCGGGTTCGGCGGGCCGGACGATGTCGGCGGCGACGCGGTCGTGCCTCCCGTCGCCGTCCTCGTCGAGCCCGGTGTCGACCCATACGGACTCGCGGATCGCCTGGGCGTAGGAGTAGACGGGGGCGCTCTCCCGGGGCGCGGGCCGGGCGCCGGCCGGAGTGGGGAGAAGGGCCGTCAGGGTGACGACGGCGGTGGTGACGAGCGTTCTGCGGATCGCGGAGCGCGTGCGTGTCGGCATGCGCGGACGGTACTCCGGTCAACTCCCCTGAAAAAGAGGACTCTCCGGGCCACGTGACGGCTGAATGGCGATCATGTGACAGCAGGTGCCATGGACAGGTCAGGAGAGACAGGTAATGAATAGGGTGCGGAACAGAGCCTTTCCGAACGGACCCGTGGTCCTGACGACTTGGAGCTGACGTGCACCGCAGAATCATCGCGCCGGGCGCATTGGCGGCGGCCTCCGTCCTGCTGGCGATCCCGGCATCGGCCGCGAGCTACACCCCCGGAGCGCAGGGTATCGGCGACCCCTACTACCCGTACTACGGCAATGGCGGCTACGACGTCTCGCACTACGACCTGAGGCTGCAGTACCAGCCGAAGACGGACGAGTTGCAGGGCACGGCGACGATCGTGGCGAAGACCACCCAGGACCTGTCCCGCTTCGACCTGGACTTCCTGCTGGACGTGAGCGAGGTGCGGGTCAACGGCGTCAAGGCCGCCTTCACCACCTCCGGCGAGCACGAGCTGGTCGTCACCCCGAAGACCCCGCTGCCCAAGGGCACGCCGGTCACGGTCGTGGTCCGCTACAGCGGGGTGCCGTCGGCCAAGAGCGCCTACGGCTTCACCTCCTGGCACCGGACCCCGGACGGCGGGGTGGCCGCCAACGAGCCCGAGGCGGCCTGGTGGTGGTTCCCGAGCAACGACCACCCGACCGACAAGGCCACCTACGACGTGTCGGTGTCCGTCCCGGACGGCACCCAGGCCATCTCCAACGGCACGCTCCAGTCGACCAGTTCGAAGCTGGGCTGGACCCGCTACACCTGGCGGCAGAACAAGCCGCAGGCCACCTATCTGGCCACGCTCGCGCTGGGCAGGTTCGACATCACCACCGGCACCTCCGAAGGCGGGGTGCCCGTCATCAACGCCTACAGCAAGGACCTCGGCGACAACGCGGGCGCCGCGCGGGCCGGCCTGGAGCGCACCGGCGAGATCGTGGACTGGCTGAGCGGCTACTTCGGGCCGTATCCGTTCTCCTCGGCCGGCGGGTACGTGCCGAACACCACCACCGGGTACGCGCTGGAGACGCAGACCCGCGTCTACTACAGCCCGCGGCAGTTCGCGAACGGCGCCAACACCTCCCTGGTCGTGCACGAGCTGGCCCACCAGTGGTACGGCGACTACGTGTCGGTCAAGGGCTGGAAGGACATCTGGGTCAACGAGGGCTTCGCCCGCTACGCGCAGTGGCTGTGGTCCGAGCACGAGGGCGAGGGCACCGCGCAGGAGCTGGCCGACTACGTGTACGCCTCGCACCCGGCCGACGACGCGTTCTGGACGATCGCGCCGGGCGACCCCGGCCCGGACAACCAGTTCGCCGGCGCCGTCTACGACCGGGGCGCCCTCGCCATCCAGGCGCTGCGCAACGAGATCGGCGACGACGCGTTCTTCGCGATCCTGAAGGGCTGGCCGAAGGAGCACGCCTACGGCAACGCATCGGTGGCCGACTTCCAGCGGTACGCCGAGCGGGTGTCCGGCAAGCCGCTGGCCGGGCTGTTCGACACCTGGCTGTTCCAGCCGGTGAAGCCGGCCGCGCCGTCGGCCCGCGCCCTGGTGAAGACGGGCACGGCGGTGGCGCAGCCGAAGTCGTGGAAGAAGATCGAGGCGACGAACTCGGCGCACCAGCACTGAGCCGTGCGGCACGGGCACCGGTGTCTCGTGGCCGGCCGGGGCTCCGGCGCCGGCCGGCCCGAGCCGCCGGGGCTCCGCGCACCGGCCAGGGGCCCGGCCGCTGTGCCGCTGTCCTGGGGTCCCGCGGTGCCTCAGTGGCTCGGGGCGGCCGCCCGGCGCAGCAGCTCGTTCCGGCCTATCGCGTCGGCGCGGTCGGCCGGGACGGTGCAGGCGTGGGCGCCCGCGATCGCGCCGTACCGGGCGCAGCGCTCGGGCGGCTCGCCGGCGAGCCGGCCGTAGAGGAACGCGGCGGCGAAGGCGTCACCCGCGCCGTTGGAGTCCACCACCGGCGCGGGCGGGCGCGCCGCCGGTATCCGGGTCAGCGCGCCGTCGGCGAGCAGGTACGCGCCCTCGGCCCCGGCGGTGGCGACGACGGTCCGGGCGCGGCCGCGCTCGGCGATGCGCCGCATGGTCCGCTCGGGGTCGGCGAGGGCGGCGGCCGACAGGAAGACGACGTCGGCCGCGTGGGCGAACGCCTCGTGGTACGGGTTCTCGCCGTCCCAGTCGTGCAGGTCCGTGGAGAGCGGCACGCCGGTCTCGCGCAGCACGGGCAGGGCGTGGGCGCCGGGCTGGGTGATGGTCACGTGCACATGCCGGCTCGCGGCGGCCAGCGCCCGCAGGGTGGCCTCGGGGAAGCGGTCACCGGGGTGGCCGCGTGTGGTGTCGTACAGCGACAGGCGGCGGCCGTCCGGGCCGACGAGGTTGACCGCCCGCTTGGTCCCGGCCGGCTGCGGCAGCGCGGTGAGGGTGATGCCGTGCCCGGCGTGCAGGGCGCGGACGAGGTCGCCCTCGGGGTCGTCGCCGAGGAAGTCGAGGTGGTGGGTGCGCAGGCCCAGCGCGGCCAGCCCGAGGGCGACGAAGTCGCCGGTCTGCCCGGCGCGGGTGCGGATGCCCGAGTCGATCATGTAGCTGTCGGCGTACGGCAGGGGAAGCTCGGGCACCCGGACGATCGTGTCCACCCCGGCCCCGCCCAGCACCAGCACATCGCCCGCGCGCTCGGCCGCGGTCATGCCCCGTCCTCCCCGTGGTCGTACACCGTCACGGCGATCCCCCGCGCCGCCAGCCGGCCGGCGACGAGCGGCTCCATGCGGGACCACTTCCCGCCCGCCAGGCCGCAGCCTATCCGGGGCATGTGCACGGACGCGCCGAGCCGGAGTACCTCGTCGCCGAGGCGGGCGAGGGCGGTGTCGACGGCCTCGTAGCGGACGGGGACGCCCTTGCCGCCCCTCCTGATCCCCCGCTGGCCGACCATGTTGGCCACCCACACCCGGGGCTCGACGCGGACCAGCTGGATCGCGCCCAGACCGAAGTCGTTGTGCGCGCGGTCGCGGTGCCAGGCGCGGTACGCGGCCTCCGGTTCCCGCCAGCGCCGCGACAGCGCCAGGACGAAGCCCCTCCCCCAGCCGCCGGTGTCGTTGCAGACATGGGCGATCACCTTGGCGCCCTCGCCCGACGGCACGGTGGCGTCACCCCGGACATACATGATCTCCGCCATGACGCCACCGTAGGCGCTGCCACTGACAATGGCGCCGAGCCGCTACTGCGGCAGCTCCGCCGAGGCCTTGGCGGCGTCCTTGGCCACCTGACGGCGGATGCCGAACCAGCCGACGACCAGCATGACGGCGATCACAGGGATCAGCAGCAGGGTCTTGCGGCCGACCTCCTCGTCGTTCCACATCATGCCGAGGCACACCAGCAGGAACACGACGGTGGCGATCTCGGTGACCGGGCTGAACTTCAGCTGGAAGTGCGGCCGGGTGACCAGGCCGGCGCGGGCGCGGCGGACGAAGATCACGTGGCAGATCATGATGATCACCCAGGTGCTGATGATGGCGAGCGAGGCGACGTTCAGCACGATCTCGAAGGCCTTGCTGGGCACCAGGTAGTTCAGGCCGACGCCGAGCACACAGACCGCGCAGGTCAGCAGGATGCCGCCGTAGGGCACCTGGCTGCGGCTCATCACGCGGGTGAACTTGGGCGCCGAGCCGGCCATGGCCATCGAGCGCAGGATGCGGCCGGTGGAGTACAGGCCGGAGTTCAGCGAGGACATGGCGGCGGTCAGCACGACCAGGTTCATCACGTCGCCGGCCGCCGGAACGCCGATCTTGGACAGCACGGTCACGAACGGGCTCTGGTCGGCGGAGTACACCGAACCCGGCAGCAGCAGGGCGAGCAGCACGACGGAGCCGACGTAGAACAGGCCCACCCGCCACATGATCGAGTTCACCGCGCGCGGGACGACCTTCTCCGGCTCGGCGGTCTCGCCGGCGGCCACGCCGACCAGCTCCAGGGCGGCGTAGGCGAAGATCACGCCCTGCATGACCAGGACGACGGGCATCAGCCCGTGCGGGAAGACGCCGCCGTGGTCGGTGATGACGCTCAGGCCCGGCTTGCTGCCGCCGACGTCGTGCTGGGTGGCCAGCAGGAAGATACCGATCAGCATGAAGCCCACGAGGGTGGCGACCTTGATGATCGCGAACCAGAACTCCAGCTCGCCGAAGACCTTCACCGAGATCAGGTTCACGGTGAGGACGACGGCGAGGGCGATCAGCGCCAGCACCCACTGGGGAATGGGGGTGAACATGCTCCAGTAGTGCGTGTACAGCGCGATCGCGGTGATGTCCGCGATGCCGGTGGTCGACCAGTTCAGGAAGTACATCCAGCCGGCGACATAGGCGCCCTTCTCACCGAGGAACTCGCGCGCGTACGACACGAAGGACCCGGAGGACGGACGGTAGAGGACCAGCTCGCCCAGGGCCCGCACGACGAAGAACGCGAAGACACCGCAGACCAGGTAGGCCAGGGCCAGCGCCGGACCGGCGTTGTGCAGGCGGCCGCCGGCGCCCAGGAACAGGCCGGTGCCGATGGCGCCGCCGATGGCGATCATGTTGACGTGGCGGGCCTTGAGGTCCTTGCTGTATCCGGCGTCGCCCGCGTCCGCGGGCGCTGCGGCCACCTGGGGTTGGGTGGTGGCCTGTGCCGATTCCACGGCTTCCTTGCTCACGGGTGGTTTCACTTCCTGGTGCGCCCGGACCTCGTGGATCCGGGGGTCGTGCAGGTCTTGGCCCGCACCACCCTTTGTCGCGGCACAGACCAAGGCAGCAGCTTCCCAGACAGATCACTGGTTAAGCGGTGGTCTACGTCACAGAGCGGTACTTCTCACACCACGCGCACGCACTCCCCGCGGGTTTCACACCATTGGTGAGACAGCGATACTGCTGTACATGACGACCGACACCGGGGAGCCCATCCTGACGATCGACGAGCTGGCCGCGCGGGCGGGCGTCACGGTCCGCACGGTCCGCTTCTACGGCACCAAGGGGCTGCTGCCGCCGCCGGTGATCGGTCCGCGCCGGGTGGGCCACTACGGCAGCGAGCACCTGGCCCGGCTGGCGCTGATCGAGGAGATGCAGCACCAGGGCATGACCCTGGCCGCGATCGAGCGGCACCTGCGGCAGCTGCCGGCCGACCTCGGCCCGCACGATCTGGCGATCCACCGGGCGGTGGTCGCCTCCTGGGCGCCGGACACCGTGGAGACCGTCTCCCGCCCGGAGCTGGAGCGGCGGGCGGGGCGGCGGCTGACCGGGGAGGACCTGGACCGGCTGGCGGCGATGAACGTGGTCACACCGGACGGGGAGGGGGACGAGGAGTCCTTCCGCGTGGACTGCGGGCTGCTGCGGCTCGCCGTGCAGCTGCTGGACGTGCCGCTGGCGCAGGAGACGATCCTGGCCGCGCGGACCGTGCTGACCGGCCACGCGCGGGCGGCGGCGCACGAGTTGTCGGACCTGCTGC
This sequence comes from Streptomyces rubradiris, assembly GCF_016860525.1. Lineage (NCBI taxonomy): Bacteria > Bacillati > Actinomycetota > Actinomycetes > Kitasatosporales > Streptomycetaceae > Streptomyces > Streptomyces rubradiris. The sequence goes on from NZ_BNEA01000015.1 coordinate 1,345,777, forward strand.
GCGAGGCGGTGGCCGAACGCGACACGCGGGATGTGAAGTCCCTGTCGGCCCATATGCACCCGCTCGTGGTCCAGGCGCTGCTCACCACGTTCCAGCGGTCACTGCGGGAGGAACTGCGCCAGTGGCTGGACGGAGCGGACGGCCCGGACGAAGGCTACGGCGCTCACGACGGGGACGGTCCGGAGGGAGCGGTGGGCGCGGACGGCCTTGAACGAGCCGGGGGCGCGGACGACCCCCGACCCTCTGCGAACGCCGACGGCACCGCGTGAGCGGCGGCCCCGGACGGCCCTGACGAAGCGGACGGCCGGACGGCGCGGACAGCTGACGGCACGGCGCGCCCCGGGCGCGGGGTCCCGGGGCGCGCCGTCCGGGTGTGGCGGCTCAGCGGGCGTCGGTGAAGATCTCCCCCTGCTCCGCCTTCGCCACGAGCAGCGCGGGCGGGGTGAACCGGTCGCCGTAGCGCTCGGCCAGCTCGCGCGCGCGGGCGACGAAGCCGGGCAGGCCCCCTTCGTAGCCGTTGATGTACTGGAGCACACCGCCGGTCCAGCCGGGGAAGCCGATGCCGAGGAGGGAGCCGATGTTGGCGTCGGCGACCGAGGTCAGGACGCCCTCCTCCAGCAGGCGTACGGTGTCGAGCGCCTCGGCGAAGAGCATGCGCTCCCGCATGTCCCGGAACGGGATGTCGTGGCCGGGCTTGGTGAAGTGCTCGCGCAGCCCCGGCCAGAGTCCGGCCCGCTCGCCGTCCTCGGTGTAGTCGTAGAAACCGGCGCCGCCGCTGCGCCCGGTGCGGCCGAACTCGTCCACCATGCGGTCGACGACCGTCTCGGCCGGGTGCGCGGTCCAGGTGCCGCCGGCCTCCTCCACGGCCCTCTTGGTCTCGGCCCGGATCTTGCGGGGCAGGGTGAGCGTCAGCTCGTCCATGAGGGAGAGCACCTTGGCGGGGTAGCCGGCCTGGGCGGCGGCCTGTTCCACGGAGGCGGGCTCGACACCCTCGCCGACCATGGCGACGCCCTCGTTGATGAAGTGGCCGATCACCCGGGAGGTGAAGAAGCCCCGCGAGTCGTTGACGACGATCGGCGTCTTGTTGATCTGCCGGACCAGGTCGAAGGCGCGCGCGAGCGCCTCCTCGCCGGTGCGCTCGCCCTTGATGATCTCGACCAGCGGCATCTTGTCGACCGGTGAGAAGAAGTGCAGCCCGATGAAGTCGGCCTGGCGGTCGACGCCCTCGGCGAGCGTGGTGATCGGCAGGGTGGAGGTGTTGGAGCACAGCAGCGCGTCGGGGGCGACGACCGACTCGATCTCCTGGAACACCTTGTGCTTGAGGGCGGTGTCCTCGAACACGGCCTCGATGACCGCGTCACAGCCCGCGAGGTCGGCCGTCTCCGCCGTGGGGGTGATCCGGGCGAGCAGCGCGTCGGCCTTCTGCTGGCTGGTGCGGCCCTTGGCGACGGCCTTGGCGCACAGCTTCTCCGAGTAGCCCTTGCCCTTGGCCGCGGCTTCGGGGGAGACGTCCTTGAGGACGACGTCGATGCCCGCGCGGGCGCACGCGTAGGCGATGCCGGCGCCCATCATGCCGGCGCCGAGGACGGCCACCTTGCGCACCTGGCGGGGCTCGACGCCCTTGGGCCGGCTAGCGCCGGAGTTGACCGCCTGGAGGTCGAAGAAGAACGCCTGGATCATGTTCTTCGAGATCTGTCCGGCGGCCAGTTCCACGAAGTAGCGGGCCTCGATGACCTGGGCGGTCTCGAAGTCGACCTGGGAGCCCTCGACGGCCGCGGCGAGGATGTTGCGCGGGGCCGGGTAGGGGGCGCCGTTCGTCTGCTTGCGCAGGTTGGCCGGGAAGGCGGGCAGGTTGGCGGCGAACTTCGGGTGGGCCGGGGTGCCGCCGGGGATCTTGTAGCCCGGCGTGTCCCAGGGCTGCCGGGACTCGGGGTGGGCGTCGATGAACGCGCGGGCCTTGGCGATCAGTTCCTCGCGGGTCTCGGCCACCTCGTGGACCAGGCCGTTGTCCCGGGCCCGCCGGGCGTTGTACTGGGTGCCCTGCAGAAGCACCTTCAGCAGGGCGTCCGCGATGCCCAGCAGGCGTACGGTGCGCACCACTCCGCCGCCGCCGGGGAGCAGCCCGAGGGTGACCTCGGGGCAGCCGATCCGGGTGCCGGGGGTGTCCAGGGCGATCCGGTGGTGGCAGGCGAGGGCCAGTTCGAAGCCGCCGCCGAGGGCCGCGCCGTTGATCGCCGCGACGACCGGTTTGCCGAGGGTCTCGATGCGGCGCAGGTCGCGCTTGATGGCGAGGCCGCCGTCGAACAGTTCCTGTGCGGTCTCGGGGGTGACCTGGATGAGGTCGCGCAGGTCGCCGCCGGCGAAGAAGGTCTTCTTGGCCGAGGTGAGGATGACGCCGCGGATGGAGTCCCGTTCGGCCTCCAGCCGGTCGGTGATCACGGCGAGGGAGTCGCGGAACGCCTGGTTCATGGTGTTCGCGGACTGGTCCGGGTCGTCCAGGACGAGGGTGACGACACCGGTGTCGTCCTGCTCCCAGCGGATGGTGGTGCTCTCGGTCATGACAGTCGTCTCCGTTGAAGTCGCTTGGTTCCGCGGGGAGTTCAGATACGTTCGAGGACGGTGGCGATGCCCATGCCGCCGCCGACGCACAGCGTGGCGAGGCCGTAGCGCTTGTCCTGGCGCTCCAGTTCGTCGACGAGGGTGCCGAGGATCATCGCGCCGGTGGCGCCGAGCGGGTGGCCGAAGGCGATGGCGCCGCCGTTGACGTTGATCTTGTCCAGGCTCAGGCCCATGTCCTTCGCGTAGCGCAGGACGACCGCGGCGAACGCCTCGTTGATCTCGACCAGGTCGATGTCGTCGATGGTGAGACCGGCCTTGGCCAGGGCCTTGCGGCTGGCGGGGGCGGGGCCGGTGAGCATGATGGTCGGCTCGGAGCCGGAGACGGCGGCGGAGACGATCCGCGCGCGCGGGGTGAGGCCGTGGCGTTCGCCGGCCTCGCGGGAGCCGATCGCGACGAGCGCGGCGCCGTCCACGATGCCGGAGGAGTTGCCCGCGTGGTGGACGTGGTCGATCTTCTCCACCCAGTGGTACCTCTGGAGCGCGACGGCGTCGAAGCCGCCCAGGTCGCCGATGTCCGCGAAGGACGGCTTGAGCCCCGCGAGGGAGTCGGCGGTGGTGCCGGGGCGCGGGTGCTCGTCGTGGTCGAGGACGACCAGGCCGTTGCGGTCCTTGACGGGGACCACGGAGCGTTCGAAGCGGTTCTCCTTCCAGGCGGTGGCGGCGCGCTCCTGGGACAGGGCCGCGTACTCGTCCACGTCGCGGCGGGAGAAGCCCTCGATGGTGGCGATCAGGTCGGCGCTGATGCCCTGCGGGACGAAGTCGACGGCGAGGTTGGTCATCGGGTCGTTGAACCAGGCGCCGCCGTCCGAGGCCATCGGGACGCGGGACATGGACTCGACGCCGCCGGCCAGGACCAGGTCCTCCCAGCCGGCCCGGACCTTGGCGGCGGCCAGGTTGACGGCCTCCAGGCCGGAGGCACAGAAGCGGTTTTCCTGGACGCCCGCGACGGTGTCCGGCAGCCCGGCGGCGAGGGCGGCGATCCGGGCGATGTCGGAACCCTGGTCGCCGACGGGGCTGACGACGCCGAGCACGATGTCGTCGATCCCGGCCGGGTCGAGGTCCGGGAAGCGGTCCCGGATCTCGTGGATGAGGCCGACGACCAGGTCGATGGGCTTCGTGCCGTGCAGGGCGCCGTTCGCCTTGCCGCGCCCGCGGGGGGTGCGGATCGCGTCGTACACGTACGCTTCGGTGCTCACTGGGGTGCCTTTCGGGAGGGTGGGCCGGGCGGGGTCGGCGGGTCAGCCGCCGTCGGTGATCGCGTCTTCGGTGGCCGGGGCGTCGGGGCCGCCGGCGGGGCGGGGCGGTATGCGCCAGTCCCGGGCGACCGCCGCGGTGTCCGCGCCGGGCCGGGCGGGGCCGGTGCGGACGGTGGCCGGGGTGGCGGAGAACCGGGGGGCGGGGGCGGGCTGGGTGATGCCGTCGTGGTCGGTGAAGGTGGCGCGGGCGGCCAGGTGCGGGTGGTGCGGGGCCTCGCGCAGGCCGAGCACGGGTGCCACGCAGGCGTCGGAGTCCTCGAAGACGGCCGTCCACTCGGCCCGGGTGCGGGTCTTGAAGGCGGCGGCGATCCGTTCGCGCAGCTCCCCCCAGCGGGTGAGGTCGGTGCGGGCGGAGGCGAGGGGGGCGAGGCCCAGCAGGCGCAGGAACTCGTCGTAGAACTTCTCTTCCAGGGCGCCGACCGCCATGTACCGGCCGTCGGCGGTCTCGTAGGTGCCGTAGTACGGGCAGCCGCCGTCCAGGAGGTTGGCGGCGCGCCGGTCCTGCCAGCCGCCGGCGGCGAGCATGGCGTGGATCATCGTGGACAGGTGGGCCGTGCCGTCGACGATGGCCGCGTCGACCACCTGGCCGGTGCCGGTCGCGCGCGCGTGGTGCAGGGCGGCGAGCACGCCGACGACCAGGTAGAGGGCGCCGCCCGCGTAGTCCCCGAGGAGGTTGGCGGGCACGGCCGGGGGTTCGTCCGGGCGGCCGATCATGCCGAGGGTGCCGGTGAGCGCGATGTAGGCGATGTCGTGGCCGGCGCGGTGGGCGAGGGGGCCGTCCTGGCCCCAGCCGGTCATCCGGCCGTAGACCAGGCGGGGGTTGCGGGCGTGGCAGTCGCCGGGGCCGACGCCGAGCCGTTCGGCGACGCCCGGGCGGTAGCCCTCCACGAGGATGTCGGCCCGTTCGGCGAGGTCCAGGACGCGTGCGGGGCCGTCCGGCGCCTTGAGGTCGACCACCACGGAGCGCTTGTTGCGGTTGGTGAGGTCGCGGGCCGGGTCGAGGCCGAGGCCCGCGCCGCCCGGGCGGTCCACCCGGACCACGTCGGCGCCCAGGTCGGCCAGCAGCATGGCGGCGAACGGGCCGGGCCCGATGCCGGCCAGTTCGACCACGCGCACGCCGGAGAGCGGGCCGGTACCCGGCGCCGGCGGCGTCTGTGCCGTTGTCATCCGTCCAGCCCCCATGCGTGTGTGACACCGTTGCTGTAACACCGGTGATGCTAAGAACGTGTTCCACCGAACACAAGACCCAACGAGCAAGCGCTTAGCCAAGTGCCCGGCGCGTCAGCCATCACCCGGACGAGTGAACGGGACCGCGCCTCCCCCGCCGTCCGCGCGGTGCCGGCACGCCCGCCGGGGCGGGTGTGCCGGCTCCCGCGGGCGCGGGGTGTTCCTGACTGCGGGCACCGCTGCCTCCGGGCTGGTCCTCGGACTGCGCACTCCTCACGCTAGCCTCGGCCACCGACAGCGGCGCGAGCTGCGCCGGGGTGTGCGGACAAGGGGTGACATGAGCAGCATCGGCAGGGCCGGCCGTCCCTACGACCTCGTGCTCTTCGGAGCCACGGGCTTCGTCGGCACGCTCACGGCCCGCTATCTCGCCGAGCACGCGCCGCGCGGGCTGCGCTGGGCGGTCGCCGGCCGTGACGAACGGCGGCTGGAACGGCTGCGGGAGAGCCTGCCCGGCGGCGAGGGCATCGGCGTCCTGCGGGCCGACACGGGCGAACCGGCCACCCTGCGCGCGCTCGCCGGGCACGCGCGCGTGGTCGCCACGACCGTCGGACCGTACGTGCTCCACGGCGAGGAACTCGTCGCCGCCTGCGCCGACAGCGGCACCGACTACCTGGACCTCACGGGCGAGCCGGAGTTCGTGGACCTGATGTACGTCCGGTACGACGCACGCGCGCGGGAGACGGGCGCGCGCCTGGTGCACGCCTGCGGCTTCGACTCGGTCCCGCACGACCTCGGCGTGTACGTCACGGTCCGCCAACTGCCCGAGGGCGTGCCGCTGACCGTGGACGGCTACGTGACCGTGGACGCGGCCTTCTCCGGCGGCACCCTCGCCTCCGCGCTGAACCAGCTGGCCCGCGCCGGGCGGATGCGGGCCGCAGCCCGCGAACGGGCCCGGCACGAGCCGCGGCTGCCGGGCCGCCGGGTCACGACGCCGCCCGGCGCGCCGAGGTTCGCCCCGGAGGCCGGCGCCTGGGCGCTGCCGCTGCCCACCATCGACCCGCAGGTCGTGCGCCGTTCGGCGCGGGCGCTGGAGCGGTACGGCCCGGACTTCCGCTACCGCCACTACGCCGCCGTACGCCACTTGCCGGTCGCCCTCGGCGGGGCCGCCGCCGTCGGCGCGCTGGCGGTCGCGGCCCAGTTGCCGCCCGTGCGGCGCCGGGTGTCGGACCTGCTCCGGCCGGGCGACGGCCCGGGCCCGGACAAGCGGGCGAAGAGCTGGTTCCGGGTGCGGTTCGTCGGCGAGGGCGGCGGGGAGCGCGTGTACACCGAGGTCGCGGGCGGCGACCCGGGCTACGACGAGACGGCGAAGATGTTCGCCGAGGCCGCCCTCTGCCTGGCCTTCGACGAGCTGCCGCCGACGGCCGGCCAGGTCACCACCGCCGAGGCGATGGGCGACGCCCTGACCGAACGGCTGCGCGCGGCCGGGATCACCTTCCGGGTGGCGGCGCGGCGCTGACCGGAACACGTCGGTCCCGGCCCGCCCGCCGGTGCCCGGCTGCGACGATGGGGCCTTGACCGGAGTGTCCCCCGAGGAGGCGGAGCGCACGTGAAGTTCGTGCTGGAAGTGACCGTGGACGACGCTGTGGAGGCGCAGGACCGGGCGCGCGAACTGGAGCGCATCCTGCGCTACTGGGGTGGCAACCTGCGCCACTACGCCGTGGAACCCGGTGCCGGTTCGGCCGTCTACGACTCGGCGTACCAGGAGGTGGGCGCCTGGCGGGTCGTGGCGTCCTGACCGCCGGTGCCGGCCAGGCGCCGCGCCGCCTCGCGCAGGGCCCGCCGGCACAGGGCGTCGGCCCGGCGCGTGGTCTCCGGGAGCCGGAACCGCGGGGTCAGCGCGAGGGTGTGCGCCACGGCACCGGGCAGGCCCACCCGGTGGCCGACGGAAACGAAGACCGGTTTCACGCCGTCCCTGGTGCGCAGGGCGCGCCCGACCTCCTCGGCTCCCGCCATCAGCGGCGCGTCGGCGCCGCGCGCCGGGCCGGGGTCGTCGTGGGTGAAGGTGAACGGGTTCTTGGCGACGCCGATGACCGGCAGGTCCGTGAGCACCCCGAGGTGGCTGGCCAGGCCGAAGCGGCGCGGATGGGCGAGGCCGTAGCCGTCGCACACGACGAGGCCGGGCGGGACGGGCAGCCGGTCCAGCGCGGCCAGCACGGCCGGGAGCTCCCGGAAGGCGAGGAGTCCGGGCACGTACGGGAAGGAGACCCGGCCGACGGCCGTCGCCTCCGCGACGACGTCCAGGGTGGCGGCGTCCAGCACCACGGCGGCCGCCGCGACCAGGTCCAGCTCGTCGTCGTAGGCGACGTCGACGCCGGTGACCCGGCCGGTGCCGGGCGGGGGGCCGGGCTCGTGGAGCACCACTCGGCCGCGCAGCTCGTCCTGGACGGCGCGGGCCTCCTCCTCGGTAGCGGGCCAGCCCGCGGGTACGCCAACGATCGTCACGGGGGTGACTGTACGGTTCGCCGGTGGCCTGCGGCGGGGCGGGGGTAGGCTCCTGATCATGTTCGTCCTGGAGCTGACCTACACCGCGCCCCTCGATGCCGTGGACGCCGTTCTGCCCGACCACGTGGCCTGGCTGGAGCGGCAGTACGACAAGGGCCTGTTCCTCGCCTCCGGGCGCAAGAACCCCCGCGACGGCGGGGTGATCCTGGCCGTCACGGGGGATCGCGCGGAGATCGAGGAGGTCGTCGCCACCGACCCGTTCGTCACCGCCGGGATGTGCTCCTACCGCGTCATCGAGTTCCTCGCCACGAAGACGGCCCCCGAGCTGGAGCGGCACCGGCAGACGCTGGGCTGAGCCGGCGGGTCATCCCTTCTTGCGGTCCAGCGCGCGCTGCAACTGCTCCTTGTTCATGTGCGAACGGCCTTCGATGCCGCGCTGCCTGGCCTCGTTGTACAACTGGTCGCGGGTCGGGCCGTGCGAGCCGACCCGGTTGCCGGACCGCTGACCGCCCCGCTTGCCGGACGACATGTCCTGGGTCGAGGTGCGGCTGGCGGTCTTGGACTCGCCGGAGCGGGCGCGTTCCTTGTTCACCGTCCGCGCGGCGATCTCCTTGGCGCGCCCGGTGCTCTCGCCCCGGTCCTGCGCGCTCTTCTTGATGTGCTCGTACTGACGCTCGCGCTTGGGGCTGGAACCGGCTGGCATGATCGCTCCTTTCCTTCGCGGCACAGGGACGAGTACCCGTCTCACGGACGCTCACGTCACCGGACCGGCCACCGTCCCCATCCGGTGTGCCGGGCCCCGGCGCGGGCCCGCCGGGGCGCGTCCAGGCAGCCGGGTCGCGCCGGCGCGCGGCGGGAGACGGGCCGACCGGACCGTGCCCCCCGTGCATGAACGCGGTGACCGAGGTCACTCGGTCCGGGGGTGCACGCACCGGCCGTTTCCGTCGTCTCTTCTTGTGCCGGGTGTGGGCGCATCCGGGCGCTGTCCAGCCGTCACGAGGGAGCAAGGCGTTGTCCACCGTCATCGAGCAGCCCGTAGAGGCCCGTCTCGTCGCCGCCGCACCGCGCATGCCGAGCATTCCCGCCACGCTGCGCTACGACCGGCGTGACCCGTTCGCCGTCCGCATGACCTTCCCGGCGCCGGCCACCCTGGAGGGCGTCGACGTGTGCTGGACCTTCGCCCGCGAGCTGCTGACGGCCGGGCTGGAGGACCGCGCGGGCCAGGGTGACGTCCGCGTGCGGCCGTACGGGTACGACCGCACGGTGCTGGAGTTCCACGCCCCGGAAGGCACCGCGATCGTGCATGTGCGCTCGGGCGAGATACGGCGGTTCCTCAAGGCCGCGGACGAACTGGTCCCCGCCGGCCTGGAACACCTCCAGCTCGACCTGGACCACGGCCTCGCCGAGCTGATGCGGGACACCTGCTGAAGGGCACGCGCGCGTGGGACGCCCGGTGAACGGCACGCGCGCGTGGGGAACGCCTCGCTCAGCGCCAGAAGCACCTCGGTGGAAATCGCGTTGACACCCCCTTCCCGCCGCTCGTACGGTGTTCAGCGGTTCTGTTGCCGTCGATTGGAGAAGGACGTTGCTCGTCTGAGGTCCCGAGACACCGCGTCGCACCGGTGAGGTGTGCGCGGCGTACGACGACCTCGGCGTCCGAGCCGTCCCCCAGGCACAGGCCCCTTCTTCCGCGGCCCTTCCCTGCCCGGCCCTTCGGTTTCCGCCTCGCGGTGTCTCGACACGCGTCCACCCGAACGCCCACACCCTCGCGAGGCGCCCATGTCCGCTTCCCTCACCTGTACCTCCCTGTCCTTCGCCTGGCCCGACGGCACCGCCGTCTTCGACGGACTCGACATCGCGTTCGGCCCCGGCCGGACCGGGCTCGTCGGCGTCAACGGATCGGGCAAGTCCACCCTGCTCAAGCTGTTGGCCGGGGAACTCGCCCCGGCCGACGGCACCGTCAAGGCGACCGGCGAGATCGGCCACCTCCCGCAGAACGTCACCCTGGACACCTCGCTCCGGGTCGACCAGGCCCTCGGCATCGCCGAGCGGCGGGCCGCCCTGCACGCCATCGAGGCGGGCGACGTCTCCGAGGAGCACTTCGAGACCGTCGGCGACGACTGGGACGTCGAGGAGCGCGCCCTGGCCACCCTCGGCGAACTCGGCCTCGGCCACATCGGCCTGGACCGGACCGTCGGCGAGGTGTCCGGCGGCGAGTCGGTGCTGCTGCGGCTCGCCGCGCTGCTGCTGCGCCGCCCGGACATCCTGCTGCTCGACGAACCCACCAACAACCTCGACCTGTACGCGCGCCGGCGGCTCCACCAGGCCGTCGGCGCCTGGCCGGGCGTCCTGGTCGTGGTCAGCCACGACCGGGAACTGCTCGACCTGGTCGACCGGATCGCGGACCTGCGCGCGGGCGAGGTGACCTGGTACGGCGGCAACTTCTCGGCTTATGAGGAGGCGCTGGCCGTCGAGCAGGAGGCGGCCGAGCGCATGGTGCGCGTCGCCGAGGCCGATGTGCGCAAGCAGAAGCGCGAACTGGCCGACGCCCAGGTGAAACTGGCCCGCCGCAAGCGGTACGGCCAGAAGATGTACGACTCCAAGCGCGAGCCGAAGATCGTCATGGGTGCGCGCAAACGCGCCGCCCAGGAGTCGGCGGGCAAGCACCGCATCCTGCACGAGGAACGGCTCGCCGAGGCCAGGGAACGGCTGGACGATGCGGTGGAGGCCGTACGGGACGACGACGAGATCCGCGTCGAACTGCCGTACACGGCCGTGCCGCCCGGGCGGCAGGTGCTCACCCTGGAGAATGTGGAAACCGCCTGCCACGCGCGCGTGCCGGGCATCCTGGAGCTGCGCGGCCCGGAGCGGATCGCGCTCGTCGGCCGCAACGGCGCCGGCAAGACGACGCTGCTGCGGACCGTCGCCGGCCAACTGGCGCCGGTGGCCGGCACCGTGACGGCCCACGTGCCGTTGCGGTTCCTGCCGCAGCGGCTGGATGTGCTGGACGACGGCCTGTCGGTGGCCGAGAACGTGGCCCGGTTCGCGCCGGACGCCACCAACAACCGGATCCGGGCCCGTCTCGCCCGCTTCCTTTTCCGGGGCGCCCGGGCCGACCAGAAGGCGGGCTCCCTCTCCGGCGGCGAGCGCTTCCGGGCGGCCCTGGCCGCGCTGCTGCTCGCCGAGCCGGCACCGCAGTTGCTGCTGCTGGACGAGCCGACGAACAACCTGGACCTGGCCAGCGTCCGGCAGCTGACCCAGGCCCTGGAGTCGTACGAGGGCGCGCTGCTCGTCGCCGCCCACGACCTGCCGTTCCTGGAGTCGATCGGGATCACCCGCTGGCTGCTGCTGGAGGGAGGCGAGCTGACGGAGACCACGCCCGAGGCGCTCGGCGGACCGGTCTGACCGGGCGGCCCGGACACACACCCGGTGACCAGGGTTTTGTCCTGGCCGGAGCGCGCTGCATGATGACGGACCGGCGCCGAGTGACCGGCGCCGGCCACCGCACCGACCGATACGAAAGGCCCGTCGTGCCCAGCAAGAAGGCCCTCGTCCGCCGCCCCAGCCCCCGCCTCGCCGACGGCCTGGTGACGCACATCGCGCGGGAGCAGGTCGACGTGGGGCTCGCCGTGGAGCAGTGGGAGGCCTATGTGGCGGCCCTGCGCGCGCACGGCTGGGAGACCATCGAGGTCGAACCGGCCGACGACTGCCCGGACTCGGTGTTCGTCGAGGACACCGTCGTCATGTTCCGGAACGTGGCGTTGATCACCCGTCCGGGTGCCGCCGCCCGGCGCGCGGAGACCGCCGGTGTGGAGGAGGCGGTGGCGAGCCTCGGCTGCTCGGTGAACTGGATCTGGGATCCGGGCACGCTGGACGGCGGTGACGTCCTCAAGGTCGGCGACACCGTGTACGTGGGCCGCAGCGGGCGCACCAACGCGGCCGGTGTGCAGCAGCTACGCGCGGCCTTCGAACCGCTGGGCGCCCGGGTGGTGGCCGTCCCGGTGAGCAAGGTGCTGCACCTGAAGTCGGCGGTGACCGCGCTGCCCGACGGCACGGTGATCGGGCACATCCCGCGGGTGGACCGGCCGTCGCTGTTCCCGGGGTTCCTGTCGGTGCCGGAGGAGTCCGGGGCGCACGTGGTGCTGCTGGGCGGCGGCAAGCTGCTGATGGCGGCGAGCGCGCCGCGCACGGCGGAGCTGCTGAGCGATCTCGGTCATGACGTGGTCACGGTCGACATCAGCGAGTTCGAGAAGCTGGAGGGCTGTGTGACCTGCCTCTCCGTGCGCCTGCGGGAGTTGTACGCCTGATCGGGTGATTCCGCCCCTTCGACAGCCCCGGGACCTGCGGGTCCCGGGGCTGTCCGGCGTGCGCGGGAGCCCGGTCGGCGAGGCTGATCAGCGGTTCTTTACCGCCGTCTTAACCTACGGCTACGTAACCTACGGATTCGTAGCCTACGATCACGTAGGTTCCCGGCACCGCTCGCCGGGCCGTTCCCCTTCCCCACGCCCCATGTCCGGCGTCCCCCTGGAGTTCCTGTGACGATCACTTCCCCTCACCTCGGCAGCCCGTCCGTCTGGACCGACGCGCGGCTCCTGTACGCACTGGAGGAAGTGGTCGAAAAGGAACTGAACCGGCATCTGAAGGTCGCCAAGGACTGGATGCCGCACGAGTACGTACCGTGGAGCGACGCCCGTAACTTCCCCGGTCTGTTCGAGGACGGGGAGGCCTGGGAGAAGGGCCAGTCGAAGGTGACGGAGGTCGGCCGTATCGCCCTGGTGGTCAACCTGCTCACCGAGGACAACCTGCCGAGCTACCACCACGAGATCGCCACGCTGTTCGGCCGCGACGGCGCCTGGGGCACCTGGGTGCACCGCTGGACGGCCGAGGAGGGCCGGCACGGCATCGTGATGCGCGACTATCTGCTGGCCTCGCGCGCGGTGGACCCCGACCAGCTGGAACGCTTCCGTATGGCGCACATGAGCGAGGGCTTCGAGTCCGACAACGGGCACTCGATGCTGCACTCGATCGCCTACGTCGCCTTCCAGGAGCTGGCCACGCGGATCTCGCACCGCAACACCGGCCACCAGTCCGGGGACCCGGTCTGCGACCGCATGCTGGCCCGCATCGCGACCGACGAGAACCTGCACATGGTGTTCTACCGCAACCTGCTCAAGGCCGCCTTCGAGCTCGCCCCCGACCTGACGATGCGGGCGGTCCGGGACGTCGTGGTGGACTTCCGCATGCCCGGCCACGGCATCCCCGGCTTCGAGCGGGCCGCCGCGCAGATGGCGATCGGCGAGGTGTACAACCTGCGCATCCACCACGACGACGTGCTGCAGCCGGTGCTGCGCTTCCTGAAGGTCATGGAGATCGACGGCCTCGGCCCCGAGGGCCTGAGGGCGCAGGAGGAACTCGGCCTGTTTCTGGGCGGGCTGAACGCGGAGGCGTCGAAGTTCGACGAGAAGCTGGCCGCGCGCAAGGCCCGGATGGCGGCGCGCGCCGGGGGCTGACGCCCCGCACTCGGCCCGGGCGGTCGGCGGGCGGTGTGCCGGAGGGCCGGGATCAGCGGGCGGTGCGCCGCAGGGCCAGGCGTTCCTTCTCCGACAGGCCGCCCCAGACGCCGAACCGCTCGTCGTGGGCGAGGGCGTACTCCAGGCAGGCCGGGCGCAGCTCGCACATGGCGCAGATGCGCTTCGCCTCGCGCACCGAGCTGCCGGGCTCGGGGAAGAAGAAGTCCGGCCCGGTCTGTGCGCACAGGGCCTGCGTCCGCCAGGTGTCGTCGGCCGGTGTGATGGTGTCTGAGTGCATGGCAAGGAGCCTGCCCCAGACAGAAAAACGTTCGATCAACGCCGGCTCAACGGCGTACCCGGGGCCGTCGGCCGCCGGCCCCCGAACCGCCCCGATGATGCCCCTGGTTCCCGGTACGCGCACGGCGGCGCGCGGGACCGGTGTGAAAAGCCGAGGGCCCCGGGGAAGCGGGTGCCGGCGTGGTGTTCCGGCGGCGCTTGTCCGGCCGGCCCGCGGGCGGCTCACGCGGAGGCGCGGCGTATCAGGGTGGTCGGCAGGATCACGCCCTTGCCCCGCGTGTCCGGGGCGCCGGCCGTCGTACGCTCCCGGTCCCGGCCGCCGGGCAGACCGTCCAGCAGCAGCCGGGCCATCAGGCGGCCCATTCCCTCGATGTCCTGACGTACCGTCGTCAGCGGCGGGTCGGTCTGCTCGGCGACCGGCGCCATGTCGTCGAAGCCGGCCACGGCCACGTCCTCGGGCACCCGCCGGCCGCTCTCGCGCAGCACCCGCAGGGCGCCGAGCGCGCTGAGGTCGTTGGCGGCGAACACGGCGTCGACGTCCGGGCAGCGGGCCAGCAGTTCCCGCATGGCGCGCTCGCCACCGGCCGGGGTGAAGTCGCCCTCCGCGACCAGCCGGGGATCGTACGCGCCGGGCACCTCGGCGACGGCGTCCCGGTAGCCGTCGAGCCGGTCCGCCGCCGAGGTCTGGTCCAGTGCGCCGGTGAGGTGGGCGACGCGCCGGCGGCCGAGGTCCAGCAGGTGCCGTACCGCCGCCCGGGCCCCGCCCCGGTTGTCGCAGTCGACGTACACCACGCCGGGGTCCGGCGCCCCGGGGTCCGCGCTCCGGTGGGGGCGTCCGCCGAACACGGTGGGCACCCCGGCGGCACGGATGAGGCCGGGCAGCGGGTCGTCCAGGTGCAGGGAGAACACGAGCGCGCCGTCGACATGGCCGCCGGCGAGATAGCGGGCCACGCGGGTGTGGTCGGCGCGGCCCTCGGTGAGCAGCAGCACCAGTTGGTTGTCGTGCGCGGTGAGTTCCTTGCTGATGCCGCGCAGCTGGAGCGCGAAGAAGGGATCGGCGAAGACCCGGGTCTCGGGCTCGGCGACGACGACCGCGACCGCGTCGTGGCGCCGGGTCACCAGGCTGCGTGCCGCCTGGTTGGGGACGTAGCCCAGTTCCGCCACGGCCCGCCGGACCCGCTCGGCCAGGGGTGCGCGGACCCCGTCGCCGCCGTTGACCACCCGGGACGCGGTGGCCCGGGACACTCCGGCCCGCGCGGCCACGGCCTCCAGGGTGGGACGCGACACGGCCTCGGTCACTTCGGGACACCCCCTCCTCGGCGGCCGGCCCTCAGGATAGCCGCGGGGGCGCCGGCGCTCCGCTTCCCGGGCCGCGCCGTGATGTGCCACCCGCTCCCGGCCGGGGCTCAGTCCGACGGGGTGCGGCGGGCCCGGCTCGGCTGGACGCGGGTGGGCTCGCCGGGCATCTTCGGGTATTCCGGCGGGTACGGCAGGTCGCCCAGGCCGTGGTCGTGTTCGTCCCGCCGGGCCAGTTCCAGCAGCGCGTCCAGGGAGTAGGCGTGGTCGTCCATGTCGGCGTGCACGTCGCCGAGTTCGGCGAACCGGGCGGGCATGGTGGCGAGGTCGAAGTCACGGGGGTGGGCGACGCCGACCTCCTCCCAGCGCAGGGGCGCGGAGACGGGGGCGTGCGGGCGGGGACGCACCGAATAGGCGGAGGCGATGGTGCGGTCCCGTGCCGTCTGGTTGTAGTCCAGGAAGATGCGGCGCCCGCGCTCCTCCTTCCACCACTTGATGGTGACGTGCTCGGGCATCCGGCGTTCCATCTCCCGGCCGACCGCGATCGCCGCGCGCCGCACCTGGGTGAAGGTCCAGCGGGGTTCGATGGGGACGAAGACGTGCAGCCCCCGGCCGCCGGAGGTCTTCGGCCAGCCGCGCAGACCGCCGAACTCCTCCAGTACCGCGCGCAGTTCGTGGGCGGCGCGGGCCGCGTCGGCGTAGTCGGTGCCGGGCTGCGGGTCGAGGTCGACGCGGAGTTCGTCGGGGTGGTCGACATCGGTGGCGCGGACCGGCCAGGGGTGGAAGGTGAGGGTGCCGTACTGGGCGGCCCACACCACGGCGGCCTCCTCGGTGGGGCACATCTCGTCGGCGCTGCGGCCGCTGGGGAAGGTGATGTGGGCGGTCGGGATCCAGTCGGGCATGCTCTTGGGCGCCCGCTTCTGGAAGAACCACTCGCCGCCGACGCCGTCCGGGTAGCGCTCCAGGGTGGTGGGGCGGTCGCGCAGGGCACGCAGGATGCCGGGGGCGACCGAGACGTAGTACCGGGCGAGGTCCAGCTTGGTGAAGCCCCGCTCCGGGAAGAACACCTTGTCCGGGCTGGACAGCCGTACGGTCCGGCCGCCGACCTCCAGTTCCACCGCATCACCCATGCGGCCACCGTAGGCGCACCCCGCACACCTCGCATACCGGGCGAAGCCGTATGCATGCGCGCAGAATCGGTGGCATGGATCTGCCCGTCATGCCGCCCGTGAAGCCGATGCTCGCCAAGTCGGTGGCGAAGATCCCGCCGGGCATGCACTACGAGGCCAAGTGGGACGGCTTCCGGTCGATCGTGTTCCGCGACGGGGCCGAAATCGAGCTGGGCAGCCGCACTGGCAAGCCGCTGACCAGGTATTTTCCCGAACTGGTCGAGGCGCTGAAGGAGCGGGTGCCCGAGCGGTGCGTACTGGACGGGGAGATCGTGATCGCGCGCGGTGGGCGGCTGGACTTCGACGCGCTGACCGAGCGCATCCACCCGGCCGCCTCCCGGGTGCGGATGCTGGCCGAGAAGAACCCGGCGTCCTTCGTCGCCTTCGACCTGCTGGCCCTGGACGACCACGCCCTGCTCGACGTGGCGCTGTCCGATCGCCGCGCCCTGCTGGACCGGGCCCTGGCACACGCCACCCCGCCGGTGCACCTGGCGCCCTCGACGGCCGACATCGAGGTGGCCCGGCACTGGTTCGAGCAGTTCGAGGGCGCCGGGCTGGACGGCGTCGTGGCCAAACCGCCGGACCTGCGCTACCTCCAGGACGAGCGGGCCATGTTCAAGGTGAAGCACGAGCGGACGGCGGACGTCGTCGTCGCCGGGTACCGCCTCCACAAGAGCGGCCCGGTGGTGGGTTCGCTGCTGCTGGGCCTCTACGACGAGCGGGGCCGGCTCCAGCACGTCGGCGTGTCGGCCGCGTTCTCCATGAAGAAGCGCGCCGAACTGGTCGAGGAGCTTCAGCCGCTGCGGATGGACGACGTCTCGGGGCACCCGTGGGCCGCCTGGACGGACGAGGCCGCGCACGAGACGGCCCGGCTGCCGGGCGCGCCGAGCCGCTGGTCCGGGAAGAAGGACCTGTCCTGGGTGCCGCTGCGGCCGGAGCGGGTGGCCGAGGTGGCCTACGACCACATGGAGAACGGGCAGCGTTTCCGGCACACCGCCCGCTTCCGCCGCTGGCGCCCGGACCGCACGCCGGAGAGCTGCACGTACGCCCAGCTGGAGGAGCCGGTGCGCTACGACCTGGCGGAGGTGCTCGGCGAGAAGGGCCCGCGGGAGCCCGGCTGAGCGACCGTCACCGTGCGCGCCGCGGGCGCGGGCGTCACTACGGCCGCATGAGCACCTTGACGGCACCGTCCTGCTTGCGCTGGAACATCTCGTAGGCGTGCGGTGCCTCCGCCAGCGGCAGCCGGTGCGTGGCGAAGTCGTCCACGCCGAGCGGGTCGTCGTCCGTGAGGTAGGGGATGATCTGGTCGGCCCAGCGGCGGACGTTGGCCTGGCCCATGCGGAGCTGGATCTGCTTGTCGAAGAGGGTGAGCATCGGCATCGGGTCGGCCATGCCGCCGTAGACGCCGCTGAGCGAGATCGTGCCGCCGCGGCGGACCAGGTCGATCGCCATGTACAGGGCGCCGAGCCGGTCGATGCTGAAGCGTTCGGCGAGCGGACCGCTCAGTTTGCGGGGCATCATCGCGGTCGCCGTCTGGGCGAGCTTGGCGGCGGCGCTGCCGTGCGCCTCGGTGCCCACCGCGTCGATCACGGCGTCCGGGCCCCGGCCGCCGGTCACCTCCCGGATCGCGTGGACCAGTGCCTTCTCGTCGTCGAAGGCCCTCAGGTCGTACGTCTCGACCCCGCGCCGCTGCGCCCGGGCGAGCCGCTCGGGCACCAGGTCCACGCCGAAGACGCGTTCCGCGCCGCGGGCCCTGGCGATCCGGCAGGCCATGTCGCCGATCGGGCCGAGGCCGAGGACGGCGAGGGTTCCGCCGGGCGGGACGGCGGCGTACTCGACGGCCTGCCAGGCGGTGGGCAGCACGTCGGAGAGGTAGACGAACCGGTCGTCCGGCGGTCCCTCGGGAACCTTGATCGGGCCGAACTGCGCCTGCGGGACCCGTAGGTACTCGGCCTGGCCGCCGGGCACGGCACCGTACAGGCGGGTGTAGCCGAACAGGGCCGCGCCCATGCCCTCGCCGGTGACCTGGGTCGTCTCGCACTGGGTGGGCAGGCCCGTGTCGCACATGAAGCAGTGTCCGCAGGCGATCTGGAAGGGCACCACGACCCGGTCGCCGGGGCGCAGGTGCGGTACTTCCGGGCCGACCTCCTCCACGATGCCCATGGGCTCGTGACCGAGGATGTCGCCGGGCGTCATGAACGGGGTGAGCACCTCGTACAGATGCAGGTCGGAGCCGCACAGTCCGGTGGACGTCACGCGGATGACCGCGTCCGTGGGTTCCTCGATCCGCGGGTCGGGCACGTCCTCGACCCGGACGTCCCGCTTGCCCTGCCAGGTGACTGCCTTCATGGGTCGCACTCCCTAGGTCACGTTCGGCCTCGTCCGTGTGCGGTCGCGGCCGGGTACCCGTGCGCGCCGGTGCCGAACCCGGTGGCGGGCTGCGGCGTACGGCACCTGACGCCCGGCGTGCGGCACCTGACGCCCGGCATTGGGCGCCCGGTGCGGGGAGGCTCACGGCGGGGCGGTGGCCGTGGGGGCGGTCAGCCTTGGGTGGCCAGGGGCTCGGCCGGCTCGCGCGGGGGCTCGGCGGGGTGCGGGGGCTCGGCGGGGTGCGGGGGCTCGGGGTTGCGCAGGCTCTCGGCCGCGTCGGCGACCCGGCGGATCAGCTCGAAGAACACGGTCCGCTCCTCGGCGGTCAGCGGGGCGAGGAAGACCTGGTTCATCCGGGTGGTGCGGACGGACAGCTTGCGGTGGGTGCGCGCGCCCTCCTCGGTGAGGCGGAGCAGGAAGCGCCGGCCGTCGCGCGGGTCGCGCACCTTGTGCAGCAGTCCGCGGCGGTCGAGCCGGCTGATCACCTCGGCGATGGTGGAGCGGTCCAGGCCCACCCGCTCCCCCACGGTCCGCTGGTCGAGTCCGGGCTCGGCGACGAGCGCGTTCATGACCGCGAACTGCGGCGAGGTGATCTCTTCCGAGACCATCGTGTTCCACAGCAGGTAGTGGGCCTGCTGGAGCCGCCGGGCGAGGTGTCCGGGATGGGTGCCGAGGTCCACCGCGGCCATGTGCGCTCCCCTGATCGATTCGTTGGTGCACTGAACGATACCCGGCCGCCAAACCGGCTGTCTTGTTCTGTGAGCGCGGGAAATCCAGGTCTTGACGGTCTTCGTCTCCGGTGGCAGCGTGAGCGGCACCTCACGAAATACTCAGTGCCCTGACTATTCGGGGTACCGGAGAGACGGAGCTTCACGCATGGACAAGGTGGTGGCCACCGCCGGCGAGGCGGTGGCCGATGTGCCGGACGGCGCGTCCCTCGCCGTCGGCGGGTTCGGGCTCAGCGGCGTGCCCGACGTGCTGATCCAGGCGCTGTACGAGCGCGGCGTCGGCGGGCTGAAGGTGGTGTCGAACAACTGCGGGGCGATGGAGTCCGGGCTGGCGGTGCTGCTGGCCGCGGGCCGGATCGCCCGGGTGACCGGCTCCTACATCGGCGGCAACAAGGAGTTCGCCCGCCAGTACCTGGCCGGTGAGCTGGAGCTGGAGCTGATCCCGCAGGGCACGCTGGCCGAACGGCTGCGCGCGGGCGGCGCCGGCATCCCCGCCTTCTACACCCCCGCCGGCGTCGGCACCCAGGTCGCCGAGGGCGGACTGCCCTGGCGCTACGACGGCTCGGGCGGGGTCGCGCTGGCCTCGCCGCCGAAGGAGGTGCGGGAGTTCGACGGCGTGGAGTACGTGCTGGAGCGGGGCATCCGCACCGACTTCGCGCTGGTCAGGGCCGCGCGCGGGGACCGGCACGGAAATCTGGTGTTCCGCAGGTCGGCGCGGAACTTCAACCCGTTGGCCGCGATGGCCGGCCGGGTCACGATCGCCGAGGTGGAGGAACTGGTCGAGCCCGGCGCGATCGATCCGGACGCGGTGCACGTGCCGGGCGTCTTCGTGCAGCGGGTGGTGCCGCTCACCCCGGAGCAGGCGGCCGACAAGCGGATCGAGTTCCGGACGGTGAGCGGCTGATGGCCTGGACACGCGAGGAGATGGCCGCCCGCGCGGCCCGTGAACTGCGGGACGGCCAGTACGTGAACCTCGGGATCGGTCTGCCGACGCTGATCCCCAACCACCTTCCCGAGGGGGTCGAGGTGGTGCTGGAGTCGGAGAACGGCATCCTGGGCACCGGCCCGTATCCCACGGAGGACCAGGTCGACCCCGATCTGATCAACGCCGGCAAGGAGACCGTGACGGTGCTGCCGGGCGCCTCCTTCTTCGACTCGGCGCTGTCCTTCGCGATGATCCGGGGCGGGCACATCGATGTCGCCGTGCTGGGCGCGATGCAGGTGTCCGCCGGGGGCGATCTGGCCAACTGGGCGGTGCCCGGAAAGCTGGTCACCGGGATCGGGGGCGCGATGGACCTGGTGCACGGTGCCCGGCAGGTGATCGTGGTGATGACGCACACCGCGAAGGACGGCTCGGCGAAGATCCTCAAGGAGTGCACGCTGCCGTTGACCGGCAAGGGGTGTGTGAACCGAGTCATCACGGATCTGGCGGTGCTGGACGTCACCGCGGAGGGGCTGACGCTGACGGAGACCGCGCCGGGTGTGAGCGTGGACGAGGTCATCGCCAGGACGGACGCGGAACTGAGCGTTGCGGAGGGTCTGCTGTGAACCCAGCTCACACGGTTCACACCGCTCAAGCCACCGCCAACGTCAAGGCTGTGAACCCCGCTCACACCGCTGGCACCGCTCGCACCGCTTGCACCCCTCACGCCACCGCCGCCAGCCCCGACGCCGTGAACCCCGCTAATCCCGCCGATCCTGTTGACCCAGTTCACACCACAAAGGCGCACACACTGTGAACACCGCTCACACCCCGAAACCCGTTTACATCGTCGACGCCGTCCGCACGCCTTTCGGCCGGTACAACGGCGCCCTGGCCACCGTCCGCCCCGACGACCTCGCCGCCCACACCCTCCGCGCGCTGCTCGCCCGCACCCCCGAACTGGATCCCGCCCGGATCGACGACGTCTACCTCGGCAACGCCAACGGCGCCGGCGAGGAGAACCGCAACGTCGCCCGCATGGCCGCCCTGCTCGCCGGGCTGCCGACCTCCGTGCCCGGCGTGACCGTGAACCGGCTGTGCGCCTCCGGCCTGGAGGCGGTGATCCAGGCGGCCCGGGCCATCGCCCTGGGTGACGCGTCCCTCGCCGTGGCGGGCGGGGTGGAGTCCATGACCCGGGCGCCGTACGTGCTGCCGAAGCCGGACAGCCCGTTCCCGGCCGCCCACACCGAGCTGTACTCGACCACGCTCGGCTGGCGCATGGTCAACCCGCGGATGGACCCGCAGTGGACCATCCCGCTGGGCGAGAGCGCCGAGAGGATCGCCGACAAGCACGGCATCGGCCGCGAGCGGCAGGACGAGTTCGCGCTGCACTCGCACCGCAAGGCCGCCGCCGCACGGGAACAGGGCCTGTTCGACGCCGAGTTGGTGTCCGTCCCGGTGCCGCGGCGCAAGGGCGAGCCGGTCGGTTTCGACGCCGACGAGTGCGTACGGCCGGACGCCTCCCTCGCCGCCATGGCGAAGCTGAAGCCCGCCTTCCGCGCCGAGGGCGGCACGGTCACCGCGGGCAACGCCTCTCCCCTCAACGACGGTGCGGCGGCCCTGCTCCTCGCCGACGAGGAGGGGTTGCGGGCCACCGGCCGGGAGCCGCTGGCCCGGATCAGCGCGACCGGCCTCTCCGCGCTCGATCCCCAGTACTTCGGCCTGGCGCCCGTGGAGGCCGTCAACCGGGCCCTCGCCAAGGCCGGCAAGGGCTTCGGCGATCTGTCGGTGCTGGAACTGAACGAGGCGTTCGCCGCCCAGGTGCTGGGCTGCCTCGCCGAATGGCCGGAGTTCGACCCGGCGGTCCTCAACCCGCAGGGCGGCGCCATCGCGCTCGGCCACCCGCTCGGCGCCTCCGGGGCCCGGCTCGCCGGGACCGTCGCCCACCAGCTCGCCCGCCGCGGCTCCGGCACCGGCGTGGCCACCCTGTGCATCGGCGTGGGCCAGGGCCTCGCCCTCGTCCTCGAACGATAAGGAAGCGTCAGGTACCACGATGAGTCTCACCCAGCACGACATCGACCAGGAGATGGCCGCCGAGCGCGTCGCGTACGCCAAGCGCGTCGCCGACGGCGCCCCTGTCGAGCACCATCCGCGCCGCGACTACGCGCCGTACCGCTCCTCCGTGCTGCGCCATCCGAAGCAGCCCCTGGTGGCGATCGACACGCGCCAGGACCCGGAGCTGGTGGAGCTGCGCTCCCCCGCCTTCGGGGAGCGGGACATCACCGAGATCGACAACGACCTCACCCGGCAGCACACCGGGGAGCCCATCGGCGAGCGCATCACGGTCTCCGGCCGGCTGCTGGACCGCGACGGGCGCCCGGTGCGCGGTCAGCTGATCGAGATCTGGCAGGCCAACTCGGCCGGCCGGTACGCCCACCGGCGCGAGCAGCACGACGCGCCGCTGGACCCGAACTTCACGGGCGTCGGCCGTACCCTCACCGACGCCGAGGGCCGCTATCACTTCACCACCATCCAGCCGGGCCCCTATCCCTGGCGCAACCACGTGAACGCCTGGCGTCCGGCCCACATCCACTTCTCGGTGTTCGGCACGGCGTTCACCCAGCGGCTGGTGACCCAGATGTACTTCCCGAACGACCCGCTGTTCCCCTACGACCCGATCCTGCAGTCGGTGACGGACGACGCGGCCCGGCATCGGCTGGTCGCCACCTACGACCACGGCCTGTCGGTGCCCGAGTTCTCCCTGGGCTACCGCTGGGACATCGTGCTGGACGGCCCGGCCGCCACCTGGATCGAAGAAGGACGCTGACCGCCATGACGCTCATCGACCCGGGCAGCCCGGAGCAGGTGCCGCCCACCCCGTCCCACACGGTCGGCCCGTTCTACGGGTACGCGCTGCCGTTCAGCGGCGGCGAGGAGATCGCCCCGCTCGGTCATCCGGACACCGTCACCGTGCACGGCCACGTCCTCGACGGCGCGGGTGATCCGCTGCCCGACGCGCTGCTCGAAGTGTGGGGGCCGCGGCCCGACGGCACGGTGCCGCGGGTGGACGGCGCACTGCGGCGGGACCCGGCCACGGGCGGCTTCCTGGGCCGCAACGGGGTGGAGTTCACCGGCTGGGGACGGATCCAGACGGATGCGAACGGGCACTGGTACGTGCGTACGCTGCGCCCCGGCGCGCGTGGGCGCAACGCGCCCTACCTCAGTGTCTGCGTCTTCGCGCGGGGCCTTCTCGTGCATCTGTTCACCCGTGTCTACCTGCCGGGTGATGACGCCGCCCTGGCCGCCGATCCGCTGCTCACCCGGGTGGGCGACCGGCGTGACACGCTGATCGCGGCTGACGAGGGGCACGGCACCTACCGTTTCGACATCCGCCTTCAGGGCGAAGGCGAGACGGTCTTCCTGGAGTACCAGTGACACCCGAGTTCCCTTCCTGCACCGACACCGGTCTGCTGGCCCCCGGGCGGGGCGCGGCGGACGCCGTGTCCGAGACCGGTGACCCCGCGTATCTGCGGGCGCTGCTCGACGCCGAGGCCGCGCTGACCCGGGCGCAGGCCGCGCTGGGGCTCGCCCCGCCCGAGGCCGCGGCGGCGGTGACCGAGGCGGCCGAACCGGACCGGTTCGACCTGCGCTCCCTGGCCGCCCGCGCCGCCGGCGGCGGCAATCCGGTGATCCCGCTGGCCGCCGACCTGACGGCGGCGGTCGGCGCCGAGTACGGGCCTTACGTCCACCGGGGTGCCACCAGCCAGGACATCATGGACACGGCGACGATGCTGGTCGCCGTGCGCGCCCTCGGCCCGGTGCTGGCCGATCTCGGGCGCGCCGAGCGGGCGCTGGCCCGCCTCGCGGCCGGGCACCGGGACACCGTGCTGCCGGGCCGGACGCTCACCCAGCACGCCGTACCGACCACGTTCGGGCTGAAGGCGGCCGGCTGGCGCGCGCTGGTCCTGGACGCGCGCGACCGCCTCGCCCGGGTACGCGACTCGCTCCCCGCCCAGCTCGGCGGGGCCGCCGGCACCCTGGCGGCCTTCCAGGCGTACGGCGCCCCGGACCCGGCCGTACTGACGGAGGCTTACGCCCGTGAACTCGGGCTGGCCGCACCGGCGTTGCCCTGGCACACGCTGCGCACGCCGGTCGCGGACCTGGCCGGGTGCCTGGCCTTCACGGCGGGCGCCCTGGGCAAACTCGCCGTGGACGTGCTGACGCTGTCGCGCACCGAGATCGGCGAGGTGAGCGAGGGCAGCGGCGGCGGCTCGTCCGCCATGCCGCACAAGGCGAACCCGGTGCGCGCCACGCTCCTGGCGTCCGCCGCCCGGCGCGCTCCCCAGCTCGCGGCGACCCTGTACGGCTGCCTGGCCGCCGAGGACGAGCGGCCGGCCGGCGCCTGGCACGCCGAGTGGGAGCCGCTGCGCGATCTGCTCCGGCTGGTGGGCGGCGCGGCCGGACAGGCGGCGGAGCTGGCCGAGGGGTTGCGGGTGCACCCGGACGCGATGCGCCGCGATCTCGGCCGCACCCGGGGACTGATCGTCTCCGAGCGGCTGACCGCCGTCCTCGCGCCCGTCCTCGGCCGGGCGCGGGCCAAGGAGCTGCTGACCGAACTGGCCCGCCGAGCCCACTGCGAGAACCGCCCGCTGCGTGAACTCCTCGAAGAACATGAGGAGCTGGCGGGCATCGATCTGGCGGAGGCGACCGACCCCGCCCGGTACACCGGTTTCGCCGGCATCCTCACCGACCGTGCTCTGGAGCGACGTTGACCGTGACCCTCCTCAACCACCGTGCGGAAGGCCCCGCTTCCGCGCCGCCGCTGCTGCTCGGGCCCTCGCTCGGTACCTCGCTCGCCCTGTGGGACCGGGTGGCGCCCGAACTGTCCGCGAGCCACCGGGTGATCCGCTGGGACCTGCCGGGGCACGGCGGTTCGGCGGCCGACCTGATCGGGCCGGGCGCGACCGTCGGCGACCTGGCCGCGCTGGTGCTGGCGCTCGCGGACGCGCTCGGCGTCGACCGGTTCGCCTACGCGGGCGTGTCCCTGGGCGGCGCGGTCGGCCTGCACCTGGCCGTCCACCACCCCGAGCGGCTGACCTCGCTGGCGGTGCTGTGCTCCTCGGCCCACTTCGGCGGTGCCGCGCCCTGGCGGGAGCGGGCGGAGCGGGTGCGCCGCGAGGGCCTTCAGTGGCTGGCCGAGAGCGCCGACGCGCGCTGGTTCACGCCCGGGTTCAGCGTGCCGGAGCTGGTCCGGGACCACCGTGCGGCCGACCCGGAGGCGTATGCCGCCTGCTGCGACGCGCTCGCCGCGTTCGATCTGCGCGACCGGCTGGCCGGGATCACCGTACCGACGCTGCTCGTGGCCGGGCGGGAGGATCCCGCGACCCCGCCCGCGCACCTCAGGGAGATCGCGGACGCGGTACCGGGCGCGGCGCTGGTGGAGCTGCCCGGGGCTTCTCATCTGGCCCCGGCGCAGGTTCCCCGGGCGGTGCTGGCGGCACTGCGCACCCAGCTAGACGGGCCGCCGGCGAGCGGTCTCGCGGTGCGCCGCCAGGTGCTGGGCGACGCCCATGTGGACCGCGCGCAGGCCCGGCAGACCCCGTTCACCGCCCGCTTCCAGGACTTCATCTCCCGCTACGCGTGGGGCGAGATCTGGACCGACCCGACGCTGTCGCGCCGCGAGCGCAGCATGATCACACTGACCGCGCTGGTCGCGCACGGCCACTACGACGAGCTGGCGATGCACGTCCGGGCGGCCCGCCGCAACGGGCTGACGCCGGAGGAGATCGGCGCGGTGCTGCTGCAGACCGCGGTGTACTGCGGCGTACCGGCCGCCAACTCGGCGTTCGCGACGGCCCAGCGGGTACTCGCCGAGGAGGACCCGGACTGACCCATGGCGAGGGTACCGCTGCCGGGCGTACGCGCGGCGGCGGCTCGTTGCCCGTGGCGCTGCCAGGAGGCCGACGTTCGGCGGCGGCACCGTGGCGTGCGGGTCGTTCAAGCCCGTCGGACCGCCTTGACGAGCAACGTGGCCGCGCTGCGCGGCGCGTCGGTGGGCGACGGCAACGTGTCGACGCTGATGCCGGTGAACCCGGACTCGTGCAGGACCTCCGTCCAGACGTGTTCCTGGAGCACCCATCTGCGCATCGTGGTCGTCTCCCCGCCCGGGGTCCGTGCCGCGATCTCGGCCGGCACGACATCGGGCTCGGCGGGCGCACCGCCCAGGTAGTGGGCGAGGGTCGAGAAGACCAGCCGGCCGCCGGGTCGCAGGGCTCCCGCCGCCGCCGGGAGCAGCTCTCGCGGGTCGGTGAAGTCGACCGCGCCGAAGACGCTGTACAGCACGTCGTAGGTGCCGGCCGTATCCCGCAGGTGCCGTACGGCGTCGGAACGGACGAGGCGCAGGCGGGGTGCGAGGTGGCCGAACAGGTCCATGGCCATGGCGTGCTGGGCGGGTGAGGCGTCCACGGCGTCGACGCGCGCGGGAAGTCGGTGAGCGACCAGGCAGGCGGCATGCCGGGCGGCTCCGGCGCCGAGTTCACCGACGGTACTGCCCGTCACATCGCCCAGCGGCTCCGGGCCGGGGCCGCTGTCCTGGGCCCATGTCCAGTGGAAGGTCTCGGGAACAGCGCGGTCGTGTTCGGCACGGGCGCGGCCGTAGTGGTACCAGAGGTCTGTGGTGGTCGACATCCGCGGCATCGGACCGGGGTCTTCGAAGGTCACGACCAGGGCGCTGAATCCGGCCGGGTTCAGCGCGGGTTCCGGACGCCGGCCAGGGCCTTCCGGGCTCGGGTCGCCAGACCGTCCGCGCCGCAGAGGCGGGCGAGGTCCAGGCCACGGGTGAGTTCGGCGACCGAGCCGGTGGCGATGCCGTACTCGACGCGGGCCGCCGCGTGCTCGTACTGGCAGGGAGATGCCTCCAGGTAGGCCACGGCGCGGGCGGCGAGCCGTACCGCGCGCTGACCGGTCTCCAGCGCGGCGGCGCAGCGCAGGGCCTCGCCGATGGCGGTGTCCGTGCCGAACCGCTCGGCCTGTTTGCGGGCGTCGGCGGCGAGCTGGGCGGCGCGGGCCGGGTCCGTCGGGGCGAGGGCCCGGGCGAGGTCGACGGACCAGGGTGCGAGGACCGGGTTGTGGCCGCCGCGGGAGGCGGCGGTCTTCTCGGCGGCCTCCAGTTCGCTGACGCCTTCCGCGGTGCGGCCGACGGCGAGCAGCAGCCGGCCGCGCACGGAGCGGATGTCGGGCAGCACGATGGTGGACGGGTAGGGCGGTGCGAAGCCGTACTGCTCGGCGACCGACCAGGCTTCCTCCACCCGGCCGCGGGCCAGCAGGGTGTCGACCAGTCCGCAGGTGGCCGACCAGTACAACGGCAGGCGGCGGCCGACGCGTTCGGCGAGCCGGACGGCTTCGCGCAGGGTGGACTCGGCGTCCGGCAGCCGGCCCTGTCTGCGGTAGGCGAGCCCGAGGAAGGCGTTGGCCAGGGAGAGGTGGACGCCGCGCCAGCCGGCCGAGGTGTAGACGCGCCGGGCTTCGGAGAACAGGCTTTCGGCGCGGTCGAGCCGGTCGGCGTAGGCGTACGCGCTGCCGAGCATCATGAGCAGTTCCATGCCCCACTCGGGGTCGGTCCAGCCGAGGCCGGGCGCGAGGCGGCCGTTGACGAGGGCGCGGTCGCACAGGTCGACGACCGCGTCGGCGCTCTCGCCGTGGGTCATGGCGTCGAAGGCGCGCAGGATCAGCAGGGCGCGTTCGGCGTTGTCGCGGCCGGTGCAGGTGCTCGCGAGTTCGGCGAGGCGCCGGGAGCGGGCCGGGGCGGCGGTCTCGCCGTGGATGCCCTCCCACATGAACTGGAACGCCTGGAGCCGCAGGCGCACCGGGCCGGCCGCGTGCCGGGCGGCCTCGGCCTCGACGGTGCGGACGGCCTGCTCCAGCTGGTCGTTGTGGAGCAGCGCCTGGGAGAGGCGGACGACGGCGTCGACCCGGTCGTCCCCGTCCAGGCCGGGCATGCCGAGCGCGCTGCGCAACTGGTCGATGGAGACGGCTGGGTTGGTCAGCAGGGTGGCGCAGCCCAGTTCGTACAGCACATGGGGGCGTGCACCTCGGGCAGGGGCGGCTCCCGCAGCGCGCGTTCCAGGCAGCGGCGGGCGGCGTCCGGGGCGCCGACGGCGAGGTGTTCGCGGGCCGCCTGACGCAACTGCTCGACGAGCTCCTCGTCTTCGTCCGGGTGCACCTTCAGCAGGTGCCGGGCGGCTTCGGCGGCACCCCGGCCCAGCTCGTTGATGATCTGCGCGGCGACGCCGTGCATGGCGGTGCACACGCCGGAGGGGATGGACCGGTAGACGTCGGTGGCGATGAGCGGGTGGACGAACTCCAGCTCGTCCCCGTCGCCTTCGGCACTCGTGGCGGGTCCGGGGCGGGTGAGGATGCGGGCGGTGCACAGCACGTCGGCGCAGCTGCGGGCGAGGTCGTCGTCCATGGTGGCGAGGCGGGCGACCATGTCGACGGTGATGCCGGTGCCGAGGATGGCGGCGGCCCAGGCGAACCGGGTGGCCTCCAGGCCGAGGCCCTTGAGCCGGTCGACCAGTCCGCCGCCGCGGGCCGCGCGGTTGAGGGCGCGCAGCTCACCGGCGTGTGCCTCGACCGGCTCCAGTTCGATGTCGTGCACCTTGGCGAGGAGTTCGACGGTCTCGTAGGGGTTGCCGTCGGTGACCGCCCAGACCTCGCGGCAGAACGCGTCGTCGGCGTGCCGGCCGAGGGTGGCGCGGGTGAGTCCGGCGGTGGCGGCCGGGGTGAGGGCGCTCAGGTCGTTGACCGGGCGGCCCGCGGCGGCGGCGACCGCGTCGAGATGGCGGGCGCCGACCCCGCCGGCCCGGTCGGGCCTGCGGGTGACCACGACGAGTACGGGCACGTCGTCCAGGCGTTCGGCGAACGCGGCGAGCCAGCGCAGGGTCTCGGGGTCGGCCCAGTGGGCGTCGTCGAGCAGCAGGACGAGCGGCCAGGTGCGGCGGGCGATGCGGCGTACGGCGGAGACGAGTCCGTCGCGGACGTAGTGCGGGTCGGCGTTGTCCCCGCGCGGTTCGGTTATGCCGAGGGCGGGGCCGGCGATGTCGTGCCAGTCGCCGAGGTGGTCGCGGAGTTCTCCGGGCGGCAGGGACAGCAGTGCGGGCTGGAGCAGTTGCCGCAGGACGTGGAACGGGACGGATCTGAGGGTCTCGGCGCCGCGGGCGGACCAGACGGAGCAGCCGCGGCGTTCGGCCATGCGGCGGGTCTCGGCCAGCAGCGCGGTCTTGCCGAGTCCGGCCTTGCCGCGGAAGACCAGCAGGGCGCCCGCGGCGTGCCGGCCGGCGCACAGGGCGTCGAGCGCCGCCGCGACGGTGGCGATCTCGGTGTCCCGCTCCCACAGGGGTGCCGAGCCGGCCGCCGTTGGCCGTCCGTCCGTCATCCCGTTCCCTCCCCAGGTCGCCCGCACGGCATACAGGCACCGAGCGTAGCCGTCCGGCACGGCCCGCGGGGACGGTCGGGGCAGGTGCTGCCCGGCCGGGTGAAAGACGGTACGCGCGGGTGACTCCGGGCCGGGGCCGGCCGGCGGTGGAGGCGGCGCCGGGAGGGGCCGCGGTGCGCGGGCGGCCACCGGTACGCGGGTTTCGCGGGGCGGGTTTCGCCGGTCCGTCCGTCCGGCGCCGATTCCTCTCATCACACTTTCACCGACACCTCATACGGTGGGGGCATGACGCAGGTGACTCCTCCCGGGTGGTACCCCGACCCCGGGCAGACGAACGACGCCCCGCCCACCGAGCGCTGGTGGGACGGTACGGCCTGGACGGACCGGACCCGCCCGGCGGGCACGGCCGCCGCCCCGTGGGGTCCCCCGGCACCGCAGGCGGCGCGGCCGGGCGCCCCGGCTCCCGGGGGGTACGGCGGGTACCCGGGGTATCCCGCGTACCCGGCACAGCCGCCGGCCCGGTCCCGGCGCGGGCTGCGCACGGGGATAGCCGTCGCGGTGGCGGCCGCGGTACTGGCGAGCATCGGGGTCGGCGTGTACGCCCTGGCCGAGGACGACGGCGGGGGCGACCGCGCGGGGTCGGGGCAGGGGCCCACCGGCGGGGACGCCGGCCGGGGCCCGCAGGACGGCCCGGGAGGCTCCGGCGGGTCTGGTGGATCCGGCGGGTCCGGTGGGTCAGGCGGGTCCGGTGGGTCAGGCGAAAACGAGCCGGACCCGCGTCCGTCGGGGGCGCCGGAGATCGAGGGCGGCGGCACGGTGCCGGACCCGGTCAACGGGATCAGCCTGCCGGTGCCGAAGGGCTGGACGGGGCAGACGATGAACGTCGGGGCGCAGGTGACCTCCGAGGACACCTACAAGTGCCCCGGTGACACGACGCAGACCTGCACGGCGGGCGGCGCCTACACGGCCCCGGCGATGGTGCTGCGCGTCAAGGGGGACACCGCCGAGGAGGTCGCCAAGGCGGACATCGCGGCCAACGCCGAGGAGTCCTACGGCGGTACCACCTACGGCGGCATCACCTCGCACGAGGAGCTGGCCTCCGAGGCGGTGACGGTGGCCGGGCAGAAGGGGTACCTGGTCCGCTGGAAGGCGGTCACCGGCAAGGGCGCCGACGGCTACGTCGAGTCCGTCGCCTTCCCCTCCCCCGACGCCCCCGAGCGGATCGTCGTGATCCGCTTCGGCCTGGACGTCGGCCAGAAGCTGTCCGTCATGGACGAGATCCTGAAGGGCATCAAGGTCTCGTCGGCCGGCACGGGCAGCGGACAGGCCGTGTAGCCGCCGACGCCGCCCCGGTCATCCGTGCGGCCGGGGCCCGGGCATCGCGCTCCCCGGCGGCCGGGCTCCGGGCATCGCGCTCCCCGGCGGCCGGGGCCCGGGCACGGCACGTTCCGGCGCGCTCCTGGCGGGCGGCACCGCCGCGCTGTCGGTCGCGCGCAGCCGGCACCTGACGCGGTCCAGGCGGGAGAGGCGTCCCTCGGGGTCGTACTGGTAGTCGTCCCGTACGGACCCCTGGCAGCCGTCGGTGCCGCACGGTGCCGCCCCCGAGAGATGCCCGTAAGGGGTGCAGCGGCCGGTTCCGGTGCACTCCAGGCACGGGAAGGGGTGCAGTCCGCCGTCGTTGACCACGTAGGCGATCATCTCCGGCAGATGGCGGTTCGGGCAGATGGCGGCCATGGGGCGGGCTCTCCTTCGGTCAAGCCACACGAGTGCGTGACATGCCGCCGACGACGGGCCGTGAGCCGCGGTCGCCGCCATGCCGGCGCGCGCGGGAGCCGGCCGCCTCCCGAGTCGGCCGCAGACATGAGTCGGCCGGGTGGGGTTCCCCTCCGCTCAAGAGGAATCCCACCCGGCCGGGGGGTGCGCGCCGCCCCCGTCCCCACGGTGCGGCGCGGGCAGGCCGTCGTTCAGTCATCCCGTGAACGGCGGCCCGCGTCTATCCCAGTCCGAGCGCGGGCAGCACCGCGGCCTCCACGAACCGGACCAGATAGTCGGCGTCGGCGTATTGCCCGTTCAGCACCGGCCGTACACGCAGGACGCCGAACATCATGGCGGGGATGTACTCCAGCGCGGGGTGGTCCGCCCGGACCTCGCCCCGGGCGACGCCCCGGGCGAGCATCTCCTCCAGCGCGGCGATCTCCGGGTGGATCAGCGCCTCGCGCAGCGCCCGGGCCAGTTCCTGGTCCGAGGTCACCGCGTGCCCCAGCGCCTGGAGCAGCCGGGTGTCCTTGCCGGACCAGTCGCCCGCGGCCCGGGCGGCCTGGCGCAGGTCCTCGGCGAGCGACCCGGTGTCGATGCCGGCGAACCGCACCCGGCGGCTGGCGCGCAGGGCCGCGGCGACGAACTGCGGCTTGGTCTTCCACTGCCGGTAGAGCGTGGACTTGCTGCACCGGGTGCTGGCGGCGATGCCCTCCATGGTGACGGAGTCGTAGCCGCACTCGCGGATCTGTTCCAGCACGGCGTCGAAGAACTCCCGCTCACGCTCCGGCGTGATCTTGGAGCGGCGCGAGGCGACGACCGTCTCCGGTCCCTCCGCGGCCTGCGACGTCATGCGGTGCTTCCCCTCGCTCGTGCTGCGTCCAGTGTGGCGCACATCAATCGATACGCAAGTGTACCGGTACACGACCGTATCGGTACACTGGCGTATCGGTACGGCAACGTATCGATGAGTTCCGGTGACCGTCCGGGACGCGCACGTACCACCACACGCACCACCGTCAGCGAAGGGGCCGGGGGATGAATGCCCGAACCGAGCCTGCGGAGGCGGCGACGGCACCGGCCATCCCGGCACGCCCGCCTCTGATACGTGAGTTCCTGCTGGTAGCCGGGCTCTTCCTGGTCTACAAACTCGGCCGCCGGCTCGCCACCGGGCATACCGGGGAGGCGTTCCGCAACGCCCGCCGCGTGTGGGACCTGGAGCGGGCCGTGCGTCTCCCCCACGAGAACGCCGTGCAGTCCGCACTGCTGCACGGCGACACCCTCGTCCACCTGGCGAACACCTACTACGCGACCGTCCACTTCCCGGCCACGCTCGCCTTCCTGGTCTGGCTGTACGTGCGCCGGCCCGCGCACTACGTCTGGGCCCGCCGGGTCCTCGCGGTGGTCACCACGGCCGCCCTGGTGCTGCCGTTCACCTTCCCGCTGGCCCCGCCGCGGATGCTGACCGGCACGGGGCTGGTGGACACCGGCCGGGTCTACGGGCCCAGCGTGTACGGCCCGCCGTCCAGCGACCACCTGTCCAACCAGTTCGCGGCGATGCCCTCGCTGCACTTCGGCTGGGCGCTGATGCTGGCCATCGGCCTGATCGCCGCGACCCGTTCCCGCTGGCGCCCGCTGTGGCTGCTGCACCCGCTGATCACCCTGCTGGTGATCGTGGGCACGGCGAACCACTACTGGCTCGACGCGCTCGTGGCCACGGCCATGCTCGGCCTCACCCTCGCCGTCATCCATCCGCCCCGGCGCACCGCCACCACGGCGGGCCGCGGCACCGGTGTGCCGGTCGCCCTGGAGCCCGTGCCGGCGGGAGCGGCCCGATGAGCGCCGCCGCCCTGGCCGCCCTCGGCCTGTCGCTGGTGTCGGCCGTCGCCTACGCGCTGGCCGCCGTCGCCCAGGAACGCCTGGCCGCCCGCGGCACCGGCACCGGGCTGCTGCGGCTGCTGGGCACCGGCGCCTGGTGGTCGGCGGTCGGGCTGAACGCCGCCGCCGCGCTGCTGCACGTCGTCGCCCTGAAGTACGGTCCGCTGACCGTCGTGCAGCCGCTCGGCGCGCTCACCCTGGTCGCGGCCGTGCCGCTGGGTGCGCGGGCGGCCGGGCGGCGGGTCAGCGCGGTGGAGTGGCGCGGTACGGCGCTCACCCTGCTGGGGCTGGCCGCGCTGCTGGTCGCCGCGTCCGGTCCGGCGCCCTCCCGGGTGCTGTCGCTGCCGGCGGCGCTGCTGGTCGCGGGGGCGACGGCCGCCGCGATCGGGCTGCTGTCCTGGCCCGGCGCGCGGCCGGGCCTCAGGCACGCGACCGCGTCCGGCTTCGCCTCCGGGGTGGCCTCCGCGCTCACCCAGACGGTGACCGTGGCGGCCACGGACCGCTCGGGTCCGGTGCTGAGCACCGAGGTGATCGTGGGGGCCGTGCTCGTCGCCGCGTTCGCCGTGGGCGGGCTGCTGCTGTCCCAGACCGCCTACCGCGGCGGGCTGGGCGCGCCGCTGGCCGTGGTCACCCTCGCCAACCCGGTCGCCGCCGCGGTGATCGGCCTCAGTCTGCTGGGGCAGGGGCTGCGGGGCGGGGCCGGCGGGGTGCTGCTGGCGGTCGCCGGCGCGGGGCTGGCCGCCTGGGGTGTGCTGCTGCTCACCCGGGCGACGCCCGCCCCGGGTCCCGGCGGGCCGGCGGCGGACGAGGAGCATCCGGTGGCGGCCGTACTGGCCCTGGAGCCGGGCACGGCCACCGCCGAACCGGCCCTCGCCCCACGCCGGCCCCGGCCGGGCCCGGCTGCCGGGGGGCCGTCGGGCGTGCCCCGGCAACCGGAGCAGCCGGGGCATCTCACGGCCCTGTGAGACGCGGATACGGCGGCGGCCGGTGCGCGGGGAACCCCCGGGCACCGGCCGCACCGCTTCGCGCGTCCGCTGCGGCTCAGCCCCAGCCGCGGGAGTCCTGCTTCAGCGCGGTGTCCACGGTCAGCGCCGTGGCCACCACCAGGCTCAGCAGGGGTTCGGGCAGCTGGTAGTGGATCTGCAGGACGTAGTTGTCCGCGGTCGTGAAGAGCGTCTTGGCCAGGCCCTCCCACGTCTTGGTGATGCGGGCGACCTCGTTGTCCGCGTGGTCGACGATCGCGAAGTTCCAGGCCCGCCAGTTCTCCGCCTTGATCGCGCCGACCTGCTGGCCGTTCGCCATCATCGCGAAGTTGATCTTGCCGATCATGTTCTTCTGGACGATCTCGCCCACCGGGGAGCCGTCCGGGCGGGTCACGACCACCCGGGACTTGAAGATCTTCGCGGGCCGGGTCAGCAGCAGCTGCGGCTGGCCGTGAGCGTCGCGGATCTCCAGCTTGTGGGTCAGGAACTGGTCCAGGCTGGAGACGAAGCGCAGGATCTTGCGCAGGACGCCCTGGCCGACCTGGGTGACCGAGCCGATCTCCCGGCCGCTCTGGTCCATGACCTTGTACTCGTTGGTCAGCTCGATGAGCTTGGCCTTCTGGTTCACGACCAGGACGGGTTCGGTGAAGAGGGTGCCGCCGCCGGCGCCGCCGGCCGAGACGCCGGCCTGCTGCTGCACCTGGCGCTGGACCTTGGGGTCGGCGGCGGCAGCCTGCTGCTGCGGGAAGGCGGCCTGCTGGGCCGGGGCCTGCTGCGGCGGAACCTGCCCGGCGGCCTGCTGCGCCGGGTTGGTGTGGTCGGTCCACTGCGTGCCGTCCCAGTAACGCAGCGTGTTCTGCGCTCCGTGCGGATCCGGGTACCAGCCGGCAGGGGTGTTCGATTGCGTGGTCACCGGGGCACACTACCCTGATGTGACCGGTACCTGACCAGTCCGCACGGAGCGGTGTTCATCGCTCGTTCACCCCGTGGCGATCGCCGGATCGCTGACGCCGGGCTGTCCGTTCTCCACATGGCCGGCGAATCCGCGCAGGAAGGCGGGGTCGGCGTCGGAGGTCACGGTCAGGTCGTACCAGCGCTTGCTCGCCGCGAGGCGCACGGTCTGCCGCACGGTGGCGCCGGGCCGCACCGTCACCGTGAGCGGGCTGCCGCCGTAACCGTCGGTGACCTTCAGCCGCGCCGTGCCGGAGCCCTTGTTGGTGAAGGTCAGCTCGATGTCGTCGCCCGTGTGCCGGGCGGTGACCTCGGGGCCGGCCGCCTTGTTGCGGCCCTTGAAGACGCGCAGGAAGCCGTTGGGTCCGTGCACGGTGAGGTCGTAATCACCGCCGGAGTACACCGAGTTCCAGGTGTCCGACACCGTCTTGCCCGCCTCGGTGGTGTACGTCCAGGGGCCGTCGGTGCGGCTGTCGGACGTCACCAGGAAGGCCGCTCCGGCGCCCGCCCCGGAGGCGAACGTGAGCGTGTACTTGCCGGCCGCCGTGTCCGCCGAACCGTCCACCACGGGGGCGTACTTCAGCGGGCGGGTGGGCCGGCTGCCGGGCTCCTGCCGGGGCAGTGAGCCCTGGGCGGGGGGCTTCGGCACGTAGTCCGGGTGCCGGCCGCGGTCCGGGGGCTGGTAGCCGGCCGTGGAGGGCAGCGCCACCGGCGCGGTGTCCTGGCGGGAGAAGTCGAACGCGCTCGTCAGGTCGCCGCATATGGCGCGGCGCCAGGGCGAGATGTTGGGCTCCTGGACGCCGAAGCGGCGCTCGATGAAGCGGATGATCGAGGTGTGGTCGAAGGTCTCGGAGCAGACGTAACCGCCCTTGCTCCACGGGGAGACGACCAGCATCGGCACCCGCTGGCCGAGCCCGTAGGGACCGGCGACATGACCGCTGTCGCCCTTGAACACGTCGGGCGCGGGGTCGGCCGTCGACTTGCCCTGGGCCGTGGAGGCCGGCGGGTAGGGCGGGATGACGTGGTCGAAGAAGCCGTCGTTCTCGTCGTAGGTGATGAACAGCGCGGTCCTGCCCCACACGCCGGGGTCGGCGGTGAGCGCGTCCAGGACCTGGGAGATGTACCAGGCGCCGTAGTTCGCTGGCCAGTTGGGGTGTTCCGTGAACGCCTCGGGGGCGACGATCCAGGAGACCTGGGGCAGCGTGCCCGCCTTGACGTCCGCCCTCAGCCGGTCGAAGAAGCCCTCGCCCTTGCGGGCGTCGGTGCCGGTGCGGGCCTTGTCGTAGAGCGGGCTGCCGGGCTGGGCGGTGCGGTACTGGTTGAAGTAGAGCAGCGAGTTGTCGCCGTAGTTGCCGCGGTAGGCGTCGTTGATCCAGCCCCATGAGCCGTTCGCGTCCAGGCCGTCGCCGATGTCCTGGTAGATCTTCCAGGAGACGCCGGCCCGCTCCAGGCGCTCGGGGTACGTCGTCCAGCCGTAGCCCTTCTCCTCGTTGCCGAGGACCGGCCCTCCGCCCTTTCCGTCGTTGCCGGTGTAACCCGTCCACATGTAGTAGCGGTTGGGGTCGGTGGAGCCGATGAACGAGCAGTGGTAGGCGTCACAGACGGTGAAGGCGTCCGCGAGCGCGTAGTGGAAGGGGATGTCGTCGCGCGTCAGGTACGCCATGGTCGTCGCGGACTTGGCGGGCACCCACTTGTCGTACTTGCCGCCGTTGAACGCGGCGTGGCCGTCGTTCCAGCCGTGCGGGAGGTCCTGGAGGAAGGCCAGGCCCAGGTCGTCGGCGTCGGGGTGGAAGGGCAGGATGTCCTTGGTGCCGTCGGACTGCTTCCACACGGACCGGCCGTTGCGGGTGACCGGGCGGGGGTCGCCGAAGCCGCGGACTCCGCGCAGGGAGCCGAAGTAGTGGTCGAAGGAACGGTTCTCCTGCATCAGGACGACGATGTGCTCCACATCGTCCAGCGATCCGGTGCGGTAGCGGGCGGGCAGGGCCGCCGCGCGCTGGATGCTGCCGGCCAGCGCCGTGAACGCCGTGGTGGCGCCCGCGAGCTGGAGGAAGCGCCGCCGGTTGACTTCGGGCATGCGTGAGGGTCCTCTCATCCTGACGTACACGATTGCCGCCGACTGACGGAATGTGCGCGGAGCGAGTGTTCCAAGAGCATCAAACGTCAGGGAAGGGGGCGGTGGCACGGATGTGAACTCATCGCTACATGAGGTGTGCACAGCCCGCCGGCCGGGGAGAGACGCGATCATGACAGCCAAGCAGACGACGGCACCGGAGCGGACGAGACGGTCCGCGCGACAGCTCGTTGCCGCCTCCGTGGGCAACGCCGTGGAGTGGTACGACTGGTACGCCTACACGTTCCTCGCCACCTACATCGCCGCCGCGGTCTTCCCCAAGGGCACCGGCAACTCCCTGGTCCCGCTGCTGTCGACGTTCGCCGTGTTCGCGGTCGGCTTCTTCATGCGGCCCGTGGGCGGGCTGCTCATGGGAGCGGTCGCCGACCGGCGCGGCCGGCGGGCCGCCCTCACCGTCACCATCCTGCTGATGGGCGGCAGCAGCCTGCTGGTGGGCCTGACCCCGACCTACGCCTCGGCGGGCGTCGCGGCCCCGGTGGTGCTGGTCGTCGCCCGGCTGCTCCAAGGGCTCTCCGTCGGGGGCGAGTTCGCGGCCTCCACCACCTTCCTCGTGGAATCGGCGGGGCCGGGCCGGCGCGGGCTGTTCTCCAGCTTCCAGTACGTCT
Source organism: Streptomyces rubradiris (assembly GCF_016860525.1). Lineage (NCBI taxonomy): Bacteria > Bacillati > Actinomycetota > Actinomycetes > Kitasatosporales > Streptomycetaceae > Streptomyces > Streptomyces rubradiris. Next base: position 1,383,352 of record NZ_BNEA01000015.1, read on the forward strand.
CGACGACCGCCGGCCAGCTGGTCGCCTCCGGCATCGCCACCCTGCTCGTGAACACGCTCGCCGAACCCTCGATGGACGGCTGGGGCTGGCGCGTGCCGTTCTGGCTCGGCGGGGCGTTCAGCCTGGTCGGCTTCTGGATCCGGCGCGGCGCCGCGGAGACCCGCAGCGCCGCGCAGCGGGCGGCGCCGCGGCCGGGCCTGTTCGAGGCGCTGCGCCGCCATCCCCGCCAGTCCCTGCTCATCGCCGGCATCACGGCGGGCGGCACCATCGCCTACTACACCTGGACGTCGTACCTGCCGACGTACGCCGAACTCAACGCGGGCGTCGCGAAGTCGGACGCGCTGCTCGCGAGCACGATCTCGCTGGCCTTCTTCGCGCTGCTCCAGCCGCTCGGCGGGCTGCTGTCCGACCGGGTCGGGCGCCGGCCGCCGCTGCTCGGCTTCGGGGTGGGCTTCGCCGTGCTGTGCGTGCCGCTGCTGCACGCGCTGCGCGACTCCTTCGCCGTGCTGCTCGTGGTGCAGTGCGCGGGCATGGTGCTGCTGACCGGGTTCACGTCCATCAGCGCGGCCGTCAACGCCGAGGTGTTCCCGCCCCGGGTGCGCGCGGCCGGGATCGGCTTCCCGTACTCGCTCACCGTGGCGCTGTTCGGCGGCACGGCCCCGTACGTCGGCACGCTGTTCAAGGACCTCGGCCACTCCGGGCTCTTCCCCTGGTACGTCGCCGTGCTCTGCCTGCTGTCCTCCCTGGTGTACCTGCGGCTGCCGGAGACGGCCCACCGGGAGCTGGAGCGTTGAGAGGGAGCCGTGCCCCGGCCCGGCTCCCTCGGTACCCGGTCAGGACGAGTAGACCTCCACCTCACTGAACTGACCGGCGGGCCAGCCGGTGTTGGCGCTGACCGTCAGGCGCAGATGGCGCAGGCTGGTGCCGCCGGGCAGGGACACGGTCGCGGTGTTGCCGGTGGCGGGGTCGAAGCGGTAGCCCTGGGCGCCGGCCACCGTCGTGTAGTGCGTGCCGTCGGTGCTGCCGAGCACCGCGACGGTCTGGGTGCGGGCGCCCCAGGCCGCCGACGGCGGCAGCTTCAGCACCACGCGGCGCACGCCGTAGGACGCGCCGAGGTCGACCGTCCAGGACTGCGGGAAGGCGTTGTTGGCCGACTCCCAGTACGAGTTCGCGTCGCCGTCGACCGCCTTGCCGGGCGTGTAGACGTCCTGGGAGCCGGTCGCGGTGGCCGGACGGCCCCCCGCGAGGTTGCGGTTCGGGTCGGGTTCGGGGTTGCCCTGTCCCGGCCGCGGCCAGGTGGAGCAGTCCGACCAGGTGCTGGACCAGCCGGAGTTGCCGCCGCCGTCGGTGAGCGTGAAGGAGCCGGAGCTCGCCGGGAAGGGGCAGTTGTACACGCCGGCCGCGCCGACCTGGGTGGCGGTGACGTTCCTGAAGACGGCGGCGCCCTGTGCCTCGGCCTGGACGACGACCGTCCCGGTGTTCCGCACGGTCGCCCCGGTGACGTTAACGTTGCGCACCGGGTACCCCTGCCCGCCGCCGGAGACGAGCTCGAAGGCGCTGTACGGGCTGTCGGTGATCGTGGTGTTGGTGATGTTCACGGTGGCGTTGACGGCGCTGTCGTAGGAGTCGACGCGCAGCGCGCCCATCGGGTGGTTCCAGTTGGGGTTCATGGCGCCGGCGCGCACCAGTGTGTTGCCGTCGACCGTGATGGTGCCGGCCAGCGGGTGGAAGGGATCGAGGAACTTCTGGTTGGAGATCGCGATGCCGCTGCCGAGGGCGTTGGTGTCGGAGATCAGGTTGTCGCGCACGGCGATGTCGGTACCGCCGTAGACGGCGATGCCGTTGGCGAGGTTGGGCTGCGAGATGGTGTTGTGCTCGAAGGACGAGTCGGTGTCCGGGGCGTACAGGGACCACATGGCCAGGGCGTCGTCGCCCTGGTTGCGCAGGAAGTTGTGGCGCACCCGGACGCCCCTGGCGTTGCCGTTGAGGTTGAGGCCGTCGGCGGTGGTGTCGAGGATGCGGTTGTTCTCCACCACCAGGTTGTCGTTGTTGCCGGTGAGCCACAGACCGACCTTCAGGTGCTGGAGCCACATGCCCGACACCGAACTGCCGGGTCCGAGCGAGCCGTTGACGAAGTTGTCCGGGCTGGAGTCGACGCGCTCGGTGACCTCGCCGATGACCGCGAAGTCCTTGATGCGCACGTTGCCGGCGGAGCTCGGCTGGTCGATGAAGCGGGAGGCGTGCACGACCGAGTACCAGTGGCCGGCGCCCTGGAGGGTGACGTTCTGTACGCCGTTCAGGGAGGAGGTGATCCGGTAGTCACCCGGCGGGATCCAGACCGTACCGCCCTGCGCGGCGGCTATGGCGTCCCGGAACGCCTGGGTGGAGTCGCCGTTGCCGCTGGGGTCGGCGCCCTTGGCGACGACGGACACCGACCCGGCCGGCTGGGTGGCGGCCGGGGCCGCCAGCTCGAAGTCGGCGACGTCCACGGTGACTTGTACGCCGGTCGCCTCGACGGCGACCTTGTCACCGGCCTGGACGGTCCGGCCCAGCAGCATGCGGGTGTTGTCGAAGAAGTGGTGGGTCCTGGAGCCGGTGATCCAGCCGGTGTCGACGTAGGAGTACTTGGCGGTCACCGGCAGGGACTTGGCGAGCCTGGTGCCGTTGACGTACACGGCGAGCGCGCCGGACTGGCCGTCGGGGACGCTGTAGGCGAGGTTGAGCGCGTCGGCCGTGCGCGGCGCGGTGAACTCCACCCGCTGCCCGGGCGCCAGCCGGACGGCCTGCCGGCCGGAGGCCTCCGAGGCGAGCGTGCCCTGCGTGTGGTCGGGGCCGATCCGGGTGCCGTTGCCGCTCGCCGACTCGGCCTCCACGGAGGTGAAGGGGAGCGTGGCGCCCGCCGCCGCGTGGGCGGCCGGGGCGAGGGTGACGAGCATGCCGGCGGCGAGGGCGACGACCGCCCCGATGGCCGGCATGCGCCGGAGTCGTCCGGAGGTGCTGCTGTGCATGTGCCGATCCCTTCGTGGTGGGGTGCGTGGGACAGCGCGGTGGTACGTGGGAGCGTGGCTCGGGCGCGATGGCGCGGTGGTACGTGGGGGCGTGGCTCGGGCGCGACGGCGCGGTGGTACGTGGGGGCGCGGCTCGGCCGCGCGACGGTGCGGCGTGGTCAGGCGCGCAGCCAGGCCGCCGTGTCCTGGGGCAGTCGCCCGGTGGGGTCCAGTGGGCCGCTGGTGAGCAGGAGCCGGGAGTGCGGGGGGAGCGGGGCGGGCGTCGCCGAGAGGTTGACCACGCACAGCGCGTCCGCGCGGGCGAAGGCGAGTACGCCGTCGGGGGCGGGCAGCCAGGTCAGGGGGCCGCCCCCGAACACGCGGCGCAGGGCGATGGCCGTGCGGTAGAGGGAGAGCATGGAGCGCGGGTCGCGCCGCTGGCGGTCGACCGCGTACGACGGCCAGTCGGCCGGCTGCGGCAGCCACGGTTCCTCGCGGGAGCCGAATCCGGCGTAGGGCAGGCCGGCGGCCCAGGGCAGCGGCACCCGGCAGCCGTCGCGGCCGGGGTCGGTGCCGGCCGAGCGGAAGTGCATCGGGTCCTGGATGCGGTCGAGCGGGACGTCGGCCTCCGGCAGGCCCAGTTCCTCGCCCTGGTAGAGGTAGACCGCGCCGGGCAGCGCCAGCGACAGCAGGGCGGCGGCCCGGGCCCGCCGGGTGCCGAGCGCGAGGTCCGTCGGGGTGCCGAAGGCCTTGGTGGCGAAGTCGAAGGCGGTGTCCGCGCGGCCGTAGCGGGTGACGGTGCGGGTCACGTCGTGGTTGCACAGCACCCAGGTGGCCGGGGCGCCGACGGGGGCGTGCTCGGCGAGGGTGGTGTCGATCGCGGCGCGCAGCCGGCCGGCGTCCCAGGGGCAGGTGAGGAAGGAGAAGTTGAAGGCGGTGTGGAGTTCGTCGGGGCGCAGGTAGCGGGCGAAGCGCTCGGGGTCGGGGAGCCATACCTCGCCGACGAAGACGCCGTCGTACTCGTCGGCCACGCGCCGCCAGGAGCGGTAGATGTCGTGGAGTTCGTCGCGGTCGAGGAAGGGGTGGGGTCCGCGGTGTGCGGCGAGGTCGGGGAGGTCCGGGTCCTTGGCGAGCAGGGCCGCCGAGTCGATGCGGACGCCCGCGACGCCCCGCTCGAACCAGAAGCGCAGGATCTCCTCGTGTTCCCGTCGGACGGCCGGGTGGGCCCAGTTGAGGTCGGGTTGTTCGGGGGTGAACAGGTGCAGGTACCAGTCGCCGTCGGGCAGCCGGGTCCACACCGGTTCGGTGGAGCCGGCGAACTGCGAGGGCCAGTCGTTGGGCGGGAGTTCGCCGTGCGGGCCGCGTCCGGGCCGGAAGTGGAACAGCTCGCGTTCGGGGCTGCCGGGCCCGGCGGCGAGCGCGGCCCGGAACCAGGGGTGCTGGTCGGAGACGTGGTTGGGCACGATGTCGACGATCGTGCGGATGCCCAGCCCGGCGGCCTCGGCGATGAGTTTCTCCGCCTCGGCGAGGGTGCCGAAGGCCGGGTCGATGGTCCGGTAGTCGGCGACGTCGTAGCCGCCGTCCTTCAGGGGCGACAGGTACCAGGGGGTGAACCACAGGGCGTCCACGCCGAGTTCGGCCAGGTACGGCAGCCGGGCGCGGACGCCCGCGAGGTCGCCGGTGCCGTCGCCGTCGCCGTCCGCGAAGCTGCGGACGTACACCTGGTAGATGACGGCGTCGCGCCACCAGTCGGGGTCTTTGCGGGCTGGGGTGGGCTGTCCCACGGGGCGTGACCTTTCTGTGGACGGGGCGGCGGCGTCAGCCCTTGGTGCTGCCCGCGCCGATCCCGGCGATGATGTGCCGCTGGAAGACGAGGAAGAGCGCCACCATCGGGATGCTGGCGATCACCATCGCGGCGATGAGCACGGTGAGCTGTACGTTCTGCGACAGCTGCACCAGGGCCACGCTGACCGGCTGCTCGCCGGTGTCGGAGAAGACCATCAGCGGCCACAGGAAGTCCTGCCAGACGGCGACCAGCGCGAAGATCGACACCACGCCGAGCACCGGCCGGGACATGGGCAGCACGACGGACCACAGGACGCGGAGCTTTCCGGCGCCGTCGATCTCGGCGGCCTCCAGCACATCGCGCGGCAGCTGGTCGAAGAAGCGTTTGAGCAGGTAGAGGTTGAAGGCGTTGGCGACCGCCGGCAGCCAGACGGCGAGGGGGTCGTTGAGCAGGCTGGTGTGGATCAGCGGCAGGTCGGCGACGGTCAGGTACTTGGGGACGACCAGCGCCTGTGCCGGGACCATGAGGGTGGCGAGGACACCGCCGAGGACCACCTTGCCGAACGCCGGTCGCAGCTTGGCCAGGGAGTAGGCGGCGGCGGTGCAGAACACCAGCTGGAAGGCCCATGCGCCGGCCGCCTGGACGAGGGTGTTCCCCAGGTGCCGCGGCAGCTCCATCAGCTCCCAGGCGTCGGTGTAACCGCCGGGACGCCAGTGCTCGGGCAGCAGGGTGGGCGGGGTGCGGGCCACCTCGTCGGGCGACTTCAGCGCGCCGGTCACCATCCAGTACACGGGGAAGAGGAAGGCGAGCGCGAAGAGGACGACGACGGCGGTGAACACCGTCCAGTACAGGGCCTTTCCGCGCGGGCGGGCGAGGGCGGCCGGGGAGATCAGGGTGCGGGTGTCCGGGGTCATGTGTCCCCCTCGGTGCGGGTGAGCCGCAGGTACAGGGCGGAGAAGGCGCCGAGCAGGACCAGGAGCATGACGCTGAGGGCGCAGGCGCCGCCGAAGTCGTTGTAGAGGAAGGCGTATTTGTAGATGAGGTAGAGCACGGTGACGGTGGAGTTCTCCGGTCCGCCGCCGGTGATGACGAACGGTTCGGTGAACACCTGCATGGTGGCGATGACCTGAAGCAGCATCAGCATCAAGATCGCGAACCGGGTCTGCGGGATCGTGACGTGCCGCACGCGCTGGAGGAGGCTCGCGCCGTCCAGTTCGGCAGCCTCGTACAGCTCGCCGGGGATGGACTGGAGCGCGGCGAGGTAGATGAGGACGGTGCCGCCCATGTTGGCCCAGGTGGCGACGAGCACCAGGGAGACCAGCGCGGTGTCGGTGCCGTTCGTCCAGTGCGAGGTGGGCAGGTGCAGCAGGCGCAGGGCCTCGTTGGCGAGGCCGGCCCCCGGGTCGTAGAACCACTTCCACAGCAGGGCGCTGACCACCGGCGGGATCATCACCGGCAGGTAGACCACCACGCGGAAGAAGGATCTGGCGTGCCGCAGTTCGTTCAGGACGAGCGCGAGCACGAAGGGGACCGCGAAGCCGATGAGCAGCGCCAGCAGGGTGAAGGTGAGCGTGTTGCGCCAGGCGTCGGCGAACTCGGGGTCGTCGAGGACGCGGGTGAAGTTGGCGGTGCCGGCCCACTCGGGCGGTGAGCCCGGGGTGTACCTCTGGAAGGAGATGACGACCGCGCGGATCGCCGGGTACCAGGAGAACAGGGCGAAGCAGAGCAGGCCGCCGAGGAGGAAGCCGTGGGCGCGGGCCTGGTCGGCCAGGCGGCGTCGGCGGCGCCCGGCCGGGGCGGGTGCCGGGAGCGGGCGGACGGGCGGGTGGGCGACGGGCCGTCGCTCGGCCGTCTTCGTCATGGCGGTCAGTCCCGGGCCAGAATGCCGTCGATCTTGCCGGACGCCTCCTTGAGGAGCCGGTCGATGTCGGCGTCCTCCTTGGTGAGGACGGCGGAGACGGTGCCGTCGAGGACGGAGTAGATCTGCTGGGCGTGCGGCGGCTCGGTCTTGAGCCGGAGTTTGCCGTTGCCGTCGAGGAACGCCCGGTAGTTCTCCACCGGGACGTTGGCGTTGGCCTGTTTCACCCGCTGGTCGGTGGCGTCGGCGGCGCCGGTGAACAGGCGCGGTTCGGGCAGGCCGACGGGGGCGCCGTGCTTCCTGGCGCGGGCGTAGTCGCCGAGGAAGCCCTTGCCCGGGGTGAGGAACATGTGGTCGAGCCACTTCAGGCCGGCGCGGATCTGGGCGGGCGTGGCCTTCTTGCGGAACATGTAGCCGTCGCCGCCGACGAGGGTGGCGTGGCCGCCCGGCATGGGGGCCAGGGCGAGGTCCTGGTAGTCGCCGCCCTTCTCCTTGACCAGGATCGGGATGTTGTCGGGGGCGGCGAGGTACATGCCGAGCTTGCCCGAACCCATCATCTGCTGCACGTCGTTGATGACAAGGAGCTGTCTGCTGCCCATCGAGTCGTCGGTCCACCGCATGTCGTGCAGGTTTTGCAGCACGGCGCGGCCCTCGGGGGTGTCGATGGTGGCCCTCTCGCCGTCGGCGCTGACCACGTCGCCGCCGTGCGCGTACAGCTCGGCGGTGAAGTGCCAGCCGCCCTGGTTCTGGGCGCTGTAGTCGGCGTAGCCGACCGTGCCGTCGCCGAGGGCGGCGATCTTCCGGGCGGCGGCGCGGACCTCGTCCCAGGTCGCCGGGGGCCGGTCGGGGTCCAGTCCGGCCTCGCGGAACAGGGCGCGGTGGTAGACCAGCGCCATGGAGTAGCCGGTGCGCGGGATGCCGTAGACCTTCCCGTCGACGGTGTAGATGTCCCGCAGCTGCTTCTGGATGCTGTCGTAGCTCTTCAGTTCCTTCAGGTACGGGGTGAGGTCGGCGGCCTGGCCCAGCTCCACGACGTGCCGGACGTCGGTGAAGTACGTGTAGAACACGTCCTCCATCTGGCCGCCGGCGAGTTTGGCGTCGAAGGTCTTCGGGTCCTGGCAGGGGAAGGCGTCGTGGGCGACGACGTCGATGTCCGGATGGGCCTGTTCGAAGGCGGCGGTGTCCTCTTCGAAGAAGGCGCGGTCGACCTTGGCGCTCCTGGGCGGCTCGCAGTTGACGGTGATGCGGGTCTTGCCGCTCGCCGCGCCGTCGGCACCGGACCCGCAGGCGGTGGCGGCGAGGGCGAGGGAGGAACAGACGCCGATCGCGACGACGGTACGGCGGAACCCGGTGTGTCTCATCGGTGGACCCCTCATGACACTCGTGGCAGGAGCGGTGGGCGCCGCACACTCAAGCACCGCCGACATTCGTTCGCAAGAGACCGCGCAGAATCTGTAATTATTCGACAGCCAGCCGGATCTCCCGGAGGCTCAGTCGCGCGGGGCTTGCCCGGTGGATCCGCGCACCACCAGTTCCGGCTCGAACAGCAGCTCCTCGGCGGGTACGGCGGTGCCCCCGATCTGCGCGTTCAGCAGTTCCACGGCCGCGCGCCCCATGGCCTCGATGGGCTGGCGGACGGTGGTCAGCGGGGGTTCGGTGCAGTTCATGAACGCCGAGTCGTCGTAGCCCACGACGGAGATCCGGCCCGGGACGCCGTACCCCTTGCGGCGGGCCGCCCGGACGGCGCCGAGGGCCAGCGGGTCGGAGGCGCAGACGATGCCGGTGACGCCCCGGTCGATCAGCCGGGAGGCGGCGGCGTGCCCGCCCTCGATGGAGAAGATGGCCCGCGCGACGAACTCTTCCGGCAGATCGCCGGCGACGGCCCGGGCGGCGGCGAGCTTGCGGGCCGAGGGGACGTGGTCGCCGGGGCCGAGGAGCAGGCCGATGCGCTCGTGGCCGAGGGAGGCCAGGTGCCGCCAGGCCTGCTCGACGGCTACGGCGTCGTCGCAGGACACGCCCGGGAAGCCGAGGTGTTCGATGGCCGCGTTGACCAGCACGACCGGGATGTTGCGCGCGGCGAGCAGCCGGTAGTGGTCGTGCGGCGCGTCGGCCTGGGCGTACAGGCCGCCGGCGAACACGACGCCGGAGACCTGCTGCTGGAGCAGCAGCTCGACGTAGTCCGCCTCCGAGACCCCGCCCTTGGTCTGGGTGCACAGCACCGGGGTCAGCCCGAGCTGGGCCAGGGCGCCGCCGATGACCTCGGCGAACGCCGGGAAGATGGGGTTCTGCAACTCGGGCAGGACCAGGCCGACGAGCCGGGCGCGTTCGCCGCGCAGCTGGGTGGGGCGCTCGTAGCCGAGCACGTCGAGAGCCGTCAGCACCGCCTGCCGGGTGGTGTCGGAGACCCCGGGTTTGCCGTTGAGCACCCGGCTGACGGTGGCCTCGCTGACCCCGACCTTCTTGGCCACTTCCGCAAGTCGTCGCGTCATGAGCGCAAGGGTAGCGCAATCATTGCAAGTGACTTGCGTAGGTGTGGTGGGGCGCGGAGGGGGCGCGCGGAAGACGAGGCGGAGGCGCGGGTCGGGGGCGGGGTGCCGGCCTCGGGGGCAGGAGGTGCCGGCCGGGGCGCCGGTCGAGGGTCGGGGCGCTGGACAGGGCCCGGGGAGGCCGGTCCTCGCTGACCAAGCCCCCCCCTTGTCGGCCGGATCACTCTCGCGGGCCAGGTCAGCTCTCGGGTGCCGGGACCACTGTGAGGTGGGAGGTGGTGCCGCGGGTCCGGCGGGGGCGGCGTACCGGTGCGGAGGGGCGGCGGGGCTCTCGCGGCACCATCGTCAGGCGCCGGTAGCCCAGCTCCCGCAGCGGCTGCGGCGCCTCCTCCACGATGCGGCACTCGGTGCGCCCGTGGCGCGGGTCCGGGTGGTGCAGGAGGCGTACCGCGCCGTCGAGCCGGGTCGCGCCCTCGCCGACGGCGCGGATCCAGTGCGGCAGGCCGTGCCGGTAGGCGGCCTCCATGATCGGGTCCTGGGCGATCTCCCGGCGCACGGACTGGAGTTCCTGGTCGTGGCCGTAGGCTTCCAGCGCGGTGCGCAGCTGGGCCAGCATCGGCAGGCACCATGCCGCTTCGTGCTCGCCGAGGATCCGGCCCGCGTCCGGGTGGAACAGCACGAACCGCAGGAAGTTCACCCCCGGCATGGCCGTCGGATGCGGACGCACGTCACGGAACAGCGTCTCGAACGCCCGGTTCGCCATGACCACGTTCCACTGGTGGTCGACGACCAGGGACGGGCACGACATGTACTCCAGCAGCGCCCCGTAGTCCTGGAGGTACGCCCGGGTGTCGCAAGTGTCGGGGACGGGCCGCGGTGCCGGCCGCTGCCCTCCTGCCTGATGTGCCATCGGGAGGTCACCCCTCTTGCCTCTGCGGCCTTTCACGCGGCGATGCGATCCTGCTGCCCAGGCAAGAGTCGTGTCAACTATCGTGGCATTTCATGCCGGTTGACGGCTCAAATTCGCCACAGTTGTGGCGACACCTGGATGTGGGTTCCGGACACGGGCTACTCTCCGGGAAGTTCACGGCGATCGCTCGTGAGAAGCACGGACGCACCTGAAGCCCTCTTTAGAGACGTAGGAGTTCTGTCGGTGACGGATGGCTACGAGGATCCGGGCGCCTCGGCGACCGCCCAGCTGCCGGCCGTCGTCGCCCGCGTCACCGCGCTCGCCGACCGCCTCGGCGTACCGCACGCCGAGGTCTTCGACGTAGGGCGGCTCTCCATCGCCTGCGGGGTGCCCGAGCCGGTGGTCCGGGCCCTGCTCAGCGGACGGCCGGCGGGCGAACCGGACGTCCAGGCCCGTTTCCTGCAACGCCTGGACCTGCTGCGCCGCACCCGGCTGAAACCGGGCGGACGCCGGTACACCCAGCAGGAGATCGCCGACGGCGCGGGCATGTCCCGGCAGCAGGCCGGCGCCCTCATCAACGGCGACCGGCGGCCCACCATGGAGCACTGCGACGCGTTGCAGCGCTTCTTCCGGGTGCACGCCGGCTTCCTCACCGCGGAGGACCCCGAGGCACTGGCGGGCGCGTTACAGCGCGTCGAGCAGGAGCTGCTGCAGAAGCTCGCGGACCGGGAGCGGGCCGACATCGAGGCCGCGGAGGACCCGCTGGAGCGGCTGCTGCAGGACCACGGGGTGCGCGGAATCGCCTGGCGGGCCGCGCAGTTGCCCACCGACCAGCACCGGGACAAGGTCGCGGAATGGCTGGACATGCTGCTGGAGAGCGTGAAGCGGCCCGAGTCGTGAACCGGGCGGCGGGTCCCGGCGCCCGTCGGTGACGGGTCGTACGGGGCGCCCGGGTGTGTCCGTTTCCTCCTCGCGCCTGCGCTGAGCGGGCGAACACGGGCCGAGCCGGACGGGATTGTCAGTGGCGGGCGGCAAGCTGGGGATGTGCGCCGCGGGACGCGGTGCACGGCGCCGCAGGGCGCGTGACCGTGACGCCTACCCGGGGAGAGCCGACCGATGCCCACCGCCGTACTGACCGATCGTGAGCGCACCGCCGTCCAGGCGTATCTGCGGCTGCTCCACACGGTGCGCGCCGCCCTCGACGGGCCGCCGGAGGCCGGCCGGCCGGCCGTCGTGCCGCCCGCGGTCCTCGCCGAGGCCGAACAGGCGCTGGCACACGCCGGACTGGCGGGCAACGAGGCGGAGTTCTTCCGCCTGCTGCGCGACTGGTACCCGCCCGCCTGACGGCCCGGCGGCGCGCGGGTCGCCCGGCGTCAGGGACGCGAGGACCCGCGCGGCACCCGGCTACGGAGGCGCGGGGGCACGTCCGGCACGCGGTTGACCGCTCCCCAGGGGCCGCGGGGGTGTGTGCGGCGCGTGGTTGACCGGCCGTCAGGGGCCGCGGGGGTGTGCGCGACACGCGGTTGGCCGGTCCCCAGGAGCCACGGGGGTGTGCGCAGCAGGCGGTTGGCCGGCCGTCAGGGGCTCGGTGCCGGGGACGCGTGCGGTACGACGACGGACGTCGCCACCACTCCGTCCCTGACGATCCACCGTCCCTCGAAGGCCTGGAGGCGCCGGCCGCCGACCAGGGGTCCGGGCACGAGGAGTTCGGCGCGCAGGGTGCCGTACGACTCACCGCCGGTGTCCGGATGCAGGGTGATGTCGGCCTCGGAGAAGTCGAGCCACTTGCGGGTGAGCGGGAACCACGCCTTGTAGACGGACTCCTTGGCGCTGAACAGGAGCCGGTCCCAGTGCACGGTGGGCCGGCGCAGGGCCAGCTCGCCGAGCCGCGCGGCCTCGGCGGGCAGGAACACGGCGTCGCCGATGCCCTCCGGGAGCGGTCCGTGCGGCTCGGCGTCGATGCCGAGGGAGGCCAGGTCACCGGCGCGGACCAGCGCGGCGGCGCAGTAGCCGTCGCAGTGGGTCATGCTGCCGACCAGCCCGTCCGGCCACAGCGGGGCTCCCCGCTCGCCGCTGAGCACGGGCTGCGGCGGCACGCCGAGCTTCTCCATCGCGCGCCGGGCACAGCCGCGCACGGCGGCGAACTCACGGCGCCGCTTGGCCACCGCGCGCACGACGAGCGCCTCCTCCGCCGGGTAGAGCGGGGTCTCCCACAGCGGGTCGTCAGTGTGCGCCTCCACGGCCACGACCGACTCCGGGAGCAGCTCCTCGATCACCGGCTTCGACCTCCATCGGCAGGATGCGGCGCAGCCTTCCCGGCGGTTCCGGGCGCTTGCGCCATTCGCGGGGGTAACCCACGGAGACCTCCATGAAGCGGACTCCGTCGTGCCAGGTGGTGCGGGGGATGTGCAGATGGCCGTAGACCATGGTGGCGACCCGGAACCGGCGGTGCCAGTCGGCGGTCAGCCCGGTGCCGCACCACATGGCGAACTCGGGGTGCCAGAGGATCTCGGTGGGGTGCCGGTCCAGCGGGTAGTGGTTGGCCAGCACGGTCGGGAGGTCCTCGGGCAGCTCGGCCAGCCGGCGCTCGGTCTCGGCGACCCGGGCCCGGCACCACGCCTCACGGGTCGGGTAGGGGTCGGGGTGCAGCAGGTACTCGTCGTTGCAGACGATGCCCGTGCTCTCCGCGTAGGCCAGGCCCTCCGCCTTGGTGGCGCAGCCGGCCGGCAGGAACGAGTAGTCGTACAGCAGGAACAGCGGGGCGACGACGGCCGGGCCGCCGGCGCCGCGCCACACGGGGTAGGGGTCCTCGGGGGTGACGACGCCCAGTTCCCGGCAGACCTCGACCAGGTGTTCGTAGCGGGCGACGCCGCGCAGGGTGACCTCGTCCCTGGGATGGGTCCACAGCTCGTGGTTGCCGGGCACCCACAGCACCTTGCGGAAGCGGCGCGCGAGCGTGCCGAGGGCCCAGCGGATGTCGGCCACGGTCTCGGCGACGTCGCCGGCCACGATCAGCCAGTCCTCGTCACTCTCGGGCCGCATGCCCTCCACGAGGGCGCGGTTGTCCGGATAGCCGATGTGCAGGTCGCTGATGGCGAGCAACTGTCCGGCGCCGGCCGTCGACTCCACCCCGCACTCCCCTTCCGATCATCCGATGGCACCACAAGAACACACCGACCCTGCCCGGGACAAGAGTCTTCCGGCCGGGCGTCAGCTTCCCGCGCCGGGTGGCTACTTGGCGGATCACGGTTGTTTTCCGGTCACCGTGGATGAGGTTCCCGGACCGGATTCCGTCCCGGGTCCGGGTCGTGCGGGATCACCGCTCCACGGTATCGCGACCGTACGGCCAGGCGCGCGTTCAGATCCGGCACCGGAACGCACGGGTCCCCGCGGCCGATGCCGGTGTGGCCGGATACCGATGGACCCGTTGAGCGAAAGTTCGACAGTACGCGACTATGCGTACTGTCGTAGTGAGCCGGGCCGTCCTGCCCATGACCCCGAAGGGCCGACCATGTCCCCCTCCCCCGGGCCGCGCACGCGGCCGACCGGACCCGGCCGGACCCGGCCGGGCTGGAGCCTGGCGCTGCTGGCGCTGGCGCAGCTGATCTTCTCCCTCGACCTGAACATCGTGTTCGTCGCCCTGCCCGACATCGGCGCCGACCTGGACTTCCCGGGCCAGACCCAGCAACTGGTCGTCAGCGCCTACGTGGTCTTCGCCGGCGGCTTCCTGCTGCTCGGCGGCCGGGCCGCCGATCTGCTCGGCCGGCGCCGGATCTTCGTGCTGGCGCTCTCCGTGTACGCCGTCTCCTCGCTGGCCGGCGGACTCGCGGGCAGCCCGGAGGTCATCGTCGCCGCGCGGGCGGTGCAGGGCGTCGGCGGCGCGCTGCTGCTGCCGTCCACGCTGTCGCTGATCAACACCCTGTTCGAGGAGGGTCCCAAGCGGAACCGGGCGCTCGCCGTGTGGGGCGGGGCCGGGGCCAGCGGCCTGACCGTCGGTGCGCTGCTGGGCGGCCTGCTCACCGAGGCCTTCGGCTGGCCCGCCGTGTTCTTCGTCAACGTACCGCTGGCCGGGCTCGTAGCCCTGGCCGCCGTGTTCGTCATCCCGCGCGACCCGGCCGGTGGCGCGGGCCGCCGGTTCGACCTGCCCGGCGCCCTGACCGTCACCGCCGGCGCCACCCTGCTCGTCTTCGCGCTGGTGGAGGGCCCGGAGTGGGGCTGGGGCGCGCCGGCGGTCATCGGCGCGGCCGTCGCCGCCGTGGTGTGCCTCGCCGCGTTCGCCGTGATCGAGTCCCGCAGCGCCGACCCGCTGATGCCGTTCCGGCTGTTCCGCAACCGCAGCCTGAGCGTGGCCATCACGGTGACGTTCCTGTACATGGCCACGTTCGGCACCCTGCCCTACTTCCTCACCGTGCTGCTGCAGTCGGTGCACGGCTACAGCGCCCTGGAGACCGGGCTCGCCTTCCTCGTGCCCTCCGTCGCCATCGCCGCCGGCACCCAGCTCGGCGAGCGCATGACCACCCGGCTGGGCGCGCGCACCACGCTGATCACGGGTTTCCTGATCGGCGCGGTGGGCACCGCGGCCCTCTCCCTCGGCTTCGACGCGGACGCCGGTTACGGCATCGCCGTACCCGGGCTGATCGTCTCCGGGGTGGGCCAGGGCATCGTGTGGACCTCCATGTGGATCGCCGCCGCCACCAAGGTCGCGCCCGGCGAGCAGGGCATCGCCAACGGCATGGCCTCCACCACCCTCAACCTGGGCAACGCCATCGGCCTGGCCGTGCTCACCGCGCTCGCCGACGCCGGCACCGACGGCAGGACCGGGCAGGCGCTGCGGGCCGCCACCGCGGACGGGGAGTTCCTGGTCGTCCTGCTCACCGCGGCCGGCATGGCCCTCGGCCTGCTGATCGCGCTGTGGCTGCCGCGCGCCCGGGCCGCCGGCGCACCGGTCGCCGGCTCGCCGGAGCCCTCGGGGGCCTCGGCGGGGGCCGCCGCGCCCGCCCCCGTCACCGAGGGGGCGACGGCGACCGGGAACCACTGACACGCGCGGGGACCCGCACCGGCAGGGTGCGCGAGGGGGCTCCTGTTGGCCGTATGATCGCCCCGACACCGGCGCCCCGACTCCCCGTCCCCCCAGGGCCGTTCGGTGACCCTTCCACGCACCTGCCCGGGCACGGGCCGCTCCGCCCTGCCCGCACACCGAAAGGCGGCCTGCATGCTCTCTCGCGTACGCGTCTGGCTCAACCGCACGTACGCGGAGAACGTGTTCTTCATGGATCAGCTGCGGAGAAATCCCGGCGACCGGGCGGTCGAGATCCATGCCACGCACGGTGACCCGGACTCGCCGGTGCTGGCCGCCGCCGACACCGCCGAGCTGGAGCCGGAGGGCCTGTCCCCGGCGGCGTACGTCGAATACGCGCTCGACCAGTGCGCCCGGCGCGGCATCGACGTGTTCGTGCCCCGGCTGCACCAGGCCGCGATCGTGGCGCACCGGGCCGAGTTCGCGGCGGCCGGTACGGCGCTGCTGGCGCCGACGCCCGAGGCGGTCGCCGTGTTCGAGAACAAGGCGATCGGGTACGAGGCGGTGCGCTCGGTGGGCGTCCCCGTGCCGCCGTGGTGGCGGGTCCGGACCGCCGACCAACTCCTCGCCGCCGTCGAAGAGTTGGAGGAGTCCGAGTACCAGGCGTGCGTCAAGCCGGCCGCCGGGGCGGGCGGGGCCGGCTTCCGGGTGATCACCCGGTCCCCCGTGTCCTTGCCGCAGCTGAGCGGCTTCCCCGGGCCGTACGTGCAACTGGACACGGTCCTCGACGCGCTGCGGCGGTCCGGGGAGGCGGTGGACTGGCTGGTGATGCCCCGCCTGGCGGAGCCGGAGGTGTCCGTCGACTGTCTGACCGGGACGGACAACCGGGTACGGCTCGCCATCGGCCGCACCAAGAACGGCCGCCGCCGGGGCTTCACCCTGGACGAACGGTGGCTGGCGCCGGCCCGGCTGATCGCGGAGGGCTTCGGGCTGCACCATCTGTCCAACATCCAGTTCCGGATGCTCGGCGACCGCCCGGTGCTGCTGGACGTCAACACCAGGCCCGCAGGCGGACTGCACCAGCTGTCGCTCTGTGGGGTGAACGCGCCCTGGGCGGCGGTGCGGCTCGCGCTGGGTGACGACCCCGGCGTGATCGAGCCGCCGTTCCTCGGCCAGGACTACACGGTGCTGGCGGGACCGCGCCCGCTGCTGCCCGCCGGGCTCGCCCGGCACCGGCAGGAGCCCGCCGAGGTGGCGCTCCCGGCGGTGTCGGCGCCCGTGCACACGGCCCCGGCGGGCGAGGTACTGCCGCTCTAGACTGACCACCGCGGCTGCCGGCACCCGCCGGCATGCCCCCGCAGACATCCGTCGGCTTCGCTACTTCAGATAGCCCAGCCCGGGATGCGCGGCGGCGTACTCGTCCACCAGCCGGCGGGCGAGGTTCACGGAGTCCACCAGCGGATGCAGGGCGAACGCCTTGACCGCGGTGGCACGGGAACCCGACTCCGCCGCGGACAGCACCTGCCGCTCGACCTCCTTCACCGCGCACACCAGGCCGGTGGCGTGGCCGGGCAGCGGATCGGCGGCCAGGGGGTGCGCGCCGCCCGCGTCCACCAGGCACGGGACCTCGACGACGGCGTCCGCGTCGAGGACGTGGAGGGTCGAGCGGTTGCGGACGTTGAGGATCAGGGTGGTCCGCTCGTCCCGGGCGATGGCCCGCATCAGGGCGAGCGCGACCTTCTCGTAGCCGCCGGACAGGTCCTCCTCCTCGCGCTCGCCGGCACCGGCGCTCTCCCGGTTCTCCGCCATGTACGTCGCCTCCCGCTCGGCGCGGGTACGGTCCCAGGCGCGCAGGGCGGAGACGCCCGGGTCGGCCGCCTCGGCGTAGAACCGGGCCTGCTGGTCGCACAGGAAGGCGCCGCGGGTCCGCTCGGCCCGCTGGTAGGCGCGGACGGTCTCCCGGTTGAAGTAGTAGTAGTGCAGGTACTCGTTGGGGATCGCGCCGAGCGACCGCAGCCAGTCGGCGCCGAACAGCCGGCCTTCCTCGAAGGAGCCGAGCAGCGCGGGATCGCCCAGCAGCCGGGGCAGTTCGTCCCGCCCGGCGACGCGCAGGGCGCGCACCCAGCCGAGGTGGTTGAGGCCGACGTAGTCGACGAAGGCGTGCTTCGGGTCGGCGCCCAGGACCCGGGCGATGCGGCGGCCGAGGCCCACCGGCGAGTCGCAGATGCCGATGACCCGGTCACCCAGGTGGCGGGCCATGGCCTCGGTGACCAGGCCGGCCGGGTTGGTGAAGTTGATGACCCAGGCGTCCGGGGCGAGCCGGGCCACCCTACGGGCGATGTCCACGGCGACGGGGACCGTGCGCAGTCCGTAGGCGATGCCGCCCGCACCGACGGTCTCCTGGCCCAGCACCCCCGCCGCGAGCGCGATCCGCTCGTCCGCCGCCCGGCCCTGAAGACCACCGACGCGGATCGCGGAGAAGACGAAGGCGGCGCCGCGCAGGGCCTCGTCGAGGTCGGTGGTGGCGGACACCACGGGTGCGCCGGGGACACCCTCGGCCTGCTCCGCCAGCACCCGGGAGACCGCCCGCAGCCGACGGTCGTCCAGATCGTGCAGTACCACCTCGGTGACCCGGCCCTCGCCGTGGTCGGCCAGCAGCGCGCCGTACACCAGCGGCACCCGGAATCCGCCACCGCCCAGAATCGTCAGCTTCACGCCCGCACCCTTCTTCGCTCCGGCACCCCTGCTTCCCTGCCGCACCCTTGTAGCAGACCGGCAGCCGGGCGGGCGGACCACCGGCCGGTCACCGGGTGGCCACCCGGCGGACGGTGGCTGCCCGCACGGGTCGTGGCTGCCCACACGGCGGTGGCTGCCCGACCGGCGGTGGCTGCCCGACCGGCGGTGGCTGCCCGCACGGGTCGTGGCTGCCCGCACGGCGGTGACTGCCCGCACGGGTCGTGGCTGCCCGCACGGCGGTGACTGCCCGCACGCGTCGTAGCTTCCCGACCGGCGGTGGCTTCCCGGCGGTCCGGGACGGCCGCCGGTCGGAGCCTGCCGGTGACGGCCTGCCGGTGGCGCCGCCGGGCCGAGCCCGCCGCGCGTCCTGCCGGGACGGCCCGGGTTCCGCTGCCGCCGGGGCCGGCTTCCACGGCGGTCAGGGCCCGGGCGCCGCCGCGCGCGACCTGCCGAGAGGACAGCCGTTGCCGCATCCCTCAGACTCGGAAGAGATGACCGGCCTCCCGAGGACGACCGGTCCGTCGCGCCGGAAGGGGCGGAACCGTGCACAGTGTGCCGCTGTGGCTCTGGATGATCTTCGCCGTCACCGTACTGGTGTCGCTGGCCGTGGATCTGCTCGCGCACCGGCACGCCCATGTCATCCGGTTCCGCGAGGCCGCCGCCTGGAGCGCGGTCTGGGTCGGACTGGCCATCGTCTTCGGCGCGGTCGTCTTCCTCGTGGTCGGGACGGCCGCCGGCGTGGAGTACACGACCGCGTGGCTGCTGGAGAAGAGCCTGTCGGTCGACAACCTGTTCGTCTTCGCGCTGATCTTCGGGTACTTCAGGGTGCCACGGGCCTATCAGCACCGGGTGCTGTTCCTCGGCGTCCTCGGCGCCCTGGTCTTCCGTGGCATCTTCCTCGCCGCGGGCGTGGCCGTGGTGAGCCGCTTCACGGCGGTCCTGTTCGTCTTCGCGGCCGTCCTCTTCTACAGCACGTACAAGATCCTCCGGGAGGAGGACGACAGTTTCGATCCCGGCAAGAGCATCGCCGTACGCCTGCTGCGCAAGGTGGTCCCCGTCCGGGACGAGTACGCCGGCACGCACTTCTTCGTGAAGGAGGCCGGCAAGCACGTCGCCACCCCGCTGCTGGCCGTCGTCGCCGCGATCGAGGCCGCCGACATCGTCTTCGCCGTCGACAGCGTGCCCGCCGTGCTGGCCGTCAGCAACGACGCGTTCATCGTCTACACCAGCAACGCCTTCGCCATCCTCGGCCTGCGCGCGCTGTACTTCATGCTCGCCGGCCTGCTCGACCGCTTCCACTACCTCAGCAAGGGCCTGGCTCTCATCCTCGCCTTCATCGGCGTCAAACTCGTCCTCCAGGCCTCGCACAAGACGATCAGCAGCGCCGTGCCCGAGATCCCCTCACTGCTCAGCCTCGCCGTCATCGCCACCGTCCTGGCCGTGTCCGTCGGCCTCAGCCTGCTGCGCCCGCCACCACCCGGCGCCACCCCTCCGGAATACGCGGAGGCGCCTGCGGAATCCGCGTCCGCCGCCGAGGGGGGCGGCTCGGCAGGCGGCGCCTCGCACACCTCCGGGCCGGACCCGCCGGGCGACCCGCGCCGGAGGCCGGAACCGCCCCCCGACACCTGAGGCGCGGCCGAGGACAGCCAAGACACCGCCGAGCCACGCGCACCCGGCGCTCAGCGAAGTCACTCTTTAAAGTGATGGCAAAACATCACCAAGGGACAGTAAAATGGCGGTCATGAGGGGCGAACAGAAACACCGGACGCGCACGTCGGAATTCGTCTGCGGCTCGTGCAAACAGCCGGTGGGCACCGTCGTGGAGCGCCACAAGAGCTTCGGCGTCTTCATACCGGTCTGGACGGCCGGTCCCTGCCACAACCCCCGATGCCCGGAGTACGTCTCCGAGGCGGAACTCATCGGCCGGCTGCGCGGCGCCCGGGACAGAAGGGCCGGACGAATACGCCGCTGAGGCGCGAGCCGGGTCCGAGGAGGTGGCCCATGACCCGTGACCACCGCTTCCACCTCGACCGGGAGGGGCATTCGGTCACCGTGCGGGCCGGCCCCGCGCGGGGACCGACGGAAGTCCTGGTCGACGGCAAGGTCGTGGCCGCCCGGTCCCGGCGCGGTCACCGTGAGCGCGTGATCGAGCTGGCCGCTGAACTGCCCGGCGACCCGCCACGGCCCGTCACCGTCCGCGTCGACTGGCGGACCGGGGCCGGGAGCGGTCCCGTCTGCGTCATGGAGGCGGAGGGCACCTGCACCGTCATCCCCCGCGCCTCGCCCGGCCCTTCGGCCCCGCGCCCGGCGGTCCGGGCCCTCGCCCGCCACCCTCTGCGGTGGCTGCGCCGGCACCTGCCACGACGCCACCCACCGCCGCACCGGACGGCGCGGCGGCTCCGGTGACCCCCGGGCACCACCGGTCGGCGGAGCCGCCCCGCCCGCTCCGGGTTCCCGAACCGTCAGCCGACCGGCATGTGCGGACCGGCTCGCGGTGCCCTGACCCCCTCCAGCACCGTCGGCGCGGGAGCCGTCGCCCCCGCCGGACGCGGCTCGGGCGAATGCCCCCGCCCCGCCCGTCAACGGCACCTTCCTTCCCGGCCCGCCGGCCCTGGCATCGGCCCTGGCTTTCCACGCTTGGCCCGGCCGACGCCTCCCGGCCGGCCGGCCGACGCTACCGGGTTGATCGGTCGGCGCTTCGGGGACGGCCTGCGCGACGCGCCACCGGGCGGGATCGAGCCGTGCGGGCGCGAGTCGTCACCGGGGTGAGCCGCGCAGCGCCACCGCGGGGATCACCGCCAGGGCAAGGGCTCCGGCCGCCACCGCCAGGGTCGGGTAACCGCTGCCCGTCACCACCAGGCCCGACACCATGCCGCCCGTCGCGCCCGCCACGGACATGCCCACGTCCGCGAGGCCCTGGACCGTGGCCCGGTTCTCGGCGGGGGCGGCGAGCGTGAGCAGGGTGGTGCCGCCGATCAGAGCCAGATTCCAGCCGATGCCGAGGAGGACGAGCGCACAGGCCGACAGGACGACGGAGGCCGGCGGGGCGAGGCCCGCGAGCAGGCCGCCGCACAGCAGGACGCCACCGGACGCGACCGCCACGGGCCCGCCGCCGACCCGGTCCGCGAGCAGGCCGCTGAGCGGTGACGGCAGGAGCATCGCGCCCACGTGCAGGGCGATGACCAGGCCGGCGGTCTGTGTTCCGTGCCCGTGGCCGGTCAGGTGCACCGGTGTCATGGTCATCACGGAGACCATCACCAGCTGGGCGGTGACCATGACGGTGGCACCGGTGACGACACCGGAGATCCCGCGCACCTGCCCGCGCGGCCCGGCGCCGGAGGCCGGTCCCGCGCCGGGGCCCTCCGCGGCCGGTTCCGGAGGCGCCGGGAGGGGGCGCAGCCACACCAGCAGCACCAGGGCCGCCGCGGTGTAGGCGGCCGTCGCCAGCAGGAACGGCCCGGCCAGCCGTGGGATGCCCCAGGCGTGGGCGAGCTCGCCGGTGGGGCCGACGAGGTTCGGGCCCGCGACCGCGCCCAGGGTCATGGCGACCAGCACCGTGCCGGCGGCCCGGCCGCGCCGGGCGGGTGGGGCCAGCTCGGCGCCGGCGTAGCGCGCGAGCAGCCCCGTGGCCGTACCCGCCCCGTACACGAAGAGCGCGGCCAGCAGCAGGGCGGGCTGGTGGGCCGCGGCCCCCGCGACCACCCCCGCGCTGCCGGCGGCGGCCACGCCGTTGCCGAGCGCCAGTCCGACGCGGCGCCCCCGGTGCTGGCAGACCCGCCCGAGGGCGGCGGCACCGAGGGCCGCGCCGATGGTGAACAGCGCGACCGGCAGCCCCGACAGGCTCGTGGAATCGAACAGGTCCTGGGCGAGCAGGGCGCCGACCGTGATGCCGGCCGCCGTGCCGGCACCGCCGAGCACCTGGGAGACGACGAGCACCGTCAGCGCGCGGCCCGGCGCCCGGGAGGCGTCCGGCGTCGCGGGCGCCGGGGCCGTCCGGGTCATGTGGCCGACCGCACCGGGGCCGCCGCGCCGTCCTGTCCCGGTGTTCCGGCAGGCTGCCCGGAGGGCGCCGCGTCATCGGCCAGGGCGGCGATCTGGTCCAGGGACAGGCCGAGTTCGTCGCGCAGGAACCGCACGATCGTCCAGTGCGGCACGGCGTCCTCGTCGAAGGGGCCGAACGCGGCCATGTAGAGGGGGATCCAGCGCAGCGCCTCCTCGGCGGCCGTGTCCCGCCCGGGAGCCTCCTGGTAGGCGTCGTAGGAGATGCTCCGGTGGTGGATGAAGCGGGCGCCGGGCAGCCGCTGTTCGCACAGTTCCCGGTATTCGCGGGTCTGCAGGATGAGGTAGTGCCAGATCTCGTCGATGTCCTGCTCGACGGGGAGGAAGAGGCCGCCGAGCCGGTCGGGGTGGCGGGAGACCAGGTACAGATAGCGCAGGCACTCGCGGACCTGGTGCCGGACGACGGCTTCGGCGGGGCTGCCGGGCTTGGCCAGGAAGTGCCGGACCACCTCGTCGTGCAGGACGGGGCCGAGCAACTCCTCGGCGGTGGGGGCCTGTTCGGTGACGCTGCCGGAGGGGGCGGGCGCTGCGGACGTGGGCATGGAAATCCTGTCGGGGTCGTGGCCGGGCCGGGGAACGGGGCGCCGTGAGGGTGGGTCAGGGCTGGTCGGTCGCGCTCAGCCAGGCGTACTTGCCGGAGCGCCCGATCGGTAGGCGGGCGCGGTGCTCCACCTGGCAGGAGCGCCCGGTCAGGGCCGTGACGTCGGCGGCGAGCCGGGCGGTCTCGTCGGGGGTGAGCGGTACGTCGTCGAAGGTGGTGTAGGCCAGCAGGCAGGTGTCGTCGCCGGTCAGCCTCAGGTGGTGGAGGAAGACGCGGCCGCTGACGCCGGTGATGCGGCTGTCGAGGTCGGCCTGGGCGACGGGCCCCTCGCTGGTGGGCAGGAGTTCCTTCTCCCGGCCGCAGAAGGAGACGATCCGCTCCGGGTCGGTGCTGCCGTCGTGGGTGCGGACGCAGTCGCCGGACCGGTAGCGGACCAGCGGCATGTACGGGTTGCGGACGCTGGTGACGATGAGGCTGTGGATGCCGCTGCCCGGCGCCACCGGGATCAGTTCGACGCTCATGTCCGTCAGGTACGGCCGGTAGCGGCCCTCGGCGTCGCTGTAGAAGAGGTAGCCGAGTTCGGTGCTGCCGAAGAGGTCGATCACGGGGCAGTCGAAGTGGGCCCGCAGGTAGGCGCGGACGTTGAGCGGTGTGTACTCGTAGGCGTGGACGATGCCCGCCGGGCGGGGGAAGCCGTCCCACAGGTCCCAGGCGGAGACTTTGCGGATCAGGTGGGCCAGGTGGTAACCGGAGCAGTCCAGGAGGTAGGCGCCGTCGGGGTGGGCGCCGGCCACCTCCCGGATCTCGCCGAGCATGCGCTCGACGTCCTCGCGCTCCCAGTCGGCCGGGTCCAGGCGGCGGTTGAGGTACAGCGTGCGGTCGTCGAGCCAGCGTTCACCGGGGGTCGCGCCGGGCTTGCGGGCGTTGACGCGTGCCACGTGCTCGGTGGCCAGCACGGTGGTCAGCGAGACCCGCCGGGCCCCGGCGTGCCAGGAGGCGCCGAGTTCGGGGTGTTCCTGCCACAGGCGGTAGTAGGAGCGGAGCAGGAAGTAGGGCGGCCGGATGATCTGCATTCGGGCGTGGTTGGTGCCCGTGGACAGGACGAACTCGGCCTCTCCCGTCTCCAGCGCGCGGGCCAGTCGCGGGGTCATCCAGTTGTCGGGGAAGCCCCGGGCGATCTCCGGCTTCTCCAGGATCGGGAAGTGACCCCGTTCTATGGAGGCGCGGTAGATCGGGATGTCACGCACCTTGTCCAGCACGTCGGCACTCGGCATGCGGTTCACAGCGGGATCTCCGGGGCGGTGTCGGCGGTGGTGGCGGAAGGGCTGCCGGCGCGGCGGAGGCCGCGCCGGCAGCCCGGCGTGTCAGCGGAACGGCCCGGACGTCAGCGGGAGATACAACCGCTCTTCGCCGTGACGCTGATGCAGCCGTTCTTGGGCGCGGCGCTGATGCAGCCGTCCTTCGCCGCCTCGGCGGAGTTGACGGCGACCCAGCGCTGCCACACGGATTCCTCGGTCATGCGCTTGATGAGCTGGTCCATGGGAACCTCCGGAAGATACGAGATTTAACGTTTCTGCACGAACAGACGACCCAGGGCGTTGACGCTCGCCCATCGCCACCGAAGGTAAAGAGATGGTCAATCAATAGTCAATAGAAAACAGGGCGGTTGGCTGGAAACACGCGTTCGCCCCCCAAACCCCCGCCCTCGCGCGACGGTCGGCCGCACCCGGCCCTACCGCATGTCCGCCCGGAAGGCGACCGGGGTCTGGCCGGTGTGCAAGTGGAAGAACTTGGAGAAGTTGGCCGCGTCGGGAAAGCCCACGGCCGCCCCGACGCGGCCGATCGGCATGTCGGTGTGCGCGAGGAGGCGCTTGGCCTCCAGGATCACGCGCTTGTCGATGAAGCCCTTGGGGGTCTCGCCGGTGGCGGCGCGGACGGCGCGGACCAGGGTCCGGCGGGAGTAGCCGAGGGCGTCGGCGTAGGCGCTGACGCTGTGGTTGACGGCGAAGCCCCGCTCGACGGCGTCCCGGAAGCGGATGAAGGTGCTGTCGGCGTGGGGCGGGCACGTCTGCGCGGAGCTGGCGGCGAGATGGGCCAGCCGCAGCAGACACGCGGTCAGGGTGTGCCGCAGGACGGCCGTGTGCAGGCTGAGCGGGAGCGTGGCGGTGTCCTCGTACTCGCGGCGGAGCTGGTCGAGGGCGGCCTGGAGCGCGGTCAGTTGCGCCGGGCCGGGGTGCAGCAGCGGCGGCAGGTCGTAGCGGTACAGGCCCGCGGCCTCGACGGTGGAGCGGGGCAGGAAGCCGGGCTGCATGGTCAGGACGGTTCCGCGGTACTCGCAGTCCCGGGAGAAGCGGTGGACCTGTCCGGGGCGGATCCACAGCAGGTCGCCGGCGCCGGCCTCGTACTCGGCGAAGTCGATCATGTGCCGTACGGGGCCGCCGGTGAAGAGCATGACCACGTGGAAGTCGATGCGGTGGACGCGGTGCAGGGGGGCCTCGGTGTGCCAGGTGCGGCCGGTCCCCATGGGGCCGATCTGCATGCCGACGCCGCCGACGGCCAGCTCGGCCGGGAAGGGGAAGGTTCTGATTCCGTCGCCACCAGCGATCCCGTCGCCGGCAGCGGTCCCGTCACCACCGGCGTCGCCGCCCTCGGTCCCCCCGCCGCCAGCCTGCCCCATTACGACCGCCATGCCCTTTTCACACCGTTTCCGTCGTTCGATCACTGTCCCAGATTCACCACAGGCTGACACACCCCGACCTTTCCTCGAAAAAGTCAGACTTTTAAGTTTGAACACGTCAGGCCAGCCATCCCCCACTCAGCGAGGACTTCTTGAAGATGACGACGCAGACCTCAGACGGCTTCGAGTGGACCGACCTCGACCGGCGTGCCGTGGACACCGCCCGGCTTCTCGCGGCCGACGCGGTCCAGAAGGTGGGCAACGGGCACCCCGGCACCGCGATGAGCCTGGCACCTGCCGCGTACACGATCTTTCAGAAGGTGATGCGTCACGACCCGGCGGACCCCGAGTGGACCGGCCGTGACCGCTTCGTCCTCTCCCCCGGCCACACCTCGCTGACCCTCTACACCCAGCTGTTCCTCGCCGGGTACGAGCTGGAGCTGGACGACCTGAAGGCGTTCCGCACGCACGGCTCGAAGACGCCGGGCCACCCCGAGTACGGCCACACCGCCGGTGTGGAGACCACCACCGGCCCGCTCGGCCAGGGCGTGGCCAACGCCGTCGGCATGGCGATGGCCGCCCGCTACGAGCGCGGCCTGTTCGACCCGGACGCCCCGGCCGGCACCTCCCCCTTCGACCACACCATCTGGGCGATCGTCTCCGACGGCGACCTCCAGGAGGGCGTCTCCGCCGAGGCGTCCTCGCTGGCCGGCCACCAGAAGCTCGGCAACCTGGTCTTCCTCTACGACGACAACCACATCTCCATCGAGGGCGACACCGCGACCGCCTTCTCCGAGGACGTGCTCAAGCGGTACGAGGCCTACGGCTGGCACACCCAGCGGATCGAGCCCACCGCCGAGGGCGACATCGACGCCCCCGCCCTGTACCGGGCGCTGAAGGCCGCGCAGGCCGAGACCGGCCGGCCCTCCATCATCGCGATGCGCACGATCATCGCCTGGCCCGCCCCGAACGCGCGGAACACCGAGGCCTCCCACGGCTCCGCGCTCGGCGAGGAGGAGATCGCCGCCACCAAGCGCCTGCTCGGCTTCGACCCGGAGCAGACCTTCGAGGTGTCCGACGAGGTCCTCAAGCACACCCGCCGGGCCCTGGACCGCGGTGCCGAGGCGCACGCGGCCTGGGACAAGCGGATCGCCGAGTGGCGCGCCGCCCAGCCGGAGCGGGCCGAGCTGTTCGACCGGGTGAGCAAGGGCGAGCTGCCCGCGGGCTGGGAGGACGCCCTGCCTGTCTTCGAGGAGGGCAAGTCGGTCGCCACCCGCGCCGCCTCCGGCAAGGTGCTCCAGGCGCTCGGCCCCGTCATCCCCGAGCTGTGGGGCGGCTCCGCCGACCTGGCCGGCTCGAACAACACCACCATCGACAAGACCAGCTCCTTCCTGCCGCAGGGCAACCCGCTGCCCGAGGCCGACCCGTACGGCCGTACCGTGCACTTCGGCATCCGCGAGTTCTCCATGGCCGCGGAGATGAACGGCATCGCCCTGCACGGCAACACCCGGATCTACGGCGGCACCTTCCTCGTCTTCTCCGACTACATGCGCAACGCCGTGCGGATGTCGGCGCTGATGCAGCTGCCGGTGACGTACGTGTGGACGCACGACTCCATCGGGCTCGGCGAGGACGGCCCCACCCACCAGCCGGTCGAGCACCTGGCCTCGCTGCGCGCGATCCCTGGGCTGAACGTCGTCCGCCCGGCCGACGCCAACGAGACCGCGATCGTCTGGGCCGAGATCCTGAAGAGGCACGCCACCCACCCGGCCCCGCACGGGCTCGCGCTGACCCGCCAGGGCGTGCCGGTGTACGCGCCCGACGAGGACGCGGCCAAGGGCGGCTACGTGCTGCGCGAGTCCTCGACGGAGGTCCCGGAGGTGATCATCATCGCGACGGGCTCCGAGGTGCACCTCGCCGTGGCCGCGCGGGAGCTGCTGGAGGCCGCGGGCACCGGTACCCGCGTGGTGTCGATGCCGTCCGTGGAGTGGTTCGAGGAGCAGCCGCGCGAGTACCGCGAGCGGGTGCTGCCGCCGGCCGTGAAGGCCCGGGTCGCCGTCGAGGCCGGGATCGGCCTGACCTGGTACCGCTACGTGGGCGACGCCGGACGCGTCGTCTCGCTGGAGCACTTCGGCGCCTCCGCGGACGCCAAGACCCTGTTCGCCGAGTACGGCTTCACCCCCGAGAACGTCGCCGCGAAGGCCCGCGAGTCGCTCGCCGCCGCGCGCGCCTGACACCGACCCCACCGAAACCGGCGCACACCGCGCCCGATACCGACGCAGAAGTAGAAAGATGAGCACAGTGACCGAAGCAATCGCGACCCCGGGAGCCCTCAAGCGCCTCGCCGACGAGGGCGTGTCCATCTGGCTGGACGACCTGTCGCGCAAGCGGATCACCTCGGGCAGCCTCGCCGAGCTGGTGGCGAGCGGGAGCGCCGTCGGTGTCACCACCAACCCCTCGATCTTCCAGGCCGCCATCGGCTCCGGCGAGGGTTACGAGGAGCAGCTCGCCGACCTCGCCGTCCGCGGGGTCACGGTGGACGAGGCCGTGCGGATGATGACCACCGCCGACGTGCGCGCCGCGGCCGACATCCTGCGGGACGTGTACGACGCCACCGGCGGGCGGGACGGCCGGGTCTCCATCGAGGTCGACCCGCGCCTGGCCCACCACACCGAGGCCACCGTCGCCGAGGCCAAGCAGCTGGCCTGGCTGGTCGACCGGCCCAACGTGATGA
The DNA here is from genome assembly GCF_016860525.1 of Streptomyces rubradiris. NCBI lineage: Bacteria > Bacillati > Actinomycetota > Actinomycetes > Kitasatosporales > Streptomycetaceae > Streptomyces > Streptomyces rubradiris. Next base: position 1,411,143 of record NZ_BNEA01000015.1, read on the forward strand.
TCAAGATCCCGGCGACCAAGGCCGGCCTGCCCGCGATCACCGAGGTGATCGGCCTGGGCATCAGCGTCAACGTGACCCTGATCTTCTCCCTGGAGCGCTACCGCGAGGTCATGGCCGCCTACCTGGCCGGCCTGGAGAAGGCCCGCGAGCGCGGCATCGACCTGTCGACCATCCACTCGGTGGCGTCCTTCTTCGTCTCCCGCGTGGACAGCGAGATCGACAAGCGGCTGACCGCCCTCGGCACCGAAGAAGCCCTGGCCCTCAAGGGCCGTGCGGCCCTCGCCAACGCCCGGCTGGCCTACGAGGCGTACGAGGAGGTCTTCGCCTCCGGCCGCTGGCAGGCCCTCGCGGAGGCGGGCGCCCACAAGCAGCGCCCGCTGTGGGCCTCCACCGGTGTGAAGGACCCGGCGTACAAGGACACCCTGTACGTGGACGAGCTGGTCGCGCCCGGCACGGTCAACACCATGCCCGAGGCCACCCTGAACGCCGTCGCCGACCACGGCGAGATCACCGGCGACACGGTGACCGGCGGCTACGCACAGGCCCGCGCCGACCTGGCCGCCGTGGAGCGGCTCGGCATCTCCTACGACCAGGTCGTCCAGCAGCTGGAGGACGAGGGCGTGGCGAAGTTCGAGGCGGCCTGGCAGGAGCTGCTGGACGCCGTCGCCACGTCCCTGAAGAGCAAGGGAGCTGACGCCCGATGACCGACAACGCCCCCGCCGCCCAGGCGTCCGACGAGGTGCGCGTGCCGGTGATCCCGGCCGCCGACTGGGCGAACCCGCTGCGGGACGCCCGCGACCGCCGGCTGCCCCGCATCGCCGGGCCGTCGGGCCTGGTCATCTTCGGGGTGACCGGCGACCTGTCCCGCAAGAAGCTGATGCCGGCCGTCTACGACCTGGCCAACCGCGGACTGCTGCCGCCGGGCTTCTCCCTCGTCGGGTTCGCCCGCCGCGAGTGGGAGGACCAGGACTTCGCGCAGGTCGTCCACGACGCCGTGCGCGAGCACGCCCGCACCCCGTTCCGCGAGGAGGTGTGGCAGCAGCTCGCCGAGGGCATGCGGTTCATCCCCGGCGACTTCGACGACGACACCGCCTTCAAGCAGCTGAGGGACGCCGTCGAGGAGCTGGACGCCTCCCGGGGCACCGGCGGCAACTTCGCCTTCTACCTCTCGGTGCCGCCGAAGTTCTTCCCGAAGGTCGTGCAGCAGCTGAAGAAGCACGGCCTGGCGAACCCGCCCGAGGGCTCCTGGCGCCGCGCGGTCATCGAGAAGCCGTTCGGCCACGACCTGGCCAGCGCGTGCGAGCTGAACACGATCGTGCACGAGGTGTTCGAGCCGGACCAGGTGTTCCGGATCGACCACTACCTCGGCAAGGAGACCGTCCAGAACATCCTGGCGCTGCGCTTCGCCAACCAGATGTACGAGCCGATCTGGAACCGGTCCTACGTCGACCACGTGCAGATCACCATGGCCGAGGACATCGGCATCGGCGGCCGGGCCGGCTACTACGACGGCATCGGCGCCGCCCGCGACGTCATCCAGAACCACCTGCTCCAGCTGATGGCGCTCACCGCCATGGAGGAGCCGATCGCGTTCGACGCCGAGGCGCTGCTCACCGAGAAGCTGAAGGTGCTGAAGTCGGTACGGCTGCCGGAGGACCTGGGCCGGCACACCGTGCGCGGCCAGTACGCGCCCGGCTGGCAGGGTGGCGAGAAGGTCGTCGGCTACCTCCAGGAGGACGGCATCGACCCCAAGTCGAAGACCGACACCTACGCCGCGATCAAGCTGGGCATCGACAACCGCCGCTGGGCGGGCGTCCCCTTCTACCTGCGCACCGGCAAGCGGCTGGGCCGCCGGGTCACCGAGATCGCGGTGGTCTTCAAGCGGGCCCCGCACTCCCCGTTCGACTCCACCGCCACCGAGGAGCTCGGTCAGAACGCCATCGTCATCCGCGTCCAGCCCGACGAGGGCATGACCGTCCGGTTCGGGTCGAAGGTGCCGGGCACCTCGATGGAGATCCGGGACGTGTCCATGGACTTCGCCTACGGCGAGTCGTTCACCGAGTCGAGCCCGGAGGCGTACGAGCGGCTCATCCTGGACGTGCTGCTCGGCGACGCCAACCTCTTCCCGCGTCACCAGGAAGTGGAGGAGTCCTGGAAGATCCTCGACCCGATCGAGGAGTACTGGGCGGCGCACGGCAGGCCGGCGCAGTACGCGTCGGGCAGCTGGGGACCGAGGGAAGCCGACGAGATGCTCGCACGAGACGGACGGAGCTGGCGCAGGCCATGAAGATCGACCTGACCGACACCACGGCAAGCAAGATCAACAAGGCGTTGGTGCGGGGCCGCCGCGCCATCGGGACGCCCGCCGTGGGCATGGTCCTGACGATGGTCATCGTCACGGACGAGGAGAACGCCTACGACTCGATCAAGGCCGCCGAGGACGCCTCGCGCGAACACCCCTCGCGGACCCTGGTCGTCATCAAGCGGCACGCCCGCACCCTGCGCGACCGCACCCACTCCCGGCTGGACGCCGAGGTACGGGTCGGCTCCGAGGCCGGCACCGGCGAGACGGTGGTGCTGCGCACCTACGGCGAGGTGTCCGACCACGCCGACTCGGTGGTGCTGCCGCTGCTGCTGCCGGACGCCCCGGTCGTCGTGTGGTGGCCGGTGGACGCCCCCGAGGCCCCGGCCAAGGACCCGCTGGGCGCGCTCGCCCAGCGCCGGATCACCGACCTGTACGCCGTCGAACGGCCGCTGGAGGTCCTCGACACCCGCGCCCGCTGCTACGCGCCCGGCGACACCGACCTGGCCTGGACCCGGCTGACGCTGTGGCGGTCGATGCTGGCCGCCGCCCTGGACCAGGCCCGGGTGCCGGTCACCTCGGCGGCCGTGGAGGCGGAGGCCGACAACCCCAGCGCCGAGCTGCTCGCGCGCTGGCTGGAGGCCCGCCTGAAGGTGTCCGTGGACCGGGTGCACAGCGCCGGCCCGTTCGTGACGGCCGTCCGGCTCGGCACCGCGAACGGCGACATCGTCGTGGACCGGCCCGAGGGCCCGCTGGCCACGCTGAGCCTGCCCGGCCAGCCGCCGCGCACCCTCGCCCTGAAGGTCCGCGCCACTTCCGAACTCATCGCCGAGGAGCTGCGCCGCCTCGACGCCGACGAGATGTACGCCATCGCCCTCCAGGGCGAGGCCCCCAAGGAGAACGCCTGAGATGGCAGAGTTCCCGAAGCTCACCCACCGCCCCGAGTGGACGGCCCTCGCCGACCACCGCGCCCAGGGCCGCCCGCACCTGCGGGAGCTGTTCGCGGCGGACCCCGGCCGCGCCGAGCGGTACGTCGTACGGGTCGGCGACCTGTACATCGACTACAGCAAGCACCTGATCACCGACGAGACCCTGGCCCTGCTCCAGGAACTCGCCGCCGCCACCGGCGTGTTCGCGCTGCGGGACGCCATGTTCCGCGGCGAGCGGATCAACGTCACGGAGGACCGGGCGGTGCTGCACACCGCGCTGCGCGCCCCGCGGGACGCCGTGATCGAGGTCGACGGCGAGAACGTCGTGCCCAAGGTGCACGCGGTGCTGGACAAGATGGCCGGCTTCGCCGACCGGGTCCGCTCCGGCGAGTGGACCGGGCACACCGGCCGGCCGATCCGCAACGTCGTCAACATCGGCATCGGCGGCTCCGACCTCGGCCCCGCGATGGCCTACGAGGCGCTGCGCCCGTACACCGCGCGCGACCTGACCTTCCGGTTCGTGTCGAACGTGGACGGCGCCGACCTGCACGAGGCGGTCCGCGACCTGGACCCGGCCGAGACGCTGTTCATCGTCGCGTCCAAGACGTTCACGACGATCGAGACGATCACGAACGCCACCTCGGCACGCTCCTGGCTGCTGGATGCCTTCGACGGCGACGAGAAGGCCGTGGCGAAGCACTTCGTGGCGCTGTCGACGAACGCCGGGAAGGTCGCGGAGTTCGGCATCGACACGGACAACATGTTCGAGTTCTGGGACTGGGTCGGCGGCCGGTACTCCTACGACTCCGCGATCGGCCTGTCCCTGATGATCGCGATCGGCCCGGACCGGTTCCGGGAGATGCTCGACGGCTTCCGTCTGATGGACGAGCACTTCCGCACCGCGCCCGCCGAGGCCAACGCGCCGCTGCTGCTGGGCCTGCTGGGCATCTGGTACGGCAACTTCCACGACGCCCAGTCGCACGCGGTGCTGCCGTACTCGCACTACCTGTCGAAGTTCACCGCCTACCTCCAGCAGCTGGACATGGAGTCCAACGGCAAGTCGGTGCAGCGCGACGGCAGGCCGGTGGACTGGCAGACCGGGCCGGTGGTGTGGGGCACGCCCGGCACCAACGGGCAGCACGCCTACTACCAGTTGATCCACCAGGGCACCAGGCTGATCCCGGCGGACTTCATCGGCTTCGCCCGGCCCGTCGGCGAACTGAGCGAGGAACTCAAGGCCCAGCACGACCTGTTGATGGCCAACTTCTTCGCCCAGACCCAGGCGCTGGCGTTCGGCAAGACCGCCGACGAGGTCCGCGCGGAGGGCGTCGCCGAGGAGCAGGTGGCGCACCGCACCTTCCGCGGCGACCACCCCACCACCACCGTCCTGGCCACCGAGCTGACCCCGTCCGTGCTGGGCCAGCTGATCGCGCTGTACGAGCACAAGGTGTTCGTCCAGGGCGCGGTGTGGAACATCGACTCCTTCGACCAGTGGGGCGTGGAGCTCGGCAAGGTCCTCGCCAAGAAGGTCGAACCCGCGCTCACCGAGGGCGCCGACGTCCCCGGTCTCGACCCGTCCAGCACGGCCCTCGTCGCCGCCTACCGCACCCTCAAGAACGCATCGGAGAACTGATCATGCAGCTCGGTCTCATCGGCCTCGGCAAGATGGGCGGCAACATGCGCGAGCGGATCCGCCGCGCCGGCCACACCGTCATCGGCTACGACCGCAACCCGGAGGTCTCCGACGTCAAGAGCCTCGCCGAACTGGTCGAGAAGCTCGACGCGCCCCGCCATGTGTGGGTGATGGTCCCGGCCGGCACCGCCACCCAGACCGTCATCGACGAACTCGGCGACCTGCTGGAGCCCGGTGACACGGTCATCGACGGCGGCAACTCCCGCTGGACGGACGACGAGAAGCACGCCGCCGCGCTCGGCATCAAGGGCATCGGCTTCGTCGACGCCGGTGTCTCCGGCGGTGTGTGGGGCCTGAAGAACGGCTACGCGCTCATGGTCGGCGGCGAGAAGGAGCACGTGGACCGGTTGCGGCCGATCTTCGACGCGCTCAAGCCGGAGGGCCCGTACGGCTATGTGCACGCGGGCCGCGTCGGCGCCGGGCACTTCTCCAAGATGGTCCACAACGGCATCGAGTACGCCATGATGCAGGCCTACGCCGAGGGCTGGGAACTGCTGGAGAAGGTGCATTCCGTGGACAACGTCCGCGAGGTGTTCCGCTCCTGGCAGGAGGGCACGGTCATCCGTTCCTGGCTGCTGGACCTCGCGGTCAACGCCCTGGACGAGGACGAGCACCTGGAGGGTCTGCGCGGGTACGCGGAGGACTCCGGCGAAGGTCGCTGGACGGTGGAGGCGGCCATCGACAACGCCGTGCCGCTGCCCGCGATCACCGCGTCCCTCTTCGCGCGGTTCGCCTCCCGGCAGGACGACTCCCCGCAGATGAAGATGATCGCCGCGCTGCGCAACCAGTTCGGCGGCCACGCGGTCGAGAAGAAGGGCTGACCCGCCGTGGGGGACCTCCTGCTGGTCCGCCACGGTGAGACGGAGTGGAGCAGGTCGGGACAGCACACCAGCTGGACCGACCTGCCGCTGACCGGACAGGGCGAGGAACAGGCCAAGTCCCTCGCCCCGCTCCTCACCGGCCGGACCTATGCCCGCGCGCTGTCCAGCCCGCTGAGCCGCGCGCTGCGCACCGCCGAACTGGCCGGCATACCCGGGATCGAGCCCGATCCCGACCTGCACGAGTGGGACTACGGCGGCTACGAGGGCGTCACCACCGTCGAGATCCACCGCACCCGCCCGGACTGGGACCTGTGGACCGACGGCGTCCGGCCCGGCCCGGAGGGCCACCCGGGCGAGTCCCCGGCCGAGGTCGGCGCCCGCGCCGACCGGGTCCTGGCCCGCGTGGCACCGGCGCTGGCGGAGGGGGACGTGGTCCTCGTCGCCCACGCCCACTTCCTGCGCGTCCTCACCGCCCGCCGCCTGGGCCTGCCGCCCGCCGACGGCCGCCTGTTCCGGCTGGCCACGGGCACGGTCAGCCGCCTGTCCACGGAACACGGCCACCCGGTGATCGCGGAGTGGAACGTCCGGCCGTAGCCGCCGCGCGTCCGTGCGCCCCTGGTCCGCCGCCGGACCAGGGGCTGTGGTGTCCGTGGAGGCCGGGGCCGGTCCGGGCGGCGCCCGGCGGCGGCGAGCCCCCTTGCGCTCCGGTTCGGCCGGCCCCGGCGGCGCACCGTACGAGGTGCGGGCGGCCCACGGACCCGCCCCCCCTGAAGTGGCCGGCGCCGACAGGCCGTTTGACAGGCGCTTCGTCCCCGGGCGAGAGTCCGCCGGTGGAGATCGACGATCTGACGGCGGCCGAGGAGCGGGTGTGGCGGGCGTTTCCGCGCGGGGAGTTCGTGGACTTCCGGGAGACGGCCGACGAGGACCCCGCCGACGCGGCGGGGTGGGGGCCCGAACGGACCGTGCGGGCCGAAGTGTTGCGGGCGCTGCTGCTCGACGGGGAGCGCCGGGACGGGGAGATACCGTCGATGAGCGTGGCGGGCGCCCGGATCACCGGACGGCTCGATCTGCAGTACGCGACGATCGACCACCCGGTGCGGCTGCGCCACTGCCACTTCGACGAGGCCCCGCGCTGCTACGCCGCCCGGCTGCGTGAGCTGAACCTCAGCGAGTCCGTGCTGCCCGGCCTGGTCGCCCACGCCGTGCAGGTGGACGGGGTGGTGCGGCTGACCCGTGCCCGGTGCCACGGCACGCTGCGGCTCGGCGGCGCCCGGATCACCGGCAGCCTGTACCTGGAGGGCGCCGAGGTGGCCGCGCCGGGCGCCGCGGAGCCGGTGCTCCAGCTCAACCAGGCGGTGCTCGGCGCCGACCTGTGGGCGCCGGGCCTGCGCACCGAGGGACAGATACGCCTCAACGGCGCGAGCGTCGCCGGGTCGTTGAACCTCAACGGGGCCCGGCTCGGCAACCCCGGGAACGCCGCGCTCGACGCGGAGACGCTCACCGTCGAAGGGGACATGCTGGTCCGGGACGCCGAGGTGCGCGGCTGGACGGGCCTGCGCGGCGCCCGGATCGCGGGGCGGCTCGACCTGTCGTACACCCGGCTCGCGCACCCGGGCGGTACGGCGCTGCGGGCCGGCAGCTCCACCATCGGGGAGCTGTGGCTGCGCAAGGCCCCGCCCATGGAGGGCGCCCTGAATCTGCGCCGCGCCCAGCTCGACGTACTGCTGCTGGAGCCGGCCTCGGTGCCTGAGACGGTGCTGCTCGGCGACCTGACGTACACCTCGCTCGTCCCGCACGAGCCGGCCGAGCGCCGGCTGCCCATGCTCCGGCGCGAGCGCGACGGGTATGTGCCGCACACCTACGAGCAGTTGACGGCCGCCTACCGGCGGGTCGGCGACGATCACGCGGCCCGGCTGGTGCAGCTCGCCAAGCAGCGCCGGCACCGGCACACGCTGCCCTGGTACGGGCGGCTGTGGGGCCTGGTCCAGGACGTCACCGTGGGCTACGGCTTCCGGCCGCTGCGTGCCGCCGGCTGGCTGCTGTCGCTGCTCGCGCTCGGCTCCCTCGCCTTCGCGCTGCACCATCCGCGTCCGCTGAAGGCGGGCGAGGCGCCGCCGTTCCACCCGGTGTTCTACACCCTCGACCTGCTGCTGCCGGTGATCTCCTTCGGGCAGGACTCCGCGTTCGCGCCGCACGGCGCGTACCAGGTGCTGGCCTACGTGCTGGTGCTCACCGGGTGGATCCTGGCGACGACGGTGATCGCCGGTGTCACCCGCACCGTCAGCCGCCAGTGAGGCGCGCCCGCGCGGTCAGCCGTCCGTGACCAGCAGGTCCGTCCAGGCCGCCGCCACCCGGTCCAGCGCGTAGGTGCGGCGTACCTGGGCGCGGGCCGTCTCGCCGGCGGCCCGCCAGGTCTCCCCGTCGGCGCCGAGCCCGGCGATCGCCTCGGCCATCGCCCGCGGCCCGGCGTGGATCCAGCGCCGGTCGTAGATCTCGTCGGCGCCGGGCCAGGGCAGCAGCGCGGGCACGGCGCCGGAGGCCATGCCCTCGGCCGGGGCGAGGTGGAAGGACTCGTCGTCGCTGGTGGACAGCACATGCCCGACGCGGCGCAGCCAGGTGGGCACATCGGCGCCGAAGTCGTCGAAGACGACGCCCCCTTCGAGCAGCGGGGAGGTCTGGACGCGGCGCAGGATCGCCTCGTAGTGCGCGCGTTCCTCCGGCTTGTTCCAGATCCACCAGTACTCCCACGGCGGCTTGGACTTGACCGACAGCTGCCAGCGCCGGTCCTCGGCGCGCAGCAGTTCGAGGACGTCCAGGCCGAGGTCGAGGCGTTTGCGGCTGGGCGCGATGCCGATCATGCCGAGCCGGAACCGGGCGCCGGGCGCCTTGGGCCGGTCGAGCTGGTCGGCGTCCACCCAGTTGGGCACGGTGACGACCTTGTCCGCGGGCCAGCCGGTGTGCTGCAGGGTGCGGCGGGCGTAGTAGGGGCTGACGCAGACGACCCGGTCGACGGCGTCGATGTCGACCTGGTGCGGCCATTCGGCGTCGAGTTCGAAGCGGTGCAGGCGGATCACCAGCCGGCTGCCGCGCCGTTTGTGGCGGCTGTACCAGACGGCCGCCGGGCCGCACCACTCGACCACCACCACATCGGCCCAGTCGGCGAGGTCGCGGCTCGCGGCCCGGTCGTGCCGGGCCAGCGCGGGCCAGGCGTCCACCCGGACGTCGAGTCCGGGCAGGGCACGGAAGTGGTCCAGCAGCCGGGTGAGGAACTTCAGGTCGTGACCGGCGACACCGACCCGCAGCGGGCGGGAGCGGTGGGCGACGGCGGGGGGCGCGGGCGGGAAGACCCGGTCGAGGTGGGCGCGCCAGCGGTCGGCGGCGGCCGTCAGGGTGTACCGGCTCGCGGCGGCCCGGCAGCGGCCGGCCGCGAGCCGGCGGGCCTCGGGGTCGCGGGCGGCGCGGGCCACGGCCTCGGCGGCGTCCTCGGTCTCGGCCCGGCCGGGGACGTAGAGGGGGTAGTCGCTGCCCAGCAGCGCCTCGTGCGCGGGCGTGCGGTTGAGTACGACGGGCAGCCCGAGGGCGCCGAACTCCAGGATCTTCGTGGACAGTTCGAGGCTGGCGTCGAGCCGGGGGTCGCGCCAGCCGAGGCCGAGGTCGCAGCCGGCGGCGATGCGCATGGCCTCCTCGCGGGGCCGGCCGCCGTGGTGCCGGACGCCGGGGGCGGAGCCGTGCAGGGCCCGGTACATGGCCTCGTGGAACTCCGGGTGGCCGGAGTCCTCGTGGATCTTGTCGCCGACGGTGTGGAGTTCGGCCCGGACGCCCCGCTCGGCCAGCAGGGCGGGCAGCCGGGTCATGGGCAGGGTGTTCCACAGCGGGGCGAACTTGCCGGTGTAGACGAGTCGCAGCGGATCGTGCGGCCGCTCGTGGTCCGGCACCGGGAAGCCGGGTTCCGGCACGGCGGGCGGGCAGAGCACGCTGCGGCCGCAGGCCTCGGGCACCCAGGTCTCCAGGAAGCAGCGCAGTTCCTCGGTCTGGCACAGCAGCAGCCGGGAGGCGGCGGCTACGCGGCCGAGTTCGGTGCGGGCCCGCTCGGTCATCGCGGCGGCGGACTGCGGGATGTCGGTGAGGTAGGCCCAGATCCGCCCGTCGAAGTGGCCGTCGGCGACGACCTGGCCGACGATGCGGCGTCCGCGCAGCACGATCAGGTCGCAGGGCTCGTCCCCGTCGAGCCGGGTGAGCAGGCGGGAGGCCTGCACCGGGGACAGCGGCCGGCCGGCCTGCCCGGGGACGAGGCGCTCCTCGGCGGGCCTGATCACGCTCACCCCGGGCAGGGCGGCCAGCGGATCGGTCAGCCGGCCGGTGTGCACCGGCGACTTGAGCACCAGCCGGGTCTCGCACCCGGCCAGGGACAGCGCCTGCACGGTCGACTGGGCCCAGACGGCGGAGCCGTCGATGAGGTTGAGGTCCACGTCGCCGTAGACCAGGGCCCGGATCACTCGGCTCATGACGGTTCCTTCCCGCGCACGGCGAACAGTCGGTGGCCGCGGCCGCACCAGCTCGCGGGCGGGGCGCCCGCGAGGTGCAGGGAGCGGCGGACCAGCAGCGGCCGGCGCAGTTCGGGGACGAAGGTGTAGTCGGCGCCGCCCGCCGCGTGGCCCAGCGCGTCGGCGCCCGAGTACTCCTGGGCGCACATCAGGTCCAGCAGCAGGGTGTCCGGGCGGTCCTCGGTGAGGTCGGTCCAGTCGGCGACCCAGGCCGCGGTGGGCGGCCCGGTGCGCACCGGCACGCCCGCGGCGTCGAGTTCCTCCAGGCCGGCCGGGTCGGGCACGACCACCTCGGCGGGGCGGTGCTGCTGGCCCAGCACCTGGGCGACGAGCCGGGCCACCTCGTGCCGGCCGCGGGGGGCGGCGAGCACGGCTATCCGGCGTCCGGTCAGCGGGTCGGGCGCGCCGACCAGCCGGGCCAGTTCGGCCAGCCGGACCCGGGTGCTGTCCCACTGGAACGCCTCCCGCAGCCGCTCCCGGGCGTCCGCGCCCGCGTCCAGCCGGGACAGCCGTACCCCGGTGTCGGCGTCCAGCACGGCGTCCCAGGACAGCTGGGCGAGGCCGGGCGCGGCGGACGCCGGGGCGTCCCGCCACAGCACGGCCGGCCGGCCCAGGGCGCGTGCCTCGGTGAGGAGCTGGGCGAGCCGCCGGTCGAGGTCGGGGGCCGCGCCGGTGCCGGTGAGCGCCCAGGGGCCGTGTCCGGTGCACGCGCTGAGCTGGACCACGACCGCGTCGGGGTCGGTGCGCCGGACGAGCGCGGGGCCGTCGTGCGGGAGCGCCCGGTTCACCACGGCGTCCGCCGCGAAGTCCTCGGCGGTCTCGTCGGTGAGCACGCCGGTGATCACCAGCCGGTCGCGGGGGGTGGCGGCGAACGCCCGGTGTACGAGGTGGAGGCGGTCGTCGGCGGCTGCCGGCGCGGTGCGGGCGGCGGCGGGCCGGGCGGCGGGCGCGGTCCTGCGCGCGGAGCGGGTCCGCCACAGCCCGTACAGCTCGCGGGGCAGTCCGGGCATCTCGCGCCGGGGCGAGCGGGCCGCCGACACCAGGGCCCGGCCGACCTTGAGGGAGGTGGATCCCTCCAGCATGGTCACCCGGGCCTGGAGCACCTGGACCCGGTCGCGGGCCTGGCGCAGGGCGGAGGCCAGTTGCTCCTTCTCCCGTACGGTGGCGGCCAGCCGGTCGGCGAGGCCGTCCTCGCGGACGGCGTCCCGGGCGCGTTCGGCCTCTTCGGCCCGGCGTTCCAGGTCCTGGTGGCGGGCGCGCAGGGTGCGGGCGGCGAGGTCGGCGAGGACGTACTCGTCGGCCGTGCGCAGGGTGGTGGCGAAGCCGTCGGTGGGTACCGGGCGGCCGAACCAGTCGTGCGGGGGCAGGAGTTCGTCGGTGGCGAGGCGGGTGAACACCGCGCCGGCGTGCAGGTGGACGTAGTCGAGCGGGGCGGCGCGCAGCACCTGGCAGCGCTGGGTCACCAGGTCGTCCAGCAGCCGGTGGTAGGGGGGTTCGGGTCCGGGGTGGCCGAACAGCAGCAGGCCGCGGGCGCCGGGCCGCAGGCGGCGCAGGACGGCGAGCAGGGCGTCCTCGGTGCCGTGCACGGCGGGGTCGGGCCCGTACGACAGGAGTACCAGGTCGCCTTCGCGAAGGGCGCGTCGTCCGTCGTCGCGGCGCAGGGTGACGCCGTCGGGGAGGTGGAGGAAGGAGGCGAGGCGCAGGGCCCGGCCGGTGGCGTCGACGACCGTGGTGACGCCGTCCAGGTGCGGGTGGAGCAGATCGGTCAGGCGCATCAGCGGATCCTCGTGAAGACGTGGAAGCCGGTCTCGGCCTCGCGGAAGCCGTAGGGCCGGAACTCGGTGTGGCGCAGGCCGAGGGGTTCGAGGGCGGCCCGGTAGGCGTCCGCCGGCCGGTGCCGGATCCGGCCGTCGCGGGCCCGGGGTACGGGGGTGTCCGCGTCGGTGACGATCAGCCGGCCGGTGAGGCGCACCAGGGAGGCGAGGTTGCGCAGGGCCGCCGCCCACTCGGTGTCGCCCGGCAGGTGGAACAGCACGTCGACGCAGAGCACGATGTCGTAGGGCCACGGGCTGCGCCACTCGTCGAGCCGGGCCCGGGTGTAGCGGGGGCCGTCGCCGGCGGCGCGGGCCCGGTCGATGGCCTCCTGGCTGGCGTCGACGGCGTCCACGCGGTGGCCGCAGCGGTGCAGGGCGCGGGCGAAGTAGCCGGTGCCGCAGCCCGCGTCGAGCACGAACAGCGGGGCGGCCGGGGAGTGCAGGTCGCCGATGAGGGCGAGCAGGGTGCCGAGCCGGAGGGCGTAGAACAGTTCGTTGCCGGCCCGGTCGAGTTCCGGGTGGCCGCCGGCGGTCAGTTCGTCCTGCTCGCGGTGGCGGGCGTCCCAGTGGCCGGGGGTGTCGTGGTCGAGGGCGGCGTCAGTCATGGTGCTCCAGCCACTGGGTGATCAGGCGGGCTATCCGGGGGCCGGCCTTGCCGTCCCACAGCGGTGGTCCCTCGGCGGGGGCGGCCGGGGCGCCGTCGAGTGCCTTGCACAGGGCGGGGACCAGTTCGTCGGGGTTGATCAGGCGGTTGGTGCCGTGGGTGACGGTGACGGGGCGTTCGGTGGTGGTGCGCAGCGTCAGACAGGGCACGCCGAGCACGGTGGTCTCCTCCTGCACCCCGCCGGAGTCGGTGATCACGGCGGCGGCGCCGCGCACCAGGCTCATGAACTCGACGTAGCCGAGGGGTTCGAGGAGGTGCACGCCGGGCGCGCCGTCCAGGCCGGCCGCGCGCAGCGCGTCCCGGCCGCGCGGGTGCAGCGGGACGGCGAGGTCCAGGTGGCGGGCCGCCTCGGTGAGCGCGCCGGCGGCGGCGCGGGCGGCGGCGGGGTCGTCGACGTTGGCGGGGCGGTGCAGGGTGACGACGCCGTAGCGTTCGGGCAGTGCGTGCGCGGCGCGGGCGGCGGCCGGGTCGAACAGGTCCAGGTGGGTGAGCAGGGTGTCGATCATCGGGTTGCCGACGAAGTGCACCCGGGCCGGGTCGGCGCCCTCGCGGGCGAGGTGGCCGACGGCCTCCGGGCTGGTGGCGAACAGCAGCCCGGCGAGCTGGTCGACCAGGCGCCGGTTGACCTCCTCCGGCATCGCCATGTCGAAGCTGCGCAGCCCGGCCTCGACATGGGCGACGGGCAGGCCCAGTTTGGCGGCGGCCAGGGCGGCGGCCAGTGTGGAGTTGACGTCGCCGTAGACCACGACGAGGGCGGGGGCGCGGGCGGTCAGCTCGGCCTCCAGGGCCACCAGCAGGTCGGCGGTCTGCCCGGCGTGGCTGCCGGAGCCGACACCGAGGTCGGTGTCCGGCCGGGGCAGCCCCAGTTGGCGGAAGAACACCTCCGACATCCGGGCGTCGTAGTGCTGTCCGGTGTGCACCAGGGTCTGGTCGCAGCCGGCCGTCCGGAGCGCGGCGACGACCGGGGCCGCCTTGACGAAGTTGGGCCGGGTGCCGACCACATGGAGTACTGGGCCGTTCATGACGCCGTTCATGTCCTCGCCTTCCGCGGGCGGTCGAACAAGGGGCAGCACACGGGGAGACGAGGGGAGCTTCGTGCCCGGCCGGCGTGGGCGCGTGGTCGCGTCCGAGGCGCCGTGCGCCGCGTCGGCCTACCGTGGCGGCATGTCCCGTCGTGTCCCCCGCGCTGTCAGTCTGGCCGCATCCGTGGCCTGGGGCGAGTTGCGCCAGGACCCGGCGCGGGCCGCGCTGCTGGGGCTGCGGCTGCTGCCGGCGGGGCTGCGGCGCCGGGTGCGGCCGGTGGAGCGGTGGCTGGGCGGGCGGGCCCGGCCGGCCGGACCGGGCGCGCTGCCGTCGGCCGTTCGGGTGAGCGCGCCCGCCGGGCGGCCGGTGCGGCCGGTGCCGGGGCGGGTGCTGCACCTGGTGACCAACTCGCTGCCGTACGCCCACGCCGGCTACACCGTGCGCACCCAGAAGCTCGCCGAGGCACAGCGGGCCGCCGGGCTCGATCCGCATGTGGTGACCCGGATCGGGTTCCCGGTGGCGCGCGGGGTGCTGGACGCCGGTGCGCTCCAGCTGGTGGGCGGGGTGCCGCAGCACCGGCTGCTGCCCTGGTGGCTGCCGTACGGGCAGGGCCCGGCGCTGGCCCGCAACGCCGAGCTGGCGGGGCGGCTGGTGGAGCGGCTGCGGCCGGCCGTGCTGCACGCGGCCACCGACCACGGCAACGGGCGGGTGGCCCTGGCCCTGCGCGAGGTCTACGGCCTGCCGGTGGTCTACGAGGTGCGGGGCTTCCTGGAGGAGACCTGGCTGAGCCAGGACCCGGCGCGCACCGTCGCGGACCCGGTGTACCGGGGGCGGCGGGAGCTGGAGACGGACTGCATGCGCCGGGCCGATCTGGTGCTGACGCTGGGTACCGCGATGAAGGCCGAGATCGTGGCGCGCGGGGTGCCCGAGGAGCGGGTGCTGATCGTGCCGAACGCGGTGGACGCGGCGTTCCTGGGGCCGCCGCCGGACGGGGCCGGGGTGCGGGCCCGCCTCGGGATCGCCCCGGACGCGTTCGTGGTGGGCACGGTCGGCAGCCTCACCCCGCACGAGGGCATCGGCACATTGCTCCATGCGGGTGTACTGCTGCGGCGGCGCGGGGTGCCGCTGCGGCTGCTGATCGTCGGGGACGGCCCGGAGCGGGCGAGCCTGGAGCGGCTGGCCGCCCGGCTGGGCCTGGCCGGCGACGGCACCGCCGTGTTCACCGGCCGCGTGCCGCACGGCCAAGTCCGGGATTTCTACGGGGCGTTGGACGTGTTCACGGTGCCGCGCACCAACGCCCGGGTGTGCCGTCTGGTGACCCCGCTCAAGCCGGTCGAGGCGATGGCGGGCGGGCTTCCCGTGCTCGCCAGCGATCTCCCCGCGCTGCGGGAACTGGTCGAACACGAGGTGAACGGACGACTGATTCCGGCTGAATCACCACACGCTTGGGCGGATGAACTCGAAAGGGTGCTTTACAGTCATAAGCGACGGCTCGAATGGGGAGCCGCCGCCCGCGCGAGGGTCGCGCGGGAACGCACCTGGGACCGGGTCGCCGCGACGACCCGCGAGGCGTATCGCTCGCTGGGCTGCCTCTGACGCCCCGCGAGCCCCCCACCAGTGCAGCCGCGAAGGCCGGGTGAATCCCTATGCAGGTCGAACGGACCCCCTCGCTCGGGGACATGGAAGCGCCGCCGCCGTACGGAAAGGTGGAACTCGCCGTCATCGGGCTCGGTTACGTCGGACTGCCGCTGGCCCGCGAGGCGGCCTCGGCCGGTCTGCGCGTGGTGGGCCTGGACCGTGACCCGCGGGTCGTCGCGGGACTCAACTCCGGCCGCTCGCACGTCGGTGACGTCTCCGACGACGAGGTGCGCCGGATGCGGGCGGCCGGTTTCACCGCCACCCGCGACGACGCCTGTCTGGCGGGCGCGCAGACCGTGGTGATCTGCGTGCCGACCCCGCTCGGCGAGGACGGCGGGCCCGACCTGGGCGCGGTCGTCTCGGCCACCCGCGCGGTGGCCGGCCGGCTGCGCCCCGGGCAGCTGGTGGTGCTGGAGTCGACCACGTACCCGGGCACCACCGAGGAGGTGGTACGGCCGCTGCTGGAGGAGTCCGGGCTGCGGGCCGGCGAGGACTTCGCGCTCGCCTTCTCCCCCGAGCGGATCGACCCCGGCAACACCCAGCACGGGCTGCGCGACACCCCGAAGGTGGTCGGCGGCTGCACCACGGCGTGCGCGGTGCGCGCGGTCGCCTTCTACGCCAAGTTCGTGAACATGGTGGTCCAGGCGAAGGGCACCCGCGAGGCCGAGATGGCCAAGCTGCTGGAGAACACCTACCGGCACGTGAACATCGCGCTGGTCAACGAACTGGCGATCATCAGCCGCGAGTTGCAGGTGGACGTGTGGGACGCGATCCGCTGCGCGGGCACCAAGCCCTTCGGCTTCCAGGCCTTCAGGCCGAGCCCCGGGGTGGGCGGGCACTGCATCCCGATCGACCCCAACTACCTGTCGTACAAGGTGCGTTCGTCGCTCGGGTACGACTTCCGGTTCGTCGGGCTGGCCCAGGAGATCAACCGGCGGATGCCGGAGTACGTGGTGCGCCGCGCCCAGGACCTGCTCAACTCCGCCGGCCGCCCGCTGCACGGCTCCCGGGTGCTGCTGCTCGGCGTCACCTACAAGCCGGACGTCGCCGACCTGCGCGAGACCCCGGCGGAGCCGGTGGCCCGGCTGCTGCGGGAACGTCAGGCCGCCGTCGCCTTCCACGACCCGCACGTGCCGCTGTGGACGGTGGACGGGGTGGAGGTGCCCCGCGCCGGCGACCTGACGGCCGCGCTGCGCGAGTACGACCTGACGATCCTGCTCCAGGACCACTCCGCCTACGACCTGCCCGCCCTCGCGGACACCGCGCGGCTGCTGTTCGACACCCGCGGGCGGATCAGCAAGCCCGGCGTCGAGGTGCTGTAGGCCCGTCGCGGCCTCCGCGCGTTCTCGGGGAGTTGGAAGGCACTGCCATGCGGATACTCGTCGTCACCGTCGTCCACCACCCCGAGGACGCGCGCATACTGCACCGGCAGATCGCCGCGCTGCGCGAGCGCGGCCACGAGGTGGTGTACGCGGCACCGTACGCCGACCGGAACACCCGCCCCCGGCCGTACGTCGAGGGCGTGGACCTGCCCCGGGCGGCCGGGCGGGACCGGGGCGCGGCGCTGCGCGCGGCCCGGGCGCTGCTGGCCGAACGCGGCGCGGCGGCGGACGTGATACTGCTGCACGACCCGGAGCTGCTGCTCGCCCTGCCCGGCACCCTGCGCCGGCTGCGCCGGGCCGGGGCGGTGCCGGTCACCGTGTGGGACGTGCACGAGGACACGGCAGCGGCGCTGGCGATGAAGGGCTGGGTGCCCCGGCCGCTGCGTCCCCCGCTGCGCGCGGCGGTGCGGGCGGCCGAGCGGCTGGCCGAGCGCCGGGTGCGGCTGCTGCTCGCCGAGGACGCCTACCAGCACCGGTTCCGGGGCCGTCACCCCGTCGTCCCCAACCTCGCCACCCCGCCGCCCGGCCCGCCCCCGCCGCCGGGTGACGACCGGGTGGTCTACCTGGGCCAGCTGTCCCGGGCGCGCGGCGCGCTCGAACTGATCGCCCTGGCGCGGCTGCTGGCCCCGGCCGTGCGGGTCGAGGCGATCGGCACGGCGGATCCCGACGTGCGGGACGCGCTCGCGGCGGCCGACCGGGAGGGGGTCTTGCGCTGGTACGGCTTCCTGCCCAACGACCGTGCGCTGGCCCGGCTGTCCGGCGCCCTGGCCGGCCTGTCCCTGCTGCACGACCAGCCCAACTACCGGCACTCGCGGCCCACCAAGGTCGTGGAGTACATGGCCCACGGCGTGCCCGTCGTCACCACGCCCACCCCGCTCGCGGCGGAGCTGGTCGAACGGCACGGCTGCGGGCTGGTGGTGCCCTACCGGGACGCGTCGGCGGCGGCGACCGCGATACGACGACTGGCCGACGACACCGACCTACGGCTCCGCGCCGCCCGCCGGGGCCGGCAGGCCGCCGTCTCCGAACTCAACTGGCACCCCCGGGCAGCCGACTTCGTGGACCTGCTGGAACTGTGGGTCAAGGAGGAAACGGCCGGCGCCGGCACGGCCTGAGCGCGAGAACGTGCGGCGGCGCTCGACAGGGGGCCCGGTCAAGGGGTGCGGGCCTGCTCAGTGGGCCGGGTCGGGCGGGGGTGGGCGGCGGCGTCCAACAGGGGGCCGAGCTCTCGTACGGCGGTGGTGAGGGGGGCGGTGTCGTGTTCGGCGCGGGCCAGCAGGATCGCGCCCTCCAGGGTGCTGATCATGAGCGTGGCCAGCGACTCGGCGCGGGCGGCGGGCACGCCCAGGCCGGTCAGGGCCGCGGCGAGCGGCGCGCGCCAGGCCGTGAACGCGGCCGCGGCCGCCCGGCGGGTCGCGTCGGCCGAGGTGGCGCAGTCGACCGTGGCGGCGGCGACCGGGCAGCCCGCGGCAAAGCCGTCCGCCGCGTACTCGTCGGTCCACTGCGCGGCCATCGCCGCGAACAGCCCGCTCGGCGTCGGCTCGTCCAGCCCCGCGAGGAAGCGGGCGATCCGCTTGCCCGCGTACGTTCCGGCCCACTGGACCGCCTCGTTGACCAGCTGTTCCTTGCCGCCCGGGAAGTAGTGCTGGAGGGAGCCGCGCGGGGCGCCGGCGTGCGCGGCGACCTCGCGCATGCCGGTCGCGGCGACCCCGTGTCGCCGGATGAGCTGGGCCGCGCTGAAGACCATCCGCTCCCGCGGTCCGGGCCGCGCCTCGGTCATGCGTCGCCTCCGTTCGTCCCCCCCGGCTTCCTCCGCCCTCAGACTATGACCGCCGTCATAACCGGCGCTACTATGACGAGTGTCATAAGCGGCGCGCGGTACGAAGGGCGGGCCGGTCATGAACGTCGGATTCATCGGCCTCGGAGTGATGGGCGGGCCCATGGCCCTGCGCCTGGCGCACGCCGGCATCCCACTGGTCGTCTGGAACCGGACCCCGCACCGGGCGGAGCCGCTGCGCGCGGCCGGCGCCGAGGTCGCGGCGGACGCCGCCGAGGTGTTCGCGCGGGCCGGGGTGGTGCTGCTGATGCTCGCCGACGAGGCCGCGGTGGACGCGGTCCTCGGCAGGGGCACACCGGAGCCGGCCGTGCGCGTGGCGGGCCGCACCGTCGTACACATGGGCACGACCGCGCCGGAGTACTCCCGCGCGCTGGAGGCGGACATCCGCGCGGCGGGCGGCCGGTACGCCGAGGCGCCGGTCTCCGGGTCCCGGGTGCCGGCGGAACAGGGGCGGCTGGTCGCGATGCTCGCCGGCGAGGAGGACGTCGTGGCCGCCGTACGCCCGCTGCTCGCGCCGATGTGCCGGGAGACGTTCGGGTGCGGCGCGGTGCCGGGCGCGCTGCTGATGAAGCTGTCGGTGAACCTCTTCCTGATCACCCAGGTGACCGGGCTGGCCGAGGCGTTCCACTTCGCCGAGCGGCAGGGGGTGGACCGCCGGCTGTTCCTGGAGGTCCTGGACGCGGGCCCGATGGCCAGCGCGGTGTCCCGGATGAAGGCGCCCAAGCTGCGCGAGCGCGACTTCTCGGTGCAGGCGGCGGCCCTGGACGTGCTGAAGAACAACCGGCTGATCGCCGACGCGGCCCGCGCCGCCCGCCTCGCCTCCCCGCTCCTGGACGTGTGTCACGCCCTGTTCCGGGAGACGGTGGCCGGGGGCCACGGCGGGGAGGACATGGTGGCCGTACTGCACGCGATCGAGGCACGGACGGCCGAAGCGCCTTGGGCGCCGTCTTAGCCGGACCGCCGGAACGCGCGGCCGGGCGGCCGTGCCCCGCCGAGCACCTCACCGCGCGCCCGCCCCGGGTCAGCTCTCGCGCGGATTGCCGTACGCGCGCTCGACGTGCAGCCGCACCACCAGGCGGCGGTCGCGGACCATGGCGGCCCGGAAGTCGTCCCAGTCCGGGTGTTCGCCGAGCACGTCGCGGTAGAGCCGTTCCAGTTCCGCCACGGTGTCGTCGCCCGGGTCCGCGGCGACCGGGGTCAGCTCGGCGGTGCCCTCGGCGACGGTGTACGCCCAGCGGTCGGCGCTGGTGACGTGGTACGAGGCGCGCGGGTCGCGGCGCAGGTTGCGGGTCTTGGCGCGGTCGTCGGTGACGGAGATCCGGATGATCCGCTCGTCGGGGTAGTAGGCGTGGCTGACGTTGGACAGCTGGGGGCGGCCGTCGCGCCGGAGGGTGACCAGTACGCCGCCGTGGCCTTCGGAGAGCAGGCCGAGCAGTGCCTCTTGCGTCGGGTCTTGAGTCATACCCCGGTCAACCCGCCCCGGCGCCCCACGCATTCCCGGTCACCCAGCGCGCGTAGACACACGCCCGAGCGGACCCCGCTGGACCTGCCCGGGGCCGCACTGCTCGCGGTGACGCCGGCCTGTCTGGTGTACGCGGTCACGGCCCGGCCGGTCTCCGGCGCGGGGCTCGCCGCGGCCGCGCTGACGGCCGTCGTCCTGGTCCGGCACGAGCGGCGCGCGGCGAACCCACTGCTGCCGCCGGAGCTGATCGGCGCGCGGTCGGCCGGGGCGGCGCTCGGCGTCCTGGTGGCCGTCTCCGCGTCGATGTCCGGCACCCTGTTCGTCGCCACGTACGTGCTCCAGCGCCGGCTCGGCATGGACGCGTTCCACAGCACGCTGAGCAGCCTGCCGCCGGCGGTGCTGATGGTGCTGTCGGCGGCGCTGTGCCCCGCGTCGCTGCGCCGGTGGGGTGCGCGCCGGATGACGGCGGTGGCCGCGGCGCCCTCGCGCTGGGGGTGCTGCTGTCGCGGACCACCGCCCCGGCCGGGCTCGGTCTCGCCTTCGCGCTGCTCGGCGCCGGTTTCGGCACGGTGATGGTGGCGGCCACGCAGGTGATCGTGCGCGCGGCGCAGGTGCGGACGGCCGGGGTGGCGGGCGGAGTGCAGCAGACCGCGCTGAACGCCGGCCCCGCCGTGGGCGTGGCGGCGGCGAGCGTGCTGCTCGGCACGGGCACCCAGGACGCGCTGCTCGCCTTGGCCGCGGTGGCCGCGCTCGCCGCGCCCATGGCCCGCCTGCTGCCGGGCCCGGCCGGAGCCGCGTCGCGCGCCCCCGCCGCGCACGCCCCTGTCCCGGCCGCCGCTCCTGAGCGACGATGAGAGGCGGAACGGACGAGTCGGGACGGGCGGACGCGACCGGAGGAGAGCGATGGGACGGCTGCGACAGGACGTCGACCCCGTGGAGGCGGGGCTGGACCCCGGGGCCCTCGGCCGGCTGGACGGGCACTTCGCCCGGTACGTCGACGAGGGGCGGCTGCCCGGCTTCCTGGTGGCGGTGGCCCGTGGCGGCCGGGTCGCCCACCTGACCACGTACGGGCTGCGGGACGTGGCGGCCCGGCGGCCGGTGGAGCCGGACACGCTGTGGCGGATCTACTCGATGACCAAGCCGGTCACCGCCGTGGCGGTGCTGCTGCTCCGCCAGGACGGCCTGCTGTCCCTGGACGACCCGCTGGAGCGCCATCTGCCCGACTTCGCCGAGCCCCGGGTGTACGCGGGCGGCTCGGGCGACGAGGTGCGCACCCGCCCGGCCGCCGGCCCCGTCCTGATCCGGCATCTGCTCACCCACACCGCCGGCCTGACCTTCGGCTTCTACCACCGCCACCCCGTGGACGCGCTCTACCGCGCGGCGGGCCTGGAGTACTCGGTGCCGCCGGGCAAGGACCTCGCGCAGACCGTCGCGCTGTACGCCCGGCTGCCGTTGCAGTCCGATCCGGGCACGCAGTGGAACTACTCGGTCGCCTCCAATGTGCTGGGCCGGGTGATCGAGGTCGTCTCCGGGCAGCCGCTGGACGCGTTCTTCGCCGAACGGATCCTGGGCCCGCTCGGCATGACCGACACCGGCTTCCACATCGGCCCCGAACAGGCCGGCCGGCTGGCCGAGTTGTACGGCGAGACGGACGAGGGCGGGATCGAGCCGGTGCCGGGGCTGCCGGTGCGCGGTCGGCCGCTCTTCCTGTCCGGCAGCGGCGGCCTGGTCTCCTCCGCCCACGACTACCACCGGTTCACGGAGATGCTGCGCCGGGGCGGCGAGCTGGACGGCGTACGGCTGCTGGAGCCGGACACGCTCGCGCTGATGACCCGCAACCAGTTGCCCGGCGGGGCCACCATCCGCTCCTTCGGCGCCCCGGTCCACCGGGAACCGGGCATGGACGGGCTCGGCTTCGGCTTCAACGTCTCCGTCGTCACCGACCCCGCCCGCACCCTGGCCCCGTCCCACCTCGGCACCTACGGCTGGACCGGCGTGGCCGGCACCGCGTTCTGGGTCGACCCGGCCCGCGACCTGACCGTGCAGTTCCTGACCCAGGTACGCCCGAAGAACCTGAAGCTGTTCCCCGAGCTGCGCCGGCTGGTGCACGAGGCGGTGACCGGCTGAACGCACCGGCCTCCACCGGCCCACGCCGCGTAGGTGCGGCGCGGTCACACCAGGTTGGCCTCCGGGCGCGGGGCGTCGGCCGCGAACCGTTCGGCGCTCAGGGGGCCGACGTCCAGGAAGGGCGCGCGCCCCAGGTAGAGGTCGCGGATCACCTCGCCGACGGCGGGTCCCTGCAGGAAGCCGTGCCCGGAGAAGCCGGTGGCGTACAGGAACCTGG
This sequence comes from Streptomyces rubradiris, assembly GCF_016860525.1. NCBI lineage: Bacteria > Bacillati > Actinomycetota > Actinomycetes > Kitasatosporales > Streptomycetaceae > Streptomyces > Streptomyces rubradiris. Next base: position 1,433,596 of record NZ_BNEA01000015.1, read on the forward strand.
ACACCGTCGGGGCCTCGCCGATCAGGGCGTTGTGGTCGGGGGTGTCCTCGTACAGGCCCGCCCAGCCGCCGGTGCGGGGCAGGTCCAGCAGGGCGGGGGCGCGCCGCCGCATCGCCTCGGTGAGCCGGGGCAGCCAGCGGTCGTGGGTGCCGGTGGCGAACCCGGGCCGCTCGTCCGGGTCGGACATGCCGAGCAGCAGGCCGGGGCCCTCGCGGTGGAAGTAGAGGCTGGTGGTGAAGTCGATGGTCATGGGAAGCCTGGCCGGCGGCTCCGGCACCGGCCCGGTGACGGCGATCTGCCGGCGCAGCGGCTGTACCGGGAGGTCCACGCCCGCCATCGCGCCGACCGGCCGCGACCAGGCACCGGCCGCGCAGACCACCGTGTCCGTGGCGATCGGGCCGAGGCTGGTGCGGACCCCGGTGACGGTGCCGCCGCGCAGGTCGATGCCGGTGACCTCGGTGTGGCGCAGGACGCGCACGCCGAGGGCGCGGGCGGCGCGCGCGTAACCGTGGACGACGGCCTCGGGGGTGCAGTGGCCGTCGTCCGGGGAGTACGCGGCGGCCAGCAGGCCGTCGGTGGTGATCAGCGGGCAGAGGCGGCGGGCCTCCCGCGGGGTGATCAGGCGGCTGGGCACCCCGAGGGAGTTCTGCAGCCGGACGCCCGCCTCGAAGGAGGCCACCTGCTCCGGGGTGGCGAGCAGGAACAGATAGCCGACCCGGTGCAGCCCGATGTCCTGTCCGACCTCCCGTTCGAAGCTGCCGAACGCCTCCAGGCTGCGCGCGCCGAGCCGGATGTTCAGCTCGTCGGAGAACTGGGCGCGTACCCCGCCGGCGGCCTTGGAGGTGGAGCCGGCGGCGAGTTCGTCCCGTTCCACCAGGACGACGTCCCGCACTCCGGCGCGGGCGAGATGCCAGGCGACACTCGTGCCGATCACCCCGCCGCCGACGATGACCACCCGGGCCCGGAGACTCATCGCGCTTCTCCCTCCTCTCCGGTGCGCTGCGCAGATACCTGATGTTGCGCTCGCACGGCTCGATCGGCAACGGCATCTGCTCGGCCACCCGGACACCGTGCCGCACCCGCGCCTCCCGCTCGCGCGGGTTGTCGGACAGCAGCCGTACCGAGCGCGCCCCCAGGTCGCGCAAAGATGCCGGCGCCGATTGCGGTACGGCCCCGGAGCCGGGCTCAGGCCGGTTCGGGTGCCGGGTCGTGGGTGGGGCGTTGGCTGGGCAGGACCAGGATCGCCGCCAGGGGCACCGCCGCCAGGACCGCCCAGGGCAGTGCCGGGGGCAGCCCGAGGTCGAGGAGCGCGCCGGAGGCCGTGCTGCCGAGCAGGACCAGCAGGCCGGAGACGGAGGACAGGGCGCCGGTGTAGAGGCCGATGCGGCCGGGTTCGGCGAGGTCGGGCAGCCAGGCGCGGGCGACCGGCGCGACCAGCATCTGGCCCACGGTGAGCAGGACGACGAGGGCGGCGAGCGGGGCCAGTCCGGCCGGGCCGGTGAGGCCGGCCGGGCGGGCCGCGGCGACGGCGGCGAACCCGGCGCCGGTCAGCAGCAGCCCGGCGGCCAGCGAGCGGCGCGGGGTGAGCCGGCGGCCCGCCCAGCGGGTGACGGGCAGTTGGGCGCCCACCACCAGCAGGGAGGACAGCGCGAACAGCCAGGCGACCGGCGCCTGGGAGCCGGAGGCGCGCCGTACTTCGGCGGGCAGGGCGAGGTAGAGCTGGTTGTAGGCGAGCAGTTGGGCGCCGTAGCCGCAACACAGGGCGAGGAAACGGCGGTTGCGCAGCAGCGGCGCGAGTCCGCCGCGCACGGCGACGGGTTCGCGGCCCGGGATGTGCCGGGGCAGCAGGACGGCGTGCCCGGCGAGTACGGCGGTGAAGACGGCCGCGCCGGCCAGGCAGACCGTGCGGAAGTCGGCCGTCAGCAGCAGGGCGCCCAGCAGCGGGCCGGTGAAGGCGCCCACCTGCCCAGCGACGGTGAACAGGGCCAGCACCCGGGCGCGCGGCCCGTCGCCGGCCTCCTCCCGCAAGACGGCCTGCCGGGCGACCTCCGACTCCACCGCCGGGGAGAACAGCGCGGCGGCGCAGCCGATCAGCAGGACGGAGCCGATCACCGACCAGGTCCGTTCGGCGTGGCCGAGCCAGGCGAACCCGGCGATGCGCAGCGCGCAGCCGGTGAGGACGACGGGCCGGACGCCGTACCGGTCGGCGAGGGCGCCGCCCACCACGAACAGCCCCTGCTGGCTGAAGGTGCGCAGCCCGAGGACGACCCCGACCAGCCAGCCGGCCATGCCGATCGCCGTGCCGAGGTGTTCGGCGAGGAACGGCAGTACGGCGAAGAAGCCGATGTTGAAGGCGAGTTGGGTGAGGATCAGCAGCCGCAGCAGCGGGGACAGCGGGGCCCGGTCGGTGCGCGGGGCGGTCATCGGACGGCCTTCTCCCTTACGGTGCCGACGGGTCGGGCCGTCCTCGGCTCCGCCTCTGCCGCCGTCTCTGAAGCGCCGGTGAGTCGGGCCGGGCGGCGGCGGTGCAGGGCGCCCGCGGAGGTCACCGCCAGCGCGCCGAGGACGGCGAGGACGGCGGCGGGGGCGAGGACGGCCCAGGGGGCGCGTTCGGCGTAGGGCTGGTTCTCGGCGAGCAGCCGGCCCCATTCGGGGGACGGCGGCTGGGCGCCCAGGCCGAGGAAGCCGAGCGCGGCGAGGGCGAGCGCGGTGCCGGGCAGCCGCAGCAGGGCGTGCCGGGTGACGGACGGGACGACGGCGGGCAGCAGTTCGTGGCGCAGCAGGTACCAGCGGCCGGCGCCGAGGGCCCGGGTGGCGGTGAGGTGGAGGGCGGCGCGTTCCTGGCGGAGCAGGGCGGAGGTGTGGGTGGCGAGCGGCGCCCAGGCGACGGCGGCGACGGCGAGCGCGGGGGTGGCCGGGCCGCCCCCGGTGACGGCGGTGACCAGCAGCGCGGCGAGCACGGGCGGTACGGCGTTGACGGTGTCGGCGAGCGGCCCGGACAGCCGGGGCACCAGGCCGAGCAGCAGTCCGGCGAGCAGGGTGCCGGCGCTGATCAGGAGCGCGAGCAGCAGGGTGTCCAGGGCGCCGTGGGCGACCCGGGCGAGCAGGTCGCGGCCGAGCGCGTCGGTGCCGAACGGGTGGGCCCAGGAGGGGGGCCGGAGGCGGGCGGTGGTGTTCAGGGCGAGCGGGTCGCGGGGCAGGCCGGCCACGAGGACCGCGAGCAGCGCCCCGCCGAGCAGCAGCGGCGGGGTGCGGCGGACGGCCGGGGTGAGCCGGGGCGGGGCGGGCAGGGCGCCGTCGCGCAGGGCGGGGCCGGTGAGCAGCCGGACGGCGAGCCGGGCCGCGCCGGTGGCGAGCGCGGCGAGCAGCAGCAGGGCGAGGGTGCCGGCCTGGAGGACGGGCAGGTCCTGGGCGAGGGCGGCCTGGAGGGTGGTGCGGCCGAGGCCGGGGATGTCGTAGAGCTGTTCGACGGCGACGGCGCCGCCGGTCATGCCGACGACGAACAGGGCGGTGTTGGGCAGCAGTCCGGGCAGGCAGCGGCGGACCGCCTGGCGGGCGACGCGCGCCCGGGGCAGTCCGCGCGCGGCGGCGGCGCGCGCCCAGGGTTCGGCGAAGGCGCCGGGCAGCTGGTCGTCGAGGAGCCGGCCGAGGACGGCTCCGGCGGGCAGGCCGAGGGCGAGCGCGGGCAGCACGGTGTACTGGGGCCCGTACCAGCCGAGGGCGGGCAGCCAGCCGAGCTGGACGCCGACGACGGTGGCGAGGACGGAGGCGGTGAGGAACTCCGGCAGGGTGGCGAGCATCGCGGAGCCGGTGCCGCCGGGCCGGGTCCGGCCGCCCCGGTACAGGGTGCGGGCGCAGACCGCGGCGGCGGTGCAGGCGGCCACCAGGAGGGCGACCGCCATGAGCAGCAGGGAGGCGCCGAGCGCCTGTACGACGACGGGTCCGGCCTCGGCCCCGGAGATCCAGGACCGGCCCGCGTCGCCGCGCGGCAGTCCGCCGAGCCAGCGCCCGAGCAGGGTCAGCGGCCCGGCGTCCAGGCCGAGTTGGTCGCGGATGGCGGCGAGTACGGCGGGGTCCGGGTCACGGTCCTGGGCGCGGGCCTTGAGGACGGTGAGCGCGGGGTCGGTGCGGCTGAGCCAGGGCAGCAGGCCGATCCCGCACACCAGGGCGGAGGCGAGCGAGGCCCGCCACAGCACGGTCCGCACGGGTCAGCGCCGGGTGCCGGTGCCGATGAGGGTGCGCTCGTAGGGGTCGAGCAGCACGCCCTTGACGGAGCGGCCGACGCCGGTGATGACGCGCTGGTGGACCAGCGGTACGACGGAGTCGGTGCCGAGGACACGGGCCTCGGCGCGCAGTGCCGCGTCCTGCCGCTTGACGGTGTCGGCGGTGCGCTCGGCCTCGGCCACGGCCCGGTCGACGTCCTTGTCGCACAGCAGGGCCAGGTTGTAGTTGCCGGCGCAGGTGTAGTCGCCGGCGAGGATGGCGACCGGGTCGCCGGTGTCGACGAGGCTGTTGCGGGCGAGCACGAAGGCGTCGAACTTCCCGGCGAGGGCGTCGCTCTCCAGCCGCGCGTACTCGCGGACGACGAGTTCGACGCGGAAGCCGGCCTTCTCCAGCTGCTGCTTCAGCACCTGGGCGACCTCGGGGAGTTCGGGCCGGTTGTCGTAGGTGGCCAGGGTGATCCGGGTGCCGTCGGGCCGCTTCGGGGCGGCCCTGCCGACCGGCGCCGGGTGCCGTCCCTCGGCCCAGCCGACGGCGGGTCCGTAGATGCCGGTGCCGCGGTCGGCGTGGCCCTCGTAGACGTCCTTGGCGAGGGCGGAGGTGTCGACGGCGGCGCGGGCGGCGGCGCGCAGCCGCGCGTCCTCGAACGGTCCCGAGCGGTGGTTGAGCAGCAGGCTGGTGGTGCGGGTGGTGGCGGTCTCCCGGCGGGTCTCCGGCTGGAGCGTGGCGGCCTGGGCGACGGGGACGGCTTCGGCGATGTCCGTGTCGCCGCTGCGCAGGGCGTTGGTGCGGGCGGTGCCGTCGGGGACGAAGCGGACGTCGATGCCGGCGGCCTGGGCGCGGCCGCCCCAGTAGCCGTCGTAGCGGTCGAGGGTCGCGGAGGTGGCGCCGGTGACCTTCTTCAGGACGAAGGGGCCGGTGCCGGCGCCGGCCGGGTCGACGTGGTCCTTGTCCCGGTAGGCCTTGGCGGAGAGCACGGCGAGGCTCGGGCTGGACAGCCGGAGCGGCAGGATGGGGTCGGGCCGGCCGGTGCTGACGCGTATCCGGTGCCGGTCCACGGCCTTGGCGGTGAGCGTCACTCCGGACAGGGCGGCCGGGGCGGGCCGGGCGTGCGCGGCCCGGTCGAGGGAGGCGGCCACGGCGTCGGCGGTGACCTCGGAGCCGTCGTGGAAGGTGGCCTCGCGCAGGGTGAACTGCCAGGTGCCGGCGTCCTGCCGGCGCCAGGAGGAGGCGAGGGCGGGGGCGGCGGTGCCGTTGCCGTCGAGCGCGGTGAGGCTCTCGGTGATGCCGAGCCGGCTCAGGATGGTGGCGTCGGCGCCGTACGGGGAGAGCCGTTCGGCGGGCGGGAAGGCGAGCGCGACACGGAGCCGCGAGCCGTCGGCGGGCTCGCCGTCCGCCTCGCCGGAGGAGGCGAAGCAGCCGGCGAGCAGGGGCGCGGCGAGCAGGGCGGCGAGCAGGCGGGAAGGGCGCGGGGCAGGCATGGTCCTCGGGTTCGTGCTGGGTGGGGGTGGCGTGCGGCTGGCTCCGGACGACGACAGATTACATGGAAATCATTTCCACTAAGCCATCGCGTGCTCGGGGTCGCCCACCGTGCCTCCGGTCCGCTTCAGGGGGATCTCGAAGTGCACGACGCTCTGTCCGCCCCCGGCGTCCTCGCGCTCGTCGTGCACGACCGTGCCGAGCGAGCGCCAGAAGGGTTCGGCGCCGGGCACGGCGGGGTCGGTGTGCAGGTACACGGACCGGTAGCCGCCGTCCGCGGCGGCGAAGTCCAGCAACCGGGCCACCAGTTCGCGCGCGATACCCTGACGGCGATGGCTGGGGCGCACGTACACGCGGCGCAGTTGCGCGGTCGTGCCGGAGGGGTACCGTTCGGCCAGCCGGGGCGGGTTCGGCGGCGACTGCGGGCCGCGCGAGTCGAGGGCGCCGGTGCCGACGACCAGCCCGTCCGCGTCCACGGCGACGAGCAGGGTGTGCCGGGCGGGCGCGAGGTAGTAGGCGGCCGGGTCCACGATGTCGGCGTGCCACCGGGGCACGTATCCGGTGCCGAAGTCGCGGTAGACGGTGTCGAGCATGACGGACCTCGCACTGTCGAGGTCGTCGGCGGTCGCGGGCCTCACGCTATATGTACGCACTTGCACATCATATGCATTAAGTGCCAGGTCATAGTCGTGGGGCAACCTTTCCGCCCGGCCGGCCGTCGCCTTGGCGGAGGCGTCGCCTCCGGGTCGCGCCCCGCGGCCTCCAGCCCCCTGAGCGAGACACCTTGACCGAGAGCACCACCACCCTCCGGGACGGGCACACCCCCGTTCCGCCCTCCCCCGCGGAGATCCGCGCCGAGCGCCGCCGGCTGATCGAGTCGATCCGCGCCCTGCGCCGTCTGCTGGACGGGCGCCGCGCCTTCGAACTCGCCGACCGGCGGCGGCTGAACCGCGAGGCCCGGGACCGCGGGCGCGCCGAGGCCGCCTGCGCGAAGACGCTGCAACGCGTCCACGAGCGGCGGCTGCGCCGGGAACGGTCCCTGGCCCGCCGCATCGACGGCCTCGACGGCAAGCGGGAGCACCAGGAGCGGCGCGCCCTGCTGGTGCTGCGCCGGGAGTCGGTCGAGAGCTCGCTGCGCGCCACCCGGCTCACCGCGGGCGACGTCAACGGCATCGGCGCGGGCCTGATCCGGGACCTCGCCGCGGCCGGGATCCGCACGGCCGCCGACTTCACCCGGGTCAGCTGGGGCAAGGCACCGGGCGGCAAGGGCGGCGAGGTGCTGTACATCCACCGCCCGCACGGCCGCAAGGTGCACGTCAACGGGATCGGGGAGCACCGCGGCCGGCCGCTGATGGAGTGGCGCCGGGCCGCCGTGGCCCGCGCCAAGGCCCGCGCGCCGCAGGAGCTGTCGGCGGACCAGCGGCACCGCATCGCCGAGATCATCGAGGCGGAACGGGCCCGGCTCCAGGCGGAGACGGCCGAGCTGCCCCGGGAGGCGGAGGCGGCCCGCGAGGAGGCCGTACGGCTGCGCACCGAGGCGCTGTCCAGGCTCGCCGGGGCGGCACGCGAGGCCGGCCGGGCGGCCGCCGGGCGCCGGGCGGAGTTCGACGCGATGGCCGAACGGCTGCTCGCCCTCCAGGCGGAGCTCGCCGCCCACCAGGAGCGGTACGGCGACGCGGGCCGCCGCCTCCGCCACGCCCAGAGGCGCGCCCTGCGCCCGCTCCCGGCGGCCCCGGCTCCGTACGTTCCCGGCGCTCCCGGCACCCCCGGTACTCCCGGCCCTCCCGGCACTCCCGGCGCTCCCGGCACCCCCGGTACTCCCGGCACTCCCGGCGCTCCCGGCGAGCCGGGCAGTGAGAACGGCACCGGTTCCGAGGCGGGCGCGCCGACGGACGGCCCCCGTACCGAGCGGGCACCCGGCACCCACATGCGCGCGAGCCTCGGCTGGCTGCTGCCGATCGCCCTGTTCGCCCTGTTCACCGTGGTCGGCGTGGGTGAACTGGGCGACACCACGCCCCCGCTGTGGTTGCGGGTGGGCTCCCGGCTCGCCGCGCTCGCGGCCGCCGCGGAGCTGCTGCGCCTGTGGGTTCCGCGCCGACGCCCGTGGACGGCGGCCCCGATGCCGCCCGGCACCGGCGCGCGGTCCGCCGGTGTGCTCCTCGCGCTGGCCGCGGCGGGCATGTTCGGATCCGGGGACGCGGATGTCCTCGGGCCCGCCTGGGTGACCGGCGGCCTGGCGGCGCTGCTGCTGGCGACGGGGACGGGACGCCGGAGGAGGGGCTGAGCCTGAAAGGACCGGGGCCCGCACGCGGGCGGAGCGGCCCGTCACGGGCGTGCGTAGCCGGACCGAGTCATGCGAGCCGGTCGCGTCGTGGGGCGGGAGGTGCACTGTTTTTGCCGTGTGCATGGCATACAAGAGGCGTGGCGCGCCGGTGGACACGGACTCCCCTGCCGTGTCCACCGGCCGTCCGGGCCGGGCTCGGTCGGCCCGGCGGGTCAGGCCGCCCGGCGGGTCAGGCCGCGGTGGGCGCGGACCAGGTCCGCGTACCGCCGGCCGCTGCCCTTGATCGTGCGGACCTGGGTGCGGTAGTCGACGTGTACCAGCCCGAACCGCTTGTCGTAGCCGTACGCCCACTCGAAGTTGTCCAGCAGGGACCAGGCGAAGTAGCCGGCCAGCGGTGCGCCCCGGCGCACGGCGGCGGCGCAGGCCGCGAGGTGGCGCTCCAGGTAGTCCTGGCGCTCGGGGTCCGCCACGCTGCCGTCGGGACGTACGACGTCCGGGAAGGCGGAGCCGTTCTCGGTGACGTACAGGGTGCGGGCGCCGTACTCCTCGGCGAGCCGGAGCAGCAGCGTCTCGATGCCGGAGGCGTCGATCTCCCAGTCCATGCCGGTGCGCGGGACGCCCTCGCGCCGGACGGAACGGGCGTACGGCGCCGGCCCCCCGGGGTCGTCGGCCACGTACTGCGGGAAGTAGTAGTTCAGGCCGAGCCAGTCGAGCGGGGCCGCGATGGCCGCCAAGTCGGCGTCTTTCAGCGGCAGTTCGACACCGTAGGTGTCCACCATGTCGGCCGGGAAGCCGTGGCCGTGCACGGGGTCGAGCCACCAGCGGTTGACGTGGCCGTCGAGCCGGCGGGCCGCCGCCACGTCCTCGGGGCGGTCGGTGGCCGGGTGCACGGTGGAGAGGTTGTTGACGATCCCGACCCGGGCGCCGGGGGCGGCGGCGCGGATCGCCTGGGCGGCCAGGCCGTGGCCGAGGAGCAGATGGCAGGAGGCGCGGACGGCTGCGGTCAGGTCGGTCCAGCCGGGCGCCATCGTGCCTTCCAGGTGGCCGATCCAGGCCGAGCAGAGGGGCTCGTTGAGGGTGGTCCACAGGGTGACGCGGTCACCGAGGCGGCCGGCGACGACGGAGGCGTACTCGGCGAACGCCCGCGCGGTGGCGCGCTCCGGCCAGCCGCCGCGGTCCTGGAGCACCTGGGGCAGGTCCCAGTGGTAGAGGGTGACGGACGGGGTGATGCCCGCCTCCAGCAGATCGTCCACCAACTCGTCGTAGAACGCGAGGCCCTTGGGGTTCACCGGGCCGGTGCCGCCGGGGACCACCCGGGGCCAGGCCACGGAGAACCGGTAGGCGTTGACGCCGAGTTCCCGCATCAGGCCGATGTCCTCGCGCCGGCGGTGGTAGTGGTCGCAGGCGACATCGCCGTTGTCACCGTTGGCGATCTTCCCCGGGGTGTGCGAGAAGGTGTCCCAGATCGAGGGCGAACGGCCGTCCTCGGCCACGGCTCCCTCGATCTGGTACGCCGCGGTGGCCGTGCCCCACAGAAAGTCGGGCGGGAAGGCGGCCAGGTCGATGGGTTCGGACACGGAAGTCCCTTCGGGATCAGGGGTGGGGGTCACTTGACGGCGCCCGCCGTCAGGCCCGCGACGAGATAGCGCTGGAGCAGCAGGAACCCGGCCACCACGGGCACGCTGACGACCAGCGAGGCGGCCATGATCTGGTTCCAGTAGACGTCGTTGAGGGTGGAGTAGGCCTGGAGGCCGACGGCGAGGGTGCGGGTGGTGTCGTTGGTCATGACCGACGCGAAGAGCACCTCGCCCCAGGCGGTCATGAAGGAGTAGACGGCGACCGCGACGATGCCGGGGCTCGCGGCCGGCACGACGATCCGCAGCAGCGCCTTCAGCGGGCCACAGCCGTCCACCAGGGCCGCCTCGTCCAGGTCGCGCGGCACCGAGTCGAAGTACCCGATCAGCATCCAGATGGAGAACGGCAGCGAGAAGGTGAGGTAGGTCAGGATCAGCCCGCCGCGTGAGCCGAACAGGGCGATGCCGGTGGCGTTGCCGATGTTGACGTAGAGCAGGAACAGCGGGAGCAGGAAGAGGATGCCGGGGAACATCTGCGTCGACAGCACGGTCACCGTGAAGACGCGTTTGCCGCGGAAGTCGTGGCGGCTGACGGCGTAGGCCGCGAACACGGCGATGACGACCGAGCAGACGGTCGCCGCGCCCGCCACGATCAGCGAGTTCACGAAGTACCGCGCGAGCGGGACCGTCGACCAGATGTCGATGTACGGGCGGACGGTCAGCCCGCTGGGCAGCCAGCGGAACTCGCCGGTGACGTCCGCGAGCGGCTTCAGCGAACTGGAGACCATGACGTACACCGGGACCAGCACGAACCCGGCGAGCAGGGTGAGGAAGACCCGCCGGAGCCACAGGAACGAGCGCGCCGGTGCCATGGGCGAGCGGGTGGGTGTCCCCGGCGCACGGAGGGCGGTCGCCGGCGTACGGCTGGGGGACGCCGGTGTGCGGGTGCTAGACATCGGCGGCCCTCCGTCCGCGCGAGGTGAGCAGCAGGTAGCCGCCCGTGACGACGAGCAGGAAGAGCAGCAGCAGGACGGACATGGCGGAGCCGGTGCCGAAGTTCCAGGTGACGAAGGAGGACTGGTAGATGTGGACGGAGACGAGGTCGGCGGCCTCGGGCGCGGACTTGCCGAACAGCACGTACGGCGTGTTGAAGTCGTTGAACGTCCACAGGAACAGCACCAGCACGAGGACCTGGTTGACGGGGCGCAGCGAGGGCAGGGTGATGCGGCGGATCCGCTGCCACGTCCCGGCGCCGTCCAGCGCGGCGGCCTCGTACAGCTCCCGGGGGATGTTCTGCAGCCCGGCGGTCACGATGAGGAAGGCGAACGGCCAGCCCTTCCACACCGAGACGGTCAGCAGGGCGTAGAAGCTGTTGTCGCCGATGAGCCAGAAGGAGGGCTTGTCGGTGAGGTGCAGCTGGTCGTGCAGCACGTGGTTCACCAGGCCGTTGTCGTGCTGGAACATGAACACCCAGGTGATGACGGCGGTGTAGACGGGCAGCGCGTACGGCACCAGGAACAGGGCGCGCAGCAGCCCGCGTCCGCGGAAGGTGTCCTGCATGAAGACCGCGGCTGCGGTGCCGATCAGCCAGCACAGGCCGACCGACAGCAGGGTGAAGCCGACGGTGACCAGGAAGGAGTGCAGCAGGGCCTCGCCCACGGGGGCGTCGAAGTCCACCGACACCTGGTAGTTGCCGAGGCCGGACCAGGGGGCGGTGCCCCAGTCGCGGATGTAGAACTGGGTGAGCTCCTTGAAGCTCATCACGACGCCGATGACCATCGGCACCAGGTGGACGAGGAGTTCGAGCAGCAGGGCCGGCAGGAGCAGCAGGTACGGCAGCGAGAGGCGGCGCAGCCGCCCGGGGCGGCGGGACGCACGGGCCGCCACCCCGGACGGGGCCTGGCGCACCGGCTCCTTGAAGGCGGTGGTGGTCATCGTCGGGCTCACGCCGCCGGCATCTGCTGCTGGGCCTTGCGCAGCTTGGCCTCCACCGAGCCGGCGGTCACCGGCCGCCCGGCGGCGGCGTCGGCGAACAGCTCCTTGACGGCCGTACCGACCGTCGTCTCGAACTGCGACTCGGAGGGGACCTGCGGCAGCGCGGCGGCGCTGGTGGCCAGGGTGTTCTTCAGTACCGCGGTGTCCGGGGCGGCGAACGCGGGGTCCGCTTGCGCGGACTTGACCGGCGGGATGGCGCTGTAGGCCTTGTTGAGGATCTTCTGCTCCTCGTCGGACGTCATGAACTTCACGAACCGCTTGGCGCCGTCAAGGTTGTCGGTGTTCTTGAAGACGGCCATGTTGATGCCCATGACCGGGGAGTTGACCTGGGTGCCGCCGCCGGGCGTGCCCGAGATCACCGGCACGGGCGCGATGCCGTAGGCGTCCTCGCTCATCCCCTGGGACTTGAGGTTGGCGGAGGCGGTCTGCCACAGCAGCATGGCCTGCTTGCCCTTGGCGAAGTCGCTGACGGACTGGTTCTGCGCGTACTCGGCGTCTCCGGCCGGGATGACCTTGTCCTTGGCCATCAGGTCGACGTAGCTCTTGACCGCGTCGACCACCTTGGGGTTGGTGAAGTCGGGCTTGCCGTCGGCGGTGAAGAAGTCGGCGCCGCGCTGCTTGGCGAAGACGAAGGCGTGGTGGATGTTCTCCGACAGGTTCGAACCCTCGGCGCCCAGCGGGGACTTGCCCTCGGCCTTGATCTTCCTGCCAGCCTCGACGAGTTCGGCCCAGGTGGCCGGGGGCTTGGAGATGCCGGCCTCGGCGAAGATCTTCTTGTTGTAGTAGAGGGCGTACGCCATCGAGTACAGCGGGACCGCGGCCGGGTCCTCGCCCCGGGCTCCGGTCGAGCCGAGCGCGGTCTCGGCGAACCGGTCCCGGCCGCCGATCGCAGCGAAGTTCTTCTCGTCCCAGGGCAGTAGCGCGCCGGTCGCCTGGAGGGAGGCGCTCCAGGTGTTGCCGATGTTCAGCACGTCCGGGCCCTGGCCCGAGGTGGTGGCGGTCAGGATGCGGTTGAGCAGGTCCGACCAGGGTACGACCTCCAACTTCACCTTGATCCCCGTCTGTTGCTCGAACTTGTCCAGCTCGGGCCGGAGCACCTTCTTGTCCGCCTCGATGCTGGCCCCCTGGTTGGACGCCCAGTACGTCAGCGTCTTCGGCGAGTCGTTGGACCCACCGCCGGTGGCCGACCCGCCTCCGCAGGCCGTGACCGCGAGGGCGAGTGACAGGGTGACGGCGCCTACGGCCGCGGCTCGGATGCTGCGCATGCGTCCCGGTGTCCCTTCGGGGATTGCACTCATGACTTAATTTAGGACGTGAGTTAATCCGCCGGGAGGGCGATCGTCAAGGGATTCGACAGGTGATCGTCGGGGAAGGCGGCCCACCGGACGGCCCGCGCCGGGCCGACCGGTGGGCCACCGGGCCTGGCAGGGTGCCGGGCTCCGGTCCAGAAGGTACGGGGGCGGCCCGGCGAGGCGTTGGCGGGCGGCCTGGCGAGGCATTGGCGGGCGCCCTGGCGAGGCGTTGGTGGGCGCCCTGGCGAGGCGTTGGCGGCCGGCCCGGTGGGGTATCGACGGCCGGGCCGGCGAGGTATCGGCGGCCGGGCCGGCGAGGTATCGGCGGGCACATGCCGGCTGCCGGCCCGCGTGATACCGGCACCGCCCGGCGCAGCTCGATGCCGGCGGCCGGCCATACGATCCCGGTACCCCGGCCCGGCGCAATGCCCTCGTCCAGTCCGCGCAAGCCCACAACAAGCCCGGCGCAATGCCCTCGTCCAGTCCGCGCAAGCCCACAACAAGCCCGGCGCGACATCGGCGTCCAGCACGACACGGCACCCGCGGTCGGCCCAGCGAGTCCCCCCACCCGACCCGGCGTAAGGCCGCGCCCGGCCCGACGCAGTCCCGGCGCCCGGCCGGGCGTGATCCCCACGCCCGGCCCGGCACGATGCACGATGTCGACGCCCCCGCGCCCCGGCGTCCGCCGACCGGTCAGGCCTCGCGTACCGCTTCCCGCAGACCGGCCGGCTCTGCCCCGGCCTCTGACGCCACTTCGCCCATGCCGGCCGACGTACCGCCGTTGCGGCCGAGTTCGGGCAGGACGGTGAGCAGTCCTACGGCGGCGAGGCCGGCGCCGAGCCAGAGCGGGGCACGCAGGCTCCACAGGTCGATGGCGACGGCACCGAGGGACGAGCCGAGGATGACGCCGAGCGTGATGAAGGAGGAGTGGACGGTGTTGACCAGCGGCCCGGCGTTGCCCGCGCGCTGCACCCGGGTGACCATGGCCGGGTTCATGGTGACGCCCACCAGGCCGACCCCCAGCATGCAGACCACGGCGGGGGCGGGCACACCGGCGAAGACCGCGAAGCCGGTCAGGAAGAGCAGGCTGAGCGCCAGGCCGATGGCGAGGACCGGCAGGGTGTACCGGTCGGCGAACCGCCCGACGACCGTGTTGCCGATGACGGTGGCGGCGCCGTAGGCGATCAGCAGCAGCGGGACGGTGCCCGCGGAGAAGCCGGTGAGACCGGTGAGGATGGGGTTGAAGTAGCTGAAGGCGGAGAAGGTGGCGCCGATGATCAGCGTGCTGGTGATCAGCGCCAGCCACAGCCGGGGCCGGGCGAAGACACCGGCCTCGGCGCGCAGACCCCCGCTCGGGGCGGCGGCCAGGCGCGGCACACCGGCCGCTGTGGCCGCGGCGGCGGCCAGGGCGAGCACCGAGACGGCCCAGAACGCGGCGCGCCAGCCGAGCCGTTCGCCGATCAGGGTGGACAGCGGAAGCCCGAGCAGGGTGCCGAGCATCAGCCCGTTCATGGCCACGGCGATGGCCCGCCCCCGTATCTCGGGCCGAGTGAGCCGGGCGCACAGCGAGATGGCGACGCCGAAGAAGGCCTGGGAGGCGACGCCGGTCACGATCCGGGCGACGAGCATGGTGCCGTAGCCGGTCGCGGTGGCGGCGAGGACGTTGCCGGCCAGGAAGACGGCGAACAGCACCAGGAGGGCGGTGCGGGGCGGGAGTTTCATCACCGCCACGGTGAGCACCGGGCCGCCGAGGGCCATGGCGGCGGCGAACGCGGTGATGAGGTAGCCGATCTGCGGAACGGTGGCGTGCAGGCCGGCGGCCATCTGCGGCATCAGGCCGGCGACCGCGAACTCGCTGGTCACCATGGCGAAGATGCCGAGCGCCAGGACGTAGACGGCACGGGGCACGGCGGTTACTCCTTCGAATGTGAACCCGCACTGGGTCGGCGGGAGGACTGGTTACGTAATGACCTGTCCAAAACGAGGACGCGAGAGATCGTCACAGACAAGAAGTTTTGGATGGGTCGGTTCAAAATTTGGTCAGCAGCGAGGCCCACGACGCGCCACGGCCCTCCCCACCGACCCGGCAGGCGCGACCGGCAGTCAGCCGGAGCCGGCCAGTCAGGTCAGGCGGTGAGCGCGTCGAGGGCGATCGCGACGACGGCGTCCAGCGCGGCCCGGTCGGCACCGCCCTGGGCGGAGACACGCAGGCCCGCGATGGTGGCGTTGAGGAACCGGGCCAGGTCGCCCGTGTCCCGGGAGGAAGTGATGCTGCCGTCACGCCGGCCGGCCTCGACGGCGGCACGCAGCATGTCCAGCCGATGGGCGGTGTCGCGTTCCAGCATCCCGGCCGCGACGGCGTCACGCCCGGCGAGCTCGATGGTGGTGTTCACGCCGAGACATCCCAGGCTGCGGCCGGTGGGCCGGTTCTCGGCGTCACCGTCGAGCACCCGGGCGAACAGGGCACGGATCCGGTCGGCACCACTGAGTTCCGGATCCTCCAGAACGGCCGCCTGACCCGCGTTCATGGTGGTCATATAGCGGTGCAGGACACGCTGGAACAGGGCGTGCTTGCTCTTGAAGGTGTTGTAGATGCTGCTGCGCCCCAGTCCGGTGGCGGCACACAGATCCTCGGTGGAGGTGGCCTCGTACCCCTTCCGCCAGAAGGTCCGCATCGCCGCGTCCAGAGCCTGCTCTTCGTCGAACGTCCTCGGTCGGGCCATACGCAGAGACTACGTTTTTGGACCGACCATTGCAATACGGCACCCCATCCCCCGCCTGCGGCTCCCCCGACTCATCCCATCGCTCCGCCACGACCCCTACGGAAGACTCACCGGTACGACTTCGACGGAGTCGCCTCCCACACCCGGTCCAGGAAATCGTCCCAAGTGCCGTCGCGGTCGTAACTGGCGGCGCGACAACCTCGGGACATGGGCGCCGCAGCGCTATGGAGCCAGGGAGCGTCCACGATCCGGGCTATGGCGTGACCGCAGTACCGGCACTCCGTGTGGCTCATCAACTCGCTCGTCGGGCGATCGAGTTGGGCGGTACGGTCCGCCGCCTCCTCCCTGATGCCCCGCAGCACCTCCTCGGCGGTGGCAACCCCCGCCGAATCGATGAGGTCGCGCACGAGCGCCGCCGCCTCGATGGCGATGCCGGCCCGCCGTGCGGCATCGACCAGGCTCCGCGCGCCATCGCGGCCGGGCGATTTGCGCACCGCCCGCTCCGCCAACGCGATCGACGGACGGTCCGACAGGGGCAGCCCGTCATCGCCGGCCTGTCGCTGCGCACCCCCGCCCCTCAGGCGCCTGCGGGCCACTTCGAAGGCCCATGCCTCGGTGGACGTCTTCTTGGCGGAGACCAAGAAGGCCTGATCTCCCTCTAGGCAGCCTGACCTGCACTTCCACAGGTCGCACCGCTTAGCTGTCCGCACCCGGTCCGCAGTCCGCCGAGCACGGCGTCCATGACGGCCCGGGTGCGATCCTCTTCCCCGGGCCCCCAAGGAGGAACATCACCGGCAGCACTACTGTGGGTCTGCTGCAGCCCGACCTCTCCAGTACTGCATCTCACAAAATGCATCAAAGGTGACAGGATGAAGCGGCCCTAGGACACGGAACATGTCGGCCAGCAACTCCTCGTATGCGCTGGCAGCGCCTGCCGCATCCCCCGCCTGGCCCTGCAGCGCAGCCAAGGCATAGCGGGTGGCCAGGGTGTCTGGGTGGTCGGCGCCGAGAATCCGCAGTCGGTCGGCGAGGAGATCCATCTGAGCGATACGCGCTCCTGAGGCGTCCCCGGACTCCCCTCGGAAGCCGACGAGATTGGCACGGGTCGCAAGAGTGCTCGGATGATCAGCCCCTAGGACCCGCGACTGATGGTCAAGCAGGTCTTCGTACGCGGCGATAGCAGCAGCCACATCGCCCGCTTGCCCGCGCCTTCCGGCAAGATTGTTGCGGGTCGCAAGCGTATCCGGATGATCAGGGCCGAGCACCCGCAGTTGATCAGCCAAGAGTTCCTCGGTGGCCGCGATTGCACCCTGTAGGTCGCCCACCTCCCCCCGCCAGCCGGCGAGGTTGCTGCGCGTGGCTAGTGTGTCGGGGTGGTCGGGCCCAAGCACCCGGAGTCGATCAGCCAGCAACTGCTCGTAGGCGGATACCGCACCAACACTGTCTCCCGCCTCACCTTGAACCGCTGCGAGATCACTGCGTGAATTAAGGGTATCCCTGTGGTCAGGGCCAAGCACTCGCAGCCGATCAGCCAGTAGATCTGCATACGCGCTGCGAGACGTCTCCAAGTCACCCATCTTGGCTCGCCAGAACGCAAGGTTGCCGCGGGTGGCGAGAGTGCGGGGATGGTCAGGTCCCAGCACATTCTGACATTCCACCAGCAGCTCTTCGAAAGCCGCGGCCGCCCCCGCCGCGTCACCGGCGTACCCCCGCATCGCAGCAAGGTTGTTTCGAGTGGCAAGTACGCCTGGATGATCAGGACCAAGTACTCGTAGTTGATCACTGAGCAGTTCCTGGTAGGCAGCAACAGCACCAGCAACATCCCCCAAATCACCCCGCCATCCAGCGGCATTGCCCCGACTGGCGAAGGTCCAGGGATGGTCGGGCCCGAGCACTCGCACCTGGTCAACCAACAGTTCCTCTGTTGCGGCAAGAGCACCCGCCACGTCGCCCATCTCCCCCCGCCAGTAAGCCACTTCATTGCGGGCAGTAAGGGTGTCAGGGTGGTCACGACCCAACTTGCTGTGAGCATCGACAGCCAGGGATGCGAAATACGCAACAGCGCCATCAACTTCACCCGACTCTCCTCGGCTTCGACCCAATCGAAATAGCATAGGGTGAGCAGTCCCCTGCCAAAGATATTCACCGTCACGATCAATCAATGCGCCTGCATTTGCACGCAAAAGCAATGAGAGGGTGGCGTCACGCTCGACATCCGGCCAAATCTCCATCAAGGATTCAGCGCCCGAAGAAACCAGTTCAGTCAAATGATCCTGTGTTTCTTCGTTTTCACGGACGGCTCGCTGAATCAGCTGGTGAACGCGGACAGTACCGCTAGCCGGGTCATCGTCCAATACGTTCAGTCGATGCAAGATCCGAAGGGCATTCGCCAGCGCAAGGGAGATATCCCACACCGCATTGATAGTCCGAGTTTGCGTGTCCGGCAACCCGCCAACCTCCGCTGTGGACCGTCTACGCCGGCACCGGAGTGCGGCGCAGTGAAGTCCTGGGTATGAAGTGGTCCCTCATCAACTGGGCTGAGGGCTCCATCGAACCGGGCTGGGTCGTGGTCGAGGAAGGCAACACCTACCGGCTGCGGAAACTGACCAAAGACGGTGACGCCAACGCCGTGATCTACGTGGATCAGTCCGTGATAAACGTCCTCAAGTGGCGGAAGGAGCGCCAGGACGCCGAACGCGAACGACTCGGCTCCGCGTGGACGGGATCATGACCTGGTGTTCGCCCGCGACGGCTTCACGCTCTACCGGGGCGAGGCAGGCGGGCCCCAGGACCCCGAGAGGTCTCGGCACGGTGGCGCACCCTCCGGAACCGGCTGCACCTGCCGGACGACTTCCGCATCCACGACCGGAGGCACAGCAAGGTCACGAACGATCTGGAGGCCGGGGAGAACCCCGTAGAGGTTTCCGCGAACGTCCGGCACCACTCGCTGGGCTACACCATGGCCCGCTACGGCCACTCACGTAAGAACGGAGCCCGGAAGCTCGCCGCCTCCGGAGCCAACAGGCTCGGCCTGTCATCCCTGGTCTGACCAGGCAACTCTCTGGGCTGTTGGTCACGTGGTCGGTCACGCTGCCGCCCAGAAATGCAGAAGACCCCTGATGAACAGGGGTCTTCCACTGGTGTCCGAGGGGGGACTTGAACCCCCACGCCCGATAAAGGGCACTAGCACCTCAAGCTAGCGCGTCTGCCATTCCGCCACCCGGACTAGGTGTCTGCCGCCTTGCGGGGCGTGTTCCCCGCGGCGACATGGACAACAATACCAAGGTTTCGGAGTGCGTTTCACCTGCGTATCCGCCGCCGGGCGCCAGCCGGAAACGCTCCCACCTGCAAGGCCCGCCCGCCGCGCACGGTACGCGAGGGCGGCCGCACAGTGTGTGACCGGCCGGGAACCGCCGGGCGCGGTGGCCGGAAGTGCCCACACCCCCTGGACAGCGCCCGCCGGATGAGGGATAACGAGTCCATACAGTATTCGTCGACTGTATGCAATGTGCTGTATGCACGCCTCGGCAAGGGAGAGGACCTCGCCATGCCCCACACCACCGGCGACACCCCCGACGGCACCCAGGACAACCAACCCGCCCAGGACCTGATCTCCGGCGGCCATCTCGTCGCCAAGGCGCTGAAGGCCGAAGGGGTCGACCGCGTCTACACCCTGTGCGGCGGCCACATCATCGACATCTACGACGGCTGCGTGGACGAGGGGATAGAGGTCGTCGACGTACGTCACGAGCAGGTCGCCGCGCACGCCGCCGACGGGTACGCCCGGATCACCGGCAAACCGGGCTGCGCGGTGGTCACCGCCGGCCCCGGCACGACCGACGCCGTCACCGGGGTCGCCAACGCCTTCCGCGCCGAGTCCCCGATGCTGCTCATCGGCGGCCAGGGCGCGCTCAGCCAGCACAAGATGGGGTCCCTCCAGGACCTGCCGCACGTCGACATGATGACGCCGATCACCAAGTTCGCGGCGACCGTGCCGCACACCGCCCGCGCCGCGGACATGGTGTCGATGGCCTTCCGCGAGTGCTACCACGGTGCCCCCGGCCCCTCCTTCCTGGAGATCCCCCGGGACGTCCTCGACGCCAAGGTGCCGCGCGAGCAGGCCCGGGTGCCACGGGCCGGGGCCTACCGGGCCTCGACCCGCTCGGCCGGCGACCCGGAGGCGGTCGAACGGCTCGCCGACCTGCTGGTGCACGCCCGGAAACCCGCCATCCTGCTGGGCGGCCAGGTCTGGACGACCCGCGGCACCGATGCGGCCGTCGAGCTGGTGCGCACCCTGAACATCCCGGCGTACATGAACGGCGCCGGGCGCGGCACCCTCCCGCCCGGCGACCCGCACCACTTCCAGCTCTCCCGCCGGTACGCCTTCTCGCACGCCGACGTCATCGTGATCGTCGGCACCCCGTTCGACTTCCGCATGGGCTACGGCAGGCGCCTCTCCCCCACCGCCACGGTCGTGCAGATCGACCTCGACTACCGGACGGTGGGCAAGAACCGCGACATCGGCCTCGGGATCGTCGGCGACGCCGGACTGGTGCTGAAGGCCGTCACCGAGGCCGCGTCCGGCCGGACCGACGACGGGGCCGTGCGGCGCAAGGAGTGGCTGGAGGAGCTGCGCGCGGCCGAACGGGCGGCCCTCGACAAGCGGCTGCCGCAGCTCAGGTCGGACGCCTCGCCCATCCACCCGTACCGGCTGGTCAGCGAGATCAACGACTTCCTCACCGAGGACTCGGTGTACATCGGCGACGGCGGCGACATCGTCACCTTCTCCGGGCAGGTCGTCCAGCCCAAGTCACCCGGCCACTGGATGGACCCCGGCCCGCTCGGCACCCTCGGCGTCGGCATTCCCTTCGTGCTCGCCGCCAAGCAGGCCCGCCCGGACAAGGAGGTGGTCGCCCTCTTCGGCGACGGCGCCTTCTCCCTGACCGGCTGGGACTTCGAGACCCTCGTCCGCTACGACCTGCCGTTCGTCGGCATCGTCGGCAACAACTCCTCCATGAACCAGATCCGTTACGGCCAGGCCGCCAAGTACGGCAAGGACCGCGAGCGGGTCGGCAACACCCTCGGTGACGTGCCGTACGACCAGTTCGCGCGGATTTTGGGCGGTCACGGCGAGGAGGTCCGCGACCCGGCCGACATCGGCCCCGCCCTGCGCCGGGCCCGCGAGTCCGGGAAGCCGTCACTGATCAACGTCTGGGTCGACCCGGACGCGTACGCCCCCGGAACCATGAACCAGACCATGTACAAGTGAGGTGAACGCCCATGTCCGCCAAGGCTCTTGAGGGCATTCGCGTCCTCGACATGACCCACGTCCAGTCCGGGCCGTCCGCCACCCAGCTGCTCGCCTGGCTCGGCGCGGACGTCGTCAAGCTGGAGGCGCCGACCGGTGACATCACCCGCAGGCAGCTGCGGGACCTGCCGGACGCCGACTCGCTGTACTTCACGATGCTCAACTGCAACAAGCGCGGCATCACGCTGAACACCAAGACCGAGCGCGGCAAGGAGATCCTCACCGAGCTGATCCGCCGCTCGGACGTCATGGTCGAGAACTTCGGGCCGGGCGCGGTCGACCGGATGGGCTTCCCCTGGGAGCGCGTCCAGGAGATCAACCCGCGGATCGTCTATGCCTCCATCAAGGGGTTCGGGAACGGCCCGTACACCCGGTTCAAGGCCTACGAGGTCGTCGCGCAGGCCATGGGCGGGTCGATGGCGACCACCGGTTTCGAAGACGGTCCGCCGCTGGCGACGGGGGCCCAGATCGGGGACTCGGGGACGGGGGTGCACGCCGTGGCCGGGATACTCGCGGCCCTGTTCCAGCGGGAGCGGACCGGGCGCGGGCAGCGGGTCGACGTGGCCATGCAGCACGCCGTGCTCAACCTGTGCCGGGTGAAGCTACGCGACCAGCAGCGGCTGGCTCACGGGCCGCTCGCCGAATACCCCAACGAGGACTTCGGCGAGGAGGTCCCCCGTTCGGGGAACGCCTCCGGCGGCGGCCAGCCGGGCTGGGCGGTCAAGTGCGCGCCGGGCGGCCCGAACGACTACGTGTACGTCATCGTCCAGCCCGTCGGCTGGCGGCCGGTCACCGAGCTCATCGGCCGGCCCGAACTCGCCGACGACCCCGAGTGGGCCACGCCGGAGGCCCGGCTGCCGAAGCTGAACAAGATGTTCCAGCTCATCGAGGAGTGGTCGGCCACGCTGCCCAAGTGGGAGGTGCTGGAGCGGCTGACCGCGCACGACATCCCGTGCGGCCCGATCCTGTCCACCAAGGAGATCATCGAGGACCCCTCGCTGGCCGCCGACGGCATGGTGGTCCGCGTCCCGCACCCCGAACGCGGCGAGTTCGTCACCGTCGGCAGCCCGATCAAACTCTCCGACTCCCCCGTGGAGGTGACCTCCTCGCCGCTGCTCGGCCAGCACAACGAAGAGGTCTACGCCGGTGAACTGGGCCTCGGCGAGGACGAGTTGCGCCTTCTGAAGTCGGACGGGGTGATCTGAGGTGCTGGACGAGGACCGGGTGGCCCGGGTGCGGGCGCTGCTGGAGTCGGTGCGGGCCGAGGGCCGTACCGCGCTGACCGCGCCCGAGGGCAGGGTGGTCGCCGACGCCTACGGGATCGCCGTACCGGGCGAGGAACTGGCCCGGGACGTGGACGAGGCGGTGGCCGCGGCGGCGCGGCTGGGCGGGCCCGTGGTGCTGAAGATCGTCTCGCCGGACATCCTGCACAAGACCGAGGCCGGCGGGGTGGTCGTGGGGGCGGAGGGCGCGGACCGGGTGCGGGCGGCGTTCCACGAGATCGTCGGCAACGTACGTGCCTACGACGCGGGGGCCCGTATCGAGGGCGTGCTGGTACAGGAGTTGCTGCCGGCGGGCCAGGAGGTCATCGTCGGCGCGGTCACCGATCCGGCCTTCGGGAAGGTGGTGGCGTTCGGGCTGGGCGGGGTGCTGGTGGAGGTGCTGAAGGACGTGACGTTCCGCCTCGCTCCCGTCTCGGCCGACGAGGCGCTGTCGATGCTCGACTCCATCCGGGCGGCCCAGATCCTGCGCGGGGTCCGCGGCCGGGCCGGGGTGGACCGGTGGGCGCTGGCCGAGCAGATCCGGCGGGTGTCGCAACTGGTCGCGGACTTCCCCGGGATCGGGGAGGTCGACCTCAATCCGGTGATCGCCACGGACCGGGGCGCGGTCGCCGCCGACATCCGGATCATCCTCGCCGAGCGGCGGCCGGCACCCCGGCGGACGTACAGCCGCGAGGAGATCCTCGCCTCGATGCGCCGGCTGATGCGCCCGCACTCGGTCGCGGTGATCGGTGCCTCCGGCGAGCCGGGGAAGATCGGCAATTCGGTGCTGCGCAACCTCCTCGACGGCGGGTTCGCCGGTGACGTCCATCCGGTCAATCCCCGGGCCGACGACATCCTGGGCCGCAAGGCGTACAAGAGCGTCGCCGACGTGCCCGGCGAGGTCGACGTGGCCGTCTTCGCCATCCCGGCCCGGTTGGTGGCGGCGGCGCTGGAGGAGGCGGGGCGCAAGGGAATCCCCAACGCGGTGCTCATCCCGTCCGGGTTCGCGGAGACCGGCGAGGACGCGCTCCAGGCGGAGCTGGTGGAGATCGCCGAGCGGTACGGCATGCGCCTGCTCGGCCCGAACATCTACGGCTACTACTCCACCTGGCAGGACCTGTGCGCCACGTTCTGCACGCCGTACGACGTCAAGGGCCCGGTGGCGCTGACCTCGCAGTCCGGTGGCATCGGCATGGCCGTCCTCGGCTTCGCGCGCACCACGAGGACGGGCGTGTCGGCGATCGTCGGCCTCGGCAACAAGGCCGACCTGGACGAGGACGACCTGCTGACCTGGTTCGGCGAGGATCCGCACACCGAGTGCGTCGCCATGCACCTGGAAGACCTCAAGGACGGGCGGGCGTTCGTGGCGGCGGCCCGCGAGGTCGTGCCGAGGAAGCCGGTGGTGGTGCTGAAGGCGGGCCGTACGGCGGCGGGCGCGCGGGCGGCCGGCTCGCACACCGGGGCGCTCGCGGGCGACGACGCGGTCTACGACGACATCCTCCGGCAGGCCGGGGTGATCCGGGCGCCGGGCCTGGAGGACCTGCTGGAGTACGCGCGCGCGTTGCCGGTCCTGCCCACCCCGCGAGGCGACAACGTCGTCATCATCACCGGCGCGGGCGGCAGCGGGGTGCTGCTGTCGGACGCGGTGGCGGACAACGGGCTGTCGCTGATGGAGATCCCGCCCGACCTGGACGCGGCCTTCCGCCGGTTCATCCCGCCGTTCGGCGCGGCCGGCAACCCGGTCGACATCACCGGGGGCGAGCCGCCGGCGACGTACGAGGCGACGATCCGGCTGGGACTGGCGGACCCGCGTGTGCACGCGCTGGTGCTGGGCTACTGGCACACCATCGTCACCCCGCCGATGGTGTTCGCGGAGCTGACCGCCCGGCTGGTGGCCGAGTTCCGCGAACGGGGCGTGGAGAAGCCGGTGGTGGCCTCCCTCGCCGGTGACGTGGAGGTCGAGGGGGCCTGCCGGTACCTGTTCGAGCGGGGGGTCGTGGCGTATCCGTACACGACCGAGAAGCCGGTGGCCGTGCTCGGCGCCAAGTACCGCTGGGCGCGGGCGGCCGGCCTGCTGCCCGGCGGTTCATGAGGTGACCGGCGCCACCGCACCAGGGGTGTGACCCACCCTCCTCCCCCCTCCGCACGGCGCCGGGCCCCACCCCGTGCCCGGCGCACCGTCCGTCCTCCATCCGTTCCCCCCACCGGCGAGGAGCTGGCCTGACATGACGTCAGATCGCATGAAGACACGGCAGACCCCGGCCGAACCGGACCGGCCGCACCACGCCTACCGCGAGGTGACCGACGCCCGCGGCCGGGTCTACCGCGTCGGCGAGACGGACCGGGACATCCTCGGTCACTCCCGCAAGCTCATGGTGTATCTCCCGTGGGTCTCCATGATGGCCATCAGTGTCTCGGAGTACGCCTACGGCTCCGCGGAGGACACCCTGTCCGCGGCCCACGGCTGGACCCAGAGCGACACGTTCTGGATCCTGAGCGTCTGGATCTTCTTCCAGGCGGGCATCGCGTTCCCGGCGGGCTGGCTGCGCGAGCGGGGCCTGCTCACGGCGCGCCGGGCGATGTACATCGGCGCCGTGATGTGTCTGCTCGGCTTCCTGGCCCTGGCCCATCTGCGCGACGTCTTACCGGCGATCGTGGGTTTCGGTGTCGTGGGCGGGGTCGGTTCCGGGCTGATCTACGCGACGTGCATCAACATGGTCGGCAAGTGGTTCCCGGAGCGGCGCGGGGCGAAGACCGGCTTCGTCAACGGGGGCTTCGCCTACGGCTCGCTGCCCTTCATCTTCATCTTCAACTACGCGTTCGACACCGGGGATTACGACCGGGTGCTCGACCTGATCGGCTGCTACGTGCTGCTGGTGGTCGCCGTCTGCGCGTTCTTCTTCCAGGACCCGCCGAAGAACTGGTGGCCCGCCGACGTGGCCCCGCCGCTGGGCCCGGCGAGCGGCACGAGTGCCAAGAGCCTGGCGAAGAACCCGCCGGCGGTACGCCAGTTCACGCCCAAAGAGGCCGTGCGGACCGGGATGCTGCCGCTGATGTGGGTCATGGTCGTGATGACGGCCGGGGTCTCGATCTTCGGGATCTCCTTCCAGGTCGACTTCGCCAAGGAGGTCGGTTTCGGTCCCCTGGTCGCGGCCTCCTCGATGGGTGTCATGGCCGTCATCAACGGCATCGGCCGCGCGGTGGTGGGCTGGCTGTCGGACCTGTGGGGCCGCAGGACGACGCTGGTGTTCGTCATCGTCGTGCTGGGGCTCGCCCAGTTCGGTGTCATCTGGGCCGGCGAGGTGAAGAACCAGTGGCTGTTCCTGTTCTTCGCCTTCCTCTCCGGCTTCGGCGGCGGCGCGTTCTACCCCTTGTTCGCGGCGCTGACCCCGGACTACTTCGGCGAGAACTACAACGCCACCAACTACGGTCTGGTGTACAGCGGCAAGCTGATCAGCGGGCTGTTCGGCGGCGGCCTCGGCTCCATGGTGGTCGGCGCCTGGGGCTACGACGGCGCCTACGCGCTGGCCGGCGGTGTCTCGATGGTGGCGGCGGCGCTGGCCCTGCTGCTGCGGCAGCCGGGCCGGGGCGGCACGGACCGGATGCCGGCCCCGGCGCCCCGTCCGGCCACCTGACGGCCCACCCGCTCAACCCGCCGTACTGTTCCGGGCGTTCCCCCGTCCATGAGCGAACGGGGGGACGCCCGGCGGGTGTCGGTCAGGCGGTCTCGCGCTCGTGGTACGACCGCCGGGTGTGCTCGGTGTGTTCGCGCATCAGCCGGGTGGCGCGCTGCTCGTCCCGGGCGTCGATGGCGGCGATCAGTTCCCGGTGCTCGACCCACGACTGGCTGCCGCGCTGCCGGGCCACCGGGGTGTAGTACCAGCGGACCCGCCGGTCCACCTGGGCGGCGAGCCCGGCGAGGACCGTGTTGCCGGCCAGCTCCATCACCTTGCCGTGGAAGGCCGCGTTGAGGGCGACCGCGCGGTCCACGTCCTCGGCCGCCACGGCCTGCTCACCCTCGGCGCACAGCTCCTTCAAGGCGGCGACACCGGCGCTGTCCGCGTGCGCGGCGGCCAGCCGGGCGGCCTCCGCCTCCAGCAGGGTGCGGACCGTGAGCAGCTGGTCGGCCTCCTCCTCGGTCGGCTCGTGCACGAACGCGCCCTGGGCGGGCCGCAGATCGACCCACCCCTCGGTGTTCAGCCGCTGCAGCGCCTCGCGCACGGGCTGCCGGGAGACACCGAGGTGCCCGGCGAGTTCGCTCTCCACCAGGTGCTGTCCGGGGCGCAGGGCGCGGGTGGTGATGAGTTCCAGCAGCGCCTCGTACACGCGCTCGCGCAGCGGGCCCGGCCGCTCCAGCCTGGGCACCGTCCCGTGCGGCAGTCCGGTCGACGACATCGCGGTCCTCCTGGGCGGGTCTGACGCGGGCGATGGACGCTCGGTATCGATTGTCTTTCGTCTACAGTCTACGGTGCGCGGAATCCCGTACGGAGGCCCCCGGAAGGCCGTTCAGGAGGCGCGCGGAAGCGCGTACGCGCGGCGGCCGGACCTCAGGGGCAGCGCACGACCTGCCCGGCGTAGGAGAGGTTGCCGCCGAAGCCGAACAGCAGCACCGGGTCGCCGCTGTTCAGGGCGCCCTGTTCGAGCAGCTTGGAGAAGGCGAGCGGGATGCTGGCGGCCGAGGTGTTGCCGGACTCGGTGACATCGCGGGCGATCACCGCGTTGACGGCGCCGAGTTTCCGGGCCAGCGGTTCGATGATCCGCAGATTGGCCTGGTGCAGGACGACGCCGGCCAGGTCCCCGGGTGCCACCCCGGCCTTCTCGCAGGCCTGGCGGGCGATGGCCGGCAGGCGGGTGGTGGCCCAGCGGTAGACGCTCTGGCCCTCCTGCGCGAACCGGGGCGGGGTGCCCTCGATCCGTACGGCGTGCCCCATCTCGGGCACCGAGCCCCACAGCACCGGCCCGATGCCGGGTTCGGCGCCCGGCGGGCAGGCGGTCACGACGGCGGCGCCGGCCCCGTCGCCGACCAGGACGCAGGTGCTGCGGTCGGTCCAGTCGGTGACGTCGGACATCTTGTCGGCGCCGATGACCAGGGCGCGGGTGGCGGCGCCGGCCCGCAGGGTGTGGTCGGCGGTGGCGAGGGCGTGGGTGAACCCGGCGCAGACCACGTTGACGTCGAGCGCGGCGGGCCCGGGGATGCCGAGCCGGGCCGCGACCCGGGCGGCGGTGTTCGGGGAGCGGTCGATGGCGGTGGAGGTGGCGACGAGGACCAGGTCGATGTCGCCCGGGGTCAGCCCGGCCGCGGCGAGGGCCTTGGCGGCGGCGTGCGCGGCCAGCTCGTCCACGGGCTCGTCGGGGCCGGCGATGCGCCGGGTCCGGATGCCCACCCGGCTGCGGATCCACTCGTCGCTGGTGTCGACCATGCCCGCCAGGTCGTCGTTGGTGAGCACCCGGGCGGGCTGGTAGTGGCCGATGGCGACGATGCGCGAGCCGTTCATTGCGGGGTTCCCCTCGTGGCCGTGGGTGGCGGGATGCACCAGTGTGGTCAGTGACCGGCCGGTACGACGGCAGGTGAGGCCACAGGAAACCGGCGCCGCAATTGTCGGCTCCCGTCAGACTGTCGGACGTCCACATAATCCGCGCGCCCACCCCGTTCCCCGCCCCCGCCCGGTCCCCCGCTCCCCATGTGCAGGACAATGAGACGGTCGGCGGCCAGCACGCACAGAACCGGGGCTGATCGGAACATGGGACGAGTCACGGAACGACGCAAGGTCCTGCGCATCCGGGACGGGGCGGTCTCCACCCGCCCGGACACCCTCGTCGCGGAGGAGCCCCTGGAGATCCGGCTGAACGGCAAGCCGCTGGCGATCACCATGCGGACCCCGGGCGACGACTTCGCGCTGGCGGCCGGCTTCCTGGTGAGCGAGGGCGTCCTGGCCACGGCGGCGGACCTGCGGAACATCGTCTACTGCGCGGGCGCCACGGCGGACGGCTCCAACACCTACAACGTGGTCGACGTGCACACCGCCCCCGGTGTCGCCCTCCCGGACTTCACCCTGGAGCGCAACGTCTACACCACCTCCTCGTGCGGTCTGTGCGGCAAGGCCAGCCTGGACGCCGTGCGCACCACCGCGCGCTGGACCATCGCCGACACTCCCCCGCTCCGGGTCACCCCCGAGCTGCTGGCGGGCCTCCCCGACCGGCTGCGGGCGGCCCAGCGGGTGTTCGACCGGACCGGGGGGCTGCACGCGGCGGCCCTGTTCGACGAGGACGGGGAGCTGCTGGACACCCGGGAGGACGTGGGCCGGCACAACGCGGTCGACAAGCTCGTGGGACGGGCGCTGCAGAGCGGCGCGCTGCCGCTGTCGCGGACGATCCTCATGGTCTCCGGCCGGGCCTCCTTCGAGCTGGCGCAGAAGGCGGTCATGGCGGGCATCCCGGTGCTCGCGGCCGTCTCGGCGCCGTCCTCGCTCGCGGTGGACCTGGCCGCGGAGACCGGTCTGACCCTGGTGGGCTTCCTGCGTGGCGCCTCGATGAACGTGTACGCGGGCGAGCACCGCATCGCCCTGCCGGAACCGGCCGCCCGCGGCTGACCAGAAACGCCGGCCGCCCGCGGCTGACCAGAACGCCGGGCGGCGACGTCAGCCGTCCGCGGTGGAGTCCCCGGAGCCGCCCGGGACGCCGGAAACCCCGGAGACGCGGGCCAGCAGGTCCATGAACCGTTCCCGTTCGGCGGCCGACAGCGGGGCGAGCAGCTCGTCGTTGGCCTC